>SLUK01000004.1:112780-208687 GCA_004340125.1 Harryflintia acetispora | reverse complement strand
ACGGGAACGGTGACGGCGGTGGGGCAAAGCGGTACGATCACGGTGAAGGCGGCGGCCAAGGACGGGTCGGGGGTGACGGCGAGCAAGACGGTGACGATCGAGGGGTGCGAGCATGCGCTCGCCGCCGGCGGCTACGGGGGCGGTGCGGGCACCGCCGCCAAGCCCTGGAAGGTGTCGTCGCAGGCGCAGCTGGCGCATGTGAACAGCCACCTGGCGGCGAGCTTCATCCAGACGAAGGACCTGAGCCTCTCGGGCGACTGGACCCCCATCGGCGGGAACAGCCTGACTGTTTTCAGCGGCATCTACGATGGCGGCGGGCACCTGGTCAAGAACCTTTTCATCCCCAGAAGCGCGCAAGTCAACCACGCCGGGTTGTTTGGCTATATAAATTCAGCCACCATCCGCAAAATTGGGGTAACCAATTTTACGGTGTATGACAGCGGCAGCGGGCTTGCCGGGGGCCTCGTCGCAAACAGTGATTCAGGGTCGCTGGTCGAGCAGTGTTATGTGGAAAACGGAACGGTGGTCGGGACCTATCACGCCGGGGGGCTGGTTGGCCAGCAGATCAACGGCGGCGAAATCCGGGACTGCTACTCGGTCGGGGCCAACGTCACGGCGCCGGCCGCAACCTCCACCGGCACCTACGACGCGGGCGCCATCGAGGGAATGTCCTTCGCCGGCAGCAAGGTGACGCGCTGCTTCGCCATCCCCGGCACCATCAGCGGCGGGGAGCGGGGAGGCATCTCGGGAGGGACCGAATACGCCACCTCCACCCCGACGACCTTCAGCCTTTGCTACTTTGCCGATGACATGGGGGTTGCCTATGCGGTGGGCCGGGGCTGGAGCGGCAGCTCCCAAATCGGAGCTTTCAACCCGCCGGGCACCGCCGGTATGGCCTCCTCCCTCTTTTCCGACGCCACCAAATTTGCCGGCTGGAACTTTGCCTCGACAGGGGCCTGGTCCATGTCTGCCGGCAGCTCCCATCCCACACTGCGCGCCTTCCCACAATGACGGCAAAGAAACCCCGCCCCGGCGAGAGCCGGGGCGGGTGTTCCAATTTCCTGTAAAAATATCGCTCCACCCCCTTGCGCTTTGCCCCTATTGTTGGTATAATAGGAACAGTTACGAACATACATTCGCGAATGTGCGGATTCCATACGGAGGGAAAAGGATGTCGGATAAGGAAAAGGCATTGGAAACGGCTCTGGCGCAGATCGAAAAGCAGTTTGGAAAGGGCGCGGTGATGAAGCTGGGCGAGGCTCCGTCGATGAACGTTGAGGCCATCCCGACCGGCTCCCTTTCGCTGGACATCGCCCTGGGGATCGGCGGGGTGCCGCGGGGCAGGATCATCGAAATCTTCGGGCCGGAGAGCTCGGGTAAGACGACGGTGGCGCTGCATATCGTGGCCGAGGCGCAGAAGGCGGGGGGCGACGCGCTCTTTATCGACGTCGAGCATGCGCTCGACCCGGTCTACGCCAAGGCGTTGGGGGTGGACATCGATTCCCTCCTGGTCTCCCAGCCGGACACCGGCGAGCAGGCGCTGGAAATCTGCGAAGCATTGGTGCGCTCAGGCGCCATCGACGTGGCCGTCATCGACTCGGTGGCCGCCATGACCACCAAGGCGGAGATCGAGGGCGAGATGGGCGACACCCACGTGGGGCTCCAGGCGCGCCTGATGAGCCAGGCGCTGCGCAAGCTGACCGGCGCCATCTCCAAGTCCAATTGTACCGCCATCTTCATCAACCAGCTGCGCGAAAAGATCGGCGTGATGTACGGCAATCCCGAGACCACCCCGGGCGGCCGGGCGCTCAAGTTCTACTCCTCGGTGCGCCTCGACGTGCGCCGGATCGAGAGCCTGAAGGTCGGCGGCGAGGTGGTGGGCAACCGCACGCGGGTCAAGGTGGTCAAGAACAAGGTCGCCCCGCCCTTCAAGGAGGCCGAGTTCGACATCATGTATGGGCAGGGCATCTCCCGCGACGGCGAGATCGTGGACGCCGCGGTCAAGCTGGACATCATCCAGAAGTCGGGCGCCTGGTTCAGCTACGGCGAGACGAGGATCGGCCAGGGGCGGGACAACGTCAAGCTCTATCTGCGGGAGAACCCCGAGTTCGCCGAGGACGTCGCGCGCCAGGTGATGGAGCGCAAGGACGAGCTGCTCGGAATGGGCAAGACCCCCAAGAAGATCAACAAAATTTCCAAGGGCCCGGTCAATGTTCAGGTCGAGGCCGACGACAAGGAAGTCAAGGCATAGAATATTCTGGGCCGCGCCGAAAGCGCGGCCCTTCCTATCGGGAGGTGAGCCGGTTGACCATCAGCGACATCCATCTGACCAAGCGCGGGCGGTTCGCCGTCTATTCGCAGGGGGAGTTCGTCTGCACGCTGAGCCCCGAGGTGTTCGCCGAAAGCGGCCTGCAAATCGGGATGGAAATCGAGCCGTCCCGCCTTTCCTCGCTGCAGTACGACAGCGAGCTGCAGGCGGCCAAGCAGAAGGCGCTGCGGCTGCTGGGCGGTCAGGACTATACCCGCAGGCAGCTCTATGAAAAGCTGCTGCGCTTTGGCGGGGACGAGTCGATTGCCGAGGCGGCGGTGTCGCGCATGGAGGAGCTGGGGTACCTGGACGACCGGGACTACGCCCTTCGCGCGGCGCGGGACATGGTGGCGCTGCGCCACTTCGGCGCGCGGCGGATCCGGCAGGAGCTCATCCGGCGCGGGATCGCGCAGGAGTATGTCGAGGAGGCTCTGGAGCAGCTGGAGAGCGACCCGCGCGAGCGGATCGCGCAGCTGATCCTGCGAAAATATCCCGACCTCTACGAGGGGGAGCGCCAGCGCGCGCGGGCCTTTAACGGGCTCATGCGGCTGGGGTATGGCTTCGAGGACATCCGGTATGTGGCCGGCCATCTGGAGGAGTTCATCGAGCAGGAGGAATAAAGGGCGGGCAGACAGCATTTTCTAGGGGGTTTTGCTTGCGCTCATAGGCGAAAAATGATAAAATAAATTTGTATATTGTATTGCCGCTCTCCCTCCTTTCGCGGGGCGGGCGCGGCGGAACGGAGCGAGAAAATGCCGATCAAGGTGGGAATGGTCAGCCTGGGCTGCTCGAAAAACCAGGTGGACAGTGAAATTATGCTCTCCCTGCTCAAAAAGGGCGGGTACGAGCTATGCGCGGACAGCGGGCTGTGCGACGTGGTCATCGTCAATACCTGCGGGTTCATCGAGGACGCGAAGAAGGAATCGATCGAGAATATATTGGAGTTCTGCACCCTGAAAAAAGAGGGGCGGATCAAGGTGATCGTGGTCACCGGGTGCCTGGCCGAGCGCTACCGCGAGGAGGTTGCCAAGGAGATCCCCGAGGCCGACGTGGTGCTGGGGATCGGCAAGAACAGCGAGATCGTCGAGGCGATCGGCCGCGCCTTAAATGGCGAGCGGGTGGTCGAGTTCGGCGACAAATACGACCTGCCGCTTTCGGGTGAGCGGATCATCAGCAACCTCCCGTTCTTCGCCTACCTCAAGGTGGCGGACGGCTGCTCGAACCGCTGCACCTACTGTGCCATCCCCTCGATCAGGGGGGATTTCCGCTCGCGCGGGATGGAGGATATTCTAGCGGAGGCGCGCTGGATGGCCGAGGGCGGGGTCAAGGAGATCAACGTGGTGGCGCAGGACACCAGCCGCTACGGCGAGGACCTCTGCGGCAAGCCCATGCTGCCCGAGCTTCTGCGTAAGCTCTGTAAAATCGACGGGATCAAATGGATCCGCCTGTTATACTTATATCCGGACCGGATCAGCGACGAGCTGATCGACGTGATCGCAAAAGAAGACAAGATCGTCAAGTACATGGACATTCCGCTGCAGCACTGCAGCGGCGAGGTGCTGCGCCGGATGAACCGGCGGGGGGACCGCGGGACCCTCACGGCGCTGCTGCAAAAAATCCGGGCGCGGATCCCCGGGGTGGTGCTGCGCACCACCCTGATCTGCGGGTTCCCGGGCGAGACGAAGGAGCAGTTTGAGGAGCTGTGCGAGTTCGTGGACGAGATCCGGTTCGAGCGTCTGGGGTGCTTCGCCTACTCGGCCGAGGAGGGGACGCCCGCCGCCTCGATGGAGGGCCAGCTCGACGAAAGCGAGAAGCTGCACCGCTGCGAGATCGTGATGGAGCAGCAGATGGGCCACGCCGAGCGCTTCAATGAGAGAATGATCGGCAAGGTGCTGGAGGTGGCGGTCGAAGGGTATGACCGCTACGCCGAGAGCTATTTCGGGCGCAGCTATATGGATGCGCCGGACATCGACACCAAGACCTTCTTCACGAGCGAGCATCCCCTGTCCATCGGGGACTTCGTACAGGTGAAGGTCGAGGACACCATCGACTATGACCTGATGGGCAGCCTGGTGGAGTAACAAAAGAGAGAGGGCCTTCATTTTGAATCTACCGAACAAACTCACCGTGCTGCGGGTGCTGCTCATCCCGGTGTTCCTGCTCTTTTTCTACTGGGACGCCCTGCCCGGGCACACGCTGCTGGCGCTGGCGGTGTTTATTATCGCTTCCCTCACCGACCTGCTCGACGGCAGGATCGCCAGGGCCCGCGGGCTGATCACCGACTTCGGAAAGTTCATGGACCCGCTGGCGGATAAGCTGCTGGTGGTCAGCGCGATCATCTGCCTGATGGGGATCGGCTGGGTGCCGCCGCTGGTGGTCATCCTGATCATCAGCCGGGAATTCCTCGTCACCTCGCTGCGCCTGGTCGCCGCGCCCAAGGGGATCGTAATAGCGGCGGACAAATGGGGGAAATATAAGACAGCGTCCCAGATGGTCTGGATCTGTGTTTCGCTCCTGCTGCTCTGGCTGCAAAAGTCGGGGATCATGGAGAATCCCGCGCCGGGGCAGGTCATCAATCTGGTGCTCATCACCCTGGTCACCGTCCTCACGGTGGTCTCGGGGGTCAACTATCTTTATAAAAATCGCGCCGTGCTGCGGGATATGTAGCGCGGCGGGGCAAACAATCTTTTACAGGGGGTGTCATGGATGACGGCGGACCTGCATTGCCACAGCCGGGTTTCGGACGGAAGCATGGGGATCGACGATATTGTGTTCTACGCCAAGCGCGCGGGGCTCTCCTTCCTTGCGCTGACCGACCATGACACCATGGCGGGGGTGACCCGCGCGGGCGTGATCGGCAAGCGCTACGGGGTGCAGGTCATCCCGGGAGTGGAGATCAGCTGCAAGGACCCGGCGACCGGGAAGAAGGTCCATCTGCTTTGCTACCTCCCCGACAAGCCCGACCGGCTGGAGGGCTTCCTCAAAAGCCTCCTGGATAAGCGGGCTGCGGCGGGGATGCAGATGATCAAAAACGTCATGCAGTACTACCCCCTCACGGTGGAGCATGTGGCCAAGTACTACAGCTCCAGCCAGTCGATCTACCGTGCGCACATCATGCACGCGCTGATCGACCTGGGGTACGACAACCAGATATACGGCGAGGTCTACCGCGCGCTCTTCGGCAAGGGCGGCAGTTGCTTTGTTCCGGTGGATTATCCGGACATCGAGAAGGGGCTGCAGATCGTGCGGGAGGCGCAGGGGGTGGCGGTGATCGCCCATCCCGGCGAGACGGGGAGCCTGGAGCTTTGCGAGCGGCTGGCCGCCGAGGGGCGGATACAGGGCCTGGAGGTCTACCATCCGCACAACGACGAGGAGACCCGCGGGCGGCTGCTCACCCTCTGCCAGCGCTTCTCGCTCGTCCCGACGGGCGGCACCGATTTCCACGGCTTCTACCGGCCGCACCCCTACCCGCTGGGCAGCTTCCTCGCCCCGCCGGATGCGGTAAGCCAACTATACCAGCTCAAAGCAAAGAACGCGTAGCGTTCTTAGAATGGCTCAGGCGTTAGCCTGAGACTATGCGTAGCGTTCTTAGAATGGCTCAGGCGTTAGCCTGAGACTATGCGTAGCGCTCTTGAAATGTCTCAGGCACTAGCCTGAGACTATAAATAGGGAGGACTCTAACAGTGGACATCAAGGAACGCTCGCTGCAAAAGCACAGCGAGCTGCACGGTAAAATCGAAGTGATCTCCAGGGAGCGCATCGACAGCGCCGAGGCGCTCTCCCTGCTCTACACCCCCGGAGTGGCGGCTCCGTGCCTCGCGATCGCCGAGGACGAGGAGCGCGCCTATGAGCTGACCCGCAAGCAGAATCTGGTCGCGGTGATCAGCGACGGCACGGCGGTGCTGGGGCTCGGGGACATCGGGCCGAGCGCGGCCATGCCGGTGATGGAGGGCAAATGCGCCCTCTTCAAGGAATTTGCCGGGGTGGACGCCTTCCCGCTGGTGCTGGACACCAAGGACGAGGACGAGTTGGTGCGCACCATTTATTTGCTCTCCAAGAGCTTCGGGGGGATCAATCTGGAGGACATCGCGGCTCCGCGCTGCTTCGCGGTCGAGCGCCGGCTCAAGGAGCTGTGCGACATCCCGGTCTTCCACGACGACCAGCACGGCACCGCCGTGGTGGTCGCGGCGGCGCTTCTAAATGCGCTGAAGGCTTTGGGGAAGCACAAGGGCGGGCTGCGCCTGGTGATCAACGGCGCGGGCGCCGCCGGGATCGCCATCGCAAAGCTGCTGCTCTCGATGGAATTCGGGGACGTGGTGCTCTGCGACATAAACGGGATCGTTTACGAGGGGGCCGAGGGCCTGACCGCTCCCCAGCGGGAGATGGCGAAAATCACCAACCGCGCCGGGCTGCGCGGGACGCTTTGCGACGCGGTGCGCGGCGCGGACGTCTTTGTGGGCGTCTCGCGGCCGGGGCTGCTCACCGGCGAGATGGTCCGCTCGATGAACGCGGGGGCGATCGTCTTCGCGATGGCCAACCCCACCCCCGAGATCATGCCGGACGAAGCACTGGCGGCTGGTGCGGCGGTGGTCGGCACCGGACGCAGCGACTTTAAGAACCAAATCAACAATGTCCTGGCTTTCCCGGGTATTTTCAAGGGCGCGCTGCGCTGCCGCGCGCGGGAGATCACCGAGGGGATGAAGGTGGCCGCGGCTTACGCCATCGCGGCGAGCCTGCCGGCGGGGGAGCTTTCCACCGGGCGGATTATGCCGGACGCGTTTGATCAGCAGGTGGCCCGAAACGTGGCCGACGCGGTGGAGCGCGCGGCGCGCCTGGAAGGGGTCAGCCGCTGCTGAAAACATACCAGGGCGAACGGGCCTTACAAACTCGTGAACGCCGAAAGGAAATGAAAAAGTTTAAAAGATAAATCTTTTAAACTCATGGAATTTCGCCTTGCCGATCTTACGATCGCCATTTCGGCTGTGCCGAAATCGGCGCAATTTCCGCGAAAGGAATGAACAGAAATGACGACACATATTTATAGGACAAGGGGTACCTGCTCGCGCAGCATTTCGGTCACCCTCGACGACGACATGACGGTGCGGGACGTGCAGTTCGTGGGCGGATGCCACGGCAACCTGCAAGGGGTGTCCAAGCTGGTGGAGGGGCGCAAGGCGCAGGAAGTTATCAAACTGCTGGAGGGGATCCGCTGCGGGGACAAACCCACCTCCTGCCCCGATCAATTGTCAAAGGCCTTGCAGGAGGCGCTGGCAAAGAATTAGCGAGTAAAACGAGAAAGGAGGCGGGCAGATGACGGCATGGACGCTCACGGCGCTTTTGCTGGCGCTGCTTATGGCACAGCTATGCCTCTGGCGCCGCGGGGAGGCCGGGCGCCTGGCGCTGGCGCTCTGCGCGCCGGACGACGACGTCAAAATCGCGCCCGATTATCCGTCCGCCGGGCTGCGCGCGAGGACCGACACCGGGGAGAGCGTGGCGCAGGAATACACCCGGCACAAGCTCAACGGCAACATCTTCATGGCCAACCGCCTGGGGGAGGAGCTGGCGCGCCCGCTTCTTTGCGGGGCCGGCAGCAGCCTGTTCGATGGGGTCAGCGAGGAGAACATCGGGCAGCTCTACTTCATGTACGGCTTCGCCGTGCGGGTAGCGGTCGCGCAGGGGGTGGAAAACACCATCCTGGCGGACACGGTGCGCCACAGCTTTTCCGAGACGGTGGAGGACCACAACGAGCATGTTTACGATGCGCTCAACGACAGCGTGTCGGACACCGTCTACCGCCTGTGCCTGGCGGACAACCAGTGCCTTGGCAACTGCTTTGCCAAGCTGTGCAACCACGACGGGGACAGCCGCTGGATCGAGCTGGGGATGGAAGCCTATGAGAGGTACTATCAGTTCGCGGCCGGGCTGATCGGGAAATTCGAGTTTAAGTGAGGCGCCGGCGATGAAGATGACCTGGTCGGAGACCTATCATACGCTGCTGGCCCTGGGGCTCGCCCTCACGGTGGGGGTGGTGGGCTACAACGCGGTGACGACGCCGGACCTGGACTTCGGGGCGCGGCAGCTGCATCCATATGAGCTGCCGGTGGAGCCGCAGGGCTCGCTGAGAGATACGGCACAAGCGGGGGAGAACAGAGTGAAAATTTCGATCAATACGGCGACCATCGCCGAGCTGGACACCCTTCCGGGGGTGGGCAAGGTGACGGCTCAGCTGATCATCGACTACCGCGAGCGCAACGGGAAGTTTTTGCGCAAGGAGGAGCTGCTCAACATCAAGGGGATCGGAGAGAGCGCCTTCGAGGAAATGAAGGACATGGTGAAGGTGTAAGCCTTCCCTTTTGTCCAGAGTGCGGATAAAACAAAAAAACCGGCTTCAAACCATTTCGGTTTGAAGCCGGTTTTTTTGTCCTGCGCCTATTCCTTATAGGTCAGCGGGCTGTAGCCCAGCTCGGTCGAGATCGCGGTGCCCACCGCCATCAGATCGGCGAGCATCTCCTCCTTGTGGGAGAGGATGGTCTGCTTGACCGAGGAGCAGGAGACCGCCGCGATGATCTTCCCCGACACGTCCCGGATCGGCACCCCTATGCAGGCGCGCTGCAGCGCGAGCTCCTCGACCTCCATCGCATAGCCCTGGCGGCGCACCGCCTCCAGCTCCTCGAGCAGCCTCTC
The DNA here is from genome assembly GCA_004340125.1 of Harryflintia acetispora. Lineage (GTDB taxonomy): Bacteria > Bacillota > Clostridia > Oscillospirales > Ruminococcaceae > Harryflintia > Harryflintia acetispora. Next base: position 199,695 of record SLUK01000004.1, on the reverse strand, counting down.
CTTCCCAGTAATGGTGTGGGGGGTGAGCTGCCGGAACTCGAAGCCTTCGCACCACTCGTCGAGCTGCGCGGGGTCCATGCTGGCCAGCAGCACCTTTCCGCTGGCCGAGGCATAGGCAGGCAGCAGCTGGCCAAAGACCATGTTCGGGATGAGGGAGACGTCCTGCGAGAGGATGATGATCCCGCAAAACCGGGGCTTTAAAATAATGACGTTGACCTTGACCTTCCACTTGGCGTTCATGGCGAGCAGATGCTTCTCGCACGCGTAGAGGAAGGGGTATTGCAGCGGATAGAGGTTCCCCAGTCCGAAGAGCTTGTAACCCAGGTGGTATTTCCCCGTCGCCGGCTCCTTTTCCAGGTACCCGCGCGAATACAGGGAGTTGACGATCGCCTGGGCGGTGGCCCAGGAGACCGAAAGCTCCTTCCCGATCTCGGCGATATTCAGCGAGCTGTTGGGGGTGGAGAGCAGCTCCAGCAAGTCAAGCGCCCGGTCCAGGCTTTGGTTGGTGGACGTTTTTCCCTTTGGCACGTTCTAAATCCCTGCCTTCCTTCTGTCTATAGGGAAAGTATATCATTTTCCATCCGCGCGCGCAATTCATTTCCACCGGATCCGCGACCGGTCCGGTTTTATGCGGATGTATAGAATAGACAAAAAATAACCAAATTCGTCATGAAAACAGATAAATATTGCAATTGTTATTGACTTACTATAAGATATATTATATATTAATATCAAATAAATTTGATAGTTAAATAATGTTTAGATGATATTGAGAGGAGAAGAGAATGACAATTTGGGAAAGGAGGGGCGGCATGAACCTGTCAATCTTCGGCGCGGGGATTTATCACCTGTCGGTGGTGGCGGCCATCATCATCTATGCGGCGTGGGCGCTGAAAAACCAGATCATCTAAGGGCAACGAGGTGTCAAGACACAGGAAACGGAGGATAGAACATGAGCGTATTGGGATTCCAGATCATCTTTTTTTCCTTTCTGGCGTTTTACCTGATCGCCACCTTCTGGAGTGCGCGAAAAGGGACCAGCCTGTCCGACTTTTACAACATGAGCGGGGGCGCGGGCGCCCTGCTGATCGGCGGGACCTATACCGGCACCCTGCTTTCGGCGATGGGCGTGGTCGGCTGTGTGAGCAACGGCTTCAAGTTCGGCCCGCTGACCGGGACGCTGAATTTCGTCATCCCATCCTATTTCGTGGCGATGTTCATCGGCCTCAAGCTGCGCCGGGCCAAGGGGCATGTCACCCTGGGGGACTTCTTCGGGGCGCGCTACGGCAGCCAGGGGCTTCGCGTGCTGTCCACCCTCGTCACCATCATTGCGCTGGGCGCCTACTTCCTCACCCAGATCATCGGCAGCGCCGCCATCACCGAAGCGCTGCTGGGCATCCCCTATAACCTGATGGTGGTCATCATGGTCTGCGTTTTCACCATCATCACCCTCTCCAGCGGCTCGAAGAGCGTGACCATCACCGACACCATCATGACGGTGCTGATCGTCATCTGCCTGGCGATCATCTTTGCGCCGATGGTCATCGGCAAGGTGGGACTCGGCGCCTTCGCCGCCAAGGCCGCCGAGGGGGGCGGCTTCTTCTCGGCCACCGGCGAGGGCAACGCGGTGCCCTGGGGCTCGCTGCTCGGGATCCAGATCATGTGGGCCTTCGGCAACGCGGTGCAGCCCGCCGGGCTCTCCCGCTGCTATCTGGCCAAGGACTCCAAGACCTGGATCAAGGGGCTTTTGATCGCCACCTTTGCGGCCATCACGGTGGCCTGGCTGGTGGTCACCGCCGGGTCGGGCGTCAGCCTGGTCAACCCCGATGTCGCGCCCAACCAGGCGCTGGTCTGGGCGGCGATGAACTTGGTCAACCCGGTTATCGGCGCCATCGCCATCGCCGGGCTGTTCGCCGCCTGCCTCTCCACCGCGGACACCCAGCAGCTCACCTTAGCCATGAGCGTCTCCAAGGACCTCTACCAGGATATCGCCTGCAAGGGCAAAGAGGTGCCGGAGCGCAAGCTGCTGCTGGTCTGCCGGATCTGCATCGTGGCCTTCGGGCTGCTCGGCATGCTCTTCGCGCTCGGGCGCAGCGACCTGATTTTGGCCATCGGCAACTTCGGCGGGGCCATCTTCGGCGCGGCCTATGCCCCGGCGGTGCTCTTCGGGGTGATGTGGAAGCGCTACACCAAGGAGGGGGCCATCACCTCGATGCTCTCGGGCACCGTCGTCACCACCGCCCTCTACCTGGCCGCGGTCTTCCAGGGGCTGCCCTTCGGGACCACCACCCACCTGCCCTTCGGGCTGCACCCGGTGATCTACGGGATGATCGTCTCGTTCTTAAGTGGTGTGATCGTCTCGCTGTTTACCAGGACCAGCCCCGAACAGGAGGCGTTCTTCGATGAAATCAACCCGCCCAAGGAGGTGCTGCAAACCGAAGCCAAGAGCGGCACCATCAAGGGAGCGCTCGCGGCGGCCACGGCCGGCGTTGCGGTGCTGCTGATCGTCAACATCCTCTGGGCCAACGTGCTCGCGTAGCGTAAGGAGGCAACCTATGAAAATTACCAGTGTGGACGTTTTCCTGCTAAGGCCCGCGGTTTCGCATTCCACCTATCCCAGCAAGCCGGTGATGTGCCGGATCAATACCGACGAGGGGATCAGCGGCCTGGGCGAGGCGGGGATCTTTACCGGGATCGGGGAGCACGCCGTCTTCGGCATGCTTCAGGACATGGCCCCCCTCGTGATCGGGCGGGACCCGATGGACAACGAGGTGCTCTGGGAGGAGATCAAGAACATCCTCTACGGGCATTGCAGCGGGGGCGGGGTGATCGTCTTTTCCGGGATGAGCGCCTTGGACACCGCCATGATGGATATCAAGGGCAAGGCGCTCGGGGTGCCCTGCTACAAGCTCCTGGGCGGCAAGCAAAACCAAAAGCTGCGCTGCTACGCCTCGCACATCGAATGCGGCTGGGCCGAGGATCTGGCCCCGCGCGGCAGCGCGAGGGAATACGCCGACGTCGCCGAGCGGGTGATGAACCTCGGGTATGACATGGTCAAGTGCGACTTCATCGCCTATGACCGCGACAAGCAGCCCCTCTCCCGGCGGCAGACGGCGCACGAGCTTAGCAAGCGCGCGGTGATGAAGCTCGCCGAGGAGCGGCTCTGTGCGATCCGGGAGCGCTGCGGCGAGGGGATGGAAATCCTGATCGAGAACCTCTGTCGGCTGGATATCTGCGGCTCGCTCGAGATGGACCGGCTCGCCCGGAAATACGATTGCCTGCTGATGGAGGAGTGTCTCGACCCGTTTCGCCCCGGCAATTTGAAGGTGGTGCGGGACAAGGCCGTCACCCCGCTGGCGGCGGGGGAGAAGGTGCAGACCCGCTGGGGCTACTCGAAATATTTCGAGGAGCAGACACTGCGGATCATCCAGCCCGACCTGACCAACTGCGGAGGGCTCAGCGAGACCAAGAAGGTCTGCGACATGGCCCATGTCTACGACGTCAAGGTGCAGGCGCACGCGGCGGGCACGCCCTTCGCGGTCGCGGCGGCGCTGCAGCTGGAGACGGCTATCCCGAACTTTTCGGTGCACGAGCATCTCTTCTCCAACGACCACCCGGAAATCAAATCCTACTGCAAGTACAGCTACGACCCGGTGGATGGGTATGTCAGCGTCCCCGAGCTGCCGGGGATCGGCAACGAGCTCAGTGAGCAGGCGGTCCGCGAGGCGCAGTGCCTGACCATCCGCTGAGCGGAGGGCGCGCGATGAACTGTAAGAAGCTGTTCGAGCCCTTTACACTAAACGGCATGTATCTGCGCAACCGGATCGTGATGGGCCCCATCGGGACCGGCTTTGCCGGGGAGGACCACCTGCCGACCGGGCGGATGGCCGACTACTACGGCGCGCGTGCGCAGGGGGGTGCGGGGCTGATCATCTGCGAGCACACCATCTCCCAGCCGGTCGGCTACTGGGGGAAACGGGCGGGCGAGCTCTTTTCCGAGCGCTCGGTCGAGGGGTTCCGTAAGGTGACTGGGGCAATCCACGCGGGCGGGGCCAAGGCCTGTATCGAAATCGGGCACATGGGCCGCTGCACCAGCCCGCAGAAAAACGGCGGGCTGACCCCGGTGGCCCCCTCGGCGGTACCCTGCCATATGCTGCAGTGCCCGGTGCGCGAGATCACCGTCGGGGAGATCGAGGCGTTCAAACGCGATTACCTCGCCTGCGTCAGGCATGCTGTCGAGGCCGGGTTCGACGCGGCGGAGCTGCATTTTACCAACGGGTATTTCCTCGCGCAGTTCCTCTCCGGGCGCACCAACAAGCGCACCGACCACTATGGCGGCACGCTGGAGGGACGGCTGCGCCTGCCGCTCGAGCTGATCGCCCTGATCCGAAAAGAGGTCGGGGAACGCTATCCGCTCCTGGCGCGGCTGGGGGCGCTCGAGCCCCTGGGCGGGCGGCAGATCGAGGAGAGCAAGGTGGTCGCCCGCGCATTACAGGAGGCTGGGATCGACCTGCTGGACATCAATGCCGGCTCCTTCACCGAATATGAATGGGAATTCCCGAGCTATTACCAGCCGCAGGGCTTCAACCTGCGCGCCGTGGACGAGATCCGCAGCGCGGTGAGCATCCCCATCCTCACCGGCGGGCGGGTCACCGAGCCGCGCATGGCCGAGCAGCTCCTTTTGGAGGGGCGCGCCGAGCTCGTCGGGCTTAGCCGCGGGCTGCTGGCCGACCCCTGCTGGGCACAGAAGGCCTATGGGGGGAAGGAGGAGACCATCCGGCGCTGTGTCGGCTGCACCCGCTGCAAGGATGAAATTACCAAGGGCAGCCTGCGCTGCTCGGTCAATCCCTTTGTGGGATGCGAGCGGGAGCTCCCGCTGACACCTGCGAAGGAGCCGGGGCGGGTGCTGGTGGTGGGCGGCGGGCCCGCCGGGCTGCAAGCGGCGCTCTGCCTGCGTTGGCGCGGCCATGAGGTCACCCTGGTGGAGCGCGAGCAGAGCCTCGGCGGGATGCTGCGCGCCGCGGCGGTTCCGCCCATGAAGTGGGAGCTGGCGTCGGTCGTCACTTCGCTGGCGGCCGAGGCCCGGGCGGCAGGGGTAAAAATCCTGCTCGGCCAGGAGGCGGACGTCCCCTTCGTACGCGGTTTTGGGGCGGATCAGGTGCTGATTGCCGCCGGGGCGAGGCCGAAAAGGCCTCCCATCCCGGGCACCGAAGAGGGCCGCGCGGTGTTCGCCACCGACCTGCTGCTCGGGCGCGCTCCTGCGAGGACGGGATGGTGGTCTATTCCAAGGACGGCCGCCGGCATGCCGCGCCCTTTGACAGCGTGGTCCTCGCCGCGGGGATGTCCCCCGACACTACGCTTTGCGATGCGCTCAGGGAAGCGGGGATCGCCTGCACCATCATTGGAGATGCGGCCGGGGCCGGGAGGCTGCACGAGGCGCTGCGGTCGGCGGCCGAGGCAGCCCTGGCGCTTTGAAAAGCGCCGGGGCTCAAACGGAAAAAGGAGGAGATGGACATGGCAACCCTCACGATCGACGGCGAGCGCTGCAAGGGCTGCGGGCTCTGCATCAGGGCCTGCCCCAAGGGGCTGCTGGCCTTCTCGGGGCGGGAGATTAACCGGCAGGGGTATCATCCTGCCGCCATCGGGCGCATGGAGGCGTGTATCGCCTGCGCCTCCTGCGCGCTGACCTGCCCCGACCTGTGCATTGAGATCGAAGGATAGGAGGAGTGCTCGCATGGGAAAGAAAATTTTGATGAAGGGCAGCGAGGCGATGGCGGAAGCCGCTATCCAGGCCGGCTGCCGGCTCTACTTCGGCTACCCCATCACGCCGCAGAGTGAGCTGCCGGAATACATGGCGGCCCGGCTGCCGGGGGTGGGGGGCACATTTTTACAAGCGGAGAGCGAGCTGGCCGCGATCAACATGGTCTACGGCGCGGCGGGCACCGCGCACCGGGTGATGACCAGCTCGTCGAGCCCGGGGGTATCGCTCATGCAGGAGGGGATCTCCTACGCCGCCGCGGCCGAGCTGCCGCTGGTGGTGATCAACGTCATGCGCGCGGGTCCCGGGCTCGGCACCATCGTGCCCTCGCAGACAGACTACTTCCAGGCCACGAGAGGCGGCGGCAACGGGGGCTACCGCACCCTGATCCTGTCCCCCGCCTCGGTGCAGGAGGCCTGCGACCTGGTAGCGCTTGCCTTTGAGCTGGCCGAGCGCTACCGCCAGCCGGTGTTGCTGCTCGGGGATGCGATGATGGCCCAGATGATGGAGCCGGTCGAGATCAAGGAGGCCCCCCCGAAGCCCTATGATATCGCTTGGGCGGCCCGCGGCTGGAAGCCGGATTGCGGGCGGGCGCGCGCGGTCATCAACCCGCGCAGCAAGCCCGGGCTGGAGGCGCGATTGCAGGAAAAGTACCGGCGGATGGCGAAGGAGGAGGTGCGCGTCGAGGAGGTGGACACCGAGGACGCCGAGTACGTCATCGCCGCCTATGGAACCGTGGCGCGGATCGCCAAGAACGCGATCAAGACCCTGCGCGGGATGGGAGTCCGGGTGGGGCTGATCCGGCCGATCACCCTCTATCCCTTCCCCTATGAGGCGTTTTCGCGCGCCGCGGCGCGGGAAACGCTGCGTTCCTTCGTGGATTTTGAAATCTCCGAGGGGCAGATGGTCGAGGACGTGCGCCTGGGGGTCGGCGGGCAGAAGCCGGTCGCGTTCCACGGCTGGTACGACCTCGAGCTGCCCACCCCGCAGCAGATGGTGGACTTCATCCTCGCGCTGCGTCAAAAGGAAGGAGGGGAGCGGCAATGAGCGCGTTTCATAAAACCCCGGTGCTGACCGGGGCGCCCTTTCACTACTGCCCGGGCTGCACCCACGGGATCATCCATCGGCTGATCGCCGAGGCAATCGAGGAGCTGGGGATTTGGGAGCGCACCATCGGGATCGGCCCGGTGGGCTGCGCGTGCTATTGCTACGACTATTTTAACCTCGATATGTACATCGCCGCCCACGGGCGGGCGCCCGCCGTCGCCACGGGGGCCAAGCGGGCCGACCCTGAGAAGATCGTCTTCACCTACCAAGGGGACGGTGACCTGGCCGCCATCGGTGCAGGAGAGATCAACCATGCGGCCATCCGGGGGGAGAAGATCACTACCTTCTTCGTCAACAACGCCATCTTCGGCATGACCGGCGGGCAGATGGCCCCCACCACCCTGATCGGCCAGAAGGCCACCACCGCGCCCTACGGGCGGGACAGCGAGACGATGGGCTGGCCGGTGCGGGTGTGCGAGATGCTCGCCACCCACGAGGGGAGCTACTATCTCGAACGGGTGGCGCTGGACACCACCGCGCACATCCGGGGAGCCAAAAAGGCGGTCGTCAAGGCGCTGCGCTACCAGATGGAGGGCAAGGGCTTCTCGATGGTGGAGGTTCTCTCCACCTGCCCGACCAACTGGGGCAAGAGCCCGGGGGAGGCCATGGAGTGGCTGCAAAACGAGATGATCCCCTACTATCCGCTCGGGGTCTACAAGGACAAGGGGGCGACAGAGAATGTATGAGCAGATCGTTTTCTCCGGCTTCGGCGGGCAGGGGATCCAGTCGATGTCCAAGATGCTCGCGCGCTGCGCGATGGCGGCCGGGCTGCAGGTGAGCTGGATGCCCGCCTACGGCGGGGCCATGCGGGGCGGCACCTCCAACGTGACGGTGATCGTCTCGGACGGGGAGATCGCCTCGCCCATGCCCTGCGCGGGGGAGGTCACCGCGGCGGTGGTGATGAACAACCCCTCGCTCGTAAAATTTGAAAGCTACCTGCGCCCCGGCGGGCTGCTCCTGCTCAACCGTTCGCTGATCGACCTGCGCCCCGTCCGGGGAGACGTCGAAGTGCTGGCGGTGCCGGCAAATGAAATGGCCGAGGAGCTGGGGAACGCCAGGGCGACCAATATGATCATGCTCGGCTGCCTGCTCGCGCGCACCGGGATGGTGCTGCCCTCGGTGATGGAGGGGATGATCGGCGAGTTCTTCGCCGCCAAGGAGAAACTGATCCCCCTCAACCGCGAGGCGTTCGGGCTGGGGGTTCGTTTTGTAAAGGAGGGCGGCGGCCATGACCTTTGACGACATCCTGGCGGCCGCCGCGCGGGGCGCGCCGCGCAGGGTCGCGGCGGTATCGCCCGAGGACCCGCAGACCCTCTCGGCCCTGCTGGAGGCGGAAAAGCGGGGGTTCTGCCAGCCGCTGCTGATCGGAGAGCGGCAGAAAATCGAGGCCGCCGCCCGGGAGGCCGGGCTGGTGCTCGAAGGCCGCGAGATCGTCGGGGAGGGTTCCCCTGCTGCGGCCGCGCACCGGGCGGTGGAGCTCTGCCGCGATGGGGAGGTGGACATCCTGGTGAAGGGCCGGCTGCACTCCTCCATCCTGATGAAGGCGGTTTTGGACAAGGAGAGCGGTATCCGCCGCTCCAAGCTGCTTTCGATGGTGACGGTGCTGCAGTCTCCGTACCTTAATCGACTGCTCTTCGTCACCGACGGGGCGATGGTCATTGCCCCGGGGCTGGGGGAGAAGCTGGCGATCATCGAAAACGCCGTATCCCTCGCGCGAAGGCTGGGGGTATCCTGCCCCAAGGTGGCCTGCCTTGCGGCGGTGGAGACGGTCAATCCCGCCATGCCCGCCACCCTGGATGCGGCCGCGCTCGCGCTGATGAGCCAGCGCGGGCAGATCGAGGGGTGCCTGGTGGACGGGCCGCTGGCGCTGGACAACGCCGTGAGCGCCGAGGCGGCGCGCCGCAAGGGGGTGCGCTCCCCGGTGGCGGTGGCGGGGGAAGCGGATGTGCTGCTCGTGCCGGACATCGAGGCGGGGAACATCCTCTTAAAAACCGCGCGGGTGCTGGGTGGCTGCCAGACGGCGGGCCTCCTGATGGGCGCGGCGGTGCCGGTGGTGATGACCAGCCGGGCGGACGGGCAGGAAAACAAGCTGCGCGCGCTGGCCTGCGCGGCCTATCAGACAGGGGGCGGGGAGAATGGGTGAAGGGGGCTTTCGGGTTCTGGCCATCGATCCCGGATCCACCTCGACCAAGATCGGGGTCTACCAGGACGGGCATTGCCTGCTGGAGAGAAACATCCGGCACGACGAAGCGCAGCTTCGCGCCCTCACCCCTGAAAACGGGGACATGCTCCCCCAGAAGGGGATGCGCAAGGCCCTGATCCTCGAGGCGCTTCGGGAGGCGGGGATATCCCCCACCACGCTCCACGCGGTGGCGGGCCGCGCCAGCCGCCTGCCGCCCATGCCAAGCGGCACCTATCTCGCCAACGGCGATATGCTCGCCGACACCCCCTCGCCGCTGCTGCACCCGGCGCAGCTCGGGGCGGTCCTGGCGCTGGAGATCGGGGGCGAGCAGGGGATACCGGGGTTCTTCGTCGATCCGACGGTGGTGGACGAGATGAGCGAGGAGGCCCATTTCACCGGGATTCCGGGGCTGCGGCGGACCTGCATCTTCCACGCGCTCAACCAAAAGGCGGTCGCGCGGCGCTACGCCGCCGGGCGGGGAAAGCGCTACGAGGACTGCCGGCTGATCGTCGCCCACCTGGGAGGCGGGATTTCGGTCGGCGCGCACCGCTGCGGCAGGGTGGTGGACGTCACCAGCCCCAGCAACGGCGAGGGGCCCGCCTGCCCCACCCGCTCGGGGGACGTCCCCGCGGTGCCGCTGATCCGCATGTGCTTTGACGGCAATCATACCGAGCGGGAGCTGATCGGCCTCTTTTCGGGCAGCGGCGGCATGCTGGCGCACCTCGGGACGAGCGACCTGCGCGAATGCGAGCGCCGCATGGACGAGGGGGACCGGGCGGCGGCGCGCTTCTTTTGTGGGATGGCCTATCAGATCGCGAAGGCAATTGGGGCGATGGCCGCCGCCCTCGGTGGGCCGCCCGAGGCAATCCTGCTCACCGGCGGGATGGCCCGCAGCGAGCCGCTGGTAAACAGGCTCCAAGAGCAGGTCGGATTTTTGGCCCCGGTGCTCTGCTACCCCGGGGAGGACGAGCTCCTGGCCCTGGCGCAGGGTGCGCTGCGGGTGCTGCGCGGGGAGGAGCGGGCGATCCCCTATCAAAGCGGGAAGGGAGAGTGAGCGCATGGCGCGTCATATCACGGTGGTCCTGGGCGGCTACGGCTGCGGGAAGACCGAGTTTTCCCTGAACCTCGCCCTGCGCTGTGCCGGCGGGGGGAAGCGGGTGGCGCTGGTGGATCTGGACATCGTCAACCCGTTTTTTCGCAGCGGCTTCCATCCGGGGCTGCTGCGGCGCGCGGGGGTGCGCCTGATCGTCTCGCCCTATACCCTTTGGGCGAGCGATCTTCCGGTGGTCTCGCCCGAGGTGCAGGCCGTCTTCGACGGGGACTTCGACGAGGTGATCTTCGACGCGGGCGGCGACCCGGTGGGCGCCACGGCGCTGGGGCGCTATCACCTGCAGTTCGCGGGGGTGGAGGAGCTGGAGGTCCTCCTGCTGGTCAACGCCCGCCGTCCGATGTGCGAAAGCGGGGAGGAGGTCGCCGAGCTGCTCGGCAAGCTGCAATCGGCTAGCCGTCTCTGCGTCACGGGGCTGGTCAACAACACCAACCTTGCCCTTGAGACCACGCCCGAGCTGCTGCAGGAAGGGGACGCGCTGCTGCGCGAGGTGAGCGCGCGCACCGGGATACCGGTGCGCTACCACGGCATTTTGGTACAGCTGTGCGAGGCGTGCGCGGATATGGCGCTCGCGGGGGAGGCGCTGCCCATCACTCCCTATACCCGGCTCGGGTGGCTGGACTGGCCCCCGGCAAACGGCGAAGCGGAAGGGGGCGGGGCGCTGTGCAGCCCAGCACTGTAGCGATCATCATCACGGTGATTGCCATCGTCCTCTATGTCACCGAGATCATCCCGCTTCCGGTCACGGCGGTGAGCGCCTGCCTGATGATGGGGATTTGCGGGGTGACCACCTATGCGCGCAGCTTTTCCGGCTTCTCGAACGACATTTTAATGATGAGCGCCGGGATGATCATCGTGGGGGACACCCTCTTTGCCACCGGTGCGGCCAGGCTGATCGGCACGCGGATCGTGCGGCTCTTCGGGCGCAGCGAGCGGCTCTTCATCGGGGCGACCGTGCTGATCACAGCCACGCTCTCGGCCTTTTTGAGCAACACCGCCACCGCCGCGATGATGATCCCGGTGATGGCCTCTGCGGTCGCCGCCTCAAACGGGCGCCTGAGCAAACGAAACACCTATATGGCGGTGGGCTTCGCCTCGATCGCGGGCGGGGGCTGCACCCTGATCGGCTCGACCCCGCAGCTGCTGGCGCAGGGGATCCTGGAGGAGGGCGGCTATCCCGCCTGCGGCTTCTTCGACTACGCGGCGGCAGGGATTCCCAAAGTGTTGATCCTGCTGGCCTACTTCCTCACGGTGGGCTACTGGCTGGGCAAGCGGGTCTTCGACTTTGAGGAGCCGCAGGACCCGCTCCCGGCAAATAGCGGTGGGGAGGAGCAAAGCGAGCGCCTGACCCTGAAGATGCTCATCTCCATCCTGATCCTCTGCGGGTGCGTGCTGGGCTTCATCCTGGGGCTCTGGACGCTCGGGACGGTGGCCATTCTGGGTGCGGTACTCTGCGTGGTCACCCGCTGCGTGGACTTAAAAGAACTGTTCCGCAATCTCGACTGGGGGACCATCGTGCTGGTGGCGGGGAGTATCGGCTTTGCCAACTGTCTGGACGACAGCGGGGCGGGCCAGGTCATTGCGGGCGCGATCATGAACCTGGTGGGGCGTAGCGTACCGCCGCTGCTACTCTTTGCCATCTTCGGGCTGCTGGCGGTCATCGCGGGGAACATCATGACTCACACGGCGACCGCGGCCATCCTGCTGCCGATCATCGTCTTCATCGCGGGGGACATCGGTTTCGACCCGCGCGCCGCCGCGATGATCGTGGTGATCTTCACCAACGTGACCTATTCCACCCCGATCATGACCCCGGCGGCCACCCTGACGCTGCAGGCGGGGTATCGCTTCCGGGATTATATCAGGGTGGGCGGGCTGCTCAATGTGATTTCTTATCTCGCCACAGTGGCGCTGCTGCCGTTATTGTTCGAGTTCTAATTAAAAGATGGGGCCGCCGGTTCATGTAACCGGCGGCCCCGTTTTTTAATATTTGGTTTTCATCTCAAAAGGGGCGGCGCCTCCTTGGTACCCTCTCACTTAGGACGCGGGCTGAGCATGGCCGCGGTCATGGCAAGCTCCTTCGCGTACAGGGAGCGGCAGCCTGCCGCCGCGTATTGGGGGCGGCGGTTTGCCGCCCATGGGGAAACCCATCTCGGGGTTTCCCCCTTGAAGGGCCCGGCATGGTCCACTGGACCATGCCGGGCCCTTTAATTCCCCCTTCCCCTTTCGCTGACGCTCTAAGACCGCGGGGCGCCGCCCCGCACCCCGCCAAAGGACCTTTGGCCCTTTGGAATCCCTCTCATTCCGGACGCGGGCTGAGCATTTCTGTAACCAAGCTAAGTTGCTTCGCGTATAGGGAGCGGCAGCCTGCCGCCGGCCTGCCGCCTAATCGTGCGTCAGGTCCTCCGGCATGTCCACGATCAGCTCGGAGGTGTCGCCCACCTTCACCCGCTGATCCAGCAGCTCGGACACCATCAGCTTGAATTCCTCGCTCGAGGCGGTGGCCCCCGCCACCATCTCGATCTTCCCCGGGTCCTGCTTGTCGAGCAGTTCCTGCGCCAGCTGCTGGTATACCTTCTCGGGATAGGTGTCCACCCCCTGCTCCATCGCCTCGCGGTAATCCTCATCCTGTGATTTTTTCTCTCCGCGCGCATTCTTGCAATCGGTCTCGGCCGCGCTGATCTTCCCGTCGCTCACCGTGATCTTGGCATAAGGGGTCCAGCCGTACCGGTCGATCCCGCTCATCTCGGCGTAATATGTCCCGTCCTCCAGCTTCGCCGCGCTCTGGGTGCAGGCGCATAGCATTGCGCACATAACGGCGAGTGCGAATATCCGGCAGTCTTTCATGTCAGCCTCCAGCTTTCCGCCGCCGACCCTTTTCACAGAAGGGCCGGACGGCTGAATTTAAGTTTTGTAAAAAACGCCAAATTTGGAATTAAATTACAAAATTGGCAATCCGCATAAACATCGGTTTACGGCTCTAGTTTTCCCACTTCTTTTGGACCAATTCGCGCCCGGTCAGGCAAAAATAATCCTTGATTTTTCTGTGCATAGGGGTTATAATCAAACTACAGTGGTGAAAAGTGGGGAGAAGTGGGGTCAAAGACCACAAACACACAGAAAGGTGGGGGAGTTTATGCTGATCGGCGAATACCTGCATACGGTAGACGCGAAGGGCCGCGTGAATTTCCCCTCCAAGCTCCTCAAACACTTTGGCGACAGCTTTGTTGTGACAAAAGGGCTGGATAATTGTCTGTTCTGCTATTCCCTCGACGAGTGGGAGCAGCTGGAGGAGAAAATTAACGCCCTGCCCCTTTCCAAGAGCCGGGGACTGCAGCGCTTCCTGTTTGCGGGCGCGGTGGTGGTCCAGCCGGACAAGCAGGGAAGGATATTGATCCCGCAGAACCTGCGCGACTACGCGGGGCTGCAAAAGGACGTCATGGTGATCGGTGCATCCAACCGCGCCGAGATTTGGGACAGGCAGTCCTACGAGAGCAGCTGCGAAGAGCTCACGTCGGATATGGTTGCCAGCGCGATGGACGAGCTGGGATTCTAACGAAAGAGGGGACCGAGGTTCTATGGAGTTTTCGCATACCCCGGTCCTGCTGCACGAGGCCGTCGAGGCGCTGAAGATTCGTCCGGACGGCGTATATGTGGACGGCACGAGCGGCGGCGCGGGGCACTCCCGCGAGATCGCAAGCCGGCTGCAGGGCGGGCGGCTGATCGCGCTGGACAAGGACCCCGAGGCGATCGAGACCATCAAAGAGCGGCTGCAGGGCCTGCCCGCGACGGTGGTACAGAGCGACTTTCGCTTCATCCCCGAGGTGCTCGACGAGCTGGGAATCGCGCGGGTGGACGGGATTTTACTGGACTTGGGGGTTTCCTCCCACCAGCTCGACACCGCCGGGAGGGGGTTTTCCTACATCCAGGATGCCCCCTTGGACATGCGCATGAGCGCGCAGGGCTTTTCGGCCTACGACCTGGTGAACACCTGGGAGGAAGCCGAGATTGCCCGGATACTATGGGAATACGGCGAGGAGAAGTTCTCCCGCAGGATTGCGCAGAGCATTGTTTCGGCGCGCGCAAGAGCGCCGGTCGGCAGCACCCTGGAGCTCGCGCAGCTGGTAAAGGATTCGATCCCCGCCCCCGCGCGCCGCACCGGCGGCAATCCCGCCAAGCGCACCTTCCAGGCCATCCGGATCGCGGTCAACGACGAGCTGGGAAGTTTGCGGGAGTGCCTCGAGCGCTCGTTCGAGCGCCTTGCAGTCGGCGGACGCTTCGCCATCATCACCTTCCACTCGCTGGAGGATCGGATGGTCAAGCAGAAGTTTGCGCAGCTGGCGAAAGGCTGTACCTGCCCGCCGGACTGCCCGGTGTGCATCTGCGGCAAGAAGCCGCGCGGCAGGCTCACCCCCAGAAAGCCGGTCCTGCCGGGGGAAGAGGAGCTCAGAGAAAATAAGCGCTCCCACAGCGCCAGGCTGCGGGTGATCGAGAGAATTGACGAATGAGTTTGGGGAGGGAAGACGGTGGCCACACATCGGGGAAATGTCGCCTACGATTTCGAACTGTTTGAAAAAAAGCCGCCGAAGGCGCAGCCCTCTTTGAACCTGATCAAGAACCAGAAATATAAGAGCCGGGACCGGATGGCCGCCTTCAAGGCGGTGAGCGCCATCGCAGTGGTGGTGTCGGTCATCTGCATGATGCTCTACGGCCGGGCCGAGCTCACCGAGCTGACCAAGCAGGTGGGCGACTACAACGACAGCTACCAGGAGCTGAGCAGCGAATACACCCGCCTGAGCGCCGAGCTCGAGGGCAAGGTTTCGCTGCGCAACGTGGAGGAGACCGCCAAGAACGAGCTGGGCCTCTCCAAGGTGCAGAGCTACCAGGTCGAGTACGTCAACATGGACGAGGGCGACGGCTTCGAGGGCGCGGGCGACGTGCAGGAGCCCACCCTGGGACAGAAGGTCAGCCTGTATATTCAGTCCTTTTTGGAATACATTAAGATCCGGTAAAATAAACTATAACGAGCGCTTGGGGAGTTAAGAACATCTTGTCTTAGCTCTTCAATTTATTATTGGGCGATTCTGCGAAAATACGACAGGTTTTTCCGACGGCTTTTTTGGTGGGAAAACCGCGCATATACGGCCGGGCGTGCGGGCCCGGTACCACCTTTGGGGGAGGAACGAAATTTGGCAAAGGCTCCGACGAACAAAATGCGCCTGCGCATGCTGGTGCTTCTGCTGCTCTTCACGATTGGTGTGGGAGGGATTCTGGTTTTCCGCCTCTTCCAGCTCCAGCTGACCGAGGAGGGCAAGGAAAACCAGCGCCGGGCGGTGGACCAGCAGATGAGCGCGATCACCATCCCGGCCAGCCGCGGGCAGATCATGGACACCAACGGCAAGACGCTGGCGGTGTCGGCCACGGTCTGGAACGTCATCGTAGATCCCTCGAACGTGCGCGACGGCGAGGCGGAGATCATCTCCGAGGGCCTTTCGCAGATCCTGGGCGTGGATAAGGAGACCATCCGCAAGAAGTGCCTGAAGGAAAACAGCCAGCACGAGTTCATCAAAAAGCGGATCGAAAAGCCGGTCTACGACCAGATCATTAACTTTATCACCCAATATAACATCAACGCCATCCATATGAAGGAGGACACCAAGCGCTACTATCCCTACGGGAGCCTGGCCTCCACCGTGATCGGCTTCGTCAACAGCGAGAACATCGGCGGCACCGGGATCGAGAGCCAGTACAACAAGGTGCTCTCCGGCACACCGGGGATGGTGGTCTCGGCCAAGACGGCGCTGAACACCGACATGCCATTCCGCTACCAGCAGATGTACGAGGCGCAAAACGGCAACTCCCTGGTGTTGACCATCGACGAGACCATCCAGCACTTTTTGGAGAAGCACCTGGAAACCGCGGTGATGGAGCACAACATCAAAAACCGCGCGGTCGGGATCGTGATGGACGTGAACACCGGGGCCATCCTGGCGATGTCCACCAAGCCCGACTTCGACCCGAACAACTATCTGGAAATCACCGACCCCGCGGCCGTCGAGCGGCTGAATGAAGTCGCCATCCGCACCGGCGGGACCGACAACGACGAATATCTCGAGGCCAAGAGCAACGAGCAGAACCTGCAGTGGCGCAACAAGGCCATCTCCGACCCCTATGAGCCGGGCTCGGTCTTCAAGATCGTCACCGCCTCGGCCGCGCTGGACCACGGGGACGTGGGGCTGGAAAACTACTTCGACTGCTACGGCTCCTTCGAGGTGGCGGGCGAGAAGATCGGCTGCTGGAAGACCGCCGGGCACGGCAACCAGTCCTTCGGCGAGGCGATCAAGCACTCCTGCAACCCGGCCTTCATCCAGATCGGCCAGCGGCTGGGCGGCGACGCCTTCTTCGACTACTTCGAGGCCTTCGGCCTGACCGAGGGCACCGACATCGACCTGCCGGGCGAGGCGGGGAACAAGGGGCTCTATTACGAGAAAGATATGCTGGTCGGCCACCCGGTCGAGCTGGCGAGCTGCTCGTTCGGCCAGTCCAACAAGGTCACCCCGATCCAGATGATCACCGCCGTGTGCGCCGCCGTCAACGGCGGGAACCTGGTCACCCCCTACGTGGTCAAGCAGGTGGTGGACGACAGCGGCAGCGTCGTCGAATCCCACGAGCCGCAGGTGCGCCGCCAGGTCATCTCCCAGGAGACCAGTGAAACCATGTGCGAGCTGCTCGAACACGTCGTCTCCGATTCGGACGGCTCGGGGCGCAACTGCTACATAGCCGGTTACCGGATCGCCGGTAAGACCGGCACCTCCCAGAAGCTGGACCAGAAGCCCACCGAGGACGGCCAGGTCGCACAGGAGGAGCACATCCTCTCCTTCGTCGGGATCGCCCCGGCGGACGACCCGCAGATCGCGGTGCTGGTGATCCTGGATACCCCGGAAATCAGCAACGTGCTGGGTTCGACCATCGCGGCGCCGGTGGTCAAGTACATCATGGAGGACACCCTGCCGTATCTCGGGATCGAGCCGAAATATACCGCCGAGGAGCTGGAGAACCTGGACGTCACCGCCCCGAACATCATGGGCAAGAGCGTCGAGGATGCGAAGGCCCTCGCGGCTGAAAAGGAGCTCACCATCAAGTTCGTCGGAAGCGGCGACAAGGTGCTCAAGCAGGTCCCGACCCCGTCCACCCCCATCCCACGGGATGCGACCATCATCGCCTACACCGACAATGAGGTCAAACCCGAGATGGTGGAGGTGCCCGACGTCTTCGGGCTGGGCACCTCGCTGGTCAACCAGGCCATCACCAACGCCGGGCTCAACCTGCGCCTGACCGGCGGCAAGGGCTACGCGAGCGTGGCCTCGCGCCAGTCGCCCGCGGCGGGCACCCAGGTCGAGGTGGGCACGGTGGTCACCGTCGAGCTGACCGCGACCGACGTCGAATAAGAGCGTCCCCGACATCCAGCAAGAGACAGAACATCGGAAAGGCCGGTACTTTGCTTATGCTACTCTCAGAGCTTTTACAAGGAATCGAACACGAGGGCTCCCTGCCCGACAGGGAGATTGATAGAATTACCTGCGACTCGCGCATCGTCGCTCCGGGGGACCTCTTCGTCTGCGTGAAGGGCGCGCGCTTCGACGGGCACGATCATGCCTCCGAGGCCCTTGCGGCCGGGGCGGCGGCGGTCGTCACCGAGCGGGATCTGGGACTCCCGGAGCAGATCATCGCGCCGGACGGCCGGATCGCCTATGCGCTGCTCTGCCGCAACTTCTACCACAATCCCCAGCGCGGGCTGCGCCTGATCGCCGTCACCGGCACCAGCGGCAAGACCACCATCACCTTCCTGCTGCGCGACATCCTGCGCGCGGCGGGCAAACGGGTGGGGCTGATCGGCACCATCCAAAACGAGATCGGCGAGATGGTCATCTCCTCCCGCCACACCACCCCCGACCCCTGGCAGCTCTACTCGGTACTCTCGAGAATGAAGGAGGCGGGGATGGAATACGTGGTGATGGAGGCCAGTTCCTTCGGGCTGCACCAGCACCGGATGGAGGGGCTGCACTTCGAGTGCGCCGTCTTCACCAACCTCTCGCACGAGCATCTCGATTACCACAACACGATGGAGGAGTACTACCAGGCCAAGAAGCGCCTTTTCACCGTTTGCGACAAAGCGGTCGTCAACTACGACGACGAATACGGCCGCCGGCTGATCGGGGAGCTCAGTTGCCCGGCGGCGACTTTGTCGCTGAGCAGCGACGAGGCGGATTACACCGCCCACACCATCACCTATTCGGCCGAGGGGAGCCGCTTCATCGTGGTGCACGGCTCGGACATCGGGAGGGTAGCGATCCGTATGCCGGGGGCCTATTCGGTGCAAAATGCCATGTGTGCCCTGGCGGCCGCCTGCGAGGTGGGCGTTCCCTTCGAGCAGGCCGCGTCGGGGCTGTGCGAAAGCCACGGCGTACTCGGGCGCATGGAGCTCGTGGAGTGTGATTTGCCCTTCACGGTGATCCGGGATTTCGCCCATTCGCCCGAGGAGCTGCGCAACGTGCTCGTCACGGTGCGCGACTTCTGCAAGGGGCGGGTGGTCGCACTCTTCGGCTGCCCGGGCGAGCGGGACCGCACCAAGCGCCCCGAGATGGCCAGGCAGGTGGCCGAGAACGCCGACCAGGCGATCCTCACCTCGGACAATCCGCGCGGCGAGGACCCGCGGCAGATTATAAACGACGCCCTGCCGGGTTTTACGGGGAGCCCCACTCCGGTGCAGGTCATCGAGGACCGGTTCGATGCGATCCGCTGGGCGATCGACTTCTGCCGGGAGGGGGACATCCTGCTGCTGCTCGGCAAGGGGCATGAGGACTACCAGGTGCTCAGCTTCGGCTCGGTCTATTTCGACGAGCGCTTCATCGTGCAGCAGATCGTGCGCAGCCGCCACGACCAGGACAGCATCTGAAAAGACTAGGATCAAGGGGGACTTTCTTTGCAGCCGACACCGATCAAACTGCTGGCAAGCGCGCTTGGCTATACCACGGCGGGGGAGGAGCTGATCACCCACGTCTCCACCGACTCCCGGGACATCACGCCGGGGTGCGTTTTCGTCTGCGTGAAGGGCGCGCGCTTCGACGGGCACGACTTCGCGCCCGAGGCGGTGCGCCAGGGAGCTTCCTATGTGGTGGCGAGCGAGCGCGTGCCGCTGACGCAGGATAAGGTCTTTTATGTGGACAACACCCTGGATGCGCTCATCAAGCTCGCCGGGGCCTACCGCAGCCAGTTTTCGCCCATCACGGTCGGGGTGACCGGGAGCGTGGGGAAGACCACCACCAAGGAGTTCATCGCCGCGGTGGCCTCCCGCCGGTATAAGACCCTCAAAAACGAGGGGAACCAGAACACCGAAATCGGGGTGCCCAACACCATCTGGAAGCTGGATCAGAGCCACGAATGCACCGTCATCGAGATGGGGCAGGACAAGATGGACGACATCTTAAAGCTCACCATGGCGGTGCGCCCGGACATCGCGGTCGTCACCAGCGTGGGGACGGCGCACATCGAATTTCTGGGCAGCCGGGAAAATATCCTGCGCGGCAAGCTGCAGATCGCCGACTCGATGGGGCCGCACGCCCCGCTCATCCTCTGCGCGGACAACGACCTGCTCGGGGGCGTCACGAACGGTTATAACGAGCAACTGCGCGACAAGCGGATCGTGCGCTTCGGGATCGAGGCCGAGCGCTGCGACGTGCGCGCGGTGGATATCCGGGAAGGGGAGCGGGAGACCCGCTTTACCGTGCGCTATCCGGGCGGGGAGGTTGAAGCCACCATTCCCACCATCGGGCGGCACACCGTGCTCGACGCGCTGGCCGCCTTCGCGGTGGGGCTCGAGATGAAGATCGGGCCAAAGGAAATCGCTTTGGGGCTTTACGACTACGCCCCGGCCGGGATGCGCCAGCACATCGTCCCCTGCGGGGCAATCACCCTGGTGGAGGACTGCTACAACGCCAATCCCGACTCGATGAAGGCGGCGCTTTCCACCTTCGGGAGCATGAAGGTGCGCGGGCGCCGGGTGGCGGTGCTCGGCGACATGCTCGAGCTCGGGGAGACCGCGAAGGACGCCCACTACGAGGTCGGGCGCTTTGCCGCCGCGCAGGGGCTCGATCTCCTCTTCTGCTACGGCAGATGGTGCCTAGAGCTCTGCCGCGGGGCGAAGGGGGCCGGGATGGGGGAGGCCTATTATTTCCCCACCCAGGAAGAAATGTACCAAAGCCTGCGCCAAAGCCTGCAGGAGGGCGACACCGTCTGGCTCAAGGCGAGCCTGGGCATGAAGCTCGGCGAATCGGTAAGCAGGCTGCGCGAGGAGTATCAGGGCCGCTGACGCGCGCTCAGAGGTAAGGGAGAGGACACACATTATGAACGACTTTGCGACCATCGTCACAGCGATCGCCTCCTTCGGCGTCACCGCCCTGCTGGGGCTGTGGGCGGTGCCGTTCCTGCGCAGGATCAAGTATGGGCAGACCATCAAGGAGATCGGGCCGACCTGGCACAAGAACAAGAACGGCACCCCGACCATGGGGGGGCTGACCTTCATCATCGGGATTCTGACGGCGGTGATCGCCGGCTTTATCGCGCTGCGCTTATCCGAGGCGTCCCATCCGCTCGACCCGCTTATAAGGGCGGGGGGGCTTAACACCACCCGGCTCTTCTTGGGGCTGACGATGGCGCTCGCCTTCGGCGCGATCGGCTTTGCCGACGACTACATCAAGGTGGTCAAGAAGCGCAACCTCGGCCTGCGCGCGCGGGAAAAGACGGTGGCGCAGATCCTGGTCGCCGGGGCCTACCTCGCCGGACTCTATATGGCGGGGGACACCTCGACCATCCTGATCCTGCCCTTCCTCGGGCAGGTGGACCTGGGGATTTTCTATATCCCCTTCGCCCTTTTCGTGATCGTGGGCGCGGTCAACGCGGTCAACCTCACCGACGGGATCGACGGGCTGGCCGCCTCGGTCACCTTTGTGGTGGGGATCGGCTTCATGCTCTGCTGCGCGCTGCTCTCCTTCGGTGAGATGGGGCTGCTGGCCACCGCCCTGGCCGGGGGCTGCCTCGGGTTCCTTATCTGGAACTTCCACCCGGCCAAGATGTTCATGGGCGATACCGGCTCGATGTTTCTCGGCGGGGTGGTGGTGGCGCTGGCCTTCGGGATCGGGCAGCCGGCCATCCTGATCCTGATGGGGGTCGTCTACATCGTCGAGACCCTCTCGGACATCATCCAGATCGGCTGCTACAAGCTCACCCACAAGCGGGTGTTCAAGATGGCCCCGATCCACCACCACTTCGAGATGTCCGGCTGGAGCGAGGTCAAGATTGTGATGGTCTTCTCCCTCGTCGCCCTCGCCGGCTGCGGGCTCGGGATATGGTCCCTCTTTTTCCAGTGAGCCGGGGCTCCGCAAAACTTTGAAATCAGAGGTGTAGCAGTTGAAGAAAGCCAAAAACAAGGTGAAGATCAAAACCGGCCGGATCGACGTCGTCTTTCTGGTGCTGGTGCTCTCCCTTTTGACGGTGGGGCTGGTCATGCTCTTCTCGGCGAGCTACGCCTATGCCTATTACTATTATAAGGATTCGTTCTATTTCATCTCCAAGCAGCTGGTCTTTGCCGTCGTCGGGGTCACGGCCATGTTCGTGCTGGCCTTCTTCGACTACCACCATTTTCAAAAGCTGGCCCTGCCCATCATGGGGGTGACCGTCTTCCTGCTGGTGCTGGTGCGGATCCTGCCAACCCGCGTCGGCGACTTCCACCGCTGGATTCGGATCGGTTCCTTCTCGGTCCAGCCCTCCGAGATCGCCAAGTTCGCCGTCGTGGTGCTCTTCGCGCAGATCCTCTCGAAAAACTACAGCAAGATCAAGACCTTTAAATATGGGATCCTGCCCTTCGTCATCATCCTGGGGCTGCTCTCCTTCCTCATGCTGCTGCAGCCCCACGTCTCGGGCGTTATCCTGATCATGCTCATCGGCGCGGTGGTCATGCTCGTGGGCGGGGTGGATGTCAAGTGGTTCGTCTTCGCCGGCGTGGGCGCTTTGATCCTCATCGGCGGCGCGCTGCTCATCCCGGGCGCCTTCGACTATGCGCGAAGCCGGCTCGAATTCTGGTTCGACCCCTGGAGCGACCCGCAGGGCGCGGGCTTCCAGACCATCCAGTCCCTCTATGCCATCGGCTCGGGCGGGCTTCTGGGGGTGGGGATCGGCAACTCGCGCCAGAAGTACCTCTACCTGCCCGAGGTGCAAAACGACTTCGTCTTCGCCATCGTCGGCGAGGAGCTCGGCTTTATCGGCGCGACGCTGATCATCGTCATGTTCGCGCTGCTGATCTGGCGGGGGTTCGTCATCGCCGCCAGGGCCAAGGACCGCTTCGGCATGCTGCTGGCGGTCGGCCTGACCGCCCAGGTGGGGATCCAGGCGTTTTTAAATATCGCGGTGGTGACCAACACCATCCCGAACACCGGTATTTCGCTCCCCTTCTTTTCCTACGGGGGCACCTCGCTGATGATGCTGCTCGGGCAGATGGGGATCGTGCTGTCCGTCTCGCGGCAGAGCACCCTGCTCAAGGAGTGAACGGGCTCGTGCCCTAAGGAGCGGCCGGGGGGTGGCGCCTTTGCCGCCGTCGTCAGCAAAACCGGTATGAAAAAGTCTAGAGAGGTATGTTTTTATGAAGATACTGTTCGCCTGCGGGGGCACCGCCGGGCACATCAATCCGGCGCTGGCCACCGCCGCGGTGGTGCGTAAGCACCATCCCGACGCGCAGATCCGCTTCGTGGGCAACCCGAATGGGATGGAAGGCCGGCTGATCAAAAAGGCGGGCTACGACTTTTCTCCGGTCGTCATCAAGGGCTTCTACCGCTCCCTGTCCCCCAAGGCCTGCGCGCACAACCTGAGCGCCGTTTCCCGGATGCTGCGCGCCGGCGGGGCGGTAAAGAGGGTGCTGCGCGAGTTTGAGCCGGACATCGTGATGGGCACCGGCGGCTATGTCAGCGGGCCGGTGCTGCGCACCGCGCACAAGGAGGGGTACAAGACCCTCACCCATGAGCAGAACGCCTTCCCCGGCGTGACCACCAAGCTCCTCTCCAAATATGTGGACAAAATCCTGCTGGCGGTGCCCGAGGCGCAGAAGTACCTCGCCGGGGGCCCGCAATACGCGGTGGTGGGCAATCCGGTGCGGGAGGAAATCCTCTTCGCCGACCGCGAGGAGAGCCGTCGCGCGCTTGGGATCGACCCCAAGCGCACCGTGCTGCTCACCTTCGGGGGGAGCCTCGGGGCCCAGCGGATCAACGAGGCGGTGGCCGACCTGATCGCCTGGCACTATCGCTCCGGGAAGATCCACCACATCCACGCCACCGGCCAATACGGCGTCGAGCTGCTGCCGCGGCTGCTGCGCGAGCGGGGGGTGGACCTCGGCGGGTGCGACTATGTGGACATCCGGGAGTACATCGACGACATGCCACGCTGCCTTGCCGCGAGCGACATCGTGCTCTGCCGTTCGGGCGCGGTGACGCTCAGCGAGCTCGAGGCGGCCGGGCGGGCCTCGATTTTGATCCCTTCGCCCAACGTGGCCGAGAACCACCAGTACCACAACGCCATGGTGCTCGGGAACGCCGGGGCCGCCATCGTCGTCGAGGAGAAGGACCTGACCGGCGAGCGGATCATCGCGCTGGTCAGCGAGCTGCTGGAGGACCCGGCGAAGGTGCATGGACTCGCGAAGAACGCCCGGAAGCTGGCCATCGTGGACGCGGGGGAACGCATCTACCGCGAAATGATGGCTATGCTGTAGCCCTATATTCCGGTTGGAATCGCAATTTTCGCAGGAAGCTGCAAAATCACCGTCAGGCGGGCAAAAGCCCGCCTCGCGTGCCGTTTGGAGAGAAAAAATTGGCAAACAGGACGTTTCTGATCAATATACCCCTTCCGGTTTTCACCGCTTTGCGCCCTTTGGCATAGTATGGTTTTGTAAAGCAGAGCCGCAGGGCCAGTTTGGCTGCGGTAATTATCGGCTCCGGTACATATGCCTTTGCCCGGAGCCGCAAAGGGTGCGTGGAAATGGGGAAATATATCGTAGAGGGGCAGGCGCGTCTGCAGGGCGAATTGCGGGTGCAGGGCTCCAAGAACGCGGCGCTGCCGATACTGGCCGCGACGCTGCTTACTCCACACAGTGTGGTACATAACTGTCCCAATCTATCGGATATTGGCGCCGCCAGCAATATCCTTGAATATCTGGGCTGCCGCTGCTCCCTCGAAGAGGGCACCATGACGGTGGACACCGCCGGGTGCTGCCGCGACGACATCCCGGATAACCTGATGCGGGAGATGCGCTCCTCCATCGTCTTTTTGGGCGCGATCATCGCGCGCTGCGCGCGCGCGCGCATCTCGATGCCCGGCGGCTGCGAGCTCGGCCCGCGTCCGATCGACATACACCTCTCGGGGCTCAAAAAGCTGGGGGTCAGCATCCGCGACGACTACGGGTATCTGGACTGCCGCGCCGAGCACGGGCTGCATGGGGCGAAGATTTCGCTGCCCTTCCCGAGCGTGGGCGCGACCGAGAACATCATGATCGCCGCGAGCGTCGCCAGGGGCGACACCGAGATCCACAACGCCGCCAGGGAGCCGGAGATCTATGACCTGGCCGCCTTCCTGTGCGCATGCGGGGGCAAGGTGCAAATCGACTCCTCCGGCACCGTCTATGTCAGCGGGGTCGAGCGGCTGCAAAGCTGCGAGCACACCGTCATCCCGGACCGGATCGTGGCGGCGACCTGGCTCTCCTGCGCGGCGATCACCGGCTCCAGGCTGCATCTCTACGACGTCGAGCCGCAGCACCTGACCGCCTGTATCCCGATGTTCGAGGAGGCGGGGTGCGAGCTCAGAGCCGGGGAAAGCACCCTGGACATTGTATCCCCGCGCCGGCTGCTGCCGCTGCGCATGGTGCGCACCATGCCCTATCCGGGCTTCCCGACCGATGCGCAGGCCCCCTTCATGGCGATGTGCGCTTTGAGCAGCGGGACCAGCGTGTTCGTGGAGAACATCTTCGAGAACCGCTACAAGCATGCCGGGGAGCTGTGCCGCATGGGAGCCAACATCAAGGTCGAGGGCCGGGTCGCGGTGGTGCAGGGGGTACCGCTGCTGCACGGGGCCAAGGTGGAATGCACCGACCTGCGGGGCGGCGCTTCGCTGGTGGTGGCGGCGCTGGCGGCGCAGGGCGACAGCGAGATCAGCGAGATCCGGCATGTCGAACGGGGATACGAGGATTTGGAAGGAAATCTTAGGTCCCTCGGGGCAAAAATAAAAAAGGTGGAAAAGAGCGGGGATATCTGCTAAAATATAAGACATACCCGGTGGCTCCGCTGCATGGACAGACGGGGCCGCCGCGGGTTAATCTCACAAGGACGAAGGAAGCACAGTATGCCGATCGACGAGAAGCCCTTTGAGGCCCCTAAAACCGGACAAGCTCCGGGGAACCCGAGCAGGAAGCGCAAACCGAAAAAAAAGCCGCGGCTGAGCCTCTTTTCCAAAAAGGAGAAGGGGGAGCGTGAGCGCGCCCCCAAAAAGGCGCCCCGGCGTCGCGGGCGCCGCCGGCACGGGCGGATGACGCTCAACTACCTGCTCTTCGGGATCGTGGGGGTGATCATTCTTTCGATCCTGTGCTACGCGGTCTTTTTTAAGGTCTATAAGATCGACGTCACCGGCGACCCCGGCGAATACACGGCCGAGGAGATCGTCACCGCCAGCGGGGTCAAGATGAAGCAGAGCCTCTTCTCGGTGGACCAGAAGAAGATCAATACCCTGGTCATCGACCAGCTGCCCTACGTGCAGGCGGTCAACGTACATAAAAAATTCCCCACCACCGTCGAGCTCGAGGTCATCCCCTCGGTGCCGGTCGGCGCCATCGAGACGGAGGGGCGCTATCTTTACATCAATTCGGCGGGGAAGATCCTCGAGAGCGAAATGCCCTCCTATGACAAGCAGAAATATCCCCTGATTGTCGGGATCACGGTGAACACCACCCAGCAGGGGAACTATGTGCTCAACCAGAATTCCGAACAGATCATCATGCTCGACACCCTCCTGAAAGCGATCAGCGCCAGCGGGATGGAGAACATCAATCTGATCGACCTTGGCAACCGGCTCAACATGCGGATCGTCTACGACAACCGCCTGCTCGTGGAGCTGGGGACCGAGGCGGACCTCGATTACAAGCTCAAGTTTGTGAACAATACAGTGCAAAGCAACATGAGCTCCACCGCGCAGGGCGTGCTGGACGTCACCCTGATCGAGAAGTGGGGCGTGTTCCATGAGGCGGACATCTGGGAGCTGATCGAAAAGGATGAGCAGGAGCGCCTGCAGAGCGCCGGGCAGGAAGGCGTAGGCGAAGGGGGCGGCGAAGAGAGCCCCGCCGGCGGCAAGACCGGGATCCAGGTCGATCCGAATACCGGGGCGATCATCGTCGGGCCGAAGGACCCGCTGGCGCCCGAGAGCGGCACCGATCTTGGCGGCCTGTCCTCCTCCGAGGGGGAGGGCGCGTCGTCCTCCGAGCCCGGGACAAGCTCTCAGCCTGCGCCGTCCGATGCGTCCGCAGGGGATTCCTCCTCGTCCGCTTCGTCCTCGTCGCGTTCGGAGAGCTCCTCGTCCAAGGAGGGCTCCTCGAAGGAGGAATCCTCTTCTTCCTCCAAGGAGAGTTCTTCCAAGGAGAGCTCCTCGAAGGGCAGCTCTTCCAAGGGGAGCGGGTACGACAAGAAGGATTATCTTGTGGTTTGACCCCCGCGCGAACACTCTATATACCGTATGATGGATCAAAACCGCCATGGAACCGGCAAACGGGCACAATATCTTGTATTTTTACGCGAATATCTCGCAATTCCGTATTGATTTCAGGTATGAAATCTGATAACATATATTTATATGATTGGAATAATTGTGACAGAACTGATTTTTCGCTTGTTCTTCTAGAAAATAGAGTGTAGGGGGCAGAGGATTCTATGAATTTTGATATGGATTCCGATTTCGAGAAAGTTGTTTCGATAAAGGTCGTCGGCATCGGCGGCGGCGGCGGGAACGCCGTGAACCGGATGGTTTCTTCCGGCATGAAGAGCGTGGAGTTCATCTCGGTGAACACCGACCTGCAGGCGCTGAACACCTCCAAGGCGACCGTGAAGATCCCGCTGGGCGAGAAGCTGACCAAGGGCCGCGGCGCGGGCGGCTCCCCCGAAAAGGGCCAGAAGGCCGCCGAGGAATCCCGCGACGAGATCGCGGCGGCGCTCAAGGGCACCCAGATGGTCTTTATCACCGCCGGTATGGGCGGCGGCACCGGCACCGGCGCAGCTCCCGTGGTGGCCGAGATCGCCAAGGATATGGGAATCCTTACCATCGGAATCGTGACCAAGCCTTTCCTGTTCGAGGGCAAGCGGCGCATGGACCAGGCCGAATCGGGGATCGCCTCCCTGCGCGAGCATGTGGATGCGCTGGTGGTCATCCCCAACGAGCGCCTCAAGCTCATTTCGGAAAATAAGATCACCCTGCTCAACGCCTTCCAGGCGGCGGATAACGTCCTCAAGCAGGGCGTGCAGAGCATCTCCGACCTGATCAACATCCCCGGAGTGGTCAACCTCGACTTTGCGGACGTGACCGCCATCATGAAGGATGCCGGCTACGCCCACATGGGCATGGGCGTCGCCGACGGGAAGGACAAGGCAGAGAAGGCCGCCGCCATGGCGATCGCCTCCCCGCTGCTCGAAACCTCGATCAATGGCGCGCGCGGCGTGATCATCAACATCACCGCCTCGAGCGACATCGGCCTCGACGAGATCGACGTGGCCTCCACCATGATACATAACGCGGCCCATCCGGACGTCAACCTGATCTGGGGCGCGGCGTTCGACGACAACCTCAAGGATCAGATGATGGTCACCGTGATCGCGACCGGCTTTGACAGCGGCAATAACTTTGAACCCCCTGTCGCCCGCCAGCAGCAACAATTCGGCGCCAAGGCCCAGGAGAGTGAGAAGGCTCCCGAGGAGCAGAAGAAGGAAGAGGAAGAGACCGGGATCGACGACGATGCCTTCTTCGATATCATGGAGCTGTTCAACAAGAAATAAGAAAAATGCGACAGGCGGCGTGAAGG
Source organism: Harryflintia acetispora (assembly GCA_004340125.1). GTDB lineage: Bacteria > Bacillota > Clostridia > Oscillospirales > Ruminococcaceae > Harryflintia > Harryflintia acetispora. Next base: position 171,389 of record SLUK01000004.1, on the reverse strand, counting down.
ATTCACGCCGCCTGTTTTTCTGTCGTCCGCCTCTTGGAAAATTGGGAAGGGCGGGCAGCCGAAGCGCCGGGCCCAAGGGGCGCCCACAGGCCGCGGGTTGACGCCCCGCCCTTTGGGTGCCCCGGAATGGTCCGGCGCTTTAGCTGAAATCATTTTAGGAAGCATCCTGTACGGATAGTGCGTTGGTTCATATGCGGGAGCTGTCCGGTCTTGCGCTGGAGCGGTCCCGCAATACAGTATATGCGCGCACCCCCAAAAAGTTGCCAGAGAAAAAGAAAAAATGGTCGCTTTTTCCGGCATAATGCTTGACAATTTTTTATGGGCATGGTAATATATTAAGGCTGACATGAAAAGTAAATATGCGCCAGTAGCTCAGTTGGATAGAGTGTTTGACTACGAATCAAAAGGTCGGGGGTTCGAATCCCTTCTGGCGCACCAGCGGCGAGCCGCCGCTCCCAAACGGCTCCTCACAGTTGTGGGGAGCCGTTTTGTTTTTTGCACGCGAAGAAGTGCTCGTTTGTTTTGGGTGCAGAAGGCAAAAAACACGTTTAAGCGGTTTCGCTTAAACGTGTTTTTTCTGTGGTGTGACCGATCGCCTTATGCGCCCTCCCGATACGCCGCAAGGACGTAATCGGTGAAATAGGGCCAGGGCGCATAGCTGTCGTTTGGGTAGTTGCTGGCGATAACCGTCACCAGCTCCAGCTCGGGCACGACAAAGATATACTGCCCCCATGCGCCGAAAGCAAAATAGGTATCGTAGTTTTTGGCGCCAAAGGAGTTGATCCACCACTGGTAGCCGTATTGGCCGGTCCGTCCACCGGGACCGGGGTTCTGCACCGAAGTGGAAGCCTCCACCCAGTTAGCCGGCACGAGCTGCTGGCCCTGCCAGCTGCCGCCCTGTAAGTAGAGCTGGCCGAAGCGGGCGGCGTCTCGCGCGCTCATAGAGATGCCGTTGCCGCCGTCGCAGATGCCCTGCGGGTCGCGGCCCCATTCGACGCTCTCCATCCCGAGCGGGCCGAAGAGGTTCTCCTCGGCGTATTGCAGCTCGTCCATCCCGGTTGCCGCCGTCAGCGCGGCGGACAGCAGATGGGTGTTGCCGGTGCTGTAGTTGAAAAGCGTGCCGGGCTGGGCCACCAGGCTGCGCCCGAGGATGTACGCCACCCAGTTCTCCGCCGACTGGAACTCCCTCCAGTTGCTGTAGCCGCCGCCCCACTCGTACCACTCCAGGCCGGAGGTGTGGGTCAGCAGGTGGCGCAGGGTGAGTTGGCGCTTGCCCTCCTCCAGGGAAGCCACCTGCGGGAGGTAATCGGACAGAAGGTCGTCCACCCCGCCAAAGTATCCCTGCTCGATGGCGATTCCCACCAGCGCCCCGGTGAACGACTTGGAGCAGGAGTGCAGCGCAAACACGCTGCTTTCGTCATAGCCTTCCTGGTAATATTCGTCGATCAGGACTCCGTCCTTGGCGGTGACCATGGCGTAGATTTGAGAGCCGGCCAACACCGCGTGCAGCTGCTCGAACAGCGCCGGGTCCATGCCGTGGCTTTGCGGCGCGTCGAGCTGCCAGCTGTTGTCCGCCTCCGGTTCGGGCTCCAGATCCGATTCAGGTTCCGGCTGTCCTGAAGCGATAGAAACCTCTGAAGCCGCACTCACGGCTTCGCGCGGGGCCTGCGCCGGACCTTGGACGGCGCAGGCGGCCAGGATCAGGCAGGCGGCAAAAAGCAAGGAAATGATTCTTTTCATAATGGTCTCCTTTTTGTCTGCTGCGGTCTACCCCTCGTCCTCCGGGCCGAAGCCCGCGAGGCCGAAGAGGGGCGGCGCGCTGGGTTCCATCGGCGGCAGCGCGCCATGCTCGCTTTCGTAAGCGGCGAGCTCCTCCCGCACGCGCTGTTTCAGCGCAGGCAGGTTCGGCGCGGGCGCTTCGGCGAGGACATGCTCCGGGGGAGTGGGGCAGTCCTGCGGGCAGGACGGCGCGAGAAAGTTTTCCTCAATTTCAGCGTTCTGCTCCGGTGTCAGCAGCCCGGAGCCGATAAGGCTTTGCCCCCAGACGTGGGAGCGCGCCATGCTGGCGTCGCTTTTCATAAAGTAGCGGTAGCGGATGGCGCCGTTGCGGGAGACGTTGTCCTCCAGCTGGCTGTCCAGGTGGTACCAGACCCCGTCGACCTTGACCATCGTCCAGGCGTGGTCCACCAGGTTCCCCTGCAGCGAGTAGGTCAGTCCCGGGACGTATTCCGCTTCCAGTCCCAGCCCCTGCAGCAGCAGGGCCAGCGCGGCGGCGTAGTCCTCGCACATCCCCACGCCGAAGCGCAGGGGGCTCAGCGCCCTCTGCTCCACAAAGGTTGGCGCTTCCTCGCCGTCGGCGCGGACACGCCACAACTCCAGGCCGATGGGCTCGTCGAAGACGGTGTTTTCGATCATGTAATCGAACGCCGCCTTCGCTTTTTCAAATTCCGTCATGTCCGGCGTCGTAAGTTCCGAGGCGGTGTCCTCCACGAGCCGGTCGAGATAGGAGCGGGCAGACGGTGCGGAAAGGTCCTGCGAGGAAGTGGGCGGGTCCGCTGCGTCATAGTCCGGCTGCTCCTGCGCGGGCGGCTCCTGGGGCTCGGAGGGCGTGGGTGCGGGGGATTTCGCCGAGCAGCCGAACAGGAGAAGCAGGGCTGCCGCGGCCAGGATCCATCTTTTCATAAAAGCCTCCCTTCTTGAGACACCCACATTTTAATGCAACGCTTATGATATGTCCAATACTTAGATTACATTGCTGGAAATGCTGTCTGGGCATGGGCGTGTTCGGGCGCTCTCCGGGCCGTCGGGTGGGAAGAGGCGCTCCATCGCCGGGGCGGCCAGCAGAACCAACTGCCGAAGGCCGTCGTGCAGCTGCCGGCGGTCCCTCTCCTGCACGCCCCGGATGATCCCTTCGGCCTCGGCGCGCATGAGGGTGCACTCGGGCAGCGCGCCGGCATGCGCCTCCAGCAGGGGCAGGCCGAGCAGCAGCACCTCGCACAGCTTCCCCCAGATCTCTTTTAAGGGCTGGTTCCCGCAGCCCTCCAGCAGGTACTCTATACAGATGAAAAAGGGCTGGAGCGCGCCCCCGCGCGCCTGCTGCCGCTTGAGCTTTGCGACACAGGGGCCCACGTCCGGCAGCGCCTGTGGATATAAAAGCAAAAAGACCTGATCGAAGCTCAGGCGAACAATCTGTACCGCCTCCAGGAACATGGAGGCGATTTTTTTCACCGACTTGTGGCGCAGGTCGATCTCCTGCTCCCCCGGCGGCGTGACCCTGGTCCCCGCGCCCTGGCTGGCAAAGACCAGCCCCAGGCGCTCCAGCATGGCCACCGTGCGCCGGATGGTGCTGAACGAGACGCCGTATTTCTCCGCCATCGCCCCATAGGAGGGCAGGCGGTCGCCCGGGGAGAGCTGCTGCCCGACAAGGATACGCCAGATCAGCTGGGAGCTCAGCGAATAACACAGCTGCGGACGCTCCCGGTAGACCCTCCACTCGAACGGGACCTGCTCCGGCGGCGCTGGCCGCTCCTTGGCGGCCTGCTCGATATAGGAGAAGACCGTCCCGTCCAGCAGCCACTGGATCTGGAGGTATATGCTGAAGAGCTCGCCGCGATCCCCTCCTTCGCAGGCCTCCACGGTCTGCCGCGCCAGCTGCCGGTAGCGCCGGTTCTCCCGCTCCATGTGGACGATCCTTGGGAGGGTGTGGACGAACTGGTAATAGGAGACGATCTCGTGATAGAGGTCGAGCAGCAGCTGGTTGTCGAGCGCCAGCAGCATCTCCCGCCCACAGAAATAGGAGATGTAGAACCCCCCGTCCTCCAGGGCGAGGGCCGTTTCTTTGATCTGCTGCATATTATGCTTTTGCAGCCGCCGGCTCCCTTCCCGCAGCAGCGGGACCAGCAGGGCGCGCAGCAGCTGCCCCATCGCGCGGAAGGTTTCCCTCCGCGCCAGGAAGTAGTCCTGCGTGTTGGCGATGCCCGCTTCGGGCGGGGCGCTGTAGGTCACCACGGTTTTGCGCCCCGGCGAGAGGCTGATGTAGCCCTCCTCCTCGAGCTGCAAATAGGCGTTGCGCGCCGTGCGCACCGCGACGCGGTAGACCTCGTGCAGCAGTTCGATCGAGGGCAGGCAATCGCCGCTGCGGTAATATCCGAATTGGATCTGGGATTTGAAGAATTTGTAGATCAAACCATACCGTCCCTGCTTCATCGGTTCCTCCCAATCTGTTATCGCTTAAATTGTAACATTTTGAGCCAGCCCTTGCAATGCGGCGGCAACTTTGATAAAATCTAACTAAAGTTACCTACATGAACAAAGTGAAAACTTCAGGGAGCGGCCCCGGGCGGGCCGCTTTCAGCATGCGGGCTCTAAGATCGGGAGGAGAACAGGATGGCAACGATGCCGGAGGAAAAACCCATGGAACGGCCCGCGATGGCGCTCGCTGCGGACTATGAATACAACACCCTCATGCGCCTGCTGGGGGTCAGCGTGAGCAAGCATCTGCTGGACGAGCACTTTACGGTGATCTGGGCCAACGATTTTTATTACCAGCTCATCGGCTGGCCCCGGGAGGAATATGAGGAGACCTTCCACAACCACTGCGACTTATACTACAGGAACGACCAGGCCGAATGGAAGCGCCTGACGGATATGGTCACGGACTCGCTGATGAACGGGCGCAGCGGCTACAACCTGGTCACCCCTTTGCGCCGCAGGAACGGCGAGTACATCTGGGTGAAGTTTTCCGCCGCCTTCTCGGATGAATATGTGGACGGGTACCAGGTGGCCTATACCGTCATGACGAACATCGACGACCTGGTGCGGATGCAAAAGGAGCAGTCCGTCACCTACGACAACATCCCCGGGTTCGTGGCCAAGTTTTGCCTCCGGGGGGACGGCCTGCACCTGCTGGACGCCAACGACCGCTTCCGCGCCTTTTTCGGCTGCGAGGGCCAGTGCGGTCCGGCCTGCGGCCTGTCCAACCTGGACACGGTCCAGAACCGCACGACCTATGTCCAGAACCTGCCGCTCATGCGGGAGGGCAAGCACGTCCACTTTACCCTGCAGGCGGTGGACCACGGCGGCGGCAACGTCTGGCTGCAGGTCAACGGCGAATGCATCGACCACATAGGCGGGGACCCGGTCTACCTGGTGATCTACATCGACATCACCGACATCACCGAGCAGCGCGAGCTGCAGCGCCAGCTCGAGGAGCGCTCGCGGCTGCTGCACGAGGCGCTCGAGGCGGCCAAGAAAGCCAACCGGGCAAAATCCGATTTCCTCTCCCGGATGAGCCACGACATCCGCACCCCGATGAACGCCGTCATGGGGATGTCGGCCATCGCGGCCTCCCACATCGACGACAAGGAGCGCGTGCTCGACTGCCTGGCGAAGATCGACGTGTCCGCCAAGCTCCTGCTCAGCCTGATCAACGAGGTGCTCGACATGTCCAAGATCGAGAGCGGGCGGATCACCATGGCGCAGGAGGAATTCGCCCTGGGGGACGTCATCCAGAACATCGTGACCATCACCCAGCCCTCGATTTTGGAGAAGGGGCATTCCTTCGACATCCACGACTACGGGATCCGGCACGAGCGGGTCGTCGGGGACCCCAACCGCCTGGAGCAGGTCTTTTTAAACGTCCTCTCCAACTCCATCAAGTATACTCCGGACCGGGGCAGCATCGTGCTGGAGATGCGCGAGACGCCCTGCCAGCGGGAGGGGTACGGGCGCTATGAATTCATCTTCCGGGACAACGGCTACGGCATGACCCCGCAGTTTTTGGAGAAGCTCTTCACCCCCTTTGAGCGCGCCGACGACGAGACGGTGCACACCATCCAGGGGACGGGGCTGGGGATGGCCATCAGCCAGAACATCGTGCGCATGATGGGCGGGGAGATCGAGGTGGAGAGCGCCTACGGCAAGGGCTCCGCCTTTACTGTGAGCGTCTGCCTGCAGCTGCAGGGGGAGGAGTCGGAGGACTTTGAGATGCCGGATTCCCGGCCGGTGCTGGTGGTGGACGACGACAGGATCGCCTGCGAGACCACCTGCGAGCGGCTCGACGAGATGGGCCTTGACGGCCGGTGGGTCCTCAGCGGCGGCGAGGCCGTCAAGCGGGTGAGCGAGGCCCACCGGGCGGGGGAGGACTTCTTCGCCATCCTCATCGACATGAAGATGCCGGGCATGGACGGGATCGAGACCGCCCGCCAAATTCGCGCCGAAGTGGGGGCCGGGGTGCCCATCATCCTGCTTTCCGCCTACGACTGGACCGATTATGAGGCCGAGGCGCGGGCGGCGGGGATCAACGGCTTCGTGGGGAAGCCCATGCTCAAGTCCAACCTCGTCTACGCCTTCAAGCGGTACGTCCTGGGCGAGGCGGCCCCGGCGGCCGTCACGCCGGCGGAGCCGGCGCGCTCCTATGCCGGCAAGCGGCTGCTGCTGGTGGAGGACAACGACCTCAACCGGGAGATCGCCACTGAAATCCTCTCGGGGACCGGCGCCGCGGTGGAGACGGCCGCCAACGGGCTCGAGGCGGTGGAACGCTTTAGCGCCTCCTCCGAGGGGTATTACGACCTGGTCTTTATGGACCTGCAGATGCCGATCATGGGCGGGATCGAAGCGAGCGTGCGGATCCGCGGGCTGCAGCGCAAGGATGCAAAGGCGGTACCAATCGTGGCGATGACGGCCAACGTCTTTGCCGAGGATGTGGAGCAGAGCAAGGCGGCGGGGATGAACGACCATCTGCCAAAGCCGCTCGATCTCGGGCAGATCGCCCGGGTGCTCGAGCAGTATATCGGCTGACAGGGCCGAAGGACAGGACGCAAAGCGCCGCAGAAGGCTTTCTGCGGCGCTTTGCTTTCTTTGGCGGGGGGCGGATTTTGCCAAAGGGTCGGGACAGGGGAAAAAATAGATGATATAATGACATTAATATTGCAGTCTCGCCAACACGACCTGAGGAGGGGAGCGCCATGGTCTCCAGCCGCTACCAGAAAAAGCTCAACCGGCAGATCACCCAATACGGCATATTGACAGTTTTCATCTGCTTTACCGGCTTCTTCGCGACCCTGATCGCCTACACCGGCTTTTACAACTCCTACCTGTCCTACCGCTACAGCGCGCAGCTCGAGGCGTCCTTTAACCGGGTGGTGGGCGGATACGAGGGCTATCTTCGGGACGGGGACCAGCAGCGGACCATGCTGGACTTCCTCGATGGGACGATCAGTGAAAACCACCTGTCCTACCTCTTCCACGATGCGCTGCGGGACATCCCGGTCGGGGCCGACCTGATCCTGCGCGACGCCGCGGGGAAGGTGCGCTTTACCACCTTTTCCGAGCGGGAGCGCACGCGGCATCTGCTCTACTTCGATGAGATCGTGCAGGTGGACCATGCAAAGGGCAGGAGCCGGGAAATCTACCGCACGGTCTATTACATCGGCGGGGAGTTTTCCCGCTATCTGCTGGTGGAGAGCCTCTACGATGGGAACGGGACGTACCGGGGCGGGGCCGCGCTCTACCTGGACGGCCAGGAGTGGAACAGCCAGCTCAACAGCAACCACTACACCAGCGTGATCACCGGCCAGGGCGGGCGGGTGATCGCCAGCTCCAACCGCTCGATGGTGGACGGGATGAACCGCTTTTTGCCGGTCCGGGGGAGGAGGATCACCCTGGGGGGCCAAAGCTACTGGCTCCACGGGCGCACGCTGCCGCGGGAGGAGGCCTCGGTCTACGCCTTCGTCTACTCCCCGCCGGCGGGGGGCTACCTGATGACCGGGTGCGTGGTGATCGCGGGCATATTGCTGCTGACCATCGCGCTCTGCCGGCGCTTCTCGTCCAATGTGGCGAACATCAACTCGGCCTCCCTCACCGCGCTGCGCGACGAGATCGCGGTGATCAAGGAGGGGAGGGTGGACCACCGCATCAAGCTGCGCAGCGACGATGAGTTCGAGGCCATCGCCGCCCAGATCAACGCCATGCTGGACAACATCGAGGCGCTCTCTTCGCGCAACCTGGAGCTGCTGCGCCAGAGCACCGAGATGGAGATGCGCCAGCTGGAGGCGCAGTTTAACCCTCACTTTTTGTATAACACCCTGGAGAGCATCCGCTACTCCATCAAGCTCGACCCGCAGGCGGCCGACCGGATTATTTTGAAGCTCACCGGCCTGCTGCGCTACAGCATTCGGGACAGCCAGCATCTGGTGCGCGCCGAGGAGGATTTTTACATGCTGCGGGATTACCTGGAAATCCTTTGCTACCGCTTCCAAAATCGGCTGAGCTATCATATGGAGATCGCGCCCGAATGCCTTGGGTACCCAATCCCGAAGCTGCTGCTGCAGCCGGTGATCGAAAACAGCATGAAGTACGGCTTCCTCTCCCGGCGCGAAATCCGGATCGGGATCTGCGGCTGGGTGGAGGAGGGGTATCTCTATTTCCGGGTGACGGACGACGGACGGGGGATGGACGAGGAGCAGTTGCAGGCGGTGCGGCGTCAGCTCGGGGAGGACGGGGGCGAGCACAAGGGACTGCACCACATCGCCCGGCGTCTGCAGCTGCAATACGGCGCCGAAAGCGGGATCAGCATCCAAAGCGAGCGGGGCTCGGGCACGCAGGTGACGCTGAAGATCAGGTGTGGGGAGGGGTGGCAGTCAAATGAGCTATAAGCTTCTGGTCGCCGAGGACGAGGATGTCATCCGGCGGGGGCTGATCTATTCCATGAACTGGCGGGCGCTCGACTGCAGCGAGCCGCTCGAGGCCGGGGACGGGGAGGAGGCGGTGCAAAAAATCCTGGAGCACCGTCCGGACATCGTGATCCTGGACATCAACATGCCGGTGCTCGGCGGCTTGCAGGTGCTGGAAAGCACCCAGGAGCAGTGCGGCTACGCGCCGATCATCCTCAGCGGCTACGCGGATTTTGAATTCGCGCAGACGGCCATGCGCTATGGGGTGAGCAGCTACCTGCTCAAGCCCGTGGACTTCGGGCGCCTGGGCGAGGCGATCGAATCGGCCAAGGTCGAGCGGCAGCGCACCGCCATGTTCCGGCAGACGCTAGCAAAGCAGGACGAGCTGCGGCAGGTGGACCTGCTGGCCCAGCTGCGGGACGCGCGGGTCAAAAACGAGGCGGTGCGCGCCATGCTGGAATATGTCGAGGGGCACTATGCCGAAAAGATCACCGTCTGCGACCTGGCGCGCCTGCTCTGCTACAGCGATACCTTCCTCACCCGCAAATTCAAGGAGGTGGTGGGGATCAACTTCAACGATTACCTCAACCGCCTGCGGATCCAAAAGGCGATCGGGCTGCTGCTGCATTCCGGCAAGCGGGTGCAGCAGATCGGGGAGGAATGCGGCTTCCACGACTATAAATACTTTAACACCGTCTTCCGCAAATATCTGGGATGCAGCGCGGGGGAATTCCTGAAATATATCAAATAGAGCAGAATTTTCTCCAAAACAGACAGTTTTCTGGTATTTTCAACGAAATACCGCGATGGTATCATGAAGACAAGAAATCCAGATAACAAAGGAGGAGACTTCATGAAACGGTTTAGAAGGTTGGCGCTGGCGCTTTCCATCGCGATGATCGCGGCCTCGGCCGCCGGATGCAAGAGCGGCTCGTCCGAGCCCTCATCGCAGCCGGAGAGCGGATCACAAGCCCCGGCGAGCGAGGCGGGCGGACAGGGGGACAGCGGTACGGTGGGGGATGCGGAAAAGAAGCTCGTGATCTACTCCCCTTCGACCGAGGCGCAGATCAACGCGGTGGTCCCGCTCTTCTCGGAAAAGTATGGGATCGACTGCGAAGTGATCACCGGAAATACCGGCGAGATCGTGGCGAGGGCCGATGCCGAGAAGGAAGCGCCCTATGCCGACGTCATCTTCGGCGGCGGAGCCTCCACCTACAGCCAGTACCGCGACGTCTTTGAGGATTATGTAACCTCAAACGACAGCGAACTGATTGATACCTGCAAAAACACCACCGGCTATATCACCAATCACAACGTGGACGCCACCATCATCGTGGTGAACACCGACCTGATCGGAGACATCGAAATCAACGGCTACGAGGACCTGCTCAACCCCGCGCTCAAGGGCAAGATCGCTTTCGCAGACCCGACCGTGTCCTCCAACGCCTACGCCCACATCGTCTCCATGCTGGAGGGCATCGGCGGCGGGGATGAGGCGGCCGGCTGGGATTTCATCGCCAGGTTTATTGAGAATCTCGACGGGAAGCTCCAGTCCGGCTCGGGCGCTGTCTGGAAAGCCGTCGCGGACGGCGAGATGGTGGTCGGCACCTCCTATGAGGAGGCGGGGATCACCCTGGTGCGGGACGGCGCACCCATCAAGGTGGTCTACGCCAAGGAAGGGGTCAGCGTGGACCCGAGCACCTCGGGGCTGATCAAAAACTGCAAGCACCCGGAAAACGGCAAGCTGTTTTTGGATTTTATCATGACCAAGGAGGTGCAGAACATCTTCTGCTCCGAGCTGGGGATCCGCCCGGCGCGCGACGACGTCGAATATCCGGACTACTTCGTGCCCGCGTCGGAGATCAATGTGCTGCACGAGGACAAGGAATTCTACGACGGCAACAGCCAGACGATTGTCAACCGGTATATGGATGTGTTCCAGGATGTATACCCCGGCTGATTCGGTTTTCGGAAACGGTGAGGCTTTGGAACACTCCAAAGCCTCGCCGCTTTTAAAGGGACCCATCAATATGAAATGCAGGTGTGCAGGATGAGTAAAATTAAAATATCCAACGCGGTAAAAAAATATGGGAGCAATACGGTGATCTCCGGGCTGAACCTGGACATCCGGGATGGGGAGCTCTTTACCCTGCTGGGGCCCTCCGGCTGCGGGAAGACCACCCTGCTGCGGATGATCGCGGGCTTCAATTCGATCGAGGGCGGGGACTTCTACTTTAACGAGCGGCGGATCAACGACATCGACCCGAGCCGGCGCAACATCGGCATGGTGTTCCAGAACTATGCCATCTTCCCCCACATGACGGTGCGCCAGAACGTGGAGTTCGGGCTGAAAAACCGCAAGATTCCAAAATCCCAGGTGACCGCCGAGGCACAGCGCTTTTTAAAGCTCATGCAGATCGACCAGTACGCCGACCGGCTGCCTGAAAACCTGTCGGGCGGGCAGCAGCAGCGCGTGGCGCTGGCGAGAGCGCTGGCGATCCGCCCGGACGTGCTGCTCATGGACGAGCCGCTCTCCAACCTGGACGCCAAGCTGCGCCTGGAGATGCGCCAGGCCATCCGGGACATCCAGAAGGAGGTGGGGATCACCACCGTCTACGTCACCCACGACCAGGAGGAGGCCATGTCCATCAGCGACACCATCGCGGTGATGAAGGACGGCGTGATCCAGCATCTGGGCACCCCCAAGGACATCTACCAGCGGCCCCGCAACCTCTTTGTCGCGACCTTCATCGGGCGCACCAATGTGCTCGAGGGGGAATACCGCGACGGGAAGCTGCGGCTGGACCAGGGGTATCTGCTGCAAAACGGCATGTGGGACAAGATCGGCGACCAGCCGCTCAAGGTATCGGTGCGCCCGGAGGAGATCGTCATCGCCGACGGGGAAACCGGGCTGCGCGGCACGGTGCTGGACAGCATCTATCTGGGGCTCAATACCCATTATATCATCCGCCTGTCGGGCGGGGAGAAGATCGAGCTGATCCAGGAATCCACGATGGAGGAGCTGATCCCCGCCGGGACCGCGGTGAACCTCATGGTCAAAAAGGAAAAGATCAACCTGTTCACCGGGGACGGCAGCCGCAACCTCCTCAGGGGGGAAGCGTCATGAAAAACAACAACAAATTCCGCCTCGATGCCTGGGGCGGCATAACGCTGCTGATGCTGGGCTTCTATGGCCTGTTCCTGCTGTTCCCGCTGGCCAACCTGACGGCGATGGCCTTTACCAGCACCGAAACCGGCCGGTTTTCCTTTGAGCATTTCATCCGCTTTTTCTCCAAGCCCTATTACTCGTCGACGCTGAGCAATTCCTTCAAGGTGTCGATCGCGGCGACGGCCACCTCGCTGCTCGCCGGGGTGCCCTTGGCCTATTTCCTGACGGTCTATAAGATCAAGGGAAAGAAGCTGCTGAGCATCCTGATCATCATCTCCTCGATGTCCGCCCCCTTTGTGGGCGCGTATTCCTGGATCCTGCTGCTGGGGCGCAACGGGGTCATCACCAAGTTCTTTGGCGGCCTGCTGGGGATCCAAATGCCGGATATCTACGGCTTTGGGGGGATTCTCCTGGTCTTTACCACCCAGCTCTACAGCCTCATCTTCCTGTATGTGCAGGGGGCGCTGCGCAAGGTGGACAACTCCCTGATGGAGGCCAGCGCCAACATGGGCCGCACCGGCTTCAGGCGTTTCTTTACCGTGGTGCTGCCGCTCATCATGCCCACCGTGCTGGCCGCCGCTTTGATGGTGTTCATGTGCGCGCTCTCCGACTTCGGCACGCCCATGCTCATCGGCGAGGGGTACCGCACCTTCCCGGTCATCCTTTACAGCGAATTCATCGGCGAGGTCTCCAAAAACAAGGGCTTCGCCTCGGCCATCGCGATCATCGCGCTGGCCATCACCACCGTCGTATTCCTGATCCAGAAGTATGTCGGGACAAAAAAGGCCTTTTCCATGAATTCCCTCCACCCGATCGAGGAGAAGGAGCTCAAGGGCGCGGCAAAAATCATCGTGCACGCAATCTGCTACCTGGTGGTGGGGATTTCGATCCTGCCGCAGGTCTACGTCACCTATACCTCCTTCCTCAAAACCAAGGGGGTCACCTTTGTCAAGGGATACTCGTTCGACAGCTACGTGAAGATGGTCGACCGCCTTGGCAACAGCATCCGCAACACCCTGATCATCCCGGTGGTGGCGCTCGCATGCGTGGTGTTCATCGCCGTGCTGATGGCCTATGTCACCGTGCGCCGGCGCAACCTCGTCACCAATACGGTGGACGTGATCTCGATGATCCCCTATGTGATCCCCGGAACGGTGGTCGGTATCGCCATGCTCACCGCCTTCAACACCCGGCCTATCCTGCTCAGCGGCACCATGACCATCATGGTCATCGCGCTGATCATCCGGCGCCTGCCTTATACCACCCGTTCGTCGGTGGCGATTTTGCAGCAGATCCCGATCAGCATCGAGGAGGCCGCCCTGTCGCTGGGCAGCAGCAAGATCAAAACCTTCTTCAGGATCACGGTGCCGATGATGGCCTCCGGCGTCCTCGCGGGGGCGATCCTCAGCTGGGTCACCATGATCAGCGAGCTGTCCACGGCGATCATCCTCTACACCGGAAAAACACAGACCCTGACGGTGGCGGTATACACCCAGATCATCCGGGGCAACTACGGGATCGCCGCGGCCATGGCGACCGTGCTGACGGTGCTGACGGTCGCCTCACTGCTGATTTTCAACCGCCTGAGCAACGGAAAAGAAATCACCATGTAAACGATACTTTGACGGGGAGGGCCGCTCATGCTGGATTTACATACCCATTCAGACTGCTCCTATGACGCCGACGATCCGCCGCTGGCGATGATGGAGGCGGCGCTCGCGCGCGGCATTGGCACCCTTGGCTTCACCGAGCATGTCGATCTCGACCGCGCGGGGGTCGCCGAGGGGAAGGCGCCCGCCGACTTCACCCGCTGTAAACGGGCGGTGGAGGAATTCTCTCCCGAAGGGAAGGGGCTCACCGTGCTGCGCGGGGCCGAGGTGAGCCTGGAGGATAGCGGTACCTCCGCCCGCTCCCGGGCGCTGATCGAGGGGATGGAGCTCGACTACGTCATCGGCTCGGTCCATTCGGTCGGCGGGGTGGGGGCCTACGTCCCGCAGTTTTACAGCCGCGGCGGGAAGCGGGAGGTGGTGCGCTGCTACCTCGAGCAGACGGCGAAGCTCCTCGGCACCTGCCCCTACTTCCAGGTGCTCGGGCACTACGACTTCGTCTGCAAGCACGCCCCCTGGGAGGACCGGGCGGTCCGCTACCGGGACGCGCCCGACGCCTTTGACGCAATTTTTAAACACCTGATCACCCACGGCCAGGCGCTGGAGGTCAACACCTCCGCCTGGCGGGAGCACCCCTGGGGGCTGGATGTGCTGACCCGCTACCGCGAGCTCGGCGGCGAGCTGCTGAGCGCCGGCTCGGACGCGCACAGCGCCTGGGAGCTCGGCAACCGGATTCCCGAGGCGCTGGAGCTGGCAAAGGGGGCGGGGTTTCGCTATATCACCCGCTTTCGCGCCGGGGGGCCCGAGCAGATCAAAATCACCTAGGAGCGAAAACGCTCCCTCCAGTTTTAAAGCGGCCGCAAGGATTGTCCTTGCGGCCGCTTTTTTGCGCCGGGCCGGAAAGACGGGCAATTTCTTGCCGTCGGAACCCTTTTTTCCCGTTTTGGCATAGGATGATGAGAAATCATTGGGGGTGTCCGACATGCAAAACGAACACAAAGACGGCCCGTCGCCGCAGGCCGGGCTCAGGCGCTGCCTGGGGCTGCGGGAGACCATCACCATCACCGTGGGCACGGTGATCGGGGTCGGGTTGTTCACGGTGGGGGCCAACGTGGTGGGGATGCTCGGCCCCGCCGTGATCCTGGCGACATTGGCGGCGCTGGCGGTGAGCGTCTATCCGTCCCTGCTCTACGCCGAGATGGGCGCCTCGCTCCCCTTTGCGGGCGGGACCTATCAATACGCCTCGCTGGGGCTTGGCCGCCCGATGGGGATGCTCGCGGGATGGAACTTCATCATCTCGATGGTGTCGGTGGCCAGCGGCGAGGCGCTGGCCTTCAGCTTCTATCTGCGCACCCTGCTTGGGGCGCTGGGGATCGCGCTGCCGCTGAGCGATCGGGCGCTCGCCTGCCTCGCGCTGGCCGCCTTTTTGGTGCTGGCGCTGTGCGGGGTCGAGCTGACCGGGCGGCTGCAAAACGGTTTTCTTTTCTTCTTCTGGGGGGTGGCCGCCGTCTGGATCCTCTCCTCTTTGCCGAGCATGCATTTCACGGCCTCGTTCGCGGTGGAGGCGCGCTATCTGACCCCGGGTGGCTTTCTCGGGTGCGTGGCCTTAATCTGGTGGTGCTTCGCCGGGTTCGAGACCTGCTGCGCGATGGGGGAGGAAATCCGCCATCCGCAGATCAACCTGCCGAGGGCTCTCTTCCTGGCCCCCTTTCTGGTCTTTGCGGTCAACGGGCTGTTCCAGTGGGCGCTGCTCTGCCTGGTGCCGTCGGGGAATTTGCATGCCCTGGCCGAGGCGGCGGCGCCCTACGCCGAGGGGATGCGCCTGGCGGGGGTGGCGGGGCTGCCGCTGGTGCTGCTCTGCGCCGGGATCGCCTTCGGCGGGGATTTCTCCACCCTCAACGCGAGCGTCAGCGCCCCGGCGCGCTACCTCTACACCATGGCGCGCGACGGCGCTCTGCCCGCCTTCTTCGGCAAGCTCCATCCGCGCCGGCAGACGCCCGTCCCGGCGATCCTCGTCCTGGGGGCGCTGATGATCGCGCTGGTGAGTACCGACTCGATCCCCTACATCGCCTCGCTCTCCCTCTTTGCCACCCTGCTCTACTATGTGATCGGGATCCTTTCCGCCTGCGGGCTGCGCCGGCGTATGCCGCGCCTCGCGCGCCCCTACCGCGCGCCGGGAATCCGGGTGGGCGCGCCGGTGAGCGTCGCCATCTACCTGCTGCTGATGACCCAGCTGGACCGGGGCGCCGTGCTGGCGGGCATAGCGTGGTGCGCGCTGGGGCTGCTGCTCTGGGCGGCGTGCCGCAAGCGGTACCCCGCGCCAGCGCGGGAGGAAGCGCCCCTGCCCGAGCCCCCCGGCGCAGATGAAAAGGCGAAGATGGACCGGGAATACCGCTTCTGGACAGCCGCGGTGGCCTGCCTTGCGGCGGTGGTGCTGGCGCTCAATCTCTGGGTGCTGCTGCGCTGATACATAACCCTTTCCCCTGCGGCATAAAGATAAAACAGCTTATTTTTTGCCGGGAGGGGGATGAAGGCCATGGCGGGGCAGACGCGCCTGACGCAGGGGAATGCCTTTTGGACCCTGGTGCGCTTTTCATTGCCGTTTTTGCTCTCCAACATCCTGCAGGCCTGCTACGGGGCGTCCGACCTGTTCATGGTCGGGCGCTTCTCGGATTCGGTGGGGGTCTCGGCGGTCGCCACCGGGGGGCAGATCATGCAGACCATCACCGGGCTCTCGATCGGGCTGACCAGCGGCGGCACCGTGCTCATCGGCCAGTATTACGGCGCGCGCCGCAGCCGGGACGTAGCCCACGCCATCAAGACCGGGGTGCTGGTCTTCGGGGCGCTCTCGCTGCTGATGAGCGGCGGGACCATCGCGCTGCTCGGCCCGATCTGCCGGTGGATGCGTGTGCCGCGGGAGGCGGTGCGCACCACCAAGGAATACCTCTTCATCTGCGCGTGCGGGATCCTCTTCATCGTGGGCTACAACGTCATCAGCGGGGTGCTGCGCGGGCTGGGGGATTCGCGCACTCCGCTGATCCTGATCGCGGTGGCCTGCGTGATCAACGTCTCGACCGACCTGCTGTTCGTGGGGGTCATGCGCCTGGGGGCGCCGGGTGCGGCGGTCTCGACCGTGATCGCCCAGGCGGCGAGCCTGCTGCTGGCGGCGCTCTACCTGCTTCTGAGGGGCTTCTTTTCCCGCTACCGGCAGCATGAGCCCTGCTTCAAGCTCTACGCGGCCAAGGGGATCCTCATGGCCGGACTGCCCATCGCGCTGCAGGAGGGGCTGGTCAACGTCTCGTTTTTGATCATCACCGCCATCATCAACGGGATGGGCCTCGTCGCCTCGGCCTCGGTGGGGATCACCGAGAAGCTGATCGCGTTCAGCATGCTGCCCACCACCGCCTTTGCTGCGGCCCTCTCGGCCATGACCGCCCAGCACAAGGGCGCGGGCCTGATGGAGCGCGCGCGGCGCTGCCTCAACATGGCCGTGGGGCTCTCGCTCTTCTTCGGCCTATGCTGCTTTGCGGCTGCGCAGCTTAACGCCCCCGGGCTGATCGGGCTCTTCACCAAGGACCCGGCGGTAATCGAGAGCGGCGCGTGGTACCTGCGCTCCTATAGCCCGGACTGCGTGCTGGTCTGCTTCGTCTTCTGCATGAACGCTTTCTTCAGCGGCGGCGGCCGGCCCGTCTTCCCGCTGATCCACAGCCTGGCGGCGACCTTCCTGGTGCGCATCCCGCTTTCCTACCTGTTCAGCCACGGGGCGCACCCGTCGATGTTCAAGATCGGCTTCGCCGCGCCGGCGGCCACCCTGTGCTCGCTGGTGCTCTGCGAGTGGTACCTCTCCCGGCGCTTCCCCTCGGGGGCGAAGCCGCGCGGGTCGGCCCTCCGGGCGGGGCTGCTTCGTGCGGGGGAGCGCAGCGGGGCGGCGGGCTGAAATAATTAAAACGGGGTGCGGCGACCGATGGTCGCCGCACCCCGTTTTGCTTTCGGGCAAAATCCATTTGCCAAGAGCGGCCGGGAGGGATATAATGGTGGCAGAATCCATCATGAAACGGAGGCCCATCCATGAGCGAGCTGCTGCACACCCTGACGCGCGAGTCCCTGGCACAGTATTTCGACCACACCCAGCTTGCGGCCAGCGCCACCGAGGCGGATATCGAAGCCCTCTGCCGCGAGAGCCTCGAGAACCGCTTTAAAATGGTGGCAATCAATCCGGTCCAGGTGCCGCTTTGCAGCCGGCTGCTGCACGGCAGCGGGGTGCATGTGGGGGCCGCCGTCGGCTTCCCGCTCGGGCAGAACACCATCGAGGAGAAGGTCTTCTCCGCCGGGAAGTCGATCGAAAACGGCGCGCAGGAGATCGACTACGTCATCAACATCACCGCGCTTAAATCGAAGGACTACGCCTACCTCGAGCGGGAGATGGCGGCGCTCGTCGCCGTCTGCCGGGAGCAGGGGGCGGTCTGCAAGGTGATCTTTGAAAACTGCTACCTCACCGGGGACGAAAAGTGCGCGATGTGCGAGATCGCCCTGGCGGTGGGGCCGGATTTTGTCAAGACCTCGACCGGCTTCGGCAGCGGCGGGGCGACGCTCGACGACGTGCGGCTGATGAAGCGGCAGGTCGGGGACAAAATTAAGGTCAAGGCGGCGGGCGGGATCCGCACGCTTGATTCGGCGCTTCAGATGATCGAGGCCGGGGCCGAGCGGATCGGCTCCTCGGCGAGCGTCAAAATTCTGGGGGAGTTTTGCCGCCTGCGGCAGGAATGATAAAGAAAGAGGGGATTTGGATGATGCGTGACCCAGTGTCCACCATCGGCAACCTGATCGACAAGCAGAGCACCGCCTACCTCGGCTCGGTGGACGGGGAGGGGTTCCCCAACGTCAAGGCCATGCTCGCCCCGCGCGTGCGCGAGGGGATCAAAACCTTCTACCTGACCACCAACACCTCCTCGCGGCGGGTGGCGCAGTTTCGGGAAAATCCCCGCGCCTGCCTCTACTTCTGCGACAGGCGGTTCTTCCGCGGGGTCATGCTCAAAGGGAGCGTCGAGGTGCTGGAGGACTCTGCCGCAAAGGCGCTGATCTGGCGGGAGGGGGACACGATGTACTATCCTGAGGGCGTAAACGACCCCGATTACTGCGTGCTGCGCTTCACGGCCAGCGCGGGGCGGTATTACAGCAACTTCAAGTCGGAGGACTTCGCCATCGGGTAGCCGCGCCGGCGGCTGCTAGCGGGCTTATATTTATTTAAACGGAGGACGGACCATGGAGCGAAGCAGACCGGCCGAAAATACAGGCAGAGCGCTAAAGCTCTGCCTTGCCGCCATTGCGTCCGCCCTGCTCGTGGTCTGCGTCTGGTTCGTGGCGCAGCTGGGGCGAAGCATGTCCCGTCAGACCAACCGCACGCTCGAGGAGACCGCCACCTTCCTCACCTCCCTGGCGGACTACCGCACCGAGTCGAACTTCTCGGTGCTGGAGTCGCTGGCCGACGTCTATTTTCAGCTCCGGGACGAGGACAGGGAGGACATTTTGCAAAAGCGCGCCGGGCAGAGCAACTTTTCCGGGATCGCGGTGCTGGACGCCGCGGGCAGGATGGCAAGCCCCGAGGGCCGGGAATACGACCTCTCGGGAATCTCCTCGGTACAGGCGGCCCTGGAAGGACAGACACAGGTGAGCAACCTGATCGAGGACCCGCGCACCGGGAACAAGGGGGTCGTTTATGCGGTGCCCCTGCTGCAAGAAAACAGCATAGTCGGGGCGGTGGCCGGATGGGTGCCCCAGGAGCACATGCGCAGGGTGGTGGACATCGGCAGCTTCGGCGGAGAAGGGTATTTCCAGGTCATCGATTCCGAGGGGAATATCGTGGTGGGCTCGACGCAGAAGAACGCGGCGGGCGGGGAGGAGAACTTCTTCGACCTGATCGAGCGGCGCGGCGAGCTCGGCCGGGGCAGCTCGCTCGGGCAGATGAAGCGGGACATCCTCGAAAAGCAAAACGGCATGCTCTATTACACGCTGGACGACGGGATGGCCAGGGTGCTCAATTACCATGCCCTGCAGCACTCCGACTGGTACCTGCTCTCGGTGGTGCCGCAGCAAGTCGCGCGCAGCCAGATGAAGCAGGCGTGGCTGATGGTGGGCGTGATCGTCCTGCTCTTCCTCCTGCTGATCGGGATGATCCTGATTTTAAACAAGCGCGGCAGCGAGCAGCTGCAGAGGCTTGCCTTTGTGGACCCGGTGACCGGCGGCTTCAGCCGTACCCGGTTCGAGATGGAGGGCTCCAAGGCGGTGCGCGCGGCCCCGCCCGGCAGCTATACGCTGGTTTCGCTCGATCTGCAGAAGTTTAAACTGATCAACGACGCCTTCGGCAGCGCCGAGGGGGACCGCACATTGAAATATGTCCACGAAGTCATCAAGGGCAGCCTCGGCCCCGGCGAGTACCTTTCCCGCACGAGCGCCGACCATTTCAACCTGCTGGTGTACAAAAAGAGCCAGGAGGAGACCCTGCGGCTTGTGCGCGGGATCGCCCGGACGGTCAATCGGTATAACGAAAAGCTCGAACAGAAATACTACCTGCCCATCACGGCGGGTGCCTACCTGATCGACGATCCGCAGCTGCCCATGGTCTATATCCAGGACCGGGCGAACGTGGCGCGCAAATTCGGCAAGGAGTCCCGGGTGGGACAGATGTACTCCTGCGTGTTCTACAGCGACCTCGAGCGCAGGCGGATGCTGCGGGAGAAGGAGCTGGAAAACCGGATGGGCAGCGCTTTGGATAACCGCGAGTTCGTGGTCTACTTGCAGCCCAAGGTCGAGCTGGAGCACGACGCCATCGTGGGGGCCGAGGCGCTGGTGCGCTGGCAGGACCCCGAGCGGGGGTTGCTGCCGCCCTCCGAGTTCATTCCATTTTTCGAGCGCAACGGCTTCATCGTGCAGCTGGACCTCTACGTCTTCGAGGAGGTCTGCCGCCTGCTGCGCCGGTGGATCGACTGCGGGGTGAAGCCGGTCCCGGTGTCGGTCAACCTCTCCCAGCTTCACCTGCGGGATCCGGATTTTTTGCGCAAGTATCAATCCATCCAGCAGCGCTTCGACGTGCCGCCCGAGCTGTTGGAGATCGAGCTGACCGAGTCGCTGGCCTTTGAAAGCATGGACCGGCTGCAGGAGATGATCGACGAGATCCATGCGATCGGCTTTTGCTGCTCGCTGGACGACTTCGGCAGCGGGTATTCCTCGCTGAATATGCTCAAGGACGTGTCGGTGGACGCGATCAAGCTGGACCGCGAGTTCTTCAGCGGCCTTGGTGGGGAGAGCGAGCGGGAACAGCGGGTGATCGAGTCGGTGATCGAGCTGACCAAGAAGCTGGGGGTGCGCTCGGTCTGCGAGGGGGTCGAGACCGCTTCGCAGCTGGAATTCCTGCGCCGCGTGAAGTGCGACGCGCTGCAGGGGTATATCGTCTCGAAGCCTCTGCCGCCCGAGGCGTTCGAGAAAATGGCCTTCGGCGCCCCGGTCGGCCGGCCGGGCGAGGATGGGGCAGATATACCAAATGTAAAATGAATTCCTGAAACGAAAGGAAGTATACAATATGTATGAATTGGTGCAGGCCGGGGAGCGCACCTATTACATCAACAGCCCCGCCAAGATCGGGCTTTACCTGGAGGGGGAGCGGGACGTATATCTGATCGACAGCGGGAACGACAAGGACGCTGGGCGCAAGGTCAAAAAGCTGCTGGAGCAAAATGGCTGGGAGCTGCGCGCGATCATCAACTCCCATTCGAACGCCGACCACATCGGCGGGAACCGCTTCCTGCAGGAGCGCTACCACTGCAAGGTCCTCGGCACCGGGCTGGAGAACGCCTTCACCCGCTACCCGCTGCTCGAGCCGTCCTTCCTCTACGGAGGGTATCCCTGCAAGGAGCTGAAAAACAAGTTCCTTATGGCGCAGCCGAGCGAGCCGCAGGTCATCACGCCGGAGGACCTTCCGGCGGGGATGGAGCTCATGGAGCTGCCGGGGCATTTTTTTGAGATGATCGGCCTGCGCACGCCGGACGACGTATGGTTCCTGGCCGACTGCCTGGTGGGGGAGGAGACGCTCTGTAAATACCACGTCTCCTTCATCTACGACGTGCGCGCCTATCTCGAGACGCTGGAGCGCGTCGAGCAGCTGGAAGGCAAGCTCTTCATCCCCGCGCACATGCAGGCGGTGGAGGACATCCGCCCGGCGGTGCAAAGGAACCGGGAGAAGGTGCATGAGCTGCTGGGGCTCATCGAGTCGCTTTGCGGAGAGCCGCTCGTATTTGAGCAGGTGCTCAAAGGGGTGTTCGACCACTTTAAGCTGCGGCTCGACTGGAGCCAATACGTCCTGGCCGGGAGCACGGTGCGTTCCTATCTTTCCTATCTCTACGACGAGGGGCGGGTCGTGACCGAGGTGCAGGACAACCTGCTGCTCTGGAAAAGGGCTTGAAGGACAGGAAGCAAAAGGACCACTTGGAAAGGCTTTCCGGTGGTCTTTTGTTTTATTGTCGTCCCGGTGACAAAAGCCGTCTCAAAGGGAGTGGTTTCGCCTCCCGCCGCGACAGCTTTGCACTTTACGTCAAGGCGGGGTTGGAGTATACTGGTCTTATCAATCAAAACGGGGAGCGATTCGTATGGAACTTTCGGCTTATAAGGACTATCTGTTTGACACGGTGCAAAAAATCCTGCTCACCGACAGCCCGAGCGGCTACTGTGACGAGGTGATCGGCCTGATCGAGGGGATCGCCAAAGAGAACGGCTTCCCCTTCGCGCGCACCAACAAGGGCTGCGGGGTGATCACCGTCGAGGGGAAGGACAGTGGGAAGGTCGTCGGGCTCTCGGCGCATGTCGATACCCTGGGGGCGATGGTGCGCTCGATCACCGACAAGGGGGAGCTCAAGTTCACCGTTGTGGGCGGGCCGATCCTGCCGACCCTGGATGGGGAGTACTGCAAAATCCGCACCCGCGGCGGGTGCACCTACACCGGCACCATTCTCAGCGAGTCGCCCGCGGCGCACGTATTCCTCGACAGCTCGACGAGGGTGCGGGATGAGGAGAACATGATGATCCGCCTGGACGAAAAGGTCAAGTGCAAGGAGGACGTCGGGAAGCTCGGCATCATGGCCGGGGACTATATTTTCTTCGACCCCAAGACCACCGTTACCGAAAGCGGCTTCCTGAAGTCCCGCTTCATCGACGACAAGGCCAGCGTCGCCATCCTGATGACCCTGCTCAAGGTCATGAAGGAGGAGGGCCTGCGCCCGCAGCACACCACCAAGATATTCATCTCGATCTACGAGGAGGTCGGGCATGGGGCGTCGTATATTCCGGAGGACATCGAGGAGTTCATCGCGGTGGACATGGGCTGCGTGGGGCTGGATCTGGGGTGCACCGAGTATGACGTTTCGATCTGCGCCAAGGATTCGGACGGCCCGTACGACTATGAGCTGACCACCCGGCTGATCCGGCTGGCACAGGAGCATAACCTCCAGTTTGCGGTGGACATCTATCCGAAGTACGGCTCGGACGTGGGCGCGGCGCGCAGCGCGGGCAACGACGTCAAGGGCGGGCTGATCGGCTCGGGGGTGCACGCCTCCCACGGGATGGAGCGCACCCACTATGAGGGAATGGAGAACACGCTAAGGCTCCTGCTGCTCTATCTGGGCTGCTGACAGAGGGCGTGCTTTGACAGCCCGCAGGCATTTTGCCTGCGGGCTGTCTTTTTGTTTTACAAAAAGAAAATATCGAAAATTAGATAAAATTTATTGACAAACGATAAAAAGCATGTTATCTTAGTGCCAGTGAGCAATCAAAGGGAAGGACGCGCGGCCTGGAGTCTCTTTGGCGGCGTTCCCGGGAAAGGAAGGATTGTGTTGTTGAAAATTTTGGGGGAAGGCAGCTTGTGCCGCCTAATGGAGCGTTTTTGCGGGCTGCTGATGATTGCGGGCGGGTTGTTCCTCGTGGGGCTGCCCTGGATTTTGCGGTTCTATTTTAACTTCAAGGGCCACGCGGGGATGACACTCTACGTCACCATGCTGGTGGTGCTCTACGTTTCGGGGCTCTGCGGGATGCTCATCCTGTGGCAGGGCAAGCAGATACTGCGCAACATCAATGCGAGCGACCCGTTCACCGGCGACACGGCGCAGCGTATGCGCCGCATCGCCCTGCTCTGCCTGCCGGTGGCGGCCGTCTATCTGCTGGCGACCATCCTGATGCCCTCGATGCTGGTGGTGCTGGTGGGGATTGTTTTCCTCTTCCTGGCGGCGCTGGCGGCCATCCTGGCCGAGGTCTTCCTGCAGGCGGCGCGCTTTAAGCAGGAAAACGACCTGACCATATAAAGGGGGAGCGACATGCCGATCATAATCAACATCGATGTGATGATGGCCCGGCGCAAGATGAGCGCCAGCGAGCTGGCCGAGCGGGTCGGGATCACCCCCGCCAACCTGTCGATCCTAAAGAACAACCGCGCGCGGGCGATCCGCTTTTCGACGCTCGAGGCGCTCTGCCGCGCGCTGGACTGCCAGCCGGGGGAGCTGCTGGAATACCGCCCGTACGGTGAGGAGGATTAAGGATGGATCAGGAGAAAAAACTGCCGCAGGCGCAACAGCCGAAGGAAGTCGGCGGGCTGCCGCCCGCCGCACAGGGACAAAAGCCGCCATTCCCCCGCAACGACTACCTGAGCAAAGAAGCTCCCCGCACCGATGCGGACGGGGCGGACGCCAAGACGGCCGAGCTGCGCCGCCGGTGCTCCAACGAGCGGGCCATGCTCTGCACCCTGGGGAGCCTGCTGCTGGGCGTGATCTTCTGCGAGACAATGCTGTTCGGGGGCCTGGGGATGTCGGTACCTGTCT
This sequence comes from Harryflintia acetispora, assembly GCA_004340125.1. GTDB lineage: Bacteria > Bacillota > Clostridia > Oscillospirales > Ruminococcaceae > Harryflintia > Harryflintia acetispora. The sequence continues at coordinate 147,085 of SLUK01000004.1, read as the reverse complement.
TCACGCTGCTGTGCTACCTGCTCGTCTTCTGGTACCTGCACCGCGAGGGGGAAAAGGCCCCGCGCGCCGTGCGGTGGATGATGGTCCCCAACTGCCTGCTGGCGCTGAGCTTTCTGCTGCACCACAACCCGAGCACCATGTTCCTTGCGGTGCTCACCATGCTGGTACTCTGGGCCGGGCAGCTGCTGGTGCTGGGAAAGGTGCCCATCAGCAGCCTCTTCTCCTTTGAAACGGTCAGCCAGTCCTGCTTTTGGCTGATCGGCAAGCCGGTGCAGCACCTCTTCCTGCCGCTGTACACCTTGCGCAAAACACAAAAGCACAAGTCCCGCCGCCTGGCGATGGCGCTGCTCGGCGTGCTGGCGGCCCTGCCGGTGCTGGCGGTGCTGCTGATCCTCTTCGCGCTCGCGGACCCCATCTTCGGCGAGGGGCTGTACGCTGTCCAGCGGGCCATCGGCCTGCGGCCGGTGAACCTGTTCGGCGATCTGCTCTTCGGCACATTTCTGGGGCTGGGGCTGGCAGCTCTGCTGCTGGGCCTGCGCGAGGAGGAGAAGCAGCCTGCTAAGGCGAAAAGCCTGAGCGTACTCGACCCGGTGCTGGTTTCTTCCTTTTTGATCCTGCTGGATTTGGTGGTGCTCAGCTTTGTGGGGGTGCAGCTGGGCTACTTCTTCGGCGGTGAGGAGCGCCTGAATCTCGATTGGCTGACCTATGCCGAGTATGCGCGGCGCGGCTTCTTCGAGCTGGCGGCTGCCTCAGGGATCGTCTTTACAGTGGTCCTGCTCGCTTTGATCCTCTGCCGCCGCCGGGAGGGCGGGATCCCCCGTCTGGTACGGGCGCTGCTGGCGGTGCTCTGCCTTTCGGACGGAGTGGTCCTCCTGTCCGCCGTGCAGCGCATGCTGCTCTATGTCAGGGCGTATGGGTTGAGCCTCAAACGGCTGCTTACCCTTTGGTTCATGCTGGTGGTGGGGGTATCCCTGATCCTGCTGCTGGTGCGCTGCCTGTATGAGCGCTTCCCGGCAGCCAAGTGGGTCTGTGTGGCTTTAATTGCCGGGGTCTGCCTGCTGCGCTGCGTGAACGTTGAGCGCTTGGTCGCCCACTACAATGTCGAACGCTATCTCGCCCCGGATTCACAGGTTGAGGTGGATTGTGGCTACTTTTCGCGGCTCTCCTACACTGCCGCGCCCGAGTTGCAGCCCCTGTTCGATGCCGGGCTGGACGATGGGCTTTACGATGTGCTGGTAAGTTGGGACTTACAGCTGGAGAGGAGCCACCCGATCTACGGCTTTACACTGGAGCGGCCCGCCGCGAAACGGATGCTGGAACAGAACTGGGGCCTCGTCGAGGAATATGATTGGTACGGCCCGAAGGCCGAGTACTGGGATGACGACTGGGACGAATAGGCGAAAAAGGCCCGCAGGGGAACCCCCTGCGGGCCTTTCGTTTTGGATCAGGTCAGACCGAGAGATGGCCAGCCGCACGCAGTGAAGCGAGCAGGTTATTGACCGTGGTGACGACGTCTGCGGTGGTGGCGCCGACCGGGAGATCGGCGACCGCAGCGGCAGCCGGAACAGCCGGGCCAGTTGGGCCGGTGGGCCCGGTGGGGCCAGTGGGACCGGTTGCCCCGGTGGCGCCGGCAGCGCCGGTCGCGCCAGTCGCCCCGGCGGCACCAGCCGCACCGGTTGCCCCGGTCGGGCCGACAGGGCCCTGTACGCCCTGGATGCCCTGCGCGCCAGTCGCACCAGTCGGGCCGGTTGCCCCGGTCGCGCCCACAGCACCGGCCACGCCGGTCGCGCCAGTCGCTCCGGCCGGGCCGATGGGGCCCTGCACACCCTGGAGACCCTGCGCACCGGTGGCACCGGTGGCGCCGGTTGCACCAGTCGGGCCTACGGCGCCAGCAGCGCCCGGAGCACCCTGCGCACCGGTGGCACCGGTGGCGCCGGCAGCGCCAGTCGCACCGGTCGGGCCGACGGGGCCCTGAACGCCCTGCAGACCCTGAACGCCCTGCGGGCCGGTCGGACCAAGCGGGCCGGGAACGCCCTGGATGCCCTGCGGGCCTTGGGGCCCACGGGGACCCATCGGGCCCATGGGCCCGGTCGGGCCGGTTGCCCCGGTCGCAATGCCGGTGGGGCAGATGGGCGGACACGGGCAGGGGGGACAGGGAGGTGGACACGGCGGGCACGGCGGCGGACAGGCCGGCGGCCGACAACAGGTCGACGGCTCAAAGCCATGATAGATATTCATAACAAGTACCTCCGTAAATGTATAGTGGAATCCCTCGCATAGAGGTATCCTATTCAGCATATTCCATAGCAAAGGGTTTGGTGAAGGTGCAGAAAAAAGGAGGGATGAAACTGCGCAAAAATGATTGTGAAACCGACAAAAATATGGTACAATCGACCTAGTTTACCGGAGATTGGCAGGGTTGACAATGTCCTATTTCAAAAAGGAAAACCTTCTTTTCTATGCGTTCAACGTGGTCTATTTCGCCTGCAGCAGCCTGTATTTCGGCTTTATCGTGATGTACCTCACCGCGCACGGCTATTCCAGCTTTGAGTGCGGGGTGATCAACACCATCATCAGCCTGGTGGAATTTTTGTTCCAGCCGGTGGCGGGGTACATCACCGATACCTTCATGAGCATCAAAAAATATATCATCCTCTGCTCGGCCGGGGCGATCCTGACCACCTACCTGCTGCCCCTCACAGTGCATAATATGCTGGGCGCCAGCATTTCGGTCATGCTGCTCACCCTGTTTGCGTATCCGTTGACCTATCTGGCCGACACCTGGTCGGTCACGCTGCGCGAATCCCTAAGCTACATCGACTACGGCAAGAACCGCTCGGGCGGCTCGGTGGGCTATTCGGTCACCTCCGCGCTGGCTGGCGTGCTGATCGCCAAATTCGGCTACGACCTGCTCTTCTTGCTGCATGTCATCCTCTTCGCGGTGGTCATCGTCATTGTGCTGTTCATCCCTGGCGTCCCCTGCGGCAACGCCCGCAAAAAGAAGGTGGAGGGGGCGCAGCTCCAGCCGGAGCAGGGGGAAAGCCTCTCCTTCGGCGGGATCATCAAGATGCTGCTGCGCAACCAGAAGTATATGGTTTTCCTGCTGAGCACCTTCTGCTTTTACATGGCGCTCAAGGCCTGGTGCACCTACATCCCCTACAAGATCATCGAGCTCGGGGGCGCGGACAAGGAGCTCGGCTACGCCATCGCCCTGGCTGCGGTGGGGGAGATCCCGATTTTGTTTATCATGAACCGGTGCGTGCAGCGCTTTCGCCTGAGCTTTATCTACATCACAGCCACCCTTTGCCTCTTCGCGCGCGGGCTATTGATGCTCACGGCGCAGTCGATGTCGATGGTGATGCTCTCCGAGCTGCTCGAGGCGTTCACCTACGCCTTCTTCATCGCCGTCTCACTCGAGATGATCAACCGGATCGTCCCGCGTTCCATCCGCACCACTGCGGTCACGGTGGAGGTGGCGGTGACCAACGGGCTGTCGGGGATCATCGGCACCTTCATCGGCGGGATTCTGGTGGACCGCTTCGGGGTGGACATGATGTCGCTGGTGATGTGCGTGATGAGCGCGCTCGGGGTGTTGCTCTTCGCGGTGCCGACCTATATACAGTTCCAGCGCGACCGCGAACTGGTGGTTTGACGCTGAGCTTAAAAAGTGCCCGGAACCGCTCGGTTCCGGGCACTTCACATGTTGTTAGTCTGGACTTACGAATTCACGGGCCGAGTGGATTCCCCGACCACCAGGCGGGGAGGCAGCTTGAGAAAGCGGGAGGTGAGCTCCCTTCCGGCGAGGAGCTGCAGCAGCATCTCCACGCTCTTTTCAGCGATTGTTGGAACCGGCTGCTCGACCGAGGTCAGGCGGGGGGAATAGTTGTTGTAAAGCGGGATGTTGTCGAATCCCACCACCGAAATGTCCTGCGGCACCCGGTAGCCGTGCTCCTTAAAGGCGCCGATTGCCCCGGCCGCGACGCTGTCGCAGACGCCGATGACCGCGCTGGGAATGGTCCCCCGTTCGATCCAGCGGTTTGCCACCCGGTAGCCGACCGAGAAGTCGTAGATGTCCCCGCCCCCCTCGCACAGCAGCCTCAGCCCGTGCTTTCTCAGGGTGTCGATCGCGCCGGCGCGCCGCTCGTGGCAGCAGAGCATGTTCGGCCCGTCGATGTAGCCGATTTGGCGGTGCCCCAGCCCGATCAGGTGCTCGGCGGCCATGACCCCGCCGAGGTAGTCGTCCACCTCGACGTAAGGGTAGTCCGCCAGCGCGTACTGGTTATCCAACAGGATCACCGGCAGGTTATAGCGCTTTAGCTTCTCGAGCACCGGCGATTCCAGCCCGGGGGCGATGACGAAAAATCCGTCCACGCGCTGCTCGTCCAGGATGTAGCGGGCGTTGTCCTCTCTTGTGATGTCGTCAAAGAGGAAGAGGGAGAGAAAGTACCCCTTTTCCAGCAGCTTTGCCTTGGCGGCCACCACCACCCGGCTGGTGTAGAGGCCCTTGAGGTCGGGCAGCACCACGCCGATCAGCCCGGTCTTTCCGCGCACCAGGCTGCGCGCGGCGGCGTTGGGCGTGTACCCGAGCTCCCGGATGGCGGCCAGAACCTTCTGGCGGCTCTCCTCCCTGACGTTTCCGGTATTGTTGATCACCCGCGAAACGGTGACGGTGGAAAGCCCGCATCGCTTCGCCACATCGAGAATACTGACGCTCATTGTGTTTCCTCCTGTCCGGCGCCATTCTGGATCGGTTGATGGCCTTTAAAAACAGTATACCATCATTTTTTCAAATGTGCCACTGGTATTGTCAGGTTATGGGGGATTTTAGGAAAACCGGCAGGGACCGCCCCTTCGGGCGGCCCCTGCCGGTTGGAGATATTCCTTTCTTTGGAAAGGAGTGAGTAAGTAGGTTGTCCTATTGGATCCCCAGGCGCTTCATCATCTCGCGGATGCGGCGCACCGACAGGGACATGTAGAACTCGGGGTCGCCGTGGGCGCTGTCGCCGCCGAGCTCAATGCTGCAATAGCGGTCGTACTTGTAACGCTCGATCATCAGCAGCAGCTCCTCGAAGACGACCTCGCCGGTGCCGACCACCATATGCGCGTGGCTGATCCCGTTGCCGTCGGTGAGGTGGATGTGGCCCATCTTATCGCCCAGCTTCTCGAAGTAGTTGGAGTAGGACTCCTGCATGACCAAGGGGTTTACGCAGTCGAGCATACCGTACATCCTGGGGGAGGGCACGTCGTTGATCAGGCGCTGCAGGTCGTCGGCGGTGGTGATGATCAGGCTCTCGTAGGGGGAGAGGGATTCCATCACCACGTCCACCCCGACCTTCTCGGCGTGGGCGCAGACCTCCTGCATGCCCTCGACGAGGTGCCGCCAGTCGTCCCGCTCGTTCCCCTCGTAGCCGGGGTCGCCGGGGGTGATCTGGATCAGCTTCGCCCCGATCTGGGCGGCGACGTCCAGCGCGAGCTTGTAGTATTCCACCGTCTCCCGGCGCTCCTTCTCGGACTGGGAGCACAGGTTGTACGGATAGACGCAGTTTTCGGGGGTGTAGGCGCAGACCGGCACGCCGGTGTCCCTGGACATCCGGTTGATCTCATTAATCATCTTGTCGTCGCAGTCATAGACGTAGGCGTGCGGCCGTCCGCCCCAGACCTCGATCCCATCCATTCCGAGGCGCTCGGCCTCCGAGAAGGCCTTGGAAAGCGAGTAGCGCGAGTAGGCCATTGAAAGAAAAGAAAGTTTCATAATCCACCTCGATAATAAAATTTCTGACCGGTTGGCGGGGCCAAACGGTAATTAACCCTTGACGCCGCCCGCGGTCATGCCGCGCACGAACTGCTTCTGGAAGGCGACGAAGAGGATGATCACCGGGATCGCCGCGATCACCAGTCCCGCGATCAGCGCGCCCCAGTCGGTCGACAGGGTGCCCTTGAGGGTGGCGAGCCCGAGCGGGATGGTGCGGATCGAGTTGTCGGACGTGAAGACCATCGCCATCATGAATTCATTCCAGAAGCTCATGACCGCCAGCAGCGAGGCCGAGGCCAGCACGGGCTTGGAAACCGGGAGGGTGATGCTCAGGAAGATGCGGAAGGTCGAGCAGCCGTCGATGATGGCCGCCTCCTCGATGTCCTTGGGAAAGTCGAGGAGATACGCCCGGATCAAAAAGACGGTGAAGGGGATACGGAACGCCACATAGGGCACGATCATGGCGAGATAGGTGTTGTAGATTCCCATCGTGCTGAGGATCCGGTAGAGCGGTACCAGCGCGACCTGGGGGGCCAGCAGCAGGCCGGCCAGGATGACCATGAAGAGGACCTCGCGGCCGCGAAACTTGAAGCGGCTCAGCCCGAAGGCGCAGGCCGCGCTCAGCGCGAGGGTCAGGATGGTGGAGACCAGCGTGACAAAGACGCTGTTGCCGATGAAGCGCCCCACGCCGACCCGCCAGGCGGTGGCGTAGTTCTCCACCTTCCAGACGGTGGGCAGGCCGAAGGAGTTGCTGTAGAGGTCCTTGTTCGCCTTGAAGCCGCTGATGATCATCCAGTAGAAGGGCAGGAAGATGGAGAGGACCAGCACGATCAGCATGATCCAAAGCAGGATGTGGACAATTTTAGATTTTATATTTTTTTCCATTTTTCGCCCCTCCTTATTCCTTGCCGGAGCCGGATACCTTCATCTGCAGCAGGGAGAGGATGAAGGTGATGATGAACAGGATGACCGCGATGGTGCAGGCGTAGCCCATTTCATCCTGCCGGAAGGCCGCCTTGTAGATGTAGCCGGCGAGCACCTCGGAGGAGTAGCCCGGGCCGCCCCTGGTCATGATGTAGACCTCGTCGAAGAGCTTGAAGGAGCCGACCACGCAGACGATGGTGTCGACCAGGATCATCTCCTTGATGTTCGGGATGGTGACGTGCCAGAAGATCTGCACCTGGTTGGCGCCGTCGATGACGGCCGCCTCGTTGAGCTCGTCGGGAATCTTCTGGATCCCGATGATCAGCAGCATGGCCATGTAGCCGAACCACATCCACTGGGAGACCGCGATGACGCCGAAGATGGCGGTCTCGGGGGTGCCCAGGATGTCGAGGGCGGTGGTGTCCATGCCGGTCAGGGCATGCACGATGGTGTTGAACGGGCCGACGTTCGGGTTGTAAAACAGGTAGAACAGCAGTCCGACCACCGTCATGGACATGATGGACGGGATGAAGTAGACCGTCCGGAAGAACCCGGAGTAGCGGCGCATGAACTGGCTTTCCAGGATGGCCGCGATGACCAGGCCGAAGCCCACCTGCCCGAAGAGGGAGATAAACGCATAGAGGGAATTGTTTTTCAGGCAAATCCAAAAGTTTTCATCCTGGAAGAGCCTGGCGTAGTAGTCAAGCCCGACCCAGTTCATGCCCGGGGTAAACGCGTTCCACTGGAAAAGGCTCCAGAAAAAGTTGAGGATGATGGGGACATAGACGAAGACAAGAAGGATTGCGAGAGCTGGAATGATGTAGAGAAACGGGGTGTATTTCTTAGCACGCAAGAAATATCTCCTCCTTTACCATAGATTTCGTCTCTACGGCCGACCAGCGGCCAAGGCCGTACGGTTATCAATCAGGGCCGGGCGGTCCGCCCGGCCCTGATTGAATGAATGCGAAGCGTTTGGTGTGAGACCAATGTTTCGAGCTGAAATCCCGAGGCTGTTTACTCGGCGGCAGCTTCGCCGGCATATTCGGCACGCACGGCGTTGGCGGCTTCCTGCATCTTGCCGATGTACTCCTCGGCGGTGAGGCGCTCGTCGATGTAGTCCTGGCCGTTCTTGAGCAGGACCTCGGTGATTCTGGACTCGAAGCCGCAGTCGCACCACTCGATCATGCCGGAGGTCTCGTTGAGGACCCAGTCCATGGCCTCGAGCGCCTGGGCGCAGAAGTTGTCGCTGGTCATGGCGCCGATCAAGCTGGAGGTGTGGCCGGCGTCAGCCTTGCGCTTCTCAGCGTCGGGGCTGGTCAGGTGCTTGAGCACGTCGACGGTCACGTCGGGGTTCGCGGTGTAGCCGGAGACGCACAGCCCTTCCGGTCCGCCGTGGATGCGGTCCTGGTCACCCTCTTCGCCGGGGATGTCGGGCATGGGGAACCAGCCGAAGTTGTCGCCCATATTGTCATAGACGGTCTGGAATTCGAGCATTTCGAGGTAGGCCATCGCGCCCTTGCCGGCGTAGAAGTTCTGCACGAGCATCTCGTGGTCGGTGGAGCCGACGTTGGGGGTGAAGTAGGGCTGCAGCTGCTTGAAGTACTCCAGGCCCTTGATGTAACCGGGATGGTCGATCTTGACGGTGGTCACCTCATAGTCCTGGCCCTGCATGATCTCTTCGGGCACGCACTTGCCCCAGAGAGCGCCGTACCAGTGGGGCGCATCCCAGACGATGCCGTTGCCGAAGGAGAACGGGGTGATCCCGGCGCCCTGCAGCTTCTCACAGATGGCTATAAACTCGTCCCAGGTTTCGGGGGTCTTCTCGATCCCGGCCTGGGTGAAGAGCTCTTTGTTGTAGACGTAGAGCATGGCGTCGAAGCGGGTCGGGATGCCCCAGGTCTTGTTATCATAGGTGAAGGAGCCCAGCGCCGCGGGGATGTAGGAATCCTTCCACTCGGTGTCCTTGGCCAGGTAGTCGGTCAGGTCCAGGGTGGCGCCGGCGCGGATGAACTTCTTGGTGTACTCGCCGGACCAGACCTGGTAGATGTCGGGCATGTCGCCCGAGCCCATCAGGACGCGCAGCTTGTCCTTGATCTCGTCGTCGGTGGTGGTTTCGATCTTGATGGTCACGTTGGGATTCGCGTCGGTGTACTCCTTGCACAGGTCCTCGAAGAGCTGCGGGAAGGGCTCCGCCACATACTTGTGCAGGAACTTGAGGGTCACCTTGTCGCCGCTGGCCGCCTTGTCTCCTCCCTGTGAAGTCTGGGAGGCCTCGGCGCCGCCCTCGGAGCCGGCCTGTGCCTGTCCGCCGCCGCCACAGCCGGCAAACACGGACATGGTCATGATCGCAGCAAACAACAGCGCGAGCATTTTCTGTTTTTTCATTCTCCTCTTCCTTTCTCAAACTTGAATGTACTTTCACGTTTTATCGCACTGTGCATTTTCCGGCCGCGTGGGCACGAAACAAAAAAGCACAGCTGAGACCAATGTTTTACTCGGCGTACTGGTAGCAGAACTCGAGGCTCTTCTTCATCGCGTCCTCGGGGTCCATCGCATACCGGGTGCCCCAGAGCTCGGGGGTGAGCACGCCCTTGTAGCCATGGTCTGCCAGGATCTGCATCCATTCGGCCATCGGCAGGACCCCGGTGCCGGGGATCAGGGAATAGGCGTTCTCGGTGGCGTCGATAAAGTGCATATGTACCAAATCCTCGCCCAGGAGCTTCACGCAGGCTTCAAAGTCCTCCTCGGCCTTATAAAGGGCGTTGGTGTCGATCATCCCGCGCAGGTTGGGCAGCCCAATCTCGTCGATCATCTGGCGGATGTGGGTGCAGTTGTTGACCACTGTCGAGGTCATGTAGGACGAGGCTTCGAGCACGATGGTGATCCCGTAGCTTTTGGCCCGCTCGGTGATGAGGCGCAGGGATTCCTTCGAGCGCTCCCACGCGCCGTCGAGGTCCCCGTCGAAGTAGCCGCGCCCGCCCACGATCTGCACCAGCGGGGAGCCGAGGATGGCCGCGTATTCCAGGGTGTAGTCGTAGTAGTGCACCGAGTAGCTGCGCGCATAGTCGTCGTCCAGCGCGATGTTGATCGGGTAGGAGCACTGCTCCGGAGTGAAGCAGGCCACCTTGATCCCGCTGTCGTCGAGCCGGCGGCGGATGTCCTTCGCCCGCTCGGGGGTGCAGTTCTCCACATAGAGGTGGGGGTCCGCCGCGTAGAATTCAATCTGACGCACGCCCAGGCGCTCCATGGATTTCACGAAATAGGGCAGGCTGTAGCGGGTGTAGTGGTAGTTTGCACCCACGATCTGGTCTTTTTTGAGCTTCAATGTGTATTCCTCCTTGGCTTAATCGTCGAGGCAGCCGCGGCAGAAGTCGAGGCTCTGCTGCATGGCCTCGTCCGCGCATTCCTGGTAGCGGAAGCCCCAGAGCTCGGGGGTCAGATACCCCTCATAGCCGTACTTGCCGAGGACGTCGAGATATTCCTTCATCGGCAGGATCCCGCTCCCCGGGACCAGGCAGCCGCCGTCCGGCTTAAGGTCGATGAAGTGCAGATGGCGCAGATGGGGCCCGAGCAGCTTAACACTCTCCTCGAAGTCCTCGCCGGCGTGGTAAATCGCGTTGGTGTCGATCATCCCGCTGAGGTGGTCGCTGCCGATTTCCTTGATCATCTTGAGCTGGTCGGGGGTGTCCTTCACCGTGCAGGTGCGGTCCGCCTCGAGCACGATGGTGACCCCCACCCGCTCGGCGGTCTTCATAAGACGGGCGATCCCGTCGGCCGAACGCTTCCAGTCCTCCCCGGGGTCGCTGCCGATCAGCCCGGAGCCCGAGATCATCTGCATATAGGGGGACTCGAAGGCGGCGGCCAGCTCGAGCGCCTTTTCATAGTAGCGCAGCGAGCGCTCCCGCACGATGGGATCGTCGATCGCGGCGCTGACCGGGTAGAGGCACTGCTCGGCGGTCAGGCAGCAGACGGCGATCCCGGCCTCGCGCAGCAGCTTCTGCTGCCCGCCCACCGTGCCGGGGGTGTAGTCGTCGACATACAGGTGGGGGGAGGCGGCGTAGAGCTCGATGTGATGGACGTCCATGCGCTTCATCGACTCCACGAAGTGGGAGAAGGGGTGGCGGGTGTATTGGTAGTTTCCGCCGGCAATCTGTTCTTTTCTCAGTTTCATAGCGGTTCCTCCTGACGGTTTCACTTATTTGAGGAGCTTGAAGAGGTAATCGACGCTCTGCTTGACCGAGGCGGTCGGGTCCATGTAGTACCGCCCGGAGGTGATCTCCAGCGAGAGGTAGTTTTCGTACCCGCCCGCGGACAGCTCCTCGAGGTACTGCTCGGCCGGGAGGTTCCCGTCCCCCCAGGCCAGGTGCCCGCCCGGGGTCCCGTCGATGAAGTGGACGTGGATGAGGTCCTTGCCGAGCGCGTCGAGGTAATCCTTCGGCGTCTCGCCGGCGAAGCCCATCGGGGCGTTGTCGATCATGCCGCCCACGTTCTTGTGGTTCAGTTCCTTTAGCATTTTGCACAGGGAGGGGAGGTTGTTGACCAGGTTGCTCTCATCGGTGCGCAGCACCTCCAGCGCGATCTTTACCCCATGCTCGAGCCCCAGCTCGCACAGGTCGTAGATCCCTTCCCGCGCGTGCTCCCAGGCTTCCTCCTTGTTGCTGTCATCGAAGTAGCCCCAGCCGGTGGTGACCAGCATCTTCGGGCAGTGCAGCTCGCCGGCCACCCGGATCGAATCCTCGAAGAACTTGAGGCTGCGCCGGCGTTCGGGCTCGGTTTCGGCCGCCATGTTGATCGGGTAGACGCACTGTTCGGGGGTGTAGCAGACGAGGCTCAGATTTCTCGTCTCGATCTCGCGGCGCACCTTCTGGATGTCCGCGTAGGTCATGTCCTCGGAATGGAAGTGCGGGGCGGCGCCCCACAGCTCGATGTTCTGTACGCCGCAGTCTACCGTGTCATCCAGGAATTTCTTCAGCGGCCAGTATTTGTACTGGATGTTCATCGTCACCAGTTTGTCCTTGCCAATGGTAATCATAAATCTACCTCCTCGTTTTGATAAGGTCGGCTGTGTTTATATTGCGGACACCTGCCCGCCTCCTGATAATCTGCATTATACGCATGGATGAGGACTTTTGCAAGGGTTTTTAGCTAATTCCTCCATAGTAACGAATGAAAACGTATTAATTTATGGCATTGTGACTAAAATATTTTTATATTTATTCCCTTGAACGAATATTTATTCTATGAATTGTATTTTCTTCCAGGAGCGAACGCTGTTTAATTTCTTTCAGATTATTTGACGAAACCTGACGAAAGCGGGCGAATGGTACTTTTCTGGGAATAGAAACTGTGATATAATCGGTTTTAGTAAAATTAAGTAAAAAGGGGGCGGAAATTTGAAGCTGGTTCGTTTAAAAACACGGGACGGCATCCGCTATGGCGTCATCAAGGGCGGGGCAATCTACGAGGTGCAGGGGGACATTTTCGAGGGGCTGCGCATGAGCGGCCGTTCCTTCCCGCTCGAGGGGGCGAACCTGCTCCCGCCGGTTCAGCCGGGCAAGGTCGTCGGGGTGGCCTATAATTACAGGGAGCATGCGCAGGAGCGGGGACTTCGGGCGCCCAAAGAGCCGCAGCTCTTTTTAAAACCTCCTTCGGCGGTGACGGCACCCGGCTCAAGGATTCCCTGGCCGCCGCTGTCCAAGCAAGTGGAGTTCGAGGGGGAGCTGGCGGTGGTCATCGGCCGCCCGGCCAAGAACATCGACATGAAGTACGCGCAGGACTACATCCTCGGGCTGACCTGCGCCAACGACGTCACGGCGCGCGATTTGCAGCTTCCGGGGAGCCAATGGGCGCTGTGCAAGGGGTTCGACGGTTTTCTCCCGCTCGGGCCCTGTGTGGTGACCGGGCTCGATTATAAGGAATTGCAGCTGACGGTTTCCCTCAACGGGAAGGTCCGGCAGCAGGCAAATATGGGGGACATGCTCTTCGGCATCCCCGAGCTGGTGGGGTATGTTTCGCGGGTCATGACGCTGCTTCCGGGGGACGTGATCCTCACCGGGACCCCGGCGGGCAGCGCTCCCATGCGCCGGGGGGACGAGGTCAGCGTGGAAATCGGGGGGATCGGCACGCTGCGAAACACAATGGGATAAACGACTTGACAACACAGACTGGAGCATACGACAGATGGAGATCCCCATAATAGGCAACCTTTTAAAGTCCGCCGGGTGTGGCGTTGTGGCGGCGGCATTGCTCGCCGCCTTTTTCCTGTCCGATTCATTTTGCTTTCTCCTGCCGCCGGTGCGCATTGGGGATTTCAAGGAGATCGAGGATTTTGAGGATTCGGGAAACTACTTTACTCTCGCGATTCCCGGAGCGCAGGACACCGGGATTTGCACCTACAGCGATACGATGAGCGGCGCGGTGTATGAAGAGATGATCTACTATTGCGAGCTGGAAGAGATTGGATTCCTGATCGCGAAGCCGATCCGGGAGGGATACGAGACGCCCGAGGAGATGCCGCTCTCCCTGCCCGGGGGAGATATGATCGCCAAGGTCGGGCCGGATGAGGACTACCGCGGGGTGGCCGGCGACGTGGACCGGGAACATGGGTATTCGGAACATAAGCCGCTTTATGAAAACATCCTGGTGGAATCGGAATTTTATTTCCTGCGCGGGCGGGTCAACACCATCCTGATCCTCGCCGGTTCGGCCGCCGCGCTCGCTTTCATGCTCGCCTTCTTTTGGCAGTGGCAAAAGGAACGCGGCCTGGCCCGCCAAAGGGAGCGGGCGTCTGCCTGTGCGTAGATGGGGGAGGCGCCGCGCCCGGCCCGGATAAAAGCTGAGGGCGGGGGCTGCCGATGTCGGCAGCCTCCGCCCTCAAGCATTCGTAAGAATTTTACCTGAGCGATTATTCACTTGGCCTTCGCCCCTGCCGCGGCCCTTTTGCGCAGGCGCAGCTTGTGCAGCGCGCAGGTGACGGCGGCGGTACAGGGCACCGCGCAGAGGATCCCTATGCTCCCCGCCACCGACTGGAGCACCTCGACGGCCACCATCTCCCGGTTGAGCACCGCCGAGAGGGAATGGTTGTAGGCCATCAGCAGCAGGATCACGTTGAGCGAGCTGCCCACGTAGGCCAGGATCAGGGTGTTGGCCATGGTGCCGATGATGTCCCGTCCGATGTTGAGCCCCGAGCGCATCAGCTCCCCGGCACTGAGATTGGGCTGATAGGAAAGCAGCTCGTCGAGCGAGGAGGCGATGGACATCGCCACGTCCATCACGGCGCCCAGCGCCCCGATGGCGATGGCCCCGAAGATCACCCCGCGCAGGTCGATCATGTGGTCGGGGTTGATCAGCCGTACAAACATCGAGTCCTCGTCCACCAACCCGGAAATCTTCATGCTGTATTCCATGACCACGGTGAGGATCCCCGCGACCCCCACCCCGCCGATACACCCGGCGGCGGCCGCTAGGCTCTTGGAGGAGGGGCCGGCCACGATCCCCAGGGTCATCACGATGATGAATGAGGCGATGATAAAGGTGAGCAGGTAGATGTTCACCCCCTTGATGATGGCGGGGATCATCACCAAAAAGACGGAGGCGGTGGTAAAGATCAGGGTGATTACCGTGTTGACCCCTTTGCGCCCCCCGAAGAGGACGAGCAGCAGCAAAAACGCCCCGATGAGCAAAAAGAGGCTCTTGTCCCGCACATGGTCGCTGGCGAACCACACCGGGTCGTCGTTTTCGTCGAAGTCGAAGGTGACGAAGATTTCGTCTCCTGCCCTGTAGGGGTAGAAGCTGGCCGAGGAATTCTGCTCGATGTGCTGGCCGCGGATCTCCACCGTTTCGCCCGTGAGAAACCCGTCGAGCAGCTTGACAGTCAGGTCCATCTTGGGGGTGACGATCTCGGTGTCGCCGTAGGTGGTGCTTTCGAGATGTACGTCGGAAGCGGTGAGCACCTTTGCCCGGTAGTAGTCCTGCGAGAGGGTCTGGCCCGCGAAATAGGCGTTGTCCCCCGTCGCCAGCCGGTAGCCGGTGAAGAGAAAGATAAGGGAAAAAAGAATGAGAACGATGGTGCAGACCGGATTCCGGTGCCCGGCGATCCAGCCGGGCAGCTTGGCTCTGTCCAAGGCGCGCCTCCTTTTGAATTTGGATTATTTCTGTTGATCCTTCCAGACGAGGTATTCGTCGTAGGTGGTGCTGCGGTCGATCAGGCCGTTGTCCGTCAGTTCGATGATCCGGTTGGCCACCGTCTGGATAAACTGGTGGTCGTGGGAGGAAAAGAGGATGATCCCCTTAAAGTCGATCAGGCCGTTGTTGAGTGCGGTGATCGACTCGAGGTCGAGGTGGTTGGTGGGCTGGTCGAGCAGCAGCACGTTGCTTCCCGCGAGCATCATCCGCGAGAGCATGCAGCGCACCCGCTCGCCGCCCGAGAGGACCGAGACCGGCTTTAGGGGCTCCTCGCCGGAAAAGAGCATCCGCCCGAGGAAGCCGCGCACATAGCTTTCGGCGTCGTCAGAAGAGAACTGGCGCATCCAGTCGATGAGGTTCAATTCAGACCCGTCGAAGAAGGCGGAATTGTCCTTGGGGAAATAGGACTGGGAGGTGCTCACCCCCCATTTATAGCTGCCGGAGTCCGGCTCGAGCTCGCCGCTGAGGATCTGCAGCAGGGTGGTGGTGGCCTGCTCGCCGCCCAGAATGGCGACCTTGTCCTCCCGCCCGAGGCGGAAGGAGACGTTTTGCAGCACCGGGACGCCGTCCACCGTTTTTGAGAGGTTCTCCACCGCCAGGACCTCCTTGCCGACCTCGCGTTCCGGCTTGAAGGAGACCCAGGGGTAGCGCCGCGAGGAGGCGGGCATCTCGTCGATGGTCAGCTTTTCGAGCAGCTTCTTGCGGGAGGTGGCCTGCTTGGATTTGGACTTGTTGGCCGAGAAGCGCTCGATGAAGCTCTGCAACTCCTTGATCTTGTCCTCGGCCTTCTTGTTCTGGTCGCGCAGCATCTGCTGGACCATCCGGCTGGACTCGTACCAGAAGTCGTAGTTGCCCACATAGAGCTTGATCCGGTTGTAGTCGATGTCCACGATATGGGTGCAGACGGTGTTGAGGAAGTGCCGGTCATGCGAGACCACGATCACCGTGCCGGCGAAGTCGAGCAGGAAGTCCTCCAGCCAGTCCACCGAGCGCACGTCCAGGCCGTTGGTCGGCTCGTCGAGCAGGATGATGTCCGGCTGTCCGAAGAGGGCCTGGGCTAGAAGCACCTTGACCTTTTCGGGCTGGGAGAGGGCGTGCATGGGGGAGGAGAGCAGGTCCTGGCTGAGGCCCAGCCCCTGCAAAATCCGTCCGGCCTCGGTCTCGGCCTCCCAGCCGTTTAGCTCGGCGAATTCGCCTTCGAGCTCGGCGGCGCGCTCGCCGTCCGCTTCGCTGAAATCCGGCTTCTCGTAGAGGGCGTCCTTCTCCTTCATGATCTCATACAGGCGCGGGTTGCCTAAAATGATGGTGTCCAGCACCGGGTATTCGTCATACTGGAAGTGGTCCTGCCGAAGGACCGACATGCGGCAGCCCTTGGCGAATTCCACCTCGCCGGTGTAGCCCTCCAGCTCGCCTGAGAGGATTTTGAGGAAGGTGGACTTCCCCGCGCCGTTGGCGCCGATCACCCCGTAGCAGTTGCCGGGGGTGAATTTGAGGTTGACCTTGTCAAACAGCTTGGCGGCGCCAAACTGAAGGCCCACATTGGTTACCGTAATCAACGAGTCATCATTCCATTTCAAGTAAAATACAAGAGCCCGGCGGCTTTGGCCGCCGGACCGCAGAACCTTGTCCATTATAACACATTTGCAGGGGAATATGCTACCTGTTCTCTAGACAAAGACGAACTGCACCAGCGCCATGTAGAGCAGGGTGCCCCCCGCGATACTCAGCAGGGTGTTGCGCCGCCAGAGATGGAGCGCCACCACCCCCGCCACGGCGATCAGCTCGGGCAGGGCAAAGGGATAGCGCAGCGGCGTGATCCCCTTGAGGCAGTAGACCACCAGCATCCCCATGATGGCGAAGGGGAGCACCTGCCCGAGGTAGCTCACCAGCGCCGGGGTCTGCTTCCCGCGAAAGAGCAGGAAGGGCAGCGCCCGGGTGAGGAGGGTGCAAAGGGCGATCACGAAAAAGACGATGAGCGACTGCGAGGTGGTCAGCACTGTGCCTCGCCCCCTTTCCGGAGCCGGCGGCGCAGCAGGATGAGGGAGAGCAGGATCAGCCCCATGGCGGGCAGCAGGAAGTTCTGCGCCCCGAAGAGGAGAAGGCAAATAACGCTCGCCAAAAGCCCCACCAGCGCCGGGGGATGGCTGCCGGGCATGCGCCACTGGTCGGTGAAGATGACCACGAACAGGGCGGTCATGGCAAAGTCGATCCCCTTGGTGTCGAAGGAGAAGGAAGACCCGAGCACCCCGCCCAGGAAGGAGCCGGCGATCCAATAGATTTGGTCGAGCAGCGAGGTGAAGAGGTAAAACCAGCCCTTGTCCACCCCCTCGGGCACCTTGGCCGAGCAGAGCAGGGAGAAGGTCTCGTCGGTCAAAGAGAAGACGAGATAGGGCTTCTTTTTCCCCATGCCGGCATATTTGTCGAGCATGGCGATCCCGTAAAAGAGGTGCCTGGCATTGACCAGCAGGGTCATCAGCACCGTCTGCACCAGGTGAAAGCCGGAGGAGAGCAGCCCCACGGCGACGAACTGCATGCTCCCGGCATAGACGATCAGGCTCATCAGCGCCGACCAGCCGGCGTGGTAGCCCTTTTGCTGCATGAGGATGCCGAAGGCGATCCCCAGGAACAGGTACCCCGCCATCACCGGGATGGTGAGCGGGAAGGCGGCCGCGAGGGCCTTACGTTGTTTTGTCATCCGTTGTCGCTCCCGAAATTGGTTTCTATTCATTGTACAATAGGAACAGCAAAATGTCCACAGCCTGTCCGGCTTGCGTTTGCGGGAAGCTGTGTTAAAATAGAAAAAACGGGAAGCGGGAGGAAACGATGGGAAAAACGACGACGGTGATCTGGGACTGGAACGGCACGCTGCTCGACGATGCGCCGGTCTGTGTCGCTGCGATCAACGATATGCTGCGCGAGCGCAGTCTGCCGCAGCTGAGCGCCGAGCGCTACCAGGAGATATTTTGCTTTCCGGTGAGCGAATACTACCGCAAGGCCGGGTTCGATTTCAGTAAGGAGCCGTTTGAGCGCCTGGCGGTGCTCTACCATGAGCGCTACCTTGCGGCGAGCGAGCGCTGCCCGCTGTGCGAGGGGGCGCTGGACACGCTGCAGGAGCTGCAGCGCCGCGGCGTGCGCCAAGCGGTGCTCTCCGCCTCGCACCAGCGGCACCTGCTCTGGCAGATGGGCCTTTTCGGCCTCCTCGGCTACTTCGACGAAATATTGGGCGTTTCGGACATCTACGCGCGCAGCAAAGCGGAGCTGGGACAAGACTTTGTCCGCCGCCGGGGGCTGGACCCCGCCGGGGTGCTCCTGGTGGGCGACACCGAGCACGATTATGAGACGGCGCGGGCCATCGGCTGCCGCTGCCTGCTGATCCCCGGCGGGCACCAGTCCCCCGGGCGGCTGCGCCGAAGCGGCGCCACGGTGCTCTCCTCGCGGAAAGAGATACTGGAATATCTATAAGAGCCAGCCCCCTTCGGCGAAGCCGAAGGGGGCTGGCTTTTGATCAGCGGGCCGCCCGGCGGCCCACCTTGTGCCGGTACATCCGCTCGTCGGCCAATTGCAGCACCTGCTCGGCCTCGATCTTTGTGCCCGCAGGGAGGTGCACCACGCCGTAGCTCAGCGACATGTCGTATCCGGGGTGGTAGAGCCCGGAAAACGCTTGCAGACGGCTCGCCGCGTCCCCGCAGCGGGCCTGGGCCTCCTCCTCGCGCACCTCAGGCAGCAGCGCCATGAATTCGTCCCCGCCCATCCGGCAGAGGAGCGCCTCGCCGCCGAAGGCCTCGCGCAGCGCCCCCGCGGCGGCGAGGATATATTCGTCCCCCTCCTTGTGGCCAAACCGGTCGTTGACCAGCTTGAGGTGGTCCAGATCGAGAAAGCAGACCGACAGCTCCCGCCCCCGTGAGAGCATCTCCTCCAGATGTCCCTGGCCAAACCGCCGGTTATACAACCCGGTCAGCTCGTCGTTGAAGGCAAAGGCGCGCAGCTCCTCGCTCTCCCGGGTCCGCAGGCGCAGCAGCTGGCGGGAGCGGGAGCGGTATTCCAGCAGTACGCACATCCGGGTGCTGTGCCGGAAGATGGTGTAGAAGGCGGCGAACAGGATGAAGGCGGTGCTCAGGTGGAACAGCGGCAGCAGCCGGTTTGGGGAAGGGGCGTCGAACCCGAGGCTGAGGATGAGCAGATAGAGGTTCATGCATCCCAGCGAAAACACCACGAAGCGCAGCTGGTCGGGGGTGCCCAGCAGCAGGAGCATGGTCTGCAGCTCCATCACCTTTCTAAAGAACAGCACGAAGAGGGCGCAGCCGAACATGGTGGTGCAGAGCGAGGCGTAATAAAGCTCCCTCTGCGCGAGGATTTCCCAGGGGGTCGCCCCGCAGATCAGGGAAAACAGGGAGATGACGATCATCCGCATACAGATCAGGTGGAAGAGGAACATTCCGGTGGCGAAGAGGGTTCCGAGGAATCCGCAGCGGTAAAGCAGAAGGTGCTCGACGAGCAGCACCAGATAGGTAATGAGATAGGTCAGCGCCAAGGGAAGGCCCAGCGCGCTGTAAACGCCCATGATCAGGCAGTTGACGGCGCAGGAGACGAGCAGGCAATCTCCCTCGCGCAGCCGGGCGCCGAACAGGGCCCCCATATAGGAAAAGGATAACGCCGTATAGGCGATCAGGCCGCAGAAAGCCGGCAAGCTTTCCCAGTACATAATCATCCGTCCCTTTTTGAATCCTTGCCCCTTGCTGCGTATTGCTGTGTATATGCGACGCATACGCAACAACGCGCCAGGCACGCAAGGAGACTGATACATCCTATGCCTGTAAATGGGGAACGGTGAAAAGCGCCCTTGCGCCCCGCGGCAAAAACGGCGGCCCGACATCATGTCGGGCCGCCGTTTACAAATGACCGCAAGATAAGGTTTCCTGTTGGCAAATTTTGATTCTGTTTTGAAGGACGGGCGAATAAACCCCCCGCCTTTTTTTAAAACCATCCTAATTATATCCTCTTCTGGCGATTTTTGCAAGGGAATATGCCTCCTTCCCCCTGCCTCCCGGCCCTCATATGACCGCTGGTAACCTTATCTAGCGGTCTATTATGAGGGAGGGAAAACGGCATTGAAACTACGAATATCGGCGCTGCTCCTGGCGGCGGCAGTCCTGCTGCCGGCCGTCCCGGCGGACGCTGCCGGGACGGGGATCACGGTGACGGTGCGGGAGGGCTACCAGTGTGATTACGGGGTGGACATCCCCTTTACCCCCTCGCCCCGCACGGACAGCTACACCTTCGCGCTCTACGAGGGCAACGGTACGTCGGGAAGCCCCGAGGTGAGCGCCGAGGTGACAGTCCCCTCGGCCGGGACGGTGCACCTGCCGCTGCGCTACGACGTGGGCGGCCCGAGCACCTGGACGCTCAGCGTGACGGCGCATGTCCGGTCGGGGCGGGAGGCGTTCGACCGGGAATCAACGGCCACGAAAGTTTTCACCACCGCGCCGGTCTGTGGCTGCCCGGCGGGGACGGAGGGGGCCTTCTACGCCGGGGACGGGAGCGAAAGGAGCCCCTACCGGGTCGGGACGCCCCAGCAGCTGCAGCACCTGAACCATACCCGGCATCTCGCGGCGGGCCAGCATTTCCGCCAGACGGCCGACCTCGACTTTTCCTCCTTCGGCAACTGGACGCCGATCGGAAATGCTACGGCCGCCTTCACCGGGAACTACGACGGGGACGGGTATGTGATCTCGAATTTGTCCTGCGTGCAAAACGGCCTTGATCTTGAAGGGCTGTTCGGGTTGGTGGGGCCTGCTAAAATTGAGCGAATGGGGATTGTAGATTCCCAATTTATAGAAAACAAATCTACAGGAACCCAGCTTTGTATGGGAGCGTTCATAGGGCAGTCTTCCGATACTACGTCACTCGATCAGTGCTATATCAAAAACTGTACCATCTCCGCCCCTTATGCCTCGACTCTCGTCAGAGTAGGCGGGCTGGTTGGGCAGAGCCTTGGAGCCATCTCCGATTGCTATGTGGTTGATTCTTCCGTCACGGGAAGCGGCCGAGAGGACGACAGCTTCCATGTAATTGGCGGCGGACTGCTCGGCACCAGTTGGACCCATTTGACCACGGCGCCCAGAACCTCGAGAAGTTATACCCTTTCCACTGCCGTTTCCCGGTTCTCGACTTCGACCATGGGGGTGTTCTGCGGCGCCACCCTTGTCGGAAGTGTCGATTCTTCCTGCTTCTTCACACCGACAGCCGGACTCAATCTTGGAACCGGATGGAGCGGCTCCGAAGAAGGTCTTTTTTCCGCCACCCAGCTCATGAGCGAAGCCGAGTTCGGGAACCAATCCAATTTTACCGCCAAGGGGTGGGATTTCAGCTCGGTCTGGCGGATGGACGCCGCCCTCGGCTATCCCGTCCTGCGCGCTTTCGACCGCTGAACGCCTAAGCCATATAAAACGGGAGCCCGCAAACCCATAAGGTTTGCGGGCTCCCGCGGAAAGACAGGGAAGCGAAATCAAAGGTCGGTCTTCCACAGCCCATGCAGATTGCAGTAGGCGTAGACCGCCACCGGCTCGTCGTCCACCACCGCGAACTCGACCACCGGAGCCCCGTCGACCGGCAGGCTCTTGCGCTGACCGCCGTGCTTGGTCTGCAGATAGACAAAGCCGATGTGGTGCTCCTCTGACATCGGATGATGGGTGCTGCCCACCTCGACGCGGATCTTGCCCTTGTCATTGCTGACCACCGGCAGGTGCTTTTCGGCGGCGCCCTCGCTGGTGTTGGCGTGCAGCTCGCTCATCGGCTCGCCGCAGCAGATCAGCTGGACACCGGCGTTGTAGATCATGCCGACCAGGTTGCCGCAATGCTTGCAGATAAAGAATTTCTGTTCGTTTTTCATAACAATTCCTCCTGTGTCTCAATTCCCTGCTGTTAGTATGCCCAGTATACCAGTATTTGTCGCAAAATTTAAGTCAAAATCTATGAATGAATTGAAAATTAGTCCAAACTAACAAAATCTCTTGCGCCTTGGGGAAAGAGATGCTACAATGGGGGAGAGGGGGCGGGGAAGATGGAGCTGGGCGAATCGGCGGAGAACTACCTGGAGACGATCCTGCTGCTGCAGCGTGAGCATGGGCCGGTGCGTCCGGTGGAGATTGCCAACCGGCTGGGCTTTTCCCGCCCGAGCGTCTGCCACGCGGTGGGGCTGCTGCGTCAGGCAGGATACCTGGAAAGCCAGGACGGCCGGCTGCGCCTCACACCGAAGGGCGAGGCGGCGGCCGGGGAGGTCTTCGAGCGGCATTTGCTGCTTTGTCGGATGCTCCGCTCCTTCGGCGTGGGGGAAGAGGCCGCCGGGAAGGATGCCTGCAAAATGGAGCACATCGTCAGCGAGGAGACGGTGCGCTGCCTGCGCGCGGCGTTCGGGGAAGCGCCCCGGCGCGGGCCGATCGTGCGCCAGGGCGGGCACAACAGGAGAGGATAAAAACACCCTTGCGGCTTAGCGGGGTGTTTGTAAGACAGTAAATAAGAAAACGGCGTGACTTTCGTGGTCACGCCGTTTCTTTTAGCAGATAGCCGCAAAGCGGCGCAAGGGGTGCGATCACTTGTTCAGAACACAGTGACGAAAACGCCCCGGATATTCAGAGGTCTGGAACGTTTGCCTCGTAGAGTGCGCATACGGGGTTGCCCCGTGTAGAAGCGCGCCCTTGCATCTGCTCGACAAATAGTAATTTAACAAGGAGGCATTTAAGTATGAAAGTTATTGATTTGACACATGTTGTCAAAGAAGACATGCCCGTTTACCCGGGCACAGAAGCCCCGCTACTTGAGCCTGCAAACACTTATGAAAAAGATGGTTTTAAAGAAACAAGAATATCTATGTTCTCACATACAGGTACACATATGGATCCGCCAGCACATCTTTTCCCGCAGAGAACTACTTTGGATCGTTTTCCTCCGGAACAGTTTATTGGGAAAGCCGTTGTGATCGACTGTCGAGATTTGTCCGAAGGGGAATCTATAACGATGGATCGCATTTGTCGTGTGGGTGAAAAAGCCGAACTGGCTGACTTTCTTTTGTTCAATCTTGGATGGGATCAACGTTGGGGATCAAAATCATATTTTGGTGACTATCCTTGTTTGGATGATGAAGTAATGGACTATGTTTTGAAGGGAAAGTATAAGGGAATCGGTTTCGATGTGATCGGACTTGATCCGATTGCGGATACCAATCTGACACGGCATAAGAAGTTGTTTGCCAAGACAGAAATTGTGAATATTGAAAACCTATGCCACCTTGAGCAATGCGGTCCCGGGTTATTCTGGTTCAGCTGTTTCCCTTTAAAGATAGAGAATAGCGATGGCTCTCCAATCCGGGCAGTTGCTTGGTTCGAATGACAAAATCCCAGTTGTAAAAACAAGATTTCACAGGGGTTTACCATGCCCCATAGAGTTTTAATAAAATCCTCCAAATGCCTTGAAAATAAAGGATTTATCGCAATCAGTCTACCTTATCCCTTTATATGATTTCACACAATGTTACCCTTGTTCTGCATAATCATAAGGGCAGAAAAATCTGATAACACAATATAACAAAGTGTGGTAATCGGGAAACTGTGATGTATGTGCGAATAGATTATTTTGGAGGACAACACTATGGAGAAATATATTTATGACGAAAACAACGGACTTTGGTATGAATTACAGGGAGATTATTATATCCCGTGTCTTGTTTTACCACTCGAAAAAGGAAACAAGCCCATTGGTTTATAGGGACAGCGGCATTTGCACTATCTCAGAGAAGCATAAGCGACTTGGGTATCTCAATCTACTGACAAGTGGCAGACTGAATGAATACCTTGCGAGTGTAAACGAGCAGGCAGAGAATATGTTTTCTCAGCTGATAAAGGAATATGCTGACAAGCAGGGCGTGACAGAACGGTTAAAAGCTGAAAATCAACTTTTGTGGATGCAAAAAATGAATAACATTCGGGCGTGTGTACGGGAAATTGTAGACATGGAGATAATCTATTTATAGGCAGCAAGCGGCTCTTCTGCGGTGTGTAGAAGTGCCGCTTAGACCTAAACAAATGCAGTTTGGGGAATTGAAAAAAACCTATGCTTTCGTGTATAATTGAGAAAGAAAATCAGATAGAGAAATCTGAATTTGACGGTAGAATGCGGCGAAAAGGAGTACCAGAGAATGCGTTTTGAAAAAACGGATGTTCAATCGGCAGACGCACAGATGCTTTTGTATGAATTGAATGTGGCCTTGATGGGTATTCTTGGCCATAATGGAACAAAACATGTTTGTCTGGACGATTTCAATCATGACAAGTCTTTTTTTGTGATAGGCTATGATGAAGATATGCCCGTTTGCTGTGCGGGGATTCGTAAATTTGATGATACCACTGGAGAAGTCAAACGAGTTTTTGCAAAGAAGAATCATCGGGGATATGGAGCGGAGTTAATGGCCGCAGTTGAAACACTGGCGCTGGATTGTGGCTACAGACGGCTTATCCTAGAGTGCCGGGAAGGTAATCCTCATGCGATTGATTTCTATAAAAGAGTAGGCTATTTGCCCTGTGAAAATTATCCTCCTTATAAAAATGAAACGGACGCCGTCTGCCTAGAAAAGAAATTGCTGTGATTACGAATATTTCATAAAAAAATTTTCAGTTTGACAATTTACTATTTGAAGATATTTCGGCTCCATATTATCATATGGCCGGACAAACTACAAGAACAGCCACAGCAGTTTGCACTGCTGTGGCTGTTAACTGTCTTACGAACACCGCCCATTGCCGCCTGGGTGCTTTTTTGCAGGTCGGCCACAAAATAAAACGGCCATGGCCGTAGGCCGGTCGTAAGAATCGTAAAAAATAGCTCGGAGAGATATTTTTTTACAGCTCGATCCATTCCAGCGCGCGGTCGGGGAGGGATATCCCGTCGAGATGGTCCAGCTCATGGCAGAAGCACTTGGCAAGCTCTCCTTCCCCCTCAAGCAGCAGCTCGTTCCCCCATTCGTCCAGCGCCTGCACGCTCACCCAAAACGGGCGCACGGTGCTCGCCCAGCGCCCGGGGAAGCTGAGGCACCCTTCCAGGCAGAGCTGTTCCCCGCTCGCGCCGACCAGGCGGGGATTGACCAGCTGCAAGAGGCCCTCTCCCAGATCGATCACCACCAGCCGCCGCAGGACCCCAATCTGGCAGGCGGCCAGTCCCGCGCCGTTTTGGGTGTGGTACATCGTCTCGGCCATGTCGCGCAGCAGAGCGCGCACCCTGTCGTCCACGGCCTCCACCGGACGGCAGGGGAGGTGCAGCGCCCGGTCGTCAAACAGCCTCAATTCTCGCAGCGCCACTGGCTTACCCCCTTGCTTTTGTCCACCCGGGAGCGCCGCACGCTCTCTTCGAAGAGGAAAACCTCCTCGATCCGGAGGCCGAACACCTGTGCAAGGTCGTGCGCCAGCCAGATCGAGGGCTCGAATTTTTCGGTTTCGATGGCGTTGATGGCCTGGCGGGAAGCGCCTGCCAGCTCGCCCAACTGCTTCTGGGTGAGCCCCCGCTCCTCCCGCAGCTGACGGATACGGTTTTTCATGGAAGTCCCTCCGATTTGTCGTGTTAACCTTACAAACAGGATAACAGATACAACCTGTCTTATCAAGTTGACCTGACAGACAGTCCCCCATTGGGGGATGGTGGAATAGGATAGAGTGGGGCAATCCAATCCACGAAAAGGAGACTATTTATGAATCGGGAATTTCCCTTTTATAACGGGTGCTGGCGGTACTGCTGCTGCCCGCCGTCCGACAATGGCAGCCCGGCAAACGAGACTGGAGCCACCGGGCCGATGGGCCCTCCGGGCCCACCTGGTTCCCCCGGCGCAAACGGCGCTCCCGGGCCGAGGGGCGCCACTGGCCCGGCCGGAGCGGCGGGCGCCACCGGAATGATGGGAACGACCGGCGCGACGGGCCCCACTGGGGCGACCGGGGCCACCGGCCCCACCGGAGCGACCGGGATACAGGGCGCCACCGGTCCGACAGGTCCGGCCGGTCCCGCTGGCGTGACCGGAGCGCGGGGATTTATCGGCGCGACCGGGCCCACGGGGGCGGATGGCGCAACTGGGCCTACCGGGCTGGCTGGAGCGGCGGGAGCGACCGGAGTTACCGGTCCCACCGGACCGACCGGGGCCACCGGGACCGTCCCGGGCGACTCCTACGCATCCTTCATCAATTTTGGCGCGTCGTTCGCCGATGCCACGCTGATCCCAATGCGGATGGCGGTGGCGGACCCGGCCGGGAACATCACGATGGCCGACCCCAGCCGCGTGTCGCTCGCGCCGGGGGTGTACGCTATTTCCTATGAGGTGTCGACCCTGCTGGACGCTCCGGGGTTTATCCAGGTGACGCCGTATTATAACGGCGCTTCCCACATCGAATACGGCATCTATTTTATGACCGGCACCGGCACCGGGCGTTCCAGCGCCAACGGCGCGGTGTCGCTGATCATCGAGGTTCCGGCGCAGACCATTTTCAACCTGACCTTCAACAGCCCCGTGAGGGCCACCGAGGGCGCCCTCACCATGGTGATTACCAAGCTGAGAAGCGGGACCTGACCCTGCCATGCGGCTCTCGCTCAGAGCACCAGGGTGGGCGGAGCGTAGACACGCGCGGCCAGCTCGCTGTCGAGCAGATAGAGCCCCTTTGCCTCGCCGCCGAAGAGCTCCATCTTGGTGATCAGATCGTGGGCGCTCTTCTCCTCCTCGCCCTGCTCCTTGATGAACCAGTCGAGAAACTGCATGGTGCGGAAATCCTTGGCCTCCTGCGCGGCGGCGTAGATGGCGTGGATCAGTCTGGTGACGTACTCCTCGTGCGCCAGCCCCGCTTTGAGCGGGTCCATCGGGGCCTGCGGCGTCTGGTCCGGCTTCGCGATGGCCTCGAGTACCACGCGAAAGTTGTTGTTGTGCAGGTACTGGTAGAAGAGCATGGCATGGTCGCGTTCCTCCTGGGCCTGGACCTGGTACCAGTTGGCGAAACCGTCCAGACCCTTGTCGGTGAAGTAGCTGGCGAAATCGAGGTAGAGATAGGCGGAATAAAATTCCTGGTTGACCTGGGCGTTGAGCAGCCCGGACACCCTGTTGTCCAGCATGGGGAAAACCTCCTTTGACGTATTCTCACTGTCAGTATGGGACAGGAACGGGCGAAACAATCTGTTAGTTTTAACTAACGATTGCGGTTGCGGCAAATTTGCGCATTTGCCCGCTGGACAGATTGGCCAAAACCGCTTATACTAGAGGCAGGGAAAATTTGCCTGTTGACCGTGCCCACCTTGAGGACAGCGGAGGGATTCGATGAAGATCGAAAAGGTTTTGAATAACAACGTGGCGGTCACCCGGGACGAACGGGGAAGGGAGAGCGTGGTCATGGGCCGCGGCCTCGCCTTCAAGGGGAAGCCGGGGGATGTGATCGACGAAGGGCTGATCGAGAAGGTGTTCACCATCTCGGACCAGGGCGTGCTCGACCGCTTCCAGCAGCTGCTTTCCAATATCCCGATGTCCCATGTGCTGCTCAGCGAGCGGATCATCAACTATGCCAAGATCAAGCTGGGGAAGAAGCTCAACGACAGCATCTACGTCACCCTGCCCGACCATATCTCGATGGCCATCCAGCGCCAGGAGGAGGGGATCGTGCTCAAAAACCCGCTGCTCTGGGACATCCGGCGCTTCTACCGGGACGAGTACGAAATCGGCCTCAAGGCCAACGAGGTGGTCAAGGAGGAGACCGGGGTCGAGTTCCCCGAGGACGAGGCCGCCTTTATCGCGCTGCACTTCGTCAACGCCCAGCTCGGCGAGCAGATGGCCAACGTCTACGATATCACCTACCTCATGCAGGAGGTCTGTGGGATCGTCAAAAGCTATTTTGGGATCGAGTTCGACCTGGAGTCGCTGGACTATTACCGGTTCATCACCCATTTGAAGTTCTTCGCCCAGCGCCTGCGCAACAACCAGCACTACGAGGACGACGACGAGGACCTGCTCGAGGTGGTGCGCTTCAAGCACCGCGCGGCCTACCTCTGCGCGCAGAAGGTGGCGGCCTTCGTGCTCGATAAGTACGGCTACCGCCTGAGCGGGGAGGAGCTGCTCTATCTCACCGTGCATATCGCGCGGGTGACCCGCAAGCCGAACGAACCATAAGAAAAGCGCCCATCTCCTGGGAGATGGGCGCTTATTCGCGTGATAGGGCGGACAGGAGCTGTTATTTCATCAGCTTCTTGAATTCGTCGGCCACATGCTGGACCTGGGTGCCGACGATGACCTGTACGCTGGTCTTGCTCGGGCGCATGACGCCGGCGACGCCAGCGGACTTGATCAGCTTTTCGTTGACCTGGGTGTAATCCTTGATCTCCAGGCGCAGGCGGGTGATGCAGTTGTCCACGCTGGTGACGTTTCCGGCCCCGCCGAGGCCCTCGAGGATAACCCGGGCGACCTCGGTGAAGTCATTGTTGGAAAGGACCACCTTGGTTTCGTCCTCGTCGTCGTCCTCACGGCCGGGGGTCTTGAGGTCGAACTTGGTGATGGCGAAGCGGAAGACCAGGTAGAACACCGCGAACGCCGCAATGCCGAGCGGGATGATCATCCAGGTGTTGGCCGCTGCCGGCAGGCTGGCGGAGAAGAGCAGGTCGGTGGCGCCGGCGGAGAACGAGAAGCCCGCGCGGAAGCCGACCAGAACGGTGATAAAGGTGAAGATGCCGTACAGCAGCGCGTAAGCGACGTAGAGCAGGGGCGCCAAGAACATGAACGCGAACTCAAACGGCTCGGTAACGCCGCAGATGAAGGCGCACAGGGCGGCGGAAGCGACGATACCGACGGCGACCTTGCGCTTGTTGGTCTTGGCGGTATGGATCATCGCGAGCGCGGCGCCCGGGATACCGAACATCATGCACGGGAAGAAGCCGGACATGTACATACCGAGGTCCCAGCCCACCTGAGCCGAGGTTTCGCCCGCCCAGAAGTGGGTCAGATCACCGATACCGATGGTCGGGAACCAGAACACGTTGTTGAGCGCGTGGTGCAGGCCGACCGGGATCAGCAAACGGTTGAGGAACGCGTAGATACCAGCGCCGATGGCGCCCATGCTGAGGATGCCGTTGCCCAGGGCGACCAGGCCGCCGAAGATGATGGGCCATACGAACAGCAGGATCGCGGCGGCGACGATCGAGACGACCGCCGTGACGATGGCGACGCAGCGCTTGCCGCTGAAGAACGCCAGGAAGTCCGGCAGCTTGGTATTTTTAAACTTGTTGTAGCAGGTCGAACCGATGATACCGGCCAGGATGCCGATGAAGGCGTTCTGAATGCTGTTGAACGCGATCGTCTTGGAGGCGTCCTCGGCGACACTCGGGATCAGGGTGGTGACCACTCCGGTGCTCAGCAGCTTGGTGATCATCAGCCAGGAAACCAGGCCGGCCAGCGCCGCGGTACCGTCGTGGTCGTCCGACATACCGATCCCGACGCCGACGGCGAACAGCAGCGCGATGACCGGGCCGTCAATGATGGCGAGCGCCGCCTGGACCATGAAATAACCGATCAGCGGGATCGCCCCGGTGATCTCTCCGCCCTGCATGGACGCCGGGCAGAGCAGGTAGCCGAGACCGGAAAGGATACCGGCGATCGGCAGCACTGCCACCGGCAGCATCAGGGACTTGCCTAATTTTTGCAGGTACTTCATCATAAGTGCATACCCTCCTCATTGTTTGCGCGGCTTCGTTGGCCGCGCTCTTTGTTTTTGGCCCGCCCCGCGCCCGTCCACCCTCAAAGGGCCCGGGGGAGCGCTTTATCAGAACCCGTTTGCCTTACGGGATTCCAACCTCTACAGGTTGCCCTGGAAGAAGGCCTCCAAATCCTTGGCGGCCGTTTCCTCGTCCCCGCCCTCGCAGGTCACGCTCACGGTGTCGCCCTGTTTTACGCAGAGTCCCATCAGGGCCATGATCCGGGTGGCGTCCGCCTCCTTGCCGCCGGCCGCGACGCGGACCGTGCAGGAATATTTCTTGGCCTCCTTGCACAGCAGCCCCGCCGGCCTCGCGTGGATTCCGAGCTCGTCGCGGATGGTGTAGGTAAAGCTCTTCATGCGCCGTCTCCTCCTTTTAGGGATTATTTCTTCAGCCGGATCAGATCGTCCAGCTCCCCGACGTGGGCGCCGGGGAGCGGCTCGAACCCGGCGTAGGCGTCCGAATTGCAGATGACCACCGGAGTGATGACGTCGTATCCGGCGCCGGTGATCCCCGCGATGTCGAACTCGATGAGCAGCTCGCCTTTTTGCACCCTCTGTCCGTTTTTGACATGGGCGGTGTAGAACTGCCCCTTGAGCCCCACGGTGTCAAGTCCCACATGAATGAGAATTTCGACCCCGTCGTCGCTGGTCAGGCTCACGGCGTGGCCGGTGTCGAACATGGTTTCGATCGTCCCGTCGGCGGGGGCGACGATCCGGCCCTTTCCCGGCCGGATGGCGACGCCCTTGCCGAGAATCTCCTGCGAAAAGGTGGGATCGCCGACCTCACTGATCGGGACCGCTTCCCCTTCCAGAGGGGCCTGGATGACAAGCCCGCTCTCGCCAAAACCGAACATATCCTTTAGTTTCCCGAACATTTCTCCCATCATCCTTCCCGGCTGCCTCTGGAAATAAAAACTTGGTTCCGGCTTTTTTAATGCCCCGCTGTGCTTGGCAATAAAAAAGACCAAACCCCGCCTACCGCACCCCGCGGCTGACGAAATTTGGTCTTGCCTGCATTACCAGTAACAACCCATTCGTATTAAATTATACGTTTAACAACGGTATTTTCATGCCGATCCAGCAACCCCAATTTATAGATTGAAGCCGAAACGAAGCGAATGAATGCTTCGTTTTTTGTGCGTTTTACTGGAAAAACACACCAGTCGCTGAATCTATAACTAGTATAACAGCGGAAAAAACCAA
This sequence comes from Harryflintia acetispora, assembly GCA_004340125.1. Taxonomy (GTDB): domain Bacteria; phylum Bacillota; class Clostridia; order Oscillospirales; family Ruminococcaceae; genus Harryflintia; species Harryflintia acetispora. The sequence continues at coordinate 116,269 of SLUK01000004.1, read as the reverse complement.
AATCAATTGGAACATGCAACAGTGATTTTGTTAATATCTTGTACATATTTGCCAAAACAAATATGGCATACTTGTCTTCATTGCACGGACAGGTTTTCTTCGAGGACCTGGACGGCGGCGGCCACCGCCGCTGGGTCGGTGCGCCAGAGCTGGTATTCGTCCAGGGAGGCGACCCCCATGCTCACATTGGGGTTGCGGTAGGTCATGCCGCTCTTTAGCACCCGTTTGCCGGACATATGAAAGCTGCGCAGGGGCGTGTCCCGCAGAAAATCGGAGATCACCCCGGCGTTCACCCCGCCCCCGACCAGGATGTCCGGCCCGTTTTCGCCCGCGGCTTCGGCCAGGCGGCAGAGCAGCTCTTTGCCCGCGGTGCAGCTGTTTTGCTGGCCCGAGGTCAGGATGGCGCCGATCCCGAGGGACCGGGCCTGCTCCAGCGCCAAAAAGGGATCGCGGCACATGTCGAAGGCCCGGTGCAGGGTGACGGACATCCCGCCGGCCTCTTCCATCAGCGCCCGCATTTGGGGAAGGTCCAGCTCTCCGCCGGGGGTCAGGCAGCCGATCACGAGCCCCTCGGCCCCGGCCTCGCGAAAGAGGCGCGCCTCCTCGCGCAGCACCCGAAGCTCCTCCCCGGTGTAGAGGAAATCCCCGAAGCGGGGGCGCAGCAGCACATGGATGCGTATCCCGCACTGCCTGCGGATCTCATGGAACAGGGCGAGGCTGGGGGAGAGCCCGCCGGTGATCAGGCTGCTGCACAGCTCCAGGCGGGTGGCGCCGCCCTGGTATGCCGCCAGCGCGGACTCCACCGAATCCACGCAGCATTCGAGCGTATAGGTTTTTTTCATATGAACCTCCATTCTGTGAGGGCTATTGTTCGTTCCACTTCGTCTTCTCAAAGGTCCAGATAGATTCCCTGCATTGGGGGGAGTAGTCGGGGGAAGGGAAGATATGCAGGAAGATGCACTCGCCGTCTTTTTTTCGGTAGAGCAGCTGGGGCTCCTCGCCGCGTCCCAGGCGCTTCTCCAGCGCCTGGTAGTCCAGCAGCGCCAGCAAGGCCTTGCGGTCCATGGCATCGACGCTCTTTTCGGCGTAGCTCTGGAGCGCGGCGCTGAACTTCCCGCCTGCGGCCTGCACGGCCCGCTGGAAGTAGGCGGGGATATAGATCGTGCGCAGGGAGTCCATGCGCAGGTCGACGATGTACACCCCGATGTACTTGGAGGCGAGCGCCGAGCGGAACACATCCAAATCCCGCTTCTCCTGCAGCAGAGCCTCGAGCTGGCGGTTCATCTCCCGCGCCTGCTGTTCGCCGTCCCGGTTCTGGTAATATAGCCGCTTGGCCTCGTACATCTTTTCCTCGGCGCGCTTCACCATCTCGAAGACCAGCGGCGCCCGCTCGCGCCGTTCGACCCCCAATGAGACGTGGTAGCCGCAGTCCGCGATGGCCTGCTCGAGCGCCTGTATGCGCCGGCCGACCTGCTCCTCGCCCTCGCCGAGGCAGAAGGCGGCGAATTCGTCCCCACCGATCCGGTAGGTGTTCTCCTCACCGAAGCATTCCTTGAGCGCCTCGGCGACCGATTGCAGCATCCTGTCGCCCGCGATGTGGCCGAACTGGTTGTTGATCTCGTGCAGCCCGTCCGCGTCGAGATAGACGCAGCAAAGGGAGAGGTCCCCGCCTTTTTCGTACTCCTCCATCGCCTTTTGGAAGCTGTTGCGGTTGAGCAGTCCGGTCAGGTGGTCCATCATGCCCATCTCCTTGATGGTGAGGAAGGATTCCATATTGTACAGCGCCATCGAAAAGCTGAGCACGACGCTCTGCAGCAGCTCGGCCGAGGAAAAGCGGCGGCCGAGGTTATAAGCGCCCAGCACGCCCGCGTGCACGCTGTCAGGGTTCCTGACGCTGACGAGCATAAGGCTCTCCACCCCGGCACCCTGAAGCAGCTCATATTCCCGGGGGCTTTCCTCAGCCAGGGACGAGAAGTCGTAGCACACGAGGCTGCCCTGTCGGGTGAGCATCGCACTCAGGCGGGGGAAATGCTTGGCCGAAAGGTTTTCCCAGAACCCGTTGGGGGCGTCGTCCCCGCCCGTCCAGACGTAGGCATGCCTGCCCTCGTGGCTGCCGTAGAGGAGGAAAAAGGCGCCCTGCGCCTGCAGCATGCCGGCGACCTTGTGCAGCGCTTCCTCGAACAAGCCGGGGTCGCGCGCGGCGTTGAAGAGGACGTTTTCGATCTGCAACATATACTGCACCCGGTCCAGCTGGGCATCCTTTTCGCGGGTTTCGCGCCGGGTGCGCAGGAGCAGCCAGACAAAATAGAACACCAAAAAGAGCGCCTCGAGCCCGGCCAGCAGCATGAGCATGCGGCGGATTTTCTGGGCGTCGGCCAGGGCGACGCTCTCGGGCAGGGAGAACATGAGCATCCAGTCGTTGATCCCGGCCGGCTCATAGGCGCAGTAGAGGTATTCCCCCGCGGTATTCGAAAAGAAGGCCGTCTGGCCGGATTTCCCCTCGTCCATGTCGCGGATCACCTGCTCCAGGCTGTAGCCCTCCTTGATCTTGCGCGAGCGGAGGCCATGGATATTCCCCAGGTAGTCGTGTACCGTGTCCACCAGGAAATTGCCGCTTTTCCCCTCGATGACGCACAGCCTCGAGCCCTCCTGCGACAGGTTGTCACTGTAAAAATGAGGCAGCGTTTCGAGGTCGATCACGGCGCAGAGCAGCGCCTGCGTTTCCCCGTCTTTGACGATCGGGGCATAGCTGCGCAGGATCATCCCGCTGCCGTCAAGCTCGTTTTGTCGGCCGGAGATATGTTCGCCCAGCACCTTCTCCCGCTCGTAGGAGAGGGCGTCCGAGGCGTCGGTAAGGCTGCCGTCCATGCTTAGGATTTGGTCGCCCGGCAGCAGGATTTCCAGACGGGAGATAAGGGAGCCCCCTTCGAAGGAGGAGAGCAGGCGCAGGGCCGGCTCGGAATCGAGCCCGTCAAGCTCGGCGAACTGCCGCGCGGTCAGCTTCAGCAGCTGGCGGCTGCCGGAGACGTTGCTCTTGAGCTCCTGCCCGAACTGCAAGGTTGCCTGGCGCAGCATACGAAAGCAGGAATCGGTCGCAAGGGCCGTGATCTCCCGCGAGGCGAAGAGGAAGGCGGCGCCCAGGCAGAGGGAGAGGAAAACGGCCGCAAGAATATGCGGCTCGCTGCGCCTGCGTTTCGCTTTCACCGTCCATGCACCTCCCGGATGAAAATAGCGGCCATAAAAGTCCGTATCATTGCTTTTCTACCGCCATTATACCATGAGCGCAAAGCGCGAATGGTATAATCGGCCATCGCCGTGGGCGGGCCAGTGAGATCTGTATAATAGTCGCTTTGCGACTATTATACCATGAGCGCAAAGCGCGAATGGTATAATTGGCCATCGCCGTGGGCGGGCCAGTGAGATCTGTATAATAGTCGCTTTGCGACTATTATACCATGAGCGCAAAGCGCGAATGGTATAATTGGCCAT
>SLUK01000004.1:0-112771 GCA_004340125.1 Harryflintia acetispora | reverse complement strand
CGGCCATCGCCGTGGGCGGGCCAGTGAGATCTGTATAATAGTCGCTTTGCGACTATTATACCATGAGCGCAAAGCGCGAATGGTATAATTGGCCATCGCCGTGGGCGGGCCAGTGAGATCTGTATAATAGTCGCTCTGCGACTGTTATACCATGAGCGCAAAGCGCGAATGGTATAATTGGCCATCGCCGTGGGCGGGCCAGTGAGATCTGTATAATAGTCGCTCTGCGACTATTATACCATGAGCGCAAAGCGCGAATGGTATAATCGGCCATCGCCGTGGGCGGGCCAGTGAGATCTGTATAATAGTCGCTTTGCGACTATTATACCACAGCGGCGGGGGCAATGACAGATTTTGGCTGTACCTTCCCGGAAAATGTGAGAAGGCGGGGCTTTTCGGGGGCCGCTCACAGGGAGGCATGGCCCTGTATATTTCGGAGGATTTCCCGATAGCGGTTGGTGGCGGGCCCGCTGGGCCGGCCCTTGCGGCAGAAGGAGAGCCGTCCGAGCTTTGGCACCACCCGCTCGACGATTATCTGCCCATCCGACAGCTTCCCGTCGAGCACCCGGAGCGCTTCCAAAAACCGCGGGTCGCTGCAAGCGCACGCGTAGAAGGAGAGTACATAGAGATAGTAGAAGAGGTTATATCCCCGAAAGGGGTACTCGACTTGCAGGAAGAGGGAACCGATCCCGTAGTGGCAGGGCCCGGCGGGCTTGCGATAAGTCCAGTGCCAGAGCAGGAACCCGACAGCGCGTTCGAGCGCCGGCTCGGCGCGAAACGTTTCGCTCTGGCGGAAGGCGTCGAGCGCCACAAGGGTCGGGAAGGGGTTGGAATACTCGGTTTCCGGGCCGCGCCCGTAACTATACTTGTTGCAGCGCCAGCCTCCGTCGGGCTGCTGAATGTCCAGCAGGTGACGAAAGGTTATGTGCAGGCGCGGATCGTCGGCATAGCCCAGCCGGCAGAGCGTGGCGGCGGCGTGGGCGGTCTGGCAGGGGTAGATGGCGCCGGTGGGGTACAGCTTAAAGCGCCCGTCCGGCTGCCATGCGTCGAGGATCAGCCCGGCCACCTCCCGCAGCGGCGGGTCGCCGGGGTCCATCCCCAGCTCGAGCAGATAACTGGCGCTTTCCAGCGCCGAGAAGGGCGCCCCCTTGATCAGACGCTTGTCCGGCGTGGTCCAGAAATCCGCCCCGCCGTCATGGCGGTGGGAGAGGATCTCCTGAACGTCCGGCAGATATTGCTGTGAAACGGACATGCTGGCCGCCCCCTTTACAATTCAGTTTATTTCTGTGCGTACGCGACATCCTGCTCTAAAGTTTAGAATATCCGGATATGTCTTGTCAATTTATATTTTAGCCTGGGGGTGCCGTTAGCGCCCCGCCGAACGGCTTGGGGCGCTTTCCCCTAAGGGGACGTGACAACGTCAAGAGGGGAATCATCCCCCTATGAAAAAATAGTCGTTAAACCGAACCGGTTTAACGACTATTTTTGGTTGGGCTGGCTGGATTCGAACCAGCGGGATGAGGGAGTCAAAGTCCCTTGCCTTACCGCTTGGCTACAGCCCAATGTTTATATAGAAAATCCCCAAGTACAGAACACTGCAATTGGGGATTCACTTTTAAATGGGGTGGATAGTCGGATTCGAACCGACGACCTCCAGGGCCACAACCTGGCGCGCTAACCAACTGTGCCATACCCACCATATATCATTTTTTGGCGCGCCAGGAGGGACTCGAACCCCCGGCCTACTGCTTAGAAGGCAGTTGCTCTATCCAGCTGAGCTACTGGCGCATAAGAGCCCGCCGATCGGTGGGCCGTGGAGCGGGTGATGGGAATCGAACCCACGCTGCCAGCTTGGAAGGCTGGAGTTCTACCATTGAACTACACCCGCGCACCTGTCCCAAGCCGGGTCCTCCCGTTTTGCGACGAACTATATTTTAACAAACTTTGTAACCGATGTCAATACAAGAATCGCGCTTTGTGCGGGGAAAAAGCAAATTGGCTGTACAAAACAGGGAAAGGGTGGTAAAATAACTCTAGTTAGGCTGTCATCGCCAATACCTGTCCGGATACGCGTAAGGACCCAAAGGAGAGATGTGAAAATGAGCCCCCAGGATAAGCTCGGCAGAAACCTGAGCATGCTGACCGATTTTTATGAGCTGACCATGTCCAACGGATATCTGCAAAACGGCATGAAGGATACGGTCGCGGTCTTCGATATGTTTTTCCGCAGGATTCCGGACGGAGGAGGCTTCGCCATCTTCGCCGGGCTCGAGCAGCTCATCGAATACCTCTCGAATCTCTCCTTTACCGAGGAGGACATCGGCTATCTGCGTTCCAAGAACTGCTTTTGCGAGGAGTTTCTGGACTACCTGCTCCACTTCAAATTCCAGTGCGACATCTGGGCGATGAAGGAGGGCACCCCCATCTTCCCCGGCGAGCCGGTGGTGGTGGTGCGCGGACCGGTCATCCAGGCCCAGCTCGTCGAGACGATGGTGCTGCTTACCATCAACCACCAGTCCCTGGTGGCCACCAAGGCCAACCGCGTGGTGCGCGCCGCGCAGGGGCGCTCGGTCTTCGAATTCGGCTCCCGCCGTGCGCAGAGCTACGACGGCGCGGTGCTCGGCGCGCGCGCCGCATACATCGGCGGGTGCGACGCGACCGCCTGCGTCATCGCCGACCGGGACTATGGGATCCCCGCCGTGGGCACCATGGCGCACAGCTGGGTGCAGATGTTTAGCAGCGAATATGAGTCCTTCGCCGAGTATGCGAAGCTCTACCCTGATAATTGTACCCTTTTGGTGGATACTTATAATGTGCTTTCGAGCGGGATCCCCAACGCCATCAAATGCTTTAACGAGGTGCTGCTCCCGATGGGCTACCGTCCGAAGGGGGTGCGCATCGACAGCGGCGACATCGCCTACCTCTCCAAGAAGGCGAGAAAAATGCTCGATGAGGCGGGCTTCGACTACGTCAACATCGTGGCCTCCAACTCGCTGGACGAGTATATCATCCGCGACCTGCTCATCCAGGGGGCGAAGATCGACCTGTTCGGGGTGGGGGAAAACCTGATCACCAGCAAGTCCGATCCGGTGTTCGGCGGGGTGTATAAGCTGGCGGCGGTGCAGAAGGGGGAGGAATACCTCCCGAAGATCAAGATCAGCGAATCGATCGAGAAGATCACCACCCCCGGCTTCAAGATGGTCTACCGCTTCTTCAGCAAGGAGACCACCCTGGCGGTGGCCGACCTGGTGACGCTGCACGATGAGGCGGTGGACGCCTCCCGTCCGGTCACCATCTTCGACCCGATCGCCACCTGGAAGAAGAAGACGCTGCAAAACGTCGAGGCCGTCGAGCTGCTGACCCCCATCTTTAGGGGAGGGGAGCTCGTCTACCGCTCGCCCGAGCTTTCGCAGATTCGCAGCTACTGCCTCGACCAGGTGGACCACCTTTGGGACGAGGTCAAGCGCTTCGAGCACCCGCACACCTATTATGTGGACCTCTCGCACAAGCTGTGGAGCATGAAGAACGCCCTGCTGGAGGAGATTTCCTCTCAAAATACGGGCGCCCCTCAAATCAACGAGGGGACATCATTTTAATTTGAAACGGGGAACAGAATGTTTGTAGATATTGCAAAAATCCGCGTTAAGGCCGGCGACGGCGGCAACGGGGCGGTGACCTTCCACCGTGAAAAGTACGTTGCGGCGGGCGGCCCGGACGGCGGCGACGGCGGCCGCGGCGGCAACGTCATCTTCCAGGTGGATACCAACCTGTCCACCCTGGTGGACTTCAAGTTTAAAAAGCGCTACATCGCCCCCAGCGGCCAGAACGGCTCGGGCAGCCGTTGCTACGGCAAAAAGGGGGAGGACCTTCTCATCAAGGTGCCGATGGGCACCCTGGTGCGGGAAGCCGAGAGCGGCCGGCTGCTGGCGGACATGTCAGACTTCGAGCCCAAGGTGATTGCAAAGGGAGGCAAGGGCGGATGGGGGAACAGCCATTTCGCCACCCCCACCCGCCAGATCCCGCGCTTCGCGAAGCCCGGGCTGCCGGGGGAGGAGTTTGAGCTGATCCTTGAGCTCAAGCTCCTGGCCGACGTGGGGCTCTGCGGCTTTCCGAACGTCGGGAAGTCCACCTTGCTGTCCATGGTCAGCTCGGCAAAGCCGAAGATCGCCAACTACCACTTCACCACCCTGTCCCCCATCCTGGGGGTGGTCCGCGTCGGGGAGGGCAGCTCCTTCGTGATGGCGGACATCCCGGGGCTGATCGAGGGGGCGGCCGAGGGCGTGGGGCTCGGGCACGAGTTTTTGCGCCACATCGAGCGCTGCCGGCTGATCGTGCATGTGGTGGACGTCTCGGGTGTGGAGGGGCGCGACCCCAAGGAGGATTTCGAGGCGATCAACCGGGAGCTCCAAGGCTTTAGCGAGGAGCTCTCAAAGCTTCGGCAGATCGTGGCGATGAACAAGACCGACATCGCCACCGGGGAGCAGGTGGAGGAATTCCGCCAATTCATCACCGGGCATGGGTATGCCTGCTTCGAGGTGTCGGCGGCCACCGGAAAAGGGCTCCAGGAGCTCATGAACGCCGTCTGGCAGGAGCTGCTGACCCTGCCGCCGATCAAGCAGTACGAGCCCGACCCGGCGCCGATGGTGGACCCCGGGAGCCTTTCGGGCCGCCGCTTCGAGGTGAAAGTCGAGGACGGCGTCTATTTTGTGGACGCGCCCTGGCTCTCCCAGGTGCTCGGTTCGGTCAACATGGACGACTACGAGTCGCTGCAGTACTTCCAGAGAGTGCTGCGGGACAGCGGGATCATCGACAGGCTGATCGAGCTTGGGATCAAGGACGGGGACACGGTCTCCATCCTGGACTTCGAGTTCGACTATGTCAGCTGAGGATTGGAGGCGGTCGGAATAGAAAATCCGAAGCTGCTGAGCCCCCTCAACCTGGCTTTCGTGGGGGATGCGGTCTATGAGCTGATGGTGCGCCGGCGCCTGGTCGAAGGCGGCAGCCGCCCGGTGAGCGAGCTGCACGCCGAGGCGGTGCGCTACGTGCGCGCCGGGGCGCAGAGCATGTGCTATGAAACGCTCTGCGCAGTACTTAACGAGGAAGAAACGGCAATTTTGAAGCGCGGGCGCAACGCGAATTCGGTGCGCCCGCCCAAGAGCAGCACGGCGATCGACTACCGCCGGGCCACCGCGGTGGAGGCGCTGCTGGGGTATCTTTTTCTGTGCGGGGAGCATGAGCGCCTGCAGCAGCTGGTCGGGCTGATGATGGAAACGATCCGGCGGCAGGCAGAAAAAATGGAGGTATGTGAAGGTGAAGATTAGGAAGGAAACGGGGAAGGAGCTCGCGCTCGACTTCCTTTATGACATCGTGGGCGGCGGGATATTCGCCATCGGGACGCACTGCTTCGTCTCCCCCAGCAACATTGCTCCGGGCGGCGCGTCCGGTATCGCGATCATGTTCAATTACCTGTTTAATTTGCCGATCGGCACCATGATCTTCGTGGTCAATGTGCCGCTGATGATCCTGGCCTATAAATACATCGGCAAGGGCTTCACCCTGCGCACCTTAAAGTCGGTGGTCGTCAGCTCGCTCATGCTCGACGTGGTGGTCGCGCCCTTCTTTCCGCAATATGTGGGGGACGAGCTGCTCGGCTCGCTCTTCGGCGGCGTTATCACCGGCGCGGGGTTGGCCATCGTCTTTATGCGCGACTCGACCACCGGCGGCAGCGACATCGCCGGCAGGCTGATCCAGGTGCGCTGGCCGCATATCCCCATCGGGCAGGCCATGCTCTTCTTCGACGTGACGGTGCTGCTCGTCTCGATCCTGGTCTTTGGCTCGATCGAGTCGGGGCTCTACGGGCTGATCTGTATGTTCGTCTGCTCCAAGGTGATCGACGGGATCATCTACGGCATGGACAAGGGCACCATGGCGGTGATCGTCTCGGACAAGACCCGGGAGATCGCCGAGAAGGTGATGGAGGAGATGGAGCGCGGCGTGACGCTTTTAAAGGGTGTCGGCGCCTATTCGGGCGAGGACAAGGAGGTCGCGCTGTGCGCGGTGGCCCGCTCGCAGTTCCACCGGCTCAAGACCATCGCCTACGAGGTGGACCCCAGGGCGTTCATCATCGTCTCCGAGGCGGGGGAGATCCTGGGCGAGGGCTTCAAGGACATCAAAAAGGATTGATCGGAATAAAAAGAGAGGGCCGTCCGGTTGGACGGCCCTCTCTCTGATTTCAGGCGGTTAACGAATAGGTTCCCTAACGGATAAACACATTTCGAACAGCTTACTTGGAGCTCTTCGGGCAATTGTTGTTTTGCTCGTTGCTGTTCTTGTTCTCGGAACGGTTCTGGGAATTCTGCTGGTTGTTCTGAGAATTGGAGAAATTGGAATTGTTCTTGTTCTTGCTGTTGTTGCTGTTGTTATTGTTGTTGGACATTTTCATTTCACCTCACTTTTGTTAGTATTATCTGTCTGTAAAAGCGTTTTATACGCCCTTGGCAAGGAAAAATCCAATTTTTTTGTTTTCCGTGGTTGACAAAAATATACCATTATAGTATAATTAAACCAAACAAAAAAGAGTCTAGGGAGGAAAATATCATGAAAAAGTTTATCTGTACCGTTTGCGGCTACGTATACACCGGCGACGCTGCGCCCGAGAAGTGCCCCCAGTGCGGCGCTCCGGCTTCCAAGTTCACCGAGCAGAAGGAGCAGGCGGGGCTTTCCTATGCGGATGAGCACAGGATCGGCGTGGCCAAGGACGTGGACGCCGAGGTTGTCGAGGGCCTGCGTATGAACTTTACCGGCGAATGCACCGAGGTCGGCATGTACCTGGCCATGTCCCGCCAGGCGGACCGCGAGGGGTATCCCGAGATCGCCGAAGCCTTCAAGAGATACGCCTTCGAGGAGGCGGAGCATGCGGCCAAGTTCGCCGAGCTGCTCGGCGAGGTCGTGAATGCCGACACCAAGAAGAACCTCGAGCTGCGGGTCGCCGCCGAGAACGGCGCCTGCGAGGGCAAGAAGCAGCTCGCCACCCGCGCCAAGGAGCTCGGGTACGACGCGATCCACGACACGGTGCATGAGATGTGCAAGGACGAGGCCCGCCACGGCTGCGGTTTTGCGGGCCTGCTGGGCCGCTACTTCGGCAAGTAAGAACATACGATATCAGGAAGGCCGCCGGTCACTGGACCGGCGGCCTTCCTTTTCCGTATTGCCTTTTGGCAGAGTGCTCAGCTTTTTAGTCCTTTTGTCTTCAGCGCCCGCGAGGCGTTGAGGATGGCGATGACCGAGACGCCCACGTCGGCGAAGACGGCCTCCCACATATTGGCCATCCCCAGCGCGCCCAGCAGCAGCACCAGCGCTTTGATCCCCAGCGCGAAGACGATGTTCTGGCGCACGATCGCAAGCGTCTTCTTGCTGATCTGCATGGCGGCGGCGATCTTTACGGGATTGTCGTCCATCAGGACGATGTCCGCCGCCTCGATGGCGGCATCCGACCCCAGCGCACCCATGGCGATCCCGATGTCGGCGCGGGAGAGCACCGGCGCGTCGTTGATCCCGTCGCCCACGAAGGCCAGCCGGCCCTTGGGCGACTTCTCCCGCAGCAGCTGCTCGACCTTCTCCACCTTCCCGGCGGGGAGCAGCTCGGCATAGACCTCGTCGAGCCCGAGCTGGAGGGCGACCCCCTCGCCCACGGCCTTGGCGTCCCCGGTGAGCATCACGGTGCGGCGTACCCCCTGGCGCCTCAGCGCGGCGACGGCCTCGGCGGCGTCCGGCTTGACCTCGTCCGAAATCACGATGTGCCCGGCGTAGGCGCCGTCCACCGCCACATGCACGGTGGTGCCGATGTGGTGGCAGGGGTGCCACTTGACCCCGATCTCCTCCATCAGCTTGTCGTTGCCCGCGCAGACGACTGTGCCGTCCACCTGCGCGCGCACCCCGCGGCCCGAAAGCTCCTCGACCTGCTGCACCCGCTTGGCGTCGAGTTCGGCGCCGTAGGCTTCCTTCAGCGAGCGGGAGATCGGGTGGTCGGAATAGCTCTCGGCGAGCGCGGCCAGCTCAAGGAGCCGCCCTTCGGAAAACTGGTCGGGATGGATGGCGGTGACGTTAAAGACCCCCTTGGTCAGGGTGCCGGTCTTATCGAAGACCACGATTTCCGTGTCGGCGAGCACTTCGAGGTAGTTGCCGCCCTTGACCAGAATCCCGCATTTCGAGGCCCCGCCGATCCCGCCGAAGAAGCTCAGCGGCACCGAGATGACCAGCGCGCAGGGGCAGGAGATGACGAGGAAGATCAGCGCCCGGTGAATCCACTCGGACCAGGCCCCGCCGAGCAGCAGGGGAGGCAGCACGGCGAGCAGGGCCGCCGCGATCACCACCGCCGGGGTGTAGTAGCGCGCAAAGCGGGTGATGAAGTTTTCGGCCTTGGCCTTTTTGCTGCTGGAGTTCTCCACCAGGTCCAGGATCTTCTGCACAGTGGATTCGCCGAAGGCCTTGGTCACCCGCACGCGCAGCAGGCCGCTCTGGTTGACGCAGCCGCTGATCACGTCGTCCCCCGGCTGCACGTCGCGCGGGAGGCTCTCGCCGGTCAGCGCGGCGGTGTTCACCGCCGAAGCGCCCTCGAGCACCACGCCGTCCAGCGGGATCTTTTCGCCCGCCTTGATCACGATGGTGTCGCCCACTGCGACCTCGTCCGGGTCCACCTGCACCAGCTTGTCGTCCATCTCGATGTTGGCGTAGTCCGGCCGGATGTCCATCAGCGAGGCGATGGACTGGCGCGAGCGCCCGACGGCGTAGCTCTGGAAGAGTTCGCCCACCTGGTAGAAGAGCATGACCACCACGCCCTCGGGGAATTCCCCGGTGAAGAAGGCGCCGATGGTGGCCAGCGCCATCAGGAAGTTTTCATCGAATACCTGCCCGTGGGAGATGTTGCGCACCGCCCGCCAGAGCACGTCCCAGCCGATCACGGCGTAGGGGAGAAGGAAGAGCGCCATTCGCAGATACCCCGTGGCCGGGACCAGCAGCGCTAGCCCTAGGAGCAGGAAGCTGGCGACGATCCGGCAGAGCATCTTTTTTTGTTTCTTGTTCATGGAAAGGTTCCCTCCGTCAAAAAGATTGGGAAGAGCCTGTAAATTTCATGGAGTCCCGAGGGGCCGTCAAAGCTGGATGGTGCAGTCGGGTTCGACGCGCTTGCAGGCCTTGACGACCTTCGCCATAATTTCATCGAAGCGGCCCTCGTCGGCCTCGATGGTCATTTTCTGGCCCAGAAAGCTGACGGTGGCGGAGTGCACCCCGTCGATCCTGTTGATGGCGTCCTCCATCTTGGCGGCGCAGTTGGCGCAATCCAGGTCGATCAGCTTAAAATGTTTTTTCATGGTGTTTTCCTCCCGAATGTAAATTTATAATAACACAGTTAAGGAATCCCAAAGGCAAGCTATTCCGCGACGTGTTCCATCCCCTGCCCGAGGATGGTGCGCACATGGCTGTCGGCCAGGGAGTAGAAGACCGTCTTCCCATCGCGGCGGTATTTGACCAGCTTGCTCTGCTTGAGCGCGCGCAGCTGGTGGGAGATGGCCGACTGGGTCATGTTCAGCAGCTGCGCGATGTCGCAGACGCACATCTCCGACTCGAAGAGCACATAGAGGATTTTGATCCGCGTGGAATCGCCGAAAATCTTGAAGAGCTCGGCCAGGTCGTAGAGGATTTCATCGTCGGGCATCTGTTCGTTGACCTTTTTGACGATCTCCTCGTGCGCATGGATGAACTCGCAGCGCTCGACGCCGTTTTGATCGATCACGGAAATGCACGTCCTTTCATATGAGCTATTGTTCATATGTTATTATATAAAACTCCCTCACGGATGTCAACCCCATATTTTAATTTTTTGTGCCCGCTCGTGCGGGCGCTCCCCTCATTATACTATGCGGGCGGACCAAAAATGAAGTTCGCATGAGAAGGGGTCATAAAAAGAAAAAAGAATTTCGCTCGCGTTACCGGAATGTGACTGCGGCGTGCCATAATGGGCCTATAGAAAGAAAAAACCTGCGAAGGAGGATTCACGATTGCCAAACACAACCGGGATTCCACCCAGCAATGTGACCCGCACCCTGGTGTGCATAGACCGCTATGAAAACTGTGAGATTTACGGCAGGCTGATCAATCCCTTTGAAAAGGCGCCGATGGATTTTAACGGCGTGCTGGATATGGCCGGGCAGATGGAGGCGCTCTTCGACCGGCTGGCGTTCCCGCAGGCAAGCTTTCGTTACCGCAGCTTCAGCGAGGACAAGAAACCACAATCATACCGCCCCGGGGAGGTGCGCAGATATATGGACGAAATCATCTTTGAAAACGAACGCGGCGAGAAAGCCACCTTTATCATACAGGTGCAATTCCGCCAGAACGCCACCTGGCAGGGCACCATCCGCTGGGCGGACAAGAAAAAGGTGCAGCGCTTCCGCAGCACCCTGGAAATGATCAAACTGATGGACGACGCTCTGGGCGGCTTGGGCAGCGAGGTCGATCCGTCTTGGCAGGATGAAGACTGAGACAGCTTGTGATGGAGGCATAATTTAACATGAAAAAGAATAAGATCCTGGCGGCTGTCGCGGCTGCGGCCTTGTGCCTGAGCGCGCTGCCCGTCAATGTGTTTGCTGCGCCCTCCGATACCCTGAGCAGCGGTGCCGCGCTGACCGCGGCCCCGGCCGCCGGGGCCAACCGCGCGGATTATCCCGAGTATCCCAAGGAGGGCTCGGTGCAGATGCAAAAGAGCGCCGAGTGGACCGATTATCAAAAGGGCGAGGCCACGATCCACTTTTCGGTCGCCGGCGTGCCGGCCAACGCGGGGGTGGACGTGGTTCTGATCCTCGACCGCTCGGGCACCATGTCGGCCCCGGCCATCCAGGACGCCGTCTGCGGGGAGCCGACGGCGAACTACACCGAACGGGATATGCCGCCGGTCGGCCTGCCGGCAGGGTACTATAGAAAATACTATACCTGTCCGGTCTGCGGTTACGGCAGCACCATCACCTACAATGAAAAGGGCGGGCCGGTCAAGGTCAAGAAGAACGCCCACGGAGACGTGATCAAGCCGGTGCAGTACGTCCCCGCCGAGGGACTGCCCGAAACCTGTCCGGGCAACACCTCCAAGATGCGCATGCAGGTGGTCAAGGGCGCGGCGAAAAACTTCGTCGAGATCATGATGAAGGAGAACGCCGACGGCACCCCCTCCCAGAACAAGGTGGGGATGGTATCCTTTGACACCTACGCCCAGGTCGATGTGGGCATTTCGGGCCGGGATCAGAAATCGCAGCTCCTCGGCGCGATCGATGAGCTCTATCCCCGCGGCGACACCGATTACACCCGTGCGTTCGAGGCGGCCGAGCGGCTGCTCGCCGCCCGGGGGGAGAGCGACCGGCCGGCCTATGTGGTCTTCCTCACCGACGGCCTCCCCGACCCGGCCAACAAGACCGGGGTCGCCGCCGCCGCGCGGATCAAGCAGGACCTGAACGTCAAGATCTACACCGTCGGGATCGGGGACGAGGCGGGGGACGGCTCGCTGCTGGGCCGGCTCTCCTCCGGCGCGGGCTACACCTACCTGGTGGGGGATTCGGACGACCTGAGCGGGCTGTACGCCACCATCGCCGGGAATATGAAGGTGGCGGGCACCGAGGCGGTGCTGCGCGACCTGATCGACTCCAAATACTTTTCCTATGACAGCTCCCGCGCCGACGAACTGGTTGCCAGCGCCGGCGAGGCGTGGGAGGAGAACAACAACGTCGAGTGGTCCATCGGGGAGATCAACGAGAACGGCGCGACCCTCTCGATCCCGGTCAAGCTCGCCCCCTCCTATGTCAACAAGACCGGCAGCTACCCGACCAACATCCCGGGGGCCAGACTGCGGTACACAAACTTTGCCGGCCATCCCTGCGCGCAGACGGTCGCCTCCCCCTACCTGCCGGTGCAGGGTGGGATGATCCGGGTGGTGCCCTATCTCGTCGACGCCGAGGGCCGTACGGTCAACAGCGAGGGTACGGTCGTCCCCTTCACGCAGCGCGTCGAGATTTCGCCCTACTACGTCGAGGACCCCTCCTCCACGGGGACGGACAAGAGGTTGCTTCCCATCGGGACGCACATCGTCACCGCGCGGGAGAGCGTCCGCTACGGGAATATGGATTGCCAATATGAGCCCGCCAGCGCCCAGCACAACGGAAGCGCAAATCCGACGCGGGGCGTCGTCAAAAACGGGCAGACCGGGATTATTTTCTTCGGCTATCGCCTCCCATCCTACCCGGTGAAGGTGGAATATTACTACGGCGACATTCGCAGCGAGCATTTCCTCGGCGAGGCGGCGCTGGGCGATTACGCCTACGGCACCTCGATCGAGCAGCTGCGCGCTCAGGTTTCCCTCACCGCCCCCGCCGGGAGCGTGCTGCCGGACGGCTATCAGACCAGCGGGACCATCCATGAGACGTCCATGCAGGCCGTCACCGAGTTTGCCGAGCGCAACGTCATCCGGGTGGTCTTCCTGCCGGGCGCCGAGACCGGCTACACCGTCAACTATTACCGCGACCGGGTGAGCACCATCGGCGAGAGCGGATACCTGGGCAGCTACCAGGGCAGCGCCGCCGCCAACACCACCCTGTCCTTCGGCGAGACGGCGGACGAGGGGCAGCTGCTGTATAAGCTGCCGCAGGGCTATCACCTCAGCGAGGGGCAGGCCCGAAGCCTGCGGATCACCGGGGACGCGGCGGCCAACGTTTTGGATGTGCTCTATCTGCCCGACCCGGTCCTCCCGCCCGAAAAGATAAAATACACCGTGCGGCTGATGACCACCGACGGGGCGTACGAGATGACCGTCTATCAGGACTCCGCCGACGAGGACACGCTGCTGACGGAGATCGACCAGCAGAAGCTGGCCCGGTCTGCCGCGGCCCTGCCGGGCGGCAAATACCAGTTCAGCCACTATGAAAACCTCCCGCTGCGGCTGTCCAAGGATGGGGAGAACGTCGTTATCGCCTACTTCGCCCCGGTACCCGAGCCGCGCGCCGAGCTGGTGGTGAAGCATGTTTACCGGGAATATCCCCAGTTCGACTATACCGAGCAGGGACTGCAGGCCACCATCGGCGAGTCCTTTGCGGCGGGCAAATATGAAAATGACGCCCCCAATGGGAACACCGATCCGAAGCTGAGCTTTTCGCTCGAGCAGATCGAGGCCGACGAGGAGGACCTGCCCGAGGTGACGAACGCCCTTGCTGCGGCGCCGCAGGAGGAATACGACGCATTGGCGGCGCTCGAGGACGAGCGGGACGAGGCGCGGCGGCTTTATGATCTCGCCGCCGGCGTGCCGGAATTGATCGCGGGCTGCCGTGAGCAGGCCGCTGGGGAGGAGACTGCCGGGGAGGAGCCCGCCGGGACGGTCGATCCCGAGGAAGACGGCGGGGAGAACAGCGGCCTCGCGGCGCTTGAAGAGGCGGTGCGCGCGGCCGAGGAGAAGGTCCGGCTGCTGCGGGAGCGCCTGGACGCGCTGGACGGGGACCCGACGATCGGGGAATCGGAAGGCGGGTCCGAGGAAACCGGGCTTGCGCTTAAGGAAGCAAAGCAGGAGCTGGAAGCGGCCCGTGCGGCGCTGAACAGTGCCAAGGATGATTCCGATCCGGACGTGGACAGCGATCAGGAGCCCGCGGATACCGGCAAGGAGCCGCCCGAGGGCGGGCGCGACTGGACAGGGGAGCTGGAAAGCGCGGCCGGCGAACTGGGGCTTTCCCTCTCGCCGGACGATCTCGACGGCTTCGCCGCCTCGGCCCAGGCGCTCATGGAAGAGCTGCAGGGGCAGATTGAGGAGCTGGACAAAAGGATCGGGCGGCAGGAGGAGCGCATTTCTTCGCTCGGGCAGGCGGCCAACGCCGTGCTGCTGGCCCTGCCCCTTGCCGGGGAGGTTTCACCCCACGATCCGCTCGCGCTGTCCCCCGGGAAGCGCCTGATCGTCACTTATTACTATAAGGCGACGGTGCAGAAGGACGATCCGCCCACCCCGCCGACGCCTCCTGATCCGCCGACGCCCCCCACTCCGCCTACTCCGCCAACCCCGCCCGCTCCGGTGGAGCCGGACGACTACCGCCCCTCCCGCCCGAACGACCGGGACGACGACGAGGGCACCCACGGCCCTTACGCGCCGGTGCGCGTACCGTCCCAGGGTGAAACGGTGACCATCGAGGACGAGGCGATCCCCCTGGCGGCGCAGCCCCTGCTGCCGCAGGCCGGCGATCTTGTCACCATCGAGGACGAGATGATCCCTCTGGGCAAGCTGCCGGTTTCGGGCGGGCAGGCCGCCGAGGCCGCCTGCGGGCTTGGGATATTGGCTCTGGCCGCCGGGGTGCTGGTCCTGCGCCAAAGCAAGAAATGAGGTGCTCCCTGCGCAGCAGGGTAAAAATAGAAGCGGCTTGCCGAAATTGCGGCAGGCCGCTTTTATATGGTCCTGTGCAAAATTTGCCGCCGTCCCGGTTGCTTAAGTAGGGTGGATGGGCTACAATAGGGAAAGTAAAGAAAGGTTACTTTCAAGCATAGAGTTTTTGTGCCTATGCCGCCGCTGGCGGCAATTTCGCGCGGCGAAACCGGCACGAAACTTTCAGAAAGGGATGGTCATTTTATGCCGGACGGCAAGCTTCGAAAGGACATCGCCCCCGGGGCACTGGTGGACGTCGTGTTAAAATGCGACCAGCCCACCGGTAAGCTGACCCGCGGGCATGTCAAACGGATTTTAACCAAGAGCCCCAACCACCCGCACGGAATCAAAGTTATGCTCGAGGAGGGCGGGGCGGTCGGCCGGGTGCAGGCAATCATTGAGCAATAGGAAGGAGACGTGTAAAAATGGGAATGGTACCGACGATAGAACAGGCGCAGGAGCTGCTGCGGCAGTACAACAAGGAGGACTTCCACCTGCGGCACGCGAAGATCGTGTCCGGGGTGATGGGCTATTTTGCAAAGGAGTACGACCCGCAGAACGTCGAGTTCTGGAAGGTGGTCGGGCTGCTGCATGATCTGGATTTCGAGCAGTTCCCGGACGAGCACTGCATAAAGGAGCAGGAGCTGATGAAGGAGGCGGGGATCGACGGGAGAATTATCCGCGCGGCGGCCTGCCACGGCTGGCCGGCCTGCACCGACCTGAAGCCCGAGCATGTGATGGAGAAGGTGCTCTACGCCACCGACGAGCTCACCGGGCTGATCGGGGCGGTGGCCATCATGCGCCCGTCCAAAAGCGTGAGCGACCTCGAGCTCAAGTCGGTCAAGAAGAAATTTAAGACCCCTGCCTTTGCCGCGGGCTGCTCGCGCGAGGTGATCGCACGGGGGGCCGAGCTGCTGGGGATGGAGCTCGACGAGCTGATCAGTAAGACCATCCTGGCCATGCGCAGCCTGATGGGGGAGATGGAAATTTGAAAGATGAATCTTTCAAACTTATGGTTTTACGTTTTAGTGGTCTTACAACCGTCATTTCGGCTTTGCCGAAACCGACGCAATTCCCGGGAAAGGAATGATTAAAGATATGAAGACGGTTTTGTTCGTGTGGTATCCCAAGTGCTCCACCTGCCAGAAGGCCAAGCGCTGGCTGGATGAAAACGGCGTCTCCTATCAGGAGCGGTACATCGTGGAGGAAAGGCCCACCGCTGGGGAGCTCGCCGACTGGCATTCGCGCAGCGGCCTGCCGCTCAAGCGCTTTTTCAACACCAGCGGCATGCTCTATAAGGAGCAGAACCTGCGCGAGCGCCTGCCGGACATGAGCGAGGAGGAGCAGCTTGACCTGCTCGCGACCAACGGCATGCTCGTCAAGCGCCCGCTGATCGTGGGGACAGATTTCGCGCTGGCGGGCTTCAAGCCGGCCGAGTGGGAAGAGAGGCTGAAGGCTTAGATGAAGGACACCATGCTGGCCCTGGTCTGCCGCGAGGGAGACGCCCTTTCGCTCGAGGAGCGGCCGGTGCCGCGCTTGCAGGACCGGCGCGATGCGATCGTGCGGGTGACCCGCTCGACCATCTGCACGAGTGATTTGCATATCCGTGCCGGGGCGGTGCCCAGGGCGCTCCCCGGGGTGGTGCTCGGGCACGAGTTTGTGGGCGAGGTCGTGCGAGCCGGGGAGGATGTGCCCCTGCGCCCCGGCGCACGGGTGGCGGCCAATTGCATATCCTTTTGCGGCTCATGCTGGCACTGCCGCCGGGGGTACGTCAACAACTGCGAGCGCGGGGGCTGGGAGCTCGGCTGCCGGATCGACGGCTGCCAGGCGCAGTATGTGCGGGTTCCCTTCGCCGACACCGGCCTTACCCCCATCCCCGATTCGGTGCGCGACGAGGAGGCCCTTTTCGTAGGGGACATCCTCTCCTCGGGCTACTTTGGGGCCGGGCTCTGTGAAATCCGGGAAGGGGACACGGTCGCGGTGATCGGCGCCGGGCCGGTCGGCCTTTGCGCCATGCAGTGCGCCCGCCTGATGGGGGCGCGGCAGATTATAGCGGTGGAGCCCATCGAAGCGCGCCGCCGGCTGGCGCTGCAGCGGGGCTTGGCCGACGCCGCCCTCGACCCGGCAGAAGACGTTTGCGAACAGGTCCTTGCCCTCACCCACGGCCGGGGCGCGGACGGGGTGATCGAATGCGCCGGGGCGAAGGGGACCTTTTCCCTCGCCTGGCGGCTGGCGCGCGCCAACGCCGTGGTGGCGCTTTTGGCGATGTACGAGGAGGACCAGACCTTCCCCCTGCCGCAGATGTACGGCAAAAACCTGGTCTTTAAGACCGGCGGGGTGGACGCCGTCCACTGCGCGCGGCTGCTCGGACTGATTGAAGCGGGGAAGCTCGACACCAGCTTTCTTATCACCCACCGCGGCCCGCTGCAAAACATCCTCGAAGGGTACCGGGTCTTTGAAAACCGGGAGGACGGCTGCCTCAAATGGGTGGTCACCTACGGCGAATGAAAGGGAACGAAAGAATGGAAAAGCTGACCGGGCGGGTCTATTACCTGCCCCACGATGCGCGCACCGACCGCCCGGTGTTGGGCTACATAAGGGGCGAGCGGTACGCTCTGATGGTGGACGCGGGCAATTCGGCGGCGCACGCCGCCCTGTTCGAGCGGCAGCGCAGGGAGCTGGGGCTGCCCGCCCCGGCTTTCGTCGGGCTGACGCACTGGCACTGGGACCATGTCTACGGGCTGCATGCGCTCGGTGCGGTTTCGATTGCCAGCCGCCAGACCGGGGATTACCTCGCGCGGATGGCCCGCTGGGGCTGGTCCGACGAGGAGATGGAGGGGCGGATCGCCTCGGGGGAGGACATCCCCTTCTGCTGTGACAACATCAAGAAGGAATATCCCGACCGCTCGCAGATCGTGGTGAAGAACGCCGACCTCCTGTTTGAGGGCGGGCTGCGCCTCGATTTGGGCGGGGAGGTCTGCCGGGCGTGCCAAGTCGGCGGCCCGCACAGCCCGGACAGCGTGGTGTATCTGCTCGAGCGGGCGGGGGTCCTCTTTTTGGGGGACTGCGCCTGCGAGGACTTCCACCACGGCCCGGCGCACTACCCGCAAAAGGAGCTGGGGGAGCTGATCGGCCGGCTGGAAGCGCTGGACTTTGAGATTGCCCTCACCGGGCACTGGCAGCCGCAGAGCAAGGAAGAGATACTGCACGATTTAAAGGAGCATATATGGTGACGGATTGGAACGAGCTCTATGAGCTGGCAAAATCGAAGCGCGGTTCCCGCGCCCTTTCAAAGCATTCCGAGGCCGGGTCGGTGGCCGCGGCGATACTAAGCGAGCAGGGCCATGTCTACTGCGGGGTATGCATCGACACCCCCTGTTCGATGGGCTTTTGCGCCGAGCACGCCGCCATCGCGGCGATGGTGACCGCCGGGGAAAACCGGATCCTGCGCATGGTGGCGGTGGGCGCAAACGACCGTGTGATCCCGCCCTGCGGGCGCTGCCGGGAGTTCATCTGCCAGGTGCACGACGACAATTACCGCTGCGAGGTGCTGCTCGACGGCGGACGGGTGAGCACCATCGGCGACCTGCTGCCCGAGCGGTGGTAGGCTCTGAGCGGCTGCGCCTGCTCCCGTTTCTGTGCGCAATTTCTGTTGCTTCGCTCACGCTCAACAATAAAAAAGCCGCGGGTCCCGGTTTCAAACCGGGGCCCGCGGCTTCCTGTATGGTCAGAATATCTACCAGCGGTCATAGTGGATCTTTTCGGGATCGAAGCGCTCGGGGCGCTTCTTCTCCTCGCCGCCGTAGCCGATGGCGATCAGGCTGAAGGGGAGCATACCCTCCGGCAGGCCAAAGCGTTCGGCCAGCGGCTGCAGGCGCTCCCCGGAGGGGTAGACCCCCAGCCAGCAGGTGTCCAGTCCCAGGCACTTGGCGGCGAGCAGGATATTCTGGGTGGCCGCGGCGCAGTCCTCGGGGAAGTAGCCGGGGCAGCAGCGCTTGCTGTCGGCGCAGACGAGGATGCATGCCGGCGCACTGGAGAGCATGTTGGAATAGGGGTGCACGCTCTGGATAAACGCGAGGTCCTCGCGCTTTTGGAGGACGACGAAATGCCAGGGGCGGCAGTCCATCGCCGAGGGGGCGTACATCCCGGCGCGCAGCACCTCCTCGAGCGCCTCCTTGGGAACCGGTTTATCCTGGTATTTGCGCACGCTGCGCCGGTCATAGATGATGTCCAGCAACAAAAACCACTCCTTTGCCGTTTTCTTCATTATACCGCAGGAATGTGAACAAATATAGTCTATTTTAAAATTTGTGCGTTTTGGGGCGGATATGGTACAATAACAGTATTCTGCGAAAAGAGGAGGGCACACGGTATGGCGCTGTATGCGAGCCGGCGGCAGCTTTGCCGGTACATGGTGGAGTACCATCACCTGAGCGCCGCCAGCGCGCTGCACGGCATGGAGGACCTGGCGGGGTACTTACGCAAGGTCGGCTGCGTGCAGTACGACCCGCTGGACGTGGTGGGGCGCAATCCGGATCTGGTGTTCCAGTCGCGCTGGTCCGGCTACCGCAAGGGGCAATATGAGCGGCTTCTCTACCGCGAACGCCGCTTTTTCGATATGTGGGACAAGAACATGTCGATCTGCGCCGTCGAGGATTGGCCCTGCTTCGCGCGCACTAGGGAGCGCCCGCTGCGCTGGTGCCGTGAGCACCCGGCGGCAATCGAGGAGATCACCGCCTATCTGAAAAAGCACGAATCCGCCTGCTCCTCCGATTTTGTGATGGAGGAGCGGGTGCTCTGGTGGTACGGCCAGCAGCGCCTGGCCAAGGCGGCGCTCGAGGCGATGTGCTACGCCGGGCTGGCACTGGTGCACCACAAGAAGGGCACGCGGCGGTACTATTGCCTTTCGGAACGGGCGCTGCCGCCCGGGCTGCTGAGCGCGCCCGACCCCAACCCCACGCCGCAGGACTACGCCCGCTGGCAGGTGCTGCGCCGGGTGGGGAGCGTCGGCGCGCTGCCCGACCGCCCGGGGGACGCCTGGCTGGGGATCGGCGGGATGGACGCCGCCGCGCGCAGCCGGGCCTTCGCCGAGCTGGAGGAATGCGGGGCGCTCGCCGCGGTGGCGGTGGAGGGGATGAAGTCCCCGCTCTATGTAAAAACACAGGACCTGCCGCTGCTGGAGGGCTGCCAGCGGCCGCTCCCGCTCGGTACGGCGCGGATTCTGGCGCCGCTGGACAATCTGATCTGGGACCGCAGGCTGATAGAAGCGCTCTTCGGCTTTGCCTACCGCTGGGAGGTCTACACCCCGGCGCAGAAGCGGCAGTACGGCTACTATGTGTTGCCGGTGCTGGCGGGCGAGCGCTTCCTCGGGCGGATCGAGCTTGCCACCGACCGGGAGCGCGGGAGGCTGATCGTGAAAAACTTCTGGTGGGAGGAGGGCGCAAAAAGGAGCGCCGCCGCCCGGGAAGCGGTCACACGGGGCCTGCGGCGCTTCATGCGCTACAACCGCTGCGGGGAAATCGAGCGGGACTGTGAAATCTGAGGGGGGATCGAATTGCAAAGCGGCAGGCTGTTTGAGATCGTCTATCTGCTGCTCGAGCGCGGACAGCTGACGGCGCGCGAGCTCGCCGCCCGCTTCGAGGTGAGCGAGCGCACCATCTACCGGGACATCGAGGCGTTGAGCATGTCCGGGGTCCCGGTCTACTGCGCCAAGGGGCGGCACGGCGGGATACGGCTGATGGAGGGGTTCGTGCTCGAGCGCTCGCTGCTCAGCGAATCCCAGCAGGAGGACATCCTGTTGGCGCTGCAAAGCCTTAGCGCCGCGCAGTACGGCGATATGACAGGGGTGCTCTCCCAGCTTGGGGCCCTCTTCCGTAAGGAGAATCTCGACTGGCTGCAGGTGGATTTTTCCCCCTGGGGCAGCGGCCCGCAATCCCAGCAGGCCTTCGAGCTGCTGAAAAAGGCGGTGGCGGGCCGCCGGGTGATCGAATTCGATTACTGCGCCTCGAACGGGCAGCGCACCCACCGCGAGGCCGAGGGGCTCCAGCTTCGCTTCAAGGACAAGGGCTGGTACCTGTGGGCGTACTGCCGCCGGCGGCAGGAGCCGCGGCTCTTCCGGGTGACCCGCATCAGGAACCTGCGGCTGCTGGGCGAGACCTTCGAGCGCCGCCCCTTAGAGCAGGAGCCCGGGGAGCAGGAGCCGGCCGGTATGATCTGCCTGCGGCTGCGGGTGGACCGGGAGCTGTCCTACCGTGTCTACGACGAGTTCGACGAGACGGACGTGCGGGAGAACCCGGACGGCAGCTTCGAGGTGCGCGCCTATCTGCCGGAAGATGGCTGGGTATATGGCTACGTCCTCTCCTTCGGCCCCTATGCCGAGGTGCTGGGCCCTCCCGGGGTGCGCGAGGGTCTGGCGGCCCTGCTGCGGGAAATGGGAAAAATCTACGAGCCGTAATAAAATATGACAGACAGGTGTCATAATAAGAGTGATAAGATCATATCAGACCACACGAAGGAGGGGAAATTATGCTGGAGCTGCCCGAGGCGGCGGTGATCAGCTGCCAGTTGCAGGAGCTGATCGGCGGCAAGCGGATTCTAAACGTCATGGCGGGGAAGACGCCGCACAAGTTCGCCTGGTTTTTCGGCGACCCCGAGGGGTACCATGCGCTGCTCGCCGGGAAGACGGTGGAGGAGGCGCGCGCCTACGGCGGGCATGTCGAGCTCAAGATCGGGGACTGCCGGTTGAGTTTTAACGACGGGGTGAACCTGCGCTACCTCGCCCCCGGGGAGGAGCGCCCGAAGCGGCACCAGCTCCTGCTGGAGTTTGAGGACTTCTCGGCCCTGGCGGCCACCGTGCAGATGTACGGCGGGCTCTACGCCTTCCGGGAGGGGGAGAACGACAGCTTTTATTACCTGGTGTCCAGGGAGAAGCCCTCGCCCCTTGGCGACGGCTTCGACGAAGGGTATTTTCTCTCGCTGTGCGGCTGCGAGGACTATGAAAAGCTCTCGGCGAAGGCCTTCCTCGCCACCGGGCAGCGGATCCCGGGGCTCGGCAACGGCGTGCTGCAGGACATCCTCTTTCGTGCGGGACTGAGCCCCAGGCAAAGGATGGGCGCTCTCGGGACAGAGGAGCTCTCCCGCCTTTTCGATTCGTTAAAGGTGACGCTGGCCGGGATGGCCTTGGCCGGCGGTCGGGACACCGAGCGGGACCTCTTCGGCTGCAAGGGGGGCTACCGCTGCCTGATGAGCAAGAACACATACGGCAATCCCTGTCCGGTCTGCGGGGAAAGGATCGTCAAGGAGACCTATCTTGGCGGGAGCGTTTACTACTGTCCGAACTGCCAACCAAACAAAAAAGGAGAATGAAAATGGAAATGGAAAACATGATTTTCTGCCAGTCCTGCGCCATGCCGATGATGAAGGATGAGGACTACGGGACCAACCAGGATGGGAGCAAGAACGAGGAATACTGCACCTACTGCTATCAAAGCGGCGCCTTCACGGCGGACGTCACCATGGAGCAGATGATCGAGGCCTGCGTGCCGATGATCTCGAAGGGCAACCCCTATCCGGACGAGGAGAGCGCCCGCAAGGCCATGCAGGAGATATTCCCCACCCTGCGCCGCTGGAAGAAATAGCGGTGGCAAGGATGGCCCCCACCGCGCAGCCCACCGCCGGGGAGCTGGCGCTGGCAGGCGGCCCCCTCTGGCGGCGGCTCTGCGAGGAACTTGGGGAGCGTTACCGGATTCAGCCAAAGATCGAATACAGCGGCTGTTCGATGGCACCGGGCTGGAACGTCAAGTACCGCAAGGGCTCGCGCGCGGTCTGCACCCTCTATCCGGCGAAGGGGATCTTCACCTGCCTGGTGGTGATCGGCCCGCGGGAGGAGGAGCGTGCGCGGCTGCTGCTGGGCGGAATGTCGCCCTATCTGCGAGATCTTTACGGGAACGCCAAGCCCATGATGGGCGCGCGCTGGCTGATGATCGAAATCGCGGACGAGCGCACCCTCTCGGAGGCCCTGGCCCTGATCGCCCTGCGCATGGAGAAGGAGAAAATGGAGAAATAGAAAAAAGCGGAGAAGAGGCGCCCCTCTTTTTATGCAGGGCGGAGCTGGCGTTGCGCCCCTTCATAAGGATACGGGCAGCAGATTTTATCTGCCGCCCGTATCCTTTCTTATGTGTGCTTCCAAGTTTTACAAAGCTATTTCTGACTTTCGATCGCCGCGGCGGCGCCGTCCAGCCAATCGCCCTCGAACAGCTCGATCATCCCGCGGTCGCACGCCGCGCTGAGTCTCGGGTCGATCGGGATGCGCCCGAGCACCGGCAGCGAGAAGTTGGCGGCCACCTCGTCGATGTGGCTCTCGCCGAACACCTTGAGCTGCTTGCCGCAGTCCGGGCAGGTGGCGTAGCTCATGTTTTCGATCAGCCCGAGGGTCGGGATGTTCATCATCTGCGCCATCTTGAGAGCCTTGGAAACGATCATCGAGACCAGCTCCTGCGGGGAGGTGACGATGATGATCCCATCGAGCGGGATGGACTGGAAGACGGTCAGCGGCACGTCGCCGGTCCCGGGCGGCATGTCCACGAACATGTAGTCCACCTCGCCCCAGATCACCTCGCTCCAGAATTGCTTGACCGTCCCGGCAATGACCGGACCGCGCCAGACCACCGGGTCGGTGTCGCTCTCGAGCAGGAGGTTGACCGACATCAGTCCGATCCCGGTCTTGCTGTAGGCGGGCAGGATCCCGTTTTCATTCCCCTGCGCGCGGGAGTGGATGCCGAACATTTTAGGCACCGAGGGGCCGGTCACGTCCGCGTCGAGGATGGCGCTGGTGTGGCCCCGGCGGTTCATCAGCACCGCCATCAGACCGGTGACGAGCGACTTGCCCACGCCCCCCTTGCCGCTGACCACGCCGATCACCTTTTTGATCTGGCTCATCTCGTGGGGGCTCTCCAGCAGGCTCTGCGGGTTCTGGCGCTGGGCGCAGTCCTGCGAGCAGCCCTCGCAGTTGTGATTACAATCCATTCGCATTCAGTCCTTTTTCAGTATTCTTTGATATATTCCCTCACCCGCAGCGGGATATCCATCTCCTGCGCGAGGGCGCGGCAGCGCTCGATCTCCTGCGGGGAGATCACGTCGACCACCGTGAAGAGCACATTGGGCACGAAGCGCTTGCAATCCAGGGCGAATTCGAGCATGCTTTGAAATGAGCCGGGCCCGAAGATCGGGCTCGTCACCTCGAGGTAGCGCTCTTCGTCCGGCGCGTTGAGGCTGATCGACACGGTGTCCACCAGCCCTTCGAGCAGGTGGGCCGTCTTGCGTTTGTGGATCAGGTCCCCCAGCCCGTTGGTGTTGAGCCTAATCGGGATGTCGCTTCGCGAGCGCACCAGGTGGCAGACCTCCAGCAGCTTTTCCAGCGCGCAGATCGGCTCGCCGTAGCCGCAGAAGACCAGCTCCTTGTAGTTTTTCAGCTCCACCCCGTCGAAGGCGGCGAGCACCTCGTCGAGGTGGGGCTCCAGCTCGAACCAGAGGTTTTCGGCCGAACCGACATGGCTGCCGTTTTTGCGGATGCAGAAGCTGCACCGGCAGGGGCAGCGGTTGGTCAGATTGATATATAGGCTGTCGCCCAAGGTGTAGAGAATATCGGTCATCAGAAAGCCTTCCTTTACTGCAGTCAATTTCAGGGCTTCCCTTTTATTTTAAACCCTGGCCGCCATAATGTCAAAGGGGGGCGGGGCGCATATGAAACGGAGGATAGCATGGCGATAAGAAAAGATGCCGGCGGCGGGCTGATTGCATGTTTGGACCGGCTCCATACGACCCGGCTCGGCGGGCAGCGGATCAGGAAAAACCTCTCGCTGGACGAGGGGGTGGACCCGGTGGCCTGGTGCGGGGAAAAGATCGGTGCGCCGCAGAGCGTGATCCGCCAAAGGGGAAAGAACTGGTATATCGCCGCGGACGGCTGCGAAATCACGGTCAACGCCCAAAGCATGACGATCATCACGGCACATAGGCGGTAAATACGGGGGTCCATGCACGCGTCAACTTTTATAGCCTCCCTTCGTGCAAAGGCTTCCCTTTTCGACAGGGGTGGGTTATAATGGAAGGCGTAACAGGAAACCGTGCGAAAGGCCGTGCCGGCACGGCCCTTTCGCACAGGGGAAAATACCGCCAAAGGAGAATCCGTTTCATGGGAAAAAATATGCTCATTGCCCAGTCCGGCGGGCCGACCGCCGCCATCAACGCCTCGCTGTCCGGGGCCGTACAGCAGGCCAGATGCAGCGGACAGATCGGTAAGGTCTATGGCGCGCGCTTCGGCGTAGAGGGGATCCTCAAGGGGAATATCGTGGACCTGGACGGGTGCCTTCGGAGTGAGGAGGACTTCCATGTGCTGGAGTGCACCCCCTCGATGGCGCTGGGCTCCTGCCGCTACAAGCTGCCCGCGCCCGGGGAGGACGGCGAGGTGTACCGCCGGCTGCTGCAGGCGCTGCACGAGTATGAGATCGGTTATTTCTTCTACATCGGCGGGAACGATTCGATGGACACGGTGGCCAAGCTCTCTCGCTACTTTGCCGAGCAAGGCGAGGACATCAAGGTCGCCGGGGTGCCCAAAACGATCGACAACGACCTGGCCGAGACCGACCATTCCCCGGGCTTCGGCTCGGCGGCCAAGTTCATCGCCACCGCCGTGCAGGAAATCATCCGGGACGCGAGCGTGTATGATACCCGTTCGGTGACCATCGTGGAGATCATGGGGCGGGACGCGGGCTGGCTGACCGCTTCGTCGGCGCTGGCGCGGGAC
This sequence comes from Harryflintia acetispora, assembly GCA_004340125.1. Lineage (GTDB taxonomy): Bacteria > Bacillota > Clostridia > Oscillospirales > Ruminococcaceae > Harryflintia > Harryflintia acetispora. Next base: position 87,536 of record SLUK01000004.1, on the reverse strand, counting down.
GAACACACCGGGGCGCCGCATCTGATTTATCTGCCCGAGGTGCCCTTCTCGGTGGCCGATTTCCTCGGGGACGTCGAGCGGCTGCACAAGGAGGTCAAGAACGTGGTGGTCGCCGTCAGCGAAGGGGTGCGCACCGCCGACGGACGGTATGCCGCCGAGAGCTACCAGAGCGGGGTGGTGGACACCTTCGGGCACCGCTACCTGTCGGGGGTGGGCAAATACCTGGAAAACATGGTGCGCCACAACATCGGCTGCAAGGTGCGCTCGGTCGAGCTCAACGTGTTGCAGCGTGCGGCCGCGCACGTCCTTTCCGCCACCGACATCGACGAGGCGCGCGGGGTCGGACAGGCCGCGGTGCGCTTCGCGCTCGAGGGGAAGACCGGCTTTGTGGCGGTTATCCGGCGCGCGTCGCAGGAGCCCTATGAGGCAAGCTATGACTGCGCCCCGATCGAGCGGATCGCCAACGTCGCGCGCAACGTGCCGCCCGAGTGGATCACCCCGGAGCGCAACGATGTGACCGGGGAGATGCTGCGCTACCTCGAGCCGCTGATCCTGGGCGAGGTTCGTTTTCCCACCGAGCGCGGCCTGCCCAAGCATTTTTTGCTGCGGGCATAGGCCCGCCCCTCTCCCGCCGCGCGGTATGCGTACCGCGCGGTGCGCATAACCGGCGTGGGGGTTACCCATACTATTGGGTGAGGAAACGGCCTTGGCGGTTTCCCCGCCGCCATTTCGGCTTTGCCGGAACCGGCGCAATTCCCGGGAAAGGAAGATTTTAAAATGTCCAACAGCATTATGTTCAAGGTGGAGGGGATGTCCTGCCAGAGCTGTGCCAGCCGGATCGACACCACCCTGCACGCCTACGACAACGTGGACATCGTGACAGTGAGCATCCCTGACAAGAGCGTCACCGTGATCGGGGAGAACCTGGACGAGAACCGGCTCCGGCACACCATTGAGGACATGGGCTTCGAGGTCCGCGACGAGCGGGAATAAGAGAGAAAAACAGGGAGCGCAGCGATCGCTGCGCTCCCTGTTTTATAATATTATTCGTCTTTGGGCGGCTGCTGGGGAGTGTCCCCCTTCTCTTCGGGCGCGGTATAGGGGTTCGGGAGCTTGGCGCCGCCGTAGAGCGGGGCGGCGGACGTGCGCGTGCGCTCCTTTTTGACCAGCCGGCGTATCAGCAGCACGGCAAGCAGGACGACCACGCCAAGGATCAGCAGGTAGGGCAGGTTCACCACAAAGCCGACGAACAGGTTGGTGCCCGCCTCCTTCATATCCCCGAAGGTGTTCGACAGGCCGGTGCTGATCCGCTCGGGCACGGTTTCGGGGGTCTGCTCGCTGACCTTGCGCACCTCGTGCAGCTCCATGGTCACGGTGCTGTAGTCCACCAGGTTGTCGTACCCGCGCAGCTCGGAAGTATAGCCGTCGAGCTGGTAGCGCACCTCGCTCAGGCGTTCCTCGAGCTTGATGATCGACTCGAGGTCCTCCGCCTTTTCCAGCAGGGCCAGCAGACGCTCCTGCTCGACCTCGAGGGACTTTTTGCGCGTCTCGGTGTCGGTATATTGCAGCGTGATGTCCTCGCTGGACAGGTTGCTCGAGAGGACGTTGCAGATGCCGCCCACCTCGCCGATGAAGCCGTCCAGCTTGTCAGAGGGCACCCGGGCCGTCAGGGTGCCGTACCGGCGGGAGGGCCCGTAGCTTTCAATGCTGTTCCCCTCGACCGAGGAGCTTTCCAGGTATCCGCCCGCGGCGTTCACGGCGGCGGTCAGCTTTTCGATGGCGCTGTCAAATTCCAGCGTCTCCAGCGAGAGCCAGGCACGCCAGATTTTTTTGCGGTTGGGCTGATTCTGTCCCGAGACAATGGCGGCGGGGCCGGCCCCGGCGTCGGCGGCTTCTTCCTCGGGCACGGCCTCGTCATAGGCCATGTCTTCGACGGCCGCCTCCTTTGAGTAGAGGTTCTGCGCGGCCGCGGACGACGCGGCGGCAGTCTCCCCGCCGGACGATGATCCCCCGCAGCCCGCCAGCGTGGCCATGCAAAACAGACAGCAGAGCAGTACGGATAGCTTTTTCATATTGATCTCCCTCCTCGTTGGTTCTGGCTTCTGACTGATAGGTGGCAAAAAATCGGGGATTTGCTGCCTGCCGGGGCCCACCGGGCGCATAAAAATTTTACAGAACGGTAAGAAGTACAGCGCCCGGAGCAAGAAAGGGTGCGAAGCACCTTTTCTTCCGAAATGCGGGGTTGGACGCGCAGAATGATTCTGAACGGGGAAAGGGGGCTGCACCCGGACTAGCGGGACTCCTTGGCGGTGCGCTTTAGCTCATCCAAAAAGTCCAGGACAACATCTTTGGAGATGGTGGAAGCGCGCTGGCAGTTTTCCTCAAATTGGTCCATTCCGGAATGCGTCGCGGTGTCCGTGATGGAACGTATGGCAATGAACGGAATTTTATTGACATAGCATACATGTGCGATGCCCGCCGTCTCCATATCCACGGACAGCGGCGCGTATTTTTGATTGATTGCGTCACGAAAATCATCTTCGATGAATTTTTCTCCCGTCACCGTCCGCCCCAGGCGCACCGACGGGTTCCTTTCGCTGATGAATGCCGCTATCTCCAACAGCGCCGGATCCGCATCAAAATAGACCGAGGGCATCCATGGATGGAATTCGGTCAGGATTTCGTCATCCATGTCGTGATATGCGACCTGGGCTGAAACGACGGTGTCAAAAAGGTTGACGGACTGGTCCATTCCGCCCGCGGTACCGGCGTTGATTATCGCACCGACGCCATATCTGTCTATCAATATCTGCGTGGCGATAGCCGCGTTGACTTTGCAGACGCCGCAATACAGCGCAACGACCGGAATGCCGTGGACAGAGCCTTGGTGAAATTTCAGCATGGCGTTTTCCGTCACTTCATCATGGTCGATATGCGGCAAAAACGGTTCGAGCTCATCATCGCTTGCGCAGATGATTCCGATCTTAGGCATGGGACTGGCTTGATACATAATTGATCTCCTCTCGCTGTCTGTTGCATTTTTACGGACGGCTTACTCTTTGGCATAAGCGAAGCAATAAAAAAACAGCCGCAGCTGCTGCGGCTGTCCCTTTTACCTGTTTAGGCCATATCCTTGAACCGCAGGGTGGCCATCACCGGGTAGTGGTCGGAAGGGTAAACCCCGTCCCGGCTTTGGGTGTCGATATTCACATCCACCACCTCGAACTCGTCGGATACGAAGATGTAGTCGATGGGGGAGGAACGGGGCTTGATCTTCCCCTTGGAGCCGTGATAGGTGTTGAACACCGAGTCGAGCACCCCGTACACGTCCTTCAGATGGACATTGCGGTACTCGTGCATCTGCTCGCGGATGATCTTGACCGCCGTCGAGTTGGGATGGGCGTTGAAGTCCCCCATCACGATGGTGGGCAGCGGATCATCGAGATTGGTCTGGTTGATATAGTCGAGGATCATGCGAACCCCGAGGGTGCGCGCCATCCAGCAGACGTGGTCGAAATGGGTGTTGAACACCCGGATACGCCGCCCGCTCTTTTTGAGCTTGACCACCGCCACGGTACAGATGCGCGGGAACATCGCGAAATACGCCCGCGAAACGGTGTCCGGCTTCTTGGAAAGCCAGAAGGTCTTGTACCAGGTGACCTCGACGTCGTCGTTTTTAAGGATAATGTCAGCGTGCTCGTCGTTTTTCGGCTTCTTGCCCATCATCCGGCCCACGCCGAAGATGCTGTAATCCGTCAGCAGGTTGCGGATGTCCTGCCGCATCTGGGGCAGCACCTCCTGCACGCCGATGATTGCGGCGCCCGAATCGCGGATGATGTCGGCGGCAATGGAGCGGCGCACCTCCCACGGATATTTGCGCCGCGGACCGAAATCCCGGCGCAGGTTGAAGGAGGCAACCCGGATGATATCGTTTTCTGCCAGGGAATAGGACATGACACACACTTCCACTTCGTTTTTAACCGGCGGGCAGGACCCGCAGCGGCTGTGCAAAACAGCCCTAAATCTTATTATAGCATTCTTTTTTAATTTTGTGTATGGAATTGTTGGGAAATTTGTAAATATTCCGTCCAGTCGCCGCGCAGGATGGCATAGGTGCGGCAGTCCTGGAACCCTTCGGTGGGGGAATAGTATTTCTGCCGTGCCATCCCCTCGAAGGTCATGCCGCATTTTTCCATCACCCGGCCCGAGGCGGGATTTCGCACCGAATGGCAGGCCTCGATCCGGTTGAGGCCTACCTCCTGAAAAAGGAAGCGGATCGCGACCGCCACCGCCTCGCTCATCAGCCCGCCGCCCCACCAGTACCGTCCCAGGCAGTAGCCGAGCTCGGCGCAGGCGTCGTTTTCGCTGGTGATCGTGGCCTCCAGAGCGCCGATGGGCGTGCCGGTCTCCCGCAGCTCGATCAGCCACAGGTAAAAGCTGGGCTGGCTATAGTGCTTGACCCAGCTTTCCACCACCTGCCCCGTCTCCTGCACACTCTGGTGCGGGCTCCAGCGCATATAGCGGGTAACCTGGGGGTCGCTGGCCCAGTTTCGGTAGACAGACGGCGTGTCCTCGGGCCGGAACCGGCGCAGGGCCAGACGGGGCGTTTCCAGCGGTACGGTGCCTTTGTGCATGAGCATGGCGGCGCCTCCTTCGGCGTGTTTTCACCATCATACAAGGGCGGGGCGCGCCTGTCAAGGCGCGGCAACAGATTTGCTATATCCGGTTCACGAAGTGTTTACTTGCAAATAGGCAACTTATTTAGTATAATATTGATTCAATATAAAGCAGACACGAAACTTTTTGATAGAGCGGGCCCTGCCCGCGGGTTTTCTCAAAGGGACGAGGCCGGCAACGGGCCGGTTCCCGGGAAAGGAATGGTTATAAAAATGAGCGAAAGAATCAAAATAAAGGCCGAGGTCGTCCCCGAGGGGGGCGGCAAGGAAGTGGGGGAGATGCCGGTCATCGCCATGCGCGGGCTGGTGCTCTTTCCCCGCATGGTGCTGCACTTTGACGTGGGACGGCAAATTTCCATCCAGGCGCTGACCGCGGCGATCCAGGGCGAGCGCAAAATCTTCATGGTGGCCCAGCGCGACCTTAGTAGCGACGAGGTGAACGCCCAGTCGCTCTACCAGGTCGGGGTGGTCGCCACGGTGCGCCAGATCTTAAAGCCCCAGGACGATGTGCTGCGGGTGGTGGTCGAGGGCGAGTACCGCGCCAAGACGGTGGAGATCACCGCCTTCGAGCCCTATATCAAGGCCCGGTGCAAGCCCTTCCCGCTGCGCCCGCGCAAGGTGGTCAACACCATCCTCTGCGAGGCGCTCATCCGCACGGTCAAGGACTATTTCGAGGAGTACTGCGCGCTCTCGCCCAAGATGCCCAAGGAGTTCGTCATGGGGGTCTATATGAGCGACGACCCGGTGTACATAGCGGAATACATCGCGGGGAACATCCCGATGGACGTGGCCCAGAAGCAGGCCATCCTGGAGGAGAACAACCCCACCAAGCGCCTGGAGATGCTCGCCCATTTCCTGGAGAGCGAGAACGAGATCCTCTCCACCGAGCAGCAGATCCAGGAGCGGGTGCGCGAGCAGGTGGACAAGAACCAGCGGGAATACTACCTGCGCGAGCAGATGAAGGCCATCTCCCAGGAGCTCGACGAGGACGAAAATCCCGAGCAGGAGATCGAGGACTACCTGCAAAAGATCGAGAAGCTGGGGCTTCCGGACGAGTGCCGCGAGAAGCTCGAAAAGGAGGCCAAGCGCCTTTATAAAATGCCGGCAAACTCGCACGAGGCCGGGGTGGTCCGGGGGTACCTGGACACCTGCCTCGAGCTGCCCTGGAACACCTACACCAAGGAGAAGCTGGACGTGGACAAGGCCCGGGCCCAGCTCGAGCGGGACCACTACGGCATGCAGAAGGTCAAGGAGCGCATCCTCGAGCTGATCGCGGTGCGCAAGCTGGCCCCCGACATCAAGGGGCAGATCATCTGCCTGTACGGCCCGCCCGGCGTCGGCAAGACCTCGGTCGCCAAGTCGATCGCCAAGGCGATGGGGCGCAATTACGCCCGGCTGAGCCTCGGCGGCGTGCGGGATGAGTCGGACATCCGCGGGCACCGCAAGACCTATATCGGGTCGATGCCCGGCCGGGTGATAGGCGCCATCAAGCTCTCCGGCAGCAAGAACCCGCTGATCCTGCTCGACGAGATCGACAAGCTGGGCAGCAGCTACAACGGCGACCCCTCGAGCGCCCTGCTCGAGGTGCTGGACAGTGAGCAGAACGTGGCCTTCCGCGACCACTTCATCGAGCTGCCCTTCGACCTGAGCGACGTGCTCTTCATCGCCACGGCCAACGACCTTTCCACCATCCCGGCGCCGCTGCTCGACCGCATGGAGGTCATCGAGCTCTCGAGCTACACCCGGGAGGAAAAATATAACATCGCCAAGCGCCACCTGATCCCCAAGCAGATGAAGCGCCACGGCCTCGCCGCCTCGCAGATCACCTTTAAAAAGGAAGCGGTCTATACCCTGATCGACAACTACACCCGGGAGGCCGGGGTGCGTTCCCTCGAGCGGGAGATCGCCTCGGTGCTGCGCAAGTGCGCGAAGCTGATCGCCAGGGGGGAACAGGAGAAGATCGTCCTCTCCCAGAAAAGGATCGGCGAGCTGCTGGGGGTGGCGAAGTTTAAGCCCGACGAGCTCGAGGGGTTCGACCAGGTCGGGGTGGTCAACGGCCTGGCCTGGACCTCGGTGGGCGGCGAGCTGCTGCAAGTCGAGGTCTCGGTGCTCAAAGGCACCGGCAAGCTCGAGCTGACCGGGAGCCTGGGCGACGTGATGAAGGAGTCCGCCCAGACGGCGGTGAGCGTGGTGCGTCGGATCGGCGAACGCTACGGGATCGACCCGGACTTCTATAAGAGCAGCGACATCCACATCCACTTCCCCGAGGGCGCGGTGCCCAAGGACGGCCCGAGCGCGGGGGTGACCATCGTCACCGCCCTGATCTCGGCTTTATCGGACGTGAAGGTGCGCCACGACGTGGCGATGACCGGGGAGATCACCCTGCGCGGGCGGGTGCTGCCCATCGGCGGGCTGAGGGAGAAGACCATGGCGGCCTACCGCAATAAGATTACAACCGTCATCCTCCCGAAGCAAAACGAGCCGGACATCGAGGAGATGGAACCGGTGGTGCGGCAGGCGCTGACCCTGCGCCCGGTCTCGCAGATCGAGCAGGTGCTGCAGATCGCCCTGTGCGAGGGGCAAAAAAAGGGCCCGCGCCAGCCCCTCCCCGCGCAGAAGCCGCTGCCCGCCGCCACCGGCGAGGCGCCGGTGCACAGCAGCCCGATCCCCATCCCGCAATAAGAAGAGACCTACCCGACTGGAGGCGTGGCCATGAATTATCACAATGTCGAGTTTGAGCGCTCCTTTGGAACCTATTCGCAGCTCGGGAGGAACGACCTGCCCGAGATCGTTTTTGCCGGGCGCTCGAACGTGGGCAAGAGCTCGATGATCAACAAGCTCTTTAACCGCAAGAACCTGGCGCGGGTGAGCGCGGTGCCGGGCAAGACGGCGACCATCAATTTCTTCCGCCTGGAAAACCTGCGTTTTGTGGACCTGCCGGGCTACGGCTACGCCAAGGTCTCGAAGAGTGAAAAGCGGCGCTGGAGCGAGCTCATCGGCGGATATTTTGCCGACGAGCGGGACGTGGCGCTCGTCTTTTCCCTGATTGATATGCGCCACCCGCCCACCGCGGACGACCGGCAGATGGTGGACTTCCTCATCGAGCACGAGTTCCCCTTCGTCTGCGTGCTGACCAAGGCGGATAAGCTCGGGAAGACCGCCCGCGAGGAGCGGCTGCAAAAGATACGCCAGGAGCTGCCCTGCGGGGACCAGCTCACGCTGATCCCCTTTTCCGCCGAGACCGGCGAGGGGGTCGGGGAGATACGCGGCATCCTCGATGAGATTTCGCAGGACGTCGCCGAAGAGAGCGGTGAGGAAGGGGAGGCAGAGGAATGAACGAGAGCTTTTCGGTGAACCGGGAGGGCCACCTGACCATCGGCGGGGCGGATACCGTCGCGCTCGCCAGGGAGTACGGCACCCCGCTGTATGTGATGGACGAGGGGATGATCCGGGACAATTGCCGGCGCTACCGCCGCGCGATCGACGAGTTTTACGGCGGGCGCGGGATCGCCGCCTACGCCTCCAAGGCCTTCTCCTGCAAGGAGATCTACCGGATCGTGCAGCAGGAGGGGATGGGGGTGGACGTGGTCTCGGAGGGTGAGCTCTACACCTCTCTTCTCGCCGGGTTCCCGGCGGATAAAATCTTCTTCCACGGCAACAACAAATCAGAGGGCGAATTGCAGTTCGCCATCAGGCAGCGCGTCGGGTATATCGTGGTGGACAACCTGAGGGAGCTGCATACCCTCGAGCACCTGCTCGAGCGGGAGGGGCAGGAGATGAAAATCCTTTTGCGGGTCAAGCCCGGAGTGGACGCCCACACCCACCAGTTCATCCGCACCGGCCAGATCGACAGCAAGTTTGGCTTCGCGCTCGAGACCGGCGAGGCGCTCGCCGCGGCCAGGGAGTGCGCCGCGCTGCGGCGGGCAAGGCTCGTGGGGCTGCACTGCCACATCGGCTCCCAGATTTTCGAGGTCGAGCCCTTCTGCCTGGCGGCCAGGCGCCTGATCGGCCTGATGGGCCAGATCAGGCGGGAGTGCGGGCTGGAGCTGGGGATGCTCAACCTCGGCGGGGGCTTTGGGATCAAATACACCGAGGAGGACGACCCGGTTCCCTATGAGCGCTTCATGGAGCGGGTGAGCTTGGCGATCCACGAGGCGGCGGCGGCCGAAGGATTGCCGGTGCCCTACGTCGTGCTCGAGCCGGGACGCTCGATCGTCGGGCGGGCGGGGATCACCCTCTACACCGTCGGCGCGCGCAAGGAGATCCCCGGGGTGCGCACCTACCTTTCGGTGGACGGCGGCATGACCGACAATCCGCGCTATGCGCTCTACCAGTCGAAGTATGAGGCCATCGTTGCCAACCGCGCCGGGGAACCGAAGACAGAGACGGTCACCATCGCGGGGCGCTGCTGCGAGAGCGGCGACCTGCTCGCCGAGGGGGCGAAGGTACAGCCTTGCTCGCCGGGGGATATCCTCGCCGTGCTCTCGACCGGGGCCTATAACTACTCGATGGCCTCCAACTACAACCGGGTGCCCCGTCCGGCGGTGGTGATGGTGAAGGACGGCAAGAGCCGGGTGGTCGTGCGGCGGGAGTCGCTGGATGACCTGGTGCGCAACGACCTGTAGCGTTATATATTAATAAGAAGGCCGGGCAGAAGTAAGTGCTTCTGCCCGGCCTTTTTTTACTGTGTGATCCCGTTTTCCCGAAGGATTGCGCGTACCGTCTCGGGGGAGAGTTCCTCCCCGAAGGCGCGCACCCCGTGCCCGGCGGCGAGGTCGGGGGTATACTGCTTGAGGGGAAAGACCGCGAGGTCCCGGAAGTGGGGGCCGTAGTAGGTCACCACCGGGGTGAGCGCGGGCGGATCGATCTCCACCCGGCCGTCCGCCCCCTTGCGGATGGTGAAGCGGGGGAGCAGCCCGACGAGGTTTTGCCCCTTGCGCTGGGCGCTGACCAGGTTCCCCAGCGAATAGAGCACCCACGCCTGCCGCCCGTCCGGGGCGGCGAGCGCCTCGGCGCTCTGGACGACGTGCGGGTGGCTGCCGAGGATGATGTCGGCCCCCTCCCGGGCGAGCAGCCGCGCGCTGTCGCGCTGCGATGTGGTGACGGCGAAGGAATCCTCCTGCCCCCAATGGGTGTAGACCACCACCACGTCGGCGCGCTCACGCGCCCGCGCCATCAGGGCGCGCAGGCGTTCATCGTCGCGCAGCAGCGGCACCATCCCGCCGCCCGAATCCGCCCCGCCGCCGAGGTTGGTGTAGGAGGTGAAGCCCAGAATGGCGAAGGTGATCCCGTTTTTCTCAAGCAGCAGGGGGGCGGCCTCCTCGCCGGGCAAAAACGCCCCGGTCACCGAGAGGCCGGGGGTTTCGCGCACCAGCCCGATGGTCTCCCCCAGCCCCTCGGGCCCCATGTCCAGCATGTGGTTGTTGGCGAGGCTGAGCACGTCGAAGCCGCTCTGCGCCAGTCCCTGCGCGAGTTCCACGGGGGAGTTGAAGCGGGGGTAGCCCGAGGGCGGGAAACTGCCGGCCATCGGCGTCTCCTGGTTGATCAGCGCGAGGTCGGCTTCTTCGATCAGCGGGCGGATGTGCCGGTAGAGCGGGCAGAAGTCGTAGCCGCTCCCGGTTTTTGCCTGCTCGTAGAGCACATCGTGGATCAGGTTGTCCCCGGCGGCCACCAGAGTGACGGTATCGGGCCCGGGCTCCCGCTCGGGCGCGGGAGCTGCTTCGGGTGCCGGGAGCGGCGGCTCGGCCGGCAAAAACATGCCGACGACCCAAAGAAGCGCGAGGGCGCACAGGAGGAAGAAGAAACGTTTCATGGCAGATCCTTTTCTGGTTGTGATGGTTCTCGTTTAAGTACGCCGCGTCAGACTTGGCCATTGCCGCGGGCGGACCGGAAATTAAATGGGAAAATGGTCTTGAACCTAGGTCGGCCGCGAGAATTCTGAAAATAGATCGCAAAACGATTTTTTATCTTGCCGTTATTATAGCATTCCCACCCTCGTTTGTGCTATTTTTGTTCACAAAATGTTGTATTTTTAGACAAATTCAAAACATAAAGTCGTTCAAAATGAATGAATTTACTGATATTTCCTTTTTTTTAGGCAAAGGTTGTTGTAGTAAAATTTTTGAAATGGTATAATATTCTAAAATATAGTGGGTGAAGTGCGCCCTTTTGTAGGAATGGCGCGCTCGCCGACTGGATATTTGCCTGTCCGCATGGGGGTAGGGGTTCCCCCGCTCGGACAGATCAAAATAAAAAGAATAGACGTAGGCCGCATAAAAGAGAAAGCGCGGCGCGGTATTCCAGTGTTTAGTGGGGGATTAGGAATGAACACAGAGTACAACGAATTGTCTGTATTTCCAGAGGAGGAACCGGACCGCAAAAAGCGGATTATAACGATCTCGGCCATTGCAGTGCTGATCATCGCGATCCTGCTGTTTGTGTTCTCACAATGCACCTTCTTTGGAAGGACCTTGGTCATCGACACGGCGGGGGAATATGTCGTGTCCGACCAATATGACAATGTAATCATTCGCGCCGACGGCGTGATCATCAAGGACTCGAACATACCGGGCCGTATTGTCGTGGACAAAAATGTCGACGGGGCGAGCCTCAAGCTGTCGGGGACCAATGTGGGGGAGGTCGTCTTCCAGGGCCCGGGCGAGGATAAGCTCTATCTGGAGAACTCGTCGATCGACCTGCTGCGCGACGACAAGCCTTCGGGCACCATCACCATCATCAAGGACAAGGGGTCCACGATCGAAAAGGTGACGGTGAGCGATCCCGACCGCCAAGGCAACACGGATGAGAATATCAAAGTTGAAGAGCTGCCGGACGATGTGCTCACCCCGGTCGGCCCGACCAATCCCGACGACGACAAGAAGGCGCCGTCCGATTCGTCGGATTCCTCCGGCTCGGACAAGGACAAGGATAAGAACAGCTCGAGCTCTTCCTCATCCAGCTCCTCGGGCGGCAGCTCCTGGTGGCCCAGCGGCAACGGGAACAATAATAACAATAACAACAATACCTCCTCGGGCACAAGTTCGTCCGGTACGGGCAGCTCCTCCAAGGGGTCGTCCTCGTCCAAGAATTCTTCCTCGTCCAAGGGCCATACCAGCAAGCCGGACGACGACTTCTGGGGCGACGGCGGCGGCGGAAGCCACAACAAGCCTGACAAGGACGATGACGACGACCGCTCCAGCTCCCGTTCGAGCAGTACGTCGAGCATTTCAAGCAGCTCGAGCAGCACGCCCAGCGTGCCGGAGCTCGGGCCGATTACGGCCAACCTTACATATCGTCTGGAGGACAATACCTACGTCCTGACCTGGAACAAGCCGGCCAACGCGGGCAACGACGTCGCGTATGCCGTCCGCTTCCTGTACGGGGATATTGAAGAGGACCTGACTGCAAACGAGAGCTATCTTCCGCTCGCGTCCAGCAGCCGGAGTGTTTCCCCGCTGCAGCTTCGCGCCGCCACCATCGGCGAGAGCACTTACGAGGACACGGTGACCAGCCTCAACGATACGCTGAGCTACACCTTCCCGGCGCCCCACCCGCCCAAGACGGCGGCGGACTGCCAGATGAAGCTGGAGGATTACCTCCCTTACCGCGCCCAGGTAGCCGCTTGGCGCCCGAGTGATCCGAACAACCAAAACCAGTGGAAGCGCGCGTATTCCAACGTTTGCCACAACTACAACCCCGACTTCTCGGGCGGGTACGGCACCAAGGTCAATCCCTACCTGGTCGCACAGGCGGGAGAATTCAGCCATATCAACAACGATGTGCTCAACGGCCACGACATCACCGGCCGTTATCTCGGCATGCACTTTATGCAGGGCGCCGACATCGACTTTAGCCGGGAAGAGCAGATTGCCGGTACCTTTAACGGCAGCTTTATCAATCCTGGCAGCAAGGACGGCGCCAAACCCGGCGAGCCCGGCAAGGCCGGCGGCTATGCCTTTAACAATGTGACGCTGGGCAGCAGCGGGAATAACAGCAATCTCGGCCTGTTCAACTCCATCGGGAAAACCGGTGTGGTGGACGGGCTAAAGGTGTCTGAGTTCGCGTCGGTCAACGCCCAGGGCGGCAGCAACATCGGCGTGATCGCAGGCACTACCGACGGCACCATCAAGAACTGTGAAATCCATGCCCAGATGGATGTTGAGAGCTGCCATCTCGTCGGCGGCGTCACCGGCAAGACCGGCCCCGACGCAAAGCTGGTGGGCAACGTCACCCATGGATATATTAAGGGTGACACGATTGGCGAAAAGGTCGGCGGTATCACCGGCCAGAACGCTGGCCAGGTGGACAGCAACCGCAACGGCATGGAGATTCTGACCGGTGAAAAGCAGGTCGGCGGCATCGTCGGTGAAAACCTGGACGGCGGCTCGGTGACCAACAACCAGAACAACGGGCATATCACCAGCGATAAAGGCCCGGTTGCGGGCATCGTCGGCGAAGATAAGAATGTTGATGAGTCCGGCACGCCGAATTGGCAGGACCATGTCAAGGACAACGTCAACTCCGGGACCATCACGGTAAATGGGAAAGACGAAGAGGGGAACCTCGATGCGGGCCAGATCGTCGGCAAGCCGCAGGTCAACGGCGAAAATGAAAGCGACAACAACACCGGCGACGGTGTGGTTATCCTGCCTGAGACTGAGCGCAACAAGCTGAACACGCCGGATAATATCGTGGTCGAGCTCAAGGAGTCCGCCGGGAAGTATTCGGCTGAAGTGTTCTTCAACCGGGTCACCACCGCCTACGATCCCGACAGCGGCGAGTACACCGGTATCACCAACAACAAGGAGCGCACCGGCATCACCTACCGCGCTAGAGTTAAGAAGGGCGACAATCAGTTGCAGACGGCGGATGGGGCGAATTATCTCACTGCCCTGACGGCGAACAATCCCGCCCTGACCAGGGTTTCCATCGACATCACTCCGTTCCTCACCGAGGCGGGGATAGAAAACCCGGTCGATAAGTTGGAAACCTACACCGTGACGGTGGAGGCGATCCCCTATGCGCAGGGCGGCAATTATTTGCCGTCAGGTATGAGTACGCCCAACAACGCGTCCACCATCAAGCGGGTTCCGTCCCCGGACGAGCCGATCATCGATGTGACCACCAAGGCCTCGGCCACGGAAGCGGACGCCGGCACTGTCACCTACTGGGCGAACCATACCTATCCTGGTGTGGAGTATGCGGCGCGGTATACCTACGACGCCGACAAGACCAGGGTGGACGAGCTGGGTGTTTATGATCCGGCCGAGCCCGACGGGCAGAAGATCACCCTCGGCGCGAGCGGCTATGAATACGACAGCACTGCCGTCTTTAAGAACTTCTACAAGCGCGATTATAAAAATGGGAATACGTTGCGCGACAACAGCGTGACGGCTTCTTTGTACGCCAAGGACTTCCTGAGCGGCGACGCCACCCGCGCCCGGGTGGTGGCCGGCAAGCAGGTTTCCGGCGAATCCGCCAAGGTCGATTCCTTCCGGCTGCCGACGCCGTTGACCTCCAGCGGCGACATCCAGCTCTCCAACGGAAAGCTGGAGATCGGCTTTGAGCCGCTTACCGCTCAGCTGAGGGCCGCGATCGACTACTACGAGATCACAGCGGTTTGCAAGGATGGGGATAAGTCCATCACTCCGGTCCGGCTGAAGCCTTCCCAGATCACCAACGACACCTATAATATCCTGCCGATCATCAGCACCGGCGGCTTTGCATTGAACGACCGGGTAGAGATCACCGTAACCGCCGTGCCGAAGAACGCTGCGGTCAATATGGCCCCGGCCAGCGCATCCAAGCTGACCTATAAAGTACAGACCCCGCCGCTTCCGGCGCCGGGTTATGTGCGCGTTGAGCAGATAGCAAGCGACGATAATACCCTTGACGGTAATGTTGAGGTGGAGATCACCTGGCCCACCGGCGGCGACAACGCCGGCCTGGTGGAAGAGGTCACCATCCGCTTATTTGAGCCGGGTAGCGATACGACGGACCCGACCAAGAGCATTTGGAATAAGACGGTCAGCAAGGCCGAGGCAGCTTCGGGATCGTACACCGATACTCTCTCGAAGGCCCTGTTCTCTTCCAGCGGCCTTTACGAGGTGCAAATCCGCTCCGAGCTGCCGACAGAGCTCGAGGGCGCCTATACCGCTTCTTCCATCGAGAAGTGGCAGATCCGCAAATATGACGACCCGAGAGGGCTTGTAATCGGCGGGACCGGCGACGCCAAGGACCGCCTGACGGTCGGTTTCAGTGGGGATGCCGTGGTCGGCACCACGGGAGACAACATTGTTGCGCACTATGACGTCACCTTTGACAAGCTGGATGCGACTTCGCCCGCTGAGATCGACTATACAAAGGGGACTTATGTAAATGGCGTCGGCTCCTACGACGTTACCGACAGGGCGGCTGTGGCCGAGAAATACCGCGTCACCGTCGGCTTGCCGACCATCAACGGCGCGGTGAGCGCCGAGACGGCGACCGGGAATCAGCCGGTGCGTTACACCCAGTTGAAGACCACGACCGCCTCCAAGGAGTACGAGGTCAAAGTCTACGACCTGGAGCCCTCTGTGCCCCAGATTGACGTTGGCTCGCCCCATAGTGGCGCGCAGGGCGGCACCGGGCTCTACCTGAATACTACCCCGGTGACGAATGCGATCCGTTACCGCTTCACGCTGGACTTCCAGAAGTGGACTGGAACCAACCTTTACGGCACCGGCGGCAGAATTGACAACGCCGGCAGCAGCGCGGGCTTTGGCGGCGCGCTGGATAGCATCGTCGTTGAGGCGAGCAATGCCGACATCGAGGCGGGCAAGGTCCGCGCCGACATTGAAGAAAAGGTGAAAGCGCTCGTCGACCAGACGGACGGCGGGCAGGCTTACTATACCTTTAAGGCGAGTGTGCAGGCGCTGAGCAACTTTGGCGACGGCACCGGCTATCTGCAAAGCGCTCTCAAGACAAACGACGGCATTACCGAGAAGGGTTACAAGCTGCCGGGGCCGCTTGCCGACACCACGCCGGACCTCAGCGTGCCCGGCCAGGTCAACCTCAAACTGAACCCGGATGCGGGGGCGGTCGCCTACTTCGCGGGCCGCGCCAAGCTGACCACCTCGCCCGAATATGGGGATAGCTATATCTTCACCGCCGACGGTGAGGCACAGTCCATCAACATGATCCCGGCCATGCTCAAGGTAAAGCCCCAAGGCTCAGAGGGCGAGCTGGGATATGACCTGCAGGTGACCTCTGTCCCGAAGAGCGTGGTGCTCAACCCGCCGAACACGGGGAGCTCCGCAGTCGATTACGAGGTTAAGGGCATCCCGGCCCCGAAGGTCTCGCTCGGAATCAAGGGGATCAGCGGCACCGTGCCGGATTCCCGCTGGGATAGTATGACCGGCGCCGACGTAATCACCCTGAATATTGACGGAACCGAGGGCAACAGCCTGACCTTGGGCTACTCGGTCTCGGTGAAAAATGAGAAGACGGGGGACAGCTACAGCAAGTTTATCAGGAACACCGGGTCATACAATTACACCGTGGTCTTCCAGGAAGATGCGGATTTGGATGGTCTGGGGAACTTTGCTGCAGAAGGCAAATATACCATCGAAGTAATCGCGGCGAAAAAGACTGATCTGGAAGGGATGGAGGACTCCGTCCCGGCGACGCTCGAGGTCGTCCGGTACCAGCCGCCCACCGATGTGAAATTCTTTGCGCCCGCAGCGGACGGCAGCATCCTCAATCTCAGATTCTCGGGCGCCCAAAACCTGTCTTACACCGCACAAATCCTTTACCGTATGTCCAGCAGCTCGAACTTTGGGGTCACCCCGATCAAGAAGTCGGCGACGCCTTCCTTGGGGCCTGTCGCGCTTGACGTGCGCGCGGACATCATGGACTACGTCAACGAGAATAGTCCCGGCCAGTTTGCCGCCAAGGTTTACCGGGACGGCAAGCACACGGTGGATGGTTCGGGCAAGGAGAAGCTCGAGCTGCCGGTCGACCCGGTGCAGACCGATGCGGCCGACAACCTGGTGCAGGTGCGTTCCGCGGTCGGGATCGACGGGATCAGCCAGGAATTCGATATTTCGGACCCGGATACTCTCTTCGGACGCTGGCTCGATAAGGGCGCGGCCGACGGCTACAGCTACGAGCTGCATGAGCTCGCTCCGGTGGAGGAGAATGCCGCCGCCCCGCAGTGGAACAAGGTGGAGGCCGAGCATTCAAGCGGCTCCATCGCTTCCCCGAACGACGGCAGCAATTATGCGGCTGAGTTCACCGAGAACAGCCAGATCGAGCTGCGCCACCGCACGGCCTCCTCGACCAACCCGGCGAAGTACCGCTTGGGGGTGCGCTCCAACGCGAGCTTCGCCTATGCGCCGAACGATCCGACGCCGGACGTTGGCAACCTCTATAACTATACCTATACCGCCGAGTCCGCCCTCACCCTGAGCGATACGGTGGACGCTTACAAGCTGCCCGCTCCCTCCAACCCGGGCACCGGGCTGACAATCAACAATGGCGAATACTCCGTCATGCTCAACTGGGCGCCCGCGATCGAGGAATATGTCATCACCACCCAGCGGGTGGAAAAACAGGGTGATACCTACGTGCCGGTGGCCGGGGCCGACCCGATCGTCAAGCACGTCGACGCCCAGCAGTATAAGGACGTCGCCCAGGCCGGCGGCAACAAGTTCAGCTATTCTCTGACCGACCAGCTTTTGGAGGACGGGGAGAGTGGCTTCTATAAGGTCGCCATCGAGGCGGTTCCCTTCAACAATGTGCTCAACGCTTCCAGCAAGAGCGAATATGAGCCGGTGGAGATCAAGATCACTCGGCTTGAGAAGCCGACGATTGAAAGTTTCCTGCGCAAGAGCCAGGGCTCGGACGATCTGAGACTGGAGTTCAGCGACAACCCGGGCGGGATCAACAACTCGAACAACACCGAGAAGTATGTCGTCACCTATTATAAGGATGGGGAAGAGGTTTGCCATCAGGACTACACCGCCGATCTCTTCGATGCAAACGGCAAGCCCACCGGAAATACGTTTGCCGACGAGCAGCTGACCGCCGCTCTCATCGCGGATAAGGGTCCGGGCAGCTATTCGGTCACCGTCACCGCGGTGGCGAAGGCCGGGACTTCTTTCGAGCCCGCGACCCAGAAGCTCGATTTCGTGGTGGCGCGCAAGGTGGAGAAGAGCGACATCCACTTTAACGCCGCCCATGACAAGGTGTCCCTGGGCTTCAGCACCTCTGAGCCGGGGACCACCACCATGGAGTATACCCTCGAGCTCTACTTCAAGCAGTCCGCGTCTGAGCCGTACGGCAGGGCACCGCTCGATACCTATACCGTCACGGACAAGAGCTATCAGGAGATCACCGAGCATCTGACGAAGACCGGCTATTATATGGGCAAGGTCTCCCGTGCGGATGTCATCGACGAGAACAACTGCCTGACCCTGCTCGGGCTTTCCAGCGCGGTGGAGAGCGATGCCTATAACCTCACATCCTTCGCGCCGATGGAAGCCCCGGCAATCGACCTGAGCGACCCGGCCAAGGTGCAGGTTGTCGCCAGCAAATATGCGGACGACCTGGCGGCCCCGGGCAGCGAGGCTGAGATTCGTTATACCCTCAAGCTGTGGGTCAAGCGGGTCGGCGGCAGCGACGCCTATGCGGTTCAGGATACCTATACGGACCTGACGGCCGATGGGGCGGGCAAGCTGCTCCAGGACGTTTCGAGCAAGATCCGCAAAAACGATACCGAAACGGTGGACGGCCAGGAGAAGTATATCAACTACTACTATAAGGCCACCATCGAGCCGCAGACCAACTATGCGGCCAAGAAGCTCACCCTGCCGACCATGCAGCTGCGGGATTCCAACGAGGTGGTCGCCGGCCCGATGCTGCCGGCCAACATCGTGGGCAAGCCCTATGTCGAGGGCAGCAACAACATCAAAATGTACTTCCTGCCGGTGACGGCGGACCGCGAGGGCGATGCGTCGTTCAACGCGCTGATGTCCGATCAGACCGACCAGTACAGCGCATGGATCGGCTATCCGGGCGGCCAGGTCAAGGATTTTGAGCTGCTGACCCAGGCGCAGGCGCTCGAGGCTTACGATAAGCTGCCGGACAAGAGCATCGGCGTCGGCGTCGAGCTGGAGGACTCGGTGGACGAGACCCAGCCGGACGAGGACCATATCTTCCGCGTCTATACCGAGCCGAAGAACACCGCTCTGAACTCGGTGGGCGTCTATGAGATTTCCTGTCTCATCAAACAGATTCCGCAGCCCGGCCTGCGCTTCGAGTTCGGCGAGATGGACCCCGATCCGACCAGGAACGAGGACGACCGCGAATGGGATACCACCCTGTACGCGGTCTGGAACCCGGTGATCGGCGCGATTGAAAGCGACGTCGAAAAGATGGCGGACCGTTACCAGATCCAGGTCTATAAGGTGGACGATGCCGGCAATGAGACACAGCTGTACACCACGCCGCTGGTCATCACTTCCAGGGATGATATAGACCCGGATACGCAGTATCCGCTGGACACGACGGCGACCCAACTGCGCATCCCGATCAACCACGCGAAGAATGACGATGTCAACGTCATGAAGGACGCGGGCAGGTATGCGGTGCGCATCAAGGCGGAGTATGAAAACGCCTCCTCCCCGGTCTTCCCGGAGGAGCTGGACCCTGGCAAGACCACCAAGAATGTAGAGGTCTTTGTCTACCGTCTGGAGGAGCCGTCCAACGTGCGCCTCGCCAGCGGTGAAGACGGCGGTATGCCGGTGCAGTATCAGGGGAAAGATACCGTCCGCCTGCGCTTCGACGGCGGCAAGGCCAAGGGCAAATATAAGATCGGGATTGCCCAGATCAATCCCGAAAACCAGCAGGTCATGGGCAAGGTGCCCCTCTTCAAGGACACCACCGCCATGGATAAGCTGCTGGAGGAGCAGAACGATTACGGTGAACCGCTCTACGAGGCACAGGTCCTCAACGAGCTCGCCATCTACGGAGAGGACCAGGGCTACAACGAGTTGGACGATACCACCAAGGCGTTCTTCCGCCCGCAGGTCACCGTCTACGGCGAAAACTTCACCACTCAGTTTAACCAGCCGATCTACATCTCCTCCCAGCCCGCCGAGGGCGCGCGCAAGGAGGTCTGGTACGCGCCCAGGATCGACGATGCGGGCGTGCGCATCGACTGGAGAAGCAATACGGACTATAACGATCCCCCCGCGGCGGTCGACGCCGTTTGGAGACTGGCGGAGGGCTTTACCACCTATGGCTTTGGGCTGGTGAAGGACGGCTCACAGGGCGCGACGCTGACCCTGCGCGACGGCGATTACGACGACACCGGGTTTGAGACCGCGGGAGGCTCCTTCTATTCCCTGGGGCGGTATCCCATCTCGAGCCAGATCGTCAGCACCGGGCTGCTCAAGGACTACAAGGTCAATTTGAGCATCCCCTGCGAGGCGGGCGCACAGGATGAAAACGCCGAGGGCGTAAATGATTACATCCCGAAGATCGGCCGCCTGGAGTACCGGTATAAAGCGCCGGGCAGCAATAACTTCACCTCCGACGTGGCCTATGATTGCTCGGGCACCAGCGCGGCGGTACAGGGCGGGCAGCTCAATTACCCGAAGATTCAAAAGCTCGCCTCGGCCCCCAATTCCTTTAAACTGACCCTGACCGAGCCTGACCCGGCCTATACGCCGGTCGATCAGATCTACGGCTACGAAATCCGGGTCACCTATAACAAGGGCACCGGCCTGCGTCCGGGCGCCGAGACCTCGCATACCCTTCTGGTGAAGAAGGAGGATCTGGCGGCGGACGGCACCGTCGATTTTGAGGACCTGGTCGACCTGCTGGTTGCCGACCTCAAGGAAGTCGACTCGCCTATCCTGGTTTTCCGGGTGCAGGCGCGCTCGATCGCCCATAACAGCGTGCTCAACAGCAGCTCTGCCTGGACGACCAGCAGCAAGGCGATGGAGTACAGCGTGGTCGTCGAGAACCTGCCCGCACCGCAGTTGAAGCTCACGGTCGAGGGGTCCGACAGCGCGATGAGCGCCCCGACCCTCTCGTGGGATGCCATCGACGGCGCCGGCAACTACAACGCTTATATGACGAAGCCCGATGGCAGCCAAGTCACCTTGGGCGAGTCGTCGGTCGACCGTTCCTATAAGCTGAACACCAGCGAGTGGAGCACGGCGGCCGAGGGCGACTATACCTTCGAGGTCGTCGCCAATCCCGACGGCACCGACGCGGGCAAGCGCCCGAGCGTGCCCGCCACCCTGACGGTGCGCCGCCTGGCGGCTCCGGCCGGCGTGGAGCTGCGCGCGAGCGACGATGGAAAAGACATCGGCGTGCACTGGACCTCGGCGGATGCGGCGGTGAGCGGCCTCAGCTACCACACCACCGCACAGATCACCGCTTCGGGCCAGCAGAAGAGCCTTGACACGGCGGGGAATGAAACCTTCCTCAGCTTTAAGGATTACTTCGCTGCGCTGCCGCAGGGAGGCTACAGCTATCAGGTCGCCAAGGTCCAGGCCATCGGCGACGGGAGCGCCACCCTTACCTCCAAGGCATCCAGCCAGATGCAGGCGGTGCGCATCTCCAAGCTCGGCCAGATCGGTAAGCCGGCCTTTGACACGGCCGATGACAAGGTCACCACCTTCTGGACGGGTGTGAGCTATATCGACGGCGGCACCCCTGCCCCGGCCAGCTACGAAGGTAAGCTGAGCATGCAGCAGGGAAGCACTGCTGCGACCGAAACACCGATCACCCCGACCATCGGCACCAGTACGAGCGCCTCGGTGATCGACCTGGTGAAGGCGAACCGCGCTTCGCCCAGCCTGTGGACCTATCACAGCTCGATCCGCGCCATCGACGAGATCGACAAGGGCGTGTTCGCCGTTCCGGACTTCATGACCTCCGACCC
The DNA here is from genome assembly GCA_004340125.1 of Harryflintia acetispora. Lineage (GTDB taxonomy): Bacteria > Bacillota > Clostridia > Oscillospirales > Ruminococcaceae > Harryflintia > Harryflintia acetispora. Next base: position 65,924 of record SLUK01000004.1, on the reverse strand, counting down.
GGTCTACGGCGGCAAACTGCGCGATGTCAGCGACATCCGCTTGGCCTACTACAACAAGCCCTCGGGCGATACGACCACTCCGAGCGTGATGGCTGAGTTTAAGCCCGTCACCAAGGACGGCGACTCCCGCGACCCGCTGGTGGACAATATCCTCGACTATGAGATCGAGGTGTCCTACGGCGCGGGCGCCACGGCCGGCAAGGTCACGGTCAACACCACCGACGTGCCTCCCGTGAAGGCTACCGCCAACATCGGAGGGACGGACGTCGAGGTCTGGCAGGTTGATCTCAGCGCCATCTACGACTACCTCAAGACCCAGAGCGGGGAAGTGACCTTCGGCGTGAAGGTGACCACCCGCACAAAGAATAGCAACCTGAGTGATCCCGCCTCGGCGGTGACCACGGCGAAGCTGCAGCTCGGGAAGCTGAGCGACCCGGTGATCACCTATCAGGACGGCGCGGACGGAAAGACCGTCACCGCCTCCTGGGCCAATGTGCCGAACGCCGGCAGCTATACCGTCACGCTCAAGAACTCCGACGGGGTCACCAGCAATCCTGAAATTAAAGAGAACGCTTCCGGACGTTATATCACCTTCGACGGGGCCAAGGCCGGCGCCTACACCGTGACGGTGCAGGCCCTGCCCGACAGCGCGCACTTCGAGCTGCTGCCCTCCGATGAGATCAGCAAGACCATCGTGCGCCTCGCGCCGCCGACCGGCGGCAAGCTGGCCCTCCCCGCAAGCGACAAGGACGGCGCCATCACCGCTCAGTGGAGCAAGAATCCGCTCAACACGGACAACAGCACCACTCCGGCGGGCTCCTTCGAGAGCGGCTACCAGCTCAAGCTGGTGCGCCGCACGGCGGGCGGCATGCAGGAGGCTGCGAACCAGCCGGCCGCCGGCGGCACGATTGCCAGCGGCATGGACGTCACCGCGCTGCTGCAGTCCGAGGCGACCAGCGGCAAATATGGAATCACCGTCCAGGCGGTGGGCGACGAGGATAAGACCTTGAGCTCCCAATGGTCGGTGCCCGACCCGAACTTTGACACCCCGATCTGGCAGATCGGGGCTGCCGCCGGCGCGCACTTTACCATTGAGACGAACAAGGTGACCGGCGCCTGGACCGTCGACTCGCAGCAGAATGACATCCGGCTGCTGCCGGGGATGGACGGCTACCAGATCCCGTATGGGGTGCAGCTCGAGGAGAAGCAGCTCGATGGGACTTGGGACAAGGTGGGTTCGGTGCGCGACGCCCACGGCTCCTTCGACTTCGGCGCGGGCGACTTCCCGAAGTTTAGTAGTCAGAACCAGCTCTACCCCTACCGCATGCGGATCGACAGCCAGCCCGACCATGTGCACGGCGTGCTGGCCCACCCCGACGTCACCATCGGCGCGAGCGAGGTGTTGGGCGGCTGGCTGCCTGCGGTGGAGCAGGACAGCGTGAGGCTCACGAGCCTCGGCGGCAAGGCGAACATCTCCTTTAAGCCGCTGACCGTCGCAAGGCCGGAGCTTCTGGAGAATATCAAGGAATACGTCGTCACCGTCCAGGGCGAGGGTGCGGACGCCGCGTTCAGCGAAACGGCGACCATCCCGGCCGCCGACATCGACGGCGAGAAGACGGTCCACGACGTGGAGATGCCCGGCCTGACGGCCGACTTTGGCAACGACAAGAGCTATACCATCAAGGTCCAGGCGGTGCCGGTGAACACCGACCTCAACGGGGACGGCAATGTGCAGACCAAGACCGGGCAGAAGATCACCCGGCGCGCGCTGGACAACCCGCTCTTGCAGGTCGTGACCGAAACGGACGGGGAAACCGGCGTCAAGACCACCTACCTCGTCGTCACCCCGAAGGACCCGGCGGACGTGCAGCAAGCGGTCGGCTCGGTCGTGATCAGCGGGGACTACAGCACCATCAAAAATCATGGAGGCACGGTGGACGCCACCGCCGGCACGCTGACCATCCCGGTCACCTACACCGGCGATGTGCCCGACGCGCTCAAGCTCGAGCTTGGTGTCAATACAGCGGGCAGCTATACTTACAAGGTGGTGGCGAAGCCCGCCGCCGACAAGATCGACGAGCTGATGGAGTCCGGCGAGGCCGAGAAGACGGTCGTGCGCCTCGCGGCGCCGAAGGACGCTTCCTTCGGCTACCGCAAGGTCGGCAGCGACGAGAGGATCGGCGCCGCCTTCACGAGCGAGGATACCGCCCTGCCGCAGGGCAGCTTCCAGTATCAGATCGGCCTGTATGAGGGGGCCGAGCTTAGGACCACCTTTACCTATTCCCAGGCCGACATCGCGGCGGGCGGCGCCTGCTTCCAGGATGTCACCGCCTGGCTGCGCGAGCATGCCGTGAGCGCGGATTACTACGTCAGGATCCAGGGGATCGGCCAGAGCGCCGACGGTTCGGTGCTCGATTCGGCCGTGACCGGCCCAGTCGGCCCCTTTGCGGCGACCCGCTTGCCCGTGATGGCAAACGTGCGCTTTGCGGCGACCAGGACCGGCACGGGGGACGAGCAGGTATTCGGCCGCTGGAACGCGCTGGGCGTATCGGTCCCCGGGTATACCCCGCAGTTCGACGTGGTGCTCTATCAAAATACCAATACCGAGGTCGCCCTCTCGAGCCAGGCCACCATCGGCACGAGCGGGATCGACCTGAGCCACGAGTTCGCGGATAAGGCGAATCCGGGCACGGTGCCCTATACCTTTAAGGTCAAGGCGAAGGACAACCTCGAAAAGGGCGTCTTCGCACAGAAGGATTACGTCTTTGCGGCGAATCCGGATAAGGTCTACTCCGGCAAGCTGCCGGCAGTCAGCGGTGTGACGCTGCGCCCGGCCCTCCGTGATGACGGCTCCGGTACGGTGCGCGCATCCTTTAAGCCGGCGGCCAGCGGAGAACTGCTGGAGAACATCCTCGGCTATGAGGTCCTCATCAAGAAGGGCGGGACCGAGCTGCAGAAGATCACCCTCACCAAGGAGCGGGCAGATGAGCTCAAAAACGCCCAGGGCGATGTGGTGCTCGACTGCGGCGATGTGTACGCCGACCTGATCGCGGAGGGGAACCTCGGCGCGCAGCAGGAGTACACCATCACGGTCACCACCCAGTCCAACAACCATTGCCTGAGCGCGGACAACAGCTTTAGCCCGACGCAGGCGAGCCATCTGACAGTGAAGAAGCTGCCGGCTCCGACCATCACCTTTACGGCGGCCGGCTCGGACGCGGACGCGGACGATCAGTCGGTGGTCAAGGCGACCTGGCAGAACGTCCTGCTCAACGCGGGCTACAGCTATCAGATCGGCAGCGGCTCCGAGCAGGAGCTGGCGGCCGATGTAAACGAGGTTTCGATGGGCGACACCAAGGCGGCGGGCGGCTACACCATCACGGTGAAGACCCTCGCGCCCAAGGTCCAGACCTCCGAAAGCGAGCTGCTGCTCGATTCCGACGCGAGCACCGGCACGGTGACCCGTCTGGCGGCTCCCGCCAGCGTTTCGATCGAGCTGCCCGCCGAAAGCGACGCCGACCCGAAGATCGACGCAAAATGGGCCGCGCTGCCCAGCGGCTCGAATGAAAAGGGCTACGAGCTGGCCTTCTGGAAGTGGACCCCGACGGGCGACGTATCGCTCGATACCGTCCTTGACGGTGCCGGCGCGGTGTCGAGCGGCAGCGACCTGCGCAAGGACGTCACCGCGACCCTGCGCGGCTTCGGCGAAACGGGCGACTACTTCCTCAAGGCGCGCGCGAGCGGCGATGCTGAGAACAAGTCGACCCTGACCTCGGATTGGAACACGGGCAGTAACAAGACCATCCAGTTCGTGGCGCAGCCCACCGACCTTACGCTCAACTTTGTGGGCGATAAGACCACCGAAAACGTGGTCACCGGTACCTGGACGGCGGACAGCGCCATCTCCGTCACCGGAAAGCCCGATTACCATCCGCCCTATCAGGCCGGCCTGGTCGAAAAGGGGATCAACCAGAGCTTCAAGGGCAAGGTCAACGACTATAAGCAGCCGTTTGAAGATACGGACTTTAAGAATGCCGGCAGCGAGCTGATTGACTACAAGCTGATGGTCAAGAGCCTGGACGATCTGGCGAACGGCATCTTTGCCTATGAAAATGGATCTGTTGAGATCGGAACTCACCAGGTCTGGGCAGGTGCGCTTCCGAAGGTCGATACCAGCACCGTCAAGCTCGAAAGCCGCAGCGCCAAGCGCGGGCTGACTTTCCAGCCGGTTGAGCAGAATACCCTTTACAGCAGCAAGCTCGAAAAGAACATCGCTTCCTATGACATTAAGATTACCGCCACCGGGAAGACACCGATCGAGCTGACAGGCTACAAGCCGTCCGGCGCCAACCCGTTTGTGGAGCTGCCGGCGCTTGAGGACAACGTCAAATACACGGTGGAGATCACGGCCAACCCGGCCAACACCATGCTCAACGCCGGTTCGAAAACCTCGGTGAAAAACCTGGAGATCACCAAGCAGAAGGTGGCGCAGCCCACCATCTCGATTGCGGCGGTGACGCCGGACGACCCGAACTCCGAGGTGCAGATCACCGTTTCCGGGCTCGACGAGCACACCGGGAGCTTTGAAATCTTTAAAGACGGACGCAGCATCGTGGCGGCGCTCGAGGCGTCGTACGCTTCGTCCCCGATCGAATTGGCGGCGAAGGATATTCCGGCTGCCGGCGTGACGGCCAACTATACCGTCAAGGCCTACCCGAAGGCCGATGCGCTCGATAGCTACATTGAAAACGAGTCGGAGCAGTACCCGCTCTCCCGCCTCGGGCAGCCCGTTTCGCCCAAGTTCGGCTATTATGCCGACAAGGCGACCATCGGCGCGAGCTGGGGCGATCCGAACGCGGGGCTGACCGGCACGTACAAGATGGAGCTCTACCGCTCTTCGCCCGATACGAAGGTGAAGGACTACGGTCCGTATACCACCGGGACCGAGATGTTCCAGAGCCTCTACAACGATTTCAAGACCGAAACCTCCTTCACCGACGGGCGGTACTACGTCAAGGTGCAGGCGATCGGCGACGGTACCAGCACCCTGACCTCGGACGCGGTAACCCAGAGCGGGACCTATCAGGTTTACAAGCTGACCGCTGCCACCGACGTCAAGCTGGACTACAGCACCGGCGTGAAGGATGGCGACGACAACGATGAGGTCTACCTGACCTGGAAGGACAATGCGCCGACCGGCCAGGATGTGGACTATGACATCCAGATCAAGAAGAACGGCACGGCCATAAGCGCGGACAACACCGACCTGGCCGCGGCGCTCACCACCCTCGATAAGACTAAGAAGTCGGTGAACCTCGAGGCGCTCACCAAGACCACGCGAGACACTTCTTCCAACACCCCGGTCTCCTACGAGGCCGCGGTCGGGATGAAGGATAAGTTCACCGACGGGGCCGCGCTGATCGCGACGGGAGCGCCCACCCCGAGCACCCCGGCGGCCGTCTATACCGGCACGCTGCCGCAGGTCGCCCAGAACAGCATAGGCATGGAGCTCTACCTCAACGCCGCGAGCGGCAAGAGCGTGCAGGCCAAGTTTACCCCGGTCGCCGACAGCAATAAGCTGGCCGGCAACATCAAGGAATACCGTCTGGTGGTCGAGCGCGCCGACGGCGCGGCCATTGCGGACGGGGCCGAGACCCAGGTGGTCAAGACCATCCCGGCGGGCACCGCCGTGGGCGGCGACGGGTACTTTACCGTCGAGCTGCCGGAGATCTACCGCGACATGACCACCGCGGGGCATATGAACCGCGACGACAACACCTACAAGGTCACGGTGACCACCGTCACCGCCAACGATGCGATGAGCGTAAACAGCGAGCCGATGGGCGCGCACAGCGACATCACCCTCAAGGCGGCCCAGCTGGCCACCCCGGTCATCACCTTCGAGGCGACCGAAAGCGACGGCACTGCCGACGCGAATGGCACCCAGTCCAAGGTCTGGGCCAAGTGGAGCTCGGTGCCGGGCAACGCCGGTTATACCGTGACAGTCAACGACGGGACGCCCGTGAGCCTGCCCGCCTCCACGGCCGAGGTCAAATTCGACCTGGGCGACACCGCGGTTGCGGGTGCCTACAAGGTGACCGTCAAGGCGATCGCTGCCGATTCGGATGCGGATAAGCTGGATTCAAACGAGGGCAGTAATACCATCACCCGCCTGGCGTCGCCAAGCGCCCCTGCGGGCGGTTCGACGATCGACCGCACGGCCGACGGCATCTTCGCGCAGTGGAGCGCGCTGACCGAGGCGGTGAAGGAGTACAGCGTCCAGATTTGGGAGAACAAGGGCGGCAGCGAAGAGCCGCTGCGCTATGCCAGCGGCGATACCTGCCAGACCTCGGTCGCCAGCGGCGAGCGCGTCTCTATCACCGCGCTGCTCGAGGGGAACCTGAAGCACAGCGGCAACTACTTTGTCAAGCTGCGCGCGCTGGGCGATATGTCCGATGCGCAGATGAACGCCGGAAAGGCCACCCTCAACTCGGCCTGGTCCGGCAACCGCACCGATGTTTCGGCGATCAAGCTCGCCGAAGCCCCGTCCGACCTGGAGTTCGACTTCGTCACTAAGAAGGCGGAGAAGACGGTGCTCGGCCTGTGGAAGACGACGGATGGCTCCATCGCCTACAAGGCGGGCCTCATCAAGGCCGGGACGCTGCAAGGCGGCACCGTGGGCGACCAGGCTGAGACTGGGAAGCGCAACTTTGCCGACGGCTCGTTTGACAAGTCTGCCGCCACGCCGGTGGAGTATAAGCTGCGCGTCGAGGCCAAGGCCGACTACGCGAACGGCGTGATCGGCGGAGCCTATACGATCGGCGAATCCTCGCCGGTCTATGCGGGCACGCTCTCAAGCATCGGAGAGGGCGACATCCAGCTCGTCAAGCAGGGCGGCGTCAACGGCGTCAAGTTTGAGACCATGACGTCGGTCGAACCGAAATTTGCACAGAACGTCGCCTCCTATACCATTACCCTCGTGAAAGAGGGCAGCACCGACCAGATCACCCTCGAATACCCTGCCAGCGGCGAGACTCTCGACGCATCCCTCACAACGGTGTTTGTGCCGCATGCGGGCATCGATTCGCAGGCGAACTATACGGTGAGCGTGGTGGCCAACCCGGTCAACGCCGGACTCAACACCAAGTCGGTGCCGGTCGGCGTCAAGACCCAGGTCGGCGTGGAAAAGCTCGACCGCCCGGTGCTGAGCATCTACACCGACGGCGAGGCGGGCGACCATGACGCCACCACCTACCTGAAGGTCTCGGGCGTCTCGGTCGATGCCGGGAGCTTCGAGGTCTACAGAGGCGATTCGGCCACCGGTACCGCGCTGAAGACCGTCCCCACCGAGCCCGGAAAGGTCGTCTACGACCTGCCGATCACGGCGGCGGACGAACTCGAGGACATCACGGCGGCGGGCACCTACACCTACACGGTCAAGGTGATCCCGAGCGCGGACAAGACAGACAGCTTCGATCCGAACGTTTCCCTGCCGGTATCGACCACCCGCCTAAGCCAGCCCACCGGGATCGGCGTCGGCTACCAGGCGGACAAGAGCGCCATCGGCGCCTACTGGACCGACACCAACACCACTGTGGCGGCAGAAAACTACCGCGTGCAGATTGCAAAGGACGGCAGCTATCTTTCCGCGCTGACCTATACCGTGGCCGGAAATGTGGAGTACCAGGCCCTGACCGAGGACCTGCGCGATGAGGCGCAGGCGACCAGCGGCAAGTATTCGGCCACCGTGCAGGCGGTCGGCGACGGGACGAAGACCCTTTCCAGCGCGCCCGCGGTCCAGACCGGCGAGGTGTATCAGGTCTATAAGCTGGGCCCGGTGCAGAACGTGCGCTTCGACACTGCGGATAACCAGGTCTTCGGCAGATGGGATGTCCAGACCTTCATCATGGACGGGGCGGACTATACGCCCAAGTATGACATGAAGCTCTGGCGCGGTATCAATCCGCTGACCAGCGGCTTCACCGTCGGCACCAGCAGCGACCTGAGCGAAGTGGTCAAGGAGACCCGCGAGTCCGTGCCGACCAAGTACTCGATCCGCGTCAAGGCGCAGGATGACCTGAGCCGCGGCGTGATCGCCGACAAGAACTATGTCCCGACTGACGACAGCGTCTTTGTCTACGGCGGTATCCTGCCGTCGGTGAGCGCCGACAGTATAGGGATGGAGCCCTTTATGAACGACGGCGGCGAGCCGAGCATGAGGGTCACCTTCCAGGCTGTGGCAAGCGGCAACCTCTCCGGGAACATCAAGGAATACAAGGTAGTGGTCAAGGCGGGTGGCACCCAGATCGCCTCGGCGACCAAGACCTTGGCCGCCGGCGCGTCCGGCGAGGTGGAGCTCAAGGAAGTCTATGACCACCTGAAGAACAACATCAATTTCAGCCAGAGCTATCAGATCACCATCACCAGCGTGTCCGGCAATACCAGCCTGAGCGCGGATTCCTCGCCGGCGACCAAGAGCGTCCCGATGGTGATCCAGAAGCTGTCCACACCGCAGGTCAAGATCACGGCCTCGGGCGACGGCCAGACCCAGGTGCGCGCCGAGTGGACCCCGCCCACGGCGGAGGTGGCCGACATTGACGGCTACACCGTGACGCTGAAGTATCAGGATAACAGCGGCGGCGCCGAAGTATCCACCGACCTGTCTGGTTCGGTTCTGACCGACGGCGACAAGCGGTACGTCGATCTGAGCGCCCTCACTGCCCAGCCGGGCAGCTACACCGTCGAGGTCACGGCCAAGATTCAGGTGACGGACGGCACCGGCCTGCTCAAATCCGATTCGGATATGGGATCTGCTTCCACCGCGCGTCTTGCGGCGCCGGGTAGCCTGAGCTTCACGCTGCCGGCCGCGGGCGCCAGCGGGGCTGACAATCAGATTAAGGCCTCCTGGAGCTGGGTTGACGGCAGCCGTGAAAACAGCGGCTACACCGTCAAGCTGCAAGAGAAGGACGGTGCCAGCTATGTGGACGTGGCGGGCGAGACGATCTCTGTGGCAAAGGCGCAGACGAGCGCCGACGTCACCCCGACGCTGCGCAAGAGCGCGATCGCGAGCGGTGTATATGCCGTCGCGGTGCGCGCCGAGGGCGACAGCGTAAGCTACGGCTACCTGAGCTCGGCCTGGTCCGAGAGCAGCCCGGAAGTGGAAATCTATAAGACCAAGGTGGAGAGCGATCCGCTGCCAACCATCAACGCGCCTCCCACCACCGAGAACATCACCGAGGCGAAATGGGCCTATACCCCGGCCGACGGCGGGCTGCCGGCCCCGGCGCCCTACAAGGTCGAGGTGCTGCGTGACACCGAAGTGACCGTCACCTATGAAAAGGCCACCGGCGGCACCTGGATCCTGGAAGATCAGGCGATCGACCAGGCGCGCGCCACCCTGAGCCCGTACACGGCACGGGTCACCGCGCAGGAGGATTTGAGCCGTGGGTTTATCCCGTTGAGCACCGCCCCGGTCTCCGGCACCGGGAAGGTCTACGGCGGCAAGCTGCCGCAGGTCGCCCCCTCGAGCGTCAAGCTGGCGCGGGGCGATGCAAATGAGGTCCTGCTCACCTTCTCGCCGGTTACCGATAACAGAGTGCTCGCCAATATCCAGGGCTACAGCGTGACCATCCAGAACAGCTCTGCCCAGACTCTCGTCGGGCCGCTCACCCTGGGGGCCTCGGACGGCGCGGGCTACGATGTGACGGAAGCGGTCATGGGAGACCTGAAAGCCCAGTTCGCGGCGAACCCGGGCCAAACCAGCGAGCAGTATACCGTGCTGATCACCGCCGAGCCTTATAACAGCCTGCTCAACGCCTCTTCCAATGAGAGCAGAATCAGCAGCGGCAACACCACCATCAGCGTGGCCAAGCGGGCGAAGCCCACCGTCACCCTCACAACCGATCCTCTTCAGGGGATTGATCGGACGACTACCGCTTCCTGGACCGGTATTTCCGGGACCACGCCCGCCGACTATAGGCTGAGCGTCAAGCTCGGGGAGAATACTGTGGCCGGCGTGGACTATGTCATCGAGAGCGATGGCAGCGATCCGCCCAAGTACACCTGTGACGTGACCGACGCGCTGAAAAACGCAGGCGAATATCAAGTCAGCGTGGTCGCGCTGGCCGATCCGGACAGCCTGACCGAGGTCGATTCCGACCCGGGCACCGCGAAGATCAGCCGTTACAAGAGGCCGGAGAACGTCTCGTTCACTTCGACCAAGACGAAGATTACCCTCGGCTTCTCGAACGGCTATGGCGATAATCTGCCCGGCCTGACCGAGCAGGATTTCGTTGTCACCCTCACCGAGGGGACGGGCGAAAGCGCTACCTCCCAGACCATTAAGACGGGCATCCAGAGCCTTGGCGGCGGCGCCTACAGCCTGGATGTCACCGATAAGATCAAGGCCGGCGGCGTAGGCAGCTACACCGCTACGGTCCGTGCGGTCAATCACACCAACAATAAGACCTATCTGCCTTCCGTGGAGTCCGTTGTAACCACGAGGCCTTACGTGCTGGGACGCTTCGAGGCGCCCACCAACGTGGAGGTGGATTCGCGGAAAAATCTCAACACCGCGATTGTCGCGGGCTGGACCGGCCCGGCCGGCTATGACCATGTCGACTATGTTGTGACCCGTTACAACTATGTCGGCGAGGGTACCGCCGGGACGCTGGCTGGAACCACGAGTTATAACGTGGCCAATGCCCAGACCAAGGACGTCAGCGGGAAGGGCACCGGCGGAACGGAGCCTAACCGTGTGGTCAATCCCACTGAAACCATGACCTACACCGTCGAGGTCACCATCGAGGAAGACCTCGCCGCGAAGGGCAACCAGGGCATGCTCGCGCCTGAAAACCCGGGCAAGAGCGTGGACAACACCGAGCCCACCAAGCAGCAGGCGGTCTCCGGCAAGCTCAAGACCCCGTCCGGCGGCTCGGCAACGCCTGAAAGCGACGATCTTTCAATTTCCGGCTTCACCACCGACGATCGCGCCGCGCGGTACGACGGCACGATCAGGCGCAACGAAGAAGCGCTTCCCGATGTGACCTGCACAGCGCCGCCGATGGTGTTCTTAGGCGCGGTTAAGACGGATCAGGCATATACCTACAATGTCACCCTCAAGTCGATCGCGCGCAACACCCACCTGAATACCGATTCAGATGTTGCCTCGCTCACCTATGAGATGGGCAAGCTCAACACGCCCGGCGTCACGGTGGAGGGGCTCGCTTCCGACAGCCACGCGACCGTCACGGCGAGCTGGACCGTTCCCGCCACGTTGGAGGAAGGCTTCGACCGCTATAAGGTCGAGCTGTACAACGTCAACGCAGACGGAACCGATGGCACGCAGGTAGCCAATCCTTACACCGGCAGCCTGGAAGCGGTTGCCGGAGGGGAAATTTCGATCAAGCTCAACATTGCGCAGGATCAGGCCGGCGGCGACTACCGGCTCAAGGTTCAGGCGATCTCGAATAAGGCCATAGTCAGCGATTCGGATGTGGCGATTGTCAACATCCGGCGGCTGGCTCAGCCCGCTGCGCCCGAATATGAGGCGGTTTCCGGCTCCAGCGGCCGCAAGATTTCCCTTAAGTATACCGGCGAGGCCGGGCAGAAGTACCAGGCGATCGTGACCTATACGGGTGCGGCCAACGCCGTGGTCGACGAGACCGCAACCGGCGGCGGCAAGATCGATATCACCTCTGACATGGTTGCAAATGCGGTTGAAGGCGTGACCACCCGGTACCTGGCCACTGTACGTGCGCTGGGCAGCCCGAGCACGGGCAGTTCCGCAAACCCGGAGAATTGGGTGATCCTCAATTCCCTGGACAGTGAGAGAGCCCAGCAGGATATTTATAAGGCTCCGGTCATTCCGAACGTAAAGATCGACACCAGCTATGCCGAGGGGCAGACTGCGGTCAACGCGACCTGGACCGGAAACAACAAAGCGCTGAAGTACGAATACAAGTTCGTTAAAAAGGACATCTCCGAGTCGACGGAGACTGGTACAATTAACGCCAAGGATGGCGAAAACCGGCCGGTTACCTCGTTCGACGTAAGCAGCTGGATTAAGCCTGGCGAGGTGCAGCGCGACAACACCTTCTATATCCGGGTGGCGGACGATCTGCCCGAAACCGAAGGTGCAACGAAGGCGGAGTGGATTCTCGGCTCGGCCTATCAGGAAGCTTCGACCCTGACCCCGGTGCGCAGCGGTAAGTTTAAACAGTTTGCACCCAATGATATTGTAACCGCGCTCGACCCCGATACCGGCAGAGTCATGGTCAAGTTCCCGACCGAGATGTCCACCGACAGCAGTAAGCCCTTGGATCCCAAGCAGGTGGAAAGCTATACGGTCAAAATTTATAAGCGCAATTTCGTCGAGGTGTTGGACAGCGTGACGGTGAGGACCGTTGATCCGGATGTGGGAGTCGATATCACCGATATCATCTACTCCCATGTCAACCCCACCTTGGGCGAAGGCGTCGCAGGCCCGGCCGCGGCTCCGGTCACCCAGTTTACGATCAATGTGATTGCCAATCCCTACAACCCGCTGATCAACGCGGCGAATGATTCGACCGATGTCTACTATGATCTGAGCGCCGATCCCTCGATCAAGCAGCTTGATGTACCTAATCTCTCGCTACACACCGAGGAAGCCAACCTCTACGAGAGCAGATCCACCCTGCGGATCGCCAACGGCACGGTTGTCAATGAAGCGATTGCGGCGGGCAAGTTCGGCGGCTACGAGGTGCGGCTCGGCGGCCAGAAGGTCGAGACGGTGAAGAATGCCGACGGCAGTTACTCGGCCGACATCACCGATCTGACCAAGACCGCGGGCGACTACTCGATCACGGTGCGCGCCTTGGCTCAGGAAGGCGATCTCAGCTACTATTCGTCTGCGCTGAGCAGCGTCTTCAAGGTCACTCGTCTGGCGGCGCCGACGCCGGCCGACCCCTGTTTCGTGGGCGACGACGGCAGAAAGACCATTACCATCAACTTCAGCGGCGAGCGCGTTCAGAAGTATAAAGTAAATCTGAGCTTTAAGAACGCGACGATCGGTATGTCCGAGAAGAATGCGGATACCGAAGGCAATGTGAAGTTCGAGCTGAGTGAGGAGACCATCCGGGCCAACGGCGCCGGGACCTATACGGCCAGCGCGGCGGCGGTGGGGAATAAGAGTACCCAGAGCGGTGCGACCCTGACTTCGGACAATTCTGCTACCAGGACCCAAGCGATCCAGAAGCTCGATGCGCCCAGTACGGCCAGCTTCGACATCACCTCCCTGGCGAGTGAGAGCAAGGCCAAGATCAGTTGGTCCGATCCGATCTCGCTGGCCGGCCATACCGGCTATACGCCGAAGTACCAGATGAGGGTCTACGCGCCCTCCGGCGAAAAGCTGAAGATCACCGACGTCCTCGGAGCGAGCAGCCAGTTTGACACCGAGACCGGCGGCGCGTCCTACACCTTCGGCCAGACCAGCCCGGCGATTGATCAGGAGTCGGCGACGAGGGAGAACTACCGCGCGGCGGTTTCCTATGTCGGCAGCTTCGCGCAGTTCCTGCTCGATTCGGACGAAAAAACCACCGGGCAGGTGGACGGCGGTAGACTCGTCAAGCCGGTGCTGACCGAGGCGAACATCAAGACCGACAACGGCATTAACCTGGTCTTTACCCCCGACCGGCGCGCGGCGAGCTACACCGTTGAGCTGACCGATTCTGATGCGGGCAAGAGCTATACCACTCAGCCGGTCGAGGTGCCGGATAACGGTAACATCTCGATCGACATCGCCAGAATCCTGCGCCAGGCGGCGGGCGACGGTATGTCGGCGCCGTATACCTTGAAGGTGAGCGCGACGCCGAAGAACGCGGCGGTCAACGCGACCTATGAGGGCACGGCGGATGTGGACTATACCCAGGACATTACGCCGTTTGAGGCACCGACCATTGTCGTGAACTTTGACCCGGACAACAATGCGACGATCCCGACCGCCAAGGCGACTTGGCCGGAGCAGGAGGGGCGCAGCGCCCAGCTCGAGCTCAAGGTTTATAACAAGGCGGATTACACCCCGGGCAGCTCGGAGGGCTCCGGCAATACACTCGGCACCGTGACCGTGGGTGCAAATGCGGGCGAAACGACCGCTTACCAGCTCACCGCTATGAGCGATCCGGGCGAGTATGTCATCACCGCCCAGCTTGTATTGGTCGGCAGCGATGCCAGCCACACCTCTTCGGCGGTGGTTGAGCAGTACGTCACCCGCCTGGCGGCTCCGCAGAATCTGGAGCAGAAGTGGACGAACACCGACCTGTCCCTCGAGTGGGCCGGCGTGACGGGCAACGGCGGTTATAAGATCGCCTTCTCAAAGCCTGCCATCAATCCGGTTTTGGTCAACAAGATCTCCGATGTGAAGGTAACCCGGTCGATCACCGAACAGCTCAAGCAGATGGACGCCGGCGTGGATACCGCGGTGGACAACACCGTTTCTGTCTTCGCCCGCGGCCAGAGGCCCGTTTCGGACAGCGGTACCATCATGCTGCCCTCAGCATCGGCGAGCACCAGCTTTAAGCTCAAGAAATGGCCGGCCCTGACTGACGTCAAGATCCGCACCGAGGCGCAGACAGATGCTGAAAGGCAGAATGGTGTGGTCAACGCGACTTGGACCCTGCCGGCGAACGTACCGGCCGGGACACAGTATAACCTGAATGTTTATAAGGGTACCCAGCAAGACCGCAAGGGTGAGCTGGTTGCCGGGTCCAGCCAGTTGGTTTCGTCCAATGACGAACCGATTGACAGCTGGGTCGACCCGGCTGTGACCAACCACTACTGCGTGGGCGTTTCCCGCGCCATGCAGCTGGTGGTGGACGGCAATCCCGACGAGCATTACCTCGCCTCCGACGAGGAGGTCAGCCCGACCGTGATGAGCGGTCCGCTGAATACCTTCACCGCGAAGGACGAGCCGGATATGGCCAACAATAAGGCTTATCTCGCCATCACCAACACCGAAGACACCGAGGCGAACCCGGTGGTGAAGAGCTACAAGGTCGACGTTACGGTCAATCCGAGCAGCCCGACCAATTACACGGCTACTCAGGTTACCGGCAACAAGAACCGCTTCGATATCACCGGCAGCGGCACGGCCGGTTTGAAGGCGGATACCGCGTTCAGCTGTACCGTCACGGCCAACCCGGTCAATCCGAAGCTGCGCTCGTCGGTGCAGATCAAGGCGCCGGACAACCGGACTTACAAGTATCCGTTTACCTATCTCGGAGAAAACAAGGCATCCGCGGCGAACCTCGCGCTCTCGGCGGCGGTGGGCGACACCTCCACGGACGATTACCTCAAGGTGACGTCTCCCGTCAATATGACGATGAAGCTCGAGGGTACCCCGAACGACGGCGCGGCCGCCATGCTCAAGGAGTACCGGATTTCCTACTCCGTTGACGGCGGAACGGAAACGACTTTCACGGTATCGCCTAAGGCCGACCTTGCGGCGACGGTAGAGAACATCCGCAGCAGGATCGCCGTCGAGACGCCCGGAATCTATGAGTTCAGTGTTACGGCGGTCCCGAAGGCGGAGAGCATCTTCTTCGTCGAGCAGAAATCCGATAAACCGCTCGCCGTTCAGCAGCTGAGCAAGCCGGCCAGCGCGACCCTCGGCTTCTCCGAGGACAGCGCGAAACTTTCCTTCGATCTGGACAGCGCATGGACCTACCAGGTCGACAAGGAAACCAGCGGGTCGCTGGCAGCCGAGATTGTTGAAAAGAACATCACGAGCACAACGGCCTATCCGATCGATGTGACGAGGCATATCTCGGAGGCTACCGGTTTCCGCCTCGGTGTGCGTAAGTCGGGCGATAAGCAGAGTGCGCCGGGTACCAGCCGGAGTATTATCAAGTTGACCTCCGACATTACCTACGCGAACGCGGCGACCTCCTTCTCTAAGGAAGCCACCCCGATCGATCTGTCCATCGACATCACCCCGCTGAACATCACCGGCGGCAGGGCGGTGGCCCATTGGACTCAGAGTGGCGCTGTGGCGCCGAGAAGTTACGAAGTTATCCTATATAAGGATGACGTTAAGTTCGGCGATCCGGTGACAGTTGCCAGCGGTGTGACCGAGCTCGACCTGACCACGGTCAGCGGCTACCTCGACAACCAGAACGAGCACAGCTACGGCTTCCAGGTCGTCGCCAAGGGCGACTTCACCAAGCAGACGGTGGATTCCGATCCCACTGCCTTGGCGCAGGAGGGTACCGCCGGCGCGCTGACTATGAACCCGGTGAAGTCAGTGCTGCTACCCAAGCCGGACGCTTTGGTGACGAATACCGACGAAAGTTATACCCTCAGTCTCACCAACACTGATAAACGGGTACATTCCTATGAGATTGTGGTCAAGGAACAGAATAACGATGCGGTCAAGTATACGATCAAGACCAGTGCCCATGTTGACAGCGTGGATGCAATTGATTGGACCGACTGGACCGATACAGCGGGTAAGAATATCACCATCGACATCAACAAGTACCTCGACCTGCCGGGCACCAAGACCTATGAATTCCATGTCACCCCTGTCGCGTATAACAGCGCGCTCTACGGCGTGCAGAAGGCGCAGACCAGTGTCGAGGTGACCCGCAACCCGGTCGCCAAACCGACTGACTTTACTCTGCAAAACGGCACCATCACCGATGACGGCTCTAACGCGAATACTCTCCCGAGTGTCACCGCGAGATGGAAGCCTGGCGTAGCCAGCGGCAATACTGCGGCAGCGGCCTCCCACGTAGTGGAAATCAGCTACGTCGTGGACGGCGATACAAAGACTGAAAAGGTAAGCGGACCTGCCTCTGCGGGCAGTGATGGCTACATGTCGGTGGACATCACCGCGCAGACGACGGCCGCGCGCGACTACAGCGTCAAGGTTGTCGCCCTACCGGACAGCAGCAACATTTCCCAGTTCAGAAGCGAGACGTTGCCCATCCGGGCGTTCCGCTACAAGGCACCTGTTGCCGCTGACCCGGCCTTCAGCACCGACGCTGACGGCAAGCAGTACTTCGTCAACTTCACCAGCGACGTGACCAACGGCAACAACGTCCTGGTCATGCGCCAAGGGACATCGAGTCCGATAGACAGTGCACGGAGCAGCGGGATGCACAGTCCGGCGCGGATCGATAACCTGATCTCCAACGCCAACCAAAGCGCAAGCATTGCGGCACCGTTCGACGTCTACCTGCGCACCATTGGCGATGCCACCCCGATTGAGGCCGGCGGAGAAATTCACCTGACCTCGGCGGCCGCGACGGTCACCACCGAAGCGCTGACCCCGGTCTCGCCGGTACAGAACCCGTGGTTCCAGATGACCAACAACGGCACAAACGACCAAGTTAAGGCGCAGTGGACCAGTACGGACAGCAACGCCACCCGCTTCAAGCTGACGCTGAGCGGGAACAGCGGCAAGGTGCTGGAGGAGGAACTCGAGAACGTCAGCGAGTTCGATCTCACGGACAGCGTGGATAACGGCTCGGCGGACGCCGGAAAATCGAACCACCTCTACACCTTCCAGCTCGAAACCCTGAATGACTTCAGGGCTGGCAAAGCCCACTTCGTGAGAACAGTCACCGGCCTGAAGGATACCTCTTCGAAGGTCCTGGACGGCAACACCGAGCTGACGATCGACGGCGTTGCGGCCGGCACCCTCGACGCGGGCCGTTTGGCCGCGCCGACGCCGCCTGCCGGTAAGACAATCGAGAAGGACGGCGCCAAGCTCAAACTGCCGATCACCACCGACCCGAGAGCCAAGAGCTATTCTGTTGAAATGCGCTTCAAGGCCCTGGACGGGGCAGACTATGGCGAATATGCGAAGATCGGCGAGAACATTACCAATGCGCAGATTTCCGCAGCCGGTAACTACATCGAGATCGACAATGTCTTCTCGCAGAAGGGCAACTATCAGTTCAAGGTTACGGCCCATACCTATAACAGTGCGGTCAACACCGAGAACGTCAGCGACGCCCACAACCGGCTGTACAACGCCACCACTCTTGAGGCACCGAAGAACGTCAACCTGACGGCAACCAACAACAACAAGAACGGCATCGCCGACTTTACGCCGGAGGTGAAGGTCAACTGGGATATCGTGGCCGCTAACGAGAATGAAATCACCGGATACGAAATAGTCCTCAAGTGGACCTCGGATGGCACAAATTGGCTCGATTACCAGACCATTCCGGTTGCCGGACAGGGCACCAAGCAATACGTGCTGCCGATTGCGGAGATGTTTAAGAATGCGGCGACTACGCCGAACCTGGCCTACCAGGTAAGCATGCGGACCAAGGCGGATACGGCGCTCAAGGATAAGTACGAGGATTCCGCCACGACCGCTCCGATAGGCCTTTCTAAGCTCAGCACACCGCAGATCAACGAGCCGGTCTATGAGACCGATAAGGTCACGCTGGGCTGGAATGCGATTTCCAATGTGGACGCTTCCAATTCCTACTACACCCAGTTGCAGCACAAAGCGAACGCAGAGTCCGGAACGACGGCCGACGAGGTCGTGGCCCGCAGAATTACAGCGACGAGCTACGATGCGGCGTCCGACATCGAAACCTATGCACAGCAGCATCCGGACGGCAGCGCGAGCGGCGTGTATGTGCTCAATCTGAGGGCGCTCGGTACGCCGGACAACACAGGCGTCACCACGGGCAACACCCTCTACTTGACCTCCGACCAGCGCAGCAAGACCACCAAGACGTTCGTCCAGCTCAAGGCAGCGGACATCACCTTCCCGGTCTACCCGCTTGACGACGCGAGCGCGGCGGTCAAGACCAGCGGCATCGACGGGTCTACCGATCCGGCGACAGCCAACTGGACGGTGGAATACACCGGATCCTTCGCGGGTAACTTCATGCTCAAGCTCTATAAGAGTATGGATGCCAAGGCAAACTTTAGTGTTGTAACCAATACGGATGGTTCAGAAGTCATCGTAGAGGTTACCAACGAGACCGATAAGAGCTACAGCATTCCGCTCAACGACCCGCAGAGGCAGTCGGAAGGAGTGGACGATGCCCGCACGAGCGGCCTCGACAGAGTGGGTAAGCCCAATGCCTCCGGCACGCACGACCCGTTCTACTACAAGTTCAGCGTCCAGGTGAAGGGAGACTACACCAAGGATCCGGCAGTTATCGGAACTGGTGAATTTGACTCCGGTTCGCCCGAAGCCCAGACCGGTATGCTCGACGACTTCTCTATCGGGGACATCTCGACGGGCACCGACTCGGCAAGCGCTGCGAGCTACAGCCTGCTCGATTCCCCGAGCTACAGCAGCCGTTCGCTGTATGTCTTCACGCCTCCTGAGGAAGAAATTCCACAGGAGGACGTGAGCAGCAGCTCGACGGACGAATCCAGCTCTTCCGGGGATGAATCCTCGAGTTCGCAGGACGAGAGCTCCTCGAGCTCCGGCAGTTCTTCGGACAGCAGCACATCCTCGGATGGCTCGTCCTCCGACAGCAGCTCGTCCTCGAGCGGATCGGAGAGCAGCTCCTCCGGTGGAGGCGAGAGCTCAAGCAGCAGTTCCAAGCCGGATGTGATCGTACCTGACGACATCTGGGACTTCGGCAGCAGCTCGAAGGACGAGGAGGAGGATTCCTCCTCCGAACCCGAGCCGCCGCCCGAGGAACCGCAAGACCCTGAAGACATCCCCGTCGCGCTGCCCTAGCGGCGGCGCGGGGGAACCCTCCTAAAACCATCCGCGGCGGTGTAAGCCGCCGCGGATGGGCGGGATGGGGCAACCATTGTTTCAAGGTACACTTCGGGTACATCCCCCCGTATCCGAAAACCCCGTACTTTGAAGATAAAAAAACCACCTGTAAGCTGCAGGTGGTTTTTTGTATGGATAGGCCCCCGGCAAAGCCGGGGGCCTACTTTGCGATGCAAAACCGCCGCCCTGATTACAGGGCGGCGGGCACTTTTAATCAATGATGTTGTTTTACGACAGCACGGCTTGCAGCACGCCGAGCAGCCCAAAGGAGGCGAAGCCCATGATCACCCCGGCGAGCAAGACCCCCAGCGCGATGGCGAAGAAGGCGTACAGCGGGCGCAGCCGCAGGAGGGTGGCGATCACCGAGCCGGTCCAGGCGCCCGAGCCGGGGAGGGGGATGGCGACGAAGATCATGAGCCCGAGCAGCTCCCATTTGCCGATCTTGTGGGCCTTTTCGTCCGCCTTGACGAGGATCCGCGAGAAGAAGCCGCCGATCTTGGGGAGCTTCGCACACCAGACCAGCACCCGCTCCCCGAAGAGGAGCAGGAAGGGGACGGGAAGGAGGTTGCCGATGACGCAGACGAGATAGGAGGAAGGGAAGGGCAGCCCGAGAGCCGTGATGGCTGCGATCATCCCGCCGCGCAGCTCGATGATCGGCAGCATGGAGATCAGAAAGACATAGAGATAGGGGTAATCCTGCAGGGAGCTGAGCAAAAAATCCAGCATGATGAAACTCCTTTATGTTTTGTTGGCCTGGCCGGCATGTCCTTTTTGATAGTCGCGTGGGGACAGCCCCATCAGACGCTTGAAGACGCGGGAAAAATAGAGCGGGTCCTCGTACCCGACCGAGCTTGCCACCGAGCCGATGGGGAGGCGGTGCCCGCCCAGCAGCTCGCAGGCCTTTTCGATCCGATAGCGGGTGAGATACTCGTTGGGGGTCACCCCAAGGTTCTGCATAAAAACGCGGTAGAGGTGGCTGCGGCTGACGCCGATCTCCCGGGCGATCTGGGAGACGTCGATCCCGGCGGAATAGTTATAGGCGATGTAGCGCACCGCGCCGCCCACATAGTCGAAGCCGTCCTCGGGACGGTCGGCGGTGCGCGAGAGCTCGAGCAGCAGGGCGAGGAATTCGTACAGCCGCCCGATCATCCGGGTCTGGTCGCACAGCCTGCTGCCCCGCGCCTCGATGATGGCGGCGAGTGACTGCGGGATCCGCCTGTCCTCATAGTGCAGCACCGGCTGCTGCGGGGAAAAGTCGGTGCGCCCGATGAGGAAGCGCGCCTCGCTGCCCGCAAAGCCCACCCAGTCGTATTCCCAGGGATCGACCTCGTCCGCCCAGTATTTGACGGTATGGCCGGGATAGACGATGAACAGGTCCCCCTGCCCGAGGGAATAGAGCGTGTCGCGGGCCTTGTAGTAGCCCTTGCCCGAGACGACGTAGTGGATCAGGTAGTGGTCCCGCACCCCTTCGCCCCAGCTATAGGCCCCGGTACACTTCTGCGCGCCGCAGTTGTAGACGCCCAGCGTCAGGCTCTCGCGGGTCTTGTCCTTATAGGAGAGCTTGAAATAGTCCTTTTGCTGCGCCAAACGCGCACCTCCTCCCGGCGGATACGGCCCCGCTTTTCTATTCTTTGCCATTATACACTATGAAATGCGGGTTTTGCAACAGAAATCCATATTCTCGGAACAATTTCAAATTGCATCTTCCCGGGCGGGAGGGTAGTATAGAATCAGATAACAGACGGGAGCAGACAGAAAAAGGGAGGAAGCGTTATGGAGAATCTGGAGCGGCTTAGCGGCAGGATCGGCGGCGGGGAGTACGACCGCGCCTTCAGCTACCTTTATGGGTGTGAGGAGCGGACCCTGCTCGCCCAGCGCCGGCGGTATCTCGACCTCATTCGCACCTTCGGCGAGCGGTACGGGCGGCAGGAGTGCGCGCTCTTCTCCTCGCCCGGGCGCACCGAGGTGGGGGGGAACCATACCGACCATCAGCACGGGCGGGTGCTCGCGGCGGGGGTGGACCTGGATGTGATTGCCGCGGCCTGCCCGAATGATGAGGGGATCATCCGGATCAAGTCGGAAGGGTACCCCGAGGACGTGATCGACCTGCGGGAGCTGGCGGAAAAAGACAGTGAGCGGGGCCGGTCCGCTTCCCTGGTCCGCGGGATCGCGGCGCGCTTTATGCAGCTGGGGCTGAAAATCGGGGGTTTTGACGCCTGCACTACCTCCGATGTGCTGGGCGGCTCGGGGCTATCCTCCTCCGCCGCCTTCGAGGTGCTGGTGGGGACGATCCTGTCCGGCCTCTATAACGGCGGCGCGCTCGACCCGGTGCTGATCGCCCAGATCTCCCAGTACGCCGAGAACGTCTATTTCGGCAAGCCCTGCGGCCTGATGGACCAGACCGCCTGCGCGGTGGGCGGGTTTGTGACCATCGACTTTGACGACCCGCAAAAGCCGGTGGTGGAGAAGGTGGACTTTGATTTCGCCCACAGCGGCAGCCGGCTGTGCATCGTGGACACCAAGGGGGACCACGCCGACCTGACCGACGACTACGCCTCGATGCCCGCCGAGATGAAATCGGTGGCGGCCCAGTTCGGGAAAGAGGTGCTGCGCGAGGTGCCGCCCGAGGAGTTTTATAAGGGCCTCGGCCAAATCTACGGCAAGGTGAGCGACCGCGCCATCGTGCGGGCCGTCCACTTCTATGCGGACAACGACCGGGTGCCCCGCCAGGTAGCGGCGCTGCGGGAGGGGGATTTCCCCACCTTCTGCCGGCTGGTCATCGAATCGGGCCGCTCCTCGGCGATGTACCTGCAAAACCTTTTTTCCTGCAAGGACCCGGCCCGCCAGGGGCTGACGGTGGCCCTGGCGCTATCCGAGCGCCTGCTCGCAGGGAAGGGCGGGGCCTGGCGGGTGCACGGCGGCGGGATCGCCGGGACCATTCAGGCGTTCGTGCCGGAAAGCCTGCTGGACGGATACCGCGCGATGATTGATGGGGTGTTCGGCGCGGGGAGCTGCCATGTGCTCTCCATCCGGCCGGTCGGGCTATGCGAAGTAACCACAGGTTTGGGAAGATAGATAGGAGAGTGTGATATGGCTGAACTGAGATGGCATCCGCTGATCGGAGACTGGGTGATGATCGCCTCCCACCGGCAGGCGCGCCCGCAGATGCCCAAAGATTGGTGCCCCTTCTGCCCGGGCTCGGGCAAGGTACCGCAGGACTATGAGGTTTACGAATACGACAACGATTTCCCGGCGCTCTCGCAGGACCCGCCGGCACCCGACGACGTGGCCACCGACTTTTTCAAGGTGAAGGAGGCCTATGGCAAATGCGAGGTCGTCCTCTACTCGCCCGGGCACACCACCGTGCTGCCCGAGCTGTCGGACCGGCATATGCGTAAGCTGGTCGAGCTGTGGTGCGAGCGGTTTGAGGCGCTCTCGCAGGACGAGAAGATCAAGTACGTCTTCATCTTTGAAAACCGCGGGGACGTGGTCGGGGTCACCATGCCCCATCCGCACGGGCAGATTTACGGCTACAGCTTCGTGCCCAAGAAGCTCGAGCTCGAGCTGCAAAACGCCAAGGCCTATCAGCAGGAGCACGGGGCCTGCCTCTTTTGCGATATGCTGAAAAACGAGCTGGACTTCCAAAAAAGGATCATCTTTCGCAACGAGCATTTTACCGTTTTCCTGCCCTTTTTCACCGAGTACCCCTATGGGGTTTACATCTTCCCGAACCGCCATGTGCAGTATATCACCGAGCTCGACGACGCGGAGCGCCAGAGCCTGGGGCTCACCATCCGGGACACGGTCGGCATGCTCGACAGCCTGTTCGACTACAAATTCCCCTATATGATGTGCATGCACAACGCCCCGGTCAACGGCGAGGACGCCGGCGGATATTATCATTTCCACATCGAGTTTTTCCCGCCGATGCGCAGCGCGGATAAGCAGAAGTTCAATGCCTCCAGCGAGACGGGGGCCTGGGCGCACTGCAACCCCACCTGCCCGGAGGATACCGCGCAGGAGCTGCGGGAGGCCTATGCGCGTTATATGGAAGGCAGGAAATAAGGAATTCTCAAGGGTCTAAAGCGCCGATGGCGCCATACCCTTCTGGCGGGTGCGGGCAGCTGGGTGCACGCATTTTTGGTGCCCGACCAAAAATGCTGCACGCTGGCGCGTGGTCGCGCGCGAGGGGTACATAAAAAGAGGGGGATACTTCCCCCTCTTTTTCGTCTTTTCGGAGCCCTTTTCTTTGAAAAGGGCTTAACCTTCTTCCACGTGGAAAAGAGGACTCGTCGTGCGGGGGCCGTTGCCTCCCTCGGAGGCATTCACCCCACAATCTCTCCCCGGCCTGCGGCCGGTGAAAAGGTGAGGCGCGCAGCCGGGTAGGCTCTGCGGCCACCGGCCGCCAAAAAACTGCCGCCTGCGGGCATGCAGGCAAACTTTTTGATTGACAAAGCCTCCCACAGGTTTTAAACTGAAAGAATAGAAATTTTGAGAAGTTTCGGCCCGGTGCGGGGTAAGCCCGCGGGGAAGAGTAGGGAGGAAGAAGTTTGAACAGCGATCAGATCAAAACAGGCTACCAGCGCGCACCCCACCGCTCGCTGCTGAAGGCGCTCGGCGTGACCGACAGCGAGATGAAACGTCCCTTTATCGGTGTGGTGAATTCCCACAGCGAGATCATTCCGGGACATATGCATTTAAACGCAATCGCAAGGTCGGTCAAGGACGGCATCCGCAACGCGGGCGGCGTCCCCTTCGAGTTTTCCACCATCGGCGTTTGCGACGGGATTTCGATGAACCACCGGGGGATGAAATATTCCCTGCCCTCCCGCGAGCTGATCGCGGATTCCATTGAAGTGATGCTCACCGCCCATCCGATGGACGCGGTGGTCTTTATCCCCAATTGCGACAAGATCGTGCCCGGCATGCTGATGGCGGCCTGCCGGATGAACCTGCCGTGTATCTTCGTCTCGGGCGGCCCGATGATGGCCGGCACCTTCCAGGGCAAGCGGGTCGGCCTCAACGAGACCTTCGAGGCCGTCGGCGCGGTCGCGGCCGGGAAGCTGGACGAGCGCGAGCTCGAATCCATGGAGAACACCGCCTGCCCGACCTGCGGCAGCTGCTCGGGGATGTATACCGCCAATTCGATGAACTGCCTGACCGAGGCCATCGGCCTGGCGCTGCCGGGCAACGGCACCATCCCCGCGGTGATGTCCGCGCGGCTGCGCCTGGCCAAGGAGAGCGGCGAGCAGGTGATGAAGGTGCTGGAACAGAATATCCGCCCGAGCGACATCATGACCCCCGAGGCGTTCGAGAACGCCCTGCGCTCGGACATGGCGCTGGGCTGCTCCTCCAACACGGTGCTCCACCTGACCGCCGTGGCGCACGAGGCGGGCGTGCCGATCAGCCTTCAGGACATCGACGCCGTCGGCCGCAAGACCCCGCAGATCTGCAAGCTCAATCCGGCGGGACAGGTCTTTATCCAGGATCTCGACGCGGTGGGCGGGATCCAGGCGGTCTTAAAGGAGCTCTACCGCGGCGGGATGATCCACGACACCCTGACCGTCAGCGGCAAGGTCAGCGAGCGGATTGCCGCCGCCCCCGCGCCGGACGGGAAGATCATCCACACCCTCGAGGAGCCGGTGCGAAAGGACGGCGGGATCGCCATCCTCTTCGGCAACCTCGCCAGTGAGGGCGCGGTGGTCAAGCAGGGCGCGGTCGCGCCCGAGATGATGACCTATACCGGCTGTGCCAAGGTCTACGACTGCGAGGAGGACGCCTCCGCCGCCATCCTGGCGGGGGAGATCGTCCCCGGGGATGTGGTGGTGATCCGCTACGAAGGGCCGAAGGGCGGCCCCGGCATGCGGGAGATGCTCGCCCCCACCGCCTCGATCGCCGGGCGCGGGCTGGACGCGCAGGTCGCCCTGATCACCGACGGGCGCTTCTCAGGTGCCACCCGTGGCGCCGCGGTCGGGCATATTTCGCCCGAGGCGGCGGCCGGCGGGACCATCGGGCTGGTGGAAAACGGCGACAGGATCCTCATCGACATCCCGAACCGCAAGCTCGAGCTGCTGGTGGAGGAGGCTACCCTCGCCGAACGGGCCGAGCGCCGCTCCCACCCGCAAAAGAAGGTGGAGGGGTATCTGGGCCGCTATGCGCATTTCGTCACCTCGGGCAGCCGGGGCGCGGTCTATGGGGACGAGGAGAAATAGGCCTGATCAAGAGACAGGGGGATATTTCATGACAACCGGCGCGCTTGTGGAAAAGATGATCGCGTTTTATAACGGGAATCTGCATGACATCAATCATTTTTTGAAGGTCCACGCCTATGCCAAAACGATCGGCGAGCTGGAGGGGCTGGACCCCCTCATGCAGCGGACATTGGAAGTCGCCGCCATCGTCCATGACATCGCCTGCCCGCTCTGCCGGGAGAAGTACGGCAATACGAACGGCAAACGCCAGGAGGAACATGGGGAGGCCCTTGCCCGGGAGTTTCTGGATGGGACGGGCTGCCCGGACGGGTTGGTGGAGCGCGTCTGCTATCTGGTGGCCCACCACCACACCTATACCAATGTGGACGGCATGGATTATCAAATCCTGCTGGAAGCCGATTTTTTGGTCAATGCCGATGAGAGCGGGATGGGCGAAAAAGCGATTTTAAACACCTTGCAAAAGGTGTTTAAAACGAGGAGCGGCATCCGCCTGCTGAAGGAAATTTACCAAGTGGCATAGAAAACGGGCTTGGCGGGAGCAGGAAAGCCGATTTAATTGGGCCGGAATGGATTAAAAGATTGACAGAATGTGCAGATTTTACTATAATAAACTTTATGAGTGTCGCATCTTTATGGCTCCTGAAGGGGAGCGGTCCCCACAGTGGAACCGCTTCGCGGCGGGGCTGCGGGAGGTGTGTCGCCGCGCCAAAATGGACAACCCGTAAAAGGGGCGGCCAATTTCCAGCTGGGCGCGGCGTCCTTTGGCGTTTATGCGCCCTTGGACGATTCTAAAAATATATGGGAACCCCATATATCAAACGGAGGCTTTCAGATGAAAAAAGTTGGCAAACCCGTGTTTTTCATAGTCGCTTTGCTGATTGTGTTTCTGACGTACACCTCATTCTTCGGTATCTCCACCCAATACGGCGACGTGACCAAGACCTGGATCAAGGGCGCGGACACGATTCGCTGGGGGATCGACATCCGCGGCGGCGTGGATGTCACCTTTACCCCGCCCGAGGGAGTGGACGCGACCGAGGATGAGCTGGCGGCGGCGCAGGCGGTCATCGAGACCCGCCTGATCAATCAGAACATCGCGGACTATGAGGTCTACAAGGACACCGCGAAAGACAGGATCATCGTCCGTTTCCCCTGGAAGGAAAACGAGACCGACTTCAACCCCGAGGAAGCGATCCAGGAGCTGGGCGAGACCGCGCTGCTTTCCTTCCGCGAAGGGATGGAGACCGATGAAAACGGCCTTCCCGCCGGGATCACCGCCGAGAATGTGATCCTCTCGGGCAACATGGTCGAGAGCGCGCAGGCGGTGGTGGACCAGCAGGGTCTGCCGCTGGTTTCCCTAAAGCTCACCAGCGAGGGGGCCAAGGCGTTCGACGAGGCGACCGGACGGCTCTCGCAGGAGAGCCCGAAGGGGCGGATCAGCATCTGGATGGACGAGCTGATGATCAGCGCGCCCGAGGTGCAGGCCCACATCACCGACGGGAACGCCGTCATCTCGAACATCGGGGACATCGAAGAGGCGAAGGATCTTGCCAATAAGATCAACGCCGGCGCGCTGCCCTTCAAGCTCGAGACCGAAAACTACAACTCCATCTCGCCGACGCTCGGCATGGGCGCGCGGGATGCCATGGTGCTGGCCGGGGTGATCGCGTTCATCCTGATCGCCATCTTCATGATCCTTTACTACCGCCTCAACGGCGTGGTCGCCGTGATCGCCCTGATGGGCCAGGTGGCGGGCATCATCATCGGCGTGACGGGGTACTTCCCGGCGATCCCATCCTTTACGCTGACGCTGCCGGGCCTTTGCGGTATGATCCTCTCGATCGGCATGGGCGTTGACGCCAACGTCATCACCGCCGAGCGCATCAAGGAGGAGGTCCGCGCGGGCAAGACGCTCGACGGCGCGATCGACAGCGGCTTTGAGCGCGGCTTTGCGGCCATCTTCGACAGCAACATTACCATGATCATCGTGGCCGTTATCCTGATGGGCTCGTTCGGCCCGACCGACAGCCTGTTCGCCAAGATGCTCAGCCCCATTTTCAGCATGTTCGGGCCCGCGACGGCCGGCAATATCTATTCCTTCGGCTACACCCTGCTCGTCGGCGTGATTCTCAACTTCATCATGGGCGTGACGGCGACCCGCCTGATGCTCAAATCCATTTCCAAATTTAAGCCGTTCCGCAAGCTCTGGCTCTATGGGGGGGTTGACGAATGAAACAGATAGCATTCATGAAAAACCGGAAGATTTATTTCGGTATTTCCATCGGCCTTGTCGTCCTGACGGTGCTGGCCACCCTGATCTTCGGGGTCAATCTCGACATCCAGTTTAAGGGTGGTACCATCATCACCTATTCGCATGCCGGCGACCTCGACGGGGGCGCCTTCCAGAAGGCAATTGAGGAGAAGCTCGGCCAGAAGGTCAATATCCAGGAGCAGACCAACGTGGCCACCGGGAATATGAACTACGTCGTGTCCCTGACCAGCGCCGACGGCCTCTCGGTCGAGGACCAGGGCGCGCTGACCGAGTCGCTGCAGCAGCAGTTCCCGGACAATGCCATTGAGACCTTCGCGGTCAACAATGTCAACCCCACCATCGGTAAGGAATTTTTCGCCAAGTGCCTGGTGGCCGTGGCGATCGCGGCGCTGCTGATGGTCGTCTATATCGCCTTCCGCTTTAGGCGGATCGGCGGCTGGAGCGCGGGCGTGATGTGCGTGGTTGCCCTGCTGCACGACGTGATGATCGTCTATCTGACCTTCGTGCTCTTCAAGTTCCCGATCAATGACAACTTCATCGCGGTGGTGCTCACCATCCTGGGTTATTCGATCAACGCGACCATCGTCATCTACGACCGGATCCGGGAAAACAAGAAGCGCTACGGCTCCAAGGCGAACATCGGCGAGCTGGTCGACAAGTCGATCAACCAGTCGATGACCCGTTCGATCAACACCTCGCTGTCCACCGCGACGGCGATGATCGTCATCTGCATTGTGGCGGTCGTGCGCGATGTGAACTCGATTCTGACCTTCGCGTTCCCGCTGCTGATCGGCATTATCGCCGGCTTCTATTCCTCCACCTTCCTGTCCGGCCCGCTGTGGGTCTGCTGGCAGGAGTATAAGAAGGCGAAGAAGGCTGCGAAATAACCCGAGCGTTGTATAAGTAGAAAAAGGGCCGGTTGAAAACAACCGGCCCTTTGTTTTTCCTCAATGGAAGGGGGAGGCATATGAAAAAATATCTGCAGGCGGCCGGGATCTGGGCTTTGATCATCCCGCTGGCGATTCTGAACGGAGGGCTGCGGGAGGTTGTCCTGGCCGGGCTCGGCAGGCTAGCACTTCCGCTGAGCGGCCTTATCCTGAGCGGGGCGATCCTTCTGGTCGCCCGCCTCCTCATCCCCCGGATCGCCGGGTGCAAACGGAGGGACTATCTTGTTTTCGGGATCCTCTGGTGCGCGCTTACCAACCTGTTCGAGCTCGGCATGCTCCTGATGGCGGGCGGCGGGCTTTCGGACTACCTGGAATCGTTTAACTTTCTCGATGGGAACCTGTGGGCGCTGGTGGTGTTGACCACCCTGCTCGCCCCTCTGGCGGCCCAAAGGTGGAAGGAAAAAGACAGAAAAGAGGCGGTGTGATGAATCACACCGCCTCTTTTTTAATTGTAAATTATTCGGCGTCCTCAGCCGGAGCCTCTTCCTTCTTTTCAGAGGGGGGAGCCGCCTCATAGACGGTGGGAGCCGCATCCTCGTTTTCCTGCTCCTGCTCGGCATTTTCCTCCAGCAGGGCGCGAATCGAAAGGCTGACGCGCTTGTTCTCAAAGTCGATCTCGGTGATCTTGACCTGGACCTCCTGGCCGACCGACAGCACGTCGGAGGGCTTGCCGATCCGCTCATTGGCGATCTGGGAAACGTGGATCAAACCGTCCACACCCGGGATCAGCTGCGCGAAGGCGCCGAAGGTGGTCATCGAAACGATCTTGACGGTGGCGACGTCGCCCACCTGGTACTTGTTCTGGAGAATGACCCAGGGATTGTCCTCGGTCTTCTTGTAGCCCAGGGAGATCTTCTTCTTCTCGGGATCAATGTCCTTGACGTAGACGTCAACCACATCGCCCTCCTTGACGACCGCAGACGGATGCTTGATCCGCTGCCAGGAGAGCTCGGAGATGTGGATCATGCCGTCCACACCGCCCAGGTCGACGAACGCGCCGTAGGAGGTCAGGCTCTTGACGGTGCCCTGGTAATGCTTGCCGACCTCGACCTCGGTCCAGAACTTCTCCTCGAGCTCCTTGCGCTTCTCGGCGCTGACGGCACGGATCGAGCCGACCGCACGGCGGCGCTGGCGGTTGACCTCGAGAATCTTGAACTCGACTCTCTGCTTGAGAAGAGTGTTCAGGTCCTGGCCGCGGGACATGGTGGCCTGGGAGGCCGGGATGAACACCTTAACCCCGTTGGTGAGCGCGAGCACGCCGCCCTTGACGACCTCCACGACAACGCCCTCGAGAACCTCGCCGGTGTCGACCGCGTTCATCACCTTCTCAAAGCCCGCGATCGCATCGAGGCGCTTCTTGGAGAGCATGACGGTGCCTTCCACGTCGTTGACCCGGACCACCATCAGTTCGAGCTCATCGCCCTTGTGTACCAGTTGGGAAATGTCGGCCTGCGGGTCGTCGGTAAATTCCGATACCGGCAGGTATCCGGCGTGCTTGGTGCCGATATCGACCGAAATTTCATTCGGCGCAATGCCGGTCACAACGCCTGTGACCTTCTCTCCCGTGTATGTACTTTTAAAGGACTGGTCAAGCAGCTCCTCAAAGCTCAGTTCTTCCTGGTTGTTCTGGTTCTCACTCATTGTTTTTTGTACCTCCTTAATAATGCAGGCCGGTGTGGACGCCCCCGCCGTAATCCCTACCTTACGGACGCCGGCCATGGTAACACCCGAAAGCTCGTTTGCATCCTCGATGAGCACCGCGCGGGTAAACTGTGAGGCGATCTCATAGAGCTTTTTGGTGTTTGAACTATGCCTGCCGCCGATCACGACCATCAGCTCGCTCTCGCGCGCCAATGATTCGGCCTCCTGCTGACGCATAGTTGTAGCACTACATATTGTATCAAAAATTGTGAAGCGTGTACATACCTTTTTTAGAATTTCTTCGCATTTCTGCCATTCGTTGCGGTTAAAAGTTGTCTGTGCGACCATTATTTTGGGGGCATCGGGCGGAAATTTACAATTTGTTAATAAATCTGCGAGCTCCTGCGCGCTCTGGAAGACAAACGCCTCGGAGGAAGCGTGCCCCACGATCCCCTGCACCTCGGGATGCTGCGGGTCCCCGGCCACCAGGATGACGGTGCCGGGTTCCTGGGAGGAGACGATCTTATGGATCTTGCCAACGAATGGGCAGGTCGCGTCCACCGTCTCGATCCCAAATTGCGCAAGTTTACGGTAAACGTCCTTCCCAACGCCGTGGGAGCGGATGACCACCGTGTAGCCGCAAAGGCTTTCGTCAATTTTGTCGGCTACCAGCACGCCCCGGCGGCGGAACTCCGCCACGATCTGGGGGTTGTGGATGATCTCCCCGAGGGTCGCCACCCGCTTTCCCGCGCCCAGCTCGCTTTGCACCATGCGCACCGCCCGGTCCACCCCAAAGCAGAATCCCGCGCTCCCCGCCACCGTGATCGTCATGGGCGGTCCTCCGCACTGTCGAGCAGCTCCTGGATCCGGCTCATGATCAGCCGGCTGGCCGCCTTGATGGTGGCGGGGGAGGAGGCCGAAACGCCCAGCTCTTCCCGGGAAATCGGTTTCCCGAATTTGACGGTAATATGACTGCGGAAACGCAGCTTCTCCCCAAAGCAGACGGCGGTCGGCACCACGTCGGCGCCGCTGGCCCCGGCGATCAGGGCGCAGCCGGACTTGGGGCGCAGCAGCTTGCCGTCCAGCGAGCGGGTCCCCTCGGGGAACATGGCGAGGATCTTCCCCTCCTCCACCGTTTTGATGGCGAAGTCCACGGCCCCGGTGTCCCCCTTGCCCCGCTCGACCGGGAAGGCACCCAGCCAGTAGAAGAGCCGCCCGATCACCGGGAGCTGGAACAGCTCGATTTTGGCCATGAAGGTGAGGTTGGGCTTTAGCATTACCCCGATGAAGATCGGGTCGCAGTTGGATCGGTGGTTGCTCGCCACGATGAAGCCCTTGTCTTTCGGCAGGTTTTCGCGCCCCTCGGCGTCGATTTTAAAGGCAAACCAGAAGAAAAAGTGCAGCAGGTTGCGGGCAAAACGGTAAAACATAGACTCGACTCCTTTGTGTTTTCATAAAGCCTAGAGTGCGGCGAGCTTCTCCTCGATCACGCTCCGCAGCTGCGACACCGACTGCTCAAAGTCGTTGCCGGTGGTGTCCACCGTCACCGCATCGGGCGCCGGACGCAGCGGGGCGATGGCCCTGGTCGAATCGTTGCGGTCCCGCTCGATCACGTCGGCGAGCACCTGCTCATAAGCCACGTCCTTGCCCTTCGCCAAAAGCTCCTGGTACCGGCGCCGGGCGCGCTCCTCGCTCGAGGCGGTGAGGAAGATTTTGACCTGCGCGCCCGGGAGCACCACCGTGCCGATGTCCCGCCCGTCCATGATGACGTTCTGCTTCGCCGCGATGCCTTGCTGCAGCTCGAGCAAAAAGGCGCGCACCTCGGGGATGGCCGACACGCCCGAGGCCGCCATTGAGACGGCGGGGGTGCGGATCTCTTCTGAAACGTCCCGGCCGTTTAGATAGACGTGCTGCCCGTCCTGCCGGTGGCGCAGCTCGAGCGTGATCTGCGGCAGCAGGGCGGGCACCTTCTCCCGGTCGGTGGGCTCGACCCCGTGCTCGAGGGCGTACAGCCCGATCGCGCGGTAGAGCGCCCCGGTGTCGATATAAACATAGCCCATCTGCCCGGCCAGGGACCTGGCAATCGAGCTCTTTCCGGCGCCGGACGGCCCGTCGATGGCAATTGCGATCATATTGTTACCTCCTGTTATTTTTGTATGCAGTCCCCGCCCTTATGCACCGAGGATGTCCTGCGCGGCGAGATAGGCGGTGGAAAAGGCAATTTGCAGGTTGAACCCGCCGGTGAGCGCATCCGCGTCGATCACCTCGCCGGTAAAGTAGAGCCCTTCCGCCAGCTTGGAGCGCATGGTGGAGGGCGCGATCTCGGAGAGCTTGACCCCGCCGCGGGTGATGATCGCTTCCTCGAGCGGGCCCGGGGCCTTGATGTGCAAGGTCAGCCCTTTGACGGGCCCGATTAGCGCTTCGCGCTGCGTGCGGGTCAGCGAATGGACCTTGGTCTCGGGCGGAATGCCCGTCAGCCGCACGATCACCGGGATCAGGCTGCGGGGCAGGAGCGCGTCCAGGGCGTTGCAGAAGTCCCGGTTCTGCCGCTCCTCGAAGTCCCGCAGCAAGCGCCGGTCCAGCGCCGTCCGGTCCAGCCCGGGCTTCAGGTCGATCGCCACCGAAAAATCCGAGGCGCGCGCAGGGTCGAGCAGGCTGCAGGCGGTGAGCACCAGCGGCCCGGAAAGCCCGGTATGGGTGAAGAGCAGCTCGCCCAGCTCCTGAAAGACCGGCTTCTTCGGCTTTTTTTGGTCCCAGAGCGAGAGGGTCACGTTGCGCAGGGAAAGCCCGGCGAGCTCGCGCACCCACGGCTCTTTCGTATCCAGCGGCGCCAACGCGGGCGCGGGCGGCGCCACCGTGTGCCCGAGCGCGCGAGCGAAGCGGTAGCCGTCGCCGCTCGAGCCGGTCGCCGGATAGCTCATCCCGCCGGTGGCGATCACGATATTATCAGCATAATAGCGCTCCCCGGCGGCGGTGCGCACCCCGCGCACCCTGCCCTCCTCGCAGAGGACCTCCGCCACCGTGGCGCAGCGTATCTGCGCCCCCGCGTCCTTGACCGCGCGCACCAGCGCGTCCACAACATCCATCGCCCGCTGCGAGGCGGGGAAGACCCGCTGGCCCCGCTCGGTCACCAGCGGAACCCCGAGACCCTCGAAATAGGCCATGGTGTCCTGCGGGGTGAAGGCGGCGATGGCGCTGTACAAGAAGCGGCCGCCCCGTATGCAGTTTTGCAAAAAGGCGTCCCGGTCGCAGTCGTTGCAAAGGTTGCACCGGCCCTTGCCGGTAATCAGCAGCTTGCGGGCGGGGCGCTCGCGCTTTTCCAGCACCAGGGTGCGCTTGCCCCCGGCGGCCGTATGGGCGGCCAGGAAGAGCCCGGAAGCGCCCCCGCCCACCACGATCACATCATATTCCAAAGTTTCTCTCCTCACTGGGCGGTTGGCTGGGGCTTCTCGTAGACGTCGTATTCCTCCCAGATGTTTTCCAGGTCCTGATAGGTTTTGAAAATCTCGCCCCGCTTGCGCATCCCGACCGCGACGATCAGGGCGTTGATCAGGCTCAGGGGGGCCACCAGGGAATCGACGAAGGAGACCATGTCGCTGCGCGCGCAAAGCAGGTTGTCGCAGTACGGCGCGATGGGGGAGTGGTCGCTGTCGGTGATTCCGATCACATGCGCGCCGGTGGACTTGGCGAACTCGGTCGCCTTGATCGAGCGGCGCGAATAGCGCGGGAAGGTGATGGGGATGAAGACGTCCCCCTTGCCCATGTGGTAGATCTGCTCGAAGACCTCGCTGGCGCTGCTCGCGCTCACCAGGCGCAGGTTCTTGAAGATGTGGTTGAAGTAAAAATAGAGGAAGTTGGCCAGAGAGGCCGAGGAACGTATCCCCAGGATGTAGATTTCCTGCGCGTCGAGGATGGCGTCCACGGCGGCCGAAAAGCTCTCGGGGTTGACCGACTCGGCGGTGCGGCGGATGCGCTCGATGTCCAGTGAGAGGACCTTTTGCAGGATGTTGCTCTCCCCGATCTGGTCGCTCGTAACCTCCATGCGCTGGGCGGAGGTCAGCCGGTTGCGGATCAGCTCCTGCAGCGCGCGCTGCAGGCGGGGGTACCCGTCGAAGCCGATTTCATAGGCGAAGCGCACCACGGTGGATTCGCTCACCCCGACGGCGGCGCCCAGCTTTTGCGCGGTCATGAAGGCGGCGCGCTCATAGTGGTTGACGATGTAATGGGCGATCAGGCGCTGCCCTTTCGAGAGCTTGCCGTTCATCGCACTGATTTTGGTCAGCAGGTCCTGTGTCAAGATGTACCCTCCCACCGCCGGGGGAACCCCCGGCGAAACGATGAATAACCGCCCGCGCTTTTTGCGCAAATTGCCCGGCACATTGAAAGAAGGGGCGCGGCGGCTTTCTTCCTATATCTTATTATAGTCCCCGGGAGGCAAAAATCAATCGGGAATATCCCCAAAATGCAGCGTCAGTTTGCAGGAATTGCAGCATGAAGGTGCAAACCGGATGCTTTTACGTTCAAAAAGACCGCAAGCATAACCAGCTTGCGGTCTTAATTTTGTGTTTTTTCGCGTCAGGGTGGAGCAAATGTTCCAATCCCTCCCATTGTTTCCCTAATTATATCCTGTTTTGGCGAAAAATGCAAGGGGAAATAGCGGTTTAAGAGGGCGTCCCGCAGGGGATCGGACCCCCAGCTGGTTATGCTGGCGGTCTTTCTTGGGAGGGTGTAAATATGAAAAAGAAAGGGTTGCCGGCAATTTGGGCCGCGCTGGCGTTTATTCTGCTGTTGGCCCGCACGGGATACGCCGCGCCGAGCTCTTCCGGGGTAACGGTTGCGCCGGAGGGCGGCTATCAGTGTGATTACGGGGTGGATATCCCCTTTACCCGTTCGCCGCTCACAGGCAGCTACACCTTTGCCCTCTATCCGGGCGAAGGCGTCGCCGGACCGCCTGAGATGACGGCCAGGGTGGAGGTTGTCCCCGCCTCGCAGGTCAACGTCCACCTGCCGCTACAGTTTGATCCTGCGGCGCCCAGCGCCTGGACGCTGAGGGTAACGGCGCATGCCGCGCCGGGCCGGGAGGGGCTCGACCGGGAAGCATCGGCTGTCAAAACCTTTACCACCAAGCCGGCCTGCGGGTGCCCCGCCGGGACGGCGGGGGTCTACTATGCGGGGGCGGGTACGGCGCAAAACCCGTTTTTGGTTGCCACGCCCGGGCAGCTGCAGCATATTAACACCCACTTGCAGGGGAAGCATTTTAAGCAGGCGCGCGATATCGACCTGTCCTCCTGGGGGCAGTGGACCCCGATTGGGGATTTTGTTACCGGCGTTGTAAGCAATCCCTTCACCGGATTTTACGACGGCGACGGAAAAACAATAACGGGCTGCAAAATAAACGGCAGCTTCCTGCGCGGCTCGCTTTTTGGCTGTGTCAGCGGCCCGGGGGCCGGGGTCAAGGACCTGTCCGCGCAGGATTTCTCCATCGACGTTTCCGGCGTTAAAGCCAGCGATGCCGGTGCGATCGCCAACTATCTGCGGGACGGGGCCGCCGTCTCGGGATGCCGGGTGCTCGGCTCCACCATTTCCTGCCAGCTTTCCGGAGCGGGGGTCGTTGCCGCCGTCTTCGAGGGCGGCAGGGTGGAAAACTGCTATGCCGACGGCAACACGGTTACGGGAGCTAGCGTGGGCGGCATCACCAGTTGGATGGAAGGGGACGGAACCGTTAAAAACTGCTTTTCCTATTCCAACCGGCTGGCCGACACCGGCGGCGCGTGCGGTGGCATAGCGGCGAACACCTACAGCGGCGCGCCCGTCCTATCCGGAAACTTTTTCCTTGGCACCACCGCCTCCTGCGGCGGAGGCAACCCCGCCATCAACACGGGCGCCGCTCCGATCACCGCCGGGGCGTTCAAAAATTCGTCCACCTTCTCCGGATGGGATTTCTCCGACGTCTGGTATATGCCCCCGGACGGGGACTATCCCATGCTCCGGTGTTTTTCGTGATTGACCAGCGCCCCGGCCTAAAAGCAGGCCGGGGCTTTTTTCTTTTTTTCGGGAAAAACCTTTCTATGGCTGTTGACAACCCTTCTGGGATATGTTAACATGAGACTGTACTAATACACATAATACGGTTAGTACGGTTTGGTGATACGGAATTATCAAACGAAGGGGTGAATGATTTTGATTCGGATCGATCCGTACAGCCGCTCGCCGATCTACGAGCAGGTGATCCACCGCATTTCAGAGCTGATTATGGTGGGGGATCTGAAAAACGGCGACAAGCTGCCCAGCGTGCGCACCCTGGCAAGGGACCTGGGCGTCAACCCCAACACGGTACAAAAGGCGTATGCGGAACTCGAACGCCGCCGCATCATCTATACCGTTTCCGGCAAAGGGAATTTTGTGGGGGAGCGCGACGTCGTCTCCCGCCAGGTGAGCGACCGGCTTTTGGAAAGCCTGCGCGAGGCTGCGGTGGCCGCGCGCAACAACGCGATTCCCTATCAGACGGTGGCGACGCTCGTCGAGCGCGTCTATGACGAAACAGACGGGGAGGGGAAGGACGAATGATCAAAGCGGCAAACGTCGTCAAGTTCTTTGACGACACCCGGGCGCTGGACCACTTTTGCACCACCATCGAGGACGGGTCGATCTACGGCCTGATCGGCTCGAACGGGTCGGGCAAATCGACCTTTCTGCGGCTGATCGCCGGCGTCTACCGCCCGGACGAGGGGCAGGTGGAGATCGAGGACGCCCCGGTCTTTGAAAACCCGCTGATGAAGGACAAGGTGTTCTTCGTTTCGGACGAGTTTTACTATTTTCCGCAGTCCACCATGGACGAGATGGCCGCCTTCTATGCGAAGATGTACTCCGG
This sequence comes from Harryflintia acetispora, assembly GCA_004340125.1. Lineage (GTDB taxonomy): Bacteria > Bacillota > Clostridia > Oscillospirales > Ruminococcaceae > Harryflintia > Harryflintia acetispora. Next base: position 28,240 of record SLUK01000004.1, on the reverse strand, counting down.
GTTTTCGTGGGAGCGCTACCGCAAGGTGGGCGGCATGTTCCCGATCGACCCCTCGCGCAAGATTAACACCTTTTCCAAGGGCATGCAGCGCCAGACCGCCCTGATCCTGGGGCTCAGCTCCCAGGCGCAGTATCTGCTGCTGGACGAGGCGTTCGACGGGCTGGACCCGATCATCCGCACGGCGCTGCGCAAGATCCTGGCCGACGACGTGGCGAGGCGGGGGGCGACGGTGATCATCACCTCGCACAACCTGCGCGAGCTCGAGGACATGTGCGACCACGTGGGCCTCATGCACAAGGGAGCGATCGTCTTCGAGCGGGAGCTCGACGAATTAAAGCTCGGCTTTTGCAAGGTGCAGGCGGCCTTTAAGCCCCTGCCCGACATGGACCGGCTGCGCGGGGAACTGGAAATCCTCCAGCTCGAGACGCGCGGCAGCCTTCTGAATATGGTGGTGCGCGGCGAAAGCGGGCGGGTGCTCGAAAAGCTGTCGGCCTACGATCCGCTCTTCGCGGAGAGCCTGCCTCTCACACTGGAGGAAGTATTCATCAATGAAATGGAGGCGATCGGGTATGATTACAACAACGTCATCTTCTAATCGCGGTAAACTTTCCGGCCTCTACCTCTCCATTCTGCGGCGCAACTTCGGCGTTACGCTGTTGTATTTTATCTTTCAGTTTTTGTTTTTCCCCCTGCAGTACATCCTGAGCGCGACCGACGCGCTGAAGAACCAGAACGCGGCGGGCCGCATCCATTTCATCGGGATGGGCGGGATCTACACCGGGATTTCCCTGTTCTTCTTCACCGCAATGGTGATCGTGGCGCCCATCCTCTTCACCATGATGCAGTACAGCTTTTTGCATCAGAAGCGCTCGACCGACCTGTTCCACGCCCTGCCGATCCGGCGCGAGCAGATGCTGCTGGTCAATTTCGCGGCCTCGGCCACCATGATCCTGGTGCCGATGGCGCTCAACTATGCCGTCACCATCATCGCGGCGGCCTCCTTCGGCTTCCCCGGCTTTTCGCTGCTCGGGGCGCTCGCGGATGCCTTCTCGGCCTTCTGCCTGACGCTTGGGCTCCTGGCCGTCACCACCCTGGTCTCGGTCTCCACCGGGACGGTGTTCGACAACCTGGTCTACACGGTGGGGCTACTGTTCGGGGTCCCTTCGGCGATCTTCCTTTGCTTGGGGTATGCGGCGAACGACCTGTTCGGCTGCACCCTGCCCGACTGGTCCCAGTACCTCTTCCTGGCCTCCCCGGCGACCGCTCCGGCTTATCTGCGGATCGCGGCCCAGGGGGAATTGGAGCAAATCACCTCCACCCCCGGCTTTCTGCTCGGCGTATCGCTGGGGTGGCTGGCGCTCGCGGGAATCTTTTTGCTGGTGGACATCGGGGTCTACCGCCGCCGGGGGAGCGAGCTGGCGGGCAAGACCGGCTACAGCAGCGTGCTCACACAGCTTGTCAAGCTGACCGGCGCGCTGATCGGCGGGGTCTGCTTCACGCTGCTGGTGCGCTCGGTGGCAAACTCCGAGGGCCTGCTGCTCAGTGCCGTTTCGGCGGCGGTGGGCGGGGCGCTCATCTACTGCGTGGCTGAATGCGTGATGTCGCGCGGCTTCAAGACAATCAAAACATCCGCCCCCTACCTGGGCGCGGGGCTGGCGCTGCCGGTGCTCTTCGTGCTGATGGTCGGGCTCGGGTGGTTCGGCTATGAAGGCAGGGTGCCCACGCTCGATAAGATCGAGAGCGTCGAAATCAATTTTACGGACCGCTACGGCTTTACCCACTATGATTTCGACGCCAGCCGCAAGAGCCTCGAGCGCATGCAGAAAAACGGCCGCAACGCATACGATTACTATTCGCTCGAGACCATCAACGAGATCCTGCTGGCCGACGAAAAGGCCAGGGAGCTGGTGCACGACATCCACCAGGACATCGTGAACGGGCATGAGCAGGAGGAAAAGAACGTCTCCGGCGCATACATTACCCTGGAATATAAGCTCAAGAGCGGCGGCTCGCTCAAGCGCAGCTATTACGGCATGCCGCTGCTGGCGGGGGAGAAGTACAACGAGCTCAACGCCTGCGAGGAGGTCAAGGTGCAGACCCACCCGGTCTATAGCCTGAAGCCCTCCGATGTGCGGGAGATTACCCTGCTCAACCGCCTGATGGGCAATGTCACCCCGGTTTCCTTCTCGGAGGGACAGATTGGCCGGCTGATCGAGGCGCTGCGCGAGGACATGAGCGCCGAGACCTATGAGCAGATGGAAAACGGGCGGGAGCTCGGCTATCTGGTGCTCACCCCCAAATACGGCGCCGAATACTTCAGCTACACCTCCATGCGCAAGCCGGGCTTCGTCCTGCCCGACGAGAGCGACGGCTACGACGCCTGCTACGTCCTGTTGACCGAAAACTATGAGAGCACCCTGGCGCTGCTCGGCGAATTCGGTTACGACGGGTTTGAGCGGGTGGATTACGACAACATCGAACGGGCATATATCACGCTCGACGCCTACTACAACCGCGACAACGTCATGCGCATCCAGGGGCCCTACGGCTTCGACCGCTCGGATCTTGCGCAGAACGAGGAGATGCTCAGCTATAACCGCGGCAATACCGAAATCACCGATCCGGCCGTGCTGCGCATCCTCGCCGAAGCGGTGCGCGGCAACGCGCAGAACGCCGTCGTGCAGGTGGACGGAAGCGACAAGCAGCCCTCCTGGGGCGGCTCGATCACTTTGATGGTCACCTTCGTAAGCAAAGACGGCAGCAACCTGATCCACACCTTCGCGGTCAACCCGAAGGTGCTCCCCGAGGCGACGCTCCTGGAACTCAAGGACAGCTTCAACCGCCAGTGGAGCGATGAAAACGTGGAGGACCCCTTCACCCTGGTGCTTGAGCGGATCCGCTCGGAGCAATAAATCTGCGTATCACTTAAACCAAACCATAAACCGCCCAAGGGCCCGGCAGCGAAAGCTGCCGGGCCCTTGGGTAATCTGGCTCCCTGTTAAAACCCCTTGAGAGCGGGATAGCTGCCGTCGGCGATCTCCCAAACGGAGGTATCCCAGTTTTGGTAGGTCGAGGCGGCTTTGAGCTGTGCGTCGGACAGGGCGGTGCCCTTTCCGTTGTTCCAGGCGGAATTGCTCAGAAAATAGCAGTCCGTGACCGTTCCGCTGAACGCCTCGTCCCCCACGATCCCGCCCGGCTGAATCGGAGAGGAGAGCGCGGCCGGGACTGACCAGCAGTACGAGATTGTGCCGCCATGGCAGGAGCCCACGATTCCGCCCGCGCTGTGGTCCGGAGTGGGCGCGCGGAAGGTGCAACCCAGAGAATAGCAGTTGCGTACGGTGGCTCCTGCCTGTAAAACGCCCACCAGCCCCGCCGCGAGGCTAGAATCGACGGTACAGCCGCTGACATAGCAGTTTTCGATCAAGCCGCCCTTGGTCAGGTGACGGGTGATTACTCCGCTGGAATAGCCGTTGAGAGCGGAGACGGTGAAATTTTCCAGCCCCAGGTTTTTCACCGTGCCCGAAATTTCCATCATCCAGGACGGACTGGTCTTGGCGTTTCGCACCACATGGTAATCCCCGTCGTACACTCCGCTGAAGGTGCCGCTGGGGGAGGCGAGCGCTTTTTCGTCGAAATCGAAGTCGCTGCATTGGATGAAGTGGGCGGTCAGATGGCTTTTAATATGATCGAACTGCGCGGGCGTCGCGACCAGATAGGGCGCGGCGGCACTGCCGTCCCCCGCGAGGAATCCCCCGGCGGCGGGGGTGTGCCCGCAAGAGCTTGTTTTTCCGGTGGTGAAGGCGCTCGTGCGGCTGGCGGCGGAATCCAACCCCTCCCGCCCCGGCAGGGGGTAGGCGGTCACCCGCAGGGTATAGTCGTGCTCCCCGGCGGGGTCGTAGAGAAAGGGGAGAAAGACCGAGGACTGGTCCGGCTGTGCCTGCAGCTCCCGGCTGGCGAGCGGCTGGTCGGATGAAAGCTGGGGGTCAAAGACCTCGAAGCGGTAGCGGGTGGTGCGTGAAGAGGGGGTAAAGGCGATATTTATGCCATAGCTGCCCAGTTCCTCGGCCCGTGCGGCGGATACGGGCAGGCTCAGCAGGGCGCAAAGCGCGGTGCAAACGAAGGCGCGGCTGATTCGGTTCATGATATTTCCTCCTTTGGTAACCGGAAAAAGACCTATAGCAAAGCTATCTGGCGGTCCGCCCGCCCGGGCGCAGGGGTGGGAAAACGGGGGATTCCCTTGCAAAAGGAGGAAAAACAGGGTATAATTAAGGTAACTTTTCCAGGACTTGGGATACTTCTGGAAGGGACAGGAAATTTAAATAAGACCGGTGACCGCCAGATAGCTTTTCTGGCGGTCATTTTGCTGAAAGCGGCGTTTTCCCGAAAAAAAGAGGCCGCTCTTTTGCGCCCGGAAGGCAGAAAAACTTGGCATAAGCGGTACAAAACAGGTGAAGGATATGCTATAATAAAATGTACATGCGCGGGGGCAGTCCCTGCGCGGGAAAGGGCGGTCGTTTTCTGTGGAACTCAAGGAAGCCGAAAAGCGGGTCCGCCAGCTGCGGCGCGAGATCGAGCGCTGCAACCGGCAGTACTATCTGCTGGATGACCCGGACATTTCGGATTATGAATATGACAAGTTGACATTGGAGCTGCGCCGTCTCGAAGCGCAGTTCCCCTCTCTCGATTCCCCCGACTCTCCGACCAAGCGGGTGAGCGGGGTGGCGAGCAGCACCTTCGAGAAGGTGGAGCACACGGTCCAGATGGGCTCGCTGCAGGATGTGTTCAGTGTCGAGGAGGTGCGCCAGTTCGTCGAAAAGGTGCTGGATGCAGAGCCCTCGGCGCAGTTTGTGGTGGAGCCCAAGATCGACGGGCTCTCGGTCTCGCTGGAGTACCGCGACGGGCTCTTCGTGCGCGGGTCCACCCGCGGGGATGGGCAAGTCGGCGAGGATGTGACCGAAAACCTGCGCACCATCCGGTCGATCCCCGTGCATCTGAGCGAGGAGCTGCCCTATCTCGAGGTGCGCGGCGAGGTCTATATGCCAAGCACGAGCTTCGAGCGGCTGCTAAGGAGCCAGGAGGAAAAAGGCGAGAAGCCCTTTAAGAATCCGCGCAACGCGGCGGCGGGCTCGCTGCGCCAGAAGGACCCCAAGGTGACCGCCAGGCGGGAGCTGGATGTTAAAATCTTTAACCTCCAGCAGGTGCAGGGGCGGGAGTTTTCGTCCCACACCGAGACCTTCGACTTCATGAAGGGGCTGGGACTGCCGGTCAACGTTTCCTACAACCGCTTTTCGGACGCCGATTCGGTGGCCGACGAGATCGAGCGCATCGGCGCGCAGCGCGACAGCTACCCCTTCGACATCGACGGCGCGGTGGTCAAGGTCGATTCCCTCGCCCAGCGCGAAATTCTGGGTGCGACGAGCAAGTTCCCCCGCTGGGCGGTGGCCTTCAAGTATCCGCCCGAGGAGCGGGAGACCGTGCTCAAGGACATCGAAATCAACGTCGGGCGCACCGGCGCTTTGACTCCCACCGCGGTCTTCGACCCGGTGCCGCTGGCCGGGACCACCGTCTCGCGGGCGGTGCTCCACAACCAGGACTTCATCGACGAGAAGCAGATTTCGATCGGGGATAGGATCGTGGTGCGCAAGGCGGGCGAGATCATCCCCGAGGTGGTGCGCGTCGCCTGGCACGACGGGACGAAGCCTATTTATCACATTCCCGAATACTGCCCCTCCTGCGGGACCAGGACGGTGGTGGACGAGGAGCAGGCGGCCATCCGCTGCCCGAACCTGCACTGTCCGGCGCAGCGCTACCGCTCGATCGTGCATTTCGCCTCGCGGGACGCGATGGACATCGACGGGCTGGGGCCGGCCATTGTGGACCAGCTCCTAAATGAAAAGCTGATCGCCACCCCGGCGGATCTATATACCCTGGAGTTCGACCAGCTCAGAGACCTCGAGCGCATGGGCGACAAGAGCGCGCAGAACCTGCTCGACGCCATCGAGCGCAGCAAGGGGCAGGACCTCGGGCGGCTGCTCTTCGCGCTGGGGATCCGCAACATCGGCGCGCGGGCGGCCTCGCTGATTGCTAGGCACTTCGGCAGCCTGCAGGCCGTGATGGAGGCCGGTGAAGAGGAGATCGCCGCCATCGACTCGGTAGGGGAGGTTATGGCCAGGAACGTCACCGAATTTTTCGCGGATGAGCGCAACCGCGAGGAGGTGCGCCGCCTCATGCAGTACGGGGTCAACCAGCGCTCGCTGGCGGCCCCGGTGGCCGATACCCTCGGGGGGAAAACCTTCGTGCTGACCGGCACCCTGCCCACCCTGTCCCGCGCGCAGGCAAAGGCGCTGATCGAGGCGCAGGGCGGCAAGGTCAGCGGCAGCGTTTCGAAGAAGACCGACTACGTGGTGGCCGGGGAGGACGCGGGCAGCAAGCTGCAGCGCGCGCAGCAGCTCGGGGTGGCCGTGATTGATGAAGATGAGCTGCAGGCGCTGCTGGGACAAAAATAGGAACACCGAAAGGAGTCAGACATAGATGAAGATTGACATTGAAAAGATCGCGCGGCTTGCGAAACTCAAGATCGAGCCGGATAAGCGGGGGATGTTTGAGACCCAGATGGAGCAGATTGTCGCCATGGTGGAGAACCTGCCCGAGATGAGCGAGCGCTACGTCGGGGTGGACCCGGAGAATCCCATGCGGCTGCGCGAGGACGAGGTTCGCCCCTCGATGCGCCGGGACGAGCTGCTCCAAAACGCCCCCAAGGTTCAGGCGGGGTGCGTGGTCGTGCCCAGGACCGTGGAATAGGGAGGGGGAGCGAAAATGCAGTTATATGAAAAGACCGCCGGCGAGTTGCACGATATGCTGAGAAAGAAGGACTGCAGCGCCAGCGAAGCGGTGGAGTCCCTCATAGAGAGGATCGACGCGGTGGAGGGCAAGGTGCACGCCTACCTCACAAAAACGCCCGAGCTCGCGCGCGAGACGGCGAAGAAGGTCGACGAGCGCCTGGCCGCCGGGGAGGAGCTTTCCCCGCTCGCCGGTATTCCGATCGCGATCAAGGACAACATCTGCACCAAGGGGGTGCGCACCACCTGCGCGTCCAAAATGCTTGAAAACTTCGTGCCGCCCTACAGCGCCACGGTGGTCCATAAGCTCGAGCACGCGGGCACGCCGGTGCTCGGGAAGCTCAATCTGGACGAATTCGCCATGGGGTCCTCGTGTGAAAATTCCCATTTCCAGAATACCGCCAATCCCCACGACCTCGGCCGGGTGCCGGGCGGCAGCTCGGGCGGCTCGGCCGCCGCGCTCGCGGCGGGGGAGTGCACCCTGGCGCTCGGGTCGGACACCGGCGGCTCGATCCGCCAGCCGGCCTCCTACTGCGGGGTCGTCGGGCTCAAGCCTACCTATGGCTCGGTTTCCCGCTATGGGCTGGTGGCCTTCGCCTCCTCGCTCGACCAGATCGGGCCGATGGGGCGCAGCGTCGAGGACGTGGCGCTGCTCTACGAGGCCATTAGAGGAATGGACGAGCGGGATTTGACCAGCGCACAGCGCGAATATGAACCGCTTCACGGTCAGCTGGACGGCGGGGTGCGCGGCATGCGCCTGGGCGTGCCCGAGGAGTACTTCGGCCCTGGCGTGGAGGATGAGGTCAAGGAGGCGGTGCGCGCGCAGATAGGGGAGCTTGAACGCAGCGGCGCCGTCATCGTGCCGGTGAGCCTGCCGAGCACCGGCTATGCGCTGTCGGCCTATTACATCATCTCCTCGGCCGAGGCCTCCTCCAACCTCGCGCGGTACGACGGGGTCAAATACGGCTACCGCAGCGAAAACGGGAGCTCGCTCGAGGAGCTCTACCTCAATACCCGCAGCGAGGGCTTCGGCGACGAGGTCAAGCGCCGGATCATGCTGGGGACCTTTGTGTTAAGCTCCGGCTACTTCGACGCCTATTATAAAAGGGCGAAGATTCTGCAGGGACGGATCGGCCAGGAGTTTGCAAGCGCCTTTGACGCGTGCGACGCCATCCTGACCCCGACCGCGCCCGACACCGCCTTCCGGTTCGGCGAGCACACCGCCGACCCGCTCAAGATGTACGCCAGCGACATCTGCACCGTGACGGTGAACATCGCGGGTCTGCCCGCGGTGAGCGTGCCCTGCGGCAAGGATAAGAATGGCCTGCCGATCGGTATGCAGATCATCGGGCGCAAGTTTTCGGAAAAGACCATCCTCACCGTCGCCAAGGCGGTCGAGACGCTGCGCGGGGGCTATCACTCCCTCCCGCAGATCGGTTAAGGAGGTGCGGGACAATGAGTAAAACGGATTACGAGATGGTGGTGGGCCTGGAGGTCCACGCGGAGCTTAGCACCGACACCAAGATATACTGCTCCTGCAAAAACTCCTTCGGCAGCGAGGTCAACTCCAACTGCTGCGAGGTCTGCACCGGCATGCCCGGCACCCTGCCCACCCTGAACCGCAAGGTGGTCGACTACGCCATCAAGATGGGGCACGCGCTGCACTGCAAGATCAACAACGTCTGCAAGCAGGACCGCAAGAACTATTTCTATCCCGACCTGCCCAAGGCCTACCAGATTTCCCAGTTCGACATCCCGCTGTGCGAGCACGGCTATGTCGATGTGATCCTGGACGAGGAATGTCATCAAAAGCGGATCGGGGTTACCCGGATCCATATTGAGGAGGACGCGGGCAAGCTCATCCACGACGACAGCTTTTCGGGGTCGCTGGTGGACTTCAACCGCTGCGGCGTGCCGCTCATCGAGATCGTCTCCGAGCCCGACCTGCGCTCGCCGCAGGAGGCCAAGGCGTATCTCGACACCATCCGCTCGATTTTGCAGTACCTGGACATCTCGGACTGCAAGATGCAGGAGGGGTCGATCCGCTGCGATGTGAACGTCTCGGTGCGCAAATGCGGCAGCGGGGAGTTCGGCACCCGGTGCGAGATGAAGAACGTCAACTCCTTCTCGGGCGCCATGCGGGCCATCGAATACGAGGCCAACCGCCAGATCGAGGTGCTGGAAAGCGGCGGGACCATCACCCAGGAGACGCGGCGCTGGGACGATCACAGGGGGCAGAACTTCCTGCTGCGCTCCAAGGAGGACGCGCAGGACTACCGCTACTTCCCCGAGCCCGACCTGCTGACCATCGTGGTGCCCGAGGAACGGGTACAGCAGCTGAGGGAGGAAATCCCCGAGCTGCCGGGCGAGAAGCTGCTGCGGTATGTAAAAGACTTCGGGCTGCCGTATTTCGACGCCAATCTCCTGTGCGAGAGTGGGGAGAAGCGCGCGCTCTTCGAGGAGATCGCGGCGAAGGGCGGCATTGACCTCAAGGCCGCCGCCAACTGGCTCAACGGCGATATCACGCGGATTCTCAATGAAAAAAACAAGACGCTAGCCGAGAGCTCTCTCTCCGCCGACAAGCTGATCGGGATGATCTCGATGATCGAGCAAGGGACCATCTCGAACACCGCGGCCAAGACGGTGCTCGAGGAGATGTTCTGGCAGGATAAGGAGCCCTCCGAGATCGTGGAGGAGCGGGGCCTCGGGCAGATCAACGACGACAGCGCGCTGCAGGCGATCGTGGGGGACGTGCTCCAAAAGAACGAGAAGGTCGTCATGGACTATAAAAACGGAAAGACAAATGCATTGGGCTTTTTGGTGGGCCAGTGCATGCGCGCGACCAAGGGGCAGGGGAACCCGGCGGCGCTGCGCGAGCTGCTTTTAAAGCAGCTGGGCTGAGGGGATAGAAAAGTAGGGGGATATCATTGAAAAGGATTTTGGCAGTATTGGCGGTGCTGTGCGTATTGGGCGGGTGCGCGCGGGTGGCGACGCCGGTTGACCCGCAGGCCACCATCGAGGACCCCCTGCTGCAGGAGGAAGATTCTTTTGCATCGCAGGACGATGCGCAGGCATCCGTGCCGCAGGAGGAGTTCGGGGTCAACGAGGCGGGGGAGTACCAGTATCAAAACGGCGCCATGGGCTTTAAGATCACCGTCTACGGCGACATCGCGCGCAATTTGCAGGTGCTCAAATCCACCGCCACGCGCTACGACGCGGTGGTGCCGCAGGTCCAGTTCGACTACACCACCGCCAACGGCGACATCACCACCATCCTCACCATCCAGAAGCTGCCCAATTCGGTCTATTACCGGATGATCAAGGACGCTTCGATCGACGAGGGGATCATCCCCTTCGACAAAACCACCGACACCCATGTGTTTATCTACTACGCCATCGGCAACGCCATGCTCGAGGACGAGCGGGACAGCCTGTACATCAAGGGCTTCCTCGACAACCTCGATGAGACGGTGGCCAGCTTCGAGTTGATTTAAGAAAGGTGTGAACCGATATGAATTATACGTTTTCAAACAAGATTTCCGGCGTCAAGCCCTCGGCCATCCGTGAAATCCTCAAGATGTCCTCCGACCGCTCGGTGATCTCCCTGGCGGCGGGCAACCCCTCCCCGGATGCGTTCCCGGTGCAGGCGGTGCAGAAGATCAGCGCCGAAATTCTCAGCGAGGACCCCATCCTGGCGCTGCAATATTCGGTCAGCGAGGGCTACACCCCGCTGCGCGAGAAGCTCTGTACCCTCGCGCGCGAGCACTACCACGCCATGGGCGCGGAGGACGATCTGATCGTCGTCTCGGGCGCCCAGCAGGGGCTGGAACTCAGCTGCAAGGTGCTGTGCAACGAGGGGGACACCCTGATCTGCGAGGACCCGAGCTTTGTGGGCGCGCTCAACGCGTTCCGCACCTACGGGGTCAACCTGGCGGGCGTTGCGATGGAGGAGGACGGCATCTCGATCGGGAAGCTCGAGGAGGCGCTGAAAAAAGAGAAGAACGTCAAGGCCCTTTATGTCATCCCCAATTTCCAGAACCCGTCGGGGATCACCATGAGCCTCGAAAAACGCCGGGCGGTCTACGAGCTCGCCTGCCGCTACGACGTGATCATCCTCGAAGACAACCCCTATGGGGACCTGCGCTTTGAGGGGGAGGCGCTGCCGCCCATCAAGTCGATGGATACCGAGGGGCGGGTCATCTACTGCGGCAGCTTCTCGAAGATCCTCTCGCCCGGCCTGCGCGTCGGGTTCGTGTGCGCCAACAAGGCGATTATCGGCAAGCTGGTCGTCGCCAAGCAGTGCGCCGACGTACATACGCCCATCCTCTCCCAGCTGATCTGCGACCGGTTTTTAAGCGAATATGACCTTGGCAAACACATCGAAATGCTGCGGGATATCTATCGCAAAAAGTGCGCGCTGATGCTCGGCGAGATCGAAAAGCACTTCTCTCCCAAGGTGGCCTATACCCGCCCGCAGGGAGGGCTCTTCGTCTGGTGCACCCTGCCGCAGGGGAGCGACATGCCCGAGTTCTGCCGGCGCGCGGTGACGGATTACAAGGTCGCCGTGGTGCCCGGTACCGCTTTTTTGGCCGACGAGAGCGCGCCGACCACCTCTTTTAGGCTCAACTACACCACCCCGCCCGACGAGCAGGTGGTGCGGGGGGTCGAAATCCTCGGCAAGCTGACCCGCGAATTCTGCGCGGATTGATTTTATCTTTAAGGGGGGCTCGGCATGTCTGAGCAGGTCGCGCCGCAGGAAGCGGCGCAGAAAAAGAAAATCATCTTTTCCGGGATCCAGCCCACCGGCGTGATGACGCTGGGAAACTATCTCGGGGCGGTCAAAAACTGGGTGAAGCTGCAGGAGGACTACGACTGCATCTACAGCGTGGTCAACATGCACGCGATCACGGTGCGGCAGGACCCGAAGGCGCTGAGAGAGAACACCCTGCGCGCCTTTGCGCTGCTGCTGGCCTGCGGGCTCGACCCGGAAAAGTGCCTGATGTTCATCCAAAGCCACGTGAAGACCCACGCGGAGCTCAGCTGGGTCCTCGGCTGCCACACCCAGTTCGGCGAGCTGTCGCGCATGACCCAGTTCAAGGACAAATCGCAAAGGAACGCTGACAACATCAACGCCGGCCTCTTCACCTATCCGGTGCTGATGGCGGCGGACATCCTGCTCTACCAGGCGGATATGGTGCCGGTGGGGGCGGACCAAAAACAGCATCTCGAGCTCAGCCGGGACATCGCCATGCGCTTTAACAACCTCTACGGCAACACCTTCCGGGTGCCCGAGCCCTACATCCCGGAAAATGGTGCGAGGATCATGTCCCTGGCCGAGCCGCAAAAGAAGATGTCCAAGTCGGACGACAACCAAAACGCCTTCATCGCCATCCTGGATAGCGAGGACACCATCATCAAGAAGTTCAAGCGCGCCGTCACCGACAGCGATATGGAAGTCGCCTACCGCGAGGGGAAGGATGGGATCAACAACCTGATGACCATCTACTCCGCCGTGACCGGCAAGAGCTATCCCGAAATTGAGCGGGAGTTCCAGGGCAAGGGCTACGGCGACTTCAAGGTGGCCGTGGGCCAGGCGGTGGCCGACCACCTGCGCCCGGTGCGGGAAAACTTCGAGCGCTTCTACGCCGACAAGGCGTATCTGAAGGAAGTCTATACCGCCGGGGCCGAGCGGGCGCTGCGTCTGTCCGGGCGCACGCTGGAAAAGGTCTACAAAAAGGTCGGATTCCTGCCGGCGTAATGCCGGGCCCCCGCGCCTTCCTCGGCCCGTGTGCATAGGAAAGACGGACCGAGCCAAACATGATAGACGTAAGGCCGCCCGGCGGCCAAGTGACAATAGGAGGTAGCGCCCCTTGCTGTTCAGCAGTCTGCTGTTTTTGTTCCGGTTCATCCCGGTGGTTTTCCTCGTTTATTACATCCTGCCCTTTCGCTATAAGAATTTCTGGCTGCTGCTGAGCAGCCTGTTCTTCTATGCCTGGGGGGAGCCGAAGTATTTCCCAATCATGCTCTCCTCCATCCTGGTAAACTACGTTGCCGCCCTGCTGCTCGAGCGCTTCCGGGAGCGGAAGAACCTGCGCCGGGGCGTCTTTATCGTCTCGCTGATCTTCACGGTCGGGTGGCTGCTGCTCTTTAAGTACACCGACTTTTTCATCCAGAACATCAACGCCGTCACTGGGCTTGCCATCCCGCCCTTCCTCTCAGGGCCCGGCGGCAAGGTCATGCTGCCGCTGGGGATCAGCTTCTACACCTTCCAGATCCTTTCCTACACCATCGACGTCTACCGCGGAAAGGTACGGGCCGAGCACAATTTCGTGAACTTCGGCACCTTCGTCACCCTCTTCCCGCAGCTGATCGCCGGGCCGATCGTCAAGTATACCGACATCAATGAGGAGCTGCATACCCGCACCGTCACGCCCCAGATGCTCGGCGACGGGGTGCGCCTCTTCATCATGGGGCTGGGCAGCAAGGTGCTGCTGGCCAACAATGTGGGCGCGCTCTGGGACACCGTCACCCGCCTGGGGTACGCCGAGGTCTCCACGCCGCTTGCCTGGCTTGGGCTGATCGCCTATTCGTTCCAGATTTATTTCGACTTTTCCGGCTATTCGCTGATGGCCATCGGCCTTGGGAAGTGCCTCGGGTTTAACTTCCCGCAGAACTTCAATTACCCCTATATCTCGAAGAGCGTGACCGAGTTCTGGCGCCGCTGGCACATGACGCTGGGGTCGTGGTTCCGCGAATACGTCTATATCCCCCTGGGCGGCAACCGGGTGGGGCGGGTAAGACTTTACCTCAACCTGTTTGTCGTCTGGTTTTTGACCGGCTTCTGGCACGGGGCCAACTGGAATTTCATCTTCTGGGGGCTCTATTTCCTGGTGCTGCTGGTCATCGAAAAGACCTTCCTGCTGCGCCGCCTGGAGCGCAGCCGCGTCCTGTCGCGCTGCTATCTGCTTTTTGCGGTGGTGATCAGCTGGGCGCTCTTCGCGGTCAGCGACCTCAGTAGCCTCGGGGCCCTCTTCGGACGGCTCTTTTCGCTGCACGGCGGGGAGGACTGGGTTTATTACCTGCGCAACTACGGCGTGACGCTGCTGCTGTGCGCCTTCTTCTCCACCCCGCTGCTGAAAAAATGGTACGAGCGGATCCAAAACCGCCGCTGGCTCATCACCGCGGGGCTTGCCGCGGTGCTGAGCCTGTGCGTGGGGTACCTGGTGGACGCGACCTACAATCCGTTCTTGTACTTTAACTTTTAGACGAGGAGGTACCCGCCATGCTCAAAAAGACCCTGCGCGCGCTGAGAGAATACCCGTGGGTGATCCTCTTCGCCCTGTTTATCCTCTCTTATACGGTGCTGGACATGTCCTTCACCAACAAGAGCTATTCCGAGCTCGAGAACCGCCCGCTCAAGACCCGGCCCAAGATGAGCTTCTCCGCCCTGATGAGCGGGGACTACGACGAGAAGTTCGACGCTTACATCAACGACCAGTTCTTCGGACGGGACGGGTGGATCACCCTCAAGTCCCGCACCGAGTCGGCCCTGCTCAAGACGGAAAACAACGAGATCGTCTATGGGAAGGACGGCTACCTTTTCAAGAAATATGACCGGATCGACGGGGAGAAGTACCAAGCGAACGAGCGGTACATCCGCGAATTTTTCGAGAAATACCCGCAGCAGGAAATCACCTTCTGCGTGGTGCCCAATTCCTATGAGATTTTAAAGGACAAGCTGCCGGCAGGCCTCTCGCTGGTGGACGAGGCCGCCGAGATCGAGCGCCTCTACGCCGGGCTGCCGGATAATGTCACGGCGCAAAACGTTTACCCCACCCTATGGGAGCACAGGGACGACTACATCTACTACCGCACCGACCATCACTGGACCACCTACGGAGCCTATCTGGCGGTGTGCGCCTACGCCGGGGAGCGGGGGATGATCCCGCCGCCGCTCGAGGCGATCGACTCGCAGAAGGTGCCGAACTTTTACGGCACCTACTTCTCCAAGGCCAAGAAGGCCGGGGCCAAGGCGGATGTGATCACCTATTACGAGGTGCCGGTCCGTTCGGTCACGGTGGCGGATGAGGAGCGGGACGGGCTTTATGACCTGCAAAAGTTCGAGACGCGGGACAAATATGCCGCCTTTTTGTGGGGGAACAACAACCGTACCGTGATCGAGAGCGACCAAAATCTCAATAAGGTCGAGGGGAAAAAGACCCGGGTGCTGCTGATCAAGGACAGCTATGGCAACTGCTTCGCGCCGTTTTTGTGCTACCTCTACGACGAGGTGGTAATCGCCGACCTGCGCTACCTGCCGAAGGCGAGTGACCTGATGGAAGACGGGCAGTACGACGACGTGCTGCTGATGTATAACTTTGAGTCCCTCGCGAGCGACGGCTATCTCGCGAAGCTGCGCTACTAAAAGAGGAGTGTGACGACATGGAGCCCTTCAAGCTGATCCCGGCCTACAAGGACTATCTCTGGGGCGGGAGCCGCCTGCGCGACGAATACCACAAGGAAACCGGCCTTTTCCCCCTGGCTGAGAGCTGGGAGCTCTCCTGCCACCCCGACGGGCCCAGTGTAGTGGGGAGCGGCCCCTGCGCCGGGACCAGCTTCCCCGAGCTGCTGAGCCGGCGGGGGGAGTCGCTGTGCGGCGCGCGCTGCGCACGCTTGCCCTTCTTCCCGGTGCTCATCAAGCTCATCGACGCCAAGGCCCCGCTCTCGATCCAGGTACACCCGAGCGATGGGTACGCCCTGGAGCATGAACACAGCTACGGCAAGACCGAGATGTGGCTGATCCTCGACGCCGAGCCGGGGAGCTATATCTACTACGGCACCGCCCGCGAGCTCCAAAAGGACGAGGTGCGCGCCGCTGTCGCCGCCGGGACGATGGAACGCCTGCTGCAAAAGCGGGCGGTAAGGCCCGGGGACGTGGTCTTTATCCCCGCCGGGACCCTGCATGCGCTGGGGGAAGGAGTGGTGCTCTGCGAGATCCAGCAGAACTCCAACCTCACCTACCGGGTCTATGACTACAACCGCCGGGGGAAGGACGGCAAGCTGCGCGAGCTGCACCTTGAAAAGGCGCTGGAGGTAGCGGACCTTCATCCCGCCGCGGGCAGCTTCGCCCCGAAGAGGGAGGCGCAGGAGCTGGGCGGCGGCGCGATCGTCACCGGGCTCGCCGCGTGCGAATACTTCCGTGTGCGCCGCCTGGCGCTCTCACACGGCCGCTACGAGGCGGCGGCGGATGGGCAGACCTTCTGCTGCGTGGTCTGCATCGGCGGCGAGGTGGAGCTCGTCTGCGGCGGCGAGACGCTTACGCTGCGAAAGGGCGAGAGCGCCTTCATTCCCGCCGACGCGGGGACATACGCCCTATGTGGGAGCGGGGAATGCGTGCTCACCGAAATGCCGGAACAATAAAGTGCCGAAGGGCCGCGCCCTTCATGAACGAGCGGGCTGTAGATACTTCTACAGCCCGCTCGTTTGTTCCCGCAGGAAAACGGATTTTATCTCAGCAGCGGCAGGTTCCCGGTCAGCTTGTTGACGAGCTTTTTATCGCCGCAGATCCCGAGCCCGAAGTAGGCGAGCGCGCCCTCCTCGGTGTTGGCCGCCTTCTCGGTGAACTCGCCGTAGTTCTTGCAGCCTTGCGCCACGTCGGAAAAATCGACCGCCGTCAATTCCGAGAATTGGGGCTGGTAGAGCTGCTCCCGGATCGCCCGGATTTTCTCCCCGTCGGCTTTTAAAACGGGCACCGGCAGCGCGACGATCCCGAGATGGGCCCGGCCGCTCTGGTCCTGGACGTCCGGCCCCACGGTTTCGGGATTCAGCTTCCCCAAGGTCATCCCCAGGATGCCCGCCGTATTGGCGATCAACCCGAGCGGCAGGGCTTCGTCGATGATCATGACACATTTTTTATTTTGCAGTTCCAACGTGTTCGCACTCCTTTTTTGCTCCTTTGTTTTCCGATAAGAACAGGCCGGCCAGGGTCAGGACGATGCCGCATACCATGCGCAGGGTGATTTCCTCGTGAAGGACCAGGGCCGAGGTGGCCGCCGTGACGACGGGCACCATGTAAATATAGGCGCTCGTTTTGACGCAGCCCAGGATTTTCACCGCGAAATTCCAGGTCACGAAGCAGAGCGCGGAGGCGCCCAGTCCCAAAAACAGGATGTTCAGCAGGACGGCGGGCTCGCAAAACTCTGAGAGGCTGACCTCGAACCCCATGAAATACAGGGCCGGGAGCATGAGGAGCAGGCCGTAGAAAAAGGTGCGCCGCGTCGCCTGGATCGTGTTGCAGCCGAAGGTGCTGATCCGTTTGGTGAGGGTGGAATAGGCGGCCCAGATCACCGCGGCGATGATGGCCAGCAGGTCGCCCAGCGGCCCCAGCCGCAGCGCGCCGCCCTTCCCGAAGTGGATCAGCGCAATGCCGGCCATCGCGATCAAAAAGCCCAGGAAGAAGCGGGCGCCGGGGCGGGGGGCGCGCAGGAACAGGCAGGAGAAGATGGCCGTGAAGAACGGCGCGATGGAGATGATCACCCCGACGTTGGAGGCCAGCGTATAGGTGAGGGCCATATTTTCAAACAGGTAGTACAGCGTCACGCCGCAGAGCCCGGCCGCCAAAAAACAGAGCTCCTGGCGCCTGTCCTTGATGGCCAGCGGGTGCGGGAAGGCGCACCACAGCGCAAAATAGCCGATGGCGAAGCGCAGCAGCAGGATTTCGCTTGGGGTGAAGACGCGCAGCAGCACCTTGGTCGAGATAAAGGTGGTGCCCCAGATCAGGGTGGTGACGAAGGCTGCCGCATGCCCGGCGAAAGGGGAGCTTTTCATTTTTGTGACCAATCCTTTTTCATAAGTTTTTTGCCGCGGCACAGGCCGCCGCGAGCCCGGCGGGTGGATTGTTGGGGCGCTTGCCCATCCGCGCCGGGCGGCGCGTCGGTGAATATCCGCTGGTACTGCTTGGGCGTCAGGCCGATGAATTCCTTAAAGAAGTTGGTAAAATGGCTCTGATCCGAAAAGCCGGCCATGCTGGCCGCATCGATGGGCGCGACCCCCTGCTCCAGGAACCGCTTCGCCCGCTCCAGGCGCACGGTCTGTAAATAGCGGTAGGGGGAGACGCCGACCTGCCGGGTAAAGGTGCGGATCAGGTAGGACTTGCCGAAGCTCGTCATGGAGAGCAGCTCGTCCAGCGTGACGTTCTCGCTAAAATGCTGCTCCATATAGGCGCAGAGCGCCTGGACGGTCTGGTCGGGGCCGGGGGTGGCGCTTTCGTCCAGGGGCGCTGCATAATCCCGCAGGACCTGCTCGAGCAGGAAATAAAAGGCCTCCTCCTTTTGCAGCCTCGGGGCCTGGGAGAGGATCGCGCCGTAAACCTCGCCGACCGATTGGGCGAGCTCGCTTTGAAAGACGACGTTCCTGGTAAAGACCGGGGTAAAGGCCGTCCCGGTGATCTCTTGGGCCGCGGCGCGCATCACCTCGGGCTGGATGTTGAGGGCCCGGTAATCCAGAACCTCGCCGCCGAGCGGCGCGCAGAAGTGGTTGTCCCGGGGGCTGAAGAGGATCAAATCCCCGGCTCCCAGGTCGTATTCCTTCCCCTTGCACCAGAGATGCCGCTTCCCGCCCTCCACGAAGCCGATCACATAGAATTCGTGAAAGTGGTTGGGGAATTTCTGAACGATGCCGCTCAGGTTATAGGCCTCGATCCGAAGATCGCGGTCGAAATAGGCGTGCCGCTGTTCCTGTTCGATGGGCATCCGGCGTCCCTCCTTGCTGAATGTTCTGACTGTTATTCTACCACCTTACAGCAAATTTTTCTTGAAGGATATGACACAATGATACCAAAACGGCAGGGGAACTTCCTTCCAGTATTTGAACAATTTGTTAATATTGCGGTGTTGGGCCGGGTTTTTTGCAAAAGGTACTTGATTTTTTTCAAAAAATCAATACAATAGTATTTAGCACTCAGGTTATTTGAGTGCTAACAAAATGTTCATAATTCTCATAGAATCATTTTACAGGAGGTAGTTTATCATGACAATCAAACCACTTGCGGACCGTGTTGTAATCAAGATGGTTGAAGCGGAGGAGACCACCAAGAGCGGGATTATCCTGGCGGGCGCCGCCAAGGAGAAGCCCCAGGTCGCCGAGATCATGGCAGTCGGCCCGGGCGGCGTGGTCGACGGCAAGGAGATCAAGATGGAAGTCAAGGTCGGCGATAAGGTGCTTATCAGCAAATATGCCGGCACCGAGGTCAAGATCGACGATGTGGAGTACACCATCCTGCGCCAGTCCGATATTCTGGCGGTCGTAGACTAACGAAGGAAGCAAGATTAGAGATTGGAAAGGGTTGATTTATCATGGCAAAGCAGATCATCTACGGAGAAGAAGCCAGAAAAGCGCTGCAGATCGGCATCGACAAGCTCAGCGATACCGTTAAGATTACACTCGGACCTAAGGGCAGAAACGTTGTTCTTGATAAGAAATTCGGCGCGCCGCTGATCACCAACGACGGCGTGACCATCGCCAAGGAGATCGAGCTCGACGAGCCGTTCGAGAACATGGGCGCCCAGCTGGTCAAAGAGGTTGCCACCAAGACCAACGACGCGGCCGGCGACGGCACCACCACCGCGACCCTGCTCGCCCAGGCGCTGGTGCGCGAGGGGATGAAGAACGTGGCGGCGGGCGCCAACCCGATGGTCCTCAAGAAGGGCATGAAGAAGGCCATCACCACCGCGATCGACACCATCGTGGGCAATTCCAAGAAGGTCGCCGGCTCGGACGACATCGCGAGAGTCGCCACCGTATCCTCGGGCGACGAGACGGTCGGCAAGCTGATCGCCGAGGCGATGGACAAGGTTTCCGCCGACGGGGTCATCACCATCGAGGAGTCCAAGACCGCCGAGACCTACAGCGAGGTCGTCGAGGGCATGCAGTTCGACCGCGGCTACATCTCCCCGTATATGTGCACCGATACCGACAAGATGGAGGCCGTGCTCGACGACGCCTACATCCTGATCACCGATAAGAAGATTTCCTCCATCCAGGAGATCCTGCCCTTGCTCGAGCAGATCGTGCAGTCCGGCAAGAAGCTGCTGATCATCGCCGAGGACATGGAGGGCGACGCGCTGGCCACCCTGATCGTCAACCGTCTGCGCGGTACCTTCACCTGCGTTGCGGTCAAGGCTCCGGGCTTCGGCGACCGCCGCAAGGAGATGCTGCAGGATATCGCCATCCTGACCGGCGGCCAGGTCATCAGCGAGGAGCTCGGGCTCGAGCTCAAGAGCGCGACCATGGAGATGCTCGGACGCGCCCGCCAGGTCAAGGTCCAGAAGGAGAACACCATCATCGTGGACGGCGCCGGCAAGAGCGAGGACATCAAGGCGCGCATCGCCCAGATCAAGACCCAGATCGAGACCACGACCAGCGACTTCGACCGCGAGAAGCTGCAGGAGCGCCTGGCGAAGCTGTCCGGCGGCGTTGCGGTGATCAAGGTCGGCGCGGCCACTGAGGTCGAGATGAAGGAAAAGAAGCTGCGCATCGAGGACGCGCTCTCCGCGACCAAGGCGGCCGTGGAAGAGGGAATTGTCGCCGGCGGCGGCGTGGCCTTCGTCAACGCCATGCCCGAGGTCGAGAAGGTCATGAACGGCCTTTCGGGTGATGAGAAGACCGGCGCTGCCATCGTGCTCAAATCGCTCGAGGAGCCGATCCGCCAGATCGCGCTCAACGCCGGCCTCGAGGGTTCGGTCATCATCGATAAGATCATCTCCTCCGGCAAGGTCGGCTACGGCTTCGACGCTTACAACGAGAAGTACTGCGACATGATCCAGGGCGGGATCGTGGACCCGACCAAGGTTTCCAGAAGCGCTCTGGAGAACGCTTCCTCAGTCGCCTCGATGGTTCTGACCACCGAGAGCCTGGTCGCCGACATCAAGGAGAAGGCCCCGGCCGCTCCCCCCATGCCCGACGGCGGCATGGGCATGATGTAAGCCCCCTGAATATGTGAGTAAGAAGGCTGCAAGCATAGCTTGCAGCCTTCTTTGCGTGCAAAATGAAGCGCCTGCGCGAGGCATTCGGGTCAATCACTTTTACTTTTATCGGAAAGAAGGGAGATTCCCACACAGCTTAAACCAAGCCCCAGCATGAAAAAGCCGGAATACAGATCAATGGCTTTTAAAATGGACAGGACCATAACCGCGATTCCCATGGCCAGGGAAACCGCTTTGAAAACAAGGGGGATTATGGCGTTTGCGCCCTTCCTGCTCGGACCGGTCTGGTCTTTCAGTTTGATTTGCATGAGCTGGTCCACCGACACGCCAAAAATGTCCGCCAGCTTCGGCAAGGAATTGATATCCGGATAGGATAAATCCCGTTCCCATTTGGACACCGCTTTATCGGTAACCCCCATTTTTTCGGCCAATTCCAGTTGCGTCATCCCATTTTCTTTCCTCAGTGATGCGATCATTGCTCCAAGTGTTTGGTTTTTCACCGGGCCACCTCCGTTTGTCTGATAACTGTATAGTACCACCCGCTCTTAGTTTTCTCAACCGACCGGTGGTTTAGTGTGATAAACCTGTAGTTTACCTGCCGTATACGCATACATGGCGCAGCAATACCCGACGAAAAAGGGGGGAGTGGCCGGCCGCTTGATTTTTAAATTCCTTTTTGCTATACTATTCCATAATATTTTGAACATATGGAGTTGATCGCACTTTGGACAGTACCGGCTGGCTATGGATCACACTAATCGTTTTGCTGGCATTATCCGCCTTCTTTTCCTCGAGTGAGACCGCATTTTCGACCATCAACCGCATCCGGATGAAGACCCTGGCCGCCTCGGGCGATAAGCGTGCCCAGAAGGCGCTGGACGTGTCCGAGGACTACGACCGGATGATCTCCTCCATTCTGGTGGGGAACAACGTGGTGAACATCGCCGCGGCCTCGATCGCGACGCTGCTGGCCACCCGTTTCCTGGGCGAAAACCTCGGCGCGGCGGTTTCCACCGTGGTGATGACCGTTCTGGTACTGATCTTCGGCGAGGTCAGCCCCAAGTCTTACGCCAAGTGCAACGCCGAGAGGCTGGCGCTGCGCTTTGCCGGTCCGCTCGGGTTCGTGATCAAGCTGTGTACCCCGGCGACCTTCCTTTTGACCCTGCTCACCAACCGGATCAACCGCGCTTCCCAGAAGGACAACGGCCCCTCCGTCACCGAGGAGGAGCTCAAGTATATCATCGAAACCACCGTTGAGGAGGGCGTCTTCAAGGAGGACGAGAGCGAGCTGCTCCAGTCCGCCATCGAGTTCGACGACATCAAGGTGCAGGAGATCCTGACCCCGCGGGTGGACCTCGTGGCGGTGGACGTGGCCGACGATGCGCAGACCGTGCTGGAGATGGTGCTCGCCGAGCGCTTCTCCCGTCTGCCGGTCTACGAGGAATCGCTGGACAAGATCATCGGGGTGCTGCACACCCGGGAATTCCTTGAGGAGATGGCCGCCGGTAAGACGCCGGACGTGCGCTCCCTGCTGACCGAGTGCCTCTATGTACATAAGAACAAGAAAATATCCTCGCTGCTCGGGGACTTTAAGCGCACCAAGATCAACATGGCCGTGGTGATGGACGATTACGGCGGCACGATGGGGATCGTGACCACCGAGGACATCCTCGAGGAGCTGGTGGGAGAAATCTGGGATGAGGACGAGGAAATCGTCGACGAGTTTGTGGACCTGGGCGAAGGGCGTTATGAAATCGCAGGGGAGCTGACGGTGCGGGAGATGCTCGAGCAGCTGGACCTGCCGGAGGATCTGATCGACACCGACTCCAATACGGTGGGCGGCTGGGTGCTCGACGAGCTCGGAAGGATTCCCGAGGCAGGGGACAGCTTCACCTGCTCGGGGCTGAACGTCACGGTGCAGCAGGTGGAGGAGCAGCGGGTACAGAAGCTGCTGCTCGAGCTGCCCAAGCCGGGGGAGCCGGACGAAGAAAACAAAGAGGATTAAATCAAAAGCCGCGGGGAAACTTCCCCGCGGCTTTTCTTATCCAAGGGCGCTTGTCCAGTCCGGCCTTTCCGTTAATAGAGCGCCTGCCCCTGCAGCTTTTCGAGCCAGAGCTCGTAGAGGGTGTCGATGTCCTCGCGAAACTGGCGGTCGGTCTGCTCCTCCTTCTTCTCCAGCGCCTCGTACAGCTCGAAGCAGAAGGCCTGGCCGCCGTACTTCGCCCAGTCCTGCTGCACCTTGGAATAGGTGCAGCTTCCGGTCATCTGGGAGAAGCGAAAGCGGTTCTCACACCCCTGCAAGTCGGCGGTGGAGAGCAGCAGGATTTTCCCGCTGACGGTGTTGCGGATCCCGAACACTCCGCCGCGCACCTTGCGCCCCTTGTAGGCGGCGATCAGCTCCCTGCGGTTTTGCCTGTCCATTTTCTCATCCCTTTCAGTAGCCCATGTCCCGCAGCAGCCTCGCCAGGGTGCGAAACCGCTCGCTGAGCAGCTCGTCGTCCTCGCTGAGCGCTTGGGAGAAGAGCTTGATGTCCTGGTCGATCATCGGGTTCTGGGTGCAGACCGAAACGGTCATCGCATCCCCCTGCAGCCCGATCCTCTCCAGCGTGGGGTGCTGCGGGTCGTAGAGCCCGGGATAGCGGTAGGCGTCCTCCCCAAAGTACCGCTTGGCCCGGCAGATCAGGATCGCCAGGTCGATCACCCGGTGGATCGGCAGCTCCTCCGACTGGCGGGACCACTTTTCCCCGGTGTGCCGCCAGACCTTGGCTGAAATGTCCACCTTGCCGCGGTCGTTCCATTGCGCGAGCCCGAGGGAGAGGCCCTTGGCGTCCGAATGATAGGCGCTGCGCCCGTCGATGTTTTCATAATTCTCCGATACGATGACCGGCTTGTGCTTGAGGGTGGTCGGTATCTCCATGATGCTTCATCCTTACTTTTAAATTAGTAATTTACTAAATTACTAAATGAGTATACCCCGTCTGCCTCCTTTTGTCAAGCCCTCTGTTTTGGCGCAGGCCGGCGCACCCCTGCGCAGGGGTGACGCGCACGAAGAAAGGGCCCGCCGCAGAAAATTCTGCGGCGGGCCCCCAACGGTCCTTTTATTTTGCGTACTCGATCGCGCGGCTCTCGCGGATGACGTTGACCTTGATCTGGCCGGGGTAGTCGAGCTCGCCTTCGATCTTTTTGACGATCTCGCGGGCCACGACCACCATCTCGTCGTCGTTGACCTGGTCGGGCTTGACCATGATCCGGATCTCGCGCCCGGCCTGGATGGCGAAGGATTTCTCCACCGCCTCGAAGGAGTTGGCGATCTCCTCGAGCTTCTCGAGGCGCTTGATGTAGTTTTCGAGGTTCTCCCTGCGTGCGCCGGGGCGGGCGGCCGAGATGGCGTCCGCCGCCTGGACCAGGCAGGCCACGATGGTCTTGGCCTCGATGTCCCCGTGGTGGGCCGCGATCGCGTGGATGACCTCCTTGCTCTCCTTGTACTTCTTGGCGATGTCCACGCCGATCTGTACATGGGAGCCCTCGATCTCGTGGGTCATCGACTTGCCGATGTCATGCAGCAGGCCGGCACGGCGTGCGAGCACGGCGTCCGCGCCGATCTCGCTGGCCATCATCCCGGCGAGCTGGGCCACCTCGATGGAGTGGTTGAGCACGTTCTGCCCATAGCTCGAGCGGTAACGCATGCGCCCGAGCAGCTTGACGAGGTCGGGATGCATGCTGTGGATTCCAAGGTCCATCACGGCGCGCTCGCCGTCCTGCTTGATCTTCTGGTCGACCTCGCGCTTGGCCTTGTCCACCATCTCCTCGATCCGCGCGGGATGGATCCGCCCGTCCTGGATCAGCCGCTCGAGGGCGATACGCGCGATCTCGCGGCGCACCGTGTCGTGGCAGGAGAGGGTGATCGCCTCGGGGGTGTCGTCGATGATCAGGTCCACCCCGGTCAGGGTTTCGAGGGTGCGGATGTTGCGTCCCTCGCGGCCGATGATCCGGCCCTTCATCTCGTCGCCCGGCAGCGGCACCACTGAAACGGTGATCTCCGCGACCTGGTCGGCGGCGCAGCGCTGGATGGCGCAAGAGATGATTTCGCGCGCCTTCTCCTCGCTCTCCTCGCGCAGGTAGGTTTCATACTGGCTGATCTTGAGCGCCTTTTCGTGGGTCAGCTCATTTTCCAGGTTCTGCAGCAGGTACTCCTTGGCCTGGGTGGCGGTGAAGCCGGAAATTTTCTCCAGCATGTCGAACTGGTGCTGCTTGACGGCCTCGGCCTCCTCCAGCTTCTGCTGGGCCTCCTTGACCTTCTGGGAAGCCTGTTCCTCTTTCTTCTCCAGGTTTTCCAGCTTGCGGTCGACCGATTCTTCCTTTTGCTGCACTCTGCGTTCCAGGCGCTGCACCTCGCTGCGCCGCTCCTTGTTCTCGCGCTCGGCTTCGGTGCGCAGCTTGTAAATTTCGTCCTTGGCTTCTACCAGGGCTTCCTTTTTCTTGCTCTCGGCATTTTTAATGGCGTCGCTTACGATTCTCTTGGCTTCCTCTTCGGCGGACCCGATGTCCGATTCCGCAACCCGTTTTCTATATGAAACGCCTACGAAAAAAGCGATGACAAATCCAATAATAAACGCTACCAGAACAGCCGCTGCGATAAATATTATTTGTCCTGTGCTCATGACGTGCCGCAATACCTCCTTCTGTAAAAATTTTTCTAAGAGTAAAAAATCATCAGATGGCGTATTGCACATATCCATGGCTTTTCCGGGCAACCTGCAAATAGCGCGCGGGCTGCCGCTCAGAGGATAAGCCGGTTCCCCATCGTTATGCGGGGAATACCCTTTTATTTGTAAACAGAAAATGGAAGATTCTGTACAAAAATACAACAATACACCAATACTATTTTAGTAGCAATGGGCCATCCTGTCAAGAAATTCTTTTCTGAGGAAAAAATACCGCTCAGACATTGGTTGACTTCTGGGACGCAAGGTGGTAAGATACCTTTTAAGAAACCAGATCAATAGTGGCAAAAGCGATGACGAGGACACGCTTTGGACCAATCGTTCCGGCAAGAGAGGCGGGGCCGCCGGCTGAAAGCCCTGCCGCGGAATCGGGCCATAGTACCACCTTCCGAGCGGATGTGAACCATCCCGTCCCTGCCGCGTTAAGGCAGCAACGAGCGGCGCGATTTTGCGCAATCCGGGTGGAACCGTGGAGCGTACAGCTTCATCCCAGTTATTTGGGATGGGGCTGTTTTTGTTTTTGTCAAAGATGAAACGACCATGTGATAAAGGAGATTGATGATGATGGTAAAATTGACCCTCAAGGGCGGTACTCTCAAGGAGTTCGAGAGCGGCGTCACCCCCGCCGAGGTGGCGAAATCCTTGGGCTGCGGCCTTTACAAGGCGGTTTGCAGCGCCAGGATCGACGGCGAGGTGTGCGATCTGCGCACTCCGATCGAGCGGGACTGCGCGCTCGAGCTGCTGACCTTCGACGACCCGGACGGCAAGCGCACTTTCTGGCATACCGCCTCCCACATCCTGGCGCAGGCGGTGCAGCATCTCTACCCCGATACCAAATTCGCCATCGGCCCGGCGATCAAGGACGGCTTCTATTACGATTTCGACCTTCAGAAGCCCTTCTCTCCCGAGGACCTCGAAAAGATCGAGGAGGAGATGAAAAAAATCGTCAAGGAGGGATTGCCGCTCGAGCGCTTCGAGCTCGAGCCCGCGCAGGCCAAGGAGCTGATGAAGGACCAGCCCTACAAGCTCGAGCTGATCGAGGAGCATTCGGGCAAGGGGGAGAAGATCAGCTTCTTTAAACAGGGGGATTTCTGCGACCTGTGCGCGGGGCCCCACCTGCTCGACACCTCCAAGGTCAAGGCGTTTAAGCTGACCTCCTCCACCGGCGCCTACTGGCGGGGGGATTCGAGCAAGGCCATGCTCTGCCGGGTTTACGGCACCGCCTTCCCCAAACAGAGCGAACTGCAGGCCCACCTCGACGCGCTCGAGGAGGCAAAGAAGCGCGACCACCGCAAGCTCGGGAAGGAGCTCGGCCTCTTCGCGCTGATGGACGAGGGCCCCGGCTTCCCGTTCTTCCTGCCCAAGGGGATGATCGTCAAGAACACCCTGATCGACTACTGGCGGGAGATCCACACCCGCGCGGGGTATCAGGAGATTTCCACCCCCATCATGCTCAACCGTGCGCTTTGGGAGCGCTCGGGGCATTGGGATCACTATAAGGACAATATGTACACCACGGTGATCGACGACACCGACTTTGCCATCAAGCCGATGAACTGCCCCGGCGGCCTGATGGTCTATCAAACCCAGCCGCGTTCCTACCGCGACCTGCCGCTGCGCATGGGCGAGCTTGGGATCGTGCACCGGCACGAGCTCTCCGGCGCGCTGCACGGCCTCATGCGGGTGCGCTGCTTCACCCAGGACGACGCGCACATCTTCATGACCCCCGAGCAGATCAAGGACGAGATCAAGGGGGTCGTCGCCCTGATCGACGAGGTCTATTCGCTGTTCGGCTTCAAGTATCATGTCGAACTGTCCACCATGCCCGAGGACCATATGGGCGAGCTCGAGGATTGGGAGCACGCGACCGATTCGCTGCGCGCGGCGATGGAGGAGATCGGCATGCCGTTCGTGATCAACGAGGGTGACGGCGCGTTCTACGGGCCGAAGCTCGATTTCCACCTTGAGGACTCGATCGGGCGCACCTGGCAGTGCGGCACCATCCAGCTGGACTTCCAGCTTCCCGAGCGCTTTGAGATCGAGTACACCGGCGCGGATGGGGAAAAGCACCGCCCGGTGATGATCCACCGCGTTGTGTTCGGGTCGATCGAGCGCTTCATCGGCATTCTGATCGAGCATTTTGCCGGCGCCTTCCCGGCCTGGCTGGCGCCCGTGCAGGTCAAGGTGCTGCCCATCAGCGAGGACCAGAGCGCTTACGCCAGTGAAATTACCGAGAAGCTCAAAGCGAAAAGAATACGGGTCGAGTGCGACCTGCGCCGCGAGAAGATCGGCTATAAGATCCGCGAGGCGCAGCTGGAGAAGGTGCCCTACATGCTGGTTGTGGGCAAGAAGGAGCAGGAGGACGGCACGGTAGCGGTGCGTTCCAGGAACAAGGGCGACCTCGGCGCGCTGCCGCTCGAGCAATTTATGGCGGACCTGGGCGAAGAGATTGCAACCCGGGCAAGATAAGACAGTAATAGGCAGTAAAAGCGCCCGGGCCGCAAGGCCCGGGCGCTTTTTTGAGAGTACAAAAGACCGTTAGTATAGGTTACTAACGGTCGTCTTTTTGCTGTTTTTTAAAAGGAGTGGCAGGTTTTTAACCCGCCCCTTCCGAATTTATCCTAATTATATCCTGTTTTGGAACGGATTTCAAGTCGAAACGGCTTTTTTCGCCGAATCCCTCACAATGGAAGAC
>SLUK01000003.1 GCA_004340125.1 Harryflintia acetispora | reverse complement strand
TCGGGCGGGTATTTGCAGGCCGCCACCGCGGCCGCCGCCTCCTTCGCCGTACGGATGAAGGGGAAGATCACCCCGTCCACCCCGATCTCCAGCACAGGCTTTACCAGCACCGGGTCGTTCCAGGGCACGCGGTAGAAGGCCGCCGCGCCGTTTGCCTGCGCGGCGCGCACCTGCGCGGCCACCATGTCGAGCGTCAGGGTGCTGTGCTCCCCGTCGATCCAGATATAGTCGTACCCCTCCATCGCGAACAGCTCGCTGAAGCTCGCCTCCCGCCATTTCACATGCGTCCCGATGGCCAGGCCACCGTTTTCCAGCTTCTTCTTTAACTCGTCAATTCGGAACATTTCGTCCCCTCCAAAGTATATTAACGTTAATATAACTGATCATCTTTATCTTACCCACCCCTCCCCAACTTGTCAAGCACGGTGCAATAAATTTATTTTTTATCTTTACAGAATAGATTTTATCCATTATAATAGCAACAGAAGAGTATATTAACGTTAATATAATGGAGGTATTCCCAATATGAAAATTACCGATATAAAGTGCCACCGCCTCAAGGAAACCACTCTGCTACCGGCCATCCCCCGCAACCTGATCGAATACACCCTGGTAAGGGTGCTGACCGACGAAGGGATCGAAGGCGATTACATCATCTGGTCCGAAGTCCCCTCATCCCGGCCCGGCGCGGTGGCCGAAGCCCTGCGCCAGATGCGCCCCTACCTGCTCGGGGAGGACCCGCTGCTCATTGAACACCACTGGCAGCGCCTGGGCAAAATGTGGTATACCGAAAAGGGGCCGGCCTTCGCCGCTATCGATTGCTGCCTATGGGACATCGCCGGCAAGAAAGCCGGGCTGCCACTCTACAAGCTGCTCGGCGGCGCGCGGGATAAGATTCTCGCCTACGCCAGCGGCGAGCCGCCCAAGTCCCGCGAGGAGAAGGCCGAACAGGCCGTCGAGCTGCGCGAGCGGGGCTACCGCGCCAGCAAGGTCCATCCCTTCAGCATGGAGGACTGCCGCGCGGTACGGAAGGCGGTCGGTGATGAAATGATCCTGATCCACGACGCGATCTTCGCCCTGGACGTGCCCGAAGCGCTGCGGGTGGGGCGGGTACTGGAGGAGCTCAGATTCCACTGGTACGAGGCCCCCCTCCCCGCCGAGGACATCGACGGCTACGCCTATTTGACAAAAAAGCTGGACATCCCGGTGACAGTGGAACTGCGGGGGAACTACCGCACCTATCTCGAGAGGCGTGCGGTCCGGATCTTCCGCACGATCAGCGATTTCACCGGCGGGATCACTGAAATGAGAAAGCTCGCCACCCTATGCGGAATGTACGGCCTCAATTTTGAACCGCACTCGTTCGGCGGAGCCTATACGCAGGCCGCGAATTTGCATTGCATGCTCTCGATCACCAACTGCGAGTTCTTCGAGCTGCCGCTGGTGCGGGGAAAGGAAGGGGCCTTCGACGTCGGCGTGCAGAAGGGACTCCGCATCGACTCCGAGGGCTATGTCCATGCCCCGGAAGGGCCGGGACTGGGGCTAATGCTCGACTGGGACGTGGTCAAGGCCGGGGAAGAATATTGTCTGGACTGAGCCATGAGACGGGCCCGAAGCGTACGCTTCGGGCCTTTTTTGTCCCCTTCCCCTGTTTTTGAGAAGCAGTAATATGGATCATATCCCATGACCATCAGCTTCGTGACCGGTTTTTGTCCAAATTACGGGTTGGGCTTCCGCCCGGTTTTATGAAGCGCTTTCGGCAAAGACAGGATAATTCATACTAATGTACAAAGATTTCTTGTTATCTTTGTATAGTTCAACATCGCTTTTCTCTTGACATTAACGTTAATATAGATTATATTGATATTAACGTTAATATACAACTGAAAATCAATATCCGCCCGCGCCTCGGTGCGGCGGAAGCAAAACAAAGGAGCCGTGAGAGATGGTCAAACAGTACATAGACGGTATGCTGGTGGACGGCCTCGGCGAACCCTTCGGGGTGTGTGACCCGGCCACCGGGGAGGAGATCGCCACGATCGGCGCGGCCACCGCGCAGCAGGCCGAGGCGGCCCTCCTGGCCGCGCAGCGCGCCTTTTCATCCTGGTCAAAAACCACCATGGACGAACGGGTGGCCTGGCTGCACAAATTCCGCAACGCCCTGCTGGCGGAAAAGGACTTCATCTGCGACCTCCTCTCCCGCGAGACCGGAAAGCCCTTCCGGGTGGCGGTGGAGGATTTCGACTGGTGCACCGACTGCCTGCAGTTTTATGCCGAGGAGGTGCGCCGGGTCTACGGCACCTCCCTCCCCTGCTACAACCGCCCCTACGGGAACACCTACCACATCGTGGAGAAACGCCCGCTGGGCGTGATCGTGGGGCACCTGGCCTGGAACTACCCGCTGGGCAACGCGGGCTTCAAAATCGGCCCGACAATCGCTTCGGGCTGCACCTGCGTGCTCAAGCCCTCCTCCGACGCGCCGCTGGCCACCCTGTATATGGGCGAAATCGCACATCGGATCGGGCTGCCGGCGGGAGTGCTCAACATCCTGGCGGGCCCGGTCGAGGAGCTGGGGCCGGCGCTCAACTCGAGCACCATCCCCAAGATGATCACCCTGATCGGCTCGTCCCGTTCCGGGCGGATGGTGATGGCCCAGGGCGCGACCTCGATCAAGCGCTACTCGCTCGAGCTCGGCGGCAATGCGCCGTGTATAGTGATGGAGGACGCCGACCTCGCGCTCGCGGCCAAGTCGATCGTCGACAAGAAGACCTCGAATTCCGGGCAGATGTGCACCGACTATAACCGCATCTATATCCACGAGAGCATCTATGAAAGGATGACCGGACTGGTGCTCGAAAACCTGCGGCAGGTCAAACTCGGCAAACACCGCGAGGAGGGCAACACCATGGGCCCGATGATCACACGGGCCGCCCGCGACCGGATGTTTGAGCTGCTCGCGGACGCCAAGCAGCGCGGCGCCAGGCTCCTCTGCGGCGGCGAAACCCCCGCCGGATACGAGCAGGGCAACTGGATCACCCCCGCCCTGCTGGCGGACGTCACCGAGGATATGCGCGTCTCCCGGGAGGAGATCTTCGGGCCGATCATCGCGCTGCGCCCCTACCGGGACCTCAGCGAGGTGCTGCGCCTGGCGGTGGACACCGAATACGGCCTGGCCTCCTATCTCTTTGGGCACGATGCGCGCAAGCTCTCACAGGCCTTTGAGGCGCTGGAGTTCGGCGAGGTCTTTGTCAACGACGCGGGCGGCGGCCCGCAGCTGCCCCATGTGGGGGTCAAGCAGTCCGGGATCGGGTGCGATTCCTCCGCCTGGAGCCTCGACGAATACTACGAGCTGCGCCGGATCGCCATGATCCCCTGACCAAAAATCAAACGGCCAAACCTTTAAGACAACAAAAAGGAGTGCATTCAAACGATGAAAAAGACACTTTCCTTCCTGCTGATCGCAGGGATGGTCCTCGCCTCTTTTGCGGGCTGCTCCGGCGGCCAGAGCGAAGCCCCCGCAGAGTCCCAGACACCCGCCTCCTCTGAAGCCGCCCCCTCCTCCGGGGCGCCCGCCCCGGGCGAGCAGACGGTGATCGAATACATCGACCACTTCAACGAGGAGACCAAGGTCAACGGCGTCACCGCGGTGATCGAAAAGTTTGAAGCGAAGTATCCGCAGTACAAGGTCGAAGCGGCCCATACCAGCTCGGACACCTTCCTCGACCAGATCCGCACCCGCGTGGCGGCGGGCGACCCGTACGATGTGTTCATGGGGATCCTGACCGACTTCTCCGAGCTGGTCGACAAGGGTGAAATCCTTCCCCTGGAAGACCAGCCCTTCACCAGCCGGATCAACGAGGCCACCCTGGAGCCCGAAACCAAGGACGGGCATATCTGGGCGATCCCGACCAGCACCAGTATCGGCGGGGTCTATTACAACAAGAAGGTTTTTGAGGAGCAGGGGATCAAGGCGCCGACCACCCGCAGCGAGTTTAAAGCAGCCTGTGAGAAGCTGCAGGCCGCCGGGATTATCCCGATCAGCGGCGGCTATATGCAGGGCAACGTGGTGTTGGACAACGTGCAGTGGGTCTGCCATCCGCTGTGGCAGACGATGGGCGAAAACGACATCAACCGCAAGATCATGGACGGGGAAGCCAAGTTCGCCGATTCCAAGGCCTACCTCGAGGGGCTCAAGGTCTGGAATGAGATCGAGCTCGATTTCATGGACGCCAATGAGCTGAGCGTCGACCGTTCCGAGCGGGTGATCCAGCTGGCCAACGGGACGCTGGGCATGCTCGCCTCGGGCAGCTGGTCGGTGGGCGACATCCGCACCGCCGCCCCCGACGGCGAGTTCGGCTTCATCCCGGTCTGCGTGTTCGAGGAGGCCGAGAAGAACGGCGTCATCCTCGCCAACGACGACGGCTTCATGATCTCCGCCAAGGCCAAGAACCTCGAGGGCGCGCTCGCCTACATGGACTTTTTAACCAGCGAGGAGGGCGCAAAGGCCTGGCTGGAGAAATCCAAAACCATCTCCTCGATCAAGGGCCTGACCATGGACGACGCCGACCCGATGGTCCAGGAGATGCTCGCCCTGGTCGACAAGGGACAGCGCTACTACGCCAAGGACGCGGTCCAGTTCGAGGGCCCGGCCCTGACCAAGGCCAGGACCGTGTTCCGCTCCTATGTCGCCCTCCCGCCCGAGCAGCGCAAGGACTATGAAAACGCGCTCAAATGGCTGGACGACGAGTTCGACGCGATGAGATAGCACGAAGCCCGGCGGGGCGGCGCACGCCGCCCCGCCTTTTATAAAGAAGGTGATGATATGAACAGCACGACCGCCGCCCCGAAGAGGAGCGCCCCCCAGCGGATAGCCCGCTATATGAGGCGGGAGGCGCCCTATCTCGTCATGATCCTGCCCGCCTTTTTGTTTTTCTTCCTGTTCGTGCTGCTCCCGCTCATCGAGGGGATCCCGATCTCCTTCACCGAGTGGGACGGCTTCTCGGACGTTCGGCCCTTCGTGGGCTTCCAGAATTATGCCAAGCTCTTTCATGACAAGTTCGTCTACAACGCCGTGGGCAACACCCTGGAATTCACCATCTACGAGGTGGTCCTCTGCAACGTCCTCGGCCTGCTGATCGCCGTCTGGCTCAAGAAGGCCTGCGCGCACAACAACCTCTTCCGCACCCTGATCTTTATGCCGCATGTCATCTCGCTGCTGCTCTCCTCCTATATGGTGCGGTACATCTTCAATGAATTTTACAATGTCACCGGCGTGGTCAACATCCTGGCCGTCCCCAAGACGGTCATCATCGGCCTGGCGCTGATCGCCATCTGGCGGGACACCGGCTACTGTATGGTCATCTATCTCGCGGCCATCCAGGGGGTGGACGAATCCCTCTACGAGGTGGCCAGGATCGAGGGCGCAGGCAGAATAACTCAGTTCTTTAAGATCACCGTGCCGATGATCATGCCCGCCATCACCGCCAACGTGACGCTGCTGACCGCCTGGGGGCTCAAGCTTTACGACTACCCCATGGCCGCCACCGGGGGCGGCGGGCCCGGACGTGCGAGCGAATCGGTGAACATCTACATCTACAACAACATCTTCCCCTACTTCAAGGCCGGCTACGGCCAGGCGCTGGCGATCGTCTGGGTAATCGTCATCTTCATCATCACGCAGTGTATCCAGGGCTATCTGCGCCGCAAGGAGGTAGAACTGTGATGAACACGCTGCAAAAAGGAGGGTTTCCCGCATGAAGACCAATCCCGTTTTGCGGGGAGTCAACTTCCTGCTCAAATTCCTGGTGGTGGCGCTCATGCTCTCCCCATTTTACCTGGCGTTCTGTTATGCCTTTAAACCCAAGGAGGAGATTACCACCTCGGGGCTGAGCTTCCCCACCCACCTATATTTGGACAACTTCAAAAACGCCTTTGAGCGCACCAACTTCCTGGTCCCGCTGAGCAACACCCTGCTGGTGACCGTGCTGAGCACCGCCGTGCTGACGGTTGCCTGCTCGATGGCCGCCTATGCCATCGCCCGGCGCAAGAGCCGGATCTACCAGGTCTTCGGCGCGCTGCTCATGCTGACCATCCTGGTGCCGTTCCACGCCTACATGCTCCCGCTCTACATGCGGCTGCAAAGCTGGGGGCTGATCAACACCCTCACCGGCTTTTCGATCGCCAAGATCGGCGCGCAGGTCGGCTTCTCGGTCATCATCATCAAGGGGTTCGTCAAGACCATCCCCATCGAAATCGAGGAGGCCACCTACATCGACGGGGGCGGGGTCTTCCGCAATTTCTTCTCGGTCGTCCTGCCGCTGATGAAGCCGATCATCATGACCTCGGTCATCATCAACGCTTTGGACGTCTGGAATGAATACGTCATCGGCGTGGTGGTGCTGCAAAAGCCCGACAAGTACATCCTCTCCCTGCTGCAATACACCTTCTTTGGGCAGTATTTCGTCAACCTGGGGCAGGCGTTCGCCATCTTCACCATCTCAATGATTCCCATTCTGGTGCTCTATTTCATCTTCCAGCGCTTTATCATCAGCGGGATCGTGATGGGCGGCGTCAAGGGATAACCGCTTACCTCCCTATATGGCTCATGGCCGCCTCCTAATGAGGCGGCCATGAGCCTATACCCTATCTCGTCTTATTTTCCATCCAGCACATCCTGCAGTTGCCGCCGGCTTTCGATCCCCGCCGTGGCGCCGATCCTGCGCACCGCGAGCGAGGCCGCGGCGTTCGCCAGCCGGCAGCACCCGGCGAGGTCCTCCCCCTCGAGCAGCCCGGCAATAAAGCCGCTGGCAAAGCAGTCCCCCGCCCCGGTGGTGTCCACCGCCCCGGTCAAAAAGGCCGGGGATTGATGGGAGCCCTTTTGGTTTTTTGCAAGGCACCCCCGCTTCCCGGTTTTGACCAGCGCCGTCCCCACCCCAAAGCGCAGGATCATTTCGGCGGCCCTTTCAGGGTCGCGCTCGCCGGTGAGGGTCTCGGCCTCCTCGAGGTTCGGGAAAAAGTAGTCGACGAGCGGCCAGAGCTCACGGTACTGCTCCATTTTGGCCCCCGGCGGGCAGACCGCGTCGGCGCAGAGGACCGCGCCCATTTCCTTTGCCTGCCGCGCGCAGGAGAGCGCGAATCCAAGGTCCAAAAAGGGCGGCTGGTAGAGGCTCGCCAGAGTCACCACCTTCGCCTTTGGCAGCCGCAGCTCCCGCGGCAGGCGCGGCAGGCTTTCGGGCGGGGGGCTGACGAAGCTGCGCTGACCGTCCGTGCGGATCATTACCACGCTCACCGGGGAAGGACGGTGTTGATCCCTGTGGCACATCGAGAGGTCCACTCCCGCATGAGAGAGCTGCCCGGCGATAAAGTCGGCGGCGTTCCCCTCCCCAAGGGCTGCGAGCAGACCGGCGCGCTTGCCAAGACGGGTGAGCACCACCGCCTCGTTGAGCGCGTCGCCGCCCGCGCAGAGCTCCACCTGCCGCGCCGGGTTGATTTCCCTCTCCGGGTCGAACCGGCCGAGCCCCCGCACCAGGACGTCCACGCAGGCCGCCCCGATGGTCAATACATCCAGCATGAGGGTTCCTCCTTTCTTTTATAAAACGAGGGCGGGTGCAAATTGCTCCCCGCCCCCGCCACGGATATGGATTCAGATCCCTGCGAAGAGCTTCATCCGCTCCTCGACCACCTGCGCCACCGCCTCCTTGGCCGCGGCGAAGAGATCCAGGTTGTGGCGGATGTCCGGATCATCGGCCTGCAGCTGGTAGATTTTCTGCTGATAGGCCGTCACCAGGTCGGTGGCGACGTTGATCTTGGCAATCCCCGCCTGCACCGCCTCGGCGATCTTGTCCTCGGGCGTGCCCGAGCCGCCGTGCATCACCAGCGGCAGGGACACCTTGGCGGCGATTTCCCTCAGACGCGGAATGTTGATTTCGGGCTTAAAGCCCTTCGGGTACGCCCCGTGCATGGTGCCGATCGAGACGGCCAGCGCGTCGATCCCGGTGCGCTCGGCGAACTCGGCGGCCTCGTCGGGGTCGGTCTGGAAGGCCTCGGCCACGGTGACCTCCTCATCCCCCTCGTTGCCCGGCAGGCGTCCGATCTCCGCCTCGACGCTCACCCCGCAGGCGTGCGCGACCTTGACGACCTCTTTCGTGAGCTCGATGTTCTTTTCCAGCGGGAAGCGGGATGCGTCGATCATCACCGAAGTGAAGCCTCCCCGGATCGCGCCGACGATCATCTCATAGCTGCGGTAGTGGTCGGCGTGCAGGGCGATCTCGACGTCCAGCTCGTCGGCGATCGAGCGGGCCATGGCCGTCACCCGTGCAAAGCCCCCCATGTCCAGGGCCATCTGATCCCCCACGATATAGATGGCCGGCTGATGGAGCTTCTTGGCGGTTTCGGCGATGGCGCGGGCGCTGTCATAGTTAAAAGCCAGAAAGCCCCCTACCCCGCGATGCTCCGCGCGCGCCTTAATCAGCATTTCCTTCATCGATACCAGCGGCATAAATACTCCTCCTTCTTCGTTTTGAGATCTGTGGAAACGGTTGACAATGTATAACAAAAGGTGTACTATATGCATTATCAGGTATATTAACGTTAATGTCAAGCTATTTTTTAAGTTTTATGCAAGTTTATTTCAATTATTTTACGTTCTATGCAAATTATCTGCTATAAATTTGGACAAAAGGCCAATTTCCCTGTAAAATTAGCCTCAATTTATATGAACGATAATATTGCAGCAAAATTACATTGAGAAAGGATCAACCGCCATGCTGAATCATCCAGTCAAAATAGGCTTCGCCCCCACCAAGCGGGACGTTTTCACCAATCCGGAAGCCCTCACCATACGCCGGCAGATCAAGGAGCGGGTGCTCTCCCTCGGGATCGAGCTGGTGGACATCGAGGGGATCAACGAGGACAGCCTTTTGCAGTTCCCCTCGGACATCGAAAAGGCGGTCAAAATCTATAAGGAGGCCGGGGTGGACGGGCTCTTCTGCCCGCATTGCAACTTCGGCGCCGAATCGGTGGTGGCACGAATCGCCGCCGCCGTGGGCAAGCCGGTCCTGCTGTGGGGCCCGCGCGACGGCGCCCCCGCCCCCTTTGACGGCAGGACCCGCGACTCGTTGTGCGGGCTGTTCGCCACCGGCAAGGTGCTGCGCCGCTTTAACGTCCCCTTCACCTACCTGACCAACTGCGGCGCCGAGGAGGAGTCCTTCGCCTTTGGGGTGCGCTCCTTCGCGGCGGTCTGTGCGGTCGTGCGCGACTTTCGCAGCACCCGGGTGCTGCAGATCAGCACCCGGCCCGAGCCCTTCTGGACGGTCATGTTCAATGAGGGCGAGCTGCTCGAGCGCTTCGGGCTTCAGGTCTTCCCGGTGACGCTGCAGGAGGTGGTCTGCGAGCTGGAGCGCCTCGAGCGCGAGGACGCGCCCGCCGTGGCCGAGGCCATGCGCGACATTCGCCGCCGCCTCAACTGCGGCGAGGCCGACGAGGAACAGCTGCTGCGCATGGCCCGGCTGCTGGTGGGGGTGCAGAACCTCGCCGACAAAAACGGCTGCAACAGCGTGGCCATCCAGTGCTGGGAGCCGCTGCAGCGCGCCGTGGGCGCCGCCTGCTGCACCGTCAACGGGATTCTGACCGAACGCGGGCTGCCCGTCGCCTGCGAGACCGACGTGCACGGCGCGGTGACCTCCATCCTGCTGCAGGCCGCCTGCGAGCGCGCCAGTTCGGTTTTCTTCGCCGACCTGACTATACGCCATCCCGACAACGACAACAGCGTCCTGCTCTGGCACTGCGGCAACTTCCCGCCGAGTTTAGCCATCGACGCCAAGGCGCGAGCGCTCTCGGTGCTGCACAACCCCTTTGGGGACTGCGCCTCCCAGAGCAACTGGGAAATCCGCCATGGGGACATCACAGTCTGCCGCTTCGACGGCGACCACGGCGAATACCGCCTGATGATCGGCGAAGGCAAGGGCGTGGACGGCCCGCCGACCGTGGGGACCTATTCCTGGTTCGAGGTGGACAGCTGGCCGCGCTGGGAACGTCATCTCGTCGAGGGGCCCTATATCCACCACTGTGCCGGCGCGCACGGGCGTTTCGGGCACATCCTCTACGAGGCCTGCAAATATCTCGGCATAGAAGCCGACCCCATTTCTCCCCGCGCCGAAGAATTTCGCGACCGCTGGCTCGGCCGGTAGTGGACAAACTGAGGAAAATAAACTAAAATATGGTAGTATACAAATATCTTTCACATGGGGTTGGCAGAATGAACATGAATGGAAAGCAACGGGTCACCATGAAAGACATCGCCCAGCACACCGGGTATTCGATCAACACTGTTTCCCAGGTGCTGCGGGGGATCTACCCTTCCGGCCCTACCTGCGACAAGGTGCTCGCCGCCGCCAAGGAGCTGGGCTATATCGGCAACTCGATCGCGAGCTCGATGCGCCTGGGGTCCACCAAGACCATCGCCATCATCCAGAGCGACATCTCCAACCCCTATTTCGGGCGGCTGATCCGCAACTTCGTCAACATCCTGTCCGAACGGGGCTACACCGCCACCATCTACAACACCGACAACGTCCTCTCCCACGAGAGGGCCGCGGTGATCTCGGCGATCCGCCAGAACGTCGACGGCATACTCTTCGGCCCGGACGACATCCATTCGGGCGAGAGCGTGGAGTTCCTTTACAATTCCCGCATCCCCTTCGTGGTCTTTGCCAACGACGTGAGCAATCCGAACATCTCTTCGGTGCGTATAGACGAGGTCAAGGGCGGGTTCCTCGCCACCAGGCACTTAATCTCGCAGGGCTGCCGCAACATCGTCATGGCCACCGCGCCCAAGGGGATCCTTTCCGCCCAGCTGCGGCTGGAGGGGTACCGTCAGGCGCTGGAAAAGAGCTCTCTTCCCTACCGCAACGCCAACATCCTTTCAGTGCCCAGCGTCTTCGCCTCCCAGGGCGGGCACCGCCGGGCCTGGAAGGAGGTCTGCGCCCAGCTTGCGCAGCTGCCCTTCGACGGGATCGTCGCCTTCAGCGACCAGGTGGCGCTCAAGCTCCTGCAGGGGCTGCGCGAGCAGGGCTTCGAGCGCATCGCGATCGACCAAATCCCCATCGTGGGCTTCGACAATATCCTGGAGGCCTTCCCGCTGCCGCTGCCGCTCTCCAGCATAGGCTGCGCGGGGGAGGACATCGCGCACGCCTCCCCGCGCCTGCTGCTCGAGATGATTGAAAAGGGGGAAGATTTCGCCCCCCAGAAGCTGGTGCTGGACGTCAAGGTCTATAAACGCCAATGAACCCATCCGCCGGAAAAATCCCCGGGGAAGTATCTGCTTCCCCGGGGGTTTTATGCTTTCCTGCAACTACCTATAAATATTTGCGGACATTTGCAAGGCTCACCGCCGTCGCCTGAAGCGAATTTTCATAGGAGTCCCGTTCGATATGCTCGACGATGACCCATTCGGTTCCCGCGTCTTTACACGCCTGCAAGACTGCCGGGATGTCCTGTACCCCGTTGTCGCCCACGGCGCTGTCCCTCGTACTGGCCTCGTCGCGCATCTGATAAATATCCCCCTTCGCGGGAACGGGCGGATGGAAATCCTTGATATGTACCGTGGAAATCCTGCCTTTGAATTTGCGGATAAAGTCTGCGGGCGTTTCTCCTCCGCAGAGGGCCCAGGCCGTATCGACCTGAGCTTCGAGCAGCTCCGGCTCGACCTGCTCAAAAATCCGCTCGAACAGGCTCTTGCCGCTCTCGTCCCTCTGGAAATAATCGGTGCTGCTGTGAATGGCGAGCTTTACTCCCTTCCGGCGGCACTTCTCCCCCATCTCGCGAAGCTCCCTGATGTAGGCACGCTCCTCGGATTCAGTGATGTGTTCCGAAAATCCGCGCAGCGCGACCACCTGCTTCATTCCCAACGCACGGCAATGATCGAGCACCTCGTCCAGCCTCTCCCGCATAATTTCCATGAAAACGTGGTCGCTGACGGCCACCATCCTGGATTTTTTCAGGCTTTCTTCGAGCTGCGCTACCGTCTTGCCAAAATAACCCCGGGCAAATTCCACCCCCTGGTACCCGACCTTCCCGACCTCCTCGATCACCATGCATAAGTCCTGCGGGGAAAGGTCCTTCACGCTGATCAGCTGTAATCCGATTTTTAAATTGCTCATTCTTTTTCCTCCATAATGATTCCAAATTCAATTCTGACCTTATGTTCCTCCATCGGCCCAAGTCGGACCATGGTGCCGCTTCTTTTGTTGTTTGCCCTCCCCTCCGGGACGGAGGTGCCGGGCTCCAGCCCCAGCACATAGTCGCCGCTCCCGCGGCCTTGCCATAGGGCAAAATGTGCAAGCTGCGCTTTGGGATAGCTTAAGTAGACGCCCTTCCATCCCTTAAGCGACGGGTTTTGCAGTTCAATACGCACCTGTTCCTCCTCGAATTCGATCGGATAGCCTATGCTGCTTTCCCCGTCGGCGGGAGGCATGGCCGTACAGGGGAGCTGTGAAAGCGGACGCCGCTCCTTCGTGCCGGGGTCGGTATACCATCCTTTGGGCAGGATGACCCTTGTTCCCTTATCCAGCAGCGGGAAGCCAAAGTTCATATGGTACAGGATGTCGACGTATTCCTCCCGGAAAGCAAGGTTCGAGATGGTGTCCTCCAGCACAAACGAGCCTGAACCAAGCCGGGTGCGGATCGTGCGCTTGAGGTAAAGATTTTCCTCATAGAGCACCGCTTCGCGCATCTCTGCCGACAGGACTATTTCATATTCGTCCCCCACCCAGCCGCAGGAAACCGACAAATGCTCGGCGGGGGCATTGCCGATCCGTCCATGCTGGCCGAAATGCTCCCCTTCATAATCCCCATAGCGGCCAATGTTGCGCAACCCGCAGGTGGTGAGCAGTCCTCCGGCAAACACCCTGTGGAACTCCTCCTTCCAATGGGTAAAATACACCGGGCTGGATACTCCCGCCTTGGTGATAAAGGATAGAGGGGTACCGCGAAAATCCGCCCACGCAATGTCCATGCAGCGCTCTGGCAGGACACAAAAGCGCAGCCCGCCCCCCGTATCGACCTGCAAGCAGCGCATCCCACGCTCCTTGCCGCTGCTGAGCGTTGCCTCCCGCACACCGCCAAGCTGGGAGATGTCCCCCACCCTCCTCAGGACATCTGCCTTTGAATATTCCTTCGCACCGATTTTCATGCCTTACCTCCTAACTTTTCGCGAAATTCCTTTGGCGTCATTCCGACCTCCTTTTTAAACGCCCGTACAAAATAGTTGGCATCCTGGTACCCGACCTGGGCGGCCACCTCATAAATCTTCAG
This sequence comes from Harryflintia acetispora, assembly GCA_004340125.1. GTDB lineage: Bacteria > Bacillota > Clostridia > Oscillospirales > Ruminococcaceae > Harryflintia > Harryflintia acetispora. Next base: position 225,189 of record SLUK01000003.1, on the reverse strand, counting down.
GTTGGTATTCTGCAGCAGGTCAAAAGCCACGTTGATCCGCACTTCCTGCAAAAACTCCAGATAGTTCTGATGGGAAAGGGAACTGAAAAGCTCGGAAATATATGCTGTACTGAGGCCGAATTCCTCCGAAAGTTTCTGCAGGCACAGTTCCTCCTGGTAATGCTGCGTGATGAAATGTTTGATCCTGTTTAGGGTAGTATTCCTGGAGTGCTCCCTGCGAAGCTGCTCCTGGTTTTGCAGCAGTTCGCCGCGGACAGCCCCCTCGATTTCTTCCGGCGTTTCGCAGCGGCCGATCCTTTGGCGCAGTTCCTCCTCCCCCGGGTTATTCAGCTCCGGGTAGAGCGAATAGAGGGTGCACAGCGCCCAGCAGGCCATCTGACGCTGCTCTGCCACCTTACCGGGAGCGGCCTGCGCAATGCTCTGCGCGACCGAAGCGGCGATCCGCTGTACCGCCTGCCGGTCGAGCGCCTTGAGCGCGATGATGATTTCATGTCCCATCACGATGGAATACAGCCGCGACATCCTGCCGCTGAGATGGATTTGCATAAGGTCGCTGCGGCTCTTCTGGGTCCTGCGCCGGAGGGATTCCCCGGCAGCCCGTTCCAGAGCCTGTGCAAGCTGGGAAGGCTCGATTGGCTTAAGGATATAATCAAAGACCTGGCATTTTACCGAAGCCTGTGCATATCCGAAGCTGTCAAAGCCGGTAAGAAAGAGGGTGACGACTTCGGGATATACAGTTTTTACCCTGTCCGCCAGTGCGATCCCATCCATACCGGGCATGGCGATATCAGCGAGAAGGATATCGCAGGGCAGCCTTTGGAGCAGCTCGAGCGCCTTCTGGCCGTTTTGCGCCTGGCCGACGATGCGCATTCGTGCGCAATGGGTTCCGATCATCTCGACCAGCCCCTTGCGCACCTGCGGTTCATCCTCGACAACGATCAAATTCATTGTTTCGGACATTCAACCATCTCCCTTGACGAATCGCAGCGTTACCCTGGTTCCCTTCCCCGGCGCGCTTTCGATGAGCAGCCCGCTTTGTGCTCCGTAGGCCGTCTTCAGGCGGTTTTGTACGTTTCCCAGCCCCAGGCTCCCCTTTTCTCCAGGGCTCTCCATCGAATCCCGCAATAGCTTTTGCGTCTCCTTGTCCATCCCGCAGCCATTGTCCGACACGCTGATCAGAAAGCCGTTTTCCAATTGGCGCGCCTCAATCGTGATCCTGCCGCCGGTCTGGTCGCGCAGCCCGTGATAGATGCAGTTTTCCACCACCGGCTGCACGCTGAGCTTGAGGATCGTCAGGGGGAGCATCGTGTCAGGCACGTCCACTTGCAGGGCAAAGGCATTTTCATAGCGGATTTGCTGGAGCGCCACATAGCTTTCGATATATTCCAGCTCGTCCTTCAACATGACCTGTTCAAAATGATTGGAAATCGTATAACGGAACATATTGGCAAGCATGGTGATCATCCGGCTGACCTTGAAATCCTTTTGCATGACCGCCATCAGCTGGATCGAATCCAGGGTATTGTAAAGGAAGTGCGGATTGATCTGCTGCTGCAGCGCAAAGAGCTGTGCCTCCCGCTTTTGCATCTCCTCCACATAAACCTCCTGTACCAGCCGCTCCAGCTGGGCCGCCATCCGGTTAAAGCTCAGAAACAGTGCGTGGATCTCATCCTGAACGGCGGCATTCAGCCGGACCGAAAAGTCCCCCTGTTCCACCTGGCGCATCCCCTCCTGCAGTTCACCGATCGGCTTGGCCAGACGGCGGCTGATCAGCAGGAAAGCCAGGAAGGAGACCAACACACTGCCCAGTGCGACCGCCAAAGTGATCAAAACGGCGTTTTTCTGCGCCTGCACGGCGATCGACATCGGCACCAGGCGGATCGTTTTCCAGCCGTAGCCCGGCGTTTGATACCAAGAGGCGAAGTACTCCCTTCCCCCGCAATGGAAGACGTTATCCCCAACGCCCGCCGCTTCCGCCTCCCCGTTTTCGAGCAGCTTGGCCAGCGGCCTTCCGCCGTCACAGTAGCGCAGCATGCCGGCTTCGTCCAGGATTGCAAAATATTCCTCCTGCCCGGCGGATGCATACGCGCTGCACAGCCTGCCGAGCTGTGTGGCGTTGACCTCGATCAGCAGGCCGCCGATCGCCCGGCCGCTGCTGATATCCCGTATGAGCTTCGCTATAAAAAAGCCCTGCTCCCTCTTGGGAAAACCGTCGGCCTGGCGGATCACCACGCTCTTTCCCCCGGCGTCCAGTGCCTGTGCATACCAGTCCGCCCTCTGATAGGCCCTGTCCTCAAGCAGCTCCACGAGCGGCTCGCCGGGAATTTCGGAGGCATAGTAGAGCATCCGTCCATTTTCACAGAACAGGTAGACCCCCTGCACGTCCCCCGACAGGTTGGACAGCTGCGAAATAAAGCCGTCCAGCTCCGGGAGGTTGGACATATTGAGCAGCCGCTGTTCCTCATAAGGGGATGGAAAAGAAGTTTTGACATACCGGAGCAGCGACGGATAGTAGAGCACAAGGTTGCTCGTGCTAACCAGGTTCTGCAAATACCCGTCTATATCACTTCCCAGCCTTGTGAGCACCCCTTCACCGTATTGCGACGCCATGCGCACGTAGGCGCGGCGGTACTGCACGCTGACCGTTCCGAGAATGATGGCCACCGTGAGGATCAGGCCGGCCAAATATAAAAGAAACAGCCGGACTGAAAATTTTCCAAGCCTATGCGCCAGCCTGGCTACAAGATGCATATGCTCCACTCCCTTCTGCGACAGGGCCCGGCCCCGGAAGGCGTGGTGCTCCTTCCGGGGCTGGGATATTGGGCAGATTCCATATCAATTCATCTGCTGCAGCACCGCCTGAGACTTGGCTTGCACCTCGTCCATGACCGTTTGTGCATCCGCACCGCCATAGATTTCATGGAGTCCGCTTTCTATGATGTCCATAACCTCCTGCTGCTCCACAATCTGCGGGACAATATACCGTTCGCTGCAGTCCGCGCTCTTTTGGCAGGCCTCGATATAATCCTGGCCATACCGCGCGATGAAGTCCTCGTTCTCCCAGATTGAGCTGCGTGCGCCGTTGCCGTTCTCCAGCGCAATCGCCTCAGCCACGGGAAGAGAGGTTGCCCACTGCAGGAAATACCAGCCGGCGTCTTTATTCTTGCCCAGGGAGGAGAGGCCGAGCATCCAGTGGTTGAGGTGCACCTTCGCGGGATGGACCCCGTCGCTTGGGAAGGGGGCGTAGCCGATCTTCCCGGCCACCGCCGAGGTTTCCGGGTCCTCCACCTGGCCGCGGAAACCGTTTGCATCGATCATCATCGCGGCCTTGCCGGACTGCATCTCCGCCACCGCCTCCGACCAGCCGTAGTTGACCGCACCCATCGGACCGGCATCCTTAAAGAGGGAGGTGTAGTATTCGGCGGCCTTCACCCCTTCGGGCGTGTTGACGTTTACCGTGGCGCTGCCGTCATCCTGGACGGTGATCCATTCTCCGCCCATGCTGTAAAGGTAGCCGCCGAAAACGTGCGCCGTCCCAACGCCGCGCTTGAGGCGGGAAACGAAACCGCTCATACTGTTCTGCGGATCATTGAGCTTCACCGCCGCATCATGCAGCTCCTGGAAGGTCTTCGGTACCGCTATGCCCTTCTGCTCTAAAAGGTCCTTGCGGTAGTAGAGGATCTGCCATTCCCCGGTCACCGGCAGGCCCGGAAGCGTATCCTTGTACTCACAATAGTTGATGGCGCTGGGCATAAAATCGTCGAAGTTAAAGAAATCCGGATCGGTCAGCCCGGCATTTTCAATATAAGCCTTCAAGTCCTGGTTCCAGCCACCGGAAAAATGGGCAGGCAGCCACGCATAATTTTCCATGAACACATCCGGCGGGTTTGCACCGGAATTAAATTCGATCAGCAGTTTGTTCGCATAATCGCTCTCCGGGATCTGTTCATAGTTGACCGAGATCCCCGTCAGCGCCTGGAACTCCTCCAGCCTCGCCACAATCGCATCGCTGAACCAGTGCTTACAGAGCATGGCCCTGATCTGGCCGCCGTCAAATTTCTTCCAGTCCACCTTGGCGCTCGAGAAGTCGTAGGGATCGGTCTCGGCTTGCGGGGCGCTCTGAGCATTCTGCGCGGGCTCAGCGGACGACGACTCCCCAGTGGGGACGGAACTACTGGCCGCCGGTTCCCCGCTGCCGGAAGCGCAACCGTAGGACAGGAGCATAACCCCCGCCAGCAACAGTGCCAAATACTTTTTCATCAATTTCCCTCCTTATCGTTTCTCTTCATTCGTAATCGGGGGCAATATCCTTGGCGAGCACCTCCCTCCCCAGTCTGGCCGACTCGTAAAAACACTCCAGGATCAAGGCGGTGGTCAGCACCTCCCGCTCGGTCACCATATACTCGCAATGCCCGTCCAGCACGTCGAGAATATGACGGTACATCTCCCAGTGGCCCCAGCCCTTCTGGTTCCTCGTATTATCCACAACTGTGGGATGAATGTCGGCGCGGTAATTTCCGAGCTTGGTATAAATATGATGTCCTGGCAGCGCATACCCGCCCTTCGTACCCGCGATTCGCAGCTGCATGGCCTCGCTGCTGGGCAGGTTGATTGCCCAGGAGACTCGGAACTGAATATTCAGTCCATTGTCAAAGCGCGCGAGTCCGGCGGCAAATTCCTCGACCGAGAACTCCCCTTTTTGGTACTCCCGCGGCACGAATACGCCGCCCGCGAAAGCCCCCGCCTCCTCCATCGAAAGATAGACCTGCTCGTCCGACGCTCCCAGCCGACTCCCGGCGCAGCCGCTCACGCTCAACAGCTTCTGCGCCCCCGTCAGATGGACCAGGGCATCCATCATATGTACGCCGATGTCTGCGAAGCAGCCGCCTCCATTTTGATCCTTCATATGGAACATTCCCCACTTTGGGATGCCGCGCCGACGGAAAAACTCGGCATCGCAGTAGTAGATGTCCCCCAATACCCCCATCTGGGAAATTTCATAGAGAGAGGACAAATCCTGGGTGAAGCGCATGGTCTGCGCCGCAAAAAAACGGCTGCCCGATCGCCGGGCCGTTTCATACAGTCCCGCGGCTTCCCGGTAGGTCAGGACGACCGGCTTCTCGCAGACGGTGTGGATCCCCCGGCTCAGCGCCAGCCTGCAAAGCGGTTCATGCGACAGGTTTGGGGTGGTGACCACTGCCAGGTCAGGCTTCACCCTTTCAAACATCTCGCCGGCGTCTTCAAAGGCGGGAGCACCGAGCTTGGCGGCCATAAACTCGGCCGCCTCCCGGCGCACGTCCTGTACGCCCACGACCTCCATGCGTTCCGCCAATTCCCCGATTGCGGGCAGGTGCGCGGAATTGGCGATCATACCCGCCCCAACAAATGCCACCCTGTACTTTTTCATTCTGTCCTCCTCCTTTTATTTAACCGCGCCAAAGGTCAGCCCGCTGACCAGATACTTCTGAATGGCGACGGTAAAAACCATGATCGGCGCGATGGCCAGCACCCCCGCGGCGCAAAGGTTCCCCCAGGCGATCTCCTGATAGGACACAAAATTGTAGATTGCCACCGGCAGCGTACGCGTATCCGGCCCGGTGAGCACGGTCGCATACAGCAGCTCGTTCCAGGAGCCGATGAGCGCCAGGATCACCGTGGCGATCACCCCCGGAGCAATCAGCGGGGCGGCGATACGCGTGAAGGTGGCGATGGGCGAAGCCCCGTCCACGCAGGCTGCTTCCTCCAGCTCAAAGGGGATGTCGTCGAAAAAACCCACCATAATCCAGATGACCAGCGGCAGCGAGGCCACCATATAAATCAGAACCATTCCCGAGATGGTATTTGCAAGGCCGAGCACCCGGAAAATCAAGAAAAAGGGGATCACTACCACCACAGGGGGGATAAACCGGGTGGAAAGAATCCAGAAGGAGAGCAGCCCGCGGGCCGGGAAACGAAAACGGCTCAGCCCATAGGCTGCCGGGACCCCCAGCAACGTGCTCAACACTACAGCAAAAAGTGAGATAACGGTACTGTTTTGATAGGCGAGCGCGAAGTCGCTCTGCGCAAGCACCGAACGAAAATTCTTCAATGTGGGCAGAAAAATGATTTTGGGCGGGACCGACAGGAAGTCGACCTGGTGCTTAAACGCCGTTTCAATCAGCCAAAAGATCGGGAAAAAGGTCACCAGCACCGCGGCCAGGATCAGCAGGCAGGTCAGCCATTTTATTTTTCCCTTTCCCAATGCGGCGGCAAATACCGGCGTATCGTTCATTTTCATGCTGCACCTCCTTTCTCAGGCCAGGCTGAGCTTTCCCTTTTTGACAACCGCCACGCTCAGCAGAAAGACAAATATGTACATGATCAGCGCCATCGCGCTGGCATGCCCCATCTTGTAATAACGGAACGCGCTGAAATATACCGCGATGTTGACCGTCTCGGTCGCGTTTCCGGGGCCGCCGCCGGTCAGCACGTAGATCAGGTCGAACACCTTGAAGGCATCGATCACTCTGAACATCAGCACGACTGTAAAAACCGGCTTGATCGTAGGGAGCAGTATACTGCGAATCAACGTCCAGAACCCCGCGCCATCGACAATCGCCGCCTCAAACGGATCCTGGGGCAACGCCGTCATCCCGGAAGAGAAGATCAAGAATACAAAGGGTGTATTCATCCATATGTCCACCAGGATAATCGACCAGATGGCGGTTGCGGGTGAAGAAACCCAAGGCTGCGGCCCAATCCCGAATAGGGAGAGCAGGTAATTAAGAATTCCCATTTTGGGGTTATACATGATGCTCCATAAAAAACACATGGCCACCGGAGTCGCCACCATCGGCAGGATCATCAGGGTACGTGCCAGCCTTTTGAATGGAACGGACACCTGGAAGAACAGGGCCAGGAAGAATCCGAGCACCATCTCCGCCAGGACCGATGCCGCGACGTAGAGGAGCGTCAACCCGAACTGCCGGTAGAAATCCTGCGAGGAAAGAATCTCTTTAAAATTTTGCAGCCCGACAAAATGTACCTCCTTCCCCACCATAGTCAGATCCGTGAAGGAATTGGCGATCAAAACCAGAACCGGGAACAAGCACAGGCAGATCATGAACAGTACCGCAGGCAGGATGTACAAAACGGCATACCGGTTTGGATAGATATTATTTCCTCGCCATTTTTCTGATATTTTCGACCTTTTCATATGGACCTCCCCTCTTGTTTTTGTTAACATTTTCTAATTCCCAACACCATTATACGGGCTTTTTTGTACTGGATTCAATGGAAAAATTTTGGCTTTACTGGATATTATCCGGTTTCCATCCCCGCCGGTAGAATGCTTGCCGTCACCCAATAACCGAACATCCGATGGGATTCGATCCGATTCGCCCTCCATTGCGATTTGGATGGGCGGGTGCTATAATTAAAACATGGCGTATGGTTTGTCTGCCCACGGGCAGAACAAACGATAAAATTTCACCTTGGAGTATATGATGTCTGAATTTATATCCATCCTTCCCCCGTTTTGTTCCAGCCTCGACAAGCGCAAGCTCTACAGCTTTGATGTACAGATCATCGAGACGCCCACCCGTCCGGTTGTCTTTCAGCGCTCCCGCTTTTTCTTTTTCACCTCCGGCAAGGGGAAGCTGCAAATTCAGGACGTCGAATACGACGTCCTGCCCGGCATGCTGGTCGCGCTCCATCCCTGGCAGGTCCTGCGCATAAGCCAGGTCGAAAAGCACCTGCAATGCAAGGTGATCGACTACTGCTTCGATACGCTGAATATGCTCCTGCGCAGCTACTACAATACCGAAAACAAGCCGCTTCAGATCATCGAAAGGATGTCCGCGCAGCCTATCGTCTACTGCGACAAGGAGCAGCAGGAGACGATCCGGGCCATCTTTGGCACCATCGAGCAGGAGACCGGCCGGGAATCTCTGCTGGTGTCGGAAAACACCCTCGAGCTCGCCGGGATCTATACCGTCAACAAGATTCTGGAGCTGATCGTCCTGTTCTGCCGCATGGTCACCCCCGCGAAGGAGCTGCCCGCACGCCAGGGCAGCGATGCGCAGAAGGTCGTGCTCTTCCAGTACATGTACGCGCACCTCAACGAAAACCTGACGCTCAAAAAGCTCGCCCAGAGCTTTTATCTGAGCGAATCCACCATCAGCACCTACATCCGCAACACCATGGGGCATTCCTTTTACGACCTGATCGACGAAATGCGCATCGGGCGCGCGAGCAACTTCCTGCTCTACACCGACCTGACGCTGGAGGAGCTCGCCGAAATCCTGGGCTATGTGGACCCCGCGCACATGTCCAAGCTCTCTTCGCCAAGGTCAACATGAAAATCACCGAATACCGCAAGGCCTACCAGCGGGTGAGCGACATCTGCAAGATCAAGGAGACCCGCAAGAGCTATGAGATCGTGGCCTACCTCTACCGCCGCTACCAGGAGGACGTGCGTATGAAGGATCTGATCGAAAACTTCGGGATGGGCGCCGTCGAGATCAACCGGATCCTTTTGCAGTATGTGGAAAAGAACTTCGGGGATTTCGTCAACTACCTGCGGATCAACAAGTCCTGCCAGCTCCTCGTGGAGACCGACCATCCCCAGGTGGACATCGCCGTGGAGGTGGGCTATAACACGGTCAAGACCTTCCAGCGCAATTTCTACCGCTTCCAGGGCATGACCCCCAGCAAGTACCGCTCGACCGTGAGGCGGCCCGGAGAGGGAAAAAAATGAATCCGCGCCGACCGGACTGAATCAAGATAAAATAAGCCTCTGTGGAAAGGGTGTCTGCCCTTTCCACAGAGGCTTATTTAAATATTGGCTCAGTCAATCCGTTTTTTTACCTTGCCGTCCTGGAGCACCACCTTGATGTTCTCCTGGTCTGCCAGCAGCGCAATGTCCTGCAGCGGGTTCCCCTTGCAGACGACGATGTCGGCCAGCTTCCCGCACTCCAGGGTGCCGAGCTCCTGCTCGCGCATGACGATATGCGCCCCGGTCTTGGTGGCCGCCACGATCGCCTCCATGGGACTGAGCCCCCCTTCGCTGACCAGCAGCGGGAATTCCAGCCCATCCAGACGAAAATCCGTCACCTCGCCCCCGCCGTAGTCCGCGCCGAAACCGATGGTGACCCCCATCTCATGCGCCAGGCGCAGGGTCTCCCCCTTCTTGGCGCAGGCCGCCTTGAGCTTGGGCCCAACCCAGGGGGCGCGCTTGTCGAGGTTTTGCAGCGAGATATGGCCGGTGGCCAGGGTCGGAACGATCCAGCCGCCGATCTTCATCAAATCCTCGCAGGCGCGCTCATCGATGTAGGAGGCGTGCTCGATCGAACGCACCCCGGCCCTGATCGCCGCACGGATTCCGTCGATCCCGTGCGCGTGGATCGCCACATAGCTGCCGTAGTTCTCCGCCTCCTGCACGAAGGCGCGCAGCTCCTCGTCCGAATACTCCCGGGTGAAGAGCTTATTGCCCTGGCAGGCTACGCCCGCGGTCCCCATCACCTTGATGAAGTCGCACTTCTCCCGGAAGTGCATGCGCACCGTGCGGCGCACCTCGGTGACCCCGTCGGCAATTTCGGAGGCGAAGTTGCGGTCGTGATGCTTGGTGAACTCGATCGGGAAGTCCTTGATGTAATCGAGGTGCCCGCCGGTCTGGATCACGCATCTGCCCGATGAGCAGATGCGCGGCCCGTCGATCAGCCCCTCCTCCCAGGCGCCTTTCAGATAGTTGGTCATCCCGCCGCACTCCCGCAACGTGGTGAAGCCCCCGTCGAGCAGGACCTTCATCTCGCTCACCACCCGGCAGACCGCGTGGTAGGCATGCTCGCGGTAGATGCGAAAATAGTCGTCGCCCAGCCCCAAGTGGCAGTGCCCCTCGATGAAGCCGGGCAGGATGGTCCCGTCCCCGACCTCGATCACCTCGGCGTTTTCGGGGACCGGGTATTCCCACTCGTTACAGACCGCTATGATCCTGTTGCCCTCCACCGCCACCGCGCCCCGCTCGATGGGCGCGCCGCCGTTGCCGTCGATAACCCGGCCTTTCAGTACATACATGGCACGATTCTCCCTCTTATGAAATCTGCTTCTTGATCTTGCCGTCCTGGATTACCACCTTGATGTTCTGGGCCTTCCCGAGCAGGGCGATGTCCTCGAGCGGGTTGCCCTTGCAGACGACGACGTCGGCGAGCTTCCCGCGCTCCAGCGTACCGAGCTCGTCCTCGCGCATGAGCAGGCGCGAGCTGGTCCTGGTACCGGCAACGATCGCCTCCATCGGCGTCATGCCGGCCTCCTCCACCAGCAGCGGGAACTCCAGGCCGTTGTTGCCGTGCACCGTGATGGTGCCCCCGCCGAAGTCGCACCCGCAGGCGATGGTGACCCCCGCCTTGTGCGCTCTCTTGAGGTTCTCCCCCTTCATCGCCTTGATCTTGGTCATCTTCTCCTTGACCCAGGGCGCGCGCTCGTCGATGTGCTGCCAGGAGAGGTAGCTCGTCGCCAGGGTGGGCACCAGCCAGGCGTCCTTTTTGAGCATGAGCTCGATCCCCTCTTCGTCGATCAGGGTGCCGTGTTCGATGCACTTGATCCCGTTGTGGAGCGCCGCGTTGATCGCCACCGGCGCGTGCGCGTGGATGCACACATAGCTGCCGTAGTTGTCCGCCTCGGCGGCGAAGGCGCGCAGCTCCTCGTCCGAAAACTCGCGGGTGAAGAGCTTGTTGCCCTGGCAGGAGATTCCAGGGCCCCCCATCACCTTGATGACGTCGCATTTCTCACGAAAATGCATGCGCACCGTGCGGCGCACGTTGTCCACCCCGTCGCAGATTTCCGAGGTGATGTTGCGGTCGGGGTGCATGGTGAACTCGATGGGATAGTCCTTAATGAAATCCCAGTGCCCGCCGCTCTGGGCGATCGACTTGCCGGCCGAGCAGATGCGCGGCCCCTCGATCAGCCCCTCCTCCCAGGGGGCTTTGAGATAGTTGGAGATCCCCCCCACCTCGCGGATCGAGGTGAAGCCCGCGTCCAGAATCTGCTTCATATCCCGGATGCACTCACAGACCCCATGGTAGGCGTGCCGCTGGTAAATGCGGTAATAGTCGTCCCCCACCCCCATATGGACGTGGGTGTCGATAAAGCCGGGCAGGATGGTCCCGTCCCCGACCTCGATCACCTCGGCGTTTTCGGGGACCGGGTATTCCCACTCGTTACAGACCGCCGTGATCCTGTTCCCATCCACCGCGACGATCCCCCGCTCGATGGGTTCGCCGCCTCTCCCGTCGATGACGCGGCCCTTTAAAATCAGCATAATACCATCGCCTTTCCCAAATAGTTATTGATCTTGCTTTTTCCAGGTGTGTTTGGCCATCGGTGCGCGCCGCCTTACGAAATATGCTTCTTGATCCTGCCGCCCTGCACGACCACCTTGATGTTCTCAGGTCTGCTCAGCTTCCAGATGTCAGCGAGCGGGTCGCCCTGGCAGACCACCACATCCGCCAGCTTGCCCGGGGTGAGGGTGCCGATTTCGTCCTCCATCAGCAGCAGCTTGGAGCCGGTCTTGGTCCCGGCGACGATCGCTTCCATCGGGCTCATGCCGGTCTTCTCCACCAGCAGCGGGAACTCCAGGCCGTTGTTGCCGTGCACCGTGATGGTGCCCCCGCCCAGGTCCGCACCGCAGCAGATGGTGACCCCCGCCTCATAGGCCATGCGCAGGGTGCGCTCCTGGCATTCGTCGGCCAGACGCTCCTTCTCCTTGACCCAGGGCGCGCGCTCGTCGATGTGCTGCCAGGAGAGATAGCCCGTCGCCAGGGTCGGGATCAGCCAGGCGCCCTGGCGGACCATCATTTCGATCCCCTCCTCGTCGATGAAGGTGCCGTGCTCGACCGAGCGCACCCCCGCGCGCAGCCCCGCCTTGATGGCCTCGGTGCCGTGCGCGTGGATGGCGACATAGGTGCCGTAGTTTTGAGCCTCCTGCACGAAGGCGCGCAGCTCCTCGTCGGAAAACTCCCGGGTCATCAGCTTGTTGCCCTGGCAGGAGGTGCCCGCCCCGCCCATCACCTTCAGAAAATCGCATTTTTCCCGGAAATGCATGCGGGCCGTGCGGCGCACGTTGTCCACCCCGTCGCAGATTTCGGTGGTGATGTTGCGGTCGGGGTGCTTGGTAAACTCGATGGGATAGTCCTTGATAAAGTCGAAGTGCCCGCCGCTCTGGGCGATGCATTTACCGGAGGAGAAAATACGCGGCCCGTCGATCAGCCCTTCCTCCCAGGGGGCTTTGAGGTAGTTGGAGATCCCCCCGCACTCCCTTATCGAGGTGAAGCCCGCGTCCAGGATCTGTCTCATATCCCGCACGCACTCGCAGACCCCATGGTAGGCGTGGCGCTGGTAGATCCGGTAGAAGTCGTCCCCGACCCCCATATGTACATGCTGGTCGATGAAGCCGGGCAGGATGGTCCCGTCCTCGATTTCGATCACCTCGGCGTTCTGGGGGATCGGGTATTCCCAGTCGTTACAGACCGCCGTGATCCGCTCCCCCTCGATGGCGACGAGCCCCCGCTCGATGGGCTCGCCTCCGTTTCCGTCGATGACCCGGCCCTTTAAAATGAGCATAAGAATCCTCCTAAAGATCGTTGTCTCGGTGTTTTTGGGCGCAAAATTACCCTGCCCCCAGGGCATAGCCGCCGCCGGCAGGGGCAGGGCGCATTTGGAAGGCTTATCCCTTCACCGCACCGACGGTCAGCCCGCGGACAAAATACTTCTGGGTGCAGATGAAGAGGATGATGATCGGGATGGACGAGATCGCCATGCCCGCCATCAGCTGGCCCCAGTCGGTGCCGCTCTCCCCCTTGAGGGAGTTGAGCCCATAGGGGATGGTCTTGAGCGCCGCAGATTCGGTGTAAATGAGGGAAAACAAGAAGTCGTTCCAGACGTAGCGCGCCGTCAGCAATATCCCGGTCGCCATGATCGGCTTGCTGATCGGGACGAGGATTCGCCAGAAGATCATGAAGCTGGTGCAGCCGTCGATACAGGCCGCCTCCTCGATGTCCTTGGGCACGGTCATGAAATACGACCACATCAAAAACATGGTGTACGGCACGCGGAACGCCGTATAGACCAGGATCAGCCCGAGATAGCTGTCATAGAGGTGCAGCGCCTGCAAAATCTTGTAGTTGGAGATCAGGCTGACCTGGGGGGCGAGCATCAGCCCGCAGAGCAAGAACAAAAACCAGAACCGCCGCGAGCGGAAGCGGTAGCGGCTCAACGGGAAGGCCGCCAGTGCGGACACCGCCGCCACCAGCAGCGACGAGGCCACGGTGATGAAAACGCTGTTGAGGAAGAAGCGGCTGATGCCGATCTTCCAGACGCCGAGATAGTTTTTGAGGCTCCACTCGGCCGGGAGCTTGAAGGGGCTGATCAGCAGCTCGGTCGTGCTCTTGAAGCCGCTGACGGCCACCCACAGCATGGGATAGAGCGCGCCGACGAGCATGACGACAAAGAGAAGGATCACTAAAAACCGCAGCACGATCTGGCCGGCCGTCAGCTTGATTCCTGAACTTTTCATCCCTGTCACCTCCCGGAAGGCTGGCTCGCGCTGTCGATCCCAAACATGCGGATCTGTGCGATGGACAGCACGAAGGTAATGACGAAAACAACCGCCCCAACCGCCGAGGCGTAGCCCATGGCGTCCTCGCGGAAGCCCGAGCGGAACAGCAGGGTGCCCAGCACCTCCGACGCGCGGCCGGGGCCGCCGTTGGTCATGACGTACACCTCGTCGAACACCTTGAACGCGCCGATCAGGGTGGTGGTCAGGTTGAGCAGGAGCATCTCCTTGACGTTCGGCACCGTCACATAGAAAAAGCTCTGGATCGGGTTGGCCCCGTCGATCTCGGCGGCCTCGTAAAAGTCGTCGGGAATCTTCTGGATCGCTACCACGAACAGCATGGTGGTATAGCCGACGAACTGCCACTGGGAGGAGGCGATCACGCAGAAGATCGCGGTCGAGGCGTTGCCCAGCCAGTCGATGGCGATGGCCCCAAGGCCGATCTGCTGCAGCGCCTTGTTGACAAAGCCCATGTTGGGATTGAGCATCAGTTGCCACATGAGCGCCACCACCGTCATCGAGAGCAGGGACGGCACGAAGAACACGGTGCGGCAGAACCCGCCCAGGCGGCGGATCCACTTCTGCTCGAGCATGGCGGCCAGCGCCAGGGCGATCCCGACCTGGAAGGTGACCGAGATCACCGCAAACAGGATGTTGTTTTTCAGCGCGATCCAGAAGCTGCTGTCCTGCAGCAGGCGGGTATAGTTGGCCAGCCCCACCCACACCTTGGCCGAATAGGTGTTCCAGCGGAACAGGCTGTAGTAAAAATTGAGCCCCACAGCTATGTAGATAAAGACCGATACCAAAACGATTGCGGGCAGCAGGTACAAAAATGCGCCGCGGGAATTCTTATACATCGGGGTCCCCCCTCATCTGAATATGAGCCCTTGGGCCGCCCGCCGGGCAACGCTGCCTGCGGGCGGCCCCGTTTAAGCTCTGGTGTTTATTGCTCCGCCTTCACGCGGGCCGCCTCGGCCTGCACCTCGGACATGATCTGCTCGGGCGACTTGGTGGTGAACAGCTCCTGGATGTCGGACTGGTAGACGCTGGCGACCGAGCCGTCCATCTCCAGGTCGATGACCGCGATGAAGCCCTTGCACTGGTTGATGATGTCCATCGCCTTGATCAGCTGCGGGAAGGAATCCTCCGGGCTGGTCGCGACCGCGGAGATGGTGGAGACGAAGCCGAGGTCCTTCTGCATCTGGAGCTGGTTCTCCTCGTTGTAGAAGTATTCCAGGAAGTCGATGACCGTCTCGGGGCTCTTGCAAGTCGAAGAGACCGCGAACTGGTCCACCCAGGCGACCATCATGTCGAGGTCGCCCTTCGCACCCTCGACGACCGGCAGGGCGAAGACGTCCCAGCTGCCCTCTTCCATCTTGTCGAGGTAGTAGCTCTTGAAGCTGGCGCACTGGTCGTAGATCATCGCGGTCTGGCCGGCGTTGAACATCTCGCGCGCGATGTTCTGCGAGGTGGAGGGCATGCCGTCCATGAAGTAGCCCTTGTCGTTCATCCCCTTAAGCAGGTTCAGCGCCTCGACATATCCGGGGTCGTCGAACGCGCCGGTGGTCAGATAGTAGTCGTCGTTGAGGGTGTCCCAGGGCACCAGCTGCACATTGAGCGCCGAGATGTAGTGCGCCGCGGCCCAGCCCTCGCCGTTGCCCAGCGCGATCGGGGTGACCCCGGCGGACTTGAGCGTTTCACAGACGTCCATGAATTCATTCCAGGTCTTGGGGATCGTGATCGAGTTTTCCTCGAAAATCTTGGTGTTGTAGAGCACGAAGTTGACGCAGGTGCGGATCGGGAGGCTGTACTGCTTGCCGTCCACCTGCCCGGTGGTCAGGATTCCCTGGTTGAAGGAGCCCTTGAACTCGTCGCTCATCAGGGAATCCAGCTCCAGGATCGCCCCGTTCTTCGCAAAACGGGAGACCCATTCGCCGTCCCAGGTGAAAAAGAGGTCCGGCACGTCGTTGCCGCCGAGCATGACGCGGATCTTTTCCTTATAAGGCTCGTTGGGCACGACCTCGGTCTCGATCTTTACATTGGGGTTCTTCTCCATGTAGCTGTTGACCAGGTTGTCCCAGTAGGGCAGCCGGTCCTCCTCCGCCCACTGATGCATAAACTTGAAGGTCACCTGGTCCCCTTCGGCGGTGGAGGCCGCCGGGGTGCTCCCGGCCTCGGAGCCGGAAGCGGGCGCGCCGCTGCCGGAATCGGACTGCGTGCTGGAGCTGCAGCCGGCAAACACGCTCAAGGACAGCAAAGTGGCGAGAACGATACTACCTGCTTTTTTCATTTTGACCCTTCCTTTCAAACCCTCTTTTGTTTCCAATCATTTTCTCCAATCCGTGGTCATCTTGCTGTAAAATAACCGTAGTGGTTTCCCTACGCCAGGACATTTTGTGAAAATTGACCAGAATTCATTTTTAGTCTACCGCGATGTCCCTCTTTTTGAAGGACATTTTTTTCTTCGGCGTTTGTATATTGCCCTGTTTTTTCTCCCGGTTTTTTCCCGGTTTCACGGCAAAAAAATGAACCGGGCGCGGCATTTCCTTCTCGTTAAAATACAAAAGCAGCCGCGCCCTGAGGGGTGGCTGTACAGTTGGAAAAGCGGTTCCCTGCGATCCGTTCGGCGCGCATAAATACAGGCTCTTACGCGCTTGGCAACAAAAAGGGGCCCGCACTTTCCCGTGCGGGCCCCTAAGGGCTTGTCAGAGCTCGATCTCCTCCCCCGGCTCGAGGATGATCCGGCCGGGCGCTGAAAAGCGTTCGGCGCAGGCGCGCTCGAAGAGCGCGCCCGGCTTCATATGGACCGGTATGCTGTGCCGCGCCCCGATGAGCCTCGCACAGGCGGACGCTTCCCCGGGGCCCATGTTGTAAACCCCGTCGATGGGCAGCAGGGCATAGTCCAGCCTGCGCTGTGAAAACGAGTGCATCTGGTCGGTGGTGGAGGTGTCCCCCGCCGCGTAGATGCCGATCCCGTCGAGCGTCAAAAGATATCCCACGCATTCGCGCGGGTCGTGATTGATGTTCTCGGCGCGCACCGCCTCAATCTGCGCCACGCCCACGGTGAAGGTGTGATAGACCCCGCCCGCGAGCGCCTCCCGCTCGGTGATCATTTGGCATCCCGGGGCCCTCCTGACCAGCTCGACCCGGTTGTGGTCGCTGTGCTGATGGGTCACCAGGATCAGATCGGCGGGCTTCTCGTACCCGCCTCCGACAAACGGATCGACATAGATCACCATTCCATGGTTGGAGGTGATCCGGTAGCTTCCATGGCCCTGATAATATAGCCTCGGCATAGCGCTGCTCCTTTCACGTCCTTTTTCTGATTATAGCACCTCGCGCCCTCCGAAGCAATTTAACTCTGGAATTCATGCGCCATAGACGATATAATAGCCATATGATCCCGGATTGGACAGGAGGCAGGGAATATGCAAAGGGAGCATCTTGAGGAGATCACCGCGCTGCGGCACCGCCTGCACGAGCGAGCGGAGCTCGCGATGGAGGAGCGGCAGACCAAGGAAACGCTGATCCGCTTTCTAAAAGAGCGCACCGCTCTCGAAGTCGAAGACCGGGGGCGCTGGTTTTACGCCCATTACCGCAGCGGCAACCGGGCGGCCCCGGCACTCGCCTTCCGCTCGGACTTCGACGCGCTCGCCATCGACGAGGGGCCGGGCCTCCCCTACCGCTCGCGCAACGCCGGCATTTCCCACAGGTGCGGGCACGACGGGCACAGCGCCGCGCTGGCCGGGCTGGCGCTGGAGGCCGATAAGCTGGGTGCCGGGCGGGACCTTTACTTCATCTTCCAGCACGCCGAGGAGATTGGCGGCGGGGGCGAGGAATGTGCCGGGCTGATTACGGAGAAGGGGATCGCGCAGGTGTACGCCTTCCATAACATGAGCGGCTACCCGCTGGGGAGCGTGATGGTACGCGACGGAGTCACCCAGTGCGCCTCCAAGGGGCTGACCGTCCGCTTTTTGGGAACGCCCGCCCATGCCAGCCAGCCGGAGGACGGAAGGAACCCGGCCGGGGCCGCCGCGCGGCTGGTGCTCAAATCCCAGGAAGCGGCTGCCGCCGACGGCTTTTCAGGGATGGTGATGGCCACCGTCGTGCAGGTGGCAGTGGGGAACAAAAACTTCGGGATCGCCGCCCATCGCGGGGAGGTCTCGATGACCCTGCGGGCGGATTACGAGCGGGACCTGGAACGGCTGGAGGAGACGATCCGCCGCTATGCCGGGCATCTGGCCGAAAACGAGGGGCTCAGCGTCTCGTTCGGCGAGAGCGACGTCTTTCCAGAAACGGTCAACGATCCCGCCTGCGCGCGGCTGGTGCGCGAGGCGGCGCAGGCGTGCGGGTACCCCGTCGTGGCGATGAAGAAACCGTTTCGCGCCTCGGAGGACTTCGGCCATTACCTTAAGCGCTGCCCGGGAGCGATGTTCTACCTCGGCAATGGGGAATCCTACGCGCAGCTGCACACCAGCGGCTACGACTTCAACGACCGGATTTTGGAGCGTGCGGTGGAGCTGTTCAAAAAGATCATCGAATTGGCGTAAAATGACAGGGGGAATGATAAAAATGAAGAAGTTTTTACAGGAATTCAAGGATTTCGCGCTGCGGGGCAACGTCGCCGACCTGGCCGTCGGCGTCATCATCGGTGCCGCGTTCCAAGCGATCGTCAAGTCGTTGACCGATGACATCCTTTCGCCCATTATCGGGTTGTTCGCAAAAACGGATTTCTCCGATCTCGTCCTTGTGGTGCGCGGCGTGGACATCCGCTACGGCGCTTTCCTGACCGCCATCATCAATTTCCTGATCATGGCCCTGCTGATCTTCCTGCTCGTCAAGGGGATGAACCGGCTGGCCGCGCTCGGCCAAAAGCCCGTATTCGCCCCCGAAGCGCCTCCGGCGCGCCTGTGCCCCTACTGCCGCTGCGAGGTAAACGAGGCCGCCACGCGCTGCCCGCACTGCACCTCGGCGCTGGAATGAAAATTTCGGACCCGCGCTCAGTAATAAAGCGCGAGAGAAGGGACGGCCTGCCGGATTTGCCGGCGGGCCGTCCCTTTTATCATTCTTTCCAGACCAGCTCGGTCAGCCTGGCGCTCAACGCCGCCTTGGTCCCCTCATTCCCCACGGGGTCCGGGTTCTCCATCCAGCGTTCATAGAGGCGCAGGATGTCCTCATGCTCCTTCGCGCTGATTCTGCCCCGGCGCTCCTCGCTCTCCATCCAGGAGCAGAAGCTCCCGGTCCAGGCAGAGTCGTCCCCCAGCTCGTCGCCGGTGCGGTACACCTGCTTAAGATCCATGCGCATATAGTTGATCCGCTCCGGCTTCCCGTTTAAGGACACCTCGTACATCAGGTCGGCCAGCACCATCCCAGGCTGGTACGGGTGGGCCCGGTCCTGCTCATAGATCTCCTGCGAGACGTTGACCGCTACGATCTTCAGGATGAAGATCGTCGTACCGGAGGCCTCGTACCGGTGGATCACCCTGCACTCCATGTTGTTCGGGCACTCGGCGATCCCGCAGGGAGAAACCTTGCTGGAGGGGACCGGCGTCAGGCGGGCCACCTCCAGCTCGCTGATCCCCGGCGGCAGCGGCAGGCCGGCGATGTGGCTTTCTTTCAGCAGCGAATAGGGATAATAGCTGATGACGCACTCCCCGCTGGCCCGCAGATTCTTTTCCGTCTGCCGGCTGCCCAGCACCCCCATGACGAAGTACCAGGCGGCGTCTGGCGCGCCGCCCCAGACCGCGCTGCCCATCGAAATGGGCGCGCAGTTGAGGTTGCCCCGCTCGTCTTTTGTGGTGACGAGATAGCAGACGATCGGCGGCTGCACGAGCCGGTGCGAAAAGTCGCAGCTGTCGTAGTCGATCAGCAGGTCCCCGCCTTGGCTGCGGGTCTTCTGCTCCACCTGGGAGATGATCTCCTCGACGTCGAAATATTTCCGTTCCATCCTTGTAACCCTTCCTTTCTATCCGTTTTGCGCGCGGCGCATGCGCACATCGAACCAGACGGCGACGATCAGGATCAGCCCCTTGACGATATACTGCACGTCCGAATTGACGTTGAGCAGGCTCATCCCGTTGGTCAGGCTGGCCATCACCAGCGCGCCGATGACCGAATTGATCACCTTGCCGCTGCCGCCCGCCAGGCTTACCCCGCCGATCACGCTGGAGGCCACCGCGTCCAGCTCCATTCCCATGGCGGCGCCGGGGGTGGCCGCGGCCAGCCGCGCGGTCTGCAAAACGCCCGCCATCCCGGCCAGGCCCCCCATGATGATGAAGGTGGTCATGCAGACCGCGGCGTTGTTGATCCCCGACATGCGCGCCGCCCGGGGATTCCCGCCCACCGCGTAGACCTTGCGCCCGAACCGGGTCTTGGCCAGAACGAAGGTGAGCGCCCCCGAAAGCCCGAGCAATACGAACACCGCGATCGGAATCCCTTCATAGGAATTCATCACCACGACGAAGGCCGCGCCCACCAGCAGATACCCGGCGTACCGGCCGAACCTCTTAAAATAGGAGACCTGCTCCCCCAGCACCCGGCTCAGGCTGGATTGATGCCGTACGTCGAAAAAGACAAAAGCGATCAGCGTCCCGCCCGCCAGCAGGTACCCCAGCGCCGGAGGCAGGTACTTCTGGCCCAGTGTCAGAAAGAACGGGTCGCGCACCGGGATGGTGGTCCCTTGGGTGACGATATAGAGCCCGCCCTTGAAGATCAGCGAGCTGCCCAGCGTCGCGATGAAGGCCGGGACACCGGCGTAGGCGATCCAAAAGCCGTTCCAGCAGCCGATCAGGCAACCGATCACGACCGCCAGCAGCACGGCGGCCATCGGGCTTTGCGAAAGCCCGGAGATCGACCAGGCCGCCACCGCGCCCAGAAAGCCCGTCACGCTGCCGACCGAAAGGTCGAAATTCCCCGCGATCAGGCAGACCGTCATCCCGATGGCCAGCACCCCGACCACCGACATCTGTCGAAACAGGTTCGAGATGTTGCGTATGCTCAAAAAGGTCCCCTGCGTCACGGCCTGGAAGATGATCCAGATAGAGGCCAGCGCCAGGATCATGGCGTAGGAGCGCACATACTTCTTTAGTTTCAGCCGGCCGCAAAGGCCGGTCTCTCTGCTTTCCATATCCTAATTCCCTTCCATCGTGGCGTAATACATGACCCGCTCCTGGGTGGCCTCCTGGCGGGAGAGCTCCCCCGTGATCCGCCCATCCTTCATCACCAATATCCGGTCGGACAGCCCCAACACCTCGGGCAGATCGGAGGAAACGATCAGCACGGCGACCCCTTCCAGGGCCAAGCGCCGCAAAAGCTCGTAGATTTCATATTTCGCCCCCACGTCCACCCCGCGGGTCGGCTCGTCCAGAATCAGCACCCGGGGCTTTGGGAGGAGGAACTTGGCGATACACACCTTTTGCTGGTTTCCCCCGCTGAGGCCCTCTACGCGCTGGTAAAGCCCCGTGCAGCGGATCCCCAGCTTTTCGACGTAGTACCCGGCCTGCCGGCGCGCCTCCCCGTCGAGCATGACGCCGTGCAAGCTGAGCGGCCCAAGTCCCGCCATGGTGATATTCTGCATGACGTCCAGCATGCCGACGAGGCCCTCAAGCTTGCGGTCCTCGGACACCAGGCCGATCCCGCTGCGGATGGCCTCGCGTGGGGAGGAGACGGCCGCCGGCCTGCCGCAGAGCATGATCTCGCCGCTTATGCGTCCCGGCTGTGCGCCGAAGATGCAGCGCACCAGCTCGGTGCGCCCCGCGCCCATCAGCCCCGCGATCCCCACGATCTCGCCGGCGCGCACCGAGAGGGACACACCGTCCACCAGCCTGCGCCCGGCGCTGTCTTGGGCGCTCATGCCGCGCACCGACAGCACCTCCTCCCCGGGCTCGCAGAGCGCCGGCGGGAAGCGCCCGCAGAGCTCCCGCCCGATCATGCAGGCGATCAGGCCGCCCTCGTCGAACCGGTCCGCCAGGCGGGTTTCCACCAGACGCCCGTCGCGCAGTACCGTGATGGTGTCGCTGAGCGCGAGCACCTCGCCGAGGCGGTGGGAGATATAGAGGATGGTGATCCCCTTCTCACGCAGCTCCCGCAGGATAAAAAAGAGCTTCTGCGACTCCGCCTCGCTGAGTGCCGCGGTGGGCTCGTCAAAGATCAGGACGTCCGCCTCCTTGACGAGCGCCTTGGCGATCGCCACCATCTGCCGCTGACCGACGCCCAGCCCCCCGACCGGCGCCAGCGGGTCGAGCGGGATGCCGAGCCGCCGGAACACCTTCATGGTCCTGTCGATCATCTCGCTCTCCGGGAGCTTTTGCCCGCTGCCCAGGAAGACGTTTTCATAGACGCGCATCTGCAGAACCAACTCCAGCTCCTGGGCGATGATCTCGATCCCCGCGCGCTGCGCCGCTTTAATACCGTGGAAGCGGGCCTTGGCGCCCTTTAGGAAGAATTCCCCGCCGTATTCCCCAGCGGGGTAGACCCCGCTGAGGATTTTCATCAGGGTGCTCTTCCCGGCCCCGTTCTCCCCCACCAGCGCGTGTATCTCGCCGGAGCGCACCGCAAGGTCGATCCCGTGCAGCACCCGAACGCCGGAAAATTCCTTTTTGATCCCGCAAAGTTTTAAGATAACCTCGGCGGACATATCCTCACCTTCCCATGCTGCCCTCAGGCGTTCAGGTAAATTTCCTCTTTCGTATGGATCCCCGAATCCACGCAGACCTCCATGATGTTCTCATTGGTGATCATGATGGTCGGGATCTCGCCGGTCGGGATTTCGGCCCCTTCGATCGCGGTCTTTTTGACCGCCAGGGAATCGAGCGGCTCCCCCTTCGCCAGGGCCTGCGCGGCGCGCAGGCAGATGTCCGCCGTGCCCTCATGGTCGAAGATGACGGTGGAATACTGCTTGCCCTCCACGATCCGCTGCAGCGCCGCGATCTCGGCGTCCATCCCGACGACCGGCACCGTTCCGGCCAGACCCTGGCCCTCCAGCGCCTGGATCGCACCGCCGGCCATGCCGTCGTTGTGGCAGAGCACCAGGTCCACGCCGTTTCCGAGCTGGGTGAGGGCGTTCTCCATTGCGCTCATCGCCCCGTCGGGCATCCAGTTGGTGATATACTGCTCGAAGACCAGCTTCATGCTGCCGTCGTCCAGACGGGGCTGCAGCACCGACATCATCCCTTCGGTCATCTCGGTGGGCACGGTGGAGCTCTTATCCCCGCCGATGAGCACCACATTGCCCGCGCTGCAGGCCTCCAAAGCGGTCTGGGCCATCTTTTTTCCGGTCTCGACAAAGTCGTTGATGATGAAGAAATCCTGGTCCGCCGTGTTCGCCTGCCGTCCCCAGACCACCACCGGGATCCCGGCGGCCTTGGCCTGGGCGAGCGCCGGAGTGATCGCGTCCGAATCGGTGGGCGAGACGAGGATCACGTCCACCCCGCTGGAGACGAGATTCTCGATCTGGGTCGCCTGGGTGGCCGTGTCGTTGGCCGCGTCCACCATCTGGAGACTCAGCCCCAGCTCGTCCGCCTTTTTTTGCAGGGCGTTGGCGTCATTGCGCCAGCGCTCCTCCTGGGTGGTGCACTGCGCCACGCCGACGGTGATGCCCTCTTCTTCCGGCAGCGCTTCCTGCTCCTCCTGTTCCTGCTGCACCGCGGCGCCCGAAGGCTCGTTCGTGCCGGGGGCCTCGTTTTGTGCCTTTTGCGAGCAGCCGCACACACCCAGTATGAGTGCTGCGCACATGCAAATTATGGAAATCCTTATTTTGCTTCGTTTCATTTTCGTCTCCTCCTCATTTGATCGTTTCGTTCAAAACCGCCTGAAATCGTGCTTTGCACCCACAGTATAAGAGCGGGGGAGCGCCGCCGTCAATCATTGGCGGCCATCTTCTTGAATCCGTCCCCCCTTTTCTAAGGACTGTCCACCTTGTTTTGGCGCCCCTCTTTCGGTATGATAGAATTAAGGGATATTCTGTCGTTTTTGCCCTTTAGGAAGGATGGGAGCGAACATGAGATCGGTACTGATTGTGGACGACGAAATCAACATCTGCTCGCTGATCCGGCATGAAATCGAGTGGGAAGCCCTCCGGCTTACGCTGTGCGGGGTGTGCAGCGACAGCCGCCAGGCGCTAGAGATGATCCGCCGGCAGCGCCCGGACATCGTGATCACCGACATCCAGATGCCCGTCCTGGACGGGCTGGAGCTGATCCGCCAGGCGCAGCTCCAGGAGCTGCCGGCCAAGTTCATCATCATCAGCGGCTATTCCTACTTTGAATACGCGCGGCAGGCGGTGCGCTACGGGGTGGACAGCTTCCTGTTAAAGCCGATCGACCACGACGAGCTCAACGATGCGCTGCGCAAGGCGCTCAAAAAGCTGGGGGCCGAGGACGAACAAAAACGGGGCTTGCTGCAGGCGGGGCGGGACGCGCGCTCCCTGCGGCGTCTCCTGCTCTACCAGCCCGACATACTGGGGCGGCGCGGGCTCACGCCCGGGGAGGTAAACGCCGAATTCCATTACCAGTTCGTCCCCGGCTTCTTCCTTGCGGGGGTGCTGCGGCTGGACCAGGAGGACGGGCTGCCGCCCGACCCGCTGGCGCTCGAACAGATCGCAAGGCGCTTTTGCCGCGCCGCCGCACCGCTGTGCGCCGAGCTCGAGCTTGCCGAGCTTTGCGAGCACACCCTGCTGCTGCTCATGAACGGCGCCGAACCGGACTGTCCCGCGCTGCTCGGCAAGTTGGAGTGTTTTTTGCTGGACAACTGCCAGGATTTTTTCTTGGGAGAGCGCCGGCACATCACGCTCGCCCTCGCCGCCCCGGTGCGCCAGCCCGGCCAATTGGGAGCCGCCTTTTCGCAGGCGCACAGCCTGCTCGCACAGCGCTCTGTGCGCGGGGTGGACCGGATGATCCTCCCGCAGGACAAAGAGGCCCTCCCCATAAAGGAGGGGGCAAGCCTGGAGTGCTTCCTCTTCCAGTCCCTCTGGGAGCAGATCGAGCACCTGCTTTCTTTGATGAAAATCGATGAAGCAGGCGGGGCGATCCGGCGCTTTCTGGAGCAATCACACCCTGTCCTGGAGCGGCATCCCGCCTCCCTCGGCCCGTTTTGCACCGAGCTGCTCGGCGGGCTCGCCGCGCGGCTTTGCAAGGAGCCGCCCGCCCTGTCCTTGGTGGAGCTTTTCTCCTTTGAGCGGCTCTCTATAAAGATAACGGAATTATGCTCCCAGCTGCTGGCGGCGTATGAAGCCGAGCACGCCAACACCGAGCGCAAGGCCGTACAGGTGGTCAAAGAATATATCCGGATGCACTACGCCGAGCATCTGGGCCTGGAGATCCTCGCGCAGCAGGTCTTCCTGGCGCCGCTCTATCTGGGCCAGCTCTTCAAGCGCGAGACCGGCGTCAACCTGAGCGACTACCTGTTGCAGGTACGGCTGGAAAAAGCCAAGGAACTGCTGGGGGATCTGCACTACAACGTCTCCCAGGTCGCCGCCTTGGTCGGCTACCGGGACGATAAATACTTCAGCCGCCTCTTCCGGCGGCATATCGGCGTCAGCCCGATGGAATACCGCAAAATCCATCGGATCGTATGAGGGGGGAAGGCCAATGAAGGAGCGTACCGTCCTGCGAAACCTGCGTCAATTCCGTTACTGGCGCCATTGGCTGCCCTGCCTTATGCTGCTGCTCCTCTCCGGGCCGGGGCTTTTTCTCCTCCCCTTCCTGCCCCTTGAAAGGGGCGGCATGGCGATGCTGCGGTTGCTCCTGCTCGCCGCGTTTTTCTATGGGACCGCCGTCATGCTCTATCACTTCTATCACGACATCGTATTGACCGACCGGCAGCTCTCACGCCTCGGGCGCGACATCCCAAGCGTGCAAAAGGCGGTTGACCCCGCCTCCTTCGGCCGGACGCTGCAGCGCTCGATCGCCTATTTCGGCGAGTCGATGGAGCGAGAGTACACCCGGCAGATCCTGCAAAAGCAGGCGCTGCTGCACTCGCTGCAAAGCCAGATCAATCCGCATTTTCTCTACAACACCCTCGACTGCATCCGCGGCAAGGCGCTCGACGAAAACTGCCGCGAGACCGCCGACATGATCGGCGCGCTCTCGGCGTTTTTCCGCTATACCATCAGCAGCTCGTCCGAAACGGTCACGTTGGAGCAGGAATTGCGCAATGTTGACAACTTCGTAAAAATTCAGAATTACCGCTTCCCGGACCGTTTCACCCTCGTGCGGGAGCTGTCCGCCGGAAACCGGGATTACCTCTCCTACCGCCTGCCCAAGCTCTCGCTTCAGCCGCTGGTGGAAAATGCCATCCAGCACGGGCTGCGGGACATGCCCTCGGGCGGGGTGATCCGCATCCACCTGCGCACGGCCGGGGGAAGGCTGATCCTGGCCGTGGAGGACAACGGGCGCGGGATCGCGGACGAGGAGCTGCTGCGCCTCAACCTCGCGCTGTGCAGCGGCTCCGGGCGGGCGGAGCCGCCGGCCTCCCCCGGCTCCGGGATCGCGCTGCAGAACGTCAACGCGCGCCTGCGGCTGATGTACGGCGAGGACTACGGGCTGAATGTGTACAGCATCCTGGGCTATCAGACGAGGGTGGAGCTCTCCCTCCCCCTGACGGAGAACGCCCATGAAAGCTGAACTGCTGCGCCTATGTCGCCTGAGCCTCTCATCGCAGGGGAGGCCGCTGCTCGAAAATCTCAACCTCACCCTGTTGCAAGGGGAGCTGCACGGCCTTTTCTGCCGCTCCGACCGCTGCCGCGGCGCGCTCTTCGAGCTGTTGGGCGCGCGCGCCTTTCCCGAGGGCGGCAAGCTGTTCCTCTTTGGCAGGGAGGTTTCTTCCCCCGCTGCTTGGCGGCAGGCCGCCGGAGGGATGCTCTGCTGCCGGCAGGACGACCAGCTCTTTTTGCAGCTGACGGTGGCGGAAAACATCTGCGGCCTGCAGGAGCGCTTCTTCTCTTATCGCCGCCTCGACCTGCCCGCCATGTACGCCGAGGCGCAGAGGCTGCTGGGGGAGGCGGGGCTCCCCTTCGTCCGGGCGGATCAGCGGCTGGAGGAAATTCCTCCCTGGCAGCGCCAACTCGTCGCCCTGCTGCGCGTGTGCGCGCGCCAGAGCAAAATCCTGGTCCTGGAGGACAGCGCCGGCGGCTATACCCGCGCGCAGGCTGTCCTTTATAAAAATGTATTGCGCTACCTGCGGCAGGCGGGGGTTTCTGTACTGTTCATCACCGACCGCTTCAGTGAGCTGATCCTCGAATGCGACCGGCTGTCCGTCCTGCGTCACGGCACCATCGTCTCGGTCAGCGAGCCGCAGCACCTTCAGGGCGGCGAACTGCTCTCCCTGTTCCGGGGGGATGGCAGCGCCCCGCCGCGGGAGGACTCCCCCTTGGCAGGGGAAGGTGTCCCGGCCGCCGGCCGGTCTGTCCGGCTCGAGCTGCAAAGCGTCTGTGCGGGGGAGCATCTGCGGGGCTTTTCCCTTTCCCTCGCCTCGGGGGAAGCGCTGGGAATCTACGATCCGGACTGGACGGTCTGCGAAGAGCTCTCCCATATGCTGACCGGGCAGCTGCCCTACACCGGCTTCGCCGCGCTGGACGGCCGTCCCCTCCCCTCGAGGCAGGGCTCCCGCCCGAGCATAAAGGGGATCGCGCTGCTGGACGAATCCAGCGGCACGCAAGGGATTTTTCACAACCTGGGCCTCGTCGACAACGTCGGGCTGCTACTCGATCTCGGGCGGCCCTTCGGGATCGAAAACAGCCGGGTGACCTATTATACGGTTTTACAAGCGCTGGCGGCACTGGACCTTCTGGACCTGGCGCAGGAATATGGGCGCTGCGAGCGGCTGCCGCAGCTCGGCGGCAGCTTACAGCAAAGCCTGGTCATTGCGCGCTGGCTCTGTACCGGGCCGGCGGTGATGATCTTTCGCAATCCCCATATCGGTTATAACGACCTTTCGCTGCACGAGTTCGGGGAAGTTCTGCGCCGTCTGAGGCAGAGGGGGATTTCCATCCTTCTCCTTTCCCGCAGCCGCTCGCAGCTGCGGCGCCTGTGTTCCCGGATCATCGAGGTGGAGGAAGAGCTCTGCGCCAGGGACTGAGCCCTTCCCCGCCGGATGAAACTATGCTATACTGAATGATAGAAAAGACGTGTCAGTCTCTCTGACACGTCTTTTCTTTCGAGCTTATGGTTCGTAAGGAATCTGTAAGGATTTCCCTTGTGATTTTGTAAGAACCTTCCCTTAAGATAGAGACAAGCCTGAAGGAGGAGTTCCCATGAACGAATGTGTGCTTGTGGTCGACGACGACCGGGAAATTGTAAAAGCCATCGCGATCCTGCTGCGCAAGGAGGGGTACCGGGTGCTGGAGGCCTACGACGGCCTCAAGGCGCTCGAGCTTGCCGCCGAGCAGTCGGTCCAGCTGATCCTCATCGACGTGATGATGCCGAAGCTCGACGGGCTGTCCGCCGTCATGAAAATCCGCGAGCGGCGCAACCTGCCCATCATCGTGCTCAGCGCCAAGAGCGAGGAAACCGACAAGATCCTCGGCCTCTCAATGGGGGCCGACGACTACGTGACCAAGCCCTTCAGCCCCCAGGAGCTGGTGGCGCGGGTGCGCAGCCAGCTGCGGCGCTACACCAGCCTCGGAGACATCAACACGGCACTCAGCAGCGGCGAGATCCACAACGGGCGGCTGAGCTACAACACCGAGGAGCGCCTCCTGCGCGCCGACGGCGACCCCGTCAAGCTGACCGCGACCGAGACCAAGATCGTCGACCTGCTCATGCGCAACCTCGGGCGGATCTTCCCCGCCGAGGAGATCTACCGCAGGGTCTGGGAGGAGGAGGCCTTCGCCCCGGAAAACACGGTGATGGTCCACATCCGACGCATTCGCGAAAAAATCGAACTCAACCCGAAGGAACCCGAATATTTAAAGGTGGTGTGGGGAATTGGATACAAAATCGAAAAAATGGAAAGCCATACTTAGTTTTCTTTGCTTTTCTCTCGGGGTGAGCCTCCTCCTGGGCGGGGCCGCTCCCTTCCTCTCGCTGGCGCTGCGCGGCTCCCAGGGCGTGCAGGAGCTGCGGGAGAGCTTTGAGACCGACTATCAGAATACCACCCAGTTTCGCCGGAACATCTCGGGCTACCTCGAGGATTTCCTCGCGATGGCCAGCGGCAGCCCGCTGGACTGGTACGGCTACCCCTACGACGGGGAATACACCTATAGCTACGCCCAGGAATCCGCCGAGGCGGCCATGGAGGGCCTCGGCCTGCAATGGGGCTGGCAAACCGAAACGAGCTACGGCGTGTCCGAGGATTCTTCCTCCGGGCCAAGCTACCCCAGCGACGAGGAGATCGAGGCGGCCGCAAAGCGCGCGCACGAGCGCTTCGCCAAGGACAAAAACATACTTTATACCATCTCCTACGACGGCAAGGAAAAGTACACCAACGCCGAGGGCACCGGGCTCGACGGCCCCTCCCTCGCCCAGCCCGAGGGGTACAACTTCCTGCTCTATTTCGACGGCAAGAAGGCCACCATCATAAAGGACGGCAAGAAGATCGACCCGTACGGCGACGGGTATTACCGGGAGGAGAACGACTGGTACCTCCCCGGCTACAATAACTTCACGGTGGATGAAAAGACCTCTCACGCCACCGTCACCATCGCCGCCGCCAAGGTGCCCATGCTCTACGTTTCGACGGACAACTCCAATTCGGCGTACCGCAGCAACGACCTGTACTACCTGGCGCGCAATCTCAGCCAGAACCGGCAGCGCTATATCGTCTGTGCCTTTGCCCTGACCGCCGGCGCCGTCTTCTTCCTGTTCTATCTCTTTTCGCGGCGGCAAAAGGCGCGCGCAGACCGCTTCCTGGCCAGGATCACGGGACGCGTCTACATCGAGTTCAAGGTCCTGATCCTGCTGCTGGCCCTTCTCTTCGCCCTGCTCGCTTCGAGCTACAATATGCGCGAGCTGGCCTATTATGTCTATAACGAAGGCTATCTCGACTTCTGGATGCTCTCCTCCTACCTCCAGGACGTCGCCCAGAACACCGGCGCCGTGCTGTTCCTGTTCTGGATGGGCTACCTGCTGGTCAACGACCTGCGCTATGGAGTGCACCCCCTAAAGCACAGCCTTCTCTCAAGGCTGCGCGCTTCCCACCGGAGAGCCGAGCTGCGTCTGCCCTTCCAGCAGCGCATGGAGCGCCGCCTGCGCCGGATCACGGCCTTTCAGGTGATCCTCAGCGCCGCGGCGGCGGTGCCCCTGTTCTTCTTCATGATCTATAATTCCCCCGGAGCCCTCGTCATTGCCATTCCCCTGCTCCTGCTGCTGGCGCTTGGACTTTGGGCGCTGCACGGCTTTAACAGGGACTGCCGGAGTATGAGCGGGGATGTCGGCGCGCTGATCGACCAGATCGGGACGGTGCGCGCGGGCAATCTGAGCATGCCGCTGACCCTCCCCGAAGACGCGGACCTCTGCCAGGCGGCGCAGGACCTCGGCGACATCCAGCGCGGGATGAACGCCGCGCTCGAGGAGCAGATCCGCAGCGAGCGCATGAAGGTCGAGCTGATCGCAAACGTTTCTCATGACATCAAAACCCCGCTGACCTCGATCATCAGCTACGTCGAGCTGCTGGACGAGGAGGAGGACCTGCCCGAGCATGTGCGGGACTATATAGAGATTCTTAAGGGCAAGTCCCAGCGCCTCAAGACGATGGTGCAGGACGTGTTCGAGGTGAGCAAGGCGACCTCGGGACAGCTGCCGGTGGACCAGGAGGAGCTGGACCTCGGGAAGCTGCTGCGCCAGACCCTGGCCGACATGCAGGAGCAGATCGCCGGAAGCCCGGTGCAGCTCAGGAGCGAGATACCCGAGGAGCCGGTGATGATCCAGGCCGACGGGCAGCGGCTCTACCGGGTCTTCCAGAACCTGCTGCAAAACGCCTTGCAGTATTCCCTCGAGGGCTCGCGGATCCACGTCTCGCTGCACGCCGACGGCAGCATGGCGGTGGCCAGCGTGAAGAACACCTCGAAAACCGAAATCGCCCCGGGCGTGGATTTCACCGAGCGCTTCGTGCGGGGGGATCAAAGCCGTACCGACGGCGGCAGCGGGCTTGGCCTCTCGATCGCCCGCAGCTTTACCGAGGCCTGCGGCGGACGCTTTTCGGTGGAGACCATCGCCGACCTGTTCGTGGTGACTGTTGAGTTTGCAAGGCTCCCCGAATAATATCCAGCAGACAGGCTCCGCCGATCCGGCGGGGCCTGTCTGCTGGGCGGCTTCAACCTCTATCCTGAAAAAAGCCGCGCGCCCCTCCCCCAAAATATCATCCCGGGACTTGACAACAGATTCTGTAAATATTATAATTACAGTATAAGCTGTAACATCAAACGATACATTCAGGAGGAGCCATGGATCAGGTTTTACGTTTCGCCGGAGTAGTTTTGGCCGCTGTACTGGTGGCTGTGCTGCTGCACACCGGGATCGGCTTCTGCGTTTAAGGAGGGGGACGCTTTGCATTTTATCCTATCGACCCTGCTTTTCTTTTGCGGGCTGGCCGCCGCGCTTTCGGTGCTGGCGGTCAGCTTGGTGCTGGTCGTGCGAAGCGCGCGGAGCCTCTTCCCACTGCTCTACCTGGCCCTCTCCCTCTTCTACAGTGCGTCGCTGGTCTATGCCCTGGCCCGCCAGGGCACCGGGGTCGCCTGTGCGCAGGCAAGCGGCGGGCAGCTCGCCTTATACGGCGCGCTGCTCGTCCTGCATCTTCTCTTCCTGTTCGATCTGCTGAAAAGGGCCAAGGCATCGTTTAAATCCGGGAAAGGGGCGTCACGATGACCGGAGAATTTACCATCGCGGTCCACGCGCTGGTCTACCTCAACCACAAGGGCACCACCCTCTCAAGCGAGGAGCTCTCGCAGAATGTCTGCACCAATCCCGCCCGGGTGCGCAAGGTGATGGCCATGCTCAAGAAGGGCGGGCTGATCGAAACCAAGGAGGGAGC
This sequence comes from Harryflintia acetispora, assembly GCA_004340125.1. Taxonomy (GTDB): domain Bacteria; phylum Bacillota; class Clostridia; order Oscillospirales; family Ruminococcaceae; genus Harryflintia; species Harryflintia acetispora. The sequence continues at coordinate 193,637 of SLUK01000003.1, read as the reverse complement.
CGAGGGCGGCTACCGCTTCTGCCTCGACCCGGGGGAAGTGACCCTGCGCCGGATCGACGAGGCGGTGGGCGTGCCGCTGGTGAGCGCCTCCTGGCGCTCGGGAAACGTGGACAAAAAATGCCTGGTCGCCTCGGGGATGGGACGGATCATGGACGGCATCTACGGCGAGCTCGACGAGCTGTGTAAGCGGCGGCTCGAGGGTATCACGGTAAAAGATATCGACCGGGTGATATTCAGCGGCAAAAGGACTGCGCAAGAGCGATAAACACGCAAAAAACCGGAGGCGCATAAATGCGCCTCCGGTTTTTTATCTGTCGAATCGTGAATCAGTGGTCGATCTGCAGCGTACCGCTGACCCGCGCGCCCTTTTTGACCTCGATGTTGCTCGCGGAAATGTCCCCCACAATGACCGCGGTGGAGCCCACCTCGACCTCGTTGGCAATCTTCATATTGCCTTTGACCCGGCCCTCAACCGTCGCGGCTCCGGCCGTAACGTCCCCGATGATGGCGCTGTCCTCGTCCGCCGAGAACTGGTCATGGCAGTCGATGTTCCCCTTGACGGCCGCGTTGCTGGCCACAAAGTTCTCGCTGCCGATGTTCCCCTCCACCTTGCCGGTGACGGCGGCGCGCTTCTCGCAGTCGATGTCGCCGATCACCCGGCCGCTGACCTTGATCGGGTCGGCCGTTTTGATGTTTCCGCGCACCGTGGTGCTCTTGGAAATCACCGTATAGTTGATTCCGGACGGATTGTCATAATCGAACATTTTGTTTGCCCCCCAATTTACGCTTTGTTGCTGTCATCAGGCGGCCCAAAAAGGAACGGGCGACCCGTTAAATTATAGCTGCTACTGCGCGCTGTAGTTTGCCTTGGAAAGCTCGGGATACTTCGAGCCGTCCTCCTTGTGAGAGGTGAGCAGCGCCATCCCCTCCACCGCGGAGTCGGTGCCAAGCAGGAACCACTTCTGCTTGTTGGCGCCGAGCGCGTTCCAGGTGCAGTCCATCAGATACCACTTGCCGTCGTCCATTTTGACATAATTCCACTCGTGGTCGTAGGTCGTGCCCCCCGTGGTGCCCTTGCCCGAAACGACCACGCACTCGATCCCGGCGTTGTCACAAAGGAATTTAAACGCCTTGGCATAGCCCTCACAGGCACATTTGCGATCCACCAGCGCGCCGGTCAGCTCGTAGACATGGCTGTTGGAGTAGTCGAAGGTGTAGGCGACATTCTGGGTCAGCCAGGAATTGAACTTCGTGACCGTTTCATAGGTCGTCTTGCCGGTGCCCACCGAGTTGACCACCGCCTCGAGGCTTTGCTGGACCGATTTGATCTTCTCCTTGTCCAGCTTGCCGCCGCTCTTGAATTCGGAGAAATAGTCCGGGCTCCAGGAAAGGGTATCCCCGCCCGTCACCTTGCAGGACTGGTAGTCGTAGCTCAGCCAGAAAATTTCAGGGTTCTGTTTTTTGAGCACCTGCAAAATCTTGCCAAACTGGTCGAACGCCTGCTGGCTGGTGCCGCTGAATTCGGAGGTCACCGTGCCCTGCATGTTGTGCAGGCCCTTGACAAAATCCTGGTAGATCCCCTGTCCCAGCTTGCTCAGGTCGGCCTGGGTCCAATCCTTGTCCTGCGTTTTGGCCGCCGCCGAAGCCGAAAGCGCCGCGCCAAACAGCATAGCCGCCGCCAATAATGCCGAAACGATCTTTTTCATTTTAAACACTATATACACTCCTCAAATACTACTTTTCTTATTATAGCGTGAGAGACAAAAAATGTCGAGCTTTTTTCCCATTTTTGTTACAAATAAGGGCAATTCTTCCAAAAAAGCCAAAGGTAGCAAATTCTTCAAGATTCCATCGATTTTTCTTTACAAAGTACAAAATCTCTTCGTAAAAAATTAAAATCAAGGTTTCAAAGTCTTAAAACGGATCACACATCTGGCGGGTATTCTATAGACAGTTCAAAAAACAACCACCTGTAAGGAGGCATATATATGAATTACTATGATGATTTTAAAGGCAGTCAACTGGAAAACAGCTACTCCAGCAATCCGCAGTACGGCGGGGCGCCGCAGGAAGGACCGAAGAAACGGCATAACCGGGGCTTCGCAGTGGCGGTCGCCCTCGCCTGTGTGGTCTCCTCCTCGGCGATGGGCTTCGGCGGCGGCTATCTCGCCGCCAACCTTGCGGGAAACCAGAGCGCGGCTTCACAACCGGCGGACAATACCCCCACCGGCTCCACCGTCTCGAGCGCCCCGTCCTCCACGGGCGGCGTGATGAGCGTCTCGCAGATCGTCAGCTCGGTTTCCGACTCGGTGGTCGAGATCCGCACCGAGGTGCCCCAACAGAACTTTTTCATGCAGCCGGTCACCGCGCAGGCGGCGGGCAGCGGCGTGATCATCTCGCAGGACGGCTACATCGTCACCAACAACCATGTCATTGACGGCGCGCAGAAGATCACCGTGCGCCTCAAGGACGGAGAGGAAACCTATGACGCGACTTTGGTGGGGACCGATCCACAGACCGATCTGGCCGTCATCAAGATCGAGGCCGAAAACCTCAGCGCCGCCGTGATGGGCAGCTCGGATTCCCTGCAGGTCGGCGATGAGACGGTTGCCATCGGCAATCCGCTCGGCGAGCTGGGCGGCACCGTGACCAACGGCATCGTCAGCGCCTTGAACCGCGAGGTCACCATCGACGGCGAGACCCACACCCTCATCCAGACCAACGCGGCCATCAACCCCGGCAACTCGGGCGGCGGCCTCTTTAACGACAAGGGTGAGCTGATCGGCATCGTGGTGGCCAAATCCTCCGGTTCCGGGATCGAGGGGCTCGGCTTCGCCATCCCGGTCGACAAGGCCAAGACGGTAATCGAGGACCTGATCCAAAACGGCTATGTGACCGGCCGCGGGGCTTTGGGCGTCTCGGTGATCGACATCCAGGACGAGCGCTCGGCCTTTATGTACCGTGTGCCGCAGCTTGGGGTCTATATCGCGGGCGTGAACGAATCCTCGGCCGCCCAGAAGGCGGGGCTCAAGGTCGGCGACGGGATCGTGGCGGTGGGCGACGCCGAGATCTCTTCCACCCGGGAGCTGAAAACCGAGCTGGAGAAATACTCGGCCGGTGAAACCATCAAGCTGCGCGTCCTGCGCGACGGAGAAACCCTTCCCATCAGCGTGACGCTGCAGGAGAACGTGCCGGAAAGTGTGCAGCAGACCGAAGATGCCTAATCCGGCCATGCCGGTTTAGCGGCCGCGGCCCCCACCGCGGCCCATATAAAAAAAGGAGCGGAATCATGGGATTCCGCTCCTTTTTTCTAGTTTTGTGGCGGGGCCCAGAAGGCCGCCGCGTTGGTGGTCACCCGTTCGGGACGCGACCCCGCATAGGGAACCGGGTAGCCCTTGGGGACGAGCATCTGCGCCTGGTTATTTTCGCTTCCCTCCGAGCCGTAGGAAAAATCAGTCAGGCAGGAGAAGCGGAAGGTGTTCTTGGTCATATAGGCGCGGTAGAAATCCATATAAAAGGGCATGCGGTTGTGGCCGGCGTTGGAGTTGGCCACCAGCTTGGCGCCGCTGATCAGGCTCCGGCGCAGGGTGGGCAGATCGACATACCGGCCGGTCTCGTCCTTGAGCACCAGGCGGTAGGTCGGGTCCAGCATGATCCACTGGCCGAGGCTCTCCGAATAGGCGTGCACCACCACATGACACTCCTCGCAGGGATCGGTGGAGGGGATGCACATGATCGGCTTTGCCGGAATCCCGCTGGTGCGCAGCATCTCGCTGAGGATGATCGAGAGCCCCCGGCACTCGATCCCGCCGTTTTGCCGGCAGAGGTTTATGACCGTCTGGGCGCTCAGTCCCGCCGCGTCCTCCCCTTCCGGGATGCCGTAGGAGCCGTCGTGCCTAAAGTTGTCGCATACCAGGTTCAGCAGCGCGATCATCTGGTCCACGTCGCTCTTTCCCCGGATCGCGTCGGCCATACCGTAGTCACGCACCAGCGGAAAGGATTTATCCCATCTCCACAGCTCGTAGGTAAACGGGATGGTCCCAAAGTCTTTTTCGCTGCCGGGGTCGAAGTCGGGATACTTCGTGAGACGCTCGCGCCAGACGGAATACTCTTCATCCTCGAAAATGAACTGCGGCTGGGAGGAGTAGTCCGTCGGTTTCGAGGAAAGCTTTTCAAACTGTAGCTCGAACTCCTCGCCGTACTGCGCGTAGGTCCCGGCGAGGGTGTTTTCATCCGAAAAGTGCAGGGTGGCCATCGCGCTCCAATAGGAGTCGTTGAAGGAAAATACAAGCTCGCTGTCCTCGATCCGCCAGGCGGGCGTGAGGTAGTTCGCTTCGTAGGAATCGATTACCAGGAAGAGCCTGGGGTTCCCGGACGAAGCGATGAAGCTCATCTGCGCTTCATCCTCGGCATATTTGCCGGGCGCGGTGCGGGTATGGAAACTTCCCTTCCATACGCCGCCGAGATGGGAGAGCATCTCCTCCTGCGAATATTTCAGGAAGCTCTCCTCCTTTTTTGCGGGCTCCTCGCTCTTTTGTGAATTGACGTTCGCGCCAAAGACGGGACTGGCCGCTGCGAAGAGCATACAGGCTGTCAAAAGGACGGTGAAAAATTTCGAGAAGGGTTTCATTCCTGTCTAACTCCTGTTCTTACCGTGATTCTTACTATTGTGCCAAAATGGCTCGCCTCAATACAGGCGTCGCATGTGACGGACGAATAATTCGGCCGTCCGCTTGTTTCATCGATTTTCCTTGTTTTAAATGTGGCCATGGCAGAAAAACTAGGAATGGGCGATTTCGCCCAATTAAACGGCTTTGGCAAACAAACGCCAAAGCGGAAAGGCAAAGCTATGCTCAAAGGAGAACACCTGTGCCTGTCGGACCTGCTGGACCAGGACCTGTCGAGCTACGAGTACTTCCAGGCGCTGCCGTCCGACATCAAGCGCAAGGTAATGGAATGCGACTTCCGCTCTCTCAGCGAGATGCAGGAATATGTTTCCAACATCATGCACTACAGCGACTAAGGCCTTGTTCCAGGAAAAGGCCCGGCATGCCAACGGGCATGCCGGGCGTTTCTTTTATGCTGTGAAAGTTTCCCGATTAGTCGACACGGATGTAGATAGAACCGCTGACCTCGCGGTATTTTTTGGTATCGCGCGGGGTGAAGACAAAGCTGTACTCACCGCTCTTCTCGAGCTCTGTGCTGTTCTTTTTCTTCCACTTGCACTCACCCTTGACCTCAACTTCATCGTGATCATCGTCTTCCCAGTACGCATCGACTTCATTGTTCAAATCGTCAATCAGATCACGCAGCTCATCGCCGACAGAAGCCTCGAGGCGGCCGATGTCGAGATCCGGCTTGCGGCGGGCGACGTAATCGTCGTCGTCATCGTCATCATCATCGTCATCGTCCCTGTTGGAATCGTACTTACCGGCGTTGCCGACCAGTCTGAGGGTCGGGGTGTCGCTCTTGCTCGAGGAGCTCTTCACATTGGCCGAGCCGATCTTGGTCGAGGACTCGTTGGTGAGGGTGGCGCTCTTCGCGACCGAGGCGGAGGTAACCTTGCCGTCCTTGGTGACGGTGACCTTGGCCGCGCCGGTGATGGTCAGCTTATCAACCTTGCCGCTGATCTTCACACTGTTTTTAGAGGCCACGGACATGGTGCCGACCGACGCCGAGACGGAGAAGCTCAGGCTATCGTTGAGCGACTTGTCCAGCGTCAGGGAGGTCATCGAGCCGCTCAGCGAGAGGGAGGTCTGCTTGCCGAGGGTGATTCTCTTATAGTTGTTGTTTGCATCATAGAAGCAGACCAGAAGGTCGCCGTCCTTATCGGTGACGAGCTTGAGCTTTGCGTCCTTCGAGTTGTAGGTGCCGATCGTCTTACCGTTCTGAATGAACGACACCTTGTTGTCCTCAACCTTGACGCTGTAATCGGTGGAGCTGGCCGCAGACGCCACCACTACGGTTCCCATCAGCATGGAGAGAGCGAGAACCAAAGCCATGAGTTTGCTACTGAGACTTTTCATTTTTCTTTCCTTCCTCTTAGTAAAATGATTGTTTGCCTGATTCCAAAATCATCCTAGCATAGAATTCTCTAAAAAACCTTAAAGGAAGCCAAAGACCAAGGTACCCATAAGGCTTCGATCCTTCCAGCGCACGGCAACCTTGAAATCAAAACCTGCCGGTGTTCTGATCCACCGCTGATATTCTCTATATGCTCTTCCATTCTAATCCATGTATGGTAAGAATACAAGTCCTCTGGATGCATTTCACAGAAAATTCATACACTTTTTGCTGTTCCGCCGGAAGGCTGGGATGCACCGGCAAGACAAGTATGCTATAATATTTCCAGTAGATATCGAGACGCCATCAAGACAGGAGGACTTATCCATGAGCTTTCAAATGCCAACCTATCAAGCGCCCGACTTTTCCAAGCCGGCCTTTACCGGCGCCCCCTGCGCCAAAAGCGCTCCGGCGCCCCGGGACGGGGTGGCGCCGGAGAATTACCACGCGACGAGTATCTATCCCGAGTATTTTAAGCTCGGCGGGACATGGATGCTCGCCGGGGAGAGCCGGATGGATTGCGTCGCCGTACTGGAGCCGGGCGGCGGGATCGCCACCAAGGAATTCCGCAATCTTAGGGGCGGGGACGAGGTCATCCTCGGGCGCACCGAGGACGGCTCGGAAGGAATCTACGTCCATTACGACGGCTTCTCGAAAGCGGGAGCGTCGGACGGCTCCTTCGCCTTCCGCACCGGGCGCTCGCGCGAAACGGCCTTCTCCAAGGATTACGACTCGCTTTATGAGCTGCTGAAATACGAGCGGGAACACGGCTTCATCGCCTGGGTGCTCGGCCCGGCCTGCTCCTTCGACGCCGACGCGCGCGCGGCGATGTCCGGGCTGATTGAAAACGGCTTTGCGAACGTCGTGATGGCGGGCAACGCGCTGGCCACCCACGACCTGGAGGCAGCACTCCTGCGCACCGCGCTGGGGCAGGACGTTTACACCCAGCAGCCTATGCCGAACGGCCATTACAACCACATCGACGTGATCAACAAGGTGCGCGGCTGCGGCTCGATCCCGCGGTTCATCGAAACCTATGGCGTCAAGGACGGGATCGTAAATTCCTGCGTCAGGAACGAGGTGCCCCTCGTATTGGCCGGCTCCATCCGGGACGACGGGCCGCTGCCCGAGGTGATCGGCAACGTCTACGACGCGCAGGACCGCATGCGCTCCTACATCCGGCAGGCGACCACCGTCATCTGCCTGGCCACCCAGCTGCACACCATCGCCACCGGAAACATGACCCCCTCCTTCCGGGTGATCGACGGGCAGGTGCGCCCGGTCTTCCTCTATTGCGTGGACATTTCGGAATTCGTCACCAACAAGCTGCGCGACCGCGGAAGTTTGGCGGTCACCTCGATCGTGACCAACGTACAGGATTTCCTGGTCCACCTCTGGCGGGGAACCGCAAAATAGGCCTATGCACCGCAGAACTTTTCGCTTGAAAGGCGGCGGCTTTGTGCTAGAATGAAAGCAAAAAGACAACGAGGAGGAGAGCATATGAATTACCGGACACTTGGCCGAACCGGCATGCAAGCGAGCGAGGTCGGGCTGGGGTGCGAGCATTTGCAGGGCCTGCCCTACAGCCAGGTCAAGGAGGTTGTGGACGCCGCGCTGGAATGTGGGATCAACATTTTTGACGTCTTCATGTCCGAGCCGCAGGTGCGCCTGAACCTGGGGCGCGCTCTCAAGGGGCGGCGGGAACAGGTGCTGATCCAGGGACACATCGGAGCCGCCTGGATAAACGGGCAATACGAGCGCACCCGGGACCTCGCGCTCTGTGAGCGGTTCTTCTTCGATCTGCTCGAGCGGCTGGGGACCGACTACATAGACATCGGGATGCTCCACTTTGTGGACACCGCCGAGGACTTCGAGCGGGTCTTCGCCCCGGGCGGGCTGATGGACTATGCCCAACAGCTCAAGGCCAAGGGGGTGATCCGCGCGATCGGGATGAGCTCGCACGACCCGCAGAGCGCCACGCGCGCGGTGGAGACCGGATGGCTGGACGTGCTGATGTTCAGCCTCAACCCCGCTTATGACCTGCTGCCCGAGGACACTCTGATCGACGACCTCTTCGTCCCCGCCTCGTATCAAAAGGAGGGGCTGTGCGGGATCAACCCGGTGCGCGAGGAGCTCTACCGCACCTGTGAGCGGCATGGAACCGCCATCACCGTGATGAAGGGCATGGCGGCCGGCTCGCTGCTCAGCGCCGAAATGTCCCCCTTCGGGGTCGCGCTCACCCCGGCGCAGTGCATCCATTACGCGCTCACCCGTCCGGCGGTCTGCAGTGTCTTAGCCGGGGCCAAGACCGCGCAGGAGGTCAAGAGCAGCGCCGCCTACGAGACGGCGGGCGAGCGGGAGCGGGACTATTCCCTCATCCTCTCCTCCACCCCGAAATATTCGATGAAGGGCCGGTGCATGTACTGCAATCACTGTCTGCCCTGCCCGTCGCATATCGACATCGCCCAGGTGCAAAAGTTCCTCGACCTGGCGCAGAGCGCAAAAGAGGTGCCGGACACGGTGCGCGCGCATTACGGGGCGCTGGAACGGCACGCCCAGGACTGTATCGCCTGTGGCAGCTGCGAGGGCAACTGCCCCTTCTCGGTGCCGGTCATCGAGCGCATGGAACAGGCAAAGGAAATTTTCGGCTTCTAGGCTGAATTTCCGGGAAAGGAACGATCTATCATGGAAAAACGTTTTCTGCTGCCCGAGGGTGGGCGGTTCTATAAGGCCAACCTGCATTGCCACTCCACCCTCTCCGACGGCGCGCTCACAATCGGGGAGCTCAAGGAGGCCTATAAAAGCCGGGGATATTCGGTGCTCGCCTATACCGACCACCGGCGGTACGAGGACCACCGCGCGCTGAGCGACGAGGATTTTCTGGCACTGGCCGCGTATGAGATCAACATCGACGAATACGACTGGATGAGCGATCATGACCACTGCAAGACCTACCATCTCAACTTTTACGACACCGACCCGGATCAAAACACCGGGGAGAAACAGAAGAACCTGCTGCCCGGGCACCGCTATCAGGATGTCGGTTACATCAACGATTTTATCGCCAGGATGAACGAGCTGGGATTCCTCTGTTGCTACAACCATCCCTACTGGTCGCTGCAGACGGTGGAGGACTATAAAAACCTGCGCGGCCTGTTCGCGATGGAAATCTACAACCACGGCTGCGAGCACGACGGGCTCTACGGCTACAACCCGCAGGCCTATGACGAGCTGCTGCGCGCGGGCCAGCACATCGGCTGCCTGATGACCGACGACAATCACAACGCCTTCCCCTTCGGCGACCCGCTGTGCGACTCCTTCGGGGGATTCACCATGATCAAGGCCCCTTGTCTCAGCTACCGCGCCATCATCGAGGCGCTGAAGGCGGGGGACTATTATTCCTCGATGGGGCCCGAGATCAATGCGCTCTGGCTCGAAGGAAGCCGTCTGCACATCTCCTGCTCGCCCATCGAAAAAATATTCGTTGTCACCGACGGCCGAAATACCTACAAGGCGCTTGCCCGGCCCGACGAGACCATCACCGGGGCCTGCTTTGAGCTCAGCGGCCGGGATGCATATATCCGGGTGGACTGCCGGGACGGCAGGGGCCTGCACGCCTGCAGCCGCGCCTATTTTGCCGATGAGCTCGGGGTTTGAGGCCAGGAGGCTTGCAACACACCTTCCCAGTGAAGAATAAGGAGAACATTATGCATCTACGTTTGGCCGGGATGGATGACCTAACACAGCTCAAAACAGTATACAAAAAAATTATCGGCAAGATGAACCGGGAGCATATACAAATATGGGACGAGGTCTACCCCTGTGCGTTCTTTGAGGAGGACATCAAAAAAGGCCGCCTGTATCTTTTGACGCGGGGCCGGGACATCATGGCCTCGTTTGCCCTGTGCCCGTCAAACAGCGGCGGAGCCCATTTGAAATGGGAAGACCCGCGGGGCAAGGCGCTCTATCTCGACCGTTTCGGCGTCAACGTGGACTGCATGAGGCAAGGCGTCGGCAGCGCGGCGCTGCGGTACGCCATGGCGCTGGCCAGGGAAATGGATGCTGATTTTTTAAGGCTCCTGGTCGTGGACGTCAACCTGCCGGCGATCCGCCTATACGAAAAAAACGGATTTTGCCGGGCCGGCGGAATCTATGAAGAGAGCTTCGACGATGTAGTATTGCGCGAATATGGATATGAATCCGGGCTTTCGCAGTCCCGGTAGCTTTTCTGCCGGGCCGGTATGGTCCGGCGGCTTTCTTATAAGGGGAACCTCCGGCGTGCCGGGGGTTTCTATTTGGATACGGGTTATGCTATAATAATTATATATCATTTTCATGGCACGCCTGAGGCGATGGCCAATCATAACATCCCCAATCCGAATCAACCGAGAGGCGGAAAGAAAAAATGGCAATCAACAAAGCTATGCGCGCCGCGCTCAAGGCGCTTTCCTACCCGGACCTGGACGTCAAGAAAAATTATAAGCTCGAGCGGCAGGTGATTAGCGCCACCTCGCTGAGAGTGAGCAAGCTCTCCTACCGCATTTGGGATCACAAGGTCCCCTGCGGCGACCACGAGGTGCCTGTTCGGATCTTCAATCCTCCCAACGATCCGCCCCGGCGGCGCATGCTCCTCTTTTTCCACGGCGGCGGATGGGTGACCGGGAACATCGACAGCTACGACCGGGTCTGCGCCACCATGGCGCGCCTCACCTCCCACATCGTCGTATCGGTGGACTACCGCCTGGCGCCCGAGTATAAGTTCCCCGCGGCGCCCGAGGACTGCTACGCCGTGGCGCGGGAAGTGTTTTCAGATCCCTCTCTGCTGGGCGTGCAGCCTCAGGACATCACCCTGATCGGGGACAGCGCGGGGGGCAACCTTTCGGCCGTCGTCTCCCTGATGGCGCGCGCAAGCGGCGAATTTAGCCCAAAGCGGCAGATCCTTTTTTATCCCGCCACCTATTACGACCATAGCGAGACCTCCCCCTTCCCCTCGGTGCGTGAGAACGGGACGGATTATTTGCTGACCTCCAAGCGGGTCTGCGACTTCATCGACTTATATATGTCCGATCCAAAGGATTTGTGCAACCCTTATTTCGCGCCGCTGATGGCAAAGGACCTCTCCCATCAGCCGGACACCCTGATCATCACCGCCGAATACGACCCGCTGCGCGACGAGGGCGAGGCCTATGGCAGGCGGCTGCGCGAGGCGGGCAACGAGGCCCTGATCCACCGCATGCCCGACGCGCTGCACGGCTTTCTTTCGCTGCCGCCCACCTTCGTACAGGTCAGGCGCAGCTACGTGATGGTCAATCATTTTCTCAATGGGGAGGCGCTGTGCGAGTGAAGAGCCATCAGCCCGCGCCCTGGAGCAGGCTCGACAACGCCGCCAAAATATTCCCGCCCACCTCGGACCGGGAGGACACCAAGGTCTTCCGCTTCGCGTGCGAGCTCTCGGAAGAGGTGGATCCCGCCCTGCTGCAGCAGGCGCTGGACCGGACGGTGGAGGACTTCCCCCTCTACCTGTCGGTGATCAAAAAGGGGATGTTCTGGTACTACTTCGAGCGCAGCAACCTGCGCCCGACCGTCCATCTGGAATGTAAGCCCCCCTGCAGCCCGCTCTACGACGGGAACCGCAAGGGGCTGCTCTTCGAGGTGACCTGCTACAAGCGCCGGATCAGCCTGGAGGTCTACCACGCCCTCTCGGATGGGACCGGCGCGCTGCAATTTTTGCGCACCCTGGTGGCCCGCTACCTCGTGCTGCGGCACCCCGAGCGCTTCCCCGAGGGGATGCCGCCGCTCGATTACGACGCCTCGGGCACCCAGAAGATGGACGACAGCTTCCAAAAATATTACGGCGGCGCCAAGCGTTACCGCAAGGACCCGGCACCTCACGCCTTCCGCCTGCGCGGCGAGAAGACCGAGGACTACCGCCTGAAGGTGGTCTCGGGCGTAATGAGCGCTTCCTCGGTGCTCAAGGTGGCGCACAGCTGCGGCGCCACCCTGACGGTGCTGCTCGCCGCCGTGCTGATCGAAGCGATCCATGGGGAGATGCCCCTGCGCGAGGAGGGCCGCCCGGTGGTGCTCACCGTGCCGGTCAACCTGCGCAGCTACTTCCCCTCCGCCTCGGCGCGCAATTTCTTCGGCATCTTCAACGTCGGCTACAACTTCAAAAAGCAGCCGGGAACCTTCGAGGACATCCTCTCCCATGTGGGCGGCTACTTTAAGCGGGAGCTGACCGCCGAGCGGCTGGCGCTACGGATGAATGAGCTGGCCGCGCTCGAGCACAATCTGATTGCCCGGGCGGTGCCCCTCGCCTTCAAGGATGTGAGCCTGCGCATCGCCAACCGCCTGAGCGAGCGGGGGATCACCGCCGCGCTCTCAAACGTGGGACGCATCTCCATGCCCGCGGGGATGGAGGAGTATATCCGGCTCTTCGACGTGTTCACCAGCACCAACCGCCTGCAGCTCTGCCTGTGCTCCTTCGGGGATAGGCTGGTGCTCAGCTTCAGCAGCACCTTTGCCGGCGTGGACGTGCAGCGGCGCTTCTTCCGCCGGCTGGCGCAGCTTGGGATCGACATTGAAATCACCACCAACCAGCTCGACGGGCAGTAGGAGGGAATGTTATGCAATACTGTGAAGCCTGCAAGGTTTATATCCGCGGCGAACGCCGCCATTGCCCGCTCTGCCAGGGGCCGCTCTCCGGCGGCGGGGACGAGCGGGAGGAGCCCTTCCCTTTGCTCGCCATGCCACCGCGGCCTTATCACCTTTTCTGGCGGCTGCTGCTCTTCCTGTCGGCGGCGGCCGCGGTGATCTGCGGGGCGATCAACGTGCTGCTTTGGCAGGGCGGGCCCTGGTCGCTCTATGTGCTGGCGGGGCTCGGGTCGATGTGGCTGAGCCTGGGGATCGCGCTCAACAAGCGCGGCAGCCCGACCAAGGGGCTCCTCTGGCAGGTGGCCATCCTCTCTTCCCTGGCGGCGCTGTGGGACCTGTGCACCGGCTGGCACGGCTGGTCGCTCGACTATGTGGTGCCCACCCTGTGCGTCTTCGCCATGCTGGCGATGGCCCTGCTCGCAAAACTTTTGCACCTGCGGGTGGAGGACTATATGATCTATCTGGTGATCGACGCCCTGTTCGGGATCGTGCCGCTGCTCTTTCTGCTGCTGGGCTGGCTGCGGGTATTCTACCCTTCGGTGATCTGCGTGGCGGTGAGCCTTCTTTCCCTGTGCGCCCTGCTGCTCTTTGAGGGCGAGCGCATGCGCATGGAGGTCAAAAAACGGCTGCATTTATAGCGCCAATCATCAAGCGGGCGGCAGATAAAATCTGCCGCCCGCTTATTTTTTTATTGCGTGCTCCGATCAGTAGGCGACCTTGCCCATGTAGCGGCGGGTCTCCAGCGGATGGTTGCGGTTGTGGGCCAGGGCGGCGCGGTACTCGCAGCTCATGGCGTAGAAGAGGATGGGGTTGAAGTAGTCGACGACATCCTCGCTGATGGCGCCAAGGCCAAGCTCCACGGCGTCCACCACCACGTAGTCGTCGGTATGCTCCTTGATGAACTTGAGCGAACGCTCGTCCATCGGGCGGTTCTTGCCGGCGCTCATCATCTGATAATAGACGACGCCCTTCTCGGTGACCTCGAACGGGCCGTGGAAGTATTCGCCGGAATGGATGTAGCTGGCATGCATCCACTGCATCTCCATCAGCGAGCAGATGGCGAGGCCGTAAGCCTGGAACCAGTTGGCGCCCGAACCGACGGTGTAGATGATCGAGGCGTGATCGTACTTATCCGCAAAGGCGATGGTGCGCTCATGCACCGTCTCGCGGGCGGCCTTCACGATGGCGGAAATCTTGCCGAGGCCCTCCTTGACGTGCTCATAGCCCGCAAAGCCTTCCTGCTGCTGGACCAGCTCGGTCATCAGATCGAGGGTGATGCCCATCGGGGAGAGGACTAGCTCGTCGTCGTCCCAGGGATAGACCCAGACGATGAAGCGGTCGTTGTCGCAGCCGGAGCCGGCCGCATGGGTCAGGGTGATGACCGCGGCGCCGCGGTCCTTGGCCATGTGGGCCGCCTCGACGGTCTCGGGGGTGTTGCCGCTGTGCGAGCAGACGATGGCCAGGCTCTTCTCTCCGAGCTGCTTGGGGGGATTTAAGACAAACTCCTTGCTGGTATAAAACGAGGAGTGGATGGTGGAAGACTCCGCCTTGATGAAGTAGTCCGCGCCGTACAGGTCGACGAGCGAACCGCCGCAGGCAACGAAGTACACGTCCTTGATTTCTTTTTTCTCGGCCAGGATGTCGCTGATAACTTTCTTCGCGTCCATGCTATGTAGCCTCCTAATCAAATCATATTTTTCCAGAGCTGCGCTCCGGTTCTCTACGAGACAATCATATCATAATATAACGTTATATACAAACGAAAAAACGACCAATTTTTTATATTTTTATCCGGAATCTTTCAGGCATTTTCCTCAGAGACTTGCCAAAATTCCCGCTTTGCTTTATGATAAGGATATATAATGATATGTCCGGGCCCTGTCCGGACAGAAACCGGGGGTCAGGATGAAACTCGATCAGAATATTCCCGTGCCGCTGTACCAGCAGCTGCGGGACGATATCCGCCTTTCCATCGAGACCGGGGCGCTCCCCTACGGGGCCAAGGTGCCCACCGAGACCGAGCTCAGCGACAGCTACCACGTCAGCCGGATCACGGTGCGCAAGGCCATCGAGGAGCTGGTGGAGCAGGGCTTTCTCATCAAGCGCCAGGGCAAAGGCACCTTCGTGTGCATGCCCCGGATTCAGCGCAAGATCGACTATCTGCTCAGCTTTTCCGAGAGCTGCCGGGCCTGCGGGATGGTTCCCTCCAGCCGGGTCCTTTCCCGGGAAATCCTGCCCGCAAACGAGGAGGAGGCCGCCATCCTGGGGATCGGGATCGGGGAGCAGATGCTCCACATCCGGCGCATCCGCTGCGGGGACGGCGTGCCCATCATGTGCGAGAACAACTATTACCCCTATGAGCGCTTCTCCTTTTTGATGGAGGAAAACCTCGAAGGCTCGCTCTACGAGCTGCTGAAAGACAAGCATGGGATCGAGGCCTCGGTCTCGGCCGAGAGCTGGATCGAGGCGCTCAAGGCCTCGGGCGAGCTGGCAAAGGATTTACAGGTGCAGAGCGGGGAGCCCCTCTTCTATATGTACACCCAGATTTACGATGAGCAGCACAGAATCGTCCACATCGGCCGGCAGTACATGCTCGCCGAGCGCTACCGCTTCTATCTCTCGGACAGCGACCGGGACTGGCGGGCGGTGCCGAATAGGCCTTGAGGGTTTCACCCTCAAACTCCCACCAAAGGGTACTTGTACCCTTTAAAAACCCAATTTTCTTACAAAGGCTTTGTTGTGCAGGAGTTTTGCAGCAGGTAAAGGGCCGCGGACTGAGTCCGCGGCCCTTTACCTGTCGCCCTTTTTTATGCGTCCAACTCAATGATCTGCGCCGCCCCGAGCTGCCCCGCGTCCTCCCGGTCGTGGGTAACCAGCAGGACGGTGGCCTTCGGCGCGCGGCGCCGAAGATAGCCGATGGCGTCCGCCTTGGTGGCGGCGTCCATCCCCTTGAAGGGTTCGTCCAGCAGCAGGACGTCGGGGCGCACAATAACCGCACGCACCAGCGCCACCCGGCGCTTCATCCCGCCGCTGAGCTCTCCGGCGGACTTATATGCCGAGTCCCGCAGCCCCACCTCCTGAAGATGGGTCAGGATTTCTTCATCGGGCACTCCCTTCCGGCAGACCAGGCGGATGTTGCGCAGCACCGATAGCGTCTCGCAAAGCCGGTCCTCCTGGAAGACGGCCCCTATGCGCTGATCCCCTATCCCCTCGATCGCTCCGCCGTCGGGGGCCAGCAGCTCCATCAGCAGGTGGAGAAGGGTGGTCTTCCCCTGCCCCGACGGGCCGAAGATGCAGCTGACACTCCCCTCCTCAAAGCGGGCGGAGAAGTCCCGGAGCACCGGCCTTCCGCCGAAGGATTTGGAAAGTCCGGTGACGGTAATGGCCATACGCTCACATCCTTTCAATCCGGTTTTGCAGCAGGCGGATCACGTAAAGCACCGCCCGCTCGAAGAGGAGGCTGACCAGGATGATCACCAGCGTCCAGGCGAACATCTCCCCGGTTTGCAGGTAGATCTTCGCCTGGTAGAGGGCGCTGCCCACCGAGCGCGCGGGCAGGCCGATCACCTCGGCCGCGATCCCCGCCTTCCAGCAGAGCCCCACCGACAGCGAACAGGCCGAGACGAAATAGGGGCTGACCGCCGGGAGATGGATATAGAGCAGCCGCTTACCAAAGCTCACCCCGAAGACCTGCGCCATCTCCAGCAGCTTCGGGTCGGTCTCCTGAAGGCCGCTCAGGAGGTTGGTGTAGGCGATGGGAAAGGCCATCAAAAACGAGGTGAAGACCGAAAGGTTCTGCGACTTGATCCAGATCAGCGCCAGGATGACGAAGGAAGCCACCGGCGTGGCCTTGATAACCGTCACCAGGGGATAGAGCAGCTCCCGCACCACCCGGTTTTTATAGGAAAGCAGCGCAAACAGGCTCCCGCCCGCAATGGCGAGCAGGAACCCAAACGCGATTTTCACAAAGGAATGCAGCACGCTCTGCCAGAATTCCCCGCTCCCTGCCAGCTGCCCGAGCACCGCAAGGGTGCGCAGCGGCGAGACCAGGAGGATGTCCTGGCCGATCAGCATGCTCATAAGCTGCCAGAGAAGCAGCCAAAAGGCCACCGCCCCGGCGCGGACGAGAAGGGTTTTACCTCTGGTAGTAGAACGCATCATCCGGCAGCTTGCCTCCCACCAGCTTCGGGTTTTGCTCGAAGAGCACCTGTAAATAGCCGGAAACCTTGGTCTTCATGTCCGCCCCGTCGATAAAGGTGATGCTGCACTTGGGGATGGCCTTCCCCGCCACCGCCGCGGGGGCGATCCCGTACTTTTCGACGAGGGCCGCCGCCTCTTCCACACTGGAATTGACCCACTCGGTGGAGGCCTTGTACTCGTCGAGGAAGCGCTCAAAAGCCTCCCCATGCTCCTGCAGGAATTCATTGCGCACGATCACCACGCCGGTGACCAGCGAGCTGCCGTCCCCGACCTTATCCCATTCCTCGGTCAGGTCCAGCGCCACGCGCAGCTTGTCGTTCTTCTGCATGGCGGTGGTCACGAACGGCTCTGGCAGCATGGCGACGGTCGCCCCGCCCTCGGACATCAAGGCCGCGACCTCGGTGGCCTCGGACTTATACTCGATGGTCAGGTCGCTTGCCGGGTCGATCCCGTTCTGGGAAAGCACGAAGTTGAGCGCCGCCTCGGGGGTGGTGTTCTTGCCGGTGGAGTAGACGGTCTTGCCCCGCAGATCCCCGATGGACTGCACGCTGCCGTCGGTGTCCACCACATAGAGCACGCCCAGGGTGTTGATCGCCGCGATGGAGATCTTGCCCTCGGTGTTGTTATAGAGCACCGAGGCCAGGTTGCAGGGGACGGCCGCAATGTCCAATTCACCCTTGGCAATCTGCGCCACGATCTCGTCGGCGGTGCCCGCCATGGTAAAGTGGTAGTTGTTGGCCGTACCGCCCGCTTCGCTCTGCTCCATCACCTGGACCAGGCCCATCGAGGTCGGCCCCTTGAGGGAAGCGATGTTGACGTCGATCTTCTCCGCCGGCGCTTCCTGGGAGGCGGAGCTCTCCGGCTCGCTGTCTTGCGAGGAAGACGGCGCGCTTTCAGCCGGGGCGCCGGATGAGGCTTCGGACGAGGACGTACCGCCGGACGAGCAGCCGGCCAGCAAGGTGAGCGCCGCCGCAAGCAGCGCGCAAGTCAGTTTTTTCATGGATAACACCTCGAAAATAGATTTTAGCTTACTTTATACACCAATATGGTATTATATCACATTCGGTTGCCGACTGCAAACCAGCGCAGTAAAAACGCCCCGGATTTTCCGGGGCGCTTGCCGCTCAGGGCCGCCAGACCATGGCGGGACGCACGGACATATCGGTCCGGGCCTTATCATAGTCACGGTATGAAAGCATTCCCAGGGCATTGATGCAAGTCAACGTGGCCTTGGAGCTGGTAAACGGAGAGCGTAGCCAGCTGTTCAGCTTGCTGTTGCCATAGACCTCCTTCATCTGTGCCTGCGTCGTTTTCCCCGTAAACCACAGCAGCCTCTCCCGGTAAGCCCGCTCCCCGACCGTATGCCCGGCCGCCGCGTAGGATGAATAGCTTTGATTGGCAATCGGGATTTGGGAAGGGCAGCCCGCGACCTGCGCGGCGGTGGGCAGCCAGACATAATCCTGCAAGGAGCCGACCGCGCCCGCCGAAGGGGTATAGCCCGCCTCGCCATCGCAGTTGACCGGGACGACGTGCGCCTTCTCCTCCGCGCTCATTTTCTGATAGATCCCGTGAAAACTGCTGCGCGCGGTGGAGGTGAACCAGTCGGAGGAGCCGCCGAAGTTTACCCCGCTAAAAAGCTCACTCTTGCACAGCAGGGTGTAGTAGCCCATCTCCTCATCCACGTCCACGATGTACCAGCTATAGCCGCCGACCGTATCCGGGTAGGTCAGGGGCCGCTCCCCGTCTCCCGCCTTCACCTGCTCGCTGGAGTGGATCACCTTGACCGTGCAGGCAGCGCTCTCGCTCCCGGCCGAGGCGGTAACCGTCGCCTCGCCCCCCGCCGCGTTCCCGGTGACGGACATGGAGCTGGTATTCCCCTGCTGCGGCTGCTCTACAGCCGTGATATTTCCCTGTGGATCGTTCACCGCCCAGGTGATGGGCGCTGTGGTGTAGGCGGGCAGCGCCGCCGCCGTGAGGACGAGCTCTTTCCCCTGCGGGACATAGAGCACCTCGGGCAGCTGCAGCTGCTGTACGCAGTAATATTGATAGACCGCCGTCGCCGTCCCGGGCAGGTTCAGCCCGAGATAAGCGGGCTTCGGCACCGGCTGGATCCAGATTTTATAGGTGGCGTCCGCCGACGGGGGCGTGCCGCCGGGGAGAAAGACCTCCTGTACCGCGCCGTAACGCTCCACCGGTACCTCCAGCGCAACCGGCGCGTCTTCAAAGCCCGGGTCGGCGGGCTCGCCCCCTTCCCGGTAAGGGGCCGCCCAGATGCGGCAGCCGCCGATCCTCGTGTCCCGAATGGTCACCGGTATGGTGAACCCCCACTGCGCGCCCTGCTCCTGGGCGGCCGCCGGCAGCGCGAGGCTGAGCGCGCAGAGCAGCGCCATCCCCCATTTTTTCACAGTTCTTTCCTCCTCAAAATGACCGACAGCATAGCATGCTTGCGGCCATCGGAGGAACGGGCCACGTCCAAAATCACCCGATTTGCTTGCAAAAAGGCCCAAAACAGGATATAATTAGGATATTATTAGAAAAATTATGTTAATTATTCGAGTCAAACGAAAAAAACGGATAAAATTAAGACCTATAGCATGCTATGCTATAGGTCTTTTTCTTACCTCTTAAACTGTAAACCCGTTTCCCTTTACATGGCTGACAAAATCCTCCGCCGTCAAGAACACCTCATTATAGCCCAGGCTCTTACACAGCTGGGTGACGTGGGGCGGCTCGAGATAGGCCGCGCGCAGGCACTCCTCCTTGGCGAACACCTCCCGCGTGCCGCCGTCGAGGAGCACCCGCCCCTTCGCAAAGACGACGGTGCGCTCGAAATATTCCGCCACAAAGTCCATGTCGTGCAGGATGGCGATCACCAGCTTACCCCGCTCCCGCAGCCCCCGGATGATCGACCCGATCGTCCGGCGGCCACGCCAGTCCTGGGCGATGGTGGGCTCGTCAAAGATGACGACGCCGGTATCCATCGCTAAAATCGAGGCGATCGCCACCATCTTGCGCTCGCTGAGGCTCAAATCGTAGGGGTTCTCCTGTTCGAGCCCACAAAGGCCCACCAGCGCGAGCGCCGCCTCGGCGTGCTCCTTGGCTTCCCCCTCGCTCATCCCGATGTTCAGCGGCCCGAACATCACCTCGTCGAGCACCTTATTTTTAAAGATCTGGTCGTTGGGGTTTTGAAAGACCATTCCGATCCTGCCCGCCAGCGAGGCGACGGTGGCCTCCCTGGTGTTCTGCCCGTCGATCAGCACGTCACCGGCGGTAGGCTTTAAGAGTCCCTTGAGGAGCTTGACGAAGGTGGTCTTCCCCGCCCCGTTCTGGCCGATGATGGCCGTACTGCGCCCATCAAACGAGAGGCTGATCCCCTGCAAAACCGGCTTGCTTTCTGCATAGCCGAAGGTGAGCTCCTTCACCTGGATGTCAGCCATGGGCCGCACCTCCCTTGATTTGATCCAGCGCCTTATGCGCCTCCTCCAGCGTGACCGGATAGAGCCCGGTATCTCCATTTCGCAGCCCGAGCCCGCGGCAGATTTGGGTGAAGGCGGGCGGCTGGACCCCGCATGCCTCGAGACAATCGAGAGAGAAAATTTTCTGCGGAGTGTCGAAGTCCACGATCTCCCCCTTGTCCATCAGCATGACCCGGTCGCTGTAGGCGGCGATCTTTTCCATCTTGTGCTCCACCATCAGGATGGTGATACCCTGCAAGCAGAGCTTCTGCACCGCCCTGAACACCTCCTCGCTGCCCTGCGGGTCGAGCTGGGAGGTGGGCTCGTCGAGGATGATGACCTGCGGCTCCATGGCGATGATCCCGGCGATCGCCATGCGCTGCATCTGCCCACCCGAGAGGTCGAAGGGATTCTGCTCCCGCAGCGCCTGGATGTCCAAAAGCTCGAGCGCATGGTCAATCCGCCGGACCATCTCCTCCCGCGGCAGCCCGAGGTTTTCCAGCCCGAAGGCGATCTCCTCATAGACGGTCAGCTTGGAGCCGGTCACCTGGGAGAAGGGGTTCTGGAAAACGATCCCCACCTTGCGGCAGAGCTCGGCTACCGGGGTTTTGGCGGCCTCTTCGCCGTCGATGAGCACCTTTCCGCCGTAGGCGCCCTTATAAAAGCTGGGGATGATCCCGCACAGCGCCTGGCAAAGGGTGCTCTTCCCCGCGCCGTTTTGGCCGATGATCCCGATGAACTCCCCCTCCCCGACGGTGAAGGAAATATCCCGCAGCGCCAGCTCGTCGGTGAGGGGGTACCGGTATTTGAGATGCTGCACCGCTATGTGAGCCATATCGTTACCCTCCCGATCAGCGCGAGGACGATCAGTACCGCCAGCAGGGCGTTTACCGCCTTGTCACGCCCGCGCGCTTTTCTCTCGCGCAAAAATGTCTTTTCCCGCCTGCTGTCGAAGCCCCGCACCTCCAGCGCGATGGCCCGCTCCTTGGTGGTGATCAGCGAGTTCATCACCACCGGGGCGATCAGCGGCAGGAAGGCCTTAATCCGCACGAGCAGGCTGCCCTCGGTCTCCATCCCGCGCGAGCGCTGGGCGTCGGTGATGGTGCCCATGGTCGCGGTCATCTGGGGGATGATCTGGAAGACCGAGGCGAGCACGTAGCCGAGCTTTGGCGAGAGGCCCAGGCGCACCATCGCCTCCACCAGGTCGCTCGGGCGGGTGGTGAGCACCAGGATGGAGAAGCTCAGCAGGATATTGACGACGTTGAGCCCGATCCCCAGCGCGAAGCTGAGCCCTTCGCGGTAGAATACCACCGGGCCCAGTGCAAAGGCCACCGTCGTGTTCCCCGCACGGAACAACCCCTGGATGATCACCACCGTGATCAGCACGATGAAGGAAAAGCTGAGGATCGGCAGGGTGCGCCGCAGGACCCGCCCGGCGAGCAGGACCGCAATGCTCGCGGCAATAAAGGCCGCCATGGCGGTCCTGCCGCCGTAAAGCGCGGGCACCAGGATCGCCGCGAGGATGTAGAGAATCTTGGTCAGCGGGTCGAGCGCATGTATGGGGGTGTCCTTCTCCTCATACAGGCTGATCTCCTTCATGAAAATAACCATTCCTTTCTGGACGTTACCGGTTTCGCTGCGCGAAATTACCGCCCACGACGGCAAAGGTGCAAAACTCAGTATTTGAAAGGTTCCTTTCAAACTATCCGTCCTGTCTATAAGGGACCCGGAGACGGAAAGCCGTCCCCGGGTCTTGGATTGTTTTTAAAGCTAGTCGAGGGACTCGACCTTTTCGCCGCTTTGGTAGAGCAGGGTGAGCTTCTTGGGCAGGCCCCTGAAGATCCCATAGGCGATCAGGATGGTCGCAATCTTGTCCGGCAGGTCCACCACGACCTCGTCGAGCGCCGAGCCGACCAGCGCAGGCATGCCCTGCGCCACGCACCAGGCATAGACCGCGTCGCCCCAGACGTTCCCGGTCTGGCCGCCCCAGAAGATCATGTTGAGCGGGGTGGAGATGACCACCGCGACCAGCGCCACGACCACGCCGCCGAGGATGGCGCTCTTGACGCCGCGGATTTTGCCGCTGCGCGCGAGCAGGCCGACCGCGATGCCGATCCCGACGTTGGTCAGCGCATACACAAAGGAGATCGGGTCCATGGTCAACCCATAGATCACGTTGTTGATCAGCCCGCTGAGCGCGCCCACCACCGGGCCCGCCAGAAAGGCCGCCAGCATGGTGCCGATGGAATCCAGCCAGAGCGGCAGCTTTAAAAGCCCCGCGAACAGCTTGCCGATGTAGTTGATCCCCACCGCCGCGGGGATCAGCACCAGCGAAGCGGTGTTCAGCTGAAAGGACCACAAATTCTTCTTTTCATTCATTTCAAAACACTCCCTTGTCAAACTTTTTCAGTGCGTCCAGGGCAACCAGGATTTCCCGCTCCTCGCCGAGCGCCGCCTCCTGCTCGCCCCCGACGTATTCGTTGATGCCTTCCTCCAAATCGCCCTCGTAGGTCACCACCGTGTTGAGGATCGAGGCCGTCATAACCCCGCGCAGCGCGCCCACCACGAAGAGCGCCGCCGTCTCCATATCCGAGCCGAGCACGCCGCGCCCGGACCAGTAGTGGTCGATCTCATTCTCCCGGTCGGTGTAGAAGCTGTCATGGCTGCGCGCCGGCCCGATCCGGTGGCGGTATCCCCGCTCCTTTGCCGCCTCGCGCGCGCAAAAGAGCAGCCCGGTATCCGGAATGGCCGGATAGATTCCCTCGACATATGTTTTCGAGGCCCCGTCGTCGCGCACCGCGCCGCTGACCAGGATCAGCTCACCCAGCCGGATATCGCTTTGCAGTGCGCCGCAGCTGCCGACCCTTATCATCGCCTTTACCCCGATCTTATGTAGCTCCTCGACCGCGATCACGGTGGACGCGCCCCCGATCCCGGTGGAGACGGCCATCACCTCGATCCCCTGGTAGGTGCCGCGTATGCTGCGAAACTCCCGGTTATAGGCGATCTCGCGCACGTCGTTAAGATGCCGCGCAATATGATCGATCCGCCCCGGGTCCCCCGGCAGGATGGCATAGGGCGCCGCATCCCGCCTGCCGCAGCGGATATGGGCCCCAAGCTCTTCGGACATCGTTTCCCTCCTTCTCTTTTCCCTGCGGCCGCCGGTGAATCAAAAAGGTCAGCTGCGGCCGTTAGGCTGTATTACAGCCGATTCACCGTTATTATAGCACTCTTTGGCGGGGTTGAAAATCTTTTGTAACGATTTAGCGCAGAAAAATCTTTTCCCCGCTTGTCAAAAACTTTTTGCAGTATGTTATAATGGAACGTGGAATATCCAGAAAAAGGAGATGACGTGTTGAAGCCCATTCTCGGAAAAAACATCTTCCCCATCCTGCGAAGCACCCTGAATCGGCTCGACGGGCGGCTCGTCGACCACGGCGAACGGGTGGCGTATCTCGTCTGCCACATGCTGCGCCAGATGGGCTGCCCGGCCCGCCGGATGCTGGATCTGTGTATCCTGGCGGTGCTGCACGACATCGGCGCCTACAAGACCGACGAGGTGGACGACATGATCCTCTTCGAGACCCGAAGGGTCTGGAACCACTCGATCTACGGCTATCTCTTTATCCGGGAATTCTCCCCCCTGCGCGACCAAGCGCAGGCGGTGCTCTACCATCATCTCGACTACGAGCGCTTTCCGGTGGGAAAGACCGAAAGCCGGGAGACCGCCCTGCTGCTCCACCTCGCCGACGGGGTCGACACCTGGCTGCGCGGCCACCCGCCCGAATCCCTGCCAGGCTTCCTGCGCGAGAACGCCGGAAAGCGGTTCGACCCGCGCCAGGTCGAGCTGTTCTTACAGATCCAGGAGCAGGACCGCCTGCTGCAAAACCTCCAGAGCGGGCAGTACCAAAGCGAACTGCACACGCTGCTCGAAGGCCTCGACATCACCCCGTCCGAGGCGCACCAGTACCTGCGCATGCTGGTCTACTCGGTCGACTTCCGCAGCGAGACCACCGTGGCCCACACCTTTATGATGACGGCGCTGAGCGTCCAGCTCGCCTGGCGGCTGGGGCTCCCCCTCGGGCAGTGCCGCAAAATCTATTACGGCGCCATGCTCCACGACCTCGGAAAGATCGCCATCCCGACCGAAATTTTGGAATTTCCCGGGACGCTGACCGCCCCGCAGATGGCCCTCATGCGCACCCATGTCAGTGTAAGCGAGGAGATCATCAAGGATTTCGTCGACCCCGAGGTTTGCCGGATCGCCGTGCGGCACCACGAAAAGCTCGACGGCAGCGGCTACCCGCGCGGGCTCAGGGCCGGAGACCTCACCCTCAGCGAACGGCTGGTGGCGGTGGCGGACATCCTCAGCGCCCTGATCGGGCGGCGCAGCTACAAGGAGTCCTTCAGCGAAGAGAAGGTGCGCCACCTGCTGCGGGGGATGAGCGAAAACGGCAAGCTCGACGGGCAGGTCACCGGACTGGTGCTTTCCCAGTACGACGACATTTTGCGCGCGGCCGACGAATACTGCCGGCCGGTCATCGAAGCCTATCAGCGGATGAAGGACGAATACCAGAGGCTGCACGGCTGATAAAGAAGCGTGCAGTCTATATTTTCCTGTTGACACGAACAAACGTTTTGTGATAGACTTATATCAAGAACAAACGTTTACAGGAGATGCGAATCATGGACCTCCTTCAAAAGCTGGAAATCCTATCGGACGCGGCGAAATACGACGTGGCCTGCACCTCGAGCGGGGTACAGCGCGACGGGGTCAAGGGAGCCTTAGGCAGCGCGGTCAGCTGCGGAATCTGCCACAGCTTCTCGGCCGACGGGCGCTGCATCTCGCTGCTCAAGGTGCTGATGACCAACAGCTGCATTTACGACTGCCAGTATTGCGTCAACCGCCGCTCGAACGACTCCCCCCGCGCCGCCTTCACCCCGCGGGAGCTGGCGGAGCTTACCATCCAGTTCTACCGGCGCAACTACATCGAGGGGCTGTTTCTAAGCTCTGGGGTCATCAAAAGCCCGGACTACACCTGCGAGCGGATGATCGAAACGGTGCGCCTGCTGCGGGAGGAATACCGCTTCTACGGCTACATCCACGCCAAGGCCATCCCGGGCGCGGACGAGGCGCTCATCCGGCGGCTGGGGCTGCTGGTGGACCGGATGAGCGTCAACATCGAGCTGCCCTCCCAGCAGAGCTTACAGCTGCTGGCGCCGGACAAGAAGAAGGAAGCCATCCTCGGCCCGATGGGACTGATCAAAGCGGGGATCGAGGAGCGCGCGGACCTTGTGCGCTACCGGCACGCGCCCAGCTTCGTCCCGGCCGGGCAGAGCACCCAGATGATCATCGGCGCCACCCCGGACAGCGACTATCAGATCCTCTCCCTCACCGAGGGGCTTTACCGCAAGTACCGGCTCAAACGGGTCTTCTACTCGGCCTATCTGCCGATCAATGAGGGGGCGCTGCTCCCGGCGCTGGACACCCGCCCGCCCCTGCTGCGGGAGCACCGGCTCTACCAGGCGGACTGGCTGCTGCGCTTTTACGGCTTCCGCGCGCACGAGCTGCTGGACGAGGAAGGGCAGAACCTGAGCCTGCTGCTCGACCCCAAGTGCAGCTGGGCGCTTGCCCACATGGAATTTTTCCCGCTCGAGGTCAACTCGGCCCCCTATGAAATGCTGCTGCGGGTGCCGGGGGTCGGGGTGAAGAGCGCGCAGAAGATCGTCGCCGCGCGCCGCACCGGGCGGCTGGACTTCGACGCGCTCAAGAAGATCGGGGTGGTGCTCAAAAGGGCGCAGTACTTCCTCCTCTGCTCGGGCCGGCGGCGGGAGGGGCTGCGCTTCACCCCCAGCGGCGCGCTGCGTGCGATGATGTCCGAGCGCTGCCTCGACATGCTGCCCGGGGAGAAAAACGACCAGCTCTCCCTCTTTGAGGACTCCAACATTGCGGAAATACAGGCCATGCGAAAGGAGCTGACGTCATGCCTGGCGAGGATATAGCGTACCTCTACGACGGCAGCTTCGACGGGCTGCTCTGCTGCGTACACGAAAGCTACTACGCCCATGAGCTGCCGGTGCTGATCTTCTCCCCCGAGACCTATGTATATACCCTCTACCCCACCAAGTCGATCGAGACCGACCCCGAAAAGGCAGGGCGGGTCTGGCGCTCGGTGGGGGCGAAGATCTCCCCCATGGCGCAGGAGCTGGCGCTGCACGGGTACTACTCCTGCCTGGAAGGCAAGGAGCTCGTTATTCTCAAATTCCTGCGCCTGGGCTACCGGGTGGGGGCGGCGGCGTGCAGCATGTTCGGCAACGAGACGGTGCACGCGCTGCAGGGCGGGGTGCTCCACCTCAAAAATGAGCTGCAGCGCATGCTCCAGTTTCTGCGCTTCGAGGAGCGCGGCGGCTCCCTCGCCGCCATCGTCGAGCCGAAAAACTTCCTGCTCCCCCTCATGCAGCCCCATTTCTGCTCGCGGTACCCCGAGGAGCACTTCCTCATCTACGACGCCACCCACGGCGCGGCCCTCTTCTATCAGCCCTATGAGTGGAAAATCGCCCCGGTGGAGCACTTCGAGCTCGCCCCCGCCGACGAGCGGGAGCTGCGCTACCAGCAGCTCTGGCAGGGGTTCTATGACGCCATCTCAATCGAGAGCCGCTACAATCCCCGCTGCCGGATGAACCATATGCCCAAGCGCTTCTGGAACCGGATGGTCGAGTTCTACCCCTCGGCGCTCGCAAACAGGGAGGCGCGTGCCTCGGTGGGCGCCGCGCACGGCTCCCTCCCCCAGGGCGATGGGCAGGGCGGTCGGTAACACGGCTTTTTATGCAATAAAAGAGGCCTCAACCTTTCGGTTGAGGCTTCTCGATCTGTAAAGTCATTCCCCTTCACACAGTCAGGGAAGGCGGTAATAGTCGCTCCCGCCCTTGCGGCCGGCAACGATCAGCTTTTTATCGCACATGGCGCTCAGCAGATTGTCGGCAAATGCCTTGGGGTCCTGGACCTGCACCCGGTTCTTGCTGTAAAAGAGGGAGGCCTTGATCCCGCCGAGGGCCTGGGTGAGCTCCTTTTTCGAGCGCTCGCCCTTTTTCAGCTCGCGCAGCACCAGGCGTTCTCCCTTGCCGTAGAGCACGTCGAGCAGGTCGCGCTCCTGCCGGCTCGAACGGTAGAGCCCCCAGGCATAGAGCACGGCGGTCACCGCCGCAATGAGCAGGACGTAGGGCAGATATTTCAGCATTATTCCTTGCCCTCCCGATAGGTGACGAAGCGGTGCTCGCGCAGGATCGCAAAGTATTTGACGACCCTATTCAGCATACTCCGCTCCTCCTCCCCGAAGTGTCCGGCGGTGAGCCCTGAAATCTCATATACCGTGCGGCTCCCGTCGATCGCCTCCCAAACGAAGGTGCCGATCTCGTCGAGCTCGATGTCGCTCACCTTTGGGGTCTTAAAAAACTTCTGCGCGATCTTGTCATAAAACCCCTTGTGGCCGATCTGCACCACGGCCTTCCCCTGCTCGTTCTTGTGCCAGGGATAGGCGGGGTTCTTCGCGGGGATGAATTCGAGGAAATTCTTTTTTTCCTTCTTGGGAGACAGCGTCATCACGTCCTTTGCAAAAGAAGCATGGGGCGCCAAACATTTACGTCCGGCGCCCCCGATTTACCGCTTACTTGTTTTTCGCCTTGTGCCAGATGGAAAATTTGAGCAGGGAGAGGATCAGCAGCGCGAAGAAGAAGAGCGAGCCGATGTTCCCCAGCGAGAAGCCGCGCGCGGACAGGTCGATAAACGCACCGAAGTTCGCCGCCGCGCCCTTCATCGGGATAATGGCGAAGACCGCCAGCAGGATACCGACGATGCCCTCGCCCGCGATCATGCCGGAGGTGTAGAGGATCCCGCGGTCGATCGCATCCTTGCGCTCGGCCTCGGTGCCCTTCTTGCGGCGCTCAAAGAACCAGCGGATCACGCCACCGACCATGATCGGAACGCTCAGGTGGATCGGCAGATAGAGCCCGACCGCGAAGGGCAGCACCGGGATGCCCAGCACCTCGACCACAACCGCAATTCCAACGCCGGCGATCACCAAGGTCCAGGGCAGGTTGCCGTTCATGACGCCCTCGACGACCATCTTCATCAGCATGGCCTGCGGGGCGGGCAGCTCGGGTGTGCCGTAGCCCCAGGCCGCGTTGAGCAGGTAGAGCACGCCGCCGATGGTGATGGCCGAAGCCACGACGCCGATCAGCTCGCCGTACTGCTGCTTCTTGGGGGTGGCGCCCAGCAGGTAGCCGGTCTTGAGGTCCTGCGAGGTGTCGCCCGCGATGGCGGCCATCACGCAGATGATCGAGCCGATCGCAATCGCGCCGAGCATGCCGGGCTCACCGATCATGCCGGTCGCCTTGAGCACGATGGTGGAGAGCAGCAGCGTCGCGATCGCCATACCCGAAACCGGGTTGTTGCTGCTGCCGATCAGGCCGACCAGCCGCGAGGAGACGGTGGCGAAGAAGAAGCCGAACACGGTGATGATGACGGCGCCCAGGAGGTTTACCGGGATGACCGGAACCAGCCAGATGGCCAGCACCATCACGACGACAATGGAAATCAGGATCGGCATGGGCATATCCTGATCGGTGCGCTCGCCGCTCGAGGCCATCTTGTCGGTGAAGCTCTTCATCGCCTGGCCGAAGGTCTTGACAATCAGGGGCAGGGATTTGACCAGGCTGATGATGCCGCCCGCCGCGACCGCGCCCGCGCCAATATAGCGCAGGTAGTTGCCCCAGATTCCGAAGGAATCCAGCTCGCTGATCGGCACGGTGGCCGGGAACATGACCATGTCGCCGCCGAAGAGGCTGATCAGCGGCATGATGATCAGCCAGCTGAGGATACCGCCGGCGAACATGTAGGAGCTGATCTTCGGCCCGCAGATATAGCCCACGCCCAGCAGCGCGGGGAGCACATCCACCCCGAAGCCGGAGCCCTTATATGGGGTGATCTCGTAATGTACCTCGCTCGGGAAGACCTTGAAGCCGTCGGTGATGAGCTTATAGCCCGCCGCCAGGCCAAGGCCCGCGAAAACGGTGGTGGCCTTCGAGCCGCCCTCCTCGCCCGCGAGGAGGACCTCGGCGCAGGCGGTGCCCTCCGGGAAGGGAAGCACGCCGTGCTCCTTGACGATCAGCGCCTTTCTCAGCGGGACCATGAAGGCCACGCCGAGCACGCCGCCGGTCAGGGCGATCAGGGCGATCTCAACGACCGACGGGGCGCCCTCGCCCCATTCCTTCATCCACATAAAGATGACCGGAAGGGTGAAAATCGCGCCGGCCGCGACCGATTCACCCGCCGAGCCAATGGTCTGCACCATGTTGTTTTCCAGGATCGAGTCCTTTTTGAGGATCATCCGGATGATGCCCATCGAGATGACCGCCGCCGGGATCGAAGCCGATACGGTCATGCCCACGCGCAGACCCAGATAGGCGTTTGCCGCGCCGAAGAGGACGGCCAGCAGGATACCGAGCAGAATCGACGTCACGGTAAATTCCGGCATAACCCTGTCCGCGGAGACAAACGGTTTGAAGTTTTTCTCTTCACTCACTCTCTACCACTCCTTTTCTTTCTTATAGGTTTACCCAGCCCCAAAAACGCCACACAATTTTGTGCAGGTCCCCCAAACGGGGACCTGCATTTTTATATGCTAATTCTGAAAAAGACTGCCGTTGATAAACCTATAGATTAAGAACTTTTCATTCTCGAACAATATTATATCATTTTTGCTTTAGCACGCCAACATAAAATGTCCATTTTTCACATTTTTATGAAACAATTGTGAATAAAGGAGATTTTTCATGCCATTTTTACAATTCTTTAATGGCATTTGCCATGATTTGGAAGTTGGTCCGGATCGAATCCAGGGACCAGTACTCGTCCACCTTGTGGCACATATTCTCTTCCCCCGGCAGGAATATGCCGAAGGCCACCGCGCTCTGGAAGGCTCTGGCATAGGTTCCCCCACCGGTGGAAACCGGCTCGCGGGAATCCCCGGTGATCTCCCGGTAGACTTTTTGCAGGGTGGTCACCAGCTTCGAGTCCTTCTCCACATAGAGCGGGCCGACGTGCTGGAACTCCTCCACCGTAAAGTCCAGCGGCGCGACGGCTTCGCTGATACGCGCGAGGATGTCCTCCTTCTTTGCCGTGACCGGATAGCGGATGTCGCAGCGCAGCTCGGCGGTATGCCCGTCCACCCTGGCGACCCCGGGGTTGATGGTCAGCTTGCCGGAGGGCTCGTCGCAAAGGGCGATCCCGAGATCCTCGGCATTGGCCATTTGGCAGAGCTTCAGGAAGGGATGGTCCACCCCGTCGGCGATCAGCTCATCGCAGAGGCCGAGCAGGGCGTTGACCCCCAGCTCAGGCGCCATCGCGTGGGAGGCCTTGCCCTGGGCCTCATAGGTTTTGCCGTTTACCACGGCACTGGCGTGAGCGGGCACGATGTTGACCCGCTTGCCGCACTCCAGCTCGATCGCGGGCACGTCGGGACCGAGCTCGCGCCTGATCAGGATGTGCAAAATCCCCTTCTCCGCGAAGGTGACAGGATAGTCGGCGTCGGGCGAGAAAGCGCTCTCGGGCAGCTCCTCGGTCTGCTTGTAGCGCCTAAGGCATTTCCAGGCGCCGCTCTCCTCGTCCCCGCCCACGATCAGGCGTACCCGCTTGCCCAGTGCAAGGCCGCTGTCGGCCACCGCCTTCATCGCATAGAGCGCCACCAGGGCCGGGCCCTTGTTGTCGCAGGCGCCCCGGCCATAGAGCTTCCCGTCGCGCACCGTGCCGTCAAACGGGTCGCAGGACCACTCGCCCTCGACGGGGACGGTGTCCACATGGTTTAAAATCGCGACCATCCGCTCGCCCTTGCCCATCTCGACGTAGCCGCAGTAGCCGTCGATATTCCTGCCGCGAAAGCCGAAGCGCTCGCCCAGCCTCACGACGTAATCGATCGCGTCGCTCACGCCCTTCCCCAGCGGCGCGCCCTCGTCGCAGCCGCCGTTGACGCTCTGTATCTGCAAAAGCCCCCTGATGTCCTCGATCAGGCTTTTTTCATCCAGTTTGAATTCCATAGCGTTCACTCCTTTTTCTTTTCCTTATTATATTGGGTTTTATGGGGTTTGTAAATGCACCCCTCCTTGTAAGGGGCCGGGATGCGTGGTAAAATAATGGGTATCCGCTGGGCATGCTTCTTCCGGCGGGGACAGGAGGTTAGCATGAAAAAGACGATCTGCCTGCTGCTCTGCGCCGCGTTTGCCCTGTTCGGGGCGGGCTGCAGCGATAAGGGCTCCAACCCTGTTTCGATTTCCTTCCCCGCCTATCAGGAAGGGCAAAACGAATCGAACGCGCAAATCTACGGCACCGCGCCATTTATCGCGGCGCTGTCGCTGCCCGGCGGCTGGGAAACCCGCCTGCCCGAGGAACAGGACCGGGAAGGCGCCGGCCCGTTTTATACCAAGGTGGATTTCTACCGGGACGGGCGGTACATGGGGTTCATCGGCTTTAACACCTTCACCCCGGTGGAAGGCGAGGTGCCAAGGGAGGACTACTATAAAACAGTCTACCCCGAACTGCGCCTGGGCAGCCTCTGTCAGTGGGAGCCCTATCAGCCGGTCAAATCGGATGAAACCGGCGAAGCCGCGGTCTGCACGGTGAGCTATAAGGACCCGCAGGAGATCGACAAGCATCCGGGCGCACTGGCGGAGGTGCCGGTGGTCGAGGTGCCGGGCGTGCTCTGCTATGACAAGGAGCTCAAGGTTTACGTCGGTATTCAGTTTGCAGAGGATTCGCTCACCGACGAGCAGGCCCGGCAGGTCGCCATGAGCCTGGAGCTCCAGGCGGCACCGTGACAAAAAGCGGCTTTTATCAACTTTTTATGTCTTGCTCCGGACAATTACCCATAATTCTACAAAATATTACAGACCTGTTTTGCTAAAATATGATTGTTGGGGATTCCCATATCCCCATATTTTATTTTCCCAAACCGTCCGCGGATTCGTGGACGGTTTTTTCTTTTCAAAGTGCCGGTTGTGTGGTAAGATGCTTACATATTCCATCCGCAAAGCACAAACAATAAAATGAATCACAAGGAGGTAACCCTGCCATGAATCTTGATCTGGACGCCCTGTTTAAAATCTCCTACGGACTTTTTGTCGCCGGGGTCGAGCAGGACGGCGTGTTAAACGGATGCATCATCAACACCGCCTCGCAGGTGACTGCCGAGCCCCCGCGCCTGGTCGTCACCATGCAGAAAAACACCTATACCAGCGAGCTGATCCAAAAAAAAGGGAGCCTTTCCCTCTCCATCCTCTCGCAGGAGTGCACCATGGAAACCATCAAGCGCTTCGGCTACCGCTCGGGGCGCGAGGCGCCCAAATTTGAGGGTATCGCCTATGAGACCGACGAGAGCGGCAACCCCTATCTGAAGGACGGGGTCAACGCCGTGGTGCGCCTGCAGGTCGCGCAGACGGTGGATGTGGACACCCACCTGCTCTTTATCTGCCCCGTCCTCGGGGCCGAGAGCCGCTCGGAAGCCGCCAGCCTGACCTACGACGATTACCGGATCCTCAAGTCCGGCGGGACGCTGGGCTCCGCCGAGCGCCCGAAGGCCCCGAAGAAATGGACCTGCGCCGTCTGCCACTATGTCTACGACGGGGAGATTCCCTTTGAAGAGCTGCCGGACGACTACGTCTGCCCCATCTGCGGGGTGGGCAAGGAGAACTTTATCCTCGCTTAACAGCAGCATATGGCCGGGGCCGCGCGCCCCGGCTTTTTCTTTTGCAGCCGCCCGCGGGCGCCGCGTACCCTGTGGTAAGCCGCCGGCCTCGGGACAAGCCGGCTTTGGTAATAAATCGCCTTCTGTGACTTAGTCACAGAAGAAAATGAAGGAAATGCGTATAATAAAACTGTAATCAAAATAATAACATATAGTGAAGGGAGAAATTCATATGTCTGTTACGACCTTAACCAAAGAAAACTTCGATGCCGAGGTGCTTTCCTCGCAAAAAACCGTGCTGGTGGACTTTTGGGCCCCCTGGTGCGGGCCCTGCCGGATGGTCTCCCCCATCGTGGACGAGATCGCAAAGGAACATAACGAGGTCAAGGTGGGCAAGGTGAACATCGACGAGCAGCCCGAGCTGGCCGCCCGCTTCGGGGTGATGAGCATCCCCACCCTGATGATCGTCAAGGAGGGCGAGACGGTCGCCACCTCGGTCGGCTTCAAACCCAAGTCCTCCATCCTGCAGATGCTCAAATAAGCAGCCGGAAAACGGGCGGTGGATTGCCAAACCGCCCGCGTTCCTTTATAATAGGGAGGCTGCCCGCACAGAAAGGAACTATTATGAAACGTATTTTGTCCGCCCTGCTGGCGGCTTTTCTGCTCGCCTCCTGCGCTCCTGCCCCAGGCGGCGGGGCGAAGGAGCCGGACTCCTCCTCTTTGCCGGAGCCCACCATCTCGGCTGCTCCGGGCCTGCTTGCGCAGGAGGACGGCAAGCTCAATCCCGGCTGCCGCAGCGAGCTGGATTATCAGCTCATTCCCTTGCGGGAGGACGGGCCGGACGACTTCAGCCGCTTTGTGGCGCAAGACACCGCGGGCAACGAGGTGAATGAGAGCGTGCTCGAGGGGCGCCTGACCCTCTTCCACCTCTGGGCGAGCTACTGCGGCACCGAGGTCGAGGACATGCGGGTCCTCGGTGAGCTCGCCGCGAAGTACACCGGCGAGGGGCTCCAGGTGATCGGGGTGCCGATGGATGCGGTTGATCCCTACGGCGAGCCGGTGGAGAACGCCGGGGCGCTGATATCCGATATCCAGAAGCTCTCGGGCAGCAGCGATTTGCAGCTCTTCCCCTCGCAGGATTTGATCTCGATCAAATTAAAGGACGTTACCACCGTCCCCACCGTCTTTTTCGTGGGGGAGGACGGCAAAATGCTTTCGGAGCAGGATTACACCGGCCCGCGCGGCGAGGCTGAATGGGAAGCGATCATCAAGGCCGAGCTGGAACGCTACCGGCTCGCCCAACATTCATAGCAAACCGGCACGAAACGCCCAGAGAGGAATGATTCATATGTCAAATCTTATCGATGCGGGACAGGTTAATTTCCTGCTTGTCTTTCTGGAGGGGATTCTCTCCTTCTTCTCCCCCTGCGTCATCCCGCTGATCCCGGTCTATATCGGGTACCTGGCCGGGAATGCCAAGCACACCGATGAAAACGGGGTTATCCGCTACGAGCGCAAGAAGGTGTTCTTCCACACCGTCTTCTTCGTACTGGGAATTTCCTTCGCCTTTTTCATCCTGGGGCTCTCGTTCACGGCGATCGGCAGCTTCTTCGGCGAGCACCGCACCCTGATGACCCGGCTGGGCGGTATCCTGATCGTGCTGCTGGGGCTCTTCCAGGTGGGCTTCCTCGATTTCAAATTCCTGCAGCGCGAACACAAGCTGCACCCCCGGCTCAACATCAAAGAAGTCAACCCGCTGATTGCCTTTGTGATGGGCTTCACCTTCAGCTTTGCCTGGACTCCCTGCGTGGGCCCCGCCCTCTCGTCGGTGCTGATCATGGCCTCGGGCGCCAAGAGCGCGATGACCGGAAACCTGCTGGTGCTGGTCTATGCGCTGGGCTTCGTCATCCCCTTCCTGCTGCTGGGGCTCTTCACCACCCAGGTGCTGGAGTTTTTGCGCGGCAAGCAGAAATTGCTCAAATACACCGTCAAGGCGGGCGGCGTGCTGCTGATTTTAATCGGTATCATCACCTTCACCGGCTGGATGAACGGGGTAAGCGGATATTTGAGCTCCCTGAGCCTCGGCTCCGCCAGCTCCTCGCAAGACACCTCCGATCCCTCCCCGAGCGCGCCGGACGCGCAGGAGCCCTCAGGCGGGTCCCCTGAAAGTTCCTCCGGCTCCTCTTCCGAGCCTCAGACGGTGCCCGGGCCTGACTTCACCCTTTCGGATCAGTTCGGCAACGAGCACACCCTCTCCGATTATCAGGGCAAGGTGGTGCTGCTCAACTTCTGGACCACCTGGTGCACCTACTGCAAGAAGGAGATGCCCGACTTGCAGGAGTTGTATGAGGAATACGGAAACAACGAGAGGGACGTCGTCATCCTCGGGGTGGCGAACCCCCGCACCAGCGACAATCCCAACGCCCACGACAGCGAAACCCTGGAGGGGATCACCAAGTTTTTGGAAAACGGCAGCTACACCTACCCGGTGGTGATGGACCTCGATGGAGAGGTGTTTTACAACTACGGCGTCAACTCCTACCCCACCACCGTGCTGCTCGATATGGAAGGGAACCTGCTGGGCTACGCCCCCGGGGCGCTGACCAAGGACATCCTCAAAAACGCCCTTGACCAGGCGGTGTCCGACGGCAAAAAAGACAAGTAACACAAAAGCCATCCATATGTAAGTATTGAAAGCAAAGCTTCCAATACTTTGAAGGGGGCGCAACGCATACCTCCGCCCTAATGAAATGAGAGGGCCCCCTTCACTTATTTTTACAGGCCGGAAATTCCATCCGCCTCCAGCAGGTTCTGGGCATACCGCTCGAGCTTCGCCACCGTCTGGATTCGCTCGCCATTGCGGGCCACCAGCTGGCGGATGTGTTCGGGCAGGGTATTGTAATAGGCCCTGGCTCCCGGACACTGCTGGAGCAGGGACTGAAGACTGACCGGCGCATTCCGCTTGACTCTCGGCACTAAAATCGCCTCCTTGCCGTCCATCTTTGGGAGCTTCCTCCCGC
Organism: Harryflintia acetispora; assembly: GCA_004340125.1. Lineage (GTDB taxonomy): Bacteria > Bacillota > Clostridia > Oscillospirales > Ruminococcaceae > Harryflintia > Harryflintia acetispora. Next base: position 157,514 of record SLUK01000003.1, on the reverse strand, counting down.
GCTTAGTGTGCACAGGCGGACAGAAGGCATACTTGCCGTTTTTTGGTCAGGGGCTTGGATTCCCATCTCAAAATGTGATACACTGGCAGCAGGTATCATGCGCCTCGGGCGCACCGCGACAAACGCAATAACAAGCAAGGAGGGAGCGCCTTGGCGCAGCAGGACAGGATGTTTGACATCCCGGGCTTCACTTATTTTTCCAGCGGGAACGACTATACCGGCGGCTGCCATGGTTTCCGGTATAAGCTCTATTTAAAGGACGATCTTCACGCCGCCTGGTGGGAGGACGACCTCTGTTTTGAAAAATGCACCATCCGCGAGGAGGAGACCTTCCCAGCCGATGCGGACGGCCTTACGGCCGCTATCGCTTGGCTGCGCGAGCGAGCGCCGTTTTGATCAGCCCTCGTCCACGATCGTTTCAAGGCACTTGATCAGGTCGAGCAGGGTGTTGATCTCGACATTCCTCTTGAGGATTTCATTCTTGAGGTCGATCGACAGGTTTTCAAAATAGGGACGGACCTTTTCGGACACATGGGACATGCAAATTCCCCCGTTTTTAAAAGTTTGCGCCCTTGCGGCGCTTCTTTTATTAGCATGGCCCTTTCCGCTGAGATTATGATTCTTTCATGCAAAGTCATGGCCGCGTCCCCGGGGACGCGGCCATGACTTTTAAATAATTTCCTTTTCTTTGTTTTCCTCAATCAGCCGCCCGATCGCCTCATCGGTATAGGAGAGCAGCCGCCCGAAGCCCTCGGCGATCTCCCTGCGCGCTTCATCCCGGTACGCTCCGGCGGCGCAAAGCCGCGCCTTTTGCGCCTTCAGCGCCAGGTATTCTTCCAAATCCGATTCGTTTTTGTAAAAAATCAGGTTGTAGGTTCCCCGGTTGAGCGTCACCGGAAAGAGATCGGTGAGCAGCGGCTCGTCCTCGGCGTAGCAACGCGTGCCATACTGGCTGCAAATCTTTTCGGCAAACGGGAGGTAGGAGTCCCGCTCCTCCCGGCTAGGGCAAGGATGGGCGAGCGCCATTCGCTTGACCCCGGCGCGCACCACCTCGTTGAATGCGTCGATCACCCCGCAGGCATAGGAAAACTGGTCCAGCTCCTTCATGCCATCCCTCCATTCTCTGCCGGGCATACGCCCGGCAAATAGATTTCCGCCCCTATCATAGCGCAAAACCGACGGACAAGCAAGGGAGGCAAAAGCTGTCCTCCGGGGCAAAATTATGCTATAATAGCTGCATAACGGCCATTTAGCATCTATTGGCCCGCCTGCGGCTATATCAATGACAAAGGGGGACTTATCATGTTCAATACTCTGCCTCTGACCGGTCTTGCGGCTTCCTGGTGCCGCTGCATGGACGTACCGCCGCCCAGTTCGGCCGGGCCCGCGCTCGACGCGCTCTGCCGGCCTGTCCTTGCGGGACGCACTTCCTGTGACCGGCTGCTCATCTATAACCCCGACGCGCTCGGGATGTGGCTCTGCCAGAAGTATGCTGGGGATTTCGCTCCCGTGCGCGCCTGGGCGCCCATCGAGCTGGAACTCGCAACCGTCATGCCCGCCGTCACCCCGGTCTGCTTTGCCAGCATGTACACCGGCGCTAGGCCCCAGGTACACGGGATCCAGAAATACGAAAAGCCGGTGGTGAAGACCCCGACCCTCTTCGACGCGCTGTCCGCCGCCGGAAAGCGGACCGCGCTGGTCGCGGTGCAGGACAGCAGCCTGGCCGTCATCTTCGGCGGGCGAAAGATCGACTACCATATCCTCCCGGACGACGGCGCGGTGGTGGAAAAGGCGCTGGAACTGATCGGAGAGGACCGATACGACTGCATCGTCTGCTACAACCAGGACTATGACGACGCCATCCACGACACCGTGCCCGAGAGTGCTGACAGCCTCGCCGCCATGCGCCGGCACATCGCCGATTTCGACCGCCTCGCCGCCAGGGCGAAGTCGTGCTGGAGCGCGCATGACACGCTCCTTTGCTTCGCGCCCGATCACGGCACCCACATCGACGAAACCGGGCATGGCAACCACGGCGACTACATCCCGGAGGACATCAACATCCTGCACTTTTACGGGGTCCTGGCAAAGGAGGCGGGCCGATGATACGGTTGATCGCCTCGGACATGGACGGCACCCTGCTCGATGGGCAGGACCAGCTGCCGCCCGGCTTTTGGGGCCTGCTTGCCCGGCTGCGGGAGCAGGATATTCATTTTGTCGTGGCCAGCGGCCGCCCCTATATCGGGCTGCAGGACATCTTCCAGGACAGCCCGGTGCAGCCCGACTTCATCTGCGACAACGGCGCTTACCTGGTGGAGGGCGGCGAGTTGGCCGCGGTGCACACCATTGAACGCGAAAAACTGCTGCGGCTGCTCGGGGTGCTGGGCTCGCTGCCCGGGGTTTTCGTCAGCCTGTGCGGGCTGCAGGGATGCTACGTGCTCCCCTCCGTCGAGAACCTGCCGCCCGAGATCCTGAGCTTTTATCAAAAAAGCAAGATCGTGAGCGACCTGACAAAGGTGGAGGATGAAATCTTCAAGGTCAGCGTGGACGACATACACGAGCCCCAAAACAACTCCTACCCCGCCCTGCAAAAGGTATTCGGGGACGGGTTGTCCCTCCAGATTTCGGCCGGCACCTGCATGGACGTCATGGACGCCGGGATCAACAAGGGCGTCGCCCTACGGGATTTGCAGCGGCGCCTCGGGATCACCCCCGACGAGACGATGGCCTTCGGGGATTATTTCAACGACGTCGGGATGCTGCAAAGCGCCAAATACAGCTTCGCCATGGAGAACAGCCACCCCGACATCTTTCGGCATGCCGCCTACCGCGCCAAAAGCAACCGCGAATACGGCGTAATCCAGGCGATCGAGACGTACGTCTTTAGCCCGGAGGGTTAAACCGGAATAATTGCCAAAAAACGAAACGGACCTGTATTGTGTGACAAAACCGCAGCAATACAGGCCCGTTTCTCTTCATTTTCTGAATCTTTTGGTTCCAAAAATGATAATTGTTCATAAATTGATAACAAATTTGTTAACTTGTTCACAATCAGGCCATCCGCTTGCTTCCGACAAAAATGCCACACGACCGGCGGTCCCGTTCGGATATTGATAATCCAAAGCCGCAAACTGTCACTTGCGACGGGGAGGGAGCGAATGATACTCTATATATTGACAAAATCACCAAGCGCACTGCCAGGGGCGGCACAATCCTTGTGGCAGTTGCCCTGTTTTTTCCAGCAACTTTGAGGTGTGTGTAGCCCGGCCCTTCTTATTATATTAGGAGAGGCTGGGTGAAATAAATTTGCAAAGGAGTATTAAAATGAAAAAGGCAAGCAGAATATCCGCGGCCCTGATCGCCATGGCAATGCTGCTCTCGTCTCTGGCCGGCTGCGGCAGCAAGACCGAAGCAGAGCCCGCCGAGAGCGCGCCGGCCGGTGAGAGCTCCGCCGCTTCGCAGGCTACCCCCGAGGGCGAGCCCGCCGCCGAGGGGATCACCGAGACCCCCCTGCCGATCAGCGCGGAAAAGATCGAACTCAACTTCTGGTGGCCCTATGCCGAGGACCTGGCCGAGCTCAAGGACCCCAACGACGGCGAGTTCTATCAGGCGCTGGAGGAGAAGACCAACGTACATATCAACTGGATCATTCCCGCCGAGGGCAGCGAGACCGATGCCTATAACCTGCTGTTCGCTTCCGACGATATGCCCGACATCGTCATGCAGCTGCTGAGCAGAAACATGCTCTACCGCGGCGGCCAGGACAAGGCCATCGACGACGGGTTCTTCGCGGAGCTCAACGATTACACCCAGTATATGCCCAACTACATGGGCTTCCTGGACAAAAATCCGTCGCTTAAAAAAGACGTCGTGACCGACAGCGGCAAGCGCTACGGCATGTACCAGCTGTTCGACCGCGTATGCATCACCGAGAGCGGCCTGGCCGTGCGTCAGGACTTCCTCGACAAGCTCGGCCTCGATCGCCCGGTCACCTATGACGACTGGCACGAGATGCTCGCCGGCTTCAAATCCCTGGGCTGCCAGGCTCCCCTCTATCTGCAGAACACCGGTATTCCGCAGTTCGGCGAGCTGAGCGCAGGATTCGGCGTTGCGCCCGAGTTCTTCCAGGTCGACGGCACCGTCAAGTACGGCCCGGTCGAAGCCGGCTACAAGGAGTACGTCACCCTGATGAACCAGTGGTACAGCGAAGGCCTGATCGATCCTGACTTCATGGCCCGCACCGGTTCCTTCACCTCGATCGACAACGAGATGATGTTCAACGACAACATCGGCGCCTGCGTCACCTGGACCACCCGCTGCGACAAGAACTATGTCGAGCGCGGCGCCAAGAACGAAGACCTGCGCCTGGTCGGCGTTGCGCCTCCCGTGCAGAACGCGGGCGACACCACCCACATCCGCAGCGACGACTTCCAGACCGGCTCCGTCTACTCCTTCTCCGCCAACAGCGAGCACCTCGTCGAGGCGATCGAGTGGATGGATTACCACTACAACTATGACGTGGCTCTGGACGCCAACTACGGCCTCGACGACGGCAGAAGCTTCAACATGGTCGACGGCAAGCGCATCCTCAGCTACGACTTCCGCTACAGCAATCCCGAGGGCGTTTCCCCGACCGCGTTCTTCATCAAGTACGCCGTCAAGGATGCTCCTCTGAAGATTCCGGATTACCAGACCGACATCTTCCTGCCGCTGCAGAAGGAGTCCATGGACGCCTGGTGCAGCCAGCCGGATGATTGGATGATGCCGATCAACATCACCATGACCGCGGAAGAGAACACCACCTACTCCTCCCTGATGGCCGACATCAAGACCTTCGTGGACGAGAACACCGTGAGCTTCATCTCCGGCACCAAGAGCCTGGATGAGTACGACGCCTTCGTCGAGCAGATCAAAGCAATGGGCATCGACGACGCCATCGCCATTCAGCAGGCCGCCCTCGACCGTTACAACAACCGTCCCGGCGAATAAGGGATTCCTTTGTGAGAAAAGGGAGAGGGTTCGCCTCTCCCTTTTCCCCTATTCTTTTTGACTCACCCACAACCGTTTTTTGTAAAGGGGGCCATACCATGCCAACTGCAACCGCGGCAAAGCCAAAAACCATCCAGACCGCAAAAGCGGCTGACGAGCTCAAGGCCCGCAAGGAGCTGGAAAAAAAGGACCGCAACCGCCTTATCCGGCGGGATTTAAAGCAGAACTATGCGGTCTATCTCATGCTTCTTCCGGTCATCGCCTATTTCATCATCTTCCACTACCTGCCCATGGGCGGTATCGCCATGGCGTTCCAGGACTTCTCCTTCCGCCTTGGCTTCTTAGGCAGCCCGTTCGTCGGGTTCAAGCATTTTCTCGCATTCTTCAATTCCATCTATTTCTTCCGTCTGCTCAAAAACACCCTGCTGCTGAGCATGTACGGACTGCTCATTTCCTTCCCGGTTCCGATCATTCTGGCGCTGCTGCTCAACGAAGTGCGCAACCAGCGCTTTAAAAAGACGGTCCAGACCATCTCCTACCTCCCCTACTTCATCTCGGTGGTGGTCGTGGTCGGTATTTTACAGGACTTCACCAAAAGCCAGGGCCTGCTCACCCAGCTTTCCGTCCTCCTGGGCGGCGACGGGGGCAACCTGCTCGGCAAGCCCGAAGCCTTCCGCGCGCTGTTCATCGGCTCGAACGTCTGGCAGCACATCGGCTACTCCTCGATCATCTACATCTCCGCTTTGAGTGGGATCGACCAGGAGCTCTACGAGGCGGCCAAGATCGACGGCGCGGGCCGCTGGAAGCAGACGCTGCACGTCACCCTGCCGGGGCTCATGCCTACCATCGTCATCCTCTTCATCATGCGCCTGGGCGAGGTCATGACCCTGGATTATGAGAAGGTGCTGCTGATGTACGGCCCCTCGACCTATCAGACGGCCGACATCATCCAGACCTACGTTTACCGGATCGGTTTGCAAAACGGAGATTACAGCTACGCCACGGCGGTGGGGCTCTTCAACTCGCTGATCAATTTCATCGTGATCTTTATTGCCAATAAGATCAGCCAGAAGGTCGGCGAAACCAGCCTGTGGTAGAAAGGAGGAAGAACACGATGGGAGACAGACGTACGACCGGCGAAAAAATCTTCGCCGTATTCAACACCATTTTCCTTGTCATTCTGGCGGTGGTCTTCATCCTCCCGGTCTGGCATGTGGCCATGAGCTCGATCAGCGACCCGGACGTACTGCAGGCAAACAGCCAGCTGGCGCTCAAGCCCCTGGGAGAGGCCACCCTGGGCGGCTTCAAGTTCGTGCTCGACAACCCGAACATCCTGCGCGCCTATGGAAACACCGTCATCTACGTGGCGGGGGCCACCCTCTTCGCGATGGCGATCACCATCCTGGCGGCCTATGGGCTTTCGCGCAAGGACCTCTTTTTCCGTAAGCCGCTGCTTTTCCTGCTGACCTTTACCATGATCTTCAGCGGAGGATTGATCCCGACCTACATGATCGTGCGCAATCTGAACCTGATCGACACCATGTGGGCGCTGATCATCCCGGGCACCGTGTCGGTGTACAACATCATCGTCATGCGCACCTCGTTCGCCGCCATCCCGGACGCGCTGACCGAGGCGGCCAAGATCGACGGCGCGGGGCATTTGCGCATCCTCTTCCAGATCGTGCTGCCGGTTTCCAAGGCGGTGCTGGCGGTCATCGTGCTGTTCTACGCGATCAAAAACTGGAACGCATGGTTCAACGCTTCGATCTACTTGCAGAGGAGAAGAGACCTTTTCCCGCTGCAGCTGACCCTGCGCGAGATCATTTTGCAGACCTCGAACAACTCGATCGTCAGCGAGAACTCCGACCCGACCGCGATCGACCGCTTCCGCCCCTTAGTCAAGTACTGCACCATCATGATTTCGATCATCCCGATGCTCGTGATCTATCCCTTCGTGCAGAAATACTTTGTCTCGGGCGTCATGATCGGTTCGATCAAGGGTTAATGCCCGGCCGTGATCTTGCGGTAGGTCGCGGGCGTGACCCCCTCCAGCTTTTTGAAGGCACGGATCAGGGCGAGGGAATTGCTGTAGCCGACCGCTGCGGCAACCTCGCCCACAGTGCCGGGGGTCCCCTTGAGCAGCAGCTTCGCCTCGTCCACCCTTTTTTGGCTGATGTATTCCAGCACGCCGGTGTGGACCGACTTCTTAAACAGCCGCAGCAGATAGCTCTGGCTGACCGAGAACTGTTCGGAGATCGACGCGACGCTCAGATTCGGGTCCGAATAATTTTGATCGATATATTCCATAATAGAGACCACCTGGACCGGCGACGAGCCGGCTTCGGTGTGCTGCGTGAGGGCACGGTGAATGGATGCGAAGGTATCCTCTGCCAGTGCCCTTAATTCGTTCATGGTCCTCGCGCCCTCCACCGCGGCGGCCAGCGCATGGAGCTGCTCGCCCGCCGGCAGGTGCAGCACCGAGCGGTAGACCTCGCCGAGGGTGGAGAAGGTGTACAGCCGCGCATAGAAGAAGGAGCGCTCCTGCCCGGCCATCTGCTCGCCCAGGATGGCGCCGAAGAGGGAGAGCGCCTCGGCGCGCTCCCCGGCGGCGACCGCCGCGCTCAGCTGCTGGCTCATCACCGAAAGCGGCGCCTCCGGCTCCTCGGGCGCCTCATAGCGGATGTCCTCCCGGCTGGCGGTACGCGTTTCGATGTGGAAACTCTCCATCTGCTCGAGCCCCCAGCTGACCTCCTTGTAGGCCTCGTGGATACCGCGCATCCCCTCGCAGACCGCGCTCAGATAGCACTGCATACGGATGTCGAACCGGCTCTCGGTGAAGCTGACCGCCTTGCGGCAGATTTCCTGCAGCTGCGCGTCGGTCCCCTCCCCCGGCTCGCCGTGCAGGTTCACCACGCAGTAGAGGGTCCCGGCATAGTCGCAGCAGTAGCCGGCATAGTCCTGCTGCAGCAGCTCCTCGAGCACCGAGGCGACCATGAAATTGACCATGGTCAGCGTATCCTCGTCCTCCGAAATGGCCTTCTCCTCGAAGAGCGCGCTGCTGTCCTCGATGATGACCCCGATCACCAGGAAGCGTTCGCTGGTGAAGTCGAGCTGGTAGTCGGTGCAGACCGCCCGGAAGGTCTGCTCGCTGTGGATTTTCCCGCGCAGCATCTGCACCAGCCAGAGCTGGCGCAGGTCCTTCTTCTGGTGGTCGAGCTGCTCCTCGTAGTCCTTGTTTTGTTTGAGCAGTTCGCCCAGGCCCTGCTCGAGGATCGAGAAATCGTCCCCCGAGCGCGCGGGCGCGCTGGAGAGACGCTTGAGGAACATATCGCTCATCCGGCGCACCGGGGTATAATTCTTCTTGGAGAAGTACAGCGAAATGGCCGCCCCCGCAAAGAGGCAGAAAATCAAAAAGGCGAAATAGATGTAGCGGATCTGCCGCAGCTGGGCGGCATAGTGCTCCACCGAGCTCAGGGAGAGCAGCTTCCAGCCGGTGATTGCCGAGGTGGAAACCACGACCGCCTGCTTGCTGCTTCCGATGTTCACGATCTCGGTCCCGTCGTGCAATCCGACATCGTAGAGGATTTCCCCGGGCAGCACCTGGCCCGCGTCCGGCGCCAGATACCGCCCGTCCGGCGCGATGGCCCAAACCTGTTGGTTGAGCCCGGGCTCCCCCACATGGTAGCTCTCGAGAAGGTTTTCGATCGAACGCGCGTCCAGGATGAACATACAGACCGCGTCCGGCTCTCCGGTATAGAGCCCGTCCGAAAGCAGCACCGCGACCTTCTGCGCCCCGCCATCCGATGACTGCGGGTCGCGCAGCAGCTTGACGGTCAGCCTTCCCTCGGCCCCCGACCAGGAGGCGAAGGTGGAAAAATCGGTCCAGAAGCGTTCCTTCAGCGTATGCTCAAACGATTCCTGTTTGAGGATCCCGCCGGTCGAGGCCGCCACCTGCGCGGCGGGGAAATAGACATAAATCTCCTTGATGTAGCTGCCGAAGGCGCTCTTCTTGGTCAGCTCGGACTGCAGGGTGCCGATCCGCTGCAGCTTGGCCGGAGTCAGCGGCGAGGGGGCGTACATCAGCGAGAGCACCTTCTCGTCCGAAAGGATCTGACGCCCGGTGCTCATCAATTCGCCGAACACCCGGTCGATCGACTCGTTGGTCTGCGCCAGGGTGATCTGGTTGATCTTGGAGATGTTTTTTTCTATGATGCCATAGGCCGTATGGTAGACCATCCAGCTAAACAGCAGCGGAAGAAGCAGGACCGCCAGATAGGATACGACCCAGGTTGTAAACAGGCTGTTTCGCTTCTTGCTCTCCAAACAGCTTTCCCTCCCGTATGCTTGCCGCATGTGCGCAAACTATAGTTTTAATGATGCCGCCATCCCGAACGAATTTTTGTGCAGGCCTCTGAAGCAGGGCCTGTTTTTTTATTGCTTTCCAACAAAAATTCCGTATATTACAAAATGTATAATTTTCCCAATCGCATTCCAAAAATTTTATACAATACTATTATTTTATCACGCACACCCGCAAAACGCAAATGAGTTTTTCTCTTGACCCATGCGGTATACTGTTAGTGGAAAGGAGATTTCAAGCCATGACCTATTCCATCGTTTATGTGAGCCGCACCGGGAACACCCGCCTGATCGCCGAGGCCATCCGGGACGCGCTGCCAGGTAAAGACTGCCTCTACTTCGGACCGCCCTCCCCCGATGCGCTGGAAGCCGGGCTGATCCTCGCGGGCTTTTGGACGGACAAGGGAAGCTGCAGCGAAGCCTTCACCCGCTTTCTTGCCACCCTCTCCGGCAAGCGGGTGGCTCTGTTCGGCACGGCGGGCTTCGGCGGCGCGCCGGAATACTTTGAGCAGATCCTCGCGCGGGTGCGCTCCCTGCTGCCCGAAGACAGCAGCTTCGCCGGGGGCTTTCTGTGCCAGGGGAGGATGCCGGAGGCGGTCGGGGCGCGCTACCGCGCCGCCCTTGCCGAAAAGGCGGAGGATACGCGAAGCCGCGCCCTGCTGGAAAACTTCGAGCAGGCGCGCTCCCATCCCGACTCCGGCGACCTCAAAAGGGCCGCGGCCTTTGCCGCGGGACTGACGGGGAACTGATCAAAAAGGGCCCGCAGACTATCATCTGCGGGCCCTTGCCATTTTCTCAGTATTGATTCGGCTTGTCCTTGTCCCGGTGGCTGGTCACCACCCGCAGGCCCTTCTTTTGCAGATGCCCGCTCAGGCGCTCGGCAAAGGCTACCGAGCGATGCCGCCCTCCCGTACAACCGATCGCCACCACCAGCTGGCTCTTCCCCTCCTTGAGATAGAGCGGGATCAGAAAATCGAGCAGGTCGCACAGCCGCTGTGCCAGCTGCTGGCTCTGCGGCCACTGGAAGACATAGTCGCGCACCGGCGCTTCCAGCCCGGTGTGCTCCTTGAGCTCGGGGACGTAAAAGGGGTTGGGCAGGCAGCGCACGTCAAAAACCAAGTCCGCCTCGGCCGGGAGCCCGTTTTTGAAGCCGAAGGACATGCAGCGCACCAGCATGGCCTGATGGGTGCTCTGCAAAAAGGTGCCGATCAGGTACTCCCGCAGCTGGGAGGGGGCCATCAGCGAGGTGTCGACGACATAGTCCGCCCGCTGGCGCGCCTCATGCAGCAGCTCCCGCTCGGCGGCGATCGCCTCCTGCAAAGTCAAGGTATCCCCGCCCAGCAGCGGATGCTTGCGCCTGCCCTCCTTGTAGCGCTTGAGCAGCACGCCGTCCGACGCATCGAGAAAGAGGATTTTATAGCCTTCCACCGTCTCGTTGAGCGACCGCAGCGAGGAGAGGAAGTCGCGGAACATCTCCCTGCCCCGCGCGTCCACCACCACGGCGATCTTATTGATCGTCCCGCCCGAGAGCTTCTGCAGGTCGGCAAACCGCCCGAGCAGCTGCGGAGGGACGTTGTCCACGCAGAAAAAACCGATGTCCTCTAACACGTCGATGGCTTTGGATTTCCCGGCGCCCGACATTCCCGTCACAATGATAAATTCCATAGGGTCCCTCCCGGCCTTACCTTTGTCGCTTCCCCTTATCATGGCCTATTGGCCGCGGCGTCATTCAAAAATCCGCCGCCCGTGCTACCACAGATCGCAAAGCGCCCTGCCCTGCGGCGTGTCGGCATATGCCTCGGGCGGCCGGGGGCAGCCTTCGATTTCGGCGCATAGCTGCTCCTGCAGCGGCGGCAGGGTGTTTTCCTCATATCCCGAAAACTCTTCGCAGGTGAGGATCACGGCCCCCATCCGGCGCATGTCCTCAATATTCGCCTTTTGAATCTGCGGGGTCTGGGAGGAGGTGCAGTCCTCGAGGACCACCACCTGATAGTCCAGCGCGTTCGCATCGTAGGCGGTGGTGCGCACGCAGTTGGGGGTGGTGGTCCCGGTCAGAATCACCGTACGCACCCCCAGCCGGCGCAGGATCAAATCCAGCTCGGTCATGAAAAACGCGCTCCAGCGCGGCTTGATGATGGTGTAGTCCCCCTCCTGCGGCCTAAGGCCGGTGGGGACCGTGGCGCCGTGCGCCCCGGTGCTGCCGTGCGCCATCATCCGCTCCCCCCGCTGCCAGGTGCGGTAGCGGGTCAGCTCCACGTCGCTGCCGTTTGCCCGGTAAATCCGTTTGACAAAAAAGACCGGGATTCCCTTCTCCCGCGCCAACCGCACCGCCCGCTCACAGCGCCCGACGGTCTCGAGCGCCCCCGCGATACAGCAGGGGGAGGACGGGTCCAGAAAAGCGTTTTCCATGTCGATGACGATCAATGCGCTCTTGGTAGGGTTTTGGGGCATGTCGGTTCCTCCTCGTTTTTGCGGGTATACTCCGGTATCCCGTCGGCTGTGCTACCGACAGTTTACCACAAAATCTCTCCTGTGTCGAACCCGCAAGGGATAAAATGGGCCGGGACTTTTAATCCCCGGCCCTTCCGCCGCCTATTCCCGCCCGGCGCGCGCATGGCGGCAGCGCAGCGCCAGCTCGATCATACGCTCCTTGCCCTCCCGGGTGAGCGCGCACAGGCAGGCGGCCGCATCCCTTTCGGCGGCCTCGCCGCTGATGTGCAGATAATCGCGAAAGAAGGCGCACAGCAGCGTATTCTCGGTGTAGATCCGGTTGGATTCCCGCACCCCCAGCGCGGTGAGCTGCACATTGCCGTAATACTCCTTTTGGATCATCCCGGCTTCTGCCAACAGCTTAAGGCTTTTGACCACGCTGGCCCGGCTGACCTGCAGCCTCCGGGCGATGTCGACCGAGCGCACCGCCGCGCCCCCGTCGCTGAGCTCGTAGATTGCCAGCAGATACCGCGCGGCACAGGCCGAACGCATATGAGCCACCCCTTTCTAAGTTAGCAGTAGCTAACCTTCGGGCATATCATAACACCGGGAGGACTAAAATGTCAACCCCCTCCGTTTCCGGTCATTCCTGGGCGGCGCGGCCGATGTGCTCCTTGAGCCGCACGAAGGTTTCCTCGCTGATGTCGTGCTCGATCCGGCAGGCATCGGCCTCGGCCACCTCGGGGGTGACGCCCAGGCGGATGAGCCATTCGGTCACCAGGCGGTGCCGCTCATAGATGCGCTCGGCGATCTCCAGGCCCCTGTCGGTCAGCTCGAGAAAGCCCTCCTTGTCCATGGTGACATAGCCATTCTGACGCAGCAGGCTCATCGCCCGGCTGACGCTCGGCTTGCTGAAATTCATCCGCTGCACCACGTCGATCGAGCGCACCGCGCCCTTCTCGCGCCGCAGCACCAGAATCGTCTCCAGATAGTTTTCAGCGGATTCCTGAATCTTCATGCCACAACCATTCCTTTCCCGCGCGTAACCTGAAAGCGAGTGCCCGTATCTGTAATGTTAACCGGATTCAACAATTTTATCGCTTTTCGCCAAATTGATCCGGCTGCAATTTTCTTCATTTTAGCATAGTTCCGTTTTATTCTCAAGTCTCTTGACTTTTTTGGTTAGCAATGGTAAACTGCAACTGTAGTAAAAAGTTAGCAACCACTAACCACATGCCGTATGAAAGAAAGGAAGGATTCCTATTATGCCGCTGACAATGGCACGTTCGGGAGAGCCCGGCACCGTGAAGGAAATCCATGGGAAGGAGGAGACCCGCCGGTTTCTGGAGAGCCTGGGGTTTGTGGAGGGCGGCGCGGTCACCGTCATCTCGCAGATGGGCGGGAACCTGATCGTAAACGTCAAGGATACCCGGGTGGCGCTGAGCAGGAGCATGGCCAGCCGGATCATGATTTGAGGAGGAAACAGCATGAAAACATTGCGAAGCGCCAAATGCGGCGAGACCGTCACCGTTCAGAAACTCGGCGGCGAGGGCGCGCTCAAACGCCGGATCATGGACATGGGGATCACCAAGGGTACGAGCATCTATGTGCGCAAGGTGGCTCCCTTGGGCGACCCGGTCGAGATCACCATCCGCGGATACGAGCTGTCCATCCGCAAGAACGAGGCGGAAAACATCCTGGTGGACTGAGGTATTTTTACCGCCATAAGTTAGCAAACACTAACCATCGACTTCAAAGGCTTCACAGGCCAGCGGGCAATCCCCGCAGAGGAGGTAACACAGAGAATGGCTATTAAAATCGCGCTTGCAGGAAATCCAAACTGCGGCAAAACCACCATGTTCAACGACCTGACCGGGTCGAGCCAGTATGTGGGAAACTGGCCGGGGGTCACGGTCGAGAAGAAAGAGGGCAGGCTGCGCACTCACAAGGATGTGGTCGTGACCGACCTGCCGGGTATTTACAGCCTCTCCCCCTACACGCTGGAGGAGGTCGTCACCCGAAATTACATCCTGGACGAACACCCGGACGTGGTGATCGACCTGGTGGACGGCTCGAACATCGAGCGCAACCTCTACCTGACCACCCAGCTCACCGAGATGGGGCTGCCGGTGATCATCGCGCTGAACATGATCGACATTGTGCAAAAGAACGGCGATAAGATCGACGTCGAAAAGCTCTCACAGGCGCTCGGGTGCGAGGTAATCGAGACCTCGGCGATTAAAGGGACCGGCTCGCGCCAGGTGGCGGAGCGCGCTGTGCAGATGGCGCTCACCGGGGTCAAGACCCACCCTGGACACACCTTCTCAAAGCCGGTCGAGGAAGCGCTCAGCGGGATCGAAAGCCTGATCGACGGTACGGTCCCGCAGGAAAGGCTGCGCTGGTACTCCATCAAGCTGTTCGAGCGGGACGAAAAGGTGCTCGAAAAGCTGGAGCTGGATGCGGACGGCAAAAAGCGCCTGGAGGAGATCGTCTCCGGGCTCGAGGCCGAGCTGGATGACGACAGCGAAAGCATCATCACGGGCGAGCGCTATCAGTTCATCGGTAAGCTGGTCAGCCAGTGCGTGCGCAAAAGGCAAAGCGGCCTGACCACCTCGGACAAGATCGACCGGGTGGTGACCAACCGCTGGCTGGCGCTGCCCATCTTTGCTGCCGTGATGTATATCGTCTACTTCGTCTCGGTCTCGTGGCTGGGCACCATCGTCACCGACTGGACCAACGACACCCTGTTTGCCGAGACCATCCAGCCCGCCGTCGGCGGGTGGCTGGAGGCGGTGGGCGCCGCCGGCTGGCTGCAGGGGCTGATCGTGGACGGCATCATCGGCGGCGTGGGCGCGGTGCTCGGCTTCGTGCCGCAGATGTTCATCCTCTTCTTCTTCCTCTCCATCCTGGAGGACTGCGGCTACATGGCGCGCGTCGCCTTCATCATGGACCGGATCTTCCGCAAGTTCGGCCTCTCGGGCAAGAGCTTCATCCCCATGCTCATCTCCTCCGGCTGCGGCGTGCCGGGGATCATGGCCACCCGCACCATCGAAAACGAGAAGGACCGGCGGATGACCATCATGACCACCACCTTCATCCCCTGCGGCGCCAAGCTGCCGATCATCGCGCTGATCGCGGGCGCGGTCTTCCCGAACATCACCTGGATGGCCCCGGCGACCTACTTCTTCGGGATCTTTATGGTCGTCATTTCCGGGATCATCCTCAAGAAGACCAAGATGTTCGCCGGCGACCCCTCCCCCTTCGTCATGGAGCTGCCCCAATACCACTTCCCCGCCCCCAAGGGCGTACTGCTGCACATGTGGGAGCGCGGCAAGGCCTTCATCATCAAGGCCGGCACCGTCATCTTCGTGGCCTGCGGGATCATCTGGTTTTTGCAGAGCTTCGGCTTCGGCCCCGAGGGCCTTTACATGGTCGAGGATGAAAACGCCAGCCTGCTGGCCGCGATCGGGGGCGTGATCGCCCCGGTCTTCCTGCCGCTGGGCTTCGGCAACTGGCAGGCGGCCGTGGCCAGCGTCTCCGGGCTGGTGGCCAAGGAGAACGTGGTCGGCACCTTCGGCGTGCTCTTCGGCCTGGGCGAGGTCGGCGAGGACGACCCGGCCCTGCTCAGTATGGTTCCGACGCTCTTCGCCACGAGTGCCAGCGCCCTGGCTTTCATGGTCTTCAACCTGACCTGCGCGCCCTGCTTCGCGGCCATCGGCGCCATCCGCCGGGAGATGATGAGCGCCAAGTGGACTTGGTTCGCCATCGGCTACATGACGGTCATGGCCTACGTGATGGGCTTCATCATCAACCAGCTGGGCGGCTTCCTCTTCTATGGCGTGTCCTTCGGAATCGGCCAGGTCCTGGCCCTGATCTGTGTGGCAGCGCTGCTCTGGGGGCTGCTGCGCAGCTACAATCCCAATAAAACGGCCCGTAAACCCGCCGTCGCGGGGGCGCATGCATAACCGCCCCGCAGAAGGAAGGAGTCCTTATGGTAACCTGGATCATATTCGGTCTTTTGCTGCTGGCCATGTTTTTCGCCGTCCGCTACGCCTTTCGCAAGGCCAAGCGCGGTGAATGCGTCGGCTGTCCGGGCGGCAAAAGCGGTGGCTGCTGCCACTGTCAGCGGCAGATGGATACAAAGTAACCGACTTACCCCCTGCCGGAAGCGGCAGGGGGTAAGTTTTGTTTTCATTGGCGATTGACAAAGCCGCTGGGATTTTATACAATCAATTCATACTATACATAAGGGGAAGCGTTATGCAAAAGAGAAGTATTCCAGTGTGCATCATTCTATCCATCCTCACCTGCAACCTCTACGGGATCTATTGGTTCATCTGCCTGACCGACGAGGCAAACGCCCTTTCAGGGGATCACAAAACCTCCGGCGGGATGGCCTTCCTGCTGACGCTCATCACCTGTAACATCTACGGGATATACTGGGCCTACAAAATGGGCGAAAAGCTGGATATGGTGAAAAGGGCGCGGGGCATTCCCAGCAGCGACAGCGGCGTGCTCTACCTGATCCTGGAGCTGATCTTCCCCCTGGCCGGCTGGGCGCTCATGCAAAATGAGATCAACAAGCTGATCGACGGCCCCATCTATCAATGAGAGACCGGCTGCAAAACCTGCTGAAAAAAGCGTCCCTGCTCTGCCTAGGCGCGGCGGGGTACGCTTTTTTGCTGCTGTATACCCCCGTTTCGATCCCCTGCCCCTTTCATGCGCTCACCGGGCTCTACTGTCCCGGCTGCGGGGTTTCGCGCATGTCGCTGGCCCTGCTGCGCCTCGATCTTGCCGCCGCCCTTCGCGCGAACGCGGCGCTCTGCCTCCTGCTCCCGGCGCTGGCGCTGCTCTTCCTGTGGCGCGGTGGGCACTACCTGCGCACCGGCGAGTGGGCGACGCCGCGGTGGCTGTCCTCCCTGCTCTGGGTGATGATCGCGCTGCTCCTCCTGTTCGGGGTGCTGCGAAACCTTCCCGCCCTGTCCTTCCTCGCGCCCCACTGAATCTCTCAAACATGCAAAGTCCCTGCGCGCTCCCGCAAAGCGGGAGCGCGCAGGGACTCTTTTATCAAGCTGTGCGGTCATTCCTCCCGGGAGAGGTCCTTCGCTTCGATTCGGCGGTAGGGCAGCCAGATATAATGCCCTTCCTCCAGCTTCGCCGCCGATGCGGGGTCCTCCCCGCGGCTGAGCGCCAGCGACAGGTCGATCATGGTCTTTGCCATCCCCTCGCTGTCGTTGAGCACGGTGCCCTTGAGGGTCCCGGCCCGGATGGCCTCGAGCGCCGGCGGGGTTGCGTCCACCCCGACCACCAGAGGCATGCTCTCGGCGCTAAGGCCGGCGGAGAGGCAGGCGTCGATCGCGCCCAGGGCCATGTCGTCGTTGTTGGCGAAGACCGCCTCGATGTCCCCGCCTTGCTCCTCCAGCCACAGCGACATCTTCTGCGCGGCCTGCGCACGGTTCCAGTTGGCCGACTCGCTGGCCAGCTTGCGCACCCGGATTCCCACCGAGGTCAGCGCGTCTATGGCATACTTGGTGCGCAGCAGGGTGTCCTGATGGCCGGGCTCACCTTCGAGCATGACATACTCGAGCACGTCGTTGCCGTTGCGGTCCACCTGACCGCGCTCATTCTGCCACAGGTCGCGCACGATCTGCCCCTGCAGCCGCCCCGATTCGGCGGCCTTGGCCCCCACATAGTAAACCTGCTCCCAGCGCTCCATGTCCTCCTCGACCGGCTGGCGGTTGAAGAAGATCAGGGGTACTGCGGCCTCCTCGGCCTTGTCGATCAATACGGCGGCCGCCGTGCGGTCCACGATGTTGACGCAGATCACGTCGCACCCCTGGTCGAGGAAGCGGTCCATCTGCTCAAGCTGCACCGTCTGGTTGCTGCGCCCATCGGTGATGGTCAGGCTGATCTTAATATCCTTTTCCAGTTCCTCCTCCCGCGCCAGGCGCTCCATATGCTGCACCACGGTGGAGATGAAGGTGTCCTCCTGCTGGTAAACCGCGATCCCCAGGCGCAGGACGCTCTCCTCCCGCTCGCTGCCTCCCGTGCAGCCGCCCAGCAGGATGGCAAGGAGCAGAAGTACTGCCAGCCCTTTAATACATAACCGGGAAAAACAGCTTTTGATTGTCCGGTTCATACAGATTCTCCCCTCGCACAATTCGGAAGCCCAGCTGCGGCGTATTCAGGCTCCTCTCGCCCCTTGAACGGCGGGCCGCCTCCTGCACCGACGAATACCCTGCCGCGTAGTCACTCCAGGCGGCCGCCGCCGCGATGGTGCCCTTTTCCAGGCAGGCCGCGATCGCCCCGGTGGCTCCCACCCCATAGAGCAGCGGCTGCTCGGGCAACTCCTGTGCCACCGAGGCCAACGCCTCGGTGGCGGCATAATCGAAGGCGATCACGGCGCCAGCGCCGGTCTGCCCGAGCAGCCCGGGCAGCTCCCGCTGCAGGCTCTGCGCCTCGGCCTTCTGCACCTCGAAGGGCACCCCCGCCTCCCGCAGCGTCTGCAGGCAGGCTTGCAGACGCTGCGCGACCCCGGTGCTGCGTGAGGCGGTATCCAGCAGCAATACCCGCTCCCCGCGGCGGTCCTCCAGAAATGCCCCGGCCAGCGCCCGGCCCATCTCTCCGTTCTCCGGCGTGAAGCAGGCCCTGCCTCCGGGCATGGGCGACTCCATGGTCACCACCGGCAGCTCGATGGACTGCTCCTCCAAAAACGCGGCGAGCCCCTCGGGATCGGCGGGGACCACGATCACGGCGTCGGCCCCGCCCTTCGCCTCCCGCTGGAGCAGCGCCGCCTGGGAAGCGTAGTCGTTGTCCTGCGCCAAGGGCAGGAAGCGCAGCTCCGCCCCAAGATCCACGGCCGCCTGCTCCATCCCCAGCCTGGCGTTGGACCACAAAGCGGTATCCGCCTCGCGGATGAGCACCGAAATTTCCAGCGTGCGGCGGCGGCTCTCGATGCCGGGGAGCTCGGGCAGCACCAGGGTGAGCGCCACCGAGACGCCCAACAGGCAGAGGATCACCAGCTGGATCAGATTGCGTCCTATCTTCACGGCTGTGCCTCCTTCCACCGGCCGGCTGCCGACTCGTCCAGGGCCGGCTGGCGAATGCGCACGGTGGTGCCCATATCCGGCTCGCTCATGATGACAAGGCCGTAACGCTCCCCGAAGGTGAGCCGGATCCGGCTGTGCACGTTGCGCACCCCGATCCCCGAGCCCTTGCCCCGGTTGGGGACCGGCTTGCTGCCGTCCAGCAGCTGCCCGGCCATCTCGGGGAGCATGCCCAGTCCGTTATCGCTCACGTCGATGAGCAGGTCCTCCTCCTCGCGGTAGGCGTGCACGGTGATCAGCCCGTCCCCGTCGGCGGCGGCCATCCCGTGGTAGATGGCGTTCTCCAGAATCGGTTGGACGATCAGCTTGAGGGAGTAGAGCCCTTCGGTGTCCGCGTCGGCATGAATCTGCACCTCGAAACGGTTCTTATAACGCATTTTCTGGATGGTCATGTAGTGCCCGGCGTGCTCGAGCTCGTCGCGCAGGGGGATGATGCTGCTCCCCCGGCTGAGCGAAATACGGAACAACCTCGCCAGGGAGGTGACCATCTGGATGGCCTCGGGGTACCGCCCCGCCTCGGTCATCCAGATGACCGAATCCAGGGTGTTATACAAAAAGTGGGGGTTGATCTGCGACTGGAGCACCTCCAGCTCGGAGCGGCGCTTCTCGCCCTCCTGCTGGATGATGTCCTCCATCAGGTGGCGCATGGTCGAGGTCATCGAGCGGATGGCGTGCCCCAGCCGGCGCACCTCGTAGCAGCCGTCCTCCTCGATCTCGACCTCCTTGCCCGCCTCGAGCTGCTTGACCGTCTGCTCGAGATTGCGGATGGGCTTGGAGATGTGCTCGGAAATGCGGAAGTTGAGGAAAGCCAGCAAAAAGACCGAAAAGAGGATCAGCGACGCGCCGAAGAGGATCATCTGGTAGGAGTTGGACGCAAGCCCCGCCACCGGGACCACGCCCACCAGCTTCCAGCCGGTGTAGCCCACCGTCTTGACGGTTACCTGCCGCTCCCGCCCGCCGAAACTTTCGCGGTGGCTGCCGTCGCGGTAGCCGGCGGCGGCAAGGTTGTTTTCCTCCTCGAGCCCCGCGTAGATCATCTGCTGCTTGGGGTGGTAGATCAGCTCCCCGTTCCCGTCGATGAGGTAGAGGTAGCCGCCGCCCGGCAGCTCCACATCCCGGCAGATCTGCTCGATCCCGCCGAAGCTCATGTCCACGAGCAGCACGCCGTTTTCGGTGCTGCCCGCCCTAGTCAGCTCCACATGGCGGCTCAGCGACACCACCCAGCGGTAGGAGTAGCTGGGGTCCTCAAAGAGGTTTTGCACCTGCGGGGTGAAAAAATGCAGGTTTTCAAGCCTCTGGGTGGCGGCGGTGAACCAGGGCTGCTGCGCGGGGGCAGCCTGGGGCTTGAGGGAGCCCAGCGGCGTGGCGCTCACCAGTGAACCGTCGCCGCCAAAGAGGGCGATCGAAACGAGCGCGTCGCGGTTCTCCTCATACAGCAGGTTCATCTGCTGGGAGATGTCCCCCCGCTCGAGGTCGGTGGACTTGATCACCCGAAAATACATGGTGTCCGAAATGCGCATCATCCGGCGCAGATAGCCATCCAGGTTCAAATTCACCTGGGCGAGCACCCGCTGGCTGCCGTCCTCCTGCAGGCGGTTGGTGGTTGTGGAGAAGCGCCAGAACAAGGACAGGCCGATGAAGAGAATCCCCACCACCGCCACCGCCGTGAAGGAGAGGGAGATGACCATCTGGATGCTCATCGAGCGGTACCAGCGTGACACCCTGCTTGCCAGCGAACGGATCAATTTTCGCATATTCCCGGCGCTCCTTCCCCATTTGATTCAGTGGTTTCAGCCGTCCTTGAGCCCCGCGCGGAACTTGGAGGGCGACATACCGAAATGTTTTTTGAAAACGTAGCTGAAATAGTTCGGGTCCTGATAGCCGGTCCTCTCGGCGATCCGGTAGGTCGTTTCCCCACTCTCGCGCAGCAGCCGTACCGCCTCCTCCATGCGCACATCGGTTACATAGGCGGTAAAGCCCATGCCGGTTTCGCGCTTGAAGAGGGTGGAAAAATAAGCGGGCGACAGGTGCAGGTGGGCGCACAGGGCATCCACCCCCAGGTCGCTGTCGGCAAAGTTTTGGGCGATGTAGGCCTTGGCCGCCTCGACGGTGCGCCCGGCGGAATCGATCCGCCGCCTGCCCAGCAGCTCCTGAAGGCGCAGGCAGCGCTCGCAGCACCAGCGCCCGAGCTCCTCGGGCGAGCGGAAGTCGGTGAGCTGCACCATCCCGGTGAAGCCCTCGCCGAAGACCTCCTCCGGCTCCACCCCGCCGCTGCGCGCCAGCTTGATTAAGGAGGTGAGCAGCTCGAGGAAAAAGATCTGGCACTGCGGCAGCGCGAGCCCCGCCTCCCGCACCCTGGCGATCAGGGATTCGATCAGGGGCGGGAGCTGCTCCCGGTCGCCGAGCTTGATCGCGGCTGAGAGCTCGCGCTCGTCCGCCTCGTCGAAGGAGAGGCGCACCGATCCGTCCGGCTCCAGATCGCCGATATAGAGCACCCGCCCCGGCCCGGCGAGCACCCGGTAATCCAGCGCCCAGCGGGCCTCCTCGACCGAAAGATGGAGCTGCTGCGGCCCGAAGCAGGGCCGGCCGACCCCCACCGTGAGAGTCAGGTCCAGATAGCTGCGCGAAAGGGCGCAGACCCGGTCCAGCTCGGCGATCAGCGGATAGGGGTTTTCAAACCTCGGCAAAGTGGTCAGCAGGGCCACCGTGTCGTTGTAGAGGATCAGATGGGAGGTGCAGTCCTTTAGGGAGAAATGCTCCTCGAACAGCGCGCGCACCGAGACGAGGAGCAGCTCGTCCCGGTTGATCGGGTCGTCCTCCCCCGCGCCGTCCACCTGGATGAGCGCGGCCGCCCAAACCCCCTCGGGCAGACCGATCTCGAAGCGGTCGGCCCGCTCGCGGACCTGGTCGGGGCGCACCCGTCCGTCGAGCAGCCGGGTGAAAAACAGCTCGCGCAGCACCGGCAGGCTCTCCTCATATTGCCGGCGCAGGGTCTCCATATCCCGGCGCTCGGCCCGCTCGCGGTCCAGCTGGCCGCGCAGCTTCTGCAGAACCTCCCGCAGCTCGGGGGCGTTGATCGGCTTGAGGATGTACTCCGAGACGTTCATGCTGATGGCCTGGCGGGCGTATTCAAAGTCGTCGAAGCCGGAAAAGACCACCGTCCTGGCCGCGGGCAGCTGGGTGCGCAGGCGGCGGCAGAGCTCCAGCCCGTCGATGAAGGGCATCTTGATGTCGGTGAGCACCACATCGGGGCGCAGCTGCTCGCAGAGCTCCAGCGCCTCGGCGCCATTCTCCGCCTCGCCGACCAGCTCGAAGCCCAAGGAGGCCCAGTCGATCTTGCGGCTGATCCCCTCGCGGATCTCCTCCTCGTCGTCCACCAGCAGAACCCGGTATGTTTCCATACGCAATCCCCTCCCGTATGATGATTAGTATACCAGTAGTTTCGCAGTTTCTGCAAGAGATAATCAAAATTAGCCCCCATACAGCATGAGGCTGCCGGTTTATCCGGCAGCCTCATGCGCACGAATCCCAAAACGGATTACTTCTTGACCAGGTATTTGCGCATATCCAGCGCGCAGGCGAACAGGATGATCCCGCCCTTGATGAGATAGAACAGGTCCTGGTTGATCCCGATCATATTCAGTCCCACGAAGATCAGGCGCAGCATGAGCACGCCGACGAGGATCCCGCGGATCTTACCGATACCGCCGACGAACGACACGCCGCCGATGACGCAGGCCGCGATCCCGTCCAGCTCGTAGTTGAAGCCGGTGTTGGCGGTGTTGGAGGCCACGCGCGCGCCCTCCACGAAGCCGGTCACCGCATACATGGCGCCCGCCAGGGCGAAGACCAGGATGGTGGTGGCCATCACGTTGACGCCGGAAACCCGCGCGGCTTCCTCATTGGCGCCCAGGGCAAACATGTTTTTCCCCAGGGTGGTCTTGTTCCAGATAAACCACATCAGCGCGGTGGCGATCACGGCGATGATCACATAGTTGGGGATCGGGTTGCCGCCCACCTGCATGAAGGGCAGGTGCCCGGTCACGAACTCGGTGTAGGATTTATCCAGCCCGGAGATGGCCATGCCCTTGTTGTTGCCCATCTTGACGTAGAGCAGCAGGAGGGTATAGACAATCAGCTGGGTGCCCAGGGTCACGATGAAGGGATGGAGCTTGAACTTGGCCACAAAGAAGCCGTTGAACGCGCCGAAAAGCCCGCCGATGAGCATGGCGATCAGGATGACCACAAAGATGTTCAGCGGTCCGATGCTCGGCCACATCTTGTTGTTGGTGGTGACCGCCTGCAAGAGCGAGGCGGAAATACACGCGGTCAACCCCACGATCCGCCCGGCGGACAGGTCGGTGCCGGTCAGGACGATACATCCCGCAACGCCCAGCGCGACGGGCAGGTAGGCCGCCGTCTGGGACAGGATGTTGATGATGGACGAGGCCGTCAGAAAGTTCGGGTTCTTCATCGCAATATAGACGATGGCGATGAACATCAGGATGAACAGCGCGTTGTTCATCAAAAGGTCGCCCACCCGCTTGGCGGTCCAGGGCTCGCTTTCGCGCTTGACCTTGGCGACGGTGTTATTACTCATAGTGGTGCCTCCCCTTACACATACTTGGCCGCCAGGGTGAGGATCTCCTCCTGGCTGGTATTCTTTGCGTCGACCTCGCCGGCCAGCAGGCCGCCGGACATGACCAGAATCCGGTCGCAGACGCCCAGCAGCTCGGGCATCTCGGAGGAGACCATGATGACCCCCTTGCCCTCGTTGGCCAGATTGATGATCAGCTGATAGATTTCATATTTCGCGCCCACGTCGATCCCGCGGGTCGGTTCATCCAGCAGCAGCACCTCGGGCTTGGTGAGCAGCCACCGGCCGATGATGACCTTTTGCTGGTTGCCGCCCGAGAGCGAGCGGATCTGCGTCTTCTGGCCGGGGGTCTTGATCCGCATGGCCTCGATCGACCAGTCGGTGTCCTTGGCCATCTTTTTGTCGTCTAAGTACACGCCCCACTTCAGATAGTCGTGCAGGCTGGAGATCACCGTGTTTTCCCTAATACTCAGCACCCCAAAGATGCCGGTCGCCCGGCGCTCCTCGGTCAGCAGCGCGAAGCCGTTCCTGATCGCCTCGCCCGGCGTGCGGTTCTGCACCTCTTTGCCGTGCAGGCGGATGGTCCCCCCGCCCTTGGTCATGGCGCCGAAGAGGTTTTCCAGCACCTCGGTGCGCCCTGAGCCGTCCAGCCCCGCGATCCCGAGGATTTCGCCCTTGCGCAGCTCGAAGGAGGCCTCCTTGAGCCGGGTATACTTGCCCGAGAGCTTCTGGACCTCGAGGATCACGTCCCCCGGCTCGTTGGTCTTGGGCGGGAAGCGGTTGGTCAGCTCCCGGCCCACCATCAGGCGGATGATCTCCTCCATGGTCAACTCGCTCGCCGGGCGGGTCGCCACCCAGGCGCCGTCGCGCATGATGGTGACCTCATCGCTGATGCGCAGGATTTCTTCCATCTTATGGCTGATATAGATGATGCCGCACCCCTTGTCGCGCAGCATCTTGATGATGCGGAACAGGTGCTCCACCTCCACCTCGGTCAGCGAGGAGGTGGGCTCGTCGAAGACGATGATCTTGGCCTCGTAGGAGACCGCCTTGGCGATCTCCACCATCTGCCGCTGGGAGACGGGCATGGTGGACATGATCGTTTTGGGATCGACCTTGACCTCGAGCTGGCTGAACACCTCGCGGGTGCGCTGCATCATGGCGTGCTCGTTGACCATCAGCCCGCCCACCTTGGGATAGCGCCCGAGCCAGAGGTTATCCAAAACGCTGCGCGTCAGGGCCTGGTTGAGCTCCTGATGCACCATGGCGACCCCGTTTTCCAAGGCCTCCTTGGCGCTTTTAAAATTGACCTCTTTCCCGTCCAAGATGATGGTCCCGCTGTCCTTGCGGTAGATGCCGAACAGGCATTTCATCAAGGTGGACTTGCCCGCGCCGTTCTCGCCCATCAGGGCGTGGACGGTGCCGGGGCGCACCGTGAGGGACACGTTGTCGAGCGCCTTGACACCGGGAAATTCCTTGCTGACGTTCTTCATTTCCAGCAATACCGGCTGCTCCATCTGTTTCCTCCTCTCTAAAGGTACCGCGGAGCCCCTGCCCGAGCCGCCCTGAAAAGGACGGGTGCAGCTTGGGCAGGGGTTCCACGCAAAAAGCGGGGCTGCCACTTCTGGCAACCCCGCTCGTCCGTGGCGATCCGTGCTGGGGCGAATGCCGCGAATATTTCGCTTATTCGCCGGTGTACACGCCGTAAGGTACGCGAATCTTGTCCACGCCTTCGTCTACGTTGAAGGAATCGGTGTTGGCCATCAGCTCGGAACCGTCCTTGACGTTCCCAACCAGAGCGGTGATGGTCTTGGCCATACCTTCGGCATCCTGCATGATGGTACCGGTCATCATACCTTCCTGGATCTTCTGCTTGGCGGAGTCGATCGCGTCAACGCCGAAGACCGGGATGGTCTTGCCGCCGTCGCCCTTGTTGTAGCCGGCAGCCTGCAGCGCGGAGATCGCGCCCTCGGCCATGCCGTCGTTGTTGGCGATGACCATCTCGACCATGTTGCCGTTGGACTCGGAGTACTCGGCGAGGATGGTGTTCATGTAGTCGGTCGCGGCCTGCGCGCTCCACGCGCCGGTCTGGTCGACCAGGTACTTGGAGGTGTTGCCCGCGTCATAGAAGGTCAGGGCGGACTTGCCGGCCTCGGTGAGCAGCTTGTCGCAGTCCTCAACGGAATACTGGGTGCGGTACTCGGCCTCGGCGTTGCCCTCCTGGCCCTTGAACATGACGTAGGAGATGGTGCCGTCGCCGTTGAGATCGGTGGCCTCGTAGTTGGCGAGCAGGTACTCGGCGATCATCTGGCCCTGCATGTGGCCGGCCTCGGCGGCGTCGGTGCCGACGAAGGCGCACTTGTCGTAGCTGTTGACCACCTCATCGGCAACCTCGCGGTTGAAGAAGATGATGGGGATCCCGGCGCCCTGGGCGGCCTCGACGGCCTTCTGTGCGGCATCGGGAGAAGAGGTCTCGACGATGTTGACGATCAGCAGGTTGGCACCGTTGGTGATGGCGGTGTTGATCTGGTCGATCTGGGTGCCCTGGATGTTGGCGGCGTCATAGTTCTGGTACTTCACGCCCAGCGCGTCGAGCTGCGAATCCATGTGGCCGCGCACGCTGGTGATGTACACATCGGCGAAGTTGTAGTAGAACACGCCGACGTTCAGGTCCGAAAGATCGGCCGCAGGGGTGGATTCGGCAGGAGTGCTGGACTCAGCCGGGGTGCTGGACTCAGGGGTGGAAGCGGGGGCCTCGGAGCTCGACGTGGTGGTCGTGCCACCGGAGCACCCGGCCAGCAGGCTCAGCGAGAGCATACCGGCAATGGCAAGTGAAAGAATTCTCTTCATTCTGTTTCCTCCTTAAAATCAAGGGTTGATTTCCTGATTCGCGCCGCGGGAGGCACTCCCTGCGGGGCAACTTTATTGTACCGCCCGCGAATAAGAAAAACGATAGAAAATTCTTTTCTCTTTCATGAAAAAACTTTGTTGTTTCCCTGGAAAGTTTTAGGGGAAACGTTTCCCTTACAAGGACGTCCCCCTGCTCACCGCCCTCCACAGGCGGAACGGGCGGGCCCGATCGCAAAACTCCGGCAGGCGTATGGTCTCTCTCAAAACACACTAAAAACATTGAGCCGCTTATTAATTTCATAGCAGCTTGAGAAACGAGAGCCCTTCCTATATAATGAAGTCAGACAGGAGGGATCGCATGTATCAGCCCAAAACCCCAAAGGACATCCGCTGCCCGCTCGAATACGGGCTCGACGTGTTTGGCGGGAAATGGAAGTCCAGAATCATCTGTGTGCTCGCCGAGAAGGATACCCTGCGCTACAGTGCACTGCGCAGGGAAATGACCAACATCACGGACGCGGTCCTGGCCGGCGCCCTGAAGGAATTGATCCGGGACGGCATCATTGAGCGTAAGCAGTACGACGAAATCCCCCCGCGGGTCGAATACCGTCTCAGTGAAAAAGGAAAATCCGTGGTGCCGATTTTGCAGACGATCTGCCGTTGGTCGGGCGCCTATCACCGGGAAGACAGTACCAACACCCTGCTGCAATGCCAGAAATGCGATTATCACCTCAAATGAGCACAATGGGTGGAAGTGTAAAAGGCTCTCAAACGTCTTGAAAAGATGTTTGAGAGCCTTTTCTGTCATTTTCGGTGTAGAAAAATAACCGCCGGCGGTTAATCAAGGCCGATTTCCTCCCATTGATGTAGGACCTAATCCACTACATCAAACTTTAGGGGGAAACACAATGGCAAGCATGAACAAGACGGAACTGGGATTCAATCAATGGACCTTGACGGACAAGCCCACCATGGACGACTTCAACGCCGACAATCTGTTGACCGACCAGCTGCTCAAGGAGCAGTATTCGGTGACGATGAAGGCCGCCGGCGAGGACAAGCTGAACGTGACCTGGAACGGCAGCACCACCCGGATCGGTGCGGAGGACCTCGACGTTGGGAGCTCGTTCTATGTAGGCAAGGACTACACGGTCTACAAAACGGACGGCGGGTTCTTTATTTCTCTCGACGGCAACGTCGCCCGCGCCCAAAAAATAGGAGGGTTCCACTATGGTACCTGCCGCCGCGTCGATGAAAAGCTGCGGCCGGTCAATCTGGCGGGAGAGGTTCGCGGCGAAGGGTGGGAAAGCAACGTCTACAACGGCATCCTGCCTCGCAGCGTATGGTACAAGGGGCACCGCCCGGCTTGCGACCCGAAGGGAATGGTGTACCTGGGAAACGGGACCTGGGTCGATATTTACCAATCCAGCGACGATGGGGACGGAGGTCTGCTATCGGCCTACAACCAACTGCCGTTGACCGGTACGGAGGGGCTCAACTGGTACGGATTCGTGGAGCGCGCCCTCGTGGTGGGGAAACGGCTGCTGACCTATCAGGAGTTTTGCCAGATGGCATTTGGAAGCCCCGGCGGGCTTGACGACAGCAACGAAAACGCCTGGACGGCGAAGACGAATAGTGGGCGGCAGAAAACCGGGTATGTAGCAAATGCGGTCTCTTCCATCGGCTGCCGGGACGCGGTGGGGAATGTTTGGGAGTGGCTGGATGAATTTATTACCCGCGCGGAGCATTCAAAGCTCAATGGAAGTGGAAAATTTCCTTATGATGACGGTGCGCGCGTTGGGAAGGCGTACACCGATGGCAATGGTCATTTTCATGCAACAAATGATGGTGCTTGGGGTTTTGATAAAGTTTCGCCATTTCCCGAAGGGCATGGAAATATCTACGAATACAATGATAGATCTCTCGCTTTATTGCTTGCTGGTGGAGGTATTAACTGGGGGGAAAACAGCGGCGCACGTAGCGTCAGCATGAATTACTATCCGTGGGGTTTAAATAAGGAAATTGGAACCCGCTGTGCCTGCAACAGCCTTTAAGAAAGGAGACTTGCTATTTTGTCCAGTATCAATAAAACAGAATTGGGCTTCAACCAATGGTCCCTGTCCGACAAGCCGACCATGGAGGACTTCAACGCGGATAATTTGCTGGCGGACCAAATATTAGAAGAGAAATTAGACAAATCCATTATCAGTTCCGGGGAGTGGACACCTTTTTTATACGGCAGCACAACGGAGGGTAATCCGACCTATACCGCGCGGGACGGATTCTATTGTAAAATTGGTCCCCTTGTTGTATGTAAAGGCTCGATTGTGATATCAAGCAAAGGCGGAATGAGCGGCGCCTTAAAAATCGGCGGGTTGCCTTTCGCCGCTATCAGAAGCTTTTCACAGCCCTCTGCAGTCATACGCGATACGAATCTTGCAGCCGGCCACATCATTACCGGAACTATAGCAAACTACACCTCACTGGCAATCATCCAGTCCAGCAACACGACAGGTGGTTCATTGCAAGCGTCGGAAATCAATGACAATTTTTATTTTACGAATTTTTCCGCAATGTATATAACTAATTCTTAAGGAGGACAAAAATGGAAATACTTACAGGAACGCTGACCAAGGATTTTGTATCCATCCAGTCCGACAAATACGGAACCCGAGCGTATGAAAACAGCGAGACAGGCCGCCAGGCACTACAAGCCGAGCAGCCCGATGAAATCGTCAACAAAATCATGAAAGTATGGGATGCGAATCAAGAAGATACCGCAAACCATACGGCTCTGGAGGCCGGCACTGAAAGCTATCGGGAAAAATACATTAAACTAAGGAAAGAGTTTGATTCCCTCAAAGAAAGACTGATTCAATGTATCAAAGACCTGAGTTAATAAAAGCACTTCCGCCCCAGGCATGTTTCTTGTTAGAAAGTTTTTCTCTTTTGTGATATAATGGGAAAAATTGTTTATTCAGGGGGAATCTGGGATGACGCGGCTGCATCGGTTTCTAAACACCTTCGGCTTCGGGATTTTCCCGCTGCTGTGTGCCGTCGCCTTTGGGATCGCCATCTTCTTCATGGGGCGGGAGCTGCTCTATCCGCAGCTCGCCGGCGAGCCGGTGACAATCACCGCCGTGCAGGATGAGGATACTGGTTCCCTCGTCTGGGCGTATACCTACGACGGTACTCTGCGCCGGGAGGCCGCCGGGCAGCGGGACGGCGACTACCCCGGGATGACCGCGCTCGGCTACTACCTGCCGCGCACCGGTTCCCTCTGGCCGCGCAGCAACCCACCTTTCTGGGGGCTGATCTTCTTTCTACTCCCCTTTACGCTCGTGCTCGGCGGATGGGGGCTCTTCTTCCTGCTCAGGGGTACCAAGGTGAAGGTATCCGTCCACCGGCCGCCAAGGGGGCTCCGGTCCTACAGCGCCAGTGCCAGCATAGACATGAAGGGCACTCCGAATGGAACCATCGTCTGCCTGGTTGGGCTTCTTCTACTGGGAATATGCTCCTTCACACTTTGTACCCAGCTGCTGCCCCGGCTCGGTGCCCGGGAAATCTCTGCCGAGGTCACCGAAGTCGTGCGGCCGGGCCGGGAGTATCTCGTTTTACCGCTCGACGCCGGCGAAGGTGGGGAACCTATCCAGGTCACCGACCTTGGCGGTATCTTCACCGAGGATTATCTGCCGGGGTTGCGGGACAACTTTTACTACAGTCCCGCGGCGGGCAGGGCGGCCGTCATGCTCGACGCTGATTCGTCCTGCGTCCTGCTGTTCGTCACCGGCGTGATCGGCGTCATGCTCCTGTTTATCGGGACCTACGTTCTGGTGCGCGCCCCGAAGGATGAGGAGGTGGCCGCATGACGCTCTCCATCCTGATCGCCGCCGCGCTTTGCCTCATTATCTTTCTTCTGCACCGCGCGCGCTTGCACAAAGGGCGCATAGAGGTGCAGGCCACCATCGTCAAGGTAATCCGTACCACACACAAGGAAAAGGATTATTACGACCCGGACGGGACCTACCACCCGCCAATATCCTGGACCGAATCCACCCCGATCTTCGCCTTCACCCATGCAGGAAAGCGCTGCCAGGTCAAGGGCACCGAGTGGGACGGGCTGACCGTCGGGGAAGAAAAGACCATCTTTTGGGAGCCGGGCAGCGAAAGGATCATGCTCAAGGAGGGCAAGAGCGTCGCGTCCCTGGTCCTCCTGCTGGCGGCCGACCTGCTCATCCTTTCCTGTGCGCTCTGGGGCAGGCTGTCGGGCTACCCCTCCCTGATGGGGTACTTTTCGGCGCAGCCGCGGCAGGTGGCCTACTGGTGCCTGTTTTTCGGTGCCTATTGCCTCCTGGCCTTCTCTTATTATTTCCTGCTTCATTATCTTCCCCGGCTGGGCGCGCACCGCGAAATTGGCCGGATCACTGCGGTCATCCGGCCCAAAACCTGCTATGAGGCGCAGCTGACCGGGCAGGAACAGGCCATCGTGCCGGTGCAGATCCTCGGCCGGATGGACCTGCACCCCGGCGACACGCTGGAGCTGCTCTACCATCCCGCGCGCAAAAGGGCTTATATTCGAGTGTCCCAGGGGCTCAAGGGGATGTGCGCCTGCCTCTCCCTGATCGGGGCGGTCTTCGCACTGCCCGCCGGGGCGTTCCTGCTGTGGTTTTTTGGCGGCCTCTAGAGGTAATTGACCGCCAGAATCGCCAGCCCCAGCACGGTGAGCACCACACCGGTGGCCCGGTTCAACGTGACGGGAGATGCCTTGTTGGCAAACTTGGCGGCGATCCGCGCCCAGAGCAGGGTGCTCAGCACGCAGAGCAGCAGGTACCACATATTTGGCGCCCCGCCGATGGCGAAGTGGCTCACCGAGCCGGTGAAGGCGGTGAAGGCCATGATGAAGACGCTGGTGCCCACCGCGGTTTTCAGCTCATACCCCAGCACGCTGGTGAGCAGCAGGAGCATCATCATCCCGCCGCCGGCTCCCACGAAGCCGCAGATGAAGCCCACCGCCGACCCGCAGACCACCGACTGCCAGAAGCGCTTGCGCACGCTGACCGATTGCATGGTGCTCTTGGTGGTCATCACCGGGCGCAGAATGAATTTAATGCCCAGCAGCAGGGTCATGAAGGTGGAGAACCCGCCCATGGCGGTGCTGGGCACCAGGCTGGAAACAAAGCTGCCCACCAGGGTGAAGCAGAGCACGGCGATCATCATCACCAGTCCGTTTTTGATATCCAGGTTTTTGTTCTTCCCATAGGTATAGGCCGAGACGGCGCTGGCCAGCACGTCGCTCGCCAAGGCGATCCCGACGGCCATATAGGGCTCCACCCCCAGAAAGGTGATCAGCATGGGGCTGATCACCGCCGCCGCGCTCATCCCGGCAAATCCGGTGCCCAGCCCCGCGCCGAGGCCCGCCAGAAAACAGATGGCTACTGCATAAAGCATATCTTTCTACTCCTTTTGATCCGTCTGGAAATCCGCCCGCAGCGCGTCCATCCCCCGCAGCGCCGCCTGCACGTTTTGATCAAGCCGCTGCAAAAGCTGCCGCAGCTCCTTGAGCTCATTATCGCCAAAGCCCGCGAACAGGACGGCAAAGCAGCGCTCCTGCCGCGCGGCGAGCTCAGAGAGCGCCACGCGCGACTCCGGCGCCAGGCTCAGGCGCTGCACCTTGCGGCTTTGCGGGTCCGGGCCCGAGGTGAGGTACCCCTTTTCCCGCAGCGCCTCGACGGCGGCGGAGACGTTGGACTTGGCCACCCCGCGCTTTTCCACGATGTCCCGCGCCGTGTTGTATTGCGGATTGTTGTGCAAAAAGAGCAGCACGTCGATCTCCAGCTGGGTGAGCGCGTAGCGCTGCGCCAGCGGCTGAAACATCCGGGAATAGAAGCGCTTGAAATGGTTGGCATAGTCAAGGATGTGGGATTGCAGAACGGCCGCCCCCTTTGTTATAAACAGAACGGTTATAATTATAACTATTATGATTGCCATTGTCAAGAAAACCCCGGCTTATCAAAGCCGGGGTTTTTTTCTTCAGTCGCTTCTTTTTTTCTGGCAGCGCGGGCAGATCCCGGTAAACTGGAGGCTGTGGCCGGTCACCGCGAACCCGGTGCGCGCCTCGAGCTCCTTTGCCATCTCCCCCAGCGGACAGCCCTCGAGCGGCACCTCCTCGCCGCACAGGGCGCAAACCAGTTGATGGTGGTGCCTGCCGCCGGTAAGCTGATAGTCCACCGCACCGTCCTGCCGGGCGGTACGCACCAGCAAACCGCTTTTGCACAACAGTCCCAGAAAGCGGTAGACGGTCGAAAGGTTGACCCGGCTGTCCCCACAGCGCTCCCAGATTTCCTGGGCGCTTTGCGGGCCGTCAGCCGCGCGCAGCACCCGCAGGATCGCACGGCGGCCGGGCGTCTCCTTGAGATGGGCGCGCAGCAGCAGATTGTCGGACATCCCGCTCCCCTCCTAAGCCAGCAGCTGGATCAGGGTCCCCGCCGCGAACCCGGCGAGATAGACGACCCCGCAAAGCCTGAGATTTTCCTTAAGATCCCGGTTGACCCGAAAAAGCACCAGGAAGCCCACCCCCGCGCTGGTGGACAGCCCGGCGACCACCGCCCCGAAGCTGATGGTCCCCTCGAGGTACAGGCTGGTCAACAGCACCGAGGCCGCGCAGTTGGGGATAAAGCCGAGCAGCGCCGCGACAGCGGGCTGCAGCAGGCTGCCGCCCAGCAGCAGCGCCGAGAGCCGCTCGGGGCCGAGCCACTCGACCACCCCGCCGAGGACGATCGAAACGATCAGCACGAAAACGAAGATTTCCACCGTATGGCGCAGCGCCGAGCGCAAAATCCCGTGCTCCTCGCAGTGGCAGTGCTCGCAGAGGCGCTCCATATGCGCCCGGCGTTCGCCGGCGCCGCTCCCGCGGCGGGCGCGCAGCAGCAGGTCCAACCCCATCCCGACTGCAATGGCCAGCACCACCTTGATCGCGATCAGCTTGCCGATCACGCCCAGGTTTCCGGGGTTCGCCAGCAGGATGGGCAGCGCCTCGTCCGAGGTGGACAGAAAGACCGCCACCAGGGTGCCGGGGGTGATGATCCGCCCGCTGTAGAGGTTGGCCGCCGCCACCGAAAAACCGCACTGCGGCACGCAGCCGAGCAGCGCGCCGCTCACCGGGCCGAAGCGGCTCGAACCGGCGAGTAGCCGCTCCATGCGCTCGGAGGAGTGGTGCTCGAGGTACTCGATGAGCAGGTAGGCCCCGAAGAGGAAGGGCAGCATCTTCAGCGAATCGATCAGGGCGTCCTGGATAATTTCAAACAGGGTTTCCAAATTTCGGGGTCCTCCTAAATGCGAATTATTTGCATTTACTAATTATAAGCGTTTTTTACTTTTTGTCAAGAATTGCCTTTACAGGCAGTTTGGACAAGCCGCGCCCCGCTCATACCCCGAGGCGGCAAAAGAAGGCATGCCCTCCCGGGTTTTCCCTTCCATTTCACGGAAGAGGAAGGCTTTTGCGGCTGGCAAGTGCGAATGAAAATGACCGTTAGCTAAGGCAGCTAACGGTCACTTTTTCGCTCTTTTCGGGAAGAAAGCAGGGCAAAATCCCCAGTCTCTTCCAGTCCTGTCCTAATTATATCCTTTTTTTCCGCCCTTTGCAAGGAAAAACCGGTATTTTCTTCTTCCGCCTCCCCGGCCGATGACCGTTAGCTGCCTTATCTGCTGGTCATTTTTATTTGATTATGACACGGGGGGAATATCGTGATGAAATACCATCTACGCTGCGCGCTCGCACTGGGGGTGCTGCTGGCTGCTCTCATACTCCCGGCGGACGCCGCCGGGCGGGTGAACTTAACACCTGATAACGGCTACACCGCCGATTATGGGATCGAGCTGCCCTTCACGCCTTCGCCGAGAACGGCGGACTATACCTTCGAGGTGTTCCGGGGGGAAAACACCTCACAGCCGCCCCTGGTGCGCGCGCAGGCTTCCCTGTCCGGCGGCGTGACGCAGACGCTCTATCTCCCGCTCGCCTTCGACCTCGAGCATGCCGAGCGCTACACCATCCGGGTGACGGCGCAGCCCGACGCGCGGCGCGCCGGGCTGGACACCGAGGACAGCCGCACTTTCCCCTATACCACCCAATATTGCGGCGGGCGGCACACCGAGGCGCAGGGCGGCTACCTCTTGGGCGACGGCAGCGCGGGGAACCCCTACGTCATCCAGAACGCAAAACAGCTCTCCCATGTGCGGGAGCACCCCGGAAGTTATTTCCGCCAGAACGTGGACATCGACCTTTCCTCCTGGGGGAACTGGACCCCCATCGACGCGGACGGCATAAACTACGACGGCTGCGGGCACTATGTCTGGAACCTGACCAGCACCGGGCACAGCAGCGGCAACGCCCTCTTCGGGAACCTGACCAACTCCACCCTCCGGCGGTTCGGCGTCAACACCTTCACCTGTACCGGTGGGGAGTACGATGCCGGCCTGATCCGTGCGGCAAGCAACGTCACCCTCGACCAGTGTCTGGCGGCCAACGGCACCACGAGGGCCAATGTCTGCTCGGGCGGGCTCTTCGCGACGGCCGTGGGCGTCACAGTGCGCGACTCCTTCTCCTCGAGCTGCAGCATCTATGCCAAAACCGCCAATGCCGGCGGGCTCAGCGGGAACTTTACCGGCAGTCTCGCCCGCTGCTACGCGATCAACACGGTCGCCGGCGAGGATTCCCTGGGCGGGATCTCGGGGCACGGGACCTATGCTTCCGCCTTCCAAAACGTCTACTGGGAGACCGGACGCGGAGCCGGCAGTGCGGTCCAGGAGTGGTGGAGCAGCGATAGCCCCTCCTCGGTCATTTGGAACTACAACCCGCCCGGCACCTTTGCCAAGCCGGCGGCCGAAATGACGGTGCAATCCACCTACCAAGGCTTTGCCTTCGCCAATGTCACCGGCCCCTATAACCCCGCCAAGCCCTGGGTGTGGGAGCCCAACCAAAACCATCCCCTGCTGCACATCTTCTACCGGCCCGAGGAGCTCGGCTAGTCCCCGTCCGGCTGCAAAAGCAGGCCGCGCAATTTTTAATTGCGCGGCCTGCTTGTACTCTTATATACGTTCGATCAGCTTTTCATAGACCGCCGCCATGTGCGGCTCGCCGCTGGCCGCGGCAAGCTCTCCGAGCGGGAACCAGCGCACCGCGCTGTTTTCGTCCTCCTTATACCGCAGCGACTGGCCCTTCGGCGCGACGAGCAGGTAGCTCGCCGACAGGTGGAGGTGGGCAGGCACATACCGCCCCCGCCGCACATGCCCGAAGACCGGCAGGATGTCCAGCGAGGCGATCCCCTCCCGAAGGGGGAGCACCCGCGTGATCCCGGTCTCCTCCACCGCCTCGCGCAGCGCCACGCCCAGAAGGTCCCCTTCCCCATCGGCGTGGCCGCCGGGGAAGCTCCAGGCGCTAAAGAGATTGTGCCAAACCATCAGCGCCTGCGTATGGGATTCGTCGAGCACCAGACCCGAGGCGGTCAGGTGCATAGCCTCGCACTCCCTGCTGAGAATCGTGCGCCCGCAGCGGCCGGCCGCCTCGCATATGACCCGCTTGTCCGCCGCCTCCTGCTCGCAGCCGGGGACGAAGGCCATGATCGCTTCCCGGTAATCCATCCTAGCGCTCCAGCAGGATGACGAACCGGTGGCGCGGCTCACCCGAGCCGTCGTTCATCGCCGAATAGCAGTCGATGGCCATGTAGTCCGAAATGGGGATGTAGGTCGGGTCGGAGTTGGAGACCGCCCCGGTGCGGGAAACCCAGATCACCGACGCGCCGCTCTCCTGCGCATGGTCGCTGAAGGAGGGGTTGACATTGGGCCGGTAGCTCTTGGTGTTGTATTCATAGTGTTCCTTGGAGCTGGCGTCGGTCGAGGTGGCGATGGTCAGAAACGGGATGCGCGAAAGGGTGCTAAGGCTCTCCTCCAGCGGCGGGAAGCGCCCGCGCTGGGAGGAGAGGTTCGCCTTGAGCGTCTCCCCCTTTGTGAGGCGCGCTTTGCTTTTGCCGATGTCCAGCGTCCATTCGCGGCACTTCTTCTGCGAGATCAGCTCGGTGAGCTGGACCTGGACCGAGGTGAGGGTCGATTTATTGTCGGTATTGATAAAAACGTCCACAATCACCAGGTCCTCGTCCTTCTTCGGGTCGATGACCTCCATCACCTGGCTGGCGACATTGAAGGGCTGCTTCGGATCGAAGTCCCCCAGGGTATAGGTCGAACGGAATACGGTCAGGCGCAGCAGCAGGCAGAGTACGAGCACCCCGCCAAGGCACCAGAGCAGCCGCAGATAACGGCGCTTGGCCTCGGGCTTGAGATGGTATTTCCGTTTTTTCTTTGCCGCCATACAGTCCGCCCCCATCCTGTTTTTCATTTGATGTAATAATTATACCTTTTTTGGCCCGTTTTGTAAACCGAAGCCGCGCCGCG
Organism: Harryflintia acetispora; assembly: GCA_004340125.1. Lineage (GTDB taxonomy): Bacteria > Bacillota > Clostridia > Oscillospirales > Ruminococcaceae > Harryflintia > Harryflintia acetispora. The sequence continues at coordinate 120,740 of SLUK01000003.1, read as the reverse complement.
CCGAATATCTTTTTTCGACAGAGTTGCCGCAGGGAATTGCAATATCTCGTGGATTCGTGTATGATGGTTTTCGTGAGGAACCTGCTTAATCACGGCATTCGAACATCTTGGGGGGTGTGGGTATTTGAAGGCGGTTAAACGGGTATTCCATTTTTTTGCCATGCTCCTGCTGTTGGGGATCATCGTTTTCCTCAGCTATGCATACGTATCGCAAATCAATACCCTGGTCACCGAGCAGACCAAGTCCCACATTCTGGAGGTCGCCGAGCAGAACGCCGATGCGGTCACCCAGAGCGTGCAGGCCGACCTGCGCCGGGTGGGGTCGCTGGCCAGCTCGATCCTGGGCGCGGCCGACCTGCAATCCCCCAACGAGGAGCTGACCGGCTTCCTGCGCAAGCAGGCCGCGAGCGACGGCTATTCGCGCATTACCATCACCGACACCGCGGGCCGCGGCTACACCAGCGACGGGCAGACGGTCGACCTGTCGCAGAGCCGCAACTATCTCAAGGCCCTGCAGGGGACGCCCAACATGTCCAAGCCCCAGGTGGAGGACACCGCCGGCAACGCGGCGGTCACCTACAGCGTGCCGATGAAAGAGGGCGGCGCCATCAAGGGGGTGCTGATGTGCACCCAGGACATCAGCGTCGTCTCCACACGGTATTCCGGCAGCTTTTTAAACGGGATGGGCTCCTATTACGTCGTCAGCCAGAACGGGGAGATCATCTTCCACTCCGACCCGCAGATGGTTTCAAAAAATATTTTACAGCTCATCGACGAGAGCGCCAGCCCCGAGCAGGTGCGCCGCTTCTCGATCGACATCCTCAACGGCAAGTCGAGCATCGCCGCCTTCCGCCTCAACGGGGAGGACGTCTATCTCGGCTATGTGCCGATCAAGGACGTGAACGGCTGGTATATCATCTCGGCCGTCTCCCGCGAAGCGGTGGCCAGCCAGGCGACCGACATCATCACCATCTCGTTCTACGCCTGCCTGTTCATCCTGGTGGCTTGCCTGCTGCTGGTCATCTCGGTGGTGGCCCAGAAGAGCCGCACCCGCAAGCTGATGCTCAAAGCGGCGCTCGAGGACCCGGTCACCAAGTGCCCCAATTCCAACAAGTTCATCATGGACGCCGAGCCGTTGCTCGAGCGCCGGGGCAAGCGCCACTACGCGCTGATCTATTTCGACATCAACAAGTTCCGCCTGATCAACGACTCCTTCGGGCACCAGATCGGCGACCGGATGCTCTGCGAGATCGCCGGGATTTTGCGGGAAATCCTGCGCCCCGACCAGCCCTTCGGGCATATTTCAGGGGACCACTTCGTCATCCTGACCTCCTACAGCAACCTGCAAGCGGACATCGTCGGGCTCGTCGAGCGGCTCTTTTCCCATGTGCGGCGCATTTCGATCAACAACTTCTCCGCCTTCAACCTGACCCTGGCGGTGGGGATTTACTGCGTGCAGGAGAACGAGACCGACATCAACAACATGATCAACCGCGCCAGCATGGCGCGTACCAACGCCAAGGGCTCGCACGAGAGCCGGTTTGCCTTCTTCTCGGACCAGGCGCGCAGCACCCTGCTCGAGGAGGCCAGCCTGGAGAGCGAGATGGAGGCCGCCCTGCGCACCGGGCAGTTCGTGCCCTTCTACCAGCCGCTGATTGATTTTCACACCGGCCAGATCGTGGGCGCCGAGGCGCTCATCCGCTGGAGCCACCCCATCAAGGGGCTGATCCCGCCGGGCAAGTTTATCCCGCTGTTCGAGCGCAACGGCTTCATCAACAAGGTGGACCGCTTCATGCTGCAGCAGATCTGCCGCCAGATCAGGGAACACCTGGACCGGGGGCTGACGGTGCCGCGCATCTCCCTCAATCTCTCGCGGGTGCTGCTCGGGCAGAAGGATCTGGTCCCCTTTATCCAGACCACCGTGCTACGGCATGGACTGAGCCCCTCGATGATCGAATTCGAGCTGACCGAGAGCGCCTTTTACGACAACCTGGATTACCTGATCGAAATCATGAACAAGCTGCGCACCCTGGGCTTCACCGTGGCGATGGACGACTTCGGCGTGGGCTACTCCTCGCTGCACATGCTCAAGAAGATGCCCGTCGATGTGCTCAAGCTCGACCGCGAGGCCCTCAGCGGGATCGAGACCGACGAGCGCTCCCGCAGCATCGTGCGCATGATGGTGGCCTTGGGGCACGAGCTGCAGTTCACCGTGGTCAGCGAAGGGGTGGAGAGCTTCGAGCAGGCCAACTTCCTGCGCGGGATCGGCTCCGACCTGGCGCAGGGCTATGTCTTTGCAAGGCCGATGCCCGCCGAGGAATTCTACCACCTGCTGCTTTCGCGCGACGTGCGCACCGGCGCGGCCTATACCGAGAGCAGCCGCAAGTGGATCGCCCAGCTGGGCGCCCCCGCCCAACCGGAAGCCCCCGCGGCCCCGGCCGGCGCTCCCCGCCAGTAATGAAAAGGGCTGCGAAGAACATGTTCTTCGCAGCCCTTTGTTATTTCCCGATCTTTACGCCGTCCTTAAAATTCTCGCGGTAGCTCTTGATCGCCCACTGGATGACGTTGCGGGCCGCGTCCCGGCCCATCACCTCGTTGACCGCCGTCTCCTTGCTCTCCAGCTCCTTGTAGACCCTAAAGAAATGGGACATCTCGTCGAAGATGTGCCCCGGCAGCTCCTCGATCCCCGTGTAGCCGTTGTAGGTCGGGTCGCTATAGGGGATGGCGATGATCTTTTCATCATTTCGCCCGTTGTCGATCATCGAGATCACCCCGATGGGATAGCAGCGCACCAGCGTCAGCGGCTCGAGCGGCTCGCTGCAGAGCACCAGCACGTCCAGCGGGTCCTGGTCATCCCCATAGGTGCGGGGGATGAAGCCATAGTTGGCCGGGTAGTGCGTGGAGGTATAGAGGATCCGGTCCAGGATGATCATCCCGGTCTCCTTGTCCAGCTCGTATTTTTTCTTGCTGCCCTTGGATATTTCGATCACCGCGATAAAGTCGTCCCGGCTGATCCGCTCTTCTGCGATAGAGTGCCATATATTGAACATGTCAATCGTCTCCTCCGTATGATGTTGCGGATGATTTTTTCTATCATACCATAGTTTCGTGGTTTTTAACAAGAGAGAGGAAATTATTTGTACAAATTTCTATTCCTAATATCTGGTATTTTTGCGGACAAGACCGGTTTTTTTATGCTATAATGAAAACAGGTTTATGGTTGCGGTGACAGTTGCGCCCAAAATGGGGCGTACCCGCGTAAAAATTTGGTTTAAAGGTGTGAACATGCGAATGGCAAACCCGATCCCCGCACTCGAAAAAAGATTTATCCCCTTCGCGTCCGGCTTTTTGGCCGTGCTGATGGGGCTTACCATGAGCGCCTCCCCCGCCTTCGCGGCGGGCGATGAGAGCTCCGCCCCGCAGGAGGACTCCTCCCAGAGCGAGGAATGGATCGAATCCGGCCAGACCCGCAAAAAGGTCTCCTCCTCCGGGGAGCCCGTCCTCAACGTGAGGATCGTGGACGATGAGGACAGCGGCGAGGTCGCCTCGGCCAAGGTGGGCGCCAAGAGCGGTTCCGGTTCCACCAAGGCGGCGCTCAAGATCAGCGCCCCCACAAAGCTCAAATCGGGCGGCGGCTATGACAGCATGCTGGAGTGGAAAAAGAAAAACAGCGACGTGATGGGCTGGCTCACCGTGCCCGGCACCAACATCGACTACGCCGTGGTCCAGGGCCCGACCAACGACTACTACCTCGAAAAGGGGTACGACAAGCAGTACAGCTACAACGGCGTCATCTGGGCGGACCAGGACGTCACCGCCAGCTCGAAGAACACCATCCTCTATGGGCACAACTGGACCAACTATTCCGCCACGCCCCGGATCGGCAATCCCAGCGATGTGATGTTCGGCCAGCTGACCAGCTATCACTACCTCGATTTCGCGAAGGAACATCCCGTCATCGAGTATGCCGACAAGAACGGCAACGCCAACTGGGCCATCTTCGCGGCCTTCTACACCGACCTGCATTTCGATTACATCAAGACCGATGCCAACGTGGTCTCTTTGGCCAAGGAGGCCATGAGCCGCAGCATGCACAACTTCTCGGTGGACGTCAAGAGCAGCGATAAGATCCTTACCCTCTCGACCTGCACCAGGGCCTACGGCAAGCGCGCGGATCAGCGGTTCGTCGTGATGGCGCGCAAGGTGCGCAAGGGAGAAAAGCTGACGGTCAACGCGACCGAGAATGTGAACTTCAAAAAACCGCAGTTCTAATTGTAAAGCTAAAAGAGCCCACAGCTTAAGCTGTGGGCTCTTTTTAATCGAGCTCGCCGTAAGCAATCAGCGAACCCTTGTCCTTAATCGCGAGCGAAACGGTCAAATAGAGGACCACCCCGTCCGCCTCGGCGTAGAAGGAATCGATCTCTTTGCCGAAATAGTCCTTAACCGTGCCGAGCAGCTGGCCCTTGGCGATCTTCTCCCCCGCCTTGACCTGCGGGTACCAGCAACCGCCCTCGCCGGCATTGAGATAATAAGCCTTGGCGATTTCCCGCGGATGGCGGGAGACCGGCTCCGGAGCGCTAGGCAGCACGCCGAGATGGCGCAGAACATTGCGTACGTCCTTTTTATAGGCCTCCACCTCGTCGCGGCTCCACAGCCCCCGGCCACCCCGCTCGATCAACAGGCTGGGGCAGCCCAGGGCGGCCGCTCCGTTGTAGGCCTCGCTCACCCCGCCCGAGCGAACCATATAATCCATATCCAGAAGCTGCGCCACCGCGCGGGAGCGCTCGGTCACCGACTCCTCCGCCTTGCCCGGGAAATAGACATAGGGGTGCAGCTCTTCGTGCATGTCCCCGCTGTGCAGGTCGAGATAGAAGTCGGCCTTTTTGTAAAATTCCTGACACAGCATATAGGCGAGCCGCTCGGTTGTGCTGCCGTTTTCATCACCTGGGAATACCCGGTTGAGATTCTTTCCATCCTCGGGGACAATGGAACAGACCCGCGCCTTGAAGCCCTGGGTATTGATCGGATGGATCCACACGATATTTCCGCAAAGCTCCTTCGGGTCCAGCTCCTGCGCAAGCTCGATGGCCGCCTGAATCCCCGGGTACTCCGCGCCGTGCACCCCCGCGCTGATGAGCACCGTTTTCCCTTCCTTCGCCCCGCACATCAGAGTAACCGGCATACTCAATGCGGTACCCCGCACATCCAGCATCTGCTGTTTTTTCTCCCCCGGCTGCGCGGTGATCGAGGCGATCGTCAATGGCTGCATAACAAGCCCTCCCTAAGTAAATTGCGGTTTGCCATAGGCAACCGCTGGTCCGAACCCATTATAGCACGGGTTGGGAGGACGGTGTGACCAAAAACGCCTTAAAAATTGTAGTGATAACGCTAAGAGCCGCAAAACAGTCGCATTTACGGTGCCGTTTCATACTTTATTGGGCAGCCATTGAGGCTTTCGCAGCGCTCTTTACCCGCTAAACTCTTCCTAGTCATAAATTTCCGCATCCAAGGCACCTTGTGGAATTAAATTGGCTGTCGTAATACCAAGTCCATCACTCTTTATTGTATCAAAACGGATATAATTGTAATTTTTTATAATTTTCAATGTGTAATCGGTAACCTTTTTGGTCCAATTTAAATCAACGAGCTGAGTAGTCCCGATAAAAACAGGCGTAACCCTCATTTCGATCGGAGTAGCATGGAAAAAGGATGTCTGATTGGCAAGGACAGGGGATCCAGGAATGTGTGCATATACAGGATGATAGTATCTTTGACACCAAAACTGATCTTTCCAGGTTGTAATAGGCAGAGCCTGTGTCATGGTTTCCCCAAGTATAACGTCCGCATAGGCCAATTCTGCAGCATAATCAAACGTATGCTCGTAAAACACAGGACCGGTAATCGTAAACGGCTCGATGATGAACTTCCCATTGATGATGCTACCGTGCACAGCGGTACGGTTTTTATAATAGTTTGATTGATTTGTTTCCACCACCTGCTGGACCGTGACACCGGTTGGAATATCCCATCGACCCTTGGGATTCCTGGTGATAGTGGCAGTGCCGCTCGCTGTCTTTGCCCGCCACCGGTCGGCAAAATAAGTCCACTTGTCGGACGTAATAGTATAACTGGATTGTCCTCGCTGGTTAATATACAGATAATTGTTTAAAATTAATGAGGTGGGGACGGCATCGGCCCCTCTGATTTTTTGGTCAATTTCAGCTTTGGTATATCGCTCCCCCAGCAGCTGTTCCGTCAACGCATTGTCCGCGTTGAAATCCTCCATCGTAGGCTTGTCAGCCAAAGACCACTGATTGAACCCCATTTCGGTTTTATTGGTACTTGACAAGATAATCTCCTCCAAAATATAGTTGTACGGGTAAGACTTGCCCGCCAACCAGTGGAAGACAGAAGACAAAAAATAACCGCTGACGCTTATTTTTTTCTACCTAAAGATTAAGTGCCACTTTAATTCTACATGAAAGCGCCTTTCACAAAAACAATAAAAAACCCCGTGAAACCGCTAAACAAAACGGTTTCACGGGGTTTTAAGCTGGTGATCCATCGGAGATTCGAACTCCGGACAACTTGATTAAAAGTCAAGTGCTCTACCACCTGAGCTAATGGACCGTAACATCCTGCCGGGCACCAACGCCCCGCCAGGCACTTATTTATTATACCAAGGGAAGAAAAGCTTGTCAACCAATTCTCCCAATTTTATCCCCTGGTTTCTTTTTCGAAGCGCCGGCAGACAGGAATATTGTATGCAGTTTTTTACCCGGTATCCCCTACTTTACCAATCCGCGCAGCTCATCCGGACTGAAGCGGTGCACCCGCGGGCAGAAGTGGCACCGCACCTCGGTGAGCGGCTGCTCCTCAGCCATCGCCAGCAGCTCGTCCCTGCCAAGGCTGATCAGCGCCCGTTCCACCCGTTCGCGCGAGCAGTCGCAGCGGTATTCCATCCTCCCCTCGTCGAGCACCTGCGGCAGGAAGCCGTCCAGCGCCATGAAGGCGATCTCCTGGGGCGTTTTCCCCTCATGGATCAGGGTGGAGACCGGCGCCATTCGATTGATGTTTTCCTCCAGCTTTTCGATGCACGCCTCGTCCGCACCCGGCAGCAGCTGCACCAGGTACCCACCCGCCGCCAGCACGCTCAGATCCCGCTCCACCAGCACGCCCAGCCCACAGACGGTCGGAATCTGCTCGCTCACGGCGTAATAGTGGGTGATGTCCTCGGCGATCTCCCCCGAAACGATGGGGGTCTGTCCGATATACGGCTCCCGAAGCCCGATGTCCCGGATGACATAGAGGGTCCCGTTTTTGCCCACCGCCCCGGCGACGTCCAGCTTGCCATAGCGGTTGAGCGGGATCTCCACCACCGGGTTTTGCGGATAGCCCTTCACATTGCCGCTGCTGTCCGACACGGCCAGCAGGGTTCCCGCCGGGCCGTCCCCGGCCAGGCGCAGCGTCACGCTGTCACCCTCGCCCTTGAGCTGCATCCCCATGATGGAGGCCGCGGTCAAAAGCCGCCCGAGCGCGGCCGTCACCGTGGCCGAGGTCTGATGGATTTGCTCGGCGCGCGCAACGGCGTCGGTCGAATCCACGGCGCAGCACATTACGCCCCCATCCTGCGAAATCGTTCTGATAACCTTTCCCATTTAACCGTAACCCTTTCCTTTCAGGTGTGATGGAGCGTGCGGTTTTTCATCACATACACCAGCCGCTGAGAATCCTCGCGCGGCGGCTCGAAGCTGTCCTCGTGATAGCACGCAACCAGCTCGAACCCTGCCTCTTCCCCAACCTCTTGCAGCTCCTCATACGTGTAGGCCTGCTCGCAAAAATGCTCCTCATACCGCTCCCAGGAGCCTTCCCGGCCAAGCTCAAAGATGTCTAGGCTGATGTCGATCCTGCCCCGGTCACATTGCCCGTTCTGCCAGACGCAATAGACATCCTCCAGGTCATATACGAAGGTCTGGGAACTGAGCACCCGCTCGTGCTTATAGGGGGTGTTCACATCGAAGAGGAAGAACCCATCCGTCTCCAAAAAGAGGGCGAGGCGCGAGAAAGCCCCCCGCAGCGCCTCCCTGGAGGTCAGGTGGTTGAGGCTGTCCAGCGCGCAGACGGCGACGTCCACCGTGCCGTAAAGGTCGAGCTCCTCCATTTTTTGACACAAAAAGAGCGGGCGCCGCTCGCGCCCCAACCCCTTTTCCATCGCCTGGGCAAGCATCCCTTCGCTGCCGTCCACCCCGATCACGTCGTATCCCCGCTCCTGCCAAAGATAGCTCAAGGTACCCGTCCCGCAGGCGAGGTCCAGCAGCAGGCGGTTTTCCCCCTGCTCCCATCCGGCATGGCGGGAAATGGCCTTGCAAAAATAGTCTGCCCGCCTGCGGTAATCCACATTCGCGGTCAGACGGTCATACACAGCCGAAAACGCGGTATACATCTCCTACTTCAGCTCCCCGCCGCGCCCGGGCTCCTTCATTCGCTCAAAGACGATATTGTAGCCGTCGCACCCGTAGTTGAGCGAGCGGTTGACCCGGCTGATGGTCGCGGTGGAAGCGCCGGTGGTCTCCACGATCTCGCTGTAGACCCGGTGCTCGCTGAGCATCTTGGCCACCGCCAAGCGCTGCGAGAGCGCCCGCAGCTCGGTGACGGTGCAAAGATCGTCGAAAAACTTATAGCACTCCTCGACGTTTTTGAGATTGAGGATCGCCTCGAACAAAAAGTCCACATTTTTATCCTTCAGTTTATCAATCACAGGATCGACCTCCCTATTCATTACAAGGCCATTTTACCATTTTAGAGCGCAAAAGTAAAGCCGTATTACCGCGTTAAACCAAAAGATTGCGGCGGGGATTTCCCACTGTTTTTTTCGGCGGGGAGATGCTATAATAGCCAAAGCAGATTCAAGAAAGGCAGCGTGACCGAAATGGACATCAAAACCATTGCACATGAGATTCAGTCAGAAACCATCGCCCTGCGCCGCGAGCTGCACCGCCACCCCGAACCGAGCCTCGAGGAACACTGGACCACCGAGCGGCTGATCAAGGAAATCGAGGCGCTGGGGCTCCCCTACCGCAAGCTCTCGCCCACCGGGCTGATCGCCGAGCTTCAGGGCGGCAAGCCGGGGCGCACAGTCGGGCTGCGCGCCGATATCGACGCCTTGTCAATCACGGAAAATACCGGCCTGCCCTTCTCCTCCGAGGTGCCGGGCGTCATGCACGCCTGCGGGCACGACACCCACGCCGCCATGCTGGTCGGGGCCGCCAAGGTGCTCTGCCGGGTGCGCGGCGAGCTTTGCGGCAGCGTGCGCTTCATTTTCCAGCCCGCCGAGGAGGGCGGCGGCGGAGCCGAAAAGGTGATCGACCAGGGCGGGCTCGAGGGGCTCGACTACCTCTTCGGGCAGCACATCTACTCCCAGCAGCGCTCCGGCACCATCGGCTGGACCAAGGGGGCGGGCACCGCCGCGGCCGGGACCTTCATCATCAAGGTGATCGGCGACGCCTGCCACGGCGCCCTGCCCGAGACCGGGGTGGACGCCACCGTGGCGGCGGCCGCCATCGTGATGGCGCTGCAAACCATCGTCAGCCGGGAGCTCTCGGCGCTCGACCCCGCGGTGGTCACGGTGGGCAAGCTCTGCTCGGGCACCCGCAAGAACATTGTCTCGGGCTATGCCGAGATCGAAGGCACCATGCGCAGCTTCGATCCCAAAGTGCACGCCCACATCCGGGACTCCATTGAGCGGATCGCCCGCCAGACCGCGGCGGCCTACCGCTGTGAAATCGACTTTCACTACCACGACAGCGCCAAGGTGCTGCTCAACAACCCGGAGGCCGCCGAAATCGCCTGCCGCGCCGCCCAGAAGGTGGCCGCCGCGCCAGATGACGTCTTCGTGATGGAAAAGCAGCTGGTGTCCGAGGACTTCGCGGACTACACCCCCTATGTCAAGGCAGCCTTCGTCCTGCTCGGCGGCGGCGGGGAGTATCCTCCGCACAGCGACCAGTTCGCGGTGGATGAGGCCTCCTTTGAAACCGGGGTCGCCTTCCTCGCCCAGGCGGCCGTCGAGGCGCTGAACGCCTGAGGCAGCAGTCTGACTTTCAAAAGCACTCCAAGGAGCGGGCGGCAGATGGGATCTGCCGCCCGCTCCTTTGCCTTTTTTCTATACTTGCTCCTTCAGCCTTCGCAGTTCCCGCACCAGGAGCAGGAGCGCGGCGGCGCTCATCGCCAGCGAGGCCGCGATGGACAGCCACACTTCATTCACCGCCTCCTTCCGCAGCCGGTCCGGCTCACAGAGCGGCAGGGCCCCCAGTGCTTGGCGGCGCTCCTTCGCCTGTCTCAGGAGGGTGCTCCAATGCTCAAAGTCCGACCAGCGGGAGGGGATCCATTCCCCGAGCCCCGACAACCGGAAGTGTCCCGCGTGGCTTTGCACTCCATCCGGCTCGGGCAGCGCGTAGCGCGAAAGGAAATCCTCTGCCGCGGCGTAGGCGTTTTTCCCCTGCGGCACCGCCAGCTCGAGCGCCGAAAACGCCTCCTGCTGCGGCTGCAAAAAGACCACCGTACGGCGCAGGTCCCGCAGCATCCCGCTGACGGTGTAGTCCCGCCCCTCCATGCGCAGGGTCTGTCCGGCGGCGTCGGCACTGCCGAAGAGCTCATAGCATAGGTCCTCGCTGACCGCGCACTCCAGATTGGACTGGGGCAGGTTCCCGAGAACCGTTTCCTGCGGTAGCAGCAGGGAGATTTCCCCGCGCACCAGCAGCGCCTGCGCCAGTTCCTCCCGCCCGTTTCGCGGCTCGACCAGGAGGCGCTCCCCGCCCGCCCAAGCGGCGTAAACCGGCGGCGCCTCATCCTGCGCCGGTTCTTCCAGCCGGCGGCAGTCGCCGGCGGTGAGCGCCTGCGTTTTCCAGCGCAGCGAGACGGTCTGGGGGCGGCGGTATTCCCGTGCGATCAGGGAGCTTGTCGTCCGCCAGCCGAGCAGCGCCAGCAGCAGGGCGATAAACAGCGCGGCGAGCGGCAGATATCGCTTCATCACGGCTCCTCCGTGCGCACCCGGTCGCCCTCGGCGACGGGCCGGGCGCTGGACACGATAATCTCATCCTCCGGCGAGAAGCCCCCCGAAACGGCGGCGGTGGCGCCGTCCCGCTCGATGACCGAAACGTTCACCCGCTCGGCAAATGTTTGGGTCCCCATCACGGTGCCCTTCTCCCGCGCGATCAGTACATAGTCCCCGGATGAATCGCTGCGCAGCGCGCGCTGCGGCAGGGTGGTGCCGAACTGCTCGCTGCTGTGGCTGACCTGCATCTCGACGCTCTGCCCCGGCAAGACGCTCCCCTGGGGAAGGGAGACCTCGACTTGGTACTTCCCTTCGTCCTCGCCGGCGAGGGGGCGCACCCCCTCGACCGACCCGCCCTCCTGCCAGTCCCGCTTGGATGCGGGGCGCAGCAGGACGCTGTCCCCGGGAGAGACGAAGCGCGCCTCCTCCTCGCCGACGACGAACCTGGCGCGCAGGGGGGCGGCGGTATCTCCGAGCAGCAGCAGCTTTTCATTCCCGGTGCGCGCGCCCACCTCGGCGCTCAGCGAGGCGACAATCCCGCTTTGCCCCGCCTTCACCTGACCGCCCGCTTCATAGAGGGCGCGCAGGCGGGAAAGCTCCCGGTTTTTCCCCGCTATCTCCAGCTGCTGGAGCTTCTGCTGGTTCAGGTTCCCGCTCGCCGTAACCTCCCTGGCATCCTCCAGCGCCCGCTTGGCCAGGAGCTCTGCCTTTTCGTCTTCGCGCTGCGCCTCCTCGTATTCCTGGCGGCGCTGGCGCACCGCCTCGCGCAGGTTGTCATAGGTCCCGTCCGAAAAGCCCAGGGTGCTCTCCTTCCAGTCGATGTCCCCCTCGTAGCGGTCCTCGGCCCAGTCCTTATAGTCGTCCAGCTTCTCCTGCGCGCGGGAAAGCTCCCGCCGGGCGCGCGCGACCTTGGCCGCGGCCTCCTCCAAATCCGCCTTATAGTCCTCCTCGGCGCGCTCCAGCAGCTTCTCGGCGCGGCGCGTGTCCTCGCCCGCGAGGCTGCCGTAGTACTCGCTCATCAGCGCCGCGCGGCTGATTTCATCCTGTGCCTGGGCGATCTTCTGCTCCAGATCCTCAAGGTCCAGCGCGAGCAGCGTATCCCCCTCCTGCACGCTCTGCCCTTCCCGGACCAAAACGTCCATGATCAGGCAGTCCGGCAGAGTAGTCACCGGAATCTGCTGCGCGCTCTCGGCGGTGCCGAAGCCCGAGGCGGTGTGCAGCAGCGTGCCGGGCTTTGGCTTTGCCGTCCCGATGAGCGGCACGCTGAAGGAGTCGATCGCGCGCGAAAGGAAGGTGAAGAGCAGGATTGCGCCGAAAAAGAGCGAGAGCAGCCGCAGCGAGGCGCGCTGGGCGCCGCTGAGGCGCGTGAGCAGGTTTTTAACAGGACTGCGCACATGCGATTCCTCCAAACAGTTATTCTTTCATCCCATAGGCGCTGATCCCCTCCTCCAGGTAGCGCTGCCCAAAACGGAAGATCAGCAGCGCCGGGACCAGCATGACGAGCGAGGCGGCCAGGCTCGCCCCCGCACGCTCGGCGGTGATCGAGGGCAGATAGAGCGAAAGAGGCCAGAGGGAGCGCTCTTTTAAAAAGGTCATCGGCTGCTCGATGGCGTTCCAATATTCCAAAAAGCCCAGCACCACCGCGCACAGAATCCCCGGCGCGCCCAGCGGAACCCCGATAAAGAGGAAGGAGCGCAGCCCGCCCGCCCCATCGAGGGCGGCCGCCTCGAGCACCCCCTCGGGGATGGCGGCGAAGAAGCGGTGCATGAGAAAGACCGGGAAGGTGGAGAAGGCCCCGGGCAGGATAATGGCCCAGAGGGTATCCATCAGCCCCAGCCGGTCCAGCACCAGGTAGCTCGAGACCATCGTCACCTGGAAGGGCATGAGCATGAGTACGATGTAGAGGAAGTAGACCGTGTCCCGCCCCCGAAAGCGGTAGCGTGCCAGCGCCCAGGCGGCGGGCGCGCCGATGAGCACCTGCAGCAGCAGGATGGGGGCCACCATGGCGCAGGAATTCCAGAACATCACAAAAAATTTCGGGGTATCCAGCAGCAGTTCGACAAGCGGGCGCAGCGTCGGAAACTGCGGCAGCAGCGGCCAGGAGGCGAAGCCCTTTCCCTCCCCCAGCACCGGGGAAAGGTTGTGGAGCAGCTCCCCCTTGCCCATCAGCGCGCCGGTCAGCAGCAGCCAAAGCGGCAGCCAGACCACCAGCGCCAGCAAAAAAAGTCCCAAGCGCAGCAGCCACTTTTTCATCGGTTCTCCTTCCTTCCCCAGGCCGCCTGCATGGCGAAGATCAACAGCAGCACCGCCAGGGCCACCAGGGTCGCCGCCGCGCACATCTTGTCGACGTCGAGGCTTGTGAACCAATTGCTGAATAGGTGCTGCAACAGATAGATGCTGTCGTGCGGGTAGTCCCCGCCGATCAGGTAGGCCTCGCGGAAGACCTTAAAGGAATTGAGCAGGGAGAGCACCGAGATGGTAAACAGCTCGGGCAGCAGGCAGGGCAGGGTGATCTTAAAAAAGCGCTGGCGCGCATTGGCCCCGTCCACCTGCGCCGCCTCATAGAGGGCGGGCGAAATGTTTTGCAGCCCCGAGAGCCAGAGCACCATGTCGTAGCCGGTGTTCTTCCACAGGTAGCTGAGCACCAGCACCAGGAAGGCCCAGTCGGTTTGCAGCCAATCCACCGGCTGCACTCCAAAGTGCGAAAGCAGGGAGTTTAACATCCCGTTCTGGTGGAAGGCCACCTTCCACAGCAGCACGATCGAGGCCACCGGGATGGCCAGCGGCGCTAAGAAGGTGGTCTTGTAGACGCCCCTTTCATCCTTCGCCGCCTGCAGCAGCAGGGCCAGCAGCAGCGCCAGGGCCACCAGCACGGGGATGCACAGCAGCGTGAAGCGCAGGGTGTTCCCCACCGCCAGGCGAAACGCCGCGTTATGCAGCACGGTGCGGTAATTTTGCAGCCCCACGAACTGTCCGCTCATGGCCGAATAGAACGAGCGACGCACCGCGTCCAGGAAGGGGAGCAGCACGAAGAGGGACACGCACAGAAGGCTGGGCGCCAGAAAGAGGTAGGGCGCCAGCGTGCGGCGGCGTCTGTGGCGTTTCAATGTCGCTCCCCTCCTTTCGCGCGGCGGCACAGTCATTCGGCCAGATAGGCCTGGGTGCGCGCACTGAGCGCTTTGGCGGCCTCCCCGGCGCTCATGCTCCCCTCGAAGAAGCCAGCCGTCTCCTCCACGACCATCTGCATGAGGGTGTCGTTGTAGGACGAAGGGGTATTGGCCTGTTCAAGGGCGTCGGCCACCATCGAGAGCACCCGCTCCTCGGGCCAGTAGATCACGACCTCGGGATAGGAACCGTTGCTGGTGGAGAAGGACTGCACCGAGCTCAGCACGTTTTTCGTCCACGCCCTGAGCGCCGCGCGGTTGACCGGGTAACCGTAATAGCTGTCCGGCTCCTGGCACTCCTGCGAGAGCAGCGCGCCGACATATTCCTTCGCGGCTTCAAGTTGACCGCTGGCCGCGTTTATCCCGACAATGCTCAGCGGCTGGAAGACGGTCCCTCCGCCCTGGCCCGGCATGGGGGCAAAAATCTCCCGCAGCGCCCCGCCCTGCGGCAGCTCGCCGCCCAGACGGTGCTGCACCACGCCCGCATTCAGCATGACGTTGTGGTTGCTCTGCATGAGGTCGACCATCAGCTCGAATTCGCCGGCCACCATCCCGAAGGGAGAGCTACTCAGGGTCTGAACCCCCCCCCCCGCATAGTTCATGCGCACTTCCCGGTCCTCCCCGGTGGCGGTGTCGCTCAGGCGCTTGATATCAGTCAGGAACTGCGCGAAGCGCTCCTCGTCGAGCTGCCCGCTTTCCGTGAGCCAGGCGGGGGCGCAGGTGAGGTAAAAGTCCCGCAGCAGCGCCTCGGGCGACAGATGATCGAGCATACGCTTATCCGGGTTTTGCTCGGCATAGTCGGCCAAAGCGCTGAGGCTCCCGGCGTGGGAGACCGTCTCGGGCTCGCCCCAGACAGCCGGGAATCCGAGCCGGGTGGGCACGGCAAAGAGCTTGCCGTCCCTCCGGTAGGTCCCGACGACGTTTTCGAGGAATTCCCCGTTCTTGATCCGCTCCCCGAGCAGCTCCTCGAGATCCAGCAGGACCCCCTTTTCGATATAGGAGTCGATCGGCAGCCCGTCCAGGATCAGCACATCCGGGCCCTTGCCGGCGAGCAGCTCGGTGTTCAGCGCGCGGATGGCGTCCGAGGTGGTCATCGAGCTGTCCGCCTCCAGCAGGGTGCGGAACTCCACATAGACCTGCGGGTTCTTGAGCTGGAGCTGGATGGCCGCCTGCCGCGCGTTGGAATTGTCCTCGAGGGAGTAGACGCTCAGCCTGGTGTCCGGGCGGGAGGGGGTGTCGGCCGAATAGACATAGCGCACATAGCGCTCGGTGGAATCCGCGCTCCACAGCCGCACGACGAAACTGCCGTCCGAAAGACGCACGAAGCCCGAGACGCTCAGACTCGGCAGCCCGAGCGAGCACATCTCGCCGAGCACCATCTGCTCCCAGAGGGTGGTGTCCTTCCCCAGGCGGTAGATCCCGTCCCGGTCGGCGCGGTAGATGTCCCCCTGCCCATCCCGGAGCAGCAGCCCGCCCGAGCCCGAAACGCTGGAGAAGAGCCCGTCGGTCGCGATCCGGGACTTCTCCTCCCCGCTCTCGGTGTCGAAGAGGACCAGCTCGCCGTCTTCACTGTTAAACTGCCCGAGCTCTCCGCCCGAGAGCACGAAGGCGCCGCCGTCCCCGGGGAAGACGGTTTTCAGCTCGCCCTGGGGCGAGTAGCGGAAAATCCCCTTATAGGCGGCCCCGACGTAGATGTCCCCGTCCTCCCCGCGCCGGATCGCGCTCGGGTAGATCGGCATATTGGGGTTGGTCGGGTCGTAAACGCCCTCCCACTTGCGCCGGTAGTC
Source organism: Harryflintia acetispora (assembly GCA_004340125.1). GTDB lineage: Bacteria > Bacillota > Clostridia > Oscillospirales > Ruminococcaceae > Harryflintia > Harryflintia acetispora. The sequence continues at coordinate 104,739 of SLUK01000003.1, read as the reverse complement.
GATCGGGATTTCGGTCACGGTCCCGTCGGGGGCGACCTGCAGCGTGACGTAGCGGTCGAGCGGCTCGCCGTTTTCATCCATCTCGTCGGAATACATATGTACGATCATCAGGTAGCCTTCGTCCGGGGTGCCCGAGAGGGCCGAGACGTACTTGTCCTCTTCCCCGCTCTGCTGATAGGCGGTACTGAGCGCCCCGACGTCCTGCTCCTGCCAGCTCTCGCCGCTCAGCACATAGCTGCGCAGGACCCCGTCCTCTCCTTCGCCGATGCACTGGATTCTGTCATCCGGCAGGAGCTGCATGGTATGGGAGATCCACGCCTCGTTGTGCGGCAGCGGCAGCTCCTCTTCGATGTACCGTCCCATGGCGGTGGGCGTTTCCCCACCCTCTGTTTCGTTTGGCGCGGGCTTTGCTTTCTCGCCGCAGCCGCCGAGCAGAAGGCTCAGCCCCAGCAGGGCCGCCAGAAGTTTCGTGCTCGTCTTGTTTTTCATGTGGAATCCCCTTTCGTTGTCTTCACTCTGCCCACCATGCTAACACCCAAATCTTAAAGAAATCCTGAAAGAAGTTTTTAGGTTTTTTTAAGATTTGAGTGCTATAATAAATTTATCTGATATGCGGGAGGGGCTGTCATGCGAATTCTGGTCGTCGAGGACGATGCGGCGCTCTGTTCGGCCATCCGGTTCCACCTCGAGCGCGAGGGCTACGAGGCGGACGAATGCCAGGACGGCGAGAGCGCTTTGCATCTCATCCGCCAGCAGGCATACGACCTGATCATCCTCGACCGGATGCTGCCGTCTCTCGGCGGGATCGAGGTGCTCACCCAGCTGCGCCGCGAGGGGATTTCCTGCCATGTGCTGATCGTCACGGCCCTGGGCGGGGTGAACGAGAGGGTCGCCGGGCTGGACGCCGGGGCGGACGATTACCTCGTCAAGCCCTTCGCCACCGAGGAGCTGCTGGCCAGGGTGCGCTCGCTGCTGCGGCGCGCGCCGCAGCTCGAAGCGCTAAGCGGCCTCGCCGTCGGGGACGCCGCGCTGGACGGCGCGCGGCACCTGCTGCGCGGGCCGAAGGGAAGCGTCTCCCTCTCGCGGCGGGAGACCCAGCTCTTCGAGGTCTTTTTCCGCAACCCCCAGCAGATCCTGCCCCGCCCGGTGCTTTTCAGCAAGGTCTGGGGTCCCGACGCGCCGGTCGAGGACGGGAATCTGGACACCTACATCCACTTTTTGCGCCAGAAGCTGCGGCAGTGCGGCAGTGCTCTGCAGATCAAGACGGTCCATTCGGTGGGCTACCGGCTGCTTAGCGGGGAGGGCAAGTGATGCTGCGCCGTCTGCGCCGCCATCTGACACTGTTGTGCGCGCTGATCACCGGGGCGATCCTCTGCGGGATGGCCCTGTTCATGCTGCGCTCCTCCGAGCGCCAGCTTATCCAGAGCAGCCGGATCACCCTGGAGGGGAACGTCAACGCCATCGTCTACCGCCTCAGGAGCGAGCAGGTGCTCGACTGGGACTGGCTCTCCCAGACCGAGGCGGCCGAACGGCTGATCATCCACATCTCCGAGAGCGGGCACCCGCTGCATTACCCCGGCTCCTGGCAGCCCCTCACCGGACGGGAGCGGCTGATCGCCCTGGGGCAGGAGAAGGCCGCAAAGCTTGGCGCGCGGCGCACGGGGGAAGACGCCTTCATGGAGCCCGAGGAGGTGCGCACCACCATCTTCGAGCTGTGGGGGGACATGGGGGAGCGCTATCTTTGCGCCTCGGTCTATATCCCGATGAACAGGAGCTACCGCGAGCTTCTGCTGCTGCGGGACATGCGGGCGCTGGATGGGCAGATCGTCTCCCAGCGCCTGCTCTATGCCGGGCTGGTGGGCGCCAGCGTGCTGCTACTGGCCCTGTTCGGCTGGTGGTTTTCCGGGCACGCCCTGCGCCCGGTGGCCGAGAGCCAGCGCCGCCAGTCCGAGTTTATCGCCGCCGCCTCGCACGAGCTGCGCACCCCGCTGGCCGTGATCGGCACCAGCGCCGAGGCGCTGGAATATGAGACTACCCCGAGGGGGAAGCCCTTCGCCGGGGCGATCGTGCGCGAATGCCGCAGCGCCGCCCGGCTGGTGGACGAGCTGCTCACCCTGGCCGGGGCGGACTCGAAGGGGCTTACCCTCCAGAAGGGGCCGGTGGAGCCCGAAGAGCTCTTAAAAAGCGCCGCCGCCACCTTCCGGCCACTGGCCGAGCGCCGCGGCCAGCAGATGCGCTGCCTGCTCCATCTCTCCCCGCTCCCGGTGCTGTGCGGGGACGAAGCGCGGCTCATGCAGGCGCTCGGCATCTTTTTGGACAACGCCGTGAGCTACACCCCCGAAGGGGGCGTGATCACCCTGAGCGCCCAAAAGGCCCCGCATGCCGTGCTGCTGATCGTCTCGGACAATGGGCCGGGTATTTCGGACGAGCACAAGCCCCATGTCTTCGAGCGGTTCTACCGCGCCGACCCCGCCCGCAGCAAGAAGGAGCACTACGGCCTCGGGATGAGCATCGCCAAAGAGATCGTGCGGCTGCACGGCGGGCAGATCGAGCTTGGCGACACCCCCGGCGGCGGGCTGACGGTGACCATCCGGCTGCCGCTGGGCTGAGGAAAGAGAAAAGGCGCCCGTCATCCTTTTGGATGAAGGGCGCCTTCGGTTTTCCGTCTATTCAGCCTATCCCTTGCGGAAATAGGCGTGGCCCTTGGAGGCCCTGGTCGAAATGCGCTGCACCAGCTCGTCGGACTGCTGGGACTGCGGGCGGGAGGCACCCGCGCCGCCGCGCCGGCTCCCGCCGCGCGGGGGCTTCTTCGGCGCATCCGGCCGGTCGGGCTGCGCCGCCTCCCGCGGCGGCGCTTCCCTGCGTGCCTGCTTTTGGGTGTTCGGGAGCGAAACCTTCTGCGCCTGCGGCTTCTCCGGCGCCGCCTTCACCTTTTTGGGGGCGGACTCCTTCTGCTTCGGCGCGGCCTGGCCCTGGCGGCCCCGGCCGCCCCCGCGCGGTGGGCGGGGCTGGGGTGCGGGCTTTTGAGACGGATCGGTGATCAGCATGGGGAAGGGATGCCCCTCCACCACCGGCACCTTTTTATGAATCAGCTTTTCGATATCCGCCAGATACGGCTTCTCGTCGCAGTCGCAGAATGAGATGGCCGTGCCGCTGAGCCCGGCGCGCCCGGTGCGCCCAATCCTATGGACATAGGTCTCGGGGATGTTGGGCAGGTCGAAATTGATGACGTGGGAGAGCTCCTCGATGTCGATCCCCCGCGCGGCGATATCGGTGGCGACCAGCACCCGGATCTTCCCGCTTTTGAAGCTCTGCAGCGCGCTTTGGCGCGCACCCTGCGACTTATCGCCGTGGATGGCCTTGGCCTCGATCCCGGCGCGCGCCAGCTCCTTGGCCACCCGGTCGGCGCCGTGCTTGGTGCGGGTGAAGACCAGCGCCGAGACGATCGAAGCGTCGGCCAGCAGGTAGATCAGCAGCTTGCGCTTGTTCTGCTTGTCCACCAGGTAGACCGACTGCGCGATGGTATCCACCGTTGAGGAGACCGGCGCGACCTTGACGGTGACCGGGTCGTGCAGGATGGTGTCCACGAGCTTCGCGATCTCGCCGGGCATGGTGGCCGAGAAGAGCAGCGTCTGCCGGCGCTGCGGGAGCTTCGCGATCACCCGTTTCACGTCATGGATAAAGCCCATGTCGAGCATGCGGTCCGCCTCGTCGAGCACAAAGACTTCGATTTTCCCAAGGTCGATGTACCCCTGCCCGATCAGGTCGTTGAGCCGCCCGGGCGTGGCGACGAGGATATCCACCCCGCGGCGCAGCGCATCGGTCTGCGGCTTCTGGGAGACGCCCCCGTAGATGACGCAGCAGCGCTGCCGCACATGCCGCCCATAGGCGCAAAAGCTCTCGTAAATTTGCAGCGCCAACTCGCGCGTCGGGGTGAGCACCAGCGCGCGGATCCCGCCGTTTTTCACTGGGTTTTCCTGCAGCCGCTGCAGGATGGGCAGCGCAAAGGCCGCCGTCTTCCCCGTCCCGGTCTGGGCGCAGCCGAGCAGGTCGCGCCCATGGAGCACCGGCGGGATCGCCTGCTCCTGGATGGGGGTCGGGGTGGAGTAGCCCTCTTCGCGCAGCGCGCGCAGGAGGGGTGAAAGTAGTCCTAGCTGATTAAAATCCATATTGATTGATGTTGTCCTTTCCTTAGTAGGCAATTTCCTGAGAGTTCGCGGAGTCAAAATATCCGTTCCCGGACTGGGGCACGGGGTTGGGGGAGCCCAGATAGAACCCCTGCAAGTAATCCACGCCGCTGGCGATCAGGATTTTCATCTCGCCGCTGGTTTCCACGCCCTCGGCGATCACCTTGATGTGCTGCATCCTGGCATAAGACAGCAGGTTTTCCAGCAGCTTCTGGCGGTATTCGTCCTTGTCGATCCCCTGCACGATGGACATGTCGATCTTTAAGTAGCTCGGCGTCAGCGAGAGCAGGACCGCATCCCCATTGTAGCCGGTGCCGAAATCGTCCAGCGCGAGCTCGGCGCCCCAGCGCTCGGCGAAGCGCTGCTTGTGGATGGTGGAGCGCTCATCCGGCTTCTCCTCCTCGGTCAGCTCGATGACGATGTTGTGCAGCAGGTCGCCGAAGCGCCCCTCGATCTGCGCAATGTCCTCCTCGGTCAGCGTCTGGTTGGGGATGGAGTTGATGAACACCTTGCAGTTGCCGATCACCTGCCGGTGCTCGACATACGCCTCCAACGCCTTGAACCAGGTCAGGCGCTCGATCTGGTAGAGCTTGGATTGGGAGCGGGCCAACGCCAGGATTTCCTTGGGCGTTTTCAGTGTCTGTAGTTTGGGCCGCATCAGCGCCTCGTATGCAAAGATCCGCCCGGTGCGCGCGTCCACGATGGGCTGGAAATAGTACTCGACCAGTTCCTCCTCGATCAGCCGGTTGAGCTCCTCTCTGCTGTGCAGCAGGTAGCTGTCCCGGTTATAACTCTGGATGTCGAACTCGCTGAACTCGCCCTTGACGGTGTTCTTGACCTTATACATCGCAAAGTCGGCGTACTTGATCAGCTGCTCATAGGAGGTGGAATCCTGCGGATACCACGCGACGCCGGCCGAGGCGCGGATGCGCAGATGCTCGTTGTTGGGCAGCGGCAGCACCGTCTTGCGGATCTCCTGCTTGATGTGCTCGATCACCCCGCGCAGCTGGTCCTGGTCCCCGTAGCCGAAGAGGAAGATGTAAAACTCGTCCCCCGACATCCGCGAGAGGATCGCCTTCTCCGGCGCGAAGCGCCGCAGCACGTCCGCCGTGCAGCGGATATAGGCGTCGCCGTAGTCGTGCCCGTAGGTGTCGTTGATATACTTGAGGTTGTCGAGGTCCAGCATGATCAGGGCGCCGACGCCGAGTGTTTCCGGCTCCTCGAATTTGCGGCGCATGATGGTGTGGAACGCGCGCCGGTTGAGCAGGTTGGTGAGCAGGTCGTAGTCGCGCTCGTATTCGATCCGGCGCTTCTCCAGCGTTTCGCTGGTGATGTCGCTGGCCACCCCCAGCACCCTGCTGTCGTTCTCCACGACCCGCAGGCGCACCCAGCGCGGCCGGCCGCGCCGGTTGGAGAGCTTATAGAGGATCTCGTCCCGCCGCTCGTTTATCTCCTCGATCTGCCCGCTGAGCTCCTTGAGCCTGTCATGCAGGTTCGTCGGCTCGATGTAGCCGCTTTCCCCCTCGCCGCTCGGGATCCCGAACAGGCGCAAAAACCCGTTGGTGCAGTAGGTCTTCCCCGTCTCCTTATAGTATTCGAAGGCCCCGAGGGGGATGTTGGTCATCTCGATGATTTGGGCCAGTTTGCTGGCCGAATCGGCCACGTCCAGGCTGAGGTTTTCGATCGCCTGCGCCAGCTCGTCGATCTCGTCGATGCGCGTCTCTTCCAGGCTGACCGGCAGGCGCGGGTCGCTGCTCTTGACCTTCTGCACCAGCGAGGTGATCGGGTGGGTGATCACCGTGCTGACGACGTAAATACCGCCCATCCCGATGGCCAGCGAGAGCACGAACGCCGCGGCAACCAGGGCCTTGACCTGGTCGGAGAAGGCCAGCAGATCTTGGCGCCGCATAATCCCGATCAGGGCCCAGCGGTCCGTCTCAAAGGGGGTATTGCTGTTGTAAAGCTGAAAATACTGCACACAGCCGTAGACATGCTCCCGCCTGCCGTCAGGCGGCTCGATCTCATAGACGCTGCCATAGACGGGGGGTTGGCGCAGCTGGGTCTGCTTCTCCTTTTCATAGAGCTGCTTAAAGATCGGCCCGCTGCCCACCGCATTGTCAAAGCTCAGCCCGCCGCCGTGGTCCACCGCCACGAGATACGCGCCCATCTTGTCGGCGCCTATCTCGTCATAGGGCATCTGCCTTCTCAAATAGTCCACCGAGATTTCGATCCCCAGCACCCCGTAGGGCTTGCCCTCATGCATCAGCGGCACCGAATAGGTGATGACCTGGATGTCCTCTTGGCTCAGGCTGAACGGCTCGCACCAGTAGCCCAAATCCTCCCAGCCGATCTCGGGATGGTTGATCGCCGCCCAGAGGGGCTTGTAATAAAAGCTGCCCTCGCCCTGCTCGGGGGTGAAGGAGAAATAAGGGTTCCACCAGGTGTCCATCGGGATTCCCAAGCGCTTGGCGATGGCCGAGGGCGCGCGCTCGATCATGATGTCGGAGTTGTCGGTGGAGCTGTACTCCGGGTCCTGGTCGCGCAGGTAGAGCCCGGTATAACGGTGCTCCCCCTCCTGCTCGCCCAAGTCCTCCCCGCCGCCCAGCACGATGAACGACCCGGTGACCGAGGAACGGCGCATGAGGTAGATGATGTCGTCCGACACCGATTCGAGGACCTGGTTGGAAAGCTCGCTGCCGAAGCGGATATCCTCGATCCCGCTGTTCTGCTCGCGCAGGACGGCGCCCACGTCCGCGTTGATGGCCTGCACCGAATCGCTGAGGTTGCTCCAGCGCTGGATCATCTCGTTTTGCAGGTAGTTCTTGCGGCCCAGGACCCGCTCGTTGAGGATATCGTAGGCGTTGTTGTTGAGCTTGTCCACCGTGCCGCCCCATAAAATGACACCGTAAAACAGACCCGCCTGAACCAACATGGTGAGGATCATTGGAACCAGTATTTTTTTCATGATGGAGCTGCCCTGATGTAGAAGCTTCGCCATACTGTCTTCCCTTGCTTTCCATTCGCTGTCCAGGCTCTTTACTGAATCGCTTCCTCCAACGCTCCGCTAAAGCTCTGATACCACTCCTCAAAGTGCTCGTCGGTACAGAAGCCGTCCGCCGCCTCTTGACGGCTCTGGCCGGAGGCCACCATCTGCGCGACCTGCTCGCTGTCGGCTTTTGCGAGGTCGGCCATCGAGTATTCCAGCACAGCGCGCGCCTCGGTCCCGCCCCCGAACGCCTTGCTGGTGTAGAGGGTGTGGGTCTTCGTCATATCGAGGGCCACGTCCAGAGATTTTTGCAGCCCCTCGGCGACCGCCTCGCCGCTGCCTTGCAGTACCTTTTGGACCATGTCCCGGTCGTTCGCGGCGACCTTGACCGGCATATAGCCGGAGCCGACCGAAAACTCGATGTTGCGCTCGGAGTCGGTGAACCATTTGAGGAAGACGGTCGCCGCATATTCCCGGCGCTCGTCCGTCTTGGTGACCACCATGCCGGCGCCCTGCTGCACCGCATAGAGCTCGCCGCCCTCAAAGACCGGAGGCTCAAAGACCAGCGGCTCGATGTCGTAGCCCTCGTTGTCGTTTACCATCACCTTATCCGGGAAATAGGCCGACCCCGAGGTCGAGCCCACCAGCGCGATGATGTCCCCCGTCTTGGCGTCATCCGAGCGGAAACGCCCGTTCGCCGCGAAGTACCCGTGCACGAAGGGCACATAGTAATGGTCCCACAGCTTCCGGATCACCTCTTTGTCCAAATTGAAGGTGACCTTTCCATTCTCCACCGAGAAGATTTCCACTCCCAACTGCCGGCAGCCGATGATGAAATAGTTGGCCAGGGCGTCCCGCCCGAAGAAGGCCTTGCCGTCGTCCGGCTCGGGGGTAAGGCTGTCGGTCCACTCATAATACTGTTTCGCGGTCCCGGCGAGTCCCTCCATCGTCTTGATCTTTTCAATATCTGCGCCGGTGGCGGCCGAGAATTTGTCCCAGTCGGTCTTGTTGACCATCATGACCTCGGTGGACTTGGCGATGGGGAAGATTTTAAGGCTCCCCTGCGCGTCAAAACGGCCCTCCTCGATATATTCGGGGATGTATTCGGCGAGCTCCCCGTCGGTGAGATAATCGTCCAGCGACGCGACCAGCCCCAGCTTATCGACCTGCAGCGCGGTGTCCGCATAGGCGGCGAACACGTCGGGGATGTCCCCCGCGCCGACCTTCTTGTTGGCCGCGTCGATCACCTTTTCGGTCAGCTCCGAGACGTTGCCCTGGCTGAACGCCTCGACAATGATCCCCTCTTTAAGCCCGACGGTGTCGTTGAACTCGCTGATCATCTCGTCGAAGGCGTTCTTCTGCGGGCCGTTGTAATAGTGCCAGATCTCGATCGACACCGGGTTTTTCGGGTCGAGCCGCACGTCCCTGCCTCCCGCCTGCTGGCAGCCGGAAGTGAATACCATGGCGCCAAGCAATACCGAGGCGCCGAGGCGCATACACATGCGGTGTAACTTTTTGTTCAAATCATAACCTCCCATGCGCCTCACCCTGACCATCCCCCACACCGGACGGGACCAAACGCAAATATTATTCCTATTATATCGCATTCAGGAAGAAGATTCCATAGATAAACCGATTTTCCCGCAATTGTGCCCGCTCAGTTTCCCTGCGAGCACTTGGCCGCGTCGATGGCCAGCACGATCATCAGCGAAAGGAGCGCGTCCTCCGGCCTTCCGACGGAAATGACGTAGGTATCGGTCCAATTGAGCAGCTCCTTGTGCGCCGACATCACCGTCGTCCCGGCGCCGTCGGCGACCTGGTAGTTCCACTCAAAGAAATCTCCCTGCACCCGCCAGCCCCGGCAATCGAGGGTAAACACCGGTTTAAAGAAGGTAAATTCCTTTTTGATCTCCCCGATCCGCCGCCCGCCCTGGTAAAGGGCAAAGCGGGGCAGAAAAGTGAGCACCTCCTCCTTCACCGTCCCCAGGTGCTCCCCGCGCGCATCGTAAATCTCCAGCCGGTGCCCCCAGCTGAGCCTGCCCTGCACGGTATAGACGGTATTGCCCGCCTCGTCGTAGATGTCGTAGCTGTCGAACCAGGAAAACAGCCTTTGCTTAAAAAGTAGTTTCAAATCGTTTCCTCCCCCGGGCGATCCCGATGGCCGCCGCAAAATTTCCAGATTTAATCGCCACAATCAGGATACACGTTTTTCCCGAACCGGTATGCCCACTCCAGATGTCCCGTTCGGCCGATCTGCGGCCTGCCGTTCGTGTCGCCGCAGCCGCCCGCGAGGAGCATCCCTCTATCATGAAAACCGATGTAGTTCACCAGAGCGAATTGGTAATAGGAGACCGCCTGCTCAAAGGTCCAGAAATAGTCGTCGGCAGAGGTCATCAGCAGCGCGCAGTCCTTGAACGGGTATCTTTCGTACCTCCCGAGGGGAGGATTCGGATCCTCCTGCGCCAGGCAATAAAACCGCTCGATAAAGGCCTTCGTCCGGGCGGAGAGCGTCCAGAAATAGAGCGGGGAGGCAAATACGATTAAATCCGCCACCTTGATTTTTGGCACCAGTTCGTGAAAGCCGTCCTTTTGAATGCAAGGCTTATCATAGCGGCAGGCGTTGCAGCCCAAGCACCCCTTGACCTCAATTTTACATAGCGACACGGTCTCGACCGAATGCCCGGCCTCCTTTGCTCCCTTTGCAAAGGCTTCGGCCAGCTGCGCGGTATTGCCGTTGGGACGCCCGCCGCCAAGGATGATCAGTATGTTTTTCATATGTTCATTTCCCCTTCGCTTTGCCTTAACGCCAGCTGATCCCATTTGTGCATATTCTTTTCAGATATTTTATGTTTAACTAAATTGTCGGACGGCGCGTTCCACTGAAGTATCGTATCAATACAATCAATTAATATAAGATTAAATGAGCTTCCTTTACACGACTCTATTATATAAGGGTAGTCCGTTTCATTTATCAAGCTGGTATGGGTAAAGCAATATAGCCCATTGGTCCGATAATGCCGGTAGCCTTTGCTTAATTGAGATTTCTCTTTTATTTTTTCTGAAACTAGATTCCTATGTTTAGAACTGTCATACATTCCTTCTTCGGATGAAATACCAACCACATCGCCGACACGATAAACAGAACCCTTGAATTTGCCTTTGTTATTGTTTTTCTTTATTGAGGCGACGATCTCCTCTCCAGACAATCCTCGTCCAAAATTATCATCGGCAATAGAATATGTGAGGCCATCGTGTTTCGTGATCGCCCGGACGACTTCAACACCAATGCTGAGTGCTTCACTCTGCAAATCCGGCCTCTCGGATTTCTTCTCAAAATCCTCAATATGTATATTAAAAAGATGACATATGGATAAGAGAGCGTATTTTTCAAAGTAGTGTTTATTGTACTTTCCCATATCAGTCACCTCCAATCATAATTCTCAAAACCAATATTTATTTTGTCAGCAGCGCCACGCACTCCACATGTGTCGTGCGCGGGAACAGATCGAACGGCGTAATCTCCTGGAGCGCGTAGCCCAGCTCCCGCAGCCGCGCGCAGTCGCGCGCGGCAGTCGCGGGATTGCAGGAGATCATCACCACCCGCCGCGGGCCCATCCGGGAAATGGCAGCGAGCACCTGTTCATCACACCCCTTGCGCGGGGGATCGACGACCACCACGTCGGGACGGATCCCTTCCTTTTCGAGCTTCTGTGCGGCCCCGGATGCATCGTCGCAGAGGAAGCGCGCATTCTCGATCCCGTTCTCCCGCGCGTTAACCTTGGCGTCTTCGATTGCCGCGGGCACGATCTCCACACCGATCAGCTGCCGCACCTGCCGCGCCATCGTGAGCCCGATGGTCCCGGTGCCGCAGTAGAGATCGAGCAGCACCTCGTTTCCCGTCAGCGCGGCACACTGCCGGGCCTTCTGATAGAGCAGCTCGGCAGCGTCGTGGTTAACCTGGTAAAAGCTCTGGGCCGACAGATTCACCCGCACGCCGCAAAGAAGATCGGTGATCACCGGCCTACCCCAAAGTATCTTGGTCCTCTCCCCCAGCACCACATTGGTGCTGCGCCGGTTGACGTTCAGACAGACCGAACGGATGGGCAGCCGCATATCCCGCAGCCTTTCGAGCAGCCTTCCGCTTTGGGGAAGGGTCTCGCCGTTTAAGACCAGGCAGACCATGATCTCGCCGGTGGCGAACGCCTTGCGAAGATACAGCTGGCGCACCAGCCCCTTACAGGAGCCTTCGTCATAGCAGGGAATCCGTTCCTCCTGCAAAAAGTCCCGCACCACCCCCGCGATCCGCTCAAACTCCGGCGGCTGAAGGCGGCAAGCAAGGTTTTCCACCACCTCGTGCGAGCGGCGGGCGAAAAAGCCGATGATCACCTGACCGTCCCGCTCCCTCACCGGATAAAGCGCCTTATTGCGGTAGCCGTCCACCATACCGGTCGAAACGAGCGGCTGGCACTCCAGCGAAAAGCCGCCGATCCGGTCAAAGGCATCCTGTACCTGCTGCCACTTGGCCTCTTTCTCCGCCCCATAGCTCAGATGCCGCAGCGCACAGCCGCCGCAGCGCCGGCCCACCGGGCAGTCCGGCTCGATCCGGTCCTTGGAGGGGACGAGAAGCCGCTCCAGCCGCCCATAACAAAAACGGGGGTGCACCTTGACGATTTTACATTCGATCCTGTCCCCTATGGCGGTATCCGGCACGAAAACAGCCATCCCCTCATAGCGGCCCACGCCGTTGCCCTCGCTGGTCAACGCCGTGACAGCAAGCTCGATCACACTGTTCTTTTGCAGCATCCCTTACTCCCCATTCGCATTTACTTCCTTTATGATACCATAAACCGGGCCCGGTTGAAAGCGGGTTGTTCACAATCTGTTCCTTGACAAGATCATCCAAAAACCACTATAATATCCTATAAGATATTGTAGTGGTCACACAGACTGAAATGGAGGTCAAACGATGCTCAAAAAACTGCTTCATTCCCTGCCGATGGGGATTCTGCTGGCCCTCTCGCTGTGCAGCACCGTTTTCGCCGCCGAGGTGAACCCGGCCACCGGCGACAACAGCAAAATCGGCCTGGTGTTCATCATTCTGGGCATTTCCCTGGTCGCGGTCATCGCCTTCGTCATCATGAGCATTCGCAAAAACAAAAAATAGGCGTGCTTCTCATGCAGCCGGCAAAGCGCCAAAAAGCCCGGAACCATTTAGTTTTACAGTGATAAGGAAGTATTTAACCAACATATCACTAACGCTGACAAACAGGTTTGCAAACGGAAACAGAGAGTTAGTCACTTTCAAAAGTGGTTGACTCTCTGCTTTTCTATCTCCGCATTGTTACGCAGTAGAACCCCATTTTTGAGGGAAAAGGTATAAATCCCTTACTCTTGATGTTTTCGTGTCTGTACGTCGCTAAAATCAAGGCTTTTTCGCCCCCTACTGCATAACATTACTATGGTAATTCATATAGCTGTTTACACGAAACAAAATCTATGTGTGCTTCCGGCATTGAATTACCTACATTGGATTTTCCAACGTTGGATAAACCTATGTTGGAAAAACCTACGTTGGAAAATCCAACGCAATTAAATAAAGATATATAAAGTAAAGATTAAAGAATTACGGATTTAATCAATTACCTATTCCATTCCTTTCCGTCCCCTAATGCTTCCCCTACTCATAAGCTGCCGGAACGGAAGTGAAAGGAAACGGAAATGCAGGAATAATTATCCGTTCAGAAAATCCATAATTCATAGAGAGCGTAAGCGGTCTATCCGATTGCGCTCTTGTCTACCTCAAAGCAAGGACAGAGAAAACCGTCAAGGACGCGAAGCGCGAAGTTTATCCTTGACGGCTTTCTCTGGCTTTGCTACTCACTACCTGTCAAAACGGAATTGCAGGATAGCTTTGATAAGCTGTGCTTTCAGTCGGTCTTGAATATCGTCGTTGATATGTCCTCGATATTTAGACAGATATTTAATGCGCGGACTGTAGTGCTGTAAAACAGCTTTTATGGCTTCCGGCTCTCCGGCGACTGCTTTTTCAATGATTTCAAAGGGTATCAGCTTCTTGTTCCTCATGTTCTAATCTCTCCATTTCTTTTCGTAGCTGTTTTAAGGCTGCTAATTTCCAGTAATTCGCTGTACTTCTGTTCCGCCCATACTCTTTTCCGATTTGAGCGTCGGTATAACCGAAGAAAAAATACAGAAACAAAACATTGCGTCTTTGTTCGGTCAATTTCAATAGTGCGTCGGCTAACCGCTTACTTGCGACAACAAACTTTTTCCCTTTTACAGCAAAGACGGTCGGTTGGTCGTACTGCTCAAAATAAGTATCTGTTGTGAACGGTTCAAGTGGCGTTTCGGATATTAAGTATTCAAGCGATACTTCTCGTTTCTGCTTCCGCCCAAAATCACGGTATGCACTCATCGCCGCATTGTAGAGAACAACCCTGCAAAAAGCCGCAAAAGTGTATTCGATATGTTCCTTGTATTCTTCTGAATAAATCATCTAACTCACCCCCTTTCTTCCCAGTAGGGGGCTATTACAACAAACGCCCATGCAGCAGTAAAACCACATAGGCGTTTGGTAATATGAGTTATTTAAGCGTATATAGTGATATGTGTATTCATACTCATGTGCAGAATATCCCGGTGCAGGAAACAGGCTTTTTTTGATGATTGAAGAATATCAACGATATAGAAAAAGGACATGGCGATAACCTCCTAATGCTTACAAGCATTTGATACCGCCATATCCTAAATGAGCGTTCCCGCGTATTAACTATGTGTAAAAATACAGCGGTTCATCTATCGCAGAACAGAAAAGAGCCGATAACCGCGTGTTATACCTGCGTGTTATCGGCTCTGCGTCTTAGCGTCTGGCTCTGTGATAACTGATATATTCATTTGTTTTACGTTAATAAGGGTTTCCTGTCTGCATTTCGGGCAATACAGAGGAAAGTTTTTCAGTTCGGTATCGCTCCGCATTTTTAACCTTGTTTTGCTTTGGCATATGGGGCATATTATCCATTCGCTATTCATGCTAAATGCCCCAATCTCTGCTAATCATTTGCAGCTTTACCATATACGGGTAAATCTCGCCTATATTCATCAATTTTTCCGGCGTTCCCTGTTCGGCAACAGAACCGTCTGAAAGCACAACTACTTTATCCGCGCCGCTTACGGTACGCATACGGTGAGCGATCACAAGTACGGTCTTATCCTCTATCAGTCTTGATAAAGCAGACTGTATCAATGTTTCGTTTTCCACATCAAGGCTTGCCGTTGCTTCATCAAGTAAGATGATAGGGGAATTTTTAAGGAAAGCGCGGGCAATTGAAATTCGTTGTCTTTCCCCTCCGGACAGTTCGCAACCATTTTCACCAATCATACTGTTATAACCATCCGGGAGCTTTTCCGCAAATTCTTCACAATTCGCAAGTCTTGCCGCCGCAATCACTTCCTCGTCAGTCGCGTCCTTTCTGCCAATTCTGATATTCTCCATAATTGTGTTGTTAAACAGCGTCACATCTTGAAACACGATAGAATACAGGGATAGTAAGGTTTCCGGCTCTATCTTTGATATATCCATACCGCCAACAGTGATTTTTCCTTTGTTTATATCCCAGAACCGGGCAGCAAGACGCGACACCGTAGTTTTTCCGCCGCCGGACGGTCCGACTAATGCAGTAACTTCTCCTTGTTTAGCCGTAAAGGAAACATCTTTCAATACAGTTTCCCCCGTATTATAGGCAAATCCTACATGGTCAAATACAATGTCATACCCTTGATTTGTCATTGCATTGCTTCCTGTCTGAATCGGTTGGTCAAGAATTTCATTCATGCGGTTGATATTCGTTTTGGTAGAAATTACCGCAGCAAGATTTTGCAATGCCCCCTCAAGCGGAGCGTACAACCTTGAAGCCACAAGCAAAAACATAAAGAACAGCGGAATATCAATCTCCCCGCGAATCAGCAGCGCAGAACCTACGAGCGCAACTGTAGCAATCCCAAACTTTAATATCAGCGTAGAGGAAACAACAAAAAGGGCAGTCCCAAGCTCTGTTATAATGTGCCGCTTTTCTACATAGTCAATTTTTTTGTTAAGCCCTTTCAGATAACTTTCTTCCGCATTGTTCGCCTTTAAGTCCTGCAAACTTTCAATACACTCCTGTACGCCGCTTTCAAGCGCGACATTTGCCTCTGCGGATTTACGATTAAAATATTCCTGTATGCGTGATGAAAAGAGTGTGATTGTAAATGCAATCGGCAAAACCCAAACCGCCGCAAGTGCCATTCGCCAGTCGTAAGCAAAAAGGCAAACTGCAATCAATGTGGTGGAAATAAGGGAGCCTGCCAATGCGGGTACATAATGGGAAAATGCGGTTTCCAGTGTGGCACAATCCCCCATAATCGAATTTGTTAAATCCGCAAGGTCTTTCTTGCCAAAAAACGACAATGGAATTTTGCGTAGCTGTTCTGCTAAAGATATTCGCCTTACTCCGCTTTCAACATAAGTCGCTAAGTAAGTGGCGTTATATTGAAACCAAGTCGCAATAAATATGAGTGCAAGGCAAAGGAAAGTGCCAGCCGCATAAAAAGCAATACGACTTCCATTCACATTCCCATTCATGGTATCAATAACAAAGTAATAGAGGAGCCCGACAGGGAGCATAAAGGATATATCTTGTACGACGCAGGCAATACAGCCTTTTATCAAATCGACAGCTCCCTGTCTTGATAACGCAAAGCGTCTTTGCAGTATCTGAATCATGCGTTTACCTCCTTTGCAATCTTCCATTCTGCTGCTTCGGAATAATCCTGCCACATTTTTGTAAATATGCCGTTTTTCTCAATCAACTGACTATGGGTACCGCTTTCAGCAATCTGACCGTCTTGCAGCACATAAATGCAATCTGCGTCTGTGATTGACGACAGCCTGTGTGCAACCATAATAACTGTTTTTCCTTTTGAAAGCGCAGACAAAGCCTGTTGTACACGCACTTCATTGTCGGGGTCGGCAAACGCGGTCGCTTCATCAAGAATCAGAATAGGCGCGTTTTTCAAAATTGCGCGGGCAATCGCTATTCTTTGCTGTTCACCACCGGACAGGTACACGCCTTTTGTCCCGACAACTGTATCTATACCGTTTGGCAATTTTTCGATAATATCCAAGCACTGCGCGGCTTTCAGCGCATGGGTGATTTCTTCGCGCGTAACATTAGGCTTTGCCATACGGACGTTTTCCAATATGGACGCTTTGATAAGGCGGCTATTTTGAAATACAAAGGACACCTTATCCATCAATGTTTCTTTCGGAATATCGCGTATGTCAATATCCCCTATCAGTATGCGTCCTTTTTGCGGGTCGAAAAATCTTGTGACAATATTTGCAAGCGTTGTCTTGCCGCTGCCAGACGCACCTACCAATGCGACTGTCTGACCTGGCTTTATGGAAAGAGATACATCATTGAGTGCGTTTTTCTCGCCGTCGTAACTGTAACTAACGTGTTCCAATATAATTCCATTGTCTTTCGGAATATTATTTTCGCTGCTTTCAGGCAAAGGCTTTTCGTTCAGCACTTCATCAATCCTGCTTATTGCGTCGCCCACAATCATTGCGTCCTCGCTCATAAACATAATTTTTGTGAGTGTCGTACCAATGACGGGCGTAATCACAATATAGAAAATAAGGTTTAACAGAAGCTCATTTGTTACACCGCCTCTTGTGAAGAAAATCCCTCCGGCAATCAGAAATGCGAATACACCGTTGATTGCCGTTGTATAGAACATCATAGGCAGACGCAGCCCCTTTGTGTATGCAATGACCCATGTTTCATAATTATCAATCGCGTTTTTGAAACGTTTGAAAGAAAAGATTGTCTGCCCAAAAGTCTTTACTACGGGTACGCCCCTCACATATTCAACTGCTTCATTTGACATATCAGCAAGTGCATTTTGATATTGTTCCATACGCTTTTCCATGTCTTTTCCCGTCATTTTCATCATAATCAGAAAACCAAGCACGACGGGAACAAGGCTTAAAAGCCCTAATCGCCAGTCAAAGGCAAGCAGCAGGAAAAGCAGCCCTATGGGTGTGGCAATCGCCCCCGCTTTATCGGGCAGCCTGTGTGCAAGATAGGTTTCCGTAGCGGCGCTGGAATTGTTCACAATCCTCCGCAGTTTTCCGCTTCCATATTTTTCTGTCACACCAAGCGGCAGCGATGTAATATGGCGCATTAGCTCTTTTCGGATATTTGCGGCAACCCGGAACGCACTCATGTGCGAACACATCAAAGCGGCTATATAAATAACAATGGAGATAACCGCAAATAAAACCGCAGACCAGCCGTAGCCTGTAACATTCCTCGCTTCCACGAAGTCCGGGGAAACTTCCAATATGTCGTGAATGATACGCCATATATACCAAAATGGCACAAGAGCTAACAGCGCACTCATTACGGACAGTACCCAAGAAAGATAGGTCAATATCCTATGCCCTCCGGCATAGCCCATCAGTCTTGATAGATTAGACTGTTGTTTCATTGAAAAAACCTCCTTGAAAATTTTTTATGATATGAGGACTAAATATCTGCCCTCGAATATCCATATTTCGCTTGAGCGCATACCCAATAGGTTAGCCAAAGCTAACCTATGTGTCAAATATAATGGAAAGCATACACTTTCCATTATCATGAATGATGGGGCAGATTGCCCTAATGAATTTATTTGTTTTTATTGCCCCATAATTTTCATCCATCCGGCGGTATAGAAAGCTCTCATTTCTTTCAAATAGTGCTTTGCTTCTTCAAGCGGCATTTCATGTATAATCAACTCAAAAAATGTATTAAACATTCCTGTAATCAAAATATGCTCTAACCGCTCATCAATGGGTGGGGCGGGTCTGCCTAACTTTTCAAGAACCGCTAAATAATCATGTGTTCCTTTTGTTTCTATTTCCACCATTTCATCAATCAGCTTTGAAAAGCGTGTTCCCTCTGAACAGCAAAGTATGAGCTTAAATTCATTCAAGTGTTCATAGGCATATAAGAGCATGTCATACATACACTCGCCGGAAGTAGAGGAAAGATTATCGGGTTGTTTCTCTGGAGGAATTTCCGCAAATTCTTTTTGAGCCTTGCAAAATCGTTCCAGTAAAAAATTGTAGTGTTCTCCTACCAGTGCTTCAAACAAGTCCTCTTTACTGTCGTAGTAGCCGTAGAACGCACCTGTTGTCACTCCTGCTGTTTTGACAATATTCCGCAATGAAGCAGACTTATAACCCTTCTCAAGAAATTCTTGCATTGCCGCCGAAAGAATTAGGTGTAATGTTGTGTGTTCCGTTTCGCTCATGTTTTCACTGCCTTTTTATAACATTGTTATATATCACTGTTATATAATATAGCAAATCAAGAAATTTGTCAATAGCTCAAATTGATTTGCAGATTTATTCTATGGCATTGGCATTTTAGAAATTTTTCCGTATTAAGAGGTAAGAAAAACTTTCTTAAAAATTTTTCTCAAAACTTTGGCAAAATCGCTCTGCTCGGTGTTGTAGATAGTGAGAGGAAAATCAAGAGGGTGGCGTCAACAAAGTTGACGCTGGAAACATTCCCAACAAGCAAAAATCGCCCGCTGTCGGCAGACAGAGAACGGACAATTTTACGGAAAGGGTACCCTTTTCCTATGAATGTTTCATATTAGGAAAACACACTGCCAGAAATGGTGTGGCGGGCATCAGCCCGCCGCGGCGGGAATTTCAGAAATGTTAATTTCAATGTATTCGGCAATTCTGCGAAACTCGTCAGCAAACTTGAATTTCACGCTGATATTGCCGTTTTCGTAAACCTTGATGTAGTTTACAAGATCAATGAGGATTTCCCGGTTGAGCGTTTCAATGTTCTGGTGTTTCTTAAAGGCCACCAGCGCCGGATGCTCGCTGTCAACGCCGTTTGCCAGTTCCGCCCGTTCAGCGGCCAGCCGTTCCAGCACATCAGAGATGGAGCTTATTTGCCGTTCATAGTCAGCCTTCATTGTCCGGTAGTCCTGTTGGGTAATTTCCCCGTCTTTCCAGTCTTGATAAAGAGACTGTTTGTAGCGGGTAATTTTCGCCAGTTCCTTTTCCTTTGCGGCAATCAGATCATCCAGTCGGAATGACTGGCTTTTTTTGACTGGAGCCGAGTTGATACGGGCAAGTATCTCCGAAAAGGAAACGGCCAGATGTACCTGTTGACGGACGGCAAACAGGACGGCGGCTTCCAGCCGCTCATGCTTGATTGAGTGCATAGAGCAGGCGGCCCGGGAGCGGTATTTGTAGGTAGAGCAGGCGTAATACACATTTTTCCCGCTCTGGCTCCGTGTAATGGATTTTCCGCAATCCGCACAGCGGAGAAAACCGCTGAACAGATGGAGCTCCTTTTTCCGTGGGGCCGTCCGGGTGTCCCGTTTCAACAGGGCCTGCACCTTTTCAAAGGTTTCCCGGTCTATAATCGCCTCGTGGGTATCAGCCACCCGCACCCATTCTTCCTCCGGCACCGCCTCAATCTCATGTACCTTATAGCTTTTCACACGGCGGCGGCCCTGTACCAAATCCCCGGTATAAATCGGGTTGGTAAGAATGTTTGTAAGCACCCGATCTCCCCACATGGGATTGTCTGATACCGAACAGGAATAGGGCAGGCCCTTATTTTTTCGGTAGGTTGTCGGGCTGGGGATGCCGTGGTCGTTTAGGTGGTAGACGATAGCCCGCCTTGTTTCTCCTTGCAAAGTCTTGTTATAAATAAGCTTTACAATCTCGGCGGCCTCGGGATCGACAATCAACTGGTGTTTGTCTTTCGGATCTTTTATGTAGCCGTAGGGAGCAAAGGAGCCGATGTACTGGCCGTTGCGCCGCTTATAGTCAAACACCTGGCGGATTTTCTTTGAAGTCTGATAGCAGTATTGATCGTTCATTACATTTGTAATCGGAACAATAATGCTGGAAACGCTGTCCGGGTTGAGGTAGCTGTCCACATTTTCAGCAAGACTGATAAAACGGACGCCCATCTGCACAAACAGGTTGTCAATCAGACTTCCCGCATCGCTGTAATTCCGGGCAAAACGGGAAAGGTCTTTTACCACAACACAGTTGATTTTCCCACTCATTACATCGGCCAGAAGCCGCTGGAAATTTTCGCGGTTGGCATCCGTCCCCGTGTGTCCATCGTCCACATATTCGGAAACGCTTTCAAATTCCTCAATGTGTTTTTGGTAAAAGTCATTCAGCAGGTCGCGCTGGTTTTTTACGCTGTTACTATCGTCTTTTCCTTTTTTCAAATCTTCTTTGGAAAGCCGGATATATTCGCCCAGCCGCCAGCGCCGGATCGTAAAAGAGGGAGAGAAACTCTGTTGAAACCCTCTGTTTTTTGTTCGTGACATTGTTCCTCCTTCCCTATCACATTACACTTATATTATAACTCTGTCCCATAGGGACAACAAGGATGGCTCCGCCTCGGGACACTTTGTCTCGAAGCTGGGGCGGGCCGCAGCCGAAGTCACAGCCCGCTTTTTTGCCGGATCAAATAGTCCGTCAAGGTGTCCTGCAAAGACGGCCCACCTTCCGCAAATTCAATTTTCACACCGACTCCGCCGATGTTGAAGCAGTACAGATTTTTGGCAACTTGCAAAAACCTTGTGACTCGCTCTTTGCGGGAAAGGGCGTTATCAAAGGTCATACCGCTCACATCGGGCAGAGACTCAGGGGAAACTGCGCCAATGTCAACGCTTTTCATTTGTTCCAGTTCCTGTGCGGTTAATCTCACGGTAAAACCTCCTTTGTTCAGATTGATAAACGCCTCCCGGTTGTCCTGTGGGGAAACGCGAAAAGGCGGCACCGCATAAGTGCCGCCCTTTGGCCTGTCCTCACATCGGGACACAATGTCTCGAAGTTAATAGGGGCCGTTTTCGTAATGGTGCTGGGCCTCGTCCAGCGTTTTGAAATCAAATACATAATGGAGCTCACCGACAACGCGCCGGATGTCCTCGGGGGAAAAACCGCAGTTTTCCATCGCATAGATCACATATCCCCGGCAGGCGTTGTTGCTCCACGGCTCGGCCAGCATAGCGGCCAATGTAGGATCGAACTTCATTTTTTCATTCCCCCTTTGATAAAAATTTAGGGAACGCCGCGCCCATTTCCTTGACCTGTCCAAAGACAACTATACTCGGCGCGGCGCTCCCTCGCAGACGAGAGGGCGGCCCGGAGGGACAGGCGGCCAGCCTGTCCACTGCCGGATCGTGGCCGTAGGTTGGCCGGGCCCACTTGCGGCGCTGGTGTTGTTCGCTCATTTTCCTTTGGGAAAAGTCACCGCGCACCCGCCGCCTGGCTCCCCGGATCATGCTCGGGGCCGTCCTTGTTCATCTGCGGAGAAAAGAAAACCTCCTCTCATAAACCGAGACATTTTTGGATGATATTCGGACTGGTTCAGCGGGATTTTTTCAAATATTTTTTCATGTTCTCCAAACCGCGCTCCACAGCCCGCCGCACTGCGCTTTCGTCAACGCCTTCCGCTTCAGCTACTTCAGAATAGGTCTTGCCAAGAATGACGCAGGCATCCACACGGCGGCCCTGGACTTCGGGCAGAGAGTTAAGCGCGTTCCAAAGACGGATAAAGAGTTCCATCCGTTCCAGGAGCTCCTGGGGCGTGGGCTCATGCAGGCAGGCCGAGTATTCGATCCCGTCCTCACAGTCAAGAGAATACTGCGCCTTGTGCCGGGAGAGCCGCCGCTGGTAGGCCATTTCATAACGGGCATCCGCAAGAAAGACTTCCGCTACTTCGTCAGAAATCTCAATAAACTGATCCTGGGTGTACCAATAATAAAAATCTTTCAGATTGATTATAGCCATAATAAACCTCCGTTTCGGTGTTGGGTGGATGAGTGACCGAAACGGAGCCCGGCGGGGAGCGGCACCCTGGGGAGCTGCTCCGTACCTCGGGACACTTTGTCTCGAAGTGCAGATAACAAAAAGCGCCTGCGCGACACAAGGCCACGCAAGCGCATGAAATGACAAATTCATTTATGTACTGCCAAATTTCGCATCCACCGCCGGACTGATCCTGCTGGGCGGGTGGGCTTTTTTTGACAGGTTAGGGGGATGGAAAAGGAAAAAGGACACGGCGATACCTCCTGGACACCGCCGTATCCTTAAAAAAGGGCGACTTTAACACACCCCCCGCAATCTCATTTTTTGAAAAGAAAACGGCGGCTTGAAATTTGTTATTTCAAAACCGCCGTAAGGCTACTGTATTTTGTTTTGGCGCGTGATGAACCAGCCGCCGAAACAACGGTTTTTTTGTTTCGGTAGCACTGAGTTCTTAAATTCCTATGTATTATTTAAGATAGGACACTACATCTTTAAATGCATTCCTCGGTCTTTTTGTAGGATTTTCATCAGGATACCCCAACGCTACTGCGGCCAACAATTCACCATATTCTTTATGGTATTTGGACAATCTATCATAAGCAAAATATATATCACATATCCACAAAGAGCCTATACCAAGAGAAGTAGCCTCTAATATTATGTTTTGTATGGCGGCCCCGACGGACTGGATGTCAGCGCGTTCATATATCTTATTTTCAATACTCAAATCCTCATATAAAGATTTGCCTTGCGGATTATAAATTAACAGTAACACAGGTGCTTGATCTATTATTTGGGCCGTATGATTTGCCGCTGCAAGGTATTTTGAACTATTGGGGAGTAATTTCCTACTACTTTCTTCCTGTATACCTTGTCTCATTATTTCGGAGAATTGCTTTTTAGCATTATCTTCTAAAACGACAAATTTCCAAGGTTGTCTATTCTTTGCTGATGGCGCATCAATACCAGCTTTAAGAATATTATCTATGAGTTCCCTTTCTACTTTTTGGGAACAAAATTTTCGTATACTTCTTCTGTTTTCTATTTCTTTCATTTTATTCTCCATTCTACTGCCTTTGATTGCCAGCATAAATTTTAATGTAAATCTACTTTCTTTCGTACTACTTTTCCCACCGCTATAAAATTTTACCCGTCAGGATCAAATTTTTCATTATTTGAATTTGTTTTTCCAAAATTGTATTTGACAGATGAGCGGAAAGCATTATCTCTTCAAGTCCTATAAACCAAAATACTACTAACTCTACTAAATCATTAGTCAGCTCATAAGGTAAAATACCATGTCCTTTTCCAAAAATAATAATTTCCATAATGGGTTGCTTTAAGCCATTAACTGCAATTTCGAAAAACTCTTTGTCCTGATCATTTTTATGAGCGGCAAAAAATTCAATCATTGCTAATTTTAGGCTATCATCAATATTTAAAAGATTATATTTCAAATCCTCAAAGTATTGATCAATGGCTTTTATAAAGTCTTTCGTGCTATTCAAATCATAAGTCACTTTCTCTGCGTGTGATTTATGATATTGCTTGATAACTTCTATAAATATCTCATCTACGGAGCTAAAGTATAGATAGATACCTCCGCGACTAATATTGCATTCATCAATTATATCTTTCATAGTAACATTTGAAAAACCCTTAGTTCTAAAAACTTGTTCTGCACATTTTAATATTAAATTTCTTTTTTCTTTTGATCTTTCCGACATAGACACACCTCCGCAAAATGACACAAGTGTCATTTATATTTTATGACACTTGTGTCATTTTGTCAATAATAGCCTTCCGGGTATCATTCATGTGATTTTACAGTGAAATTAAATAGTCAGTAGTATGAAACTTACAATCGTTCAAATAATAACACCTGAAATGTAAAATTACATTAGGTGATATTATGAAGATTGAGAGAGATGAACGACGATTTGATTTTCACGATATAGGGCTTGCCATCAAACGGGCAAGGGAGGCCAGCGGAATGACGCAGGAGCAACTGGCCTATATTGTTGACCGGGCTCCGCGCACCATCATGTATAACGAGAATGACGGCCAGCACCCCAGCCTCAACACCTTTTATCAGATGGTGACAATGTTCGATATATCGGTAGATCAATACTTCTATCCGTCCAAGAATAAGGGGAGCGAGTGCAGAAAGCGCATTGACGCTATGCTTAACGCCCTGGACGAAAAAGAATTAAAAATTGTAGAAGCCACGATCCAAGCGATGAAAGCGGCTAAAGAAACGGAGGATGCGTAAGAAAAGCGTGTACCTCCGTTTTTTGCGCCATTTTCGGGGCTTGCACAAAACGGTTATACCGAATCTTAGATTATCCCGAAAATTTCATATAAGGGCTTTAGACAAAGGATTTTCGAAAAATAATTCGGTATAATTTTTTGTTTAAATGTGAGCATCGCTTTTACAAAAATCGTTTCCCAGCTATAAGTTTCGGTATAATCTTTTCGCCACATATAATCAAGATATAGTGTCTATGTAGTGTTGATTACTTCTAAAACTACAACAGTTATGATAAATTGTGATTCAAAGTTATCCCGAATTACGTATGATAGCAATCCAATTTTGGGATTTGGCGACGCAATTACATCAAAATATTATCCCGAATTTTTTCACAGAAATCGTGTAGTTTGGGGCTCTGCTTAATATATTCGGGATAATCCAACTTTCGGTATAACTATCGTTATCCCGAATTCGGGATAATCCGGGCAAGCAATTCGGGTGTAGCCACACTCCGAAATTTTCACAGGCCGCAGGCCCGTGAAAATGCTTGTTGGGGAGCTCCCCAAACCCGCTGGACTTCGGGACAAATTGTCCCAAAGTCCCGGCGCAAGCGCCTGTTGGATGCGGCCCGGGCTAACGCTCCTGGGCCTTATTTTCCCGCCCGTCCGTATGGCCGAGCAGATAATCAATGTTAGCCTTGACCGCCACGGCCTGCCGCATATCCGCCTGGGCTTTGCGGTACTCGGCATAGAGGGCTTTTTTCTTTTCGGAGAGCTCCCGGCGCTCCTTTTTCAGCGCGTCCATTTTCGGGAGCTTCGCCCCGCCTAAAAGATCATTCATGGCAGCCTTCGCCGCCCGGTATGCGGTCAGTTCTGCTTCATGCTGGGCCAAATATTTTTTGCTGTACCGGGCCGCCTTATAGCCATCAAACACGGGCCGGGTTTTTGCAAATTCCACCGTAGCGCCCATGAGCTGTACGGTATGGGAGAGGGCCGCCTCGGTTTCCCGGAGCTCCCCGGCCAGGGCGTGAAAGCGATCCACCGCCGCCTCAGTGCTGGCCGCCAGCTCCTCATAGTCTGTGAGCTTATGCTCCTTGAGATATTGGAGTGCGGCGGCCATCTGTTTGAGGTTGTAAACTTTGGCCCACCGCGCATAGGCCGGGCTCTTTCCCTGTGCCATGCGTTCTTGAATGTCGATAATCAGATTGACGCGCCGGGGCGGAGCCGGGCTGTCCTTCGGGAGCTCCGGGATGGGACGCTCCCCGGCAATCACCGCCCGAATATCATCGGGATCAAAGCCTGGGCCCAGGACAGAAGCCCGCAGGCGGGTGTACTTATCCTGCCCAGGAGCCAGGAACGAGATCACGCCTCCCCGCCCATGCTTTACCCGAAAGCCGGACTCATCCATGAGCCGCAGAAAGGCTGCAAAGTCGGCAGGCTTTTTTCCCAGAGCCTCCACGATGGCCAGCCGCACCCGCTGTTGTGCGGTGGGTGGCTTTTCCCCGATCCACTGACCATAATGGAGAAAGCGGCCCTTGCTGTGCTGTTTCGGATTTTGGATAACAGACAGCTCATGCTCAATGCACACCCGATCAGAGAGCCGTCGCAGGGCAAAGGACGAACCGATGAAGTTATGAAACTTCCGGGAGCAGTCCTGGGCCGTGGAATTGAAATAAATATGGTTATGCGGATGCCCCTTGTCAATATGGGTACAGACGAAAAACTGGTACTTGCCCTTTGTCCAGCGCATGGCCGTTTCATAGCCGATTTTGTTTGCCTCCTCCGGCGTGACCTCGCCGGGAGGAAACGCCTGCCGGATCTGAAAGAACAGGGCCCCGCGCTCCACGGCCCGGCCCGTTTCCGCCTGGTACTGGCTTTTCGTCAGAAGAAACTCAGCGGGGGCCGCCGCCGGATCGCAGAGGTAAGCAGACACAGCTCCTATCTTTTTCGGATTGAGCCCGTAGGCAAACCGATCCTCCATCGTCTGGACAGCCGTTTTTCCTGCCGCTACCTTGTAGGGCCGGATAAAAGTTGTAGCGATAGCCGCACCTCCATTCCCAACGAAAAAGGTTGGGGCGGCGGTTTGTTCCCCCCGCCGCCCCACGCATTTGAATAAAGTGTTCAAAGTTATGTCTAACTACATCAAATCAAAAAGCACACTTTCATAGTCCTTTACATAGTATTTTATATTCTTGCGCCCTTTTTGAATAATCGTATGCCCTTCTGCTTCCAGCTTTTCCTTTTGTGCTTCTACACCGCCGGGATATTTTGCGTTCAATTCTCCATTTGCCTTTAAGGTTCGCCAATATGGGGTTTCATCTTCGGAACGCTGGTAACTCGCCCATGCTGCAATAGATACAAAAATTCCGGCTGTGATAGGCTCTGTGAAATCCGCCCCATTCAGTTCAGCAAAATATTCACGGATTTTTCCGACAGTGATTACTTTGCCATAAGGAATTAGTTTCATCACCTTGTCATAGTCGATTGGTGGGGCAAAGTACATTCTGCTTCCGCCATATTTCTCAATGCTTTTCTGGTCGGTAATGGTCTGAAATTTAGGCATATCCTTGCTATCGTGTAGCATGGCATTAAAATTCTTTTTATCTTCATTTGCCATCTCTCAACACCTCCTGTCTCAATTATAGTGAAGTAGAATATTCCATGCAATGAGACGGTTTGAAAAAATTGTTTTGAAAATTTCAAATTTGCCTGTATGCCATTGGCTAAATTATTTTTACTTTGGGACAAATTGTCCCAAAGCGTTATCCCGCAATAAAGGTCTTTAACGAGTAGGTGAGGTCATCCAGCTTGCAGACCAGCCATTCGGCTGCGGCGGGCAGCCCGAAAGGGGAAAGCAGAAAAGCAAGCACCAGCCCGGTGATCCCCCATTGTGGATTGCTCTGAATGAACAGCTCGAACAGGCCGCACACCGCAAGGACAAGGGACAGGATGCCAAGCACCCAGGACGCGAGGGAAACGCTGAAATTGAGGACTGCGACAATCAGCGTAAGAGCCAGCACAGCAGGAGCCGCGATGATTTTCAGAATGATCCGCATAGCTTGATACCTCCTTATTTTTGTTGACGGTTTACCCCTATATAATCATTATACCTCTGTCCCGGAGGGACAACAAGGATGCCTCCGGCTTTCAGCACCTCGGGACAAAGTGTCCCGAAGTAGTGAAAGCCGGGGAACGGCAAAACCGCTCCCCGGCAGGACTAACGCTCTACAATAGCAGACAGCTTTTTCAAAAGATCGGACAATGGCCCCCACAGCTTTTCATAGTCCCGTTGCAGAGATTTCATTTCCTCGGGATAGATCCCGCCGTAGGTGTTGGCCTGGATTGCCACTTGATTGAGATTGTTTGAGCACCGCCGCTGGAGCGACACCAGCTCCCGGACGGGCGAAAGGTCAACATGGAGCACATACCCGTTGAGTGCCATTTTCCGCATATAGGCCCCCATGTTTCGGATGCCCGCCTCGGCCATCCGTTCCCGGATCAGCGCCTGCTCCTCCTCCGACACCATCACATGGAGATGGATCGGGCGGCGGCGTTTCTTTGTCATCGTTCCTCCCGTTCCAGACTGCGGCTGGCCCGGGGCGGCTCTTTTACCTTGTCTAACGGCTTTTCCCGCTCCCGGGGGCTTGCGGGGATCGGGGCATGAAATTCCCGGTAAAGCCGCATGGCCTCCTGCCTCCTGGTCGGTAAGTTCCTGTTTGCGTGTTTTTTCCATGCTCGGCACCTCCTTAAAAAGCGGGCACTTCGGGACAAATTGTCCCAAAGTCCCACAGCGTAAATGTTGACAGCATCCGGGCCGAAACGGGGCAGGCCATACTCTGATACGGCCCGCCCCAAAACAGGCCCCGGAAAGCCTTGATACAAGCGGGTTTTGTTGGGCCTAATTGTCAACACCCCAGCCCCGCTTTTTCCGCATATATTCCCTCTGCTGGCGGCGGTGGGCTTTCTTTGCACAGGCCGCCGAGCAGTATGCCTGCCGACGATCCGGGGGAACGGGCCCGCCGCAGACCGGGCAGACCTTAAAATCCGGCCTGGGCCCCTCGGTCAAGAGGGCCGCCTCCAGCGCCGGATCAAGGGGCAGGACGGCCTCCCGGAAATAACGGCAGTAAGCGCCCGTCCAGCATTTCCCCAGCATATAGCACTCACAGTCCAGCGGCAGGCACCCGCACTCCCGGTCATAGTTGGCGCACCACTTTACCACAAGGGAGCGGATGGCCGCTTTCTCCTCCCGGGTAAGTTCGCGGGACATGGCCTCACCTCCCGCCAGCCGGGGGTTTCAAAAGTTCCCGGTAGCAGGACACACAGCCGATGCCCCGCCAGTAGGGACACCCGGAGCAACGGGAGCCCTTGGGCGGCTTCGGCGTGGCCGGAGCCTGGGGGCGGGGCTTCTGCTTCATCATTTTTTCAAAGGGGCTGTTGGTAAATCTCATTTGCCAGCCTCCTCTCCGTCATCGTCCTCCTCGTCCCAAGGCGGGCCGTCATCGTCCTCGTCCCCGTAGGGTTCCCCGCCGTCATAGCCATCCAGCTCCCCGCCGTAGTCCTCCTCGGGTTCAGCGGCTTTCTCATGTTTCGGGCGGTAAATCTTAAAGTACCAGCCAGCCCCGCCGCCGATCACCGCCACGGCCAGCACCAGCAGAAGCATCCCCATATTGCCGCCCGTTTCCGGCTCGGCCTCCTCCGGGGCGGGTTCCCCGGTTTCCTCCGTTTCCACGGGTTCCAGCTCCACGCCCGCGCACTCGGTCATATTGACAGCGCAGACCGGGCAATCCGTATTGACAGCCCCCGCCGCGCATTTTTCAGAGCAGGAGCAGGCGGCCTGTTCCACCCCGGCAGCCTCCGCCGCAGCCAGCAGATCGGCCTCGTCTGTCATGCTCAAAAAGTAGGTTTCATACTGCTCGCCCTCCTCGTCCACAGGCTTGTCATAGTCAATGACAATGTAAAAGGTGTTCCCGCCCGCCGTCTGTACCGTGATAAACTGCTTGTTGGTGTGCTCGTCATAGAGCAGATCACGGGTAACAAGGTTGCCCTCCTCCGAGAAGCCCTCGCCCGGTTCAATGGTGGGCTCCGGCTCCGGGGCCGTGGTTTCCTCGGTCATGGTGGGATCGCCATAGTTTTCGCCCTCACCGCCGTCTGCATAGGCAAAGGCCGGGACAGCCGAAAAGCCGCATAAAAGAACGGCGGCACAGAGCGCCGCCGTCAGAGACTTCCATCGTTTCATATTCAATTTTCCTCCTTCCCGCCGGGTTCAGACTTCGGGACACTTTGTCCCAAAGCCCCATCGCCCTTCAGCTTTTCAAACAGCAGAGGGAGCTCCGCAAGGGGGATGCTCATGCCCCGCACGATGTCCACGATCTCGCTGTTTTCCGCCTCCAGCTTTTTCTGCTCCAGTTCTTTCAGCCGGGCCTGCTGTTCGCTGATTTTGGCCTTGACCTTATCAATCTCAGCCTGGATTTTCATGCTTTTTGCCGTTGCCATAGATAACCTCCAATCATGGTAAACGCCCGTAGGCGTAGAAATGAGACTGCCAGTAGCTTGTATTTAAGTTTGCGTAACCGATGGGATCTCCACAATGCAGCATTTTATTGTCACCCACATAAATCCCACAATGGCTCACCCCCGGCGTGTCATAAGTGCCCTTGAAAAAGACGAGATCGCCGGGTTGCGGATTGCTGGTCGGCGTACAGATGTTATAGAGCCCCTGGGCCCCCAGGCGGCCCACATTCCAGCCGGAATGATTGATCACCCAGGACACATAGCCGGAGCAGTCAAAGGATGTAGCAGGGCTGGAGCCTCCCCACACATAGGGATAGCCGATATATTTCTCGGCCTCGGAGAGAATGGCGGCAAAGGTTTCGTCATCCAGATACTCCCGGGACACCTCGTACCCCTCGGGCGTTTCAGTGTACTTGCCGACATACTCGGAGCCTGGGAACAAATCCGGGCGGTTTCCCAGCGTTGCCATATAGATGGCATACCGGGACATCTGATCCTCGCTTAACAGGTAGACAGGCAGATGGGACAGGTTTTTGTTTTCCAGCGTCACATAGCAGATGTAGTAATTGTAGGGGACTTCCACCTCGTAATCGTTGCCTTCGCTGTCGGTGTGGGTTTCTGTCCGGTAGCGCACCTCCACCACCACATCCTCGGTCAGAATGTACTGGCTGTCAAAGAGCGTTTGCAGAGAGCCCTCCACCTGGGGGAGCGTCCACTGGCCCTCATGGAGCGAGCACAACAGGGAAAGAAGCACATAGGGATCATGCTCGATCTCGTCCAGGTCGAAGTGGTACTCGTCATAGTCGTGGGTGCTTTCGTAGCTGTCCAGATAGTCGGATAGCTCCGCCTCCAAGTCACAGTAAGCGGCTTCGGCCCCCAGCAGATCCCCGTCCTCGCAAGGATAGGTGCTGGCCCCCACCGCGCCGATGGTGCTGTTTCCCAGCGTAACAAGGGAAGAAGAACAGGACTGCATTACCAGCACAAGCAGGACGCAGGCCAGAGCCAGCAGACAGCCAACGGGATGGCGTTTCACAAACCCCACCGCCCGGGCCGCCAGCTTTTCTGTGGTAACAGCCGTTTTCCCGGCGGCCTGGGCCCCGTATTTGGCCGCCTCCTTTGCCTGCTTCTGATACCTCTTGCGGAGACGCCGCTTCTGCCAAAACCGGGACAAAGCGTTTTTGGAGAGCTCCGGGTGCTCCTGTGCGGCGGTGTGAAAATGGTAATCTGCCGTAGCCTTGATATATTTGGACTCGGCCTTACGAACCGCCTTTGCCGGGTGCTCCCGGATTTTCCGTTTCACAAACCGGGAGCCATGCCGCAGGGCAGACTCGCCCACAAGCTCAGAGCGGTGGGCTCCTTCTATGCCCACATTCTCATGCTCGTTTTCGTAAATCTTCCCATGCACAAAGCTGTGGGCGGAGCCGCTGGCCACCCGGCCCACACGCCTTACCGGGCCCGGCTTTTTGGGCGGCTTCTGTTTTGCCAGCTTTTCCTTTGCCCGATCCAGCTTTTCCCCGCGCTTTTCCATGCGGAGTTTGGACGCCGCCGCTTTCTCCTGGTTGCTTTTCTGCCGGAATTTTGACTTTGGGACACTTTGTCCCGAAGTACCCCCGGCGCTTCCTTCGCCAGCCCCGCCCGGATCGGCGGCCCCAGCCGCCTCCCTGGGTTCGGGGCCCGCGCCGTTATTCGGTTTTCGCTTCATTTTTCACATCCTCCGGGCGGGTGGTCAGCAGGTTATAGATCTCGCCTTTCGGGAACCGATCCACAAAGGGGATGGTCACATTCCCATAGAACAGCAGGCCCTCGCCGGAATTGGAGTGGGTGATGTAGGAAAGCTGATGCTCGGAAATGCCGAGCTGTTTTGCCAAAATCGTCCGGTCACTTTGGGCCTGGGACAGCAGGATCATAAAATCCGTGTTGTCGAGAATGTTCTCAATCTCCCGGCTGGCCAAAAGGTCTTTCACATTCTGCGTAAGTGCGCTGGGGACACATCCTTTTTTTCGGAGCATCTTCCAGACCGCCACGAAATAGCTGGCAGTCAGAGGATCGCGGAGCAGGACATGGAACTCGTCAAAGTAGCACCAGGTCGCCACGCCCTCCCGGAAGTTGGTGTCCACCGCCTGGGAGACAAACTCGTTTGTGATGTGCATGGCAATCTTGCGGAGGTTTTCTCCCATGTTCTTGAGCACGATGCACACCACCCGGCTGTCCGTTTTTACATTGGTCGGATGGTTAAAGAGATTGAGGGAGCCCGTACAGTAGAGCTCCAGGGCGGTTGCCACCCGGCGGGCCTCCGGCTCCGGCTGTTTGAGAAGCTCCTCATACAAGTCCTGCAAGAGCGGCGTTTTTTCCGTGGTAATCCCCAGGGCCTGTTCCCGGTAGACCAGACGCACACAGCGGTCAACCACCGTCTTTTCGATAGGCTGTAAGCCGTCCTTGCCGCCTACCACCAGCTCACACAGGGAAAGCAGGAAATCCGCCTTCATGGAGAGCGGGCTTTCCCCGGCGGTCATGTTGAGCTCCACATCCATCGGGTTTAAGTGGTGGGGGCTGTCCGGGGCAATCTCGATCACCTGGCCGCCCAGCCTGCGAACCAGCGGGGCATATTCCCCCATCGGATCGACAATCAAAATCCGATCCTGGGGGATGGCAAGGAACACATTTAGGAGCTCCCTTTTTGCGGCGAAAGATTTTCCCGAGCCGGTAGAGCCGAGATACAGCCCGTTGGCCGACTTCAGCTTTTTGCGGTCAGCCATGATGACATTGTGGGAAAGGGCGTTCATGCCGTAGTAGAGGGCCTGCCCAGCCATCCGCAGCTCCCTGGTCATAAAGGGAATGAAAATCGCCGTGGAGCTGGTCGTCATGCCGCGCTGGATTTCCACCTCGTTATAGCCGAGAGCCAGCGAGGACACAAAGCCCTGTTCCTGTTGCCAGTCAAGACGCTTTAAGGAGCAGTTGTATTTCTGCGCGATGCCGCCAACGGTAAACACATCGTTTTCCAGCCGCTGGCGGGTGGGGGCAAAGTTTACCACCGTGAAAGTGAGCAGGAACATCCGCTCGTTGCGGGACTGGAGGTCAGCCAGAAGCTCCGCCGCATCCTTGCTGAATGTGATAAGGTCGGGCGGCAGGATGTCGGGATCGTACCCGGCCCGCACCGCCTTGCGCTGTTCCTCCACTTTCATTTTTCCGATGTCGGAGATTTTGCCCTTGATGGTCTTAATGGCCTTGAGCTGATCCACCGTCTGAATATGGAGCGTGACCGTCATTTCCGCATCCATCTCCAAAATCTCCGCAAGGAGCTTGTCGGAGAGCTCGGACGCTAAAATCTGCAAGTAGGACACCGCGCCCCAATACTGGCCGATACGGAATGAGCGGGACTGCCGAAAGTCGAAGCTGTCCGGGGCAATAAAGTCCTTTGTGCCGAGCCCGGTCTGCGGAATGTCCTTCCATGAAAAGCGGAACGGCTCCCGGTTTCCCGGGTGCATCTGGCTATAAAGCAAGGCCAGCCTTGCCCGCCCGTCCATCGGCTCACAGGGAACACCCAGCCGCTTGAAGTTTCCCATCACATCGGCCTCCACACGCTCCAGGCGGGGGCGGGCCTCCGCGATCCCTTCGGCGGGTATGCCGAAAGTGATGTATTTGGAGCGTTCAATGCCGTTGTTGCTTTTGGCGATCTGATTTTTCAGCATCCCGGTAAATTCCTCCCGGACGCTGTTAAAATCGTCATCCGCCTGGGGGATGTTTACCTTGTAGCGGCTCCTGGAATGGGAACGGCGGTTGATAAAGGAAAGCTGGAACGGCAGAGTGCTGTCAAAGTAGTTGAGGAACGAGCTCCAGCCGCCGAAAATCGCCGTCTGATCCTCGGTGCTTGCCACGGAATAATTGATGTCCTCATATTCCACGGTCTTTGTATAGAGCCCGCCGGGGAGCTTGCACACCCCGTCCGGGTGCATCGCCAGATAGGGGATCGTCTGCTGGACGGACAGGGCCGCCCGGCTGTTACCCCTTCCGGGACTGTTTTTGCTGTTTGTCTTTCGCAATCGCCTCCTCCTTTCTCACAGCGCCCCGCCCGGTAAACGGGGCGTAAATGTTTTCTGTCTGATAGTGCCGAACCCCGGGCCGCAGGAATTTGGCTCGGATGATGTTGTGCACCACTTTTTCAAAGGGGAGCCCGTCTTTTTCATACATCGCCAGCAAGAACGCCGGGAGCATGACGGCCAGCATTAAGAACATGGCTCCGGTATTTCCGAGTGGCTCCCGGGCCAGCAGGTAGGACGGGATGCCGATGGCCGCCGCCCCGCCAAAGCAGATAAGCTGGCGCTTTGTCAAATTGAACGCCATCTTCGTTTTGATTTTGGATAAGTCATTCGGGACATTTACATAGGGCATGAGAAACCTCCTTTCTCGCCTCGGAGACTTCGGGACAATTTGTCCCAAAGTCCGGGACGGTGCTTTCCACCTCGTTTCCCCACACATCCCAGCCGGGCGGCGTCTGTCTTGCGAACAGCTCCACCCGGGGCAGATCGCCCATAAGGGCAACAATCTTTTCCCGGGCCTCGTCCGGCTTTTTGCTGTGGGCTTCAATGGGGGAAATGATAAACTGGTGGATATTGGCCGCCTGCCGCTTCGGATGCCCTTTTGTTGCCAGCAGGCAGACCTCCGCATTTCCCCTCGTCCAAAAGCCCAGGCCATAAAACCAGCTATCGGCCTTCCGGTTTTTCTTCAGCCAGACGAAAGCCACGGACTTATACTGAAAGCCCCACGCCTTAATCAGCCGCAGGGCCTCGGGGAGCTGGGGGAAAGTTGCCCATAAAAAAAGCGCGCTGTCCGGGGCGGCCAGATCCGCCACCGGGAGCGCGCATAACTCGTCAATCCCCATTGTGGGATAATGGTGCTCCGCCGCCCCTTGCAGGCCCTTTTGGGCGTACCGCCACGGGGGATCGGCGTAAATGATAGAATATCGTCCGATAGTTACACTCCTTTCTCCCCAGCCTCCACCGCCGAGCGTGCCAAGCGGATGCGCTCACTGGCGGCGGCGTAAAAGGCCGGGGCCGTTTCAAAGCAGACGAAGCGGCGGCCCGCATTGAGGGCAGCAACAGCGGTTGTGCCGGATCCCGCGCAGATGTCGGCTACCAGTTCGCCGGGCCGGGTGTAGGTCTTGATAAAATACTCGCACAGCTCCACGGGCTTTTGCGTGGGATGGATGCCGCCCGTTACAGTGGGAACAAACAGCACATTTCCCGGATAGCGCCGCCCATCGCTGGACTCGGAGCTCTGCCGCTCGAATTTTCCATAGTTCGGGCTGGTTCCGCTGCGGGCATGGACACGGCTGTACGGCTTGCCGTAAGTAAACTGCGGATTGTAAAGAGGGGCTTTCTGATAGAACACTAAAATATTCTCCGACTTTTTCAGCGGAGCCCGGTTTGCATTGAGAAATCCTGTCCCGCGTTCTTTGTACCAGATCCACTCATAGCGGAGCATGGAGAGGTTGGAGGCCCCCAGCACCTTGTCATAGGGGCATTGAGCAAAGAATAGCACCGCGCCCTCCGGCTTGACCGCCCATTTCACCGCCTCCCACAGCTCCGGGAGCGGCAACGGCACATCCCAAAAGTTGCGGGTAGTGCCGTAGGGTGGATCGGTCAAAAGCATATCCACCGAATGACGAGGGAGGGAACGCAGGCCCTCGATTCCGTCCATCAGAAACAGCCCCTCCGGGCAGTCCGGGGACTTCGGGACACTTTGTCCCAAAGCCGCCTTATCGGTCATCCCTTGCCTCCTTGCCCTTTGCCGGGACAGGGCGGGCGGCGTTTTCACGGGCGGCCTGCGCCCGCCCTTCGGCTAACTGCTGGGCAATCGTCTTTGCGTCATCCCTTCCGCCCAGCAATTCCCGCTTTTGTAAAATGGCCTCCGTTTCCGCCATAAAGCGGGCAACATCCGCCTCGTTAAAGTCCTCCGGCGCTTTTCCATACCACAGGCGCGTCCCGTCGGGCCCATATCTTCTCGGCATATAACACCCCTTTCTTTAATGAGCTCCAAAGATGCTTTTTGAAATCGTTCCGGTTTTGAACAACATAAAGCAGAGCAGAACCGTATAGCCCACGGCGCCCCATATTGCGCCAATGGGATCTCCGCCTGTGGCGATCCCTTGAATGAGCACCGCATAGATGCCCACGCACAGCAGGATCAAAAGCCCCTGGAAACCGATGGCGAACAGGGACTTCAGATAATTCTGCCCCATGCTCCCCATTTCCCGGTTAGACAGGGTAGCCACGGGGATGGGCGCTAAACTGGTCAGCATATAGATTTCCAGCATACGGCCATAAATCAGAACGAAAATCACGATATTCAGCGCGGTCATAGTAAAACCGATAAAGATCGACTGGAGCCACAGGCCCAAAAGGGAGCCCAGCCCCATTGTTTCCAGCGTGGCCTCCAAATCCGCCAGCATATCCGGCGAAATGTCCGTAGAGCCCTGGATCACCCCCGCCGAGCTTGCAATCACGCTCTGCGACACATCAAAAATCGCGTTGACGATATTGAATGTGTTGGAGAGGATAAGGATGGCCGCCGCCGTTTTGAAAATCCACTTGAAAAACATCCAAGTGTCGATGTCGTGTAAATTATTGCGGTCTATGAGCATTTGAATGAGCTCGTACACCGCCACATAGGTTAGGACTAACCCGGCAATCGGTAAAATTACCGTTTCGGAAATCTGGCGAATGAGGGAGAAAACTCCGGCGTTCCATGCCGCCGGAGTTGTTCCCACCTCTCCCGCAATCTCCCCGACTCGGGCATTTACCGTATCAAACAGGCCGCTCAGATTGCCTAAAATGCCTTCAATGAGCAGGCTTTTGAGCCAGTCGGTCAGCCAGTCGGTGAGAAATCCCATAAGCCGTTACCTTAAAACAGGCCGCTCAGCAGAGGGATCAGGGTAGTACCCAGCAGGATGATGCCGCCGCCCGCCATGAGCTGCTTCATGCCCTGGCTTTTGGAACCAGGGTTGTCCGAGCCGTAGCCCTCCAGCAGATTGACAACACCCCACACGCCCAGGCCAGCGCCGAGAGCCACAACCAGCGTCTGCAAAGTATTGATAGCAGAAGAAAAGAACTCCATATATCCTCCATTTCTCCGGGTGTTCCCCGGCCATGAAAAAAGCCGCCATCACTGGCGGCAGGTTACAGCTTCGGGACACTTTGTCCCAAAGTCCATTTATGCAAAGGCGTCTGGATCGTCGATGTCGTCATAGTTGAGGATGTCCTCGTCCTCTTCCGTGAGCGCATCGTCCGGCACAGCCACCTCATACATCTCACACGCCTCGTTAAGCCCGGGCCGTCTGCGGCGGTTGATGAGCTTGTCGAGGTCAAAAGCGTTTTTCTGTTTGTCGGCTTCAGCCGTGTATTTATAATTCGGGTGCTTTTTCAGATCATACTTCGGGGAGTAGAACGGGGGCAGGCCCCTAAGCTGTAAAATGCACTTGTCCCCGGGCATGGTAGCCAGCTCGCTGGGTGTCATCAGTTCCCGGCCAACTCGCTGGTTGTTTTGACTGTAGCTTTCCGACTGCCCACGGGAGCGGCTGTCGGTCTGCATGGAGATCGTGGCCTTTCCCAGCCAGTTTTCCGATATTTCCTTGATGGTGCTGGCCTCACGGCCTCCCAGGAATACCACGCTGTCCATATTTCCGAGAATTGTCTCCGCGTGTTTATCGTAAATGGCCTTGCACTGCGCTAACTGCTGGTAAAAGAGCGTAAGCGATACCTCGCGGGAGCGGATTACCGCGCAGATTTTTTCGAGTTGGGGCACTTGTCCCGTGTTGGCCGCCTCGTCCCACAGCACCCGTACATGATGGGGCAGGCGGCCGCCGAAAACATTGTCGGCCCGTTCACACAGAAGATTGAACATCTGCGAAAAGGCCAGCGCCACAAGAAAGTTATAGGTCTGCGTGGTGTCCGAAATGATAAAGAACACCGCCGTTTTCCGATCCCCGATGCGGTCAAGCTCCATCTCGTCATAGGACATAATCTCCCGGAGCTGGGGGATGTCAAAGGGCGCAAGGCGGGCCCCGCAGGAAATCAAGATCGATTTTGCGGTTTTGCCGCTACTTAACTTATATTTGCGATATTGCTTGACCGCGAAACAGTCCGGCTTGCGCTTTTCCAGCCCTTTGAACATATAGTCCACGGCGTTTAAGTAGTTTTCATCGTCCTCCTTTACTTCCATGCCGGAAATCATATCAACCAGCGTATTCATGTTCCGATCCTCAGCGGGGCCCTCGAAAATGATATAGGCAATCAAAGCGCAGTACAAAAGCGTTTCCGCCTTCGTCCAAAATGGATCGCCCTCCTTGCCCTCGCCTTTGGTATTGGAAATCAGCGCATCCACAAATTTAAGGATGTCGGCCTCATTCTTGATATAGGCCAGCGGATTATAGTGCATGGATTTTGTGAAATCAATGGAATTGAACACCTTGATCCGATACCCGCGCCGCTGTAAGAAAGAGCCTACCTGGGAGAGCACCCCGCCTTTCGGATCTACGCACACATAGCTGCATCCGCCGTTTTTATCCGCGCTGGCCTGCAAAATCTGCGGAGTGAGCCAGAAGCGGGTTTTGCCCGAGCCGGACGAGCCGATCACACAGGCGTTGAGGTTGCGGGCGTTGGCCGGGTTTTTCGGGCGGGTGTTCATAGTTAGAAACTCTGTCCCGGTCAAAATGATGTTGTTTTCAAACTTCGGATCGATAAAGGGCTTGATGTC
The DNA here is from genome assembly GCA_004340125.1 of Harryflintia acetispora. Classification (GTDB taxonomy): domain Bacteria; phylum Bacillota; class Clostridia; order Oscillospirales; family Ruminococcaceae; genus Harryflintia; species Harryflintia acetispora. Next base: position 66,146 of record SLUK01000003.1, on the reverse strand, counting down.
TTTTTCGGTGCCCCAGCGGGCCGATCCGTATTCTTCATCCCGTCTAAATTTCTTTGCGTTCTTGCTTTTGAAGTAGATCAGCAGGCGGAAGCCCACTGCACCCACAATGCCGACGAGCCAGTCAAAGGGATTGAGCCCCGGCGCAAAGTCGGCAAAGGCCGGGCCGATAGTCTGCCCCAGCCCCATGAGCTTATGGGCGAAATCCGCGCCAGCGGCCAGACGGTAAGCCGTCCCCAGCTTTAAGCAGGCCCACAGCACAAACAGATAGGGGATGTTGGGGAGTACATATTTTTTGATGTTATCTGTCCTCACGAATTGCCTCCTTTACCCGTTCCCGCTTGCGGGGCTTTTCCTTCGCAAGCTGATCCGCCGCCTGTTTAAGCTGTTCCCGGATGGGGATGCGGCGGGATTTGGATTTATTCAGCACCTTCCGCGAGTATTCAGAAAAGCAGGCGGTGATCGCATCCGCCTGCCCCGACTTGAAAAACAACAGATATTTGTCCGGCCCGGTTTTATAAAAGGCATAGTCCACATTCCACTTCCGGGCCACCCGGTCAAATGCCTTCGTATCCCCGGAAAGCTCGATGCTGTTTGTAGCCGCGCCGTGTCCCATGAGCTTTTTCACGCTCTGCCTGCCGTGGGGCGTTTGGTGTTCCCGGTAAGCCTTGCGGATCTTCCGGCCCACAGCCCCCAGCACATAGGCAAGGCCCCGCGCCGTTAGCTTGCTGGCCCGGACAGAAATTGCTATGGTACGCCGGGAAACATCTTCATCAATCAGTTATACCGCCTCCTTTCCGGCGGCCACCTCGGGACAAAGTGTCTCGAAGTGCCGTCTATCGTTCCTCACGCTCCTTATTGGAAAGTTTCCGATAGCCTTCCAAAGAGGAACCGTCAATAATCTCCTTGTAGGCCGCCATCTGTTCCCGGATAGAAAGTTTCGGATAGGAGAAAACTCTGTGCTCGGCGGGGATGTCCTCGATCCCGTGGTAGTGCTCGATGAATTTTCCACCGTTATTCAGCACATAGCCGCCGGGGGCATAGTGACCATCCTCGTTAATCCGAATATCACGCCCGTATGCCTCATAGTCAAAATAATTCAGCAAATGCTCCGGCACATCAATGGCCTCCATGTCCTCCACATAGATGCGGCCCAGCGTTTCATCGTCCCCCACACCGGGATAAAATTCAAAACAGTCCAGGTTTTGCGTGAGGTTGATGAGGTCGGCCACGCTGGAAGTGTGCTCGCCGCTGTCAATCACGGCCTCGAATTTCTCCAAATCGCTCTGATCCAGCTCGGAAAGCAGGCAGGCCAAATGGTTGAGCTCGTCAAGATTTTCGTATTCCGTCAGATAGTCATAGAGCCCCAGCACATCACCATCAAAGCTGGTAATGAAAAACTCCTCATACCGCACACCATCCACGCCGATGCGCTTTAGGAGCGCCTGCACCTCCTCCGTGGTAGTGGGGAATTTCAGCGTTTCTCCTACAAGCTCGCCCTCGTTATATTTCCCCAGGTTCGTGATGTAGGCTTCGAAAAGGGCCGCCATCAGCGGCGGCCCTGTCCCTTGACGGTAAGGATGCCCTCAAGGGTGGTAGCAGTAATCCCCAGCCGCTGGGCAACGGCGATGTCGTTTTTCATGGCCTCGGTCATGGTATGGCCGCAGACCACCAGTACATGGGAGCGGCGGAGCAGGTCGCGGCTCATGTCAATGCCGCTTTTGTGTTCCTCCGGCACTGCATCATTGAGGAACAAGGGCAGATACAGGGTGGGACAGATGGGCGAAAAGCCCGCCTCATACACCGCCCGGCAGTAGCGGGCCGCCTGTTCTGCGTTTTCACTGTCACCGCCAAGCCATCCGGCGGTAATATAAGCAAGTGGCCGTTTCATTATCAAAACCTCCGTTCTTTGAAGAAAGATACTTCAGCCCAATCCCCCCGCCCTTTCCCAATCATGGGAAAGGGGGCGGCTCTGGAGGATATATACCCCCGCCGCTCCGCTGGAAGTAACACAGCCGGGGCAGACCGTCAAGGGCAGGCCGCCGCAAGCGGCGGTGCGTTGCACCCTTGACGGCCCACTCCCGGCTGTGCAGGAATATAGGCGGCGACGGGGGATATATCACCACAGAGCCCTCTGCAGGAGGGGCGGGGCCCCTCGGGACAATTTGTCTCGAAGTGTGGTCGGGTTACTTGTCTTTTTCCATCTTTTTCGGAGCCTTTGCCAGCTCGGGCGGCTGTTTCTCCTTCCACTCGTCCAGCAAAGTCATGATCTGCTCCTTCATTTTGGCGGGAGTGGCTTCCTTGCCAAAATACTTCTCCAGTTCGGCCATCGAAATAATCACGCCGCGATCCTCCTTTTTCTTTTCGCTTAATATGCCGTCAATCACATCGCCGTTGAGCTTGCCTTCCTTATCCAGCTCCCGGAGCTGTTTCGCCTGGGCCAGAGAGGGGGACGCCTGTTCCCCGTCAATGGAAACGGCAATCAGCCTTTGATTTTTCGGCTTGATATAGGAAAGCTCCACCGCAGGCATGAAGCCCATCTTTTTATCGTCCACCTTATCCATGAGCTCCGGGACAAGGTGGTTAAGGCGCAGATACCGCATGACCTTTTTATAGTTCATGCCATGCGCCTCGCCCACGATTTCAACCGAGCGTTTCCCCACATCGCCCTCGGCTACATTTTTCAGCCGGGAGCCCTGGTGCTTGATGTCCTCTACCTCCAGATCCAAAAGGGCGGCCAGTTCGCTGGGGAGCGTCTGATCCCTCTGCTTGTTGCTGTCCTTCATGGCCTCCACCGCCTCGTGGTCGGTCATATCCCGGACAATAAAGGGCATTTCCTCCAGCCCAGCCAGCTCGCTGCCACGGCAGCGGCGATGGCCTGCCACAATCTCATAGCCGTTTCCGTCCTTTTCCGGGCGGGCAAGGCCGGGCACCATAACGCCGTTGAGCTTGATGGATGCCACGGTTTCCTGCATTTTGGCATCGTCCCGCACCTTGAACGGATGGGGGCGGAATGTATGGAACGGATGGAGTTCGGAAAGTTTCAGATAGACCAGCTTTCCCTCCTCCACAGGACGGGGCGGCACAGCCGGCTCCGTCACACCCTGCTCCGGGGGAGCGGCCTCCTTTGCGGGCTTATCCTTTCCGGCATCCGGGGGAACAGGAACATCGGGAGCTTTCCCGCCACTTCGGGACAATTTGTCTCGTTTGGACGGCTGGGCCTCGCCGGGGGCCGCCTTGTCAGCCTTAGAGGGGCGGCCCTTGCGGGGCCCGGACTTTTTGGGTTCTTTTTCAGCCTCCGGCCCGGTGCGTTCCGCCTTATCAGATTTAGGGGGACGGCCCCGGCGCGGCTTTTCGGTTTTCTCGCTTTCAGCGGCAGGACGATCCAGCGCAGGAGCCCCAGCTTCCGGTTCACGGGATGCCTCTGCCTTTTCCACCTCGGCTCGGGCCGCCTGCCGCTTTTCCGCCATGAGCGCGTCAATCTGCTCCGCAGAGATTACCACATCGCCGGGCTCGGCAGGCCCGGCCTGTTCCGGCGGGTGTTCGGGAACGGCGGCCTCCCCGTGGGCCGGATCAGCCACAGCGGGCGCGGGGGCCTCTTCGGTTTTCTGCGCCTCGGGGCCCGTGTTCAGTTTTTCATCTGCCATTCACTAACCTCCTTTTCGTGAAAGTTGCACAATTTTGCGGATTAAATTTCTGCAATTATTTTTCTGCCTCCTTCCGGTCTATCCACGCAAAAAAGCCGCCCAAGATAGCACCTGGACGGCTTTCTGCGTAATGTGATAGATCAAATATTATTTTTTTCGGATTGTAGGCTCCGAAAAGCCTTGTATTTACAGCGTTCCTAATAAGAAACAATCATATGCTTGCTACGAAACTTATCACATTACAAAACAAGGAAAGGACGGGAAAGGAATGGAACAGGAACAAAAGCAGGAAACGGCAAATTTTCAAGTAAAACAGCGTAATCCGGCAAACGAAACAGTCACTTACAAAATCGGTGGCACTTACTTTGAGGTATCTACCTCATGCGGCGGTTCTGAGCTGCTTTTTGAAAAGATGAAGCGGCTCATAAAATCGGAAACCGTCAAAACGCCTGCTGACAAAGAAAGAGAAGTCCGCTATAATGAAGATAGCAACCTGTTTGTCGGGCGTTCATTACAGGAGGAATGAACACATGACAGCAAATACATATATGCCCGAACAGATAACAGCATTATACGCCCGTTTAAGTCAAGAGGACGCATTGGACGGGGACAGCAACAGCATCGTCAATCAGAAAGTGTTATTATCCAAATACGCTACTGACAACGGCTTTACTAATCCAACATTTTTCATTGATGACGGTGTTTCCGGCGTAACCTTTGACCGCCCGAATTTTAACCGCATGATAGCAGAGATTGAAGCCGGAAATGTGGGAACAGTCATAGTCAAAGATATGTCTCGCTTGGGGCGTGACTATCTGAAAGTCGGTTACTATACGGAAATCTTTTTCGTAGAGCGTGATGTGCGCTATATCGCAATCAATGACGGCGTGGACAGCGCCAAAGGCGATAATGATTTTACCCCATTCCGCAATTTGTTCAATGATTTTTACGCAAAAGATACAAGTAAAAAAGTACGGGCAATCAAGAAAGCGCAAGGCATGGCAGGAGAACATCTGACAAAGCCTCCCTATGGCTACAAGGTTGACCCTACCGATAGGAAAAAGTGGATTGTGGACGAAGAAGCCGCCGCTGTGGTAAAGAGGATTTTTGATTTATGTGTTGCCGGAAAAGGACCTATGCAGATAGCAAAAATTCTGACGGCTGACAAGGTACTTACTACCAAAGCCCACTATGCAAAGCAAAAAGGCAAGGTGCTTCCGGAAAATCCGTATAGTTGGAATGAAAGCACGATTGTAGGGGTTTTAGAGCGTATGGATTACTGCGGACATACTGTAAACTTCAAAAGCTATTCAAAATCTCACAAGCTGAAAAAGCGTATTCCTACCACAAAGGAACAGCAGGCGATTTTCCGCAATACGCATGAAGCAATCGTTGAGGAAGCTGTCTTTGAACGGGTACAGGAATTGAGGGCGAACAAACGCCGTCCAACCAAGGCAGAGCGACAGGGAATGTTTTCCGGCTTGGTATTCTGCGCGGATTGCGGAAGTAAACTGCACTTTGCCACCTGCAAAAGTTTTGACGGTTCGCAAGACCATTACCGCTGTGCAAGGTATAAAAGCAATACGGGAGATTGTACCGCACATTTTATCAGAGAGGAAGTCCTGCGAACGATTGTTCTTCAACGGATATTTGCTGTAACAGCTATGTTCTATGAGGACATCACCGCTTTTATGGAACTGATACAGAAACAGCGGTTTGACAAAGCGGAAAAGGACATGAAGCGCAAGCGGCGTGAGGTCGGACAGGCAAAGAAACGGATTGCGGAACTTGACCGGATTTTCAAGCGGATTTATGAGGACGACATCAACGGCACAATCAGCCATGAGAGATTTTTGAAGCTGTCCGCAGAATATGAAGCAGAGCAGAAAGAACTGACGGAAAGAGTAAAGGCAGAACAACAGGAAGTTGATACTTACGAGCAGAATAAAAGCGACTTTGACAGCTTCGCCGCTATTATCCGCAAGTATGTAGGAATAACGGAATTAACGCCTACTATCGTCAATGAGTTTATCAAGAAGATAGTTGTCCATGCGCCGGAGAAGATAGACGGCAAGCGTTTTCAGAAAGTGGATATTGTCTTTAACTTCGTGGGAGAAATCCATTTGCCGCCTGACCCGCAGCCGGAACGGAAACAAGCCGATAAACAGGAAAAGACGGCATAGCCCTTAAACGGGCTATACCGCCTAATCAGAATATAATACTTCCTTGTAACCCGAAACCCTTCGGTTCCGGGCTTTTGTTGTTTGTCAATAAAGCTTTCTCGGTTACTCGATGAGATAGCCTTCTGGCTATTTCATTGGACTCACCTTTTCATCTTTATTTGCGGCTCATATCACTTTTCAGCTTGCCGCAGAACAATCTATTGAATTGTATTTGGAATGCTCATTACCGCTTCACACAATCAAACCTCATCGAAAGCTTAGTGTACGGTTCCACATAGTTCCCGGCGGGTCATTTCGTTTACAGCAGTTGCCTCGTGTTCACTCCGAATCCAGTCCGGCCGCTTCGACTTTTGCAACCCATTGCCGATCCTTGCCATACATCGTACGGTAGTCTGATCGTCTTTCCTGTCTTACGTTTTCTTTGATTGTGTGAATGCTACCAACAAATCAACTGTTTTCCTTCCTTTATATCTGATCCATCAACCGGTCTTCAAAACAAACACGCCTTAAAACCACTTGATGGAGGAAACCGCATTTCTGCGTTCATTCCTATGAATCCTTTCTTAAGGGATCCATACCGGCCGGCCGTTTGAGCCAGCCCTGATATACCAGAGGATTATTTTGCTGTTGGATGACATTCGTTTTTCTACGCCCGATTCCATCGACCTTGCCGCGTTTCGATAACCTGCTTTTAGTGGTTAAATCCACTCGCGTTACAAGAACGATTTGTTTTCATGCAACATCATTTCTGATGGATACTTTGCGATGAAATCAAAGCCATATTCTCGCTTGGATTCGCTAGGTTACCGATCCTTATTCGACGGAGCCGGGGTCCCCTCAAAGCACTGCGGCTCATCTTCCGTCAAGTACATCGGAACCACCCCTTTCTCCTTTTGTTCTAGTCTATTCATTTCCTTCCGTCTTTGTGTCTTTATTATAACCGCCCCTTGCACCATTGTCAATAGTTTTTTTAAAATTTCTTGAAAACTTTTATTGATAATTTACATGTTGTCAACCTGCCATTCTTTTCTTGAATTCTTGGCAGGTTTGGTATATACTAATGGATACGGCAGAGAACGCCGGGCAGAATATACTGAGGAAAGGACCGGTGGAGATATGGCGGATGAGATGGACTTCTCCCCTGATTTGATGACTCTGGTTGATGAAGACGGTAAGGAGCACATGTTCGAGGTGCTCGATGCAATCGAGACGGACGACGGGCGGTATCTGGCCATGGTGCCGCACTACGACGAGGTCGAAGAGCTCCTGGAAAGCGACGCTGAGCTGGTCATCATGAAGGTGCTCTGCGACGACGAGGGCGAATACCTGGAGGCGATCGACAACGAGAAGGAGTTCAGCTCCATCAGCGCTATCTTTACCGAGCGCCTGGAGGACGAGTTCGACATCGAAGCGATCGAGGACATCGAAAACGACGAAGACGAAGAAGCCGGCGAGGACGAGGACTGAGCCTCTCCGAACGGCCATAAAGAAGATCCCTGCGTTGTGCGGCAGATAAGCAATTATTTAATCCAACACTTTTTGAATTGGGAATCCGGACGCGGTCGGCGGATTGCAGACCTCCCGGCCCTCGGGCCGGACGAAGGGAGCGCGAAACCGACTGGAGGATACCCACCTGTCTTCGTACGGGTTTCATTAAGGCTTATCACCGGCAAGGCGGGGATTTTTTATGTAAAATTTCAATAAGCTAAACCACTTCCCCTTTTCCCAGGAGGCGCTCCATGATGAAACTTGCGCTTGCACAAGAGCAGAATATTCCCCGCATTATGGCACTGATTGATCAGGCCAAGGCCTTTTTAAAGGCGAACGGTGTGGATCAGTGGCAGGACGGCTACCCCGATCGTCCCTGCATTGAAAAGGACATTGAGGATAAAATCGGCTACCTTTGCCTGCTCGGCGGAAAAATCGTCGGCTATCTCTGCATCGATTTCTGTGGCGAGCGGGCATATGACAGCATAAACGGACGCTGGATCAGCGATCAGCCCTATGTCGTCGTGCATAGGCTGGCTTTGGACAACTCCGTAAAAGGGCGGGGGCTTACCTCCGGTGTTCTGGAGCTGGTGGAGGATATGGCCCGAAAGCGGGATGTACATAGCTTTAAAATGGATACCGACCAAGACAATGATATTATGAAGCACGTTTTGCAAAAGAATGGTTTTTCGTATTGTGGGACAATCTGTTTTGACAACAGCGAAAAAATAGCCTATGAAAAATTAATCTAACGATTCATCCGCCTGGGCAGCGCGGCCGCCGGCCCTGCCCAGGCCCATTACATCACCGTTTTGAAGGAGGCAGTACATGGATCAGTGGCTTTGCCGCACCGGGCTGCTGCTGGGCGAAGAGGGCCTTCGCTGCCTCGCGGGAGCCAAGGTCGCCCTGTTGGGCCTGGGCGGCGTGGGCGGCTCCTGCGCCGAAGCGCTCTGCCGCGCGGGGGTAGGAAGCCTCATGCTGGTGGACAATGACGAAGTGTCGCTCAGCAACCTCAACCGCCAGCTGATCGCAACGCTTGACACGATCGGCAGGCCCAAGACCGAGGCGGTGGCCGGGCGCCTGCGCTCGATCAATCCCCAAATTTGCCTCACCCTGTGCCGGCAGTTCTATCTCCCCGAAAACAGCTCCTTCCTTTACGGCTGGCAGCCCGACCTGGTGCTCGATGCCATCGACACGGTGACGGCCAAGCTCCATCTGGCCCAGGAGTGCCGTCGGCTTGGGATTCCCCTCGTCAGCTGCCTCGGCACCGGCAACCGTCTCTCGCCCCAATGCCTCACCGCCGGGGACATCACCGAGACGGTTTCCACCGGCTGCCCGTTGGCGCGGGTGATGCGCCGCGAGCTGCGCCGGCGCGGGATCGAACATCTTCGGGTGGTCTATTCGACCGAGCCGGCGCAAAAGGCGGTGGTGCCCGACGATGAAAACACCGGGCGGCACCCGCCGGGGAGCATATCCTTCGTGCCGCCGGTGGCGGGCTATATCCTGGCCGCCGAGGGGGTCCGGCTGCTGCTCGGACGAGCGGACGAAAACAAATAACCATGTATAAACCGTTCCGTATTCTGGAAACCTATTCCGGAATACGGATTTTTTTATTGCTTCGCAATAAAAATGGCCATGACCATAGGCCGGCCGTGAGAATTGTAAAAAATAGCTCGAAGAGCTATTTTTATGGCCGGCCAACGGCCAACGCTATTGTTTGTGTGGGAGGCTTTGGCGATGAAAAAAATGAAAAAGACCCTCGCGGCGGCAGCCGGCGTGTTCGTGGGTTTCCTCAACGGATTGTTCGGTTCGGGCGGCGGGATGGTCGCCGTGCCGGTGCTCAAGGCCCTGGGGGTGGAGGACCGCAAATCCCACGCGACCTCGATTTTGGTCATCTCGGTGCTCTCGCTGTTCACCATCGGGATGTACCTCGGAAACGATAGCTTCCATCTCACCGACGCGCTCTATTATCTCCCCGGGGGGCTGGCGGGCGCGGTGGTCGGGGCGCTTCTGCTCAATAAGCTCCCTCTGCGCTGGCTGCGCCTGCTCTTCGGCGGGGTGGTGCTCTATTCGGCCATCCGGCTGTTTTTCCGCTAAAAAAGGAGAGGGCGGTTTAAAAGCGCGCTTTCAAACAGGGAGTTTCGCATGGCGAAACCGACACGAAACATCCAGAGAGGAATGATGATTCATATGGAATGGCTCACAGCTCTGCTCCCCGCCTTCTTCGGCGCGGTGCTCAGCGCTTTGGGGATGGGCGGGGGCGGGGTACTGCTGATCTACCTGACCGTTTTCAAAGACGTCGACCAGTTTGCCGCGCAGGGGATCAACCTGGTCTTCTTTATCCCCATTGCAATCGTCTCACTGATCATCCATATCAAGAACAAGCTGGTGGACTTTAAGGTGGCGGCCATCCTCATCCCGGCGGGGATTTTGGGGGTGTTCGCCGGCAGCAAGCTCGCGGGCAGCCTGCCGGACGGGCTGCTGCGACGACTGTTCGCGGGATTTTTGCTGCTCATTGCCTTTAAGGAGATCTATTCCGCCTTCAAAAAGCCGGCTTCTGAAGAAGAAACGAATGACGGACGGAGCCCGGCCAAAAAATAGCGTTCCTTCCCCTCGCGCACTGAATAAACCGCTTCGCAGGGGCACAAACTATGTTCGGAGGTGCTAAAAGCATATGAGCAACCATTCTAAATTTGGTAAATTTCTTTCCTCAAAAGGGTTTTACATCGCGCTTGCGGTCTGCGTGGTAGGCGCCGGCGCCGCGGCATGGGTAGCGATCGATTCCACCATGAACTCGATCACGGCACAGGACGAAAAAAAACTGCAAAACCCTCCGGCAGCCTCCTCGCAGGCAGACAGCGGCGAGGCGGGCGACGAACTGGACTGGGGCTTCTCAGACTTGAAAGAGGCCGAGAGGAAGGTGGAGGACGTCGAGATTTCCTCCTCCAGCGCTCCCGAGGAGAAAAAGGAGGAGAGCAAGTCCTCTACCTCCTCACCCGCGCAGCCGCAGCAGGCCTTGTCATCCGAGCCGTCTGCCGATGTGCTCGATCTCTTCTCCAAACCCGCCGGCTCGTCCGAGCAGCCGATCTTGGCCTACAGCTTGCCCGTGATGTCCGAGGTGTTTAACCCCTACAGCGGCGGTGAGCTGGTCAAGAACGTGACCCTCAACGACTGGCGCACCCACGACGGGATCGACATCAAGGCGGCCAAGGGTACCGACGTGATGGCCTGCGCCGACGGCACCGTATCGAAGATTTACGACGACGCGCTTTGGGGCACCTGTGTGGAAATCGAGCATGCGGGCTCCCTCGTCTCGGTCTACTGCGGGCTGGACAACCAGACCCTCGGCGTCCAGGAAGGCCAGCAGGTCAAGGTCAAGGACGTGATCGGCAAGGCGGACAAGGTCCCCTGCGAGATCAGCCTGGAAAACCACATCCACTTTGGCCTCAAGCAGGCCGGCAAGTGGGTCGACCCGGTCGAGACCATGGGCCTCAAGTAGTCCGGCTTTCGTCGTCCCGGGGAGGTACGCCGATGCGCTCCTTGCTCGCGCAGCTGCCCCGCAGGGTCGCGATCAGCGCCAGCTGGTCCCCCACGACCTCCAGCAGGGCGGACATCACCGAGATGTCCTCGATGCTCCTCCCCTCGGCAAGGGAGGAAGCGATCGCTGCGGACACCATGAGCAGTGCGTTTTCCTCCACAGGGTTTTGACACATCCCCGCTTCCCTCCCCTTCTTTGGAACAACCAACTCTTACCCCCTATTCTATGAAACCAGGGGCAAAACCGTCCGCAACAGACGGTTTTGCCCCTGGTTTTCGTTGTTTATTCCTGTTCGATCAAACGCCGTGCTTCTGACAGAAGCGCCTCGCGCTCGTTTTCCGCCCGGCCCTCGATCACGGCGTCGAGCAGCCGTCCCCGCAGCACGCCGAGGTACGGGCCCTCCGGCACCCCGAGGGCCATCAGCTCCCGGGAGGACAGCGCGAGGTCCCGCTCGCGGTAGCAGGCCCCCTCTTTCAGCAAGTCTTCCAACAGCGCCTGTGCGCGGTCCACCTCCACCAGCCGCTCGGGCCAGGTCCCCTGCCCGGTCCAGTCGGCGCGGCGAAAGACGAGCAGGCGGCGAACGGCCGTCTCCCCCAGCTCGTGCAGCGCGCGCAGCAGCGCGGCGCGCTCGGGCGGGAGCTTTCGGTCGTGGTGGCGCACCAGGGCAGAGACCTCCTCCACCGTGCGCCGCGGCAGGTGCAGCGCGGTGAGCGACGCGCGCGCCATCCGCTCACTGATGAGCGGATGGCCCCGGAAATGCCCGATCCCCTGCCCGTCTATCGTGAAGCACTCCGGCTTTCCCATGTCGTGGAAGAGGGCGCAAAGGCGCAGTACCGGCTCGGGCGGAACCGCCTCGAGCACGCGCACGGTATGCTCGAATACGTCAAAGCGGTGGTAAGGGTTGTGCTGATCGAGTCCCACCATCGGTTCGATTCCGGGCAGCACCACCGCCAACACCTGCCAGTATCGACGCAGCACCCGTCCGCACTCCCGCCCGCAGAGGAGCAATATCAGCTCCCTGGCGACGCGCTCGGGTGAAATACGCAGCAGCAGCGAGCGGTTGCGCAGAAGGCTTTTTTCCGTCTCCCGCTCGACCGAAAAACCATGCTGTGCGCTCTGGCGCAGCGCGCGCAGCAGCCGCAGGGCATCCTCGCCGAAGCGGCGGTCCGGCTCCCCCACGCAGCGCAGCACCCGTCTTTGCAGGTCCTCCTGCCCGCCGAAGGGATCGCACAGTCCCTCCCGGGGGCTGTAGGCCATCGCATTGACGGTGAAATCCCGCCGCGCGAGGTCCTCGCACAGCCGGCTTGTAAACCGCACCCCATCGGGGCGGCGGCCGTCGCTGTAGCTGCCGTCGATCCGGTAGGTGGTCACCTCAACTTGCTCCCCGTCGAGGATCAGGGTCACGGTGCCGTGGCGCTCCCCGGTGGAAACCACCCGGCAAAGGGGAGCGAAGAGCGCGCGCACCTGCTGCGGGGTGGCGCTGGTGGCGACATCCCAGTCGCATGGACATTCGCCGAGCAGGCTGTCGCGCACGCAGCCGCCCACCACCTGGGATGAATAGCCGCTACCCCGCAGCAGCTCGAGGATGCGCTCCACCGTCCTTGGCAGCTCGATTCGCACACCGCTTCCCCCTCTCCTTTGATTTCCTTATTATAGCGCAAAAAACCGCCTCATGCAAAAGCTCCCCGCCAAAGGCGGGGAGCTCTTCAATAGACGACCTTATCCAGGATTCCTCCGAGCTTGGCCAGCAGAATCCCATAGTTGGTGATCGGCACGCCCTGCTCCTTGCATTTCGCGATCCGCGAGAGGACGTGCGCGCGGTTAAACATGCACCCCCCACAGTGGACCACCAGCGCATAGGGGGTCAGGTCCTGCGGGATGTCCGCGCCCCGGCGCACTTCGATCGAAAGCCCCTGGCCGACCCGCTTTCGCAGCGCCGCCGGAATCTTGACCCGCCCGATGTCCCCGTCGAGCGGCTCATGGGAGCAGGCCTCCAGAATCAGCACCTTATCGCTTTCGCACAGGGTGTCCAGCGCTGCGGCGCCCCGCACATATTCCTCGATGTCCCCCTTATAGCGCGCCATCAGCACCGAGAAGGAGGTGAGCCGGGTCCCCTTCGGGCAGAGGGGATAGACCTCCCCGAAGGCCTGGGAATCGGTGATGATCAGCGCGGGCGGCTCCCGGTAGAGCGAGAGGGCCTGTGCCAGCTTGTCGGTGGTCGCCACCGAGACGCAGGCGCGCAGGTCCAAAAGGTCCCGGATGGTCTGCACCTGCGGGAGGATCAGCCGCCCCTTCGGCGCCTGGATGTCCTGCGGGGCGATGAGCAGGACATGGTCCCCCTCCCCCACCAGATGCCCGGTGATCGAGGGCAGCTCGCAGTCCTTCGGCGCGGCCTCGATCAGCTTTTCCTTGAGCAGTGCGACGCCCTCCCCCGTCCTGGCGCTCACCAGCGCGTGGGGGAGGCCCTTGATGAGCGCCGGCATTTCCGTGGAGAGGTCGGACTTGTTGACGGCGACCACCACCGGCTTCTTGTGCGCACGCAGCAGCTCGAGCCACTGCTCCTCCTGGGAAAGGTCCTGCTGCCCCGCCGTGAGCACCAGGAGTGCTAAGTCGGTGCGCTCGAGCACCTGGCGGCTCTTTTCGACCCGCAGGCGCCCGAGCTCCCCCTCATCGTCGAACCCGGCGGTGTCGATCAGCACGCAGGGGCCCAAGGGATAGAGCTCGACCGGCTTATACACCGGGTCGGTGGTGGTGCCCGCAAAATCGCTCACCAGCGCCACCTGCTGCCCGCACAAGGCGTTTACCAGCGAGCTCTTGCCGCTGTTGCGCCGCCCGAACAGGGCGATGTGCAGCCGCGAGGCGTTGGGGGTCTGACTTAGTTCATTGACCGGCATACCGTCTCCCCCTAAAAGCGGAAGTCCCGCTGCCCGTGCGCGATCAGCCCGAGGTTTTCGATTGCTTTTTGGCGCACCTTCTCGTTGGGAATTTTTCCGAGCTCCCGCAGGATCAACGCCTCGCCCTTTTGGCGGGTGTCGTCGCTGGCGTAGTCGGTGAGGTATTCCTTGAGGGTCATCAGGGCGTTGGGCTGGCAGCAGTTGGCGATCTGGCCGGACTTGACCAGGGACATGAAGCGGTCCCCCGTGCGCCCGAGCCGGTAGCAGGCGGTGCAGAACGAGGGGATATACCCCATGCCGAGCAGCCAGTTCACCACCTGATCGAGGGTGCGGGTGTCGGCCAGGTCGAACTGGGCCGAATTCTCCTCCTCTTCCTCCGGCGTGACGTAGCCGCCCACGCTGGTGCGGCTGCCGCCACTGATCTGGCTGACCCCCAGGTGCAGCACCTTCTCGCGGGTCTTCTGCGACTCGCGCGTGGAGATGATCAGCCCCGTATAGGGCACCGCTATGCGCAGCACCGCCACGATCTTCTGGAAGGTTTCGTCCGAGATGGCGTCCGAGAAGTCGCCGGGGTCCACGTCGTCCGCCGGTCGGATGCGCGGCACGCTGATGGTGTGCGGACCGACCCCGTGCACCGCCTCGAGGTGCTCGGCGTGCATGAGCAATCCGACGAAGTCGTAGCGGTAGAGGTTGAGACCAAAGAGCACCCCGCAGCCCACGTCGTCGATCCCGCCCTGCATGGCCCGGTCCATCGCCTCGGTGTGGTAGGCGTAGTTGCTCTTGGGGCCGGTGGGATGGAGCAGCTCGTAGCTCTTTTTGTTATAGGTCTCCTGGAACAGGATGTAGGTGCCAATCCCGGCCTCCTTGAGGCGGTGGTAGTTCTCCACCGTGGTCGCCGCGATGTTGACGTTCACCCGGCGGATGGCCCCGTTCTTGTGCTTGATCGAATAGATGGTGTCAATGCTCTCGAGCACATATTCGATCGGGCAGTTCTGGGGGTCCTCGCCGGTTTCGAGCGCCAGGCGCTTATGGCCCATGTCCTGCAGCGCAACGACCTCCTGGCGGATCTCCTCCTGGGTGAGCTTCTTGCGCCGGATGTTCTTGTTTTTATAATGATACGGGCAGTAGACGCAGCCGTTGACGCAGTAATTGGAAAGGTAGAGCGGGGCGAACAGGACGATCCGGTTCCCGTAAAAGCGGTCCTTGATCTCCTGGGCCAGGGCGTGCATCTTCTCCTCCTCGTCGGGCAGGTCGCACGCGAGCAGCACCGCCGCCTCGCGGTGGGAAAGCCCCTTGCAGTCGCGCGCGCGCTCGAGCAGCGAATCGATCAGCGCCCGGTCGTGCTTATGCGCTTCGGCATACTCCAGGGTTTCGAGGATTTCACTATCGTCGATGAAATCCACAGCGTTCATTGATTTCGGGTTATACATAATTCCTGTCTCCTTCTTTTAAGTCGGAGTCAAAGCGGAACCTTCCCGATCGATCGGATATACTCCTCCAGCTCGCGCCGGGCGGTGGCCAGATCTGTCTCCTCACCGAAGTCGGTGGGATAAATTTCATACTGCCGGCGGTAAGCCCAGGGCGTTACCTTGCGCATGATGACGTTCGCCCCGCCCGAGAAGACCGCGTCCCGCCCGTTTTTGTCGAGCACGCCCAGCGAGGTGGTCGCCGGGAGGTTCGATTTTGGCAGCAGCAGCCGCGCGAGGGCCACCGCACGCAGGGTGAGCCGCGCGCTGCCCGGCTGATAACCGCCGAACGGCGTGTCGGGATGGGGGATGAACGGGCCGATCCCGGCCATGTCGCAGCCGAGCCGGCGCAGCATGAGCAGATCGTTCGCCACCACCCTGGCCCGCTGGCCCGGCAGCCCCACCATGAAGCCCCCGCCCAGCTCGTAGCCGAGCTTCTTTAGGTTGCGCTGGCAGCCGATCCGGTTCACCAGCGCCTTCCCGTCGCAGATCCTGCCATACATGCGCGCGTCGCTGCACTCGTGCTTGATGAGGTAACGGTCAGCCCCCGCCTCGCGAAAGGCGCGCAGCTCCTCAAACGGGCGCTCGCCCACGCTCAGCGTGATGGCCATCCCCCCGCATTCCCGGCGGATCCCCTCGATGACCGAGCACAGCTTCTCTTTTGTGTACCACATGTCCTCCCCGGACTGGAGCACCACAGTGCGGTAGCCCGCCTCGCTTGCCGCCTTCGCCGTTTCGATGATCTCACCGGGCTCCATGCGGTAGCGGGGGAGCTTGTCGTTTTGCGCGCGCAGCCCGCAGTAAAAGCAGCCGCAGCGGCAATGGTTGGAAAACTCCAGTATCCCGCGGATATGGACCGTGTCCCCCACCGCCTTTTGGCGCACCTCGTCCGCCGTATGCAGCAGATAGGTGTCGTCCTTCATCGCGAGGACCTGCTCGAGCTCCTCGGTCATCGGCAGATAGCCCCTTGCCATCCGATCGATCGTGATCTTCGCTTCCACTCATGTCACTCCAGGTTTGCAGTCTTGGCGGTCATGGTCTTGACACTGATCCCCCCGATCTGTCCGAGCCGGCCCGCCAGCGCGCTCAGCTCGCTTTGGGGTGCGTCGAGCACGATGGAGATAATGCTGATCCCCTTCTCCCGGTAAGGCAGCCCCATCCGGCCGACGATGTACCGCGAGTATTCGTGCAACAGGTTGTTGGTCTTCTCCACGCTCCCGGGCTCCTCCACGATAATCCCGATGAGCGCGATCTTTGTTTGCATGCTGCGTCTCCTCCCTCTTTGATTGTGCAGGCCCCGAAAACGGTCGGCATACAAAAAGCCCGCATATCCGCTCCCTAAAGTTCGACGGATATACGAGCCCACAGCGACGGACTTCGCCCCTCGCCGGATAAGCCATGTTCACGTCCTCTTTATCTCAGGCGGCAACGCCTTAAGAACTCAGAAGCCTGTGGTTTCATCATACTCCTTTGTTATTTCACTGTCAATTGCTTTTTGAGAGAAAATATTCCTTCTTTTTTGTCTGTTCGAGGCTGGTTCCCATGTGGTATACTGGGAACCGGAACGCAGACGCCAAAAGGGAGGACGCAGCATGCAGACCATCCCCGCCAAGACCATTGTGACCCGCACAAAGGACACCAGCTGGTTCGGGCTGGATTACAACATGAACATCTACCGCGGCTGCTGCCACGGGTGCATCTATTGCGACAGCCGCAGCGAATGCTATCACAACGACGACTTCGACACGGTGAAGGTCAAGGAGAACGCATTGCAGATCATCCGGGACGACCTGCGCCGCAAGGTAAAAACCGGGGTGGTCGGCACCGGCTCGATGAGCGACCCGTATAACCCCTTTGAGCGCGAGCTCGAGCTGACCCGCCACGCGCTCGAATTGTGCGACGCCTTCGGCTTCGGGGTGGGGATCGCCACCAAGAGTCCGCTGATCCTGCGGGACCGGGACGTGCTGCTGGACATCCGCAGCCACTCGCCGGTGCTCATCAAAATGACCGCCACCGCGGCCGACGACGCGCTCTGCCGCAAGGTCGAGCCGAACGTCGCCCCCACGAGCGAGCGGCTGCAGGCCCTCGCCGCGCTCGCCTCGGAGGGGCTCTTTTGCGGGGTACTGCTCATGCCGGTGCTCCCCTTCATCGAGGACAGCGAGGAGAACGTGCGCGCTCTGGTGCGCCTGGCGCAGGAGAGCGGCGCGCGCTTTGTCTACCCCGCCTTCGGCGTGACCCTGCGCGACCGGCAGCGACAGCACTTCTACCGCCAGCTGGACTTGCGCTTCCCCGGCCTGCGCGCGCGGTATGAGCGGGTCTTTCGCGAGCGCTACGAGTGCCGCACGCCAAACTTCCGCCAGCTCTGGCGGGCGTTCAGCGAAGAATGCGAGGCGCGCGGGCTGCTCTACCGCATGAGCGACATCGTGCGCGCCTACAAGGCGGGGTATGGGAACTCCCAGCTTTCGTTGTTCTAGCTCTGCAACAATCCAAAAACACCCTCTCCAAATGGAGGGGGTGTTTTTTTGATCAATCGATCGGCTTTTCCATAATATAGTCGTCCATCACATAGCCGCTCCCGATGTCGGTGGTCTGGGTATAGGCCTTGTGAAAGCCCATCTTTTCATAGGCGGCGATCGAGCCGGAATTGTATTTGTTCACCGTCAGCCAGATGGCCCGCAGTAAATTGCGCCGGCACATATCCTCTAAAAATTCCATCACCTTGCGGGCGATCCCGTGGCCCCGGCAGCTTTGGCGCAGATAGAGCTTACTTAAAAAGAGCCGGTCCTCCTCCACCTTGATCCCGCAATAGCCCGCGGTCTCCTCGCCGAGGCGCAGGAGGAAGTATTGGTAGCCCTCCTCCTTCATCTGCCGGCGCACCGCCTCAGGGGACTGAAACTTTTCGACCATGTAGTCGATCTGGCCTTCGCTTAGAATCCCCGCGTAGTGCTCGTGCCACACCTCGTCGGCCACCTGGCACAGCTCCTGTATCTGGCTCTTCTGCACGGCGGGCAGGATGGATATTTCCTCGCGCAGGGGCTTATCCTTCCAGTACCACCAGTTTAGCTTCTCAGGGTCGGGGTTTTCATGCTCCGCAAAATAAACCGCGCAGCGATAGACGTAGAGCTGGCAGCGGTCGATCGGGCATCCCCTGCGCAGGCAGTCGCGCGCATAGATGTCCTCCGGGTCCTGCCCTCTCAGCGAGGCGATGGTCGTGTAGCCCAGCGCGATCAGGTCCTCCTCGGTCTTCTCCCCCACGCCGGGTATCCTTCTCAATTCGGTCTTCATATGAACCTCCTTGTCGCCGTAGGCGATTTTGAGCGTGAATGGAACTCTTACGCCGTTCCCTCCTGGGTGTCGAAACGAATCAGATTCCGGGGTTGCCCCGGCCCTGCCAGTATACCACCATCCCCCCGCCTTCGCAAGGGGCCGAAAATTTTCCCTACTCCCCCACCGGCACCCGCCGCGCGCCGATGTTCTCCAGAAAACGCTCATCGTGCTCCACCAGCAGCATGGCGGGCTGGTACCGCCCGAGCAGCTCCTCGATCTGCTCGCGCGAGGGGATGTCGAGGTAGTTGAGCGGTTCGTCCCAGACGTAGAGGTGCGCCCGCTGGCAGAGGCTGCGCGCGAGGAGCACCTTCTTTTTCTGTCCCTCGCTGTAGCAGGAGAGCTCCTTTTGGAACTGGGTGCGCGAGAACCCCAGCTTTCGCAGGATGGCCAGAAAGAGGCTCTCGTCCACCCCCTCGTCCCGCGCGTATCCGCGCAGGCTGCCGCGCAAAAAGGAGGTGTCCTGCGGCACATAGGAGACGACGAGCCCGCTGCCGGGCTGTAATGCCCCGGTGTGGGGCACCGCCTCGCCGAGCAGGAGGCGCAGCACGCTCGATTTTCCGCAGCCGTTGCGCCCGCACAGCGCAATCCGCTCCCCCCGCCCGAGGGTGAAATTAAGCCCTGTAAAGAGCGGCTGTGAGCCGTAGCCGACCGAGAGCTCCCGCGCCTCGAGCAGCCGCTGGGAGGGGTAGCGCAGGGGGCTGAGCGCCAGCTCCTCACTCTCTTCGAGGTCCTGGAGCAGGGATTCCTTCTCCTCGATCTGGCGCTGCTGGCGCGCCTCGATGACCTTGGCGCGCTTCATCATCTTGGCCGACTTGTGGCCGATATAGCCCCGGTCCACCTTTAAGCCGGAGTTGTAATGGCCATACTTCGTCTTTTCCAAGGCGTTCGACCAGGAGGCGGTTCCCTTGGCGGCGGCCGACAGGCGGTCGATCTCCCGGCGCAGCGCCTCGTCGCGCGCAAGCTCGTACTCGTCCTGGCGGCGGCGGTTCTCCCGGAAGCTCTGGTAATTCCCCCGCTGCAGCTCGATCGACCGCCTGTTGAGCGAGAGGATATGGTCCACCGCCCCGTCGAGCAGCGCGCGGTCATGGGAAACGAGGATAAACCCCCGTTTCCCGGAGAGGTAGTTTGCCACCACCCGCCGGCCTTCGCTGTCGAGGTGGTTGGTCGGCTCGTCGATGAGCAGGAAGCGCTCCTTTTTGAGGAAGAGCGCGGCCAGGCAGCATTTGGTGCGCTCCCCGCCGCTGAGGGTACAAAAGGGCCTTTCCAGCACCTCAGGGTCCACCGACAGGCGGGAGACCTCGCGCGCGAGCAGCTCCTCGATCTGGTAACCGTCCTGCGCGAGGTAACGCTCCTGCAGCTGGCCGTAACGGTCGATGTCCCCCTGCTCCAGGGCCTCCTCCATCTCACGCTCCCAGCGCTCAAACGGGGCGACGGCTTCTTTGAGCACCCGCAGGGCGATCATGCTTTCGTCCTCTATTGGGAAGGGAAAGTAGTCGAACGAAACGCTCGCCTGGATGCTCCCACTGTAGCGGTACCGCCCGAGCAGGAGGTTTAGGAAGGTGGTCTTCCCCCTCCCGTTGCGCCCGACAAAGCCGAGCCGCCAGTCGGTGTCCAGCGAGAGGGATACGTCCTCAAAGATGTTTTCATGGCTGGTGTCATATTGGAAGGTAAGGTTTTGAATTTGTATCAACGACATGTGTGGTTCCCCCTTCTAAGGGGCGCGCTTTTTTATCTACAAGTTGCAGGTTGCTGCGGCGCCCCTCTCAAAGTATTAAAATCCTTCAAGAAAAGCACACAACTCCCCGCGGCTTGCAGCTTGCAAATACAAAAACAGCTTCAGCCCGCAATGGGCCAAAGCCGCTTTTCACACATCGGATGATGGAAAAGGGGCGTGCGCTATTCTTGCGTTGGGACATAACACCACCAAAGCCGGAACTCCTCCCGGCCGCGGCCCATGTCCAGTTTTCAGCAAGAATTACTTGCGCACCTTTTCATCTCCTGACTATTCTCGATTTGCGCCCAGTATATCACGGCACCCGCCCGCTGTCAAGACTCGCCGATGAGCATCCCCTCGAACTTATAAAGCAGGCGTTTTGGCGCGAGCGCAACCACCCGGGTGCCCGCGTCGGTGTATTCCTCGCTGAGCACCTTGCCCTCCCGGCGCAGCTCGGCGAGCAGGGCCCCGCTTTCATACGGGATCAGCAGCCTTACCTGCTGTTGAGCGGGCGGCAGCGTGCGCGCGATGGCCGCGAGGAGATCCTCGAACCCCATCCCGGTCCTGGCGCTGATGAGCACCGTATCCCGCCCGAACACTTCGGGCAGCGCGGCGAGCCGGTCACACTTATTGTAGACGGTGAGGATGGGGGTGTCCCGAAGCCCCAGCTCCAGGAGCAGCTGGCGGCTGACGCGCAGCTGCTCGTCCGACTGGGGACTGGTGATGTCGCAGACATTGAGGATCAGGTCGGCGGTGGCCGCCACCTCCAGGGTGGATTTAAACGCCTCGATGAGATGGTGGGGCAGCCGCCGGATAAAACCGACGGTGTCGATGAGCAGCACCTCTCTCCCGTCCGGCAGCGCGAGTGCGCGGGCGGTCGGGTCCAAAGTGGCGAAGAGCTTGTCCTGGGAGAGCACCTGCGCGCCAGTCAGGGCGTTGAGCAGGGTGGATTTCCCAACGTTGGTGTATCCCACCACCGCCACAATCAGCTGCCCGGTCTTTTTGCGCCGTGCGCGCATGTTCTCCCGCCGGGCGCTGAGCGCGGCGAGCTTGCGCTCCAACGACTGGATCCGGCGGCGGATATGCCGCCGGTCGCTCTCCAGCTTGCTCTCTCCCGGACCCCTGGTACCGATCCCGCCGCCGAGGCGGGACAGGCTCTCGCCGAGCCCCGCCAGCCTCGGCAGCAGATAGCGCTGCTGCGCGAGCTCGACTTGCAGCTTGCCCTCGCTGGTGACGGCGCGCTGGGCGAAGATGTCTAAAATCAGCATGGTCCGGTCGATCACCGGCACCCCGACCTCCCGCTCGAGGTTGCGCAGCTGGCTGGCGCCCAGCTCGTGGTCGAAGACCACGAGCTGAGCCTCAAGGTTCTTTGCATATTCGCGCAGCTCGGCCACCCTCCCCGCGCCGATACAGGTGGCCTTGTCGAATTCCTGGCGGCGCTGCCAGAGCCGGCCCACCACCTCGGCCCCGGCCGTGGAGGCGAGCTCCTGCAGCTCGTCGAGCGAGACCTCGACGTCATATTCTCCCAAATCCACCGCCACCAGAATGACGCGCTGGGGCTGACTCAAAGGCTGGGGCATATCCATTCTCCCTGTCGTGTTAATCGTTGTCATAGGACTATTATAACACGGGGCGCAAGCTTTTTGCGTCCCGGCTCCCCGTCAGGCGCTATTTCCTTGTATTGGCGGGTAAAATAGTTTATAATGGAAATTGACCGCACAGAAAAAATGGAGGTAACCATACAATGGACGATAGTCTGAAAATCAAACTCTATTCTTTCACATTGGACTGCACGGACCCCTACGGGCTGGCCAAGTTCTATGCGGCGCTGCTGGGGTGGGAAATCCCGTATCACGATGAGGATTTCGCGTGCCTCGGCGCCCCGGGCGCGGCCCAGGGGGCGTATCCCGGCATCACATTTCAAAAGAATCCCGCCTACCGGCCTCCGGTATGGCCCGACGAGCCTGAAGCGCAGCAGCAGATGGCCCACCTGGACTTCGCCGTCAACGATCTCGAAGAGGCGGTGAAGCACGCCGTCCAATGCGGGGCGGCCGTCGCCCAGAAGCAATTTTCCGACGGCTGGCGGGTCATGCTCGACCCCGCCGGGCATCCCTTCTGCCTGTGCCGGATGAAGGAAATGATCGAGAGCCCTCATTTTGCGCTGCTATAATCGCCTTTATGAGGGTAATCTAATCTTTGAGATTGGGAGGATTGGCCGCAGATGAACGGATTTTACGACTTCTCGCCCGACCGCGAGCGGGCGCGCTGCAGCCGGATCGGCTGGTCCCTCTTCGCGATGGTCCTCCTCACGCAGCTGGTGGGGATCGTCTGCCTTTGGCTGCTGCCCCGGCTGTTCCCCGCGCTGGCCGGCCTTGTGTGGTACGCCCCCGCCTTGTCCATCCTGCTGCCCATGCTCATCGGCTATCCGCTGCTTTGCCTGCTTCTTTTGCCCGTGAAGCCCCTCGCCGCCCCCGAGGCGCGGCCCATGCGCCCGCTCCAGTTCCTGGGGGCGCTGGTCTGCGCCTTCGGGCTGGGATATCTTTGCAACTTCGTCACAGTTCTGCTGACCACCGCCTTTGGCGAGCTGCTCGGGCGGCCTTATGAAAACCCGCTCTTTTCCCTGGCGGGCACCCTGCCCTTCCCGGTGCTGTTTTTGTTCATGGTGGTGATCGGCCCCATTCTGGAGGAGTACATCTTCCGGCGGGTGCTGCTCGAACGGCTGCGCCACTGGGGCGAACGCTTTTGCATGTTCGCCTCGGCCGCCGTCTTCGCACTGGCGCATGGCAACCTCTCCCAGCTGCTCTACGCCTTCGCGGTCGGACTGGTGCTCGGCTATGTGGTGCTGCGCTTCGGCAGGCTGCGCTACAGCGTGCTGCTGCACATGCTTCTGAACCTGCCCGGCGCGCTGATCCTCGGGCTGCTCGGCCCGCAGATGCTCTACGCCCTCGAGCGGCAGCCCCAGCAGATGGTCGAGTTCGGCCGTCAGGCGGTCGGCATGCTGGCCGTCACGCTCATCCTGAGCGAGTTCGTGCTGCTCACCATTCTGGGGAGCGTGCTGATCCTCACCTTCCGCCGGCAGCAGCTCCTGCTCCCCCGCGGACCGATGGGCTGGCCGGAAAAGCTCAAATACCGCCTTTTCTTCACCTCCCCCGGGATCGCCGCCTATATCTGGCTGAGCGCCGTTTTGATCCTGCTCGCCCTGTTATGGGGATAAAGGATGATAGAAACGTTTGTTTGAGGCATACTAAGAGTATTAGCTAAAAATGAGGGATTCGTTTGCAACGAGAAAAATTTTCTTCCCGCCTCGGCTTTCTGCTCATTTCGGCGGGCTGTGCAATCGGTTTGGGGAACGTCTGGCGCTTCCCCTACATCGCCGGGCTCTACGGGGGCGCGGCCTTCGTGCTCATCTACCTGTTCTTTTTGGTGATCCTGGGGCTACCCATCATGGTGATGGAGTTTTCGGTCGGCCGCGCCAGCCGCAGGAGCGCCGCGGCCTCCTTTCGGGTGCTCGAGCCGCAGGGCTCGCACTGGCACCTGTTCGGCTATGTGGCGATGGCGGGCAACTACCTGCTCATGATGTTCTATACCACCATCGGCGGATGGATGCTCGCCTACTTTTTCAAGATGCTGCGCGGGGAGTTTGTGGGCCTCAGCCCGCAGGAGGTGCCGGGGGTCTATGACGCCATGCTCGCCGACCCCAAGGGGATGGTCCTTTGGATGCTGCTGGCCGTGCTGCTGGGGTTTGGCATCTGCTCGCTCGGGCTGCAGAATGGGGTGGAGCGGATCACCAAGGTGATGATGTCCAGCCTCTTTGTGGTGATGCTCGTCCTGGTGGTGCGCGCCGTCACCCTGCCGGGGGCCGGCGAGGGGCTGCGCTTTTATCTTTACCCCGACTTTTCGCGCATGCGCGAGCAGGGCTTTGCCACCACCGTCTTTGCGGCGATGGGCCAAGCCTTCTTCACGCTGAGCATAGGCGTCGGATCAATGGCGATCTTCGGCAGCTATATCGGCAAGGACCGCCGTCTGACGGGCGAGGCGGTCAGCGTCACCGCGCTGGACACCCTGGTCGCCCTGCTGGCGGGGGCCATCATCTTCCCCTCCTGCTTCGCCTTCGGGGTCAATCCGGACAGCGGGCCGGGACTGGTCTTCAAAACCCTGCCCAATATCTTCGGCGCCATGCCGGCCGGGCGGCTGTGGGGGACGCTCTTCTTCGTCTTCATGACCTTTGCCGCGCTCTCGACCATCGTGGCGGTGTTTGAAAACATCCTCTCCTTCGCCATGGACCTCTGGGGGTGGGGCCGCAAAAAGGCGGTGGTGATCAATATCCTGCTCATCTTCCTGCTCTCGCTGCCCGCGGCCCTGGGCTACAACTATCTTTCCGGGATCACACCGCTGGGGGCGGGAAGCACCATCCTCGATTTCGAGGACTTCCTCGTCTCCAACAACTTCCTGCCGCTGGGGTCGCTGGTCTACCTGCTCTTCTGCGTCACCCGCTACGGCTGGGGATGGGACAACTTCATCGCCGAGGCGGACACCGGCAAGGGGCTGCGCTTCCCGAAGTGGGCGCGCTTTTATGTGACCTTCCTGCTGCCGCTGATCGTGCTGGTCGTTTTCGCCTATGGCTACCTGGAAAAGTTTTTCCTAAAGGGATGAACGGGCTGATTTTAAAAACCGAACACCTCCTTCTCTGCCTGCCCGGAGGGCAGCAGCGCGCCGCGCTCCAGCGCCTGCCGCACTTTCCCGGATGGCTGAGCGACGAGGGCCAGCCGGAGGGGTATGGCTGCCTCGCGGCGCTGTACGAAAATGAGCCGGCGGGCGCGATGGGGCTATTCTCCTGCACGCTCGGCGGCCGGCGGCTGTGCGGCCTCTACTACGGGCTGCTGCCCGCCTTTTGGGGCCGGGGCCTTGCCGCCGAGGGGGCGGCGCGCTGCCTGTCCTATGCCTTTGAGGCCCTGCGCTCCCCCTTCGTGGTGGCGCCGGTACCCGCTTCGGACCTGCCCGCGCGCCGGGTGGCCGAGCGGCTGGGGATGAAAATCGAAGGGGAGCAGGGCGGGAAGCTGGTCTACTGCCTGCACGCCCCAGGCGATACGGGGACAATATAAAGCCAAACGCCGATATGATGGATAAAGGAGTAGCTATGGAACTGCAAGCCAAGACGGTCGCGCAATCGCGCACCGAGCAGATACAGATTTTGATGCCCGAGCACATCAACGGCTACAGCCGCCTCTTCGGCGGCAAGCTGATGGAATGGATCGACGTGGTCGCCGGGGTGGTGGCCCGCCGCCACTCCGGGCGGGAGGTGACCACCGCCGCGATCGACAACCTGCAGTTCAAGGCCGCGGCCCACATCAACAGCACCGTTGTGCTGATCGGGCGGATCACCTATGTCGGGCGCACCTCGATGGAGGTGCGGGTGGACGCCTTTGTCGAGGAGCTCGACGGGCGGCGCCAGATGATCAACCGCGCATACCTGGTGATGGTCGCGCTCGACGAGCACGAGCAGCCCACCCCGGTGCCCCCGCTGATCCTGGAGAGCGAGGAGGACCGCACCGAGTGGGAGGCGGGGGTGCGCCGGCGCAACCTGCGCCGGGAGCGCCGGGCAGAAAATTATTGAAGAGGAGGAGCCCGGTTTGTTTTGCTGTCCGCTCTGTCAGCGGCCCCTGTTTGTGCAGCAGCGCGCGCTGTGCTGCGCCGCGGGGCACAGCTTCGACCTGGCCGCACAGGGGTATGTGAACCTCCTGCCGCCCAACCGCGGCGGCAGCCGCGACCCGGGCGACAACGCGGGGATGATCCGCGCGCGCACCACCTTCCTTGAAAGCGGGGGCTACGCCCCGCTGCGCGAGGCGCTCTGTGAGACGATCGGCGCGCTGTGCACCTCCCCTTCCCCCGCCATCCTGGATGCGGGCTGCGGCGAGGGGTATTACATAGACGGGCTCTGCGCCTACCTGCAAGCCTTGGGCTGGGAGCCCACCCTCTACGGGATCGACCTGTCGAAGCATGGGGTGCGCCACGCCGCGCGGCGCTGCCCTAAGGGGCGCTTCGCGGTGGCGAGCATCTTCGAGCTGCCCTTCTCCGGGCACTGCCTGGACCTCGTTTACAACGTCTTTTCCCCCCTCTGCCCGCAGGAGTTCCACCGGGTGCTGCGCCGGGGCGGGCACTTTGTGGCGGTCTATCCGGCGGCGCGGCATCTCTACTCCCTCAAGGAGGTGCTCTACGAGCACCCCTATGAAAACGAGGAAAAGAGCTTCGAGCTCGAGGGTTTTTCCATCACCGGGCGCCGCCGCCTTTGCTACGACTTTACCGCCGAGGGGGCGCAGGTGCTGCAAAGCCTTTTCATGATGACCCCCTATTATTATAAGACCCCCATCGAGGGCGCAAAGCGGCTGGCCGGGCTCGAACGCCTTCGCACCACGGCAGACTTCTGGCTGGTCAGCTACCGCAAGCGGGGAAAGTTATAGGAGCCCCTTCGTTTCCTTATCCTTTATCACAAAATAATATAGTGAATTTGTCTAAAATTAAATTGACATTTTATAAAATCATGGATAGAATGGAAACAGGAAACCGATCACTATCGCGCACACGGACAGAAGGAGGCTTTTTACCATGCCGAAAGCAAACGACAATCCACTATTGCTGCTAGATAACGGGAACATGATGTCGGTCGTCAACGAGGGGGAGTTTAAGTGCTCCAACCTCTCCTTCCATGAGGCGAAGGCCATCATCGAAATGTACGATGAGAAGGATATTATCAAGTGCTTCACCAACAATGGGATCGAGGACATCATCTTCAATTACCTCGGGATCGCGCGCAAGGAGTACGAGTATAAGCATGTGCGCAATATGCGCCCCGGGCAGGACGCCATCGCCTTCAAGTTGTACGAGACCCCCTCCGAGACCCAGCCGGTCATCGAGGCGGGCGACGGGGTGGAGGCCAAGAAGATCAAAAATGTCTATGTCTACTGCCAATACATCGCGCGGATTAAATAAAATTAAGTAACCGGCCCCGGGCTTTTGCTCGGGGCCGGTTCTTTGCATTGGCGCGCATCTTATTCCAAGGGCACTTTTACCGCGCGCCGCGCCTTGGGCTTGCGGTAGTCGAAGAGCAGCGCACACCCGGCCCGCTCCCTCCCCGGGGAGAGCAGGTCGAAGGAGAAGACCTCCAGATGGGTGATCCGCCGCAGCACGGCGGGGTCCTCCCCCTCATAGTCCGGCAGGTACCTCCCGCGGTTATGAGGCTCCTCGTAAAAGGTCCGGATGGGGCGGTACCACTTTGTCTGGTCCCGACCGGCGAGGCAGGCGGGCAGCTTCTTCGGTTTGCCCTCCAGGCAGATATCCAGCAGGATGAGCTCCCCCAGCAGCGGGCCTTCGGCCCCGCAGCGCCGCGTGCCGAAGGCGTAGAGCCAGTCGTAAAGGGTGGTGCGCGAGAGGCTCTCCCCCGTCCAGCCGCCCTCCTCGAGAAAGCGCCGCAGCGCATGAAAGGTGTCAAACGCACCCCGGCCCTCGAGCAGGAAGCGAAGCGTATGCGCGAAGGCGCCGCTGTTGTAGTAGCTTTCGACCATCTCCTCCACCCCCTTGAGGGTGAAGAGCTCGTCCGCCGAAAGGTGATCGGTAAACAGCACCTCATAGGGAGGGCAGGCGCGGGAGACGATCCCATAGCGGGGCGCATCCCGCTCCATCCTTGAGCCGGGCAGCACCTTTAAAAACCCGAGCTGGAGCTGGTCCGGCCCCATCGCAAAGACGCTGTCGAAGGAGCGGGCAAAGCTTTGGTAGTCCTCCAGCGGCAGCCCGGCGATCAGATCGAGGTGCAGGTGGATGTTCCCATTTTCGCGCAGCCGGGACATTACCTCGCGAAGATGCGAAAGGTCGGCGCCGCGCCGGATGGCGCGCAGGGTGTCGGGGTTCACCGACTGCACCCCGATCTCGAACTGGAAGAGCCCGGGGCGTGCCCGGCCCAGGAGCCCCAGCTCCTCCTCGCCCAGCAGCTCGGCGGTGATTTCAAAATGGAAGTTGGTAAACCCGTTGTCCCGCTCCATCAGGTAGCGCCAGATGGCCATGCAGTGCTCCCTGTCGCAGTTGAACGTGCGGTCGCAGAATTTCACCTGCCGCACCCCGGCGGCGAGGAAGTGCCCAAGCTCGGGGAGTACGAGCTCCAGGGGCTTTCGGCGCACCCGGCGCTCCAGCGAGCTCAAACAATAGGTGCAATGAAACGGGCAGCCGCGCGAGGACTCGTAGTAGACGATCTGGTGGCGCAGCCCATCAAGGTCCGGATAGCAAAAGGGCAGCTCGCGCATCTCCATCGGCGCGCACATTGGGGTTTCGCAGACCTCCCCCTCCCGCCAAAAGGTCAACGACGGGACCGCCGAGAGGTCCCCGCCGCTTCTGAGCGCGCGCAGCAGGCGGCAGAGCGGCTCCTCCCCCTCGCCGCGCAGGATGCCGTCAACGCCGGGCAGGGACCTTAGCAGCTCCCCCACGTGGAAGGAGACCTGCGGCCCGCCGAGGTAGATCGCCGCCCGCGGGCAGAGGGTGCGCAGGTCCCGCACGAGACGGCACACCAGCTCCCAGTTCCAGATATAGCAGGAGAAGAGGTAGCAGTCCGCCCTCTCGGCGTAGAGCGCGCGCAAAATCGCATCGGGGTGCTGGTTGATGGTAAATTCCATTGCGCGTACCCCGTCAATCCCCCGCTGTGCCGCATAGGCGGCCAGGCCGCGCGCGGCGAGCGCGGTGTGGATGTATTTGGCGTTAATCCCGGCGATGATTGTTTTCATCCCTATCCTTACCCCTCTCTCGGGAATTGCGTGGCTGGCTTCCATTCTACCCCACCGGAAGGCAAAAATCCAGCGGGGACGAAAAGAATGTGTTTTCTTTTGCCAGAAACTGTGATAAAATGTTTTTATACCGGTTGCTGATTGGAGGGGGACTTTTTGGCAACTCAGATAACGGCTACAAATCCAAACGCCATGCGCGAACAGATCAAAAAACAGCTGGACGCGCTGCAACGCAAAAAACGCCGCCGGCGCAAGATATTCGTCCTGCTGCTGGCGGCCGTCATCGTCTGGCTGGTGATGACCTATGTCGTCGGGCTGGTGTTCGTTTCCGGCAATTCGATGTATCCGACCCTGAGCGACGGGGACCTGGCGCTCATCCTGCGCCTCTATAAGACCCCGCAGACGGGGGACATTGTCTTCTTTCGCCCCGGCGAGGGCGAGGCGCCCGTCTTCAAGCGGGTGATCGCCACCGGCGGACAGACGGTGGACATTAATTTTAGGCGGGGCACGGTCCTGGTCGACGGCGAGCAGCTCGACGAGCCATACATCAGCACCGGGACCAAGCAGAAGTACGACGTCGAATTCCCGCTCGAGGTGCCGCCGGGGCAGATGTTCGTCCTGGGCGACAACCGCGAGATATCGCTCGACAGCCGGCACAGCTCGGTGGGCATGCCGGACGATTCCGCCCTGATGGGCAAGGTGATTTTCCTATTTCGTATGGGAGTGAAGTGACCATGAAGGCTTTTAAGGAAGCGGGTCAAACGTTGGCCTTTCTTTCTGTCGGCCCGCTCGGGGAGCGCCGCGCATACATGGAGCTGTTGCTGCTCGCCGACCCCTGCGTGGAGATGGTGGAGCGCTATCTCGGCCGCGGGGTCATGCTCGCCGCAGTGGAAAACGGGCAGGCTGTGGGCGTAATTGTCGCGGTGCCCGAGGCGGCGGAATGCTGGGAGATCAAAAACCTTGCGGTGCGCGAGGATATGCACCGCAGGGGCTTTGGCCGGGCGCTGATCGCCGCCTGCGAGCGGGAATGTCAAAAGCGCGGCGCCTCCCGTATGACGGTGGGCACGGCGGACACCAGCCACGGGAACCTGGACTTTTATGAAAAATGCGGCTACCGCCGGGAGCGGGTGCTCAAGAACTTTTTTACCGACAATTACCCTGAGCCGGTCTACGACGAGGGCGAGCAATGCGTGGACATGATCTATCTCGGCAAAACCTTATGAATCGACGGTGCCCGCCGGGGAAGCCCGGTGGGGACCGGTTTTTATCTTTATCTGGAAACGGAGTAGTACAATGGAAAAACAAATCTGGAAGCCCGGCACCCTGCTCTCCCCGGTGCCGCCCGCCATCGTCACCTGCGGGTCGATGGAGCGCCCGAACCTGCTCACCGTGGCCTGGACGGGGATCGTCAACTCCAATCCGCCCATGACCTACGTCTCGATCCGGCCCGAGCGGTACTCCTACGGGCTGATCAAGGAGAGCGGAGAGTTCGCCATCAACCTGACCACCGGCGCGCTGGTGCGCGCGGCGGACTTCTGCGGGGTGCGCTCGGGAAAGGACCTGGACAAGTTTGAAGCCACCCATCTCCATCCGCAAAAGGCGGAGAAAATCTCCGCCCCCCTGCTCGCAGAGAGCCCCTTGAGCCTCGAATGCCGGGTTGTAAAGGCGCTGCCGCTCGGCTCGCACGAGATGTTTTTGGCCGAGATCGTGGCGGTGCAGGTGGATGCCTCTCTGGTGGATGAAAACGGCAGGCTCAACCTCGGCAAATGCAACCTCGCCGCCTATGCCCATGGAGAGTATTTCGCGCTGGGCAAGCGGATCGGCACCTTCGGCTTCTCGGTCAAGAAGCGCCGCCGGGGCCCGCCCTCCCGGAAAAAGCAGGCGAAATAACAACGGCCCGGCATTCTGCCGGGCCGCTTTGTTCTTACTGTATCAACCACTTACACCTCGATCGTGCGCACATGCGCGGCATCTGAAAAGAGGTTCATGATGTCCGCGACGTCGTACGCTTCGGGGAACTTGGCGGTGAATTCCATGTCGATCGCCCCGCTCTTGTGCCTTTTCGCCTTGACGCCCAGCACCTGAATGCCGTGCTCGCGCAGGATTTCCCGCAGCGCGTCGACCGTCTCCACCGAGGAGTCGTCCAGCTCGATGTAGATCTGCTCGGCAACCGGGATCTTCATCCAGCGCAGGTCCTTGTGCAGCAGCACCTGCACCAGGATGATCAGCAATGTGGAGGCGATCCCGATGACGTACATCCCGCCGCCGATCGCCATCCCGACGCCCACCGTCGCCCATATCCCCGCCGCAGTGGTCAGCCCGCTGACCCCCTGCCGGCGCACAAAAATCATCCCGGCTCCCAGGAAGCCGACGCCGGTGACGATGCCCGCGGCCACACGGGAGGGGTCGAGATTTATGCTGTCGTAGATCACCACGTCGTAAAAACCGTACTTTGAAATGAGCATCATCAGCGCCGAAGCGAGGGACACGATCAGGTGGGTGCGTATCCCCGCCTCCTTGAGCCGGTTCTTGCGCTCGAAGCCGATCAGCGCGCCGCAGACGGCGGCTATCACCAGGCGAAGCAGGTACTCCAGTTGGGTCAGGATCA
Source organism: Harryflintia acetispora (assembly GCA_004340125.1). GTDB lineage: Bacteria > Bacillota > Clostridia > Oscillospirales > Ruminococcaceae > Harryflintia > Harryflintia acetispora. The sequence goes on along the minus strand of SLUK01000003.1, from coordinate 34,519 downwards.
GTGCGACGGTTTCGCTGTCCATTTTGTCAGCCTCCAAAATTTACAATAGGATCAGTATATCATTTTTCTTCGTTTGAGACAAATCGCTGCATTCCAAACGGCGCGGGGCCCCGTTTTGCATAAAACCCTGCAGCTGTCATTTTTTTGCCCGGATGATCACCGTACCGCGGTTTTCGTAGAGCGCCTCCGCCTTCTGAAAGCCCGCGTTTTTCAGAAGTGTCAGCTGGTGCTCCAGGGTCAGCGGGATGTCGATGTGGACAAACTGCCCGGGCGGGATGCCAAATTTCTGCCGCCGGTATTCGTACCCTTCCAGGCAGAGCCGCTCCTCCTCGTCGCAGCAGGCGACATAGTCGCATTCCAGATAGCACCCTCTCCGCTTGATCGCGCGGCAGAGCTTTTCGTAGAGCGCCTGCTTTTTGTCCGGCTTAAAGTGGTGCAGCGTCTCAAAGGAGAGGGCCGCGCCGAAACGCTCCTCCCCCAATGGATATGCAAAATAATCCGCCTGAATGAGCGTGATCCGGCGGCCGGGATACTTTTCCCGGAGCTTCCCCAGCATGGTGCCCGACAAATCGATTCCGGTGACCTCGATTTGGTCGAAGCGGCGAAACACCGAAGCGAGCTCCAGCCCGGTGCCGCAGCCGATGTCCAGCAGGCTCCGGGGATCCCCCGGAAAATAGTCGGCGATGTGCTCGTATTCCTTTGCCCAGCGCCCGAGGTGTCTGTCCTCGTAAATGCCGATCCTGTTGTGAAAAAAATCCGCCATCTCCTCGGGCGCCTCTTCCCGCACCGAGCTTAGCCACTCCCGAAGCTCCTTTAGATAGGCTTCCTGCTCCTGTGGCGTTCTGACTTTACTTTCCAGCATAGGCCGCTCCTTTTATAGATGTCGTTGTATTCTCCATTATAATACAAAAAGCTGGGATGGGCAAAAGAAGCGCCAAAACCAAATGGTTTTGACGCTTCTTTTTTGTCAGCCGTTAAAAAATTCCGCGGTACCGATTTTCTTGATGTTCACCTTGATCCGCTCGATTGAGGCGAGCAGGTGGCTCGGGCTGTCGTCGGTAGCCAGGTATTGCAGCTCGGCGGTCAGCGAGGTGATCTCGTCGAGCTGCGGATGGCGGATGAAGCGCAGCAGGCGCTCCTCCCTATCCTCCCACTGCTCGCCGTATAGGCGGCACATTTCAGAGAGCTTATCCGGGCCCGCCTCCCCCGAAAGGGCGGCCTGCTCAATCCTGTCAAGCTGGGCGGTCATCTCCTCGGCCGCGGTGCTGTACTGGTGCAGCGAAAAGGTACAGACTCCCAGGATTGCCGCCAGGAGCGCCAGGGAAATATAAAAGCGTCCCATCAGGCCACCTTCTCCTTCTTAATGATGTGGTAGTTCGCCTGCCGGTTGCAGGTCATTAAAAAAATGTCCTCGAGCCGCACCTTCTGATCCCCCAGGGTCTTTTCCAGCCACTCATGGCGCAGGTTGCAGTAGCGCAGCGCCTCCTCGATGAGCTGCCCGTCCGAGATCATTACCACCGGCGGGGCGCTCTCCTGCCCGTCACTCGGCAGGTTCAGCATTTCGGCGGTGACATTGCGGGCCTCGAACTTTTGATAGACCGACACCTTTCCGGTGGTCTCCACGATGGCGAAGGCCACGTCCGCGATGTCAAAGACGTTGTTCTGGCGCAACTGCTCCATCAAATCGTCGATCGAAAAGCGCAGGTCGCGCAGCTGGCGCTGGTCGATCACCCCGTCGCGGATCACGATCTTGGGCGACCCGGAGAGAATCTTGCGCGCACGCTTACTCTTGAGCGCCACCGTGGACATGATCACCTCGCAGCTGACCAAGGTCAAAATCGGCAGGATGCCGGTCAGCAGCGGGATGTCAACGTCCTCGATGGGCAGGGTCGCGATGTTTGAGATCAGGATGGTCACCACAAATTCCGAGGGCTGCAGCTCGCCGAGCTGGCGCTTGCCCATCAGGCGCAGCCCGACGATGATCAGCGCATAGAGGATGATGGTTTTGAAAAAGATTGTAAACATCCGGCCTTACACTCCAATCCGTTTTGTACGTTTAACTTCCATTAGTATTGTTTTTCCCACCATAAATATACCCGCCAAAGCTGGTAATAATAGCGTTAGCTGTGCCCGCTTATGTTGATAGGAGGCGATTCGTTTGTTTTCATTTTTAAAGAAAAAGGTGCGCCAGGAAAAACGCCGGGAATACCAGCCGCCGAGCCCCGTGCCGGGTGAGAATGAACGGCTTGTGGCCTCGCTGTCCGACAACATGATCAAAATACGGGGGCTGTGCGGCAATTCCTCCGATTTGACCGACCGGCGCATCGCGGTGGGCGGGGTCGAGATGGCGGTGCTCATCAGCGAAGGGATGGTGAGCCTCGCGACCTTTTCCGAGATCATGGCCGAGCCGCTGATGAACTCAGGCCTCGGGCCGGACAGCACCCCGCAGGAGGTGCTGCAGTTTACCCGCACCCTCTCGCTGCTCGGGATGGACCAGAAGGAATTTTATACCTATGCGGAGCTCTTCACCTTCCTCGACTCGGGCTTCGCGGTCCTGCTCATCGAGGGCGAGGCGCTCGGCGTCGCCTGCGGCATGCAGGGCTTTTCCTTCCGTTCGATCTCCGAGCCGTCGAGCGAGGTGAACGTGCGCGGCAGCCGGGAGGGGTTCGTTGAGCCCATGCGGATCAACATGACCATGATCCGCCGGCGGATCAAATCCCCGGCGCTGCGCTTTGAGATCATGTCCTGCGGCGTGCGCTCCAAGACCGACATCTGCCTGGTCTACATGTCCGACACCGTCTCGGGCTCCCTGCTCGACAAGGTGCGCGGCCGGCTGCGCAGCGCCAAGCTGGACGTGGTGCTCGAATCGGGCTACCTCGAACCATTTTTGGAGGAGGGGCCGCTCTCCCTTTTCCCCGGCGTGGGCACCACCGAGCGCCCGGACACCCTGGTGGCCAAAATCTGCGAGGGACGCGTGGCGGTGCTGGTGGACGGCACCCCCTTCGCGCTGATCACCCCTTACCTCTTTAACGAAAACTTCCAGAGCATCGACGACTACACCCACCGGCCCTACTACGCCACCTTCATCCGCTTCCTCAAATATGCGGCGTTCTTTCTGACCATCCTGCTGCCCGGGGCCTATGTCGCGCTGGCCACCTTCGACCCCGAGCTCTTCCCGAACGCCCTGCTCTTCAACATCGCCACCAGCGAGGAGAGCACCCCCTTCCCATTGATGTTCGAGGCGCTGATCATCCACTTTATCTATGAGCTGATGCGCGAGGCCGGGCTGCGCCTGCCCCGCCCCATCGGGCATGCGGTGAGCATCGTCGGCGCGCTGGTCATCGGGGATGCGGCGGTGACGGCGGGCCTCATCGGCGCGCCGATGGTGATGGTGGTCGCCGTCACCGCGATCAGCTCGTTCGTCATCCCCACCCTTTACCAGTCGATCACCGTGCTGCGTTTCGCCTTCATCCTCATCGGGGGGACGCTGGGTGTGTTCGGGATCACCCTGGGGCTGACGGCAATGCTCTGCAACCTCTGCGCCAAGCGCCCGATGGGGATCCCCGAGACCGCCCCCGCCTCCCCCTTCTCGGCCTATCCCATGCGCGACATCTTCACCCGGGTGAGCTGGCGCACCCTCGGCCAGCAGCAGCTCCAGGTGCAGGACCTGCCAGGCAGCGAGGTCGACGATTCAAGGCAATAAAGAAAGGAGTCCTGGCTTTTGCCCCAGATCACAGTTTCACAATTTTTCATCATGCTCTTCCTCTGCCGCTCCTTTTCCTTTTTCACCATCGTGCCCGGACTGCGCGAGTCGGCGAGCGGGTCGGCGGGGCTCGCGAGCCTGGTCCTCTTTGTCGTATTCAGCGTGCTCATCATGCTGCCGAGCTTTCTGATCCTGCGCCGCCAGAAGGGGGTCGGGCTGATCGAATTCGCCTACCAGCGCTCCCAGGGGGCGGGCTTCGCCTGCGCCACCCTCTTTGCGCTGCTGGCGCTGAGCGTCGCCATCGACAACGTGGTCCATTTTGCCGTGTTCATCACCTCGGCCGTCTATCCCAACGACTCCAACGTGATCTTTGTGGTGCTGTTCACCCTGGTGGCGCTCTACATGGTCTATCTGGGACTGGAATCCACCGCCCGTTTTTCGGGGCTGGCGCTGATCCTGCTGCTGGGCTCGCTGGTGATGATCGTCCTCTCCCTGGCCCGGGAGTTTGACACCGTTGGGCTGATCTCCCCCTTCTTGGGTGGGGTCAGGCCGGTGGTGCAGGGCGGGGCGGTCACCGTCAACGAATCCAGCGAGCTCATGCTGGTCCTGCTCTTCATCCCCTACCTCAAGGGGAACGTCAAAAAGGGGTTTTTGTGGTGGGTGCTGGGGGTGTTCGCATTGCTGGAGGGGATGATCTTCGTCACCCTGTGCACCGTCGGGCAATACGCCGTCACCCAGTCCTATCCGCTCTACGCGGTGGCCAAGATGGCGCGGCTGTTCTACTTCCAGCGCATGGATGCGGTCCATATGGTCATCTGGACGATGATCGGGCTGATCAAGAGCGCGCTCTACCTCTTTATCGCGCAGCGCTGCCTGTGCTTCCTCTTCGGCGCCAAGCGCAAAAACACCATCCTGCTCGCCCTGGGTGGGATCACCATCCTCTGCTCCCTGCTGCTGGCGCACTACTTCACCGCCTACCAGGCGCTGTATAACTTCACCCTCACCGGCATCCCGCTCTATGTGGCGGTCCTCCTGGTGCCGGTGCTGCTGATCCTCATCCCGGGGCGGCGCAGGAAGGAGGATAAGGCATGAAACGTTTGTCTTTGCTGATTGCCCTTGTGCTGTCCCTTTCCTTGCCGCTTTGCGGCTGCATGGAGACCATCCGCCTCAAGGACCGGGCCATCGTGCAGGCCGTCGGGGTGGACTATGAGGACCAAAAATTCCAGCTCACCTTCCAATACTTCGTACCCAGCGGCAGCGGCGGGCAGACCGCCTTCGACGCATCCGAGCTCAACAACAACATCATCCGCAGCGAGGGCGACACCATCACCGAGGCGGTGAGCGAGGCCACCCGCAAGGAGGGCAAGCAGATCTTCTTCGGCTCAAACAAGATCATCGTCATCGGAAAGGCGATGGCCGAGGAAAACCTCAAAAAAGCGGTGGACTACTTTAACGCCAACCATCAGCTCCATCCGAGCGTCTACCTGATGATCGCCGAGGAGTCGGCCTCGAAGATCGTCACCGCGCAGATCAGCCGGGGGATCGTCCCGGCCTCGGCCATCGAGCAGGTGGCCGACAACGCGATGAACCACCGCCACATGAACGGCGGGCGGATGGTGGACGTGGTGTCCAAGCTGGAAACCGGCCACGACTCGGTGGACGTGCCGATGGTAAAGCTCAGCCAGCAGAGCGGGAAGCCCGAGGTGGAGATCGATGGCGGGGCGCTCATTAAAAAGGACAAGATGGTGGACACCCTCACCGAGCAGGAGATCCAGGGGATCATCTGGTTTTTGGGCAAAATGGAGGACGCGACCATGACCGTCTCCCTGCCCGAAAAGGGCAGCGCCGCGCTGGAGATACTGGAGTGCTCCTCGCGCATGAAGCCCCGCCTTGAGGAGGGCAGGCTGGTTTTTGATGTGAAGATCCGCTGCGACAGCGCGCTGCGCGAGCTGATCTCGGACGAGGGCGGAGACATCACTCAGGAGATCGTTCCCCTGGTGCAGCAGATGCAGGAACGCAAAATCCGGCAGCTGATCAATCTCGCACTGAACAAAACCCTGCGCGGGCACGGCGCGGATATTTTGCGCCTCACCGACCACGTCAAGAAGTATCTTCCAAACTATTACAACGAACACCGCGACAATCTTGAAGCCATGTTCGAAAATTCGGGGTTTAATTTTGAAATTGTATGTAATATTAGCAGAATGGGGCTTGAAGCATCCGGAAATTAGGGTTAAAATAAGGATGGTACAATTTTCCTGAAAATAATACAAATTCTAGTATTTTATGCCTTTAATTTTCCTTCCGGGAGCAAGAAAATTTTGCGGCTTGGAAATATCCCGTGCCGGGAGGCACGCGGAATTTCTATCTAAAAGCAAAAGGATTTGCCTATCATATTATCGCCCGACCCGTGGGAAATTAAGTTTGGATTGTCTGGTGCAATCCAAATCAAAATGTTTGCCGGATGGCATCCGTCTGTTTCAGGCGGGCGGGAAAGGCGGTTATTCCAATGAGAAGGTTCTACAAGGCGGTGGCAGGCGTGCTGTCCATCTGTGTGATGGGCGTGCTGTCTCTCGCCATATACGTCGGGAACACGCTTCCAGACCAGTTCTACGTCGCACAGGGCGAACAGCTCAAAATCCATTATCCGTTTGAGCTGCACCCCGAGGCGCAGAACACCATGCTGCCGATCGAATCCTACGACACGGCGGGCAACACCTACGCGCTCAACCTGCGGATGTTCGGCGGGGTGAGCGTCAAGCAGGTGCAGGTACAGGTGGTGGACCGCAAGATGGTGGTCCCCTGCGGGATTCCCTTCGGGATCAAAATGTTTACCGAAGGGGTGATCGTGGTCGGCATGTCGGACGTCGACACCGACGCCGGGCTGCTCAATCCGGCCAAGGCGTGCGGGATCCAGATCGGCGACATCGTGATGAGCATAAACGGCACCAAGGTCTCCTCCAACGAGCAGGTCGGCGAAATCGTGCAAAAGAGCGGCGGCGTGCCGCTGAGCGTACAGCTCAAGCGCGGGGATGAGGTCTTTAATCTAAAGCTGAGTCCCATCCTTTCCAGCATAGACGGCCAATATAAGGCCGGGATCTGGGTGCGCGACTCCTCGGCGGGGATCGGCACCATGACCTACTACGACCCCAAATCCGGCTGCTACGCGGGGCTGGGGCACGCGGTCTGCGACATCGACACCCAGATGGTCATGCCGCTGTATTCCGGCGAGATCGTGCGCGCCAACATCAGCGGCGTCTCGCTCGGGCACGCGGGCGCGCCCGGCGAGCTCAAGGGGATGTTTGTGGACAACCGGGCGATGGGCACGCTGGACGTGAACAACGAGACCGGCGTATTTGGAAAGCTCTATTCCTCTTATCCCTACAACCAGCCGGTGGAGATGGCCCATTCCTATGAGGTCGAACGTGGACCGGCCAGCATTTTGTGCACCGTTTCGGGCGAAACGCCGGAAATCTATTCGGTGAATATCGACCGCCTCAACGGCGCCAGCGAAACCGACACCAAGAATATGGTTATTTCGATTACCGATCCTAAATTACTTGCCAAAACCGGCGGAATCGTACAGGGCATGAGCGGAAGCCCGATCCTGCAAAATGGCAAGCTGGTCGGCGCGGTAACCCACGTTTTTGTCAACGATCCGACAAAAGGTTACGGGATCTTCGTCGAGAATATGGACCATACCATGAAGGGTGTCGCAGTGGAAGAAGCAAGGGCTTCGTGATATATTACAAAATTTTCCAGAAATGTTTGAATAACTATATAATGTATATTTTACGACAGCCACTTGCAATTACTACCAATATATGGTAAACTACGGTCATCAGGGAATGTAAGAAAATTCCAATTAGACAATCGGAGGTAACATCATGAATTCCAAAATCAAGGTTCTCATCGGCGACGACTCCAACAAAGATTTCTGCGCACAGCTCGCATCGATCCTGCGCCACTACGGGGTGAGCATAGTCGCCTGCCCCAAGGACGGCAAGCGGGTGGTCGAGATGATCAAAACACAGCATCCAACCGTGGTGCTGATGGATGCCTTCATGCACAATCTGGACGCGATCGGGGTGATGAAGGAGATCGCTTCGAGCGACCTGCCCGACGCGCCCCTCTTCATGACGATGTCCACCTGCGACAACAAGGTGCTCCAGCGGGAGCTGACCGCCACCGGTTCGGTCTATCATTTCCTGCAGCCGTTCGACGTGGAGGTGATGGCGGAACGCATCGTCCAGATGGCGGGCAACGAGCATCCGATGGACCTCACCAGCAAGAGCGGGAATCGTGAGGTGGACCTCGAGGTGATGGTCACCGAGATCATCCACCAGATCGGCGTGCCCGCACACATCAAGGGCTATCACTACCTGCGGGATGCGATCATCATGTGTGTGCAGACCCCGGAAATCATCAATTCGGTGACCAAGCAGCTCTATCCCAACGTGGCCAAGCTGCACGACACCACCTCCTCGCGCGTGGAGCGCGCCATCCGGCATGCGATCGAAGTGGCCTGGGACCGCGGCGACGTGGACACCCTCAACAGCTACTTCGGTTATACCATCCACAACCAGAGAGGTAAGCCCACCAACAGCGAATTTATCGCCATGATTGCGGATAAGCTCCGCCTGCGGCTCAAGGTCGCCAACTAAGCCTTCGAGATTGTCTATCCGGGCGGGCAGCATACGCTGTCCGCCCTTGTTTTTATTGCTGGAACGCCGGCCACAAAAATTTTAAAAGGAGGGAAACGAATGCTCACCTACCGCTTGGCATCCCCCGCGGACGCCCCGCAGCTCGCGCGGCTGCGCTGGCTCCACGAGTGGGAGCAGGATTCAAATCAGCCGATGGCAGAAGCACGGTTTCTCCCGCTGTGCGAGGCTTTTCTGGCAAAAGCCTTGGAAGAAAAATCCTATTTTTGCTTTTTGGCCGAGGAGGATGGGAAAATCATCTCGAACGTCTGGGTCTGCCGGGTGCCGAAGATACCGAGCCCCCGCGAGGCGCAAGGACAGATCGGCTACGTCACCAACGTACATACCCTGCGGCAGTACCGCAGCCGCGGGATCGGCAGCGCGCTGATGGAACGGGTGAAAGCCTTTGCAAAAGAAAACGGATATGAGCTGCTCTTTGTCTGGCCGAGCGGGCGGGCCGTCCCCTTTTATGAGCGGCAGGGCTTTCGCGCCGAAAATGAAATGATGGAATGTCCTCTCGCCTGCGAATGATTGCATCTCTTCTGCTTTTGGTTTATGATAAAACCAAACGGAGGCGGACAATATGATAAAGAACACCTGGTGCATCTACTTCAGCCCCTCGGGAACGACCAAAAAAACCGTCAATCAAATCGCGGCCGGGATTCAAAAAGAGTGGCAGGAATGCGACCTGCTGGCCCAGCGCGAGCCTATGCCGGAGCTCGGTCCGGACGATCTGCTGATCGCCGGGGCGCCGGTCTTCGCCGGGCGGATTCCCTCCCCCTGCGCCGAGCGGCTGCGCGGCGTCCGCGGCGACAAAACGCCCGCGATCATCGCGGCGGTCTACGGCAACCGGGACTATGACGACGCGCTGCTCGAGCTGCAGGAGCTGCTGGAAGGACAGGGCTTCCGGGTGATCGCGGCGGCCGCCGCGATCGCGCAGCACTCCATCTTCCCCGACGTCGCCGCCGGGCGGCCGGACGAGGAGGATCTGCGGCAGCTTCAGAATTTTGCCGGTAAGTGCGCAAAGCTGTTGGAGAGCCTGCCGCAGCCGGGCAGGCCCAGCGTCAAGGGGCACGCCCCTTACCGCGCGCCCGCTCCGGTCCCGCTGAAGCCCTCGGCGGACCGCTCCTGCACCCGCTGCGGGGCCTGCGCTAAAATTTGCCCCACCGGGGCGATCGACCCCAGGTACCCCCAGGAAACCGACAAGGAGCGGTGCATCTCCTGCACCGCCTGTATCGCGGCCTGCCCGCAGCACGCCCGCGCCTTTCGCGGGCCGGCTTACAAGATTGCCAAGGCGGGATTCGTCAAAAAGTTTTCCGCCAGAAAAGAGCCCGAATTTTTCCTTCTTTAGGCGCTAAAAGCCCCGCCCCGGCGTTTGCCGGGGCGGGGCTTTTCTAATTTTGATTTATCCCTTGACCGCGCCCGAGGTCAGGCCCGCGATGATGTACTTCTGGAAGATGAGCGCCAGCAGCACCGGGGGCAAGCTCGCAATCACGCCGGAGGTGCAGGTCAGGATGTAGTCCGCGCCGTACTTGCTGGAAAACTCGGTGATCAGCACCGGCAGGGTCTTGGCCGCCAGCGAGGTAAAGTTGAGCGCGTAGAAAAACTCGTTCCAGGAGATGATGAAGGCGAAGATGGTGGTGGCCGCCAGCCCCGTCGAGGCGACCGGCAGCACGATCAGGAAGAAGGAGCGCAGCCGCCCGCAGCCGTCGATCATCGCCGACTCCTCCAGCTCGGTGGGGATCCCGTCGATGTAGCCCTTCATGATCCAGATGACGAAGGGGAGCACGAAGGAGAGATAGACCACCGTCAGCGCCCAGATGTTGTCCAGCAGCTTCGCGCGCAGCATGATCATGTACAGCGGGATGATGATCGCGATCGGCGGGATCATCTGGGTAAAGAGGATGGCCATGAAGGTCTGTTGCTTGAAGCGGAAGCGGAAACGCGAGAAGGCGTAGGAGGCGAGGATCCCCACCGCCATCGAGACGGCGGTCACGCAGACGGTGACGATCGCACTGTTTTTCATCGCGTGCATGAACTGCGAGGCCGCGTCGGTGGTGGAGTTCGAGGTCCCCAGCAGCATATCCTTGTAGTTTTGCAGCGTCGGGTGCCGGGGGATAAACTTGAGCGGCACCTCCATCAGGTCCACCTTGGTGGAGATGCTCGAAATCACCATCCACAGATAGGGCGCCAGGACATAAACGACGATCAGCAGCACCAGCGCATAGAGCCCGGTGCGCTTAAGGACGTGTTTAAGTTTTTTATTCATCTTGCTCCCCCCTAATCTTCCTTGCTGGCGAACACCTTGATATAGATGAACGTCAGCACGAAGCAGACCATCGACAGCATGTAGGACATGGCCGAGCCGTAGCCGAACTTGAGAAATTTAAAGGTGTTCTTGTGGATGAAGAAGGTCATCAGCTCGGTGCCCGAGGCGGGGCCCCCGCCGGTGAGGATGAAGACCAGATCGAAGGTCTGCAGCGCCCAGATGGTCTTGGTGATGGCCAGAATCAGCACCACCGGCTTGATCAGCGGCAGGGTGATGGTACGGAAGGTGTGAAAGACGTTCGAGCCGTCCACCCTGGCCGCCTCGTAGATGTCCGGGGAAATATTGGCCAGCGCCGCGATGGTCAGCAGCACGACGTAGGGGGTCTCCTTCCAGATGTTGGCGAAGAGCATGCAGTTGAGCGCGCTCAACGGGGTGCCCAGCCAGACCTGGTAGCTGTCGATCAGCCCCAGCTTCAGGAGCAGGGCGTTGAAGACGCCGTAGTTGGCGTTGAAAATCCACTTCCACATGACCGCGTTGACCACCGTGGGCAGGGCCCAGGGCAGGATCATGATCCCGCGCACAAAGCCGCGGCCCTTGAATTTCTGGTTGAGCACCAGCGCGATCCCGACCCCCATGAAGATTTCGGTGAAGACGGTGATTACCGTAAAGTAGACCGTCAGCGAGATCGATTTGAGGTAATAGGTGTCCTGGAACATTTCGATGTAATTTTTGAGCCCCACCAACTGGTAGGTATTGCTGGAGAAGTTGATCTCGTGGAAGCTCAGATAGATCGAATAGAGGATCGGCAGGATCAGCACGCCCAGGATGATCAAAATGCTTGGCGCAATCAGAAGCTGGGGCAGATGCCTATCCAGGAACGGGCGGCCGTCATGCCGCTGCCCGCCTTGGTTTTTGCTCATACTTCATCACATATCCTTTCACAGCGGGACAGCCGCCACCGCTTTTTAAAGCTGCGGCGCGGGCATTTACCCGCGCCGCCGGCAATCCGTATCCCCTACGCCTGGGGCTGGATCTTTTTGCACTGCTCTTCCATCTCCTTGAGCCCGTCGTCCACCGAGACCTGGCCGAGCAGGATCTTCTGGGACTCCACCAGCACGACGTTGGCAAACTCGTCGTACCAAAGCAGGCTCGGCAGGCCCTTGGAGTTGGCCGCCTGCTTGCCGAAGCCGGACCAGTGCGGGTACTTCGCCAGCAGGTCGGGATCGTTAAAGAGCTCGCTCCAGATCGGCAGCGCGCCGATCTCCTCGGCCTTGCGCTTGTCGAACTCCTTGGAGGACATGTATTTGATGTAATCCCAGGCCGCGTCGTAGTTCTTGCTCGCCTTCGGGATGGCCATCGCTTCCGGCAGGGTCAGGACCGCCTGGGTCTGCCCGTCGCCCGAGACCGAGTAATCGGCCACGGCGATCTCGCCGACCACCTTGGAGGTGCTCTCGTCGTTCGAGGACTGATAGATTCCCGGCCACGCCTGCACGCAGAAGGCGGTGTCGCCCATGTTGAAGATATTGGCGACCGTCTCATAGTCGGAGGTCATCGAGCCCGGGTCGACGATCTTATCGGTGTTGAGCCCGTTCGCCACGAACTCGTAGGCCGCCTTGACCCCGGGGTCGGTGGTGATGGTGAGGTTGCCCTCGCTGTCAAAGAAGTCGCCCCCGAAGGAGTAGACCACGAAGAACATCTCGTTGACACAGGATTGCGCCTGCATATAGGAATCCGAGTAACCGAACTTGGTCAGCCCCTTCTCCTGCATGACCTTGGTCTGCTCCTTCAGCTCCTCCCAGGTCTTGGGGGGCTCGCTGAAGCCGGCCTGCTCGAGTTTGGCCTTATTGTACATAAAGAAGCGGGTATCGTTGTTCCAGGTGATCCCGTAGAGCTTGCCGTCGTAGGAGAACTTGTCGATCAGCCCGGGCAGCATGCCGGTCTTCATCTCGTCGGTGGCGTAGTCGTCCAGCGGGATGATCCAGTTGTTGGTGACGAATTTCGGCACCCAGGAGTTGTCGAACTCGATCACATCGTAGGAACCGCCGCCCGCCGCCATCTCGGTGGTGATCCGGTCGGCCACGTTCTCCCAGCTCATGTTGATCAGCTCGACCTGGTTGCCCGACTCGCTTTCATAGCCTCGGGTTTCCTTCTCCATGAAGCCGATGTTGTCCATCTCATGCTTGGGCATGAGCACCGTAATCTTGCTCGCCCCCTCGGACGAAGCTTCCGGCGCCGCTTCGCTGCCGGCCTCGGAAGCGGGGGTCTTGGGTTCGCCGCTCGCGGCGGGCGTCCCGCTCTTGCTCGAGCAGGCCGTCAGGGAGCTGGCCGAAGCCAGCATGCAGGCCGCCAACAGTATGGAAAGTATCCTTTTTTTCATCTTGCTCGTTCCTCCCTTTATTTCGGTTGCATATAAAGCCGGGCGGGGTGCCGCGATCTGTCTGCCGCCGCTTTGCGTGATTTTATTGTAGCACCGGCTTTCATAAAAAAGCTATCTCCCGTTTCGGTTTTCGTTCCCAAAATCCAGCATTTTCCCATCGCCCAAATCGGCACTCCATCGTCAATATTTTGTTTCGGCGGTCCACCAAACCGCATGACGGCAGGCTTTTCGCCCGTTGGGGCGGAGGATGGGCCTTTTTAGAGAAGTGCGCAAATACAATCGTTGTGTTATACTGTACTTGTGCAAATGGCAGAGTAGAGGGGGCAAAGCGTTGGAAAAATTCGTACCGAACCGCCGCAGCGTCATCTTTAAATGGCTCCTGTCCTATATCTCAATTTTGATCGTGCCGCTGCTGGTGAGCGGGCTGGTCTATATGGGCTACTCCCGCGCGCTGCGCAGCGAGATCAACGATGTCAACGCGGCGCTCCTGCGCCAGGTCAAGAGCGATGTGGATGCGCGCCTATCCGACACCGAGACCCTCTCGGTGCAGATCGGCTGGAATCCGCGGCTCAAGTCCCTGATCGCCGACCGTTCGGAAAACTATCCGGCCGACGCTTATAACCTGATCATGCGGGACTTCAAGGTCTACCGGATGTCGAACAGCTTCATCGAAAATTTTTACATCCTGCTCAAGGATAAAAACGCCGCGCTCTCCAACGTCACCGTGCTGCGCGACGATTTGTACGAGCAGATGATCGACCGCTACCGTCTGCTCTCAAACGGCGAGCCGCTGCGCCCGCTGTTGTGGAACAAGCACGCCAGCGAGTTCATCACCCTGCAGGAGGAGAGCCGTCCCGGCGAGGAGCGCACCGTGGTGGCGCTGCTGCAATCCCTGCCGCTGGACAGCTCGGTGGACGTGAACGCCACCTTGCTGATCCTGCTCAACAACTCCCAGCTCACCGACACCATCCGCAACATCCAGTGGATCGACCGCAGCGTCGTGCTGCTGCTGGACGAGAACGACAACATCCTCGCCTCCAGCGAGCCGTATACCCTGCCCACTGAATTGCGCTACTCCAATCTGGACGAGCAGAACGACCTGTACACCTACACCGACGAAAGCGGCCGGGCGTACACCGTCGCGCACACCACCTCGGACGTGATCGGCTGGAAGTACGTCTCGATCACCCCCAACGAGGTCTTCTTCGAGAAGTCCAACGACATCAGGCGGATCACCTATATCACCATCCTGTGCAGCCTGCTGCTGGGGCTGGTGATGTCCCTGTTCTTCGTCAAGAGCAACTACCTGCCGGTGCGCAAGCTCGTCGGGGTGCTCGCCGACAAGGCGGGAATCCCGTTCGATCAGCGGCACAACGAGTTCGGCTTCATCGAGGACGCGCTCTCCTCCACCCTGGGCGACAAGCAGAAGGTGGACCGGGTGCTGGATAAACAGCTGCAGCACCTGCGCCAGAGCTTCCTCGGCAGGCTCTTAAAGGGGCGGGTGGACCCCTCGATGAGCGTGCAGGAGGCGCTCTCGCTTTACGATCTGCACTTCTCCTCGGACGATTTCGCGGTGATGGTCTTCTACATCAAGGAGATCGAGGGCAAGGCCCTGGGCGGTATGGACCGCGAAAAGCAGTTCCAGCTGGCCCGCTACATCATCCGCAACGTGTTCGAGGAGCTGATCGGCCGTAAGCACTTCGGATTGATGACCGAGGTGGACGATTTGCAGGCGGCGCTGTGCAACCTCTCGCCCGGCGCTGCCGACCCCGAGGGGGATCTCGCCGACGCGGCGCGGGAGGGTCTGCAATTCTTGCAGGAAAACTTCGGGATCCACATCAGCGTCACCCAGAGCACCGTCATGCACTCCCTGGAAGAGATCCCGGCGGCCTATACCGAGGCGTATACCGCGACCGAATACAACATCCTAATGGGCCGGGCCGACCTGACCTCCTACCGGGACATCGAGCTCGGGCTCAAGGAGGGCAACCAGACCTACTATTACTACTACCCGCTGCAGGTCGAGGTCCAGCTGACCAACTTCATCAAGTCCGGCGACTACAACAACGCCAAAAAGATTTTAAACGAGCTGTTCGAGATCAACTTTAAGCAGTTCTCCCTCCCGAGCATGATCACCAAGTGCTTCATGTTCAACCTCACCAGCACCATCATGAAGACCATCTATGAGATCACCGCCCCCGACCACAACGACCTCAGCGAGCTCGGCGCGGTCGAGCGGCTGCTGGGCTGCCAATCGGTGACCGAGATGGACATGGAGCTCAACAAAATCCTCATCCGGCTGTGCGAGTACACCCGGGAAAAGAACGAGGCGAGCGATTTGATCCGGCGCGCCGTGCAGTATATCCAAAAGCACTACAGCGACGAGACGCTGAGCATCACCCAGATCGCCGAGCAGCTCAGCCTGTCCCCCTCCTATCTCTCCAAGCGCTTCAAGGAGGTGCACGGCCTCGGGCTGCTCGACTACATCAACAAGACGAGGATCGAGGCGGCCAAGGTCCTGCTCACCGGCACCGAGCGCACCATCCAGGAGATCGCCGAGTCCTGCGGCTTCACGGGGAGCAACACCTTCATCCGCACCTTCAAAAAATACGAGGGGATCACTCCCGGGAAGTACCGCGAGGTCTCGTCCTCCCCCCAGGAATAAGCGGAAGCGTTACCATTGTTTTTTCGGATTTTGCGTATTTTCGTTTTCCCCGCCTCGATGGCGGGGAATTTTTTTGCCCGGGGCCGCTCTAAAATTTCCTTCATCTGCTTATCCGGCTCTCAAAACAGGAATACTAATCAAAAAGGGCGCGTCCGTAACCTATCTTTGCGCCCCTTTGAGTGTGCCCGGAAGGAGTCAAGTTCTGATGAAAAAATCTTACGGCCGCATCTGGATCGGGCTGCTGCGCCTGATCGCCTGGATTTCGCTGTGCGGCAGCCTGCTCGGCGGGGCCGCATGGCTCTGCTATGATTTTTCGCCCGGCGGCGGGATCGCGGCGGGCTCCCTTTCCTTAGGAGGTTTTGTATGGTTTTGTCTGCTCATGTTCGGCGCAAGCCTCGCGCAAAATATCTGCCAGATGCGCGCCCTGCTCGAAAGCCGGCACACCCGTTCGCTGCTCAGCGGGCAGCCGAGGGTGGTGGAGGTACCCGTCGCCCCCGCCCCCGCCCCGGCCATGTCGGCCTGCCGGGGCGGCGGGTATCCCGCCTATCCGCCCGCGCCGGCGCACATGGGGGCGGACTCCGCCTTCATCCAGGCGCAGATCGGCGCGCTCGACGATTTGTGCAGCCGCGGGGCGATCTCCCGTTCTGCCTGGCAGGCTCTGCGCCGGGAGTGGCAGAGCCAGCTTTAAAGGACGGGCATACCGCCTTGTGCTGTGCGGAATGGAACGCCGGGGAGCCGAATATATTTTTGATGCGGCGCCGTCCGGTCTGAGCCGGGCGGAGCCGCGCAAAAATGACAGAGTGAGGCGGCGATACGATGTATCCGGTTTATGAATATCTCGGCACCGAGCAAAAATGTGAAGACATCCCGCTGGCGTTCCCCCCGCAGCATCAGGACGTCCAGCCCGGGATCGAGGCGGTGATGACCCCCCGGCCGATCAGCGAGAACCCCTACCGCCAAGAGGGCGGCAAGCTCGCCAGGCGGGTCGCCCTGATCACCGGCGGGGACAGCGGGATCGGGCGGGCGGTGGCCTATGCCTTCGCCGCAGAGGGGGCGGATATCGCCTTCGTTTTCCTGAACGAGCAGCAGGACGCCAAGGAAACCCGCGAACACGTCGAGGCGATGGGCCGGCGCTGCCTGGCGCTGCAATGCGATCTGCGCAAGGAGAGCGAAGCGCAAAAGGCGGTGCGCCAGGCCATCGGCGCCTTCGGGCGGCTGGATGTGCTGGTCAACAACCACGCCGTGCAGTTCGTGCAGAAAAGCATCCTCGACATCAGCGAGCAGCAGCTGGAAAACACCTTCCGCACCAACGTCTTCGGCTTCTTTTTTATGATCAAGGCCGCCCTGCCCTATCTCAGGCGCGGGGCCTCGATCATCAACACCACCTCGGTCACCGCCTACCAGGGCGAGCCCACCCTGATCGACTACAGCGCCACCAAGGGGGCGATCCTCGCGCTGACCCGCTCGCTCTCCCTGTCCCTCGAGAGCGCCGGGATCCGGGTCAACGGGGTGGCCCCCGGGCCGATCTGGACCCCGCTGATCCCCGCCTCCTTCTCCCCAAAACAGGTCGAAACCTTCGGCACCGGCACCTCCAAGGTGCCGATGAAGCGGGCGGGGCAGCCCTATGAGGTGGCGGGCAGCTATGTTTTCCTCGCTTCGGACGATTCCAGCTATATGAGCGGGCAGGTGCTCCATCCCAACGGCGGGACGGTGGGCTGCTCCTGACAATCTCCCCTTGCGGGCCGCCAAAGCTTTGGCGGCCCGCCGGCGTTTGGATGATTTTTTTCGTTGTACACTGTTTTTAGTTGTGATATAATAAAAAATAGCTCTTTGAGCTATTTTTTAAAATTCTCATGGCCAGCCTACGTCCATGGCCAATTTTATTGCTTTGCTTACGCTGAGCTATATTTAAATTCTTATGGCTGTAGGCCGATCACCGGAGGGAACCACAGTTGTTTTTTGATAAGCTTGAACGGGTCATCCTGGTCACCGGGCACTACGGCAGCGGGAAGACCAATTTTTCCGTCAACCTGGCGCTGGATTTGCAGAAGGCGGGGCGGCGGGTGGCGGTGTGCGATCTGGACATCGTAAACCCCTATTTCCGCACGGCCGACTTCACCGGACTGCTGCAGCAACGCGGGATCGAGACGATCATGCCGCCGTTCGCCAACACCAACCTGGACATCCCGGTGCTGGGCGCGGGGGTGTCCGCCGCGCTGGGTGACCGGGAGAAAACCGTGATCGTGGATGTGGGCGGGGACGATGCGGGGGCCATTGCCCTCGGGCGGTACGCGCCCGAGATCGCGAAGCGCCCCTACAGCATGCTCTATGTCCACAACCATTACCGTTTCCTCGAAAACGGGGCCGAGGAAACCAAGGAAATATTGGACGGGATCAACGGAGCCGCGAGACTTACCTGCGGCTTCCTCGTCAACAACTCGAACCTCGGCGAGGAGACGAGCGCCGCAGTGATCCAAAGGGCTTTGGGGCCCGCGTGGGAGCTCTCCGCCCTGTGCGCGCTGCCCCTGCTTTGCACCACGGCCCCGCGCGCGCTTTGTGGGGAGCTGCAAAGTGTCGAGGATATTTACCCCATCGACCTGTATGTCGACAAGCCCTGGAACAGGCAGCATTTATAGATTATTCGATAAAGGAGGCATATGAAATGCCGAAAGTTACCATTGATGAGAACGTCTGCAAGGGCTGCGGCCTCTGCGTACATACCTGTCCCAAGAAGGTTTTGATTCTGGACCCGGACAGGCTCAACGCCAAAGGCTATAACCCGTCCATCGTCAAATTCGCCGATCTGTGCATCGGCTGCGGGATGTGCGGGATGATCTGCCCGGACAGCGCGATAACCGTAGAAAGGTAGTTGATTAGCAGTGAGCGAACGAGTTCTGATGAAGGGGAACGAGGCTCTGGCCGAGGCCGCCATCCGCGCGGGCTGCCGCCACTACTTCGGATACCCCATTACCCCGCAGACCGAGATCGCGGCCTATATGGCCAAGCGCATGCCCAAGGTCGGCGGAACCTTCCTGCAGGCCGAGTCCGAGGTCGCCGCCATCAACATGGTGCTCGGCGCGGCGGCCGCCGGCGTACGGGCGATGACCTCCTCCTCCTCGCCGGGGATCTCCCTCAAGAGCGAGGGCATTTCCTACATAGCCGCCTGCGACCTGCCCTGCCTGATCGTGGACGTGATGCGCGGCGGGCCGGGCCTGGGCGGGATCCAGCCCTCCCAGGCGGATTACTGGCAGGTCACGAGGGGCCTCGGGCACGGCGACAAGCAGCTACTGGTCTTCGCCCCCTCGACCGTGCAGGAGATGGTGGACACCGTCTTTAACGCTTACCACAAGGCCGACACCTACCGCATCCCCGCCGTCATCCTGGCGGACGGGATGCTCGGGCAGATGATGGAGCCGGTCTCCTTCCCGGACGAGGACAAGGCCGAGGCGATCGAAAAGCCCTGGGCCACCAACGGCCACAAGGGAAAGAGGACGCACAACATCGTCAATTCCCTGCTTTTAAAGCCTGAGCAGCTCGAGCAGACCGTCTTCGAGCGCGCCAAGCGCTATGAGCAGGTCAAGCAGAATGAACAGCTCTGGGAGGAATACAGGATGGAGGACGCCACCCTCGCGGTGGTGGCCTACGGCGCGAGCGCGCGCATCGCGATGAACGCGATCGACGCGGCGCGGGAAAGCGGCCTTCAGGTGGGCCTCATCCGCCCGATCAGCCTCTGGCCCTTCCCCGAGAAGGCGATCGAGGCGGCGGCAGGCAAGGTCCAGGGGTTCCTCTGCGTGGAAATGAGCATGGGCCAGATGATCGAGGACGTGCGCCTGGTGGTCAGCGGCCGTAAGCCGGTCGCGTTTTACGGGCGCACCGGCGGGATCATTCCGACCCCGGACGAGGTGCTCTGTGAGATCAAGAAGCTGATGGGAGGCGAGAGATAATGGCCATCGTATATAAGAAGCCCTCCACCCTGACCGACGCGACCCTCTCCTACTGCCCGGGGTGCACCCACGGGATCATCCAGAAGCTGGTCGCCGAGACCATCGAGGAGCTGGGGATCGACGGGATCACCATCGGCGTGGCGCCGGTCGGCTGCTCGGTCACGGCCTATGACTACTATACCTGCGACATGGTGCAGGCCGCCCACGGGCGGGCCCCCGCCGTCGCCACCGGGCTCAAGCGCTCGCTGCCCGACAACGTGGTTTTCACCTACCAGGGCGACGGGGACCTGGCCGCCATCGGCACCGCCGAGACGGTGCATGCCGCGACCCGGGGTGAAAACATCACCGTCATCTTCGTCAACAACGCCATTTACGGCATGACCGGCGGCCAGATGGCCCCGACCACCCTGCCCGGGCAGGTCACCCAGACCACCCCCTACGGGCGGGATCCGAAGGTGGCCGGCTGGCCGGTGCATGTGTGTGAGATGCTCGCCACCCTCGACGGGCCGGCCTATCTCGAGCGGGTGACCGTCTGCGACATCCCGAACATCCGCAAGGCCAAGGCCGCCATCAAGAAGGCCTTCCAGGCCCAGCTCGCGGGCAAGGGCTTCTCGATGGTCGAGGTGGTTTCCACCTGTCCGACCAACTGGGGCCTCACCCCGGTGGAGGCGCTGGATTGGCTCAAGGACAACATGCTGCCCTACTACCCGCTGGGGGTATACAAGGACAAAACCGGGGAGGGGGAAAACTGATGGCTGCGACAAACATTCTTCTTGCCGGCTTCGGCGGACAGGGGATCCTTTTCGCGGGAAAGGTGCTCGCCTACGCGGGGCTGATGGAGGAGCGCCAGGTCAGCTGGCTGCCCTCCTACGGCCCTGAGATGCGCGGGGGCACCGCCAACTGCAGCGTCTGCATTTCGGACCATCCCATCGGCTCGCCGCTGGTGCTCGCACCGGACATCCTGGTGGCGATGAACACCCCGTCCTATGACAAGTTCATCGACGCGGTGGTACCCGGTGGACTGGCCATCCTGGACAGCGCGCTGGTGGACCGCAGGTGCGAAAGAGAGGACATCACCGTCTGCTACGTCCCCGCCACCAGCCTCAGCAAGGAGCAGGGGCTCGACGGGCTCGCAAACATCATCCTGATCGGGAAGATGATTGCCGAGCGTCCCTTCGTGAGCAATGAGAGCATCGACAAAGCGATCGACAAGTGTGTGCCCGCGCGCAAGGCGCATTTAATTGACGCCAACAAGCGCGCCATCGCCCTGGGGGCGGCTCAATAACGTTTTACACCCCCCAACACCTATATAAATCCAAGGCCGCCGGAACGTCCGGCGGCCTTTTTGCAATTAAAATGACCGCAAGCAACGCATGCTTGCGGTCAGGATTTCTAGGCCTTTCCCCATAAACTGGGAAATTCAAAACAGTTTCATGGAAATTTTGACTTAATTTTACCATATACTTGCATTTTTTTCAAGCATCCCGGCTATTTTGCTCTCCTGCAGCCCGGTTCCCGCGCTTTGGCGACCGCAAGCATGCGTTTCTTGCGGTCATAAAGGAAGGGAAATATCCGATGAAAAAGATCAGGTTATACTGTCTCGCCGCGCTCGTCCTGCTGGGAACGCTCCTCACCGCCACTGCGGCGGCAGGGGCGCAGGCCGTAGGGTATCAGAGTGTGCGCGGGATCGAGGTGGAATTCACCCCCTCCCCCCGAACCGGGCGCTACCGGTTCGAGGTCTATGAGGCGGGGAGCCAGGAAACCGCCTGCTCCAAGTCCTTCGACTCGCTCACTGGAGAGCAGGCGGTTTTCCTGCCGGTCGAATGTCTGCCGGAAAAGACCTATACGATCAAGGTCACCGCCCTGCCCGAGCCGGGCCGCGAGGGGCTGGACGCCGCCGCGAGCAAGGAGCAGGCGTTCACACCCCAGCCGGTCTGCGGGCACGCCCTGGCCGAAGGAGGCTTCCTCTACGGCAGCGGCACGGCGGACGACCCCTATATCGTCTCCAGCCCCGCGCAGCTGCGACACCTCGACCACGATGCACACAGGCGGGCCGGACAGTACTTTCTCCAAAGTCGGGACATCGACCTGCTCGACCCTGCGTTTTACCGGGATGGGAGGCCCTACGACGCGGACAATGATTCTGGCAACGGCAACTGGGTGCCGATCGCCAAGGAGCATCTCAGCACTGACGGCTTCATCGGGCAATACGACGGCGGCGGTCATTCAGTGAAGAATCTGACTTATCACGCCACCTCCACCAATTGCAACGCAGCGCTCTTCGGCTACATCAGTGGCGGAAGCATTCAAAATCTCAGTGTGGAGAACTTCAATTTTTCCTGTGGAAATTTCGGCGCCGCAGGGTTTGTCGGCGCTTCCCACTACGCAATATCCGTACAACGCTGCCGGGCGGTCAACGGCACGCTCAAAGGGCCTTCCTGCGGCGGCATCAGCGGGTATTTTCACGCGTCATGGGGCAACGAGGTGGTGTCGGACTGCTACAGCGCCGGAATGCAAGTGACCATCACCAACTATGAGTCGCGCTACCACGCCGGCGGCGGGATTGCAGGACACATGTTCCGTAATCCCGGAAATTCTGTACAGCTGCGAAATGCCTACGCCATTCCAAATGCTATGGGAGGCGTGGTCACGCCCGGCGCCGTCTTAGGAAGCCGGTATTTGGATGCGGCTGTTTCTGAAAACTATGGCTCGGTTTCGGATTCCTATTATTTGTCCGGCTCCGCCAGCTATGGAATCGGTTCCCCGGCCTCGAACAGCGGAGCCGCACCCCTCGGAGAAGCCGCTTTCGCCGCCGAGAGCTCCTTCCCCGGCTGGGACTTCGTGGACACCTGGACGATGGGAGAAGTGACCTATACCGATGCCTCGGGCAGCGAGCGCACCATCTCAGCTCCGGTCCTCCAGGTCTTCGAGCGTCAAAAAAACAGCGCGCGGATACAAAGCGCCGCGCCTCTGAAAGAAGCCTCCATCGGCCTTTCGGATTAGGATTGCGGACATAAAAAAGACCGCGAGCAAGGCTTGCTGGCGGTCTTATCTGTTAATGGAATGCTCAAAAACCCAGAGAAAAGAACAGGAATCCTGGAAAAACTACCTTAATTTTACCATATCCTTGAAAATTTTACAAGCATTTTGCCCCTTTGCCTCCATCGAGGGTAGGAATCCCGCCCTGACTTGACCGCATGCAAGCCTTTCTAGCGGTCAAGAAGGCGAGGGAGATTGATGAAACGATTGGGATTTTGTGCGCTACTGCTCCTGCTGCTTTGGCTGGCGCTGCCCACTGCGGCGGCAGGGGCGCAGGCCGCAGGGTATCAGAGCGTGCGTGGGATCGAGGTGGAATTCACCCCCTCCCCTCGAACCGGGCGCTACCGGTTCGAGGTCTATGAGGCGGGGAGCCAAGAGGCTGTCTGCTCCAAGTCCTTCGACTCGATCACCCGAGCGCAGACGGTTTTCCTGCCGGTCGAATGCCTGCCGGAAAAGACCTATACGATCAAGGTCACCGCCCTGCCCGAGCCGGGCCGCGAGGGGCTGGATACCGCCTCGAGCAAGGAGCAGGTGTTCACACCCCAGCCGGTCTGCGGGCATACCGCGGCGGAGGGCGGCTTCCTCTACGGCAGCGGCACGGCGGACGATCCCTATATCGTCTCCTGCCCCGCACAGCTGCGCCACCTCGACCACGACGCGCACAGGCGGGCCGGACAGTACTTTCTCCAAAGCCGGGACATCGACCTGCTCGATCCCACGTTTTACCGGGATGGGAGGCCCTTTGATGCGGACAGCGACCCCGACAACGGCAACTGGGTGCCGATCGCCAAGCAACACTCTGCCAATACCGGTTTCATCGGGCAGTACGACGGCGCGGGTCATTCCCTATACAATCTGAGCTACTGCGCCACAGGCAACGCGACGGATATGGGCACATACGGTTATGATTCAGGGGTCTTCGGCTATGTCTCCGAGGGCATCATTCAAAATTTTGGGGTCGAAAACTTCTCGTTCTCCGGAAAGTTGTTCGGCGCTGGTGGGATTGTCGGCGCCTCTCATTATAATGCCAGCATCCGGGGCTGCCGGGCCATCAACGGAACCCTTGAGGCCCCCTCCTGTGGAGGCATCGCGGGCTATTTTCATGCCTCAAGCGGCAACCTGGCGCTTTCCGATTGTTACAGTGCGGGTGTCGAAGTAAAAATTACCATCTCTAATTCAAGTTATACCTATCATGCGGGCGGCGGCATCGCCGGGTATCTCTTTTGCAGCACGGGCTATTCTGCGCAGCTGCACAATTCTTATTCGCTCCCCAATGCCATGGGCGGCACCGCCGTCCCCGGCGCAGTGGTGGGAAGCCGCCTGCTCCACTCCTCCTTCAACTATGGCTCGGTTTCGGATTCCTATTATTTGTCCGGCTCCGCCAGCTATGGGATCGGTTCCCCGGCCTCGAACAGCGGAGCCGCACCCCTCGGAGAAGCCGCTTTCGCCGTCGAGAGCTCCTTCCCCGGCTGGGACTTTACGGACACCTGGACGATGGGAGAAGTGACCTATACCGACGCCTCAGGCAGCGAGCGCACCACCTCAGCCCCGGTGCTCCAGGCCTTCGAGCGCCGCGAAAGCGGCGCGCGGACGCAAGGCGCGGCTTCGCCGGAAAGGGCCTCCATCGGCCTTTCCCAATAAAGAGAACAAAGAAGGGCAGCCCGTCGGCTGCCCTTTTTTGTATTTCTTTATTCCGCGGCTTTCATTTTCTCGATGTACTTGACCACGTCGCCCACAGTCTTGATGGTCTGGATGTCCTCATCCGGAATCTCGGTATCGAACTCGTTCTCCAGCTCCATGACCAGATCCACGAGATCCAGCGAATCGGCGCCCAGATCCTCGGTGATGGAAGCCTCCATGGTGACCAGCTCGGCATCGACGTCCAGCTGCTCGACTAAGAGCTGACGTACCTTCTCAAAAATATCCATTGATTTTCCTCCTGATTATCTGTTTTTAAATATCAAACAACCGGGTTTATTCGGTGTATTCCCCGATTAATCTAAACTTATCATATCGTTTCTGTAACAAAATATCAATAGGCAATTTGTTTAATTTTAACAGAGTGCTCCGTAGATATTCAGCGATATTACTAGCCATCAGAGGCGGGTTCATATGCGCCCCGCCGGCAGGTTCGGCAATGATCGCCTCGGCAATCTTCATTTCTACCAGGTCGGGCGCGGTGATCTTCATCAGATTGGCCGCCTCCTTTTCCCGGCTCGGGTCCTTCCAGAGGATGCTGGCAAATCCCCGCGGGGAGATGACCGAATAGACCGCGTTGGAGAGCATGGCCAGCTCGTCGCAGACACCCAGCGCCAGCGCGCCGCCGCTGCCGCCCTCGCCCAGCACGATGGACACGATGGGGGTACGCAGCTGCATGAGCTCCATCAAATTTCGGGCGATCGCCTCGCCCTGCCCGCGCTCCTCGGCGCCCACGCCGCAGAACGCGCCGGGGGTGTCGATGAAACAGATCACCGGACGGTGAAACTTCTCGGCCTGCTTCATCAGCCGCAGGGCCTTACGGTACCCCTCGGGATGGGGCATGGAGAAGTTGGAGCGCTTGTTTTCCTCGAGGTTGTGGCCCTTGACCTGGGCGATGACGGTGACGGGCATCTCGTCTATCTTGGCGATCCCGCCCCAGATGGCATGGTCGTCACCGAAGCAGCGGTCGCCGTGCAGCTCGTAGTGCCGGTCAAAGATCATCGGGATATAGTCGGTCGCGGTGGGCCGGGTCTTCTCCCGCACGATCTGCAGGCGGTCCCACGCGCTGGGCTGTGCAGTTTTAGCCATTCTCGCCCACCTCCCCGGCCGGTTTTTCAATGTGCATTTTCAGGATATGCCCAAGGGTGCGGCGCAGCTGGTGGCGCGAGACGATCATATCCACGAATCCATGCTCGAGCAGGAATTCCGCCGTCTGGAAGTCGTCCGGCAGCTTTTCCTTGATGGTCCCCTCGATCACCCTGCGCCCCGCAAAGCCCACGAGCACCTTCGGCTCGGCGATGATGATGTCCCCGAGGGACGCGAAGCTCGCGGTCACCCCGCCGGTGGTGGGGTCGGTGAGCACCGTGATATAGAGCAGCCCCTCCGCATTGTGGCGCGAAACGGCGCCGGCCGTCTTGGCCATCTGCATGAGCGAGATGATCCCCTCCTGCATGCGCGCCCCGCCCGAGGCGGTGAAGAGGATGACCGGCAGCCGGAGCTTTGCAGCGTGCTCGAAGGCGCGCGCGATCTTCTCCCCCACCACCGAGCCCATCGAGGCCATCAGAAAGCGGGAGTCCATGATCCCAATCACGCAGGGATGCCCCTTGATGGTGCATTCCCCGGTGAGGATGGCATCCCGAAGGCCGGTGCTCCTTTGCAGCTGCTCGAGCTTTTTGGGATAGTTGCGGAACTCCAAGGGGTTGACGCTCTTCATGTCCGGGTCGAGCTCCACAAAGGAATCCGGATCGGCGGTCAGCGCCAGCCGCTCGAAGGCGGAGAGCCTGGAGTGGTACGAGCAGCTCGCGCAGACCTTGTGGTTCTTTTCATAGTCGTCCATCATCACCACGTTGCCGCAGCGCGGGCAGCGCCAGAGCAGGTCGGTCGGGACGTTTACCTTCTTGTCGGCGGCCGAGATGATGGGCATGGCGACCCGGCTTTTGACCTGCTGGAACAGTTCCTGGATCAAGCACAGTCACTCCTTTCGTGAAAGCCGGGGCCTATTGCTCCAGCTTGCGTGTTAGATAGCCGTTGTCATAATCCCCGGCGATAAAGTTGGGGTCCGCGATAATCGAGAGCTGATAGTCGATGTTGGTCTGCACCCCGTCAACCAAGAACTCGGCCAGCGCCCAGCGCATCTTGGCGATGGCCTCCATGCGCGTCGGCGCGTAGGCGATCAGCTTGGCGATCATCGAATCGTAGTACGGGGTGATGGTGTAGCCCGCATAGACCGAGGAATCAATCCGGATCCCCGGGCCGCCGGGCATGTAGAGGGAGCTCACCTCGCCCGGGCAGGGCCGAAAGCCGTGCGCGGGGTCCTCGGCGTTGATCCGGCACTCGATGGCATGGCCCTGCGGGGCGATCTCCTCCTGCCTAAAGGTGATCGGCTCGCCCGCCGCGATACGGATCTGCTGCTTGACCAGGTCCACCCCGTAGACCATCTCGGTGATGGGGTGCTCGACCTGTATCCGGGTGTTCATCTCCATGAAATAGAAGTTGCCCTCCCCGTCCAGCAGGTACTCCACCGTCCCGGCGTTCTTGTATCCCACCGCCCTGGCGGCGGCGAGGGAGGCCTCGCCCATTTTTTGACGCAGCGCGGGGGTCATCTGGGGCGAGGGGCAGGGCGTCTCCTCGAGCACCTTCTGGTTGCGCCGCTGCAGCGAGCAGTCCCGCTCGCCGAAGTGCACGGCGTTGCCGTGCTCGTCGCAGAGGATCTGCACCTCCACATGGCGGGGGTTCTCGATAAACTTTTCTAAGTACACCTCGGCGCTGCCGAAGAAATTGAGCGCTTCCTGCTGCGCGGCGGTATAGGCCTTCTCAAGCTCCTGCTCGTCCATCACCTTGCGGATTCCCCGTCCGCCGCCGCCGGCGCTGGCCTTGACCATCACCGGATAGCCGATCTCCCGTGAGATCGCCTTGGCGTCCTCCAGGGAGCGCACCACCCCGTCCGAGCCGGGAATCACCGGCACGCCGGCGCGCTTCATGGTAATCTTGGCCTGGGCCTTGTCGCCCATGCGCTCTATACTCTCCGCGTCCGGACCGATAAACTTGATGTCGCAGCGCTGCAACAGCCGCGCAAAGGCCGCGTTCTCGGACAAAAACCCAAAGCCCGGATGGACCGCATCCGCGCCGGTGACCTCGCAGGCCGAAACGATGGCCCGCATATCGAGATAACTCTCCTTGGTCGGGGCGGGGCCGATACAGACCGTTTCATCCGCAATCTGGGCGTGCAACGCCTGGCGGTCCGCCGTCGAGCAAACCGCCACCGTGCGCACTCCAAGCTCGCGGCAGGCGCGTATGATCCGCACTGCGATCTCGCCGCGGTTGGCAATCAGGACTTTATCAAACATAACCGACACACCTTGCTGTAAAAAATATAAAGCCTACTGGTCGTTGGCTTCGGAGTAAGCGAAGGTCATCTCACAGGTGACCGCCCGCTTGCCGTCCACCGTGGCAGTCCCCTTGCCGACCCCGATCGAGGCGCGGGCTTGCGCAATCTCAACCTCCAGGCGCAGAGTCTCCCCCGGCAGCACCTGGCGGCGGAAGCGCGCCTTGTTCACCCCGGCGAAGAGCGGAATCTTCCCCTCGTTACCCTTGACGCTCATCCCGCAGACGGCGGCCGTCTGGGCGAGCATCTCGACCATCAGCACCCCGGGGGTCACCGGGTAGCCGGGATAGTGCCCCTCAAACCAGAAGCTGTCCGGCGCAATGTATTTCTGCGCCACGCAGCGCACCCCGGGCTCGAGCTCGAGCACCTCGTCGATCAAAAGAAAGGGATCGCGGTGCGGGATGATTTTCTTGATCTGTTCCTTATCCATCAAAGCCATTTACTGCTTGCCTCCTATTCCATGCGCAGGATGCGCTGGCCGTACTCCACCGGAGTGCCCGACTCGAGCAGCACCTCGGCCACCACGCCGTCGCACTCGCTGGTGACCTCGTTCATCAGCTTCATCGACTCGATGATGAAGAGCACGTCCCCCTTGTGCACCACGCTGCCGGCCTGCACGAAGGGCGCCTGGTCCGGCGCGGGCGCGGCATAGAAGGTGCCCACGATCGGGGAGGTCACATAGCTGCCCTCGTCCCCCGCAGCCGCCTGAGGCTCCGCCTCGGGCACGGGCTGCGCCGCCGCGGCCGCGGCGGGGGCCGGAACGCTCACAAAAGTCTCGCCGCACTCGCGGCGCAGTTTCAGGGAATACTCCCCTTCGCCGATCTCCAGCCGGGTGAGGGAATTGTCCGCAAAGGCCTTGATCAGTTCCTTGATCTCCTGCACCGAATAGCTCATTCCTCGTTACCTCCCGCCTCTTCCTCGTACTTCTTAAAGCACAGGGACGCATTATGTCCGCCGAAGCCCAGGGCGTTGGACAGCGCAAAGCGCAGCTTGTGCTCCTCCCTGGCGCCCCCGGTCACGTAATCCAGGTCGCACTCCTCGTCCGGCACCTTGTAGCCCACGGTGGGCGGGATAATCCCACTCTGGACCGCCTTGACGCAGGCGATCGCCTCGATGGCGCCCGCCGCGCCGAGCATATGCCCGGTCATCGACTTGGTCGAGCTGACGGCGAGCTTCTTTGCGTGCGCGCCGAAGGTGGCCTTGATCGCCCTGGTCTCATACAGGTCGTTGAGCGGGGTGGAGGTGCCGTGCGCATTGATGTAGCCCACGTTCTCGCAGGCGATCTGCCCCTCCTCGATCGCCAGCTCCATCGCCTTGGAGGCGCCGAGCCCCTGCGGGTCCGGGCTGGTGATGTGATAGGCGTCGCAGGTCGCGCCGTAGCCGATCAGCTCGCCGTAGATTTTCGCTCCGCGCGCCTTGGCGTGCTCGAGCTCCTCCAAAAAGAGGATCCCCGCGCCCTCGGCCATCACGAAGCCGCTGCGCTCCTTGTCAAACGGGATGGACAGCCGGTCCGGATCGGTGGATTTGGTGAGGGTCCCCATGTTGTTGAAGCCCGCCATCGAAAACCGCTCGAGGGAGGCCTCGCTCCCCCCCGCCAGGGCACAGTCGAGGTAGCCGTGCTTGATGTTGCGGAACGCTTCCCCGATGGCGTGCGCGCCCGAGGAGCAGGCGGTGACGGTGCAGAAGTTGGCGCCCTTATACCCCAGCTCGATGGCGATGGAACCCGCGGCCATGTTGGAGATCATCATCGGGATAAAGAAGACCGACACCCGCGAGGGGCCCTTTTCGATGTACTTGGTGTGCTCGGTGTTGATGGTGTTGAAGCCCCCGATCCCGCTGCCGACGATCACGCCGACCCGAAACGGGTCCTCCCCCTCGAGCGAATAGCCCGACATCCCGACCGCCTGCCTTGCCGCGATCACCGCAAACTGGGTGAAGCGGTCCATGCGGCGGGCCTCCTTCTTGCCGATCCCGTGCTCCACCGGGTCAAAATTATGAATCTGCGCGGCATAGGTGATCCCCATGTCCTCGCTCTCAAAGCCTTCGATCTTGCGAAAGCCGTGCTTGCCGGCTATCATGCTCTGCCACATACTGTCGGCGTCCATCCCGATCGGGGAGAGCGCGCCCATGCCGGTAACGACTACTCTTCTCATACTAATAACCATTCCTTTCCCGAGAATTCACACCGGTTCCGGCTCTGCCGAACTGGCGGCCCGGGGACCGCCAAGGTGAAAATTCCGTGAGTTTGAAAGATTTGTCTTTCAAACCTTCACATCATCATGCCGCCGTCGATCACGATCACCTGGCCGGTGATGTACGACGCATTCTCCGATGCCAGAAACGACACGGTATTGGCAATATCCTCCACCTGGCCGAAATGCCCGAGCGGGATCTGGGCGAGGATCTTCTCCTTGAGCTCATCCGAAAGCACATCGGTCATGGCGCTTTTGATGAATCCCGGCGCGACCGCGTTGACGGTGATCCCGCGGGGCCCGAGCTCCTTGGCGGCGGTGAGGGTCATCCCCACAATGGCCGCCTTGGAGGCGGAATAGTTGAACTGCCCGGGGTTCCCGTAGAGCCCCGCCACCGAGGAGACGTTGATGATCCGCCCGCTGCGCTGGCGCATCATCACGGCCCCGGCAAATTTGCAGATGTTAAAGACGCTCTTTTGGTTGACCGCGATAACCTTGTCGTACTGCTCCTCTTTCATCCTGACGAGCAGGCCGTCCGCCGTGATCCCGGCGTTGTTGACCACCACGTCGAGCGAGCCGAAGCGCTCCTTGATGGCCTTAATCATCTCATCGCACTGGGCGTGGACCGACACGTCGGCGATGAAGCACTCGGCCTCCACCCCGCGCTGCCGGCACTCCGCGGCGACGGCTTCGCCGTGGGTGTCGCGGTTGTATTCGTCCAGGCAGTTGATGGCGACGTTCATCCCATCATCGGCCAGCCGCCGCGCGATGGCCGCGCCGATCCCCTGGCTGCCTCCGGTAATCAATGCTGTTTTAGCCAAATTGCATTCCCCTTTTTCTAATCCTTATAAACTGCCGCCAACTTTCGGCGGCTTCCCTGCGCCGTTTGAACCCATTCTAACAGAACTCGGACACAAAGAAAAGTGGTTCCGATAAATATTACTACCAATTAAAAACCGACGCGCCGTAGGTCAGCCCCGCGCCGAAGCCCACCACCGCGATGGTGTCCCCGCGCTTAACAGCGCCCTCGCGCACCGCCTCGTCCAGCGCGATCGGGATGCTGGCGGAGGAGGTGTTGCCGTATTTGTCGATGTTGAGATAGGCCTTCTCCATCGGCAGGTGCAGATGCTTCATGGCGGTCTGCACGATCCGCACGTTGGCCTGGTGCGGGATGATCAGGTCGAGCTCCTCCGGCGCGATCCCCATCTTTTCGCAGGCCTTCCCGATCGCCAGCGGCATGACGCTGGTGGAGAACTTATAGACCTCCTTGCCGTTCATATGGATGAACCCGTCCTCGGCATAATCGAAGGACTTGTGCCCGTTCCGCCCGGTTTCGGTCTCGAAAGGGGTCTGCGGATAGACGCTGGCGGCGTAAAGGAACTGCGCGCCGTCGCCGTCCGCTCCCATATAGGAGGCGAACTTATTTTCCCCCCGGCTCACCACGCAGGCGCCCGCGCCGTCCCCGAAGAGCACGCAGGTCGAGCGGTCGGTAAAGTCCGCGATGTGCGAGAGGGTCTCGGCGCTGACCACCAGCGCGTGCTCGATCTCCCCGCAGGAGATGTAACGGTAGGCCAGGTCCAAAGCGTGCACAAAGCCGCTGCAGGCGCAGCTGATGTCCAGGCAGAAGGCGTTTTTAGCCCCGATGGCCTGCTGCACCAGGCAGGCGACCGACGGGGTGTGAAAGTCCGGCGTGATGGTGCTGCAGACGATCATTCCGATGTCCGAAGCACTCCCGTCAAATCCCTCGAGCGCATGCCTCGACGCCTCGGCGGCCATGTAGGAGGTGGGCTCCCCCCCAGCCATGCACCGGGTCTTGATCCCGGTCCTGGTCGAAATCCACTCGTCGTTGGTCTCCACAATTTTTGCCATGTCGTCGTTGCTGACGACCGTCTGCGGGATATAACGCCCCGTGCTGACGATGGTCATTCCATTCAATAAAAGGACCCCCTTGAATTTATGTTAGGATTCTGGTAATATTTAAAAGAAATGTAACAGTTGTTAATGTAACGCATGTTACGATTATCATACCGATTTTTGACAGGGATGTCAATAGATATTTTTTGAACAAGTGGGCAAAAGGAGTAAAAATATGGAAAATCTTTCGGTTTTATTCTGTGGCCAGGGGTCGCAGGCGCCCGGAATGGGCAAAGAGCTTTGCGACAACTTCGCCTCGGCGCGGGAAATTTTCGAGTGCGGGAGCGACATTCTGGGGTTCGACCTGCAAAAAACCTGCTTCGAGGGGGACGAGGCCGCCCTCGCCCCGACCGCGGTGGCGCAGCCGGCCATCTTCGCGGTATCCCTGGCGGGGTACCGGGTGCTGGAGCGGGAGCTGGGGCTCGCGCCCTTCTGCGTCGGCGGGCATTCGCTGGGCGAATACGGCGCGCTGAGCGCCGCCGGGGTCTGGAGCATGGAGGACGGCTTTCGCGTCATCAAGGCGCGGGCCGCCGCGATGGAACGCGCGGCGCAGAGCGCCGGGGGCGTGATGTTCGCCATCATCGGGCTGGATGAAAGCACCGTCGAGCGGGTCTGCGAAGAAACAGAAGGATATGTGCTGCCGGTCAACTACAACTCCCCCATCCAGACGGTGATCGCCGGGGAAAATGGGCCCGCCGAGGCGGCGGTGCAAAAATTCCAGGAGCTGGGGGCCAAGGCGGTCAAGCTCGGGGTAGCCAGCGCCTTCCATACCAAGCTCATGCAGAGCGCGGCCGACGAATTTTGCGAAGCGGTGCGGGGAATCCCCTATAACCGGCCGGCGCTGCCCTTCTACTCCAACCGGGATGGGGAGTGCATGGAGGACTTCGGCGACCTGTACGGCTATCTGCACGCGCATATGCTCTCCCCCGTCCTCTTCACCCGGGAGCTCATGGCCATGCAGCGCGACGGCGCGGCGCTTTTTGTCGAGGTGGGTCCCGGCAAGGTGGTAAGCGGCCTTGTCAAGCGCACGCTGAAAGGGACCAAGCCCATTAGCCTGGAGAACCTGTCCGGCGTGGAAAAACTGAAGGCGCTTCTGAATTAGTTTTTCAAAAGGCTGCGGGGCCGCTTCCTGTTTTGGAAGCGGCCCCGCTTTTGTGGCTGCATTAGGGGTTGAGGATGATAGCTGCGCGCGGTGAAACATCTGTATTATAGCAATAGCCCTGCGTTATTTGCCCGGTATCCTTTCGGACTATACAGACTCCGATATTTCCATATGCGTTGAGATATGGACTTCTGGTCCAGCTATTTATTCCGTTAAATACTGTCTTAATATAGCTATAGTTAGAGTATGTTTGACCTGCCATGTTGAAAATTTGTAATTGCCGCAGTTCTCCGGGTCCGCTCCCCACATAGGCGGGTCTTCCACTGGCGCCATATATTTCACCTGTGCTCGGTAGCCAGACTCGATTATTGCCTCCTAATCCCTTATGTACTGCCAGTTTGCTTTTATAGCTTCCTAACTCCTCGTAAAAGGTATCATTAAGATATTGCTGTATCTCGCTGCCCTCCCAGTTGCGGGAGTTCGCCGCAAAACGCCGGTACGCTACATTTCCCCTTTGCAACAACACCACCGACCCAGCATTGCCGCCGTAGTCCGAACCGTTACTGTCCGCCAGCCACCAAGTCTTTCCTCCCCAGGAAATTTCTGACCCGGCCGCCGTGCTGACCAAGATGTTTTTTTCGGCAAATTTTCCGCTCCCGTCATTAGCAGAGGCGCGTATCGTAACATTGCCGAATGCCTTAGCGCTCACTGCCCCCACACTGCTTACAGAAGCATAATCGCTGCCTGAAACGATACTCCAGGTAACATCGCGGTTGAGTGCCGTGGACGGCGCGACGTTTGCCGTTAGGCTCAGCGCACTCCCAACCAAGACGGAATTTTCACCGCTGATGGTAATGCCCGTGACCTTCTGGTCGGTCACGGTGACAGTGTAGGGCGTGCTGGTCACACCGTCAGCCGTGGCGGTGAAGGTGGCACTGCCCGCCGCGGTGGCGGTCACCAGCCCGGAAGCGTTGATGTTGATGCTGGCGCTGCCGCCGGTCTTCGCCCAGCTCACCGCTTTGAAGTGCGCATTGTCCGGCTTGACCGTCGCCGCAAGCTGGGTGGTGACGGTGGTCTTGTCGCTGGTGCGCACCAAGCTATTGGTGCCTGAGACGGTCACCGAGGTCACGGGGATCTTGTCTTTGACCGTGATGGTGCTGCTCCCGCTCTTGCCACCCACCGTGGCGGTGACAGTCGTGTTCCCCGGCGCGACCGCTGTCACCAGCCCGGTCTGGTTGACCGTCGCGGCGGCCGGGTTGCTGCTGCTCCAGACCGGGGCGGCGTTCGGGGTCACCGTGGCGGTCAGCTGGACCGTCCTTGGCTCGGCCAGGGTGTAGATGGTGTAGTTCCCGGGACTGACGCTCACGCTGCCGATGGTCACCACCGTAACGGTGCAGCTGGCCTTGTACTGCGCCGTATCCGGCGCACCCTTGATATGGGCGGTGATCGTCGTGCTGCCCACCGTCTTGCCGCTGGCGTCGATGGTGGCGCTGCGCCCGTCCGCCGCGACTGTCATCGCGGCGGCGCCGGG
>SLUK01000002.1 GCA_004340125.1 Harryflintia acetispora | reverse complement strand
GCTTGACGGAGGAAGAAAAACAGTGGCTTGTCCGAATCGCGCATAAGTCCGAGCTGGCGAAAAGCCCGATCAGCCGGAGGGGCAAGAGGCGGTAATGGGGTGGACGGGGTCGCCAGCAAGTGGTAGAATGTGAGGGGCACAGAAACCAGCTTTGGGTCGGAATGGAATGCGGCTTTGGCGGAAAAAGCGAACGGATTAGAGGAGAGAGAACGATGAAAGATTTATTAAAAGAGAAAACATATAGTTTTGTATGCTCTAAGGATAAGGCATTTATAGTAGCTTTTAACGCTGAAATGAATAGGCTGGGGTATACTTGCAATCAGACAATAGGTGACGGGTATTGCTGGGGGCGAAAAATGATTATATACACGAAGGCAGGTGTGAAAAGCAAAAAATCATACGCCCGGATTTATCTACGGGAGAATGATCTCATTCTTCGCATGTATTTTAGCAGTGTGGACAAGCAGCGACAAGCCATTGAACAGGCCCCCGACTACGTTCAACAAGCCTTTACAGGTGACTACGGTACTTGTAAGCATTGTCACAATATGAAAGAGGACAGTTCATGTAGTCATAGGAAAAGTTATACCATACACGGCAAGAAGTATGAGTTATGCGACGGTTTTGCGTTTTGGTTCTTTTCTCCAGATATTACAAGGATACCGGAATATATTAAGCTGTTTCTTGCCTTTTACCCTGAAAAGGCGAAAAAGCAATAGGTGCGTCTTTGGCGGAAAAGACGTAGCACATCAAATTACATTTTAACTATCTAATCCTCAAAAACCATTGATTTTTCAAGGCTTCACGCCTGTTTTTCATTCAAACCTTATCTGTTTGCCCTTGTTTTTGCCCTTACGAGCCGAAACAAGGGCAACTTTTTATTCCCCGCCGACCACCTTATCCAGCAGCCTTGCGGAAGTGCGCTTCGCTTCCCTTGTAGAGTGAGCGTAGATGTTCATTGTGGTACTGACATCGGAGTGTCCGAGAAGTTCCTGCACATCTTTCGGCTTTGCGCCGCCGGAAAGCAGATTGCTTGTGTAGGTGTGACGGAGCGTGTGGAAATGGAAATCTTCAAGCCCTTTCACTTTCTTCTTTGCCGCCCTGCACATAATCCCTACCGTACTCGGCGCTTCATACGCCCCGTCTGCTCTCAGGCAGACAAAGGAGATTTCCTTGTAATCCTCCGGGACTTCCTCTGTCCTTTGCAGGCTGTAAACCTCATAATAGGTGCGCCCTTTTTCCTTTACTTCTTTGTAGTAGTTCAGGTGATAAAACTCCCCGTAGCGGAAACGGTTTTTGCGCTGTTCTGTTCTCGCCGCCCGCAGGATTGCCGCCAGCGTGTCGCAGAAATCAACGGTGCGGACTTTGCTCCGTTTTGTCGTTCCCACTTCGGTTGTGTGCCTTGTTCCGTTATAGCGCATGCTTCGGCGTACCGTGAGATATTGTTCCTCAAGGTTAATATCCTGCCAAGTCAAGCCGCATACTTCCCCGATACGAAGCCCCGTGTAGTACGCTATCTGCACAGGCAGCAAGGCGGGATTATCTTTTGCCTTGAGAAATTCCTCCAGCTTTTGGAACTGTTCATGGGTGATAGTAGGAATACTGGAAGTATCTTCCTCACTGTCCGAGAAAATATCCGTTTCCTGCTTCCTGCCCCTCAGCTTCACATACTGCATAGGGTTAAAGGTAATCAGTTTTTTCGGGAAAACCGCAAAGCGGAAGGAATTTTGCAACACCGCCGAGAACAGGAGCATATATCCTTTGCTCATGGGCTTTGAAGTTGTCCCGTCCGGGTTTGTCCCACCGTAGCTCAGAAAATCAATGAACGCCTGCAAATGGTCGGCGGTCACGGTTTTCAGCTTGCGTTTGCCAATGGGATATTGCTTGATACGGTTGACCGTTCCCTGATAGGACATGACCGTCCCGTTGCTTAAGTTGCCGGGTTTCAGTTCTTCCTCTACCCACATATCCAGCATATCGCCTACCGTGATGTTTTCCGCTTTCCCGACAAACTGCTTTTCCTCATAGTCCGCTATCGCTTTGCGGAGCATGGCTTCTGTTTCCGCCTTGCTCTCTGTGCCTGCAAACTCTTTCTGCACTTTTCTGCCGCTTTCATCTTCAATATAAAAGCGTCCGTACCACTTTTTGCCTTTCTTTCTTACAGAACCTTTTGCCATAGATAAAAAACTCCTTTCTATCCGTGGCAATCGGGACTGTGACATATGGTGTGCGTAAAGTAATTGTGTCACTTCCGCCAGTGAAAGTCAACTGGCGTCTTTACTTGTCAAGGTGCCACGGAATTTTCTTTTTCGGAAAGCCTTTCTTCGGCTTCCTCCACTATCCCGAAAAGTGCGCCCATCGACATTCTTGTGCGCCCCTCATCGTGGATATGTAAAATCCCGTCTAAAAACCGTTTCATATCCTCAATCGGTACTTCCATCTTCTTGCGGTATACCTGTTCCATGATTGCCCCGGACTCTATGGCGTACCGTCCAAGAGACTCTTTCAGCCCTTTGTCCTCCGCCACACGGTCAACTTCCTCCATAGCATCAGCAAAGTAGCAGGTCATAACCGTATACAGGTCAACCATCTTGCCGAGAAATGTCGTGAGAAGCTGCTGGTGCGGCTCGCCCTTTACTGTATAGGAAACTGTGTCCAGATATTTCCTGATGTGTTCCTCAATATCCCGCTGGCAAAGAGTATAGGTGTCATATTCCTTATCATCGGAAAGACCTGTCAGCCATTCGGGAGTTGTGAGCAACGCTTCCGCAAGACCGTTGATAACCATTGTGCGCTTCGGATCAACTCCGTCCGCTTCATACCGCTGAATGGTGGATTTGTTCACGCCTACACGCCTGCCAAGTTCCGGCATGGTAATGTTTAACTCTGTGCGGCGTTCCTTAATCCTCCTACCGACCTGTTTTGCGGTGAATGTGGTTTCTTTTTTCAAGGTGTTCACCTCCTGACTGGTATCAGTATAACACGCCGATACTTATTTTGCAACCTTTATCTCAATGAAAGTTGTAAATAAACTATGAATGGTTGCAAAATAGGTTGACAAGAGATGGCAGAATAAGTATAATGATAAAACAGTAGTTGCAAAATGAGTATTCTAAAAGGAGGTTGATAGAATGAGCGCAGTCAAAATGGGACTTACCATAGAGGAAGCCGCAGAATGTACGGGTATCGGCAGGAACACCATGCGGAAGCTGGTGGAATGGGGAAAGCTGCCCGTCCTCAAAGTGGGGCGCAAGACCATTATCCGCAGGGACACGCTGGAACGGTTTCTGACGGTCAATCAGGGAAGAAATCTTCTGAAGCCCGATGATGTCCGCAGAGTGGAATGACCATCCATTCTCTTTTCGGAAAGTAACCCTAAGCCCTCGGCGTTTGAGAGCGAAATACACCCCTCGCACAAATCTTCGATTTGTACTCCGGGTATTTCGCCCTTGCAGGGGGCTTCCGTATCAACCGCCTGCGGCGTATGATACGGGGCTGTCACCGCTGCCGCAGCGACAGCCACAACCGTAAACGGTTGCAAAAAAAGGACGCACCTTGACAACAGAAAACGGAGATGATGTATGCCGAGACACAGTTTTATCCAGATGTCAAAACTGCCCAATGTCAAAGGGCGAATATCGTATATTACAAGCCATGCAAGGCAGGAAAATCTCTATGCCACCTACCGCACCGCCGACAGCACCTTTTGGAGCAACCTTGCAAGGGAAAGCCAGCAGGAGTTTCAGCGCAGCGGCACAGAGGGCAAATGTATCGAAGCAAGGGAACTGATTATCGCCTTGCCCGAAATCTATACGCAATACGAGCCGCAGCAGGTACTCACGGACTTTACAGAGGAGTTCCGCAGGCGGTACGGTGTGGAGTGCGTGTCCGCCCTCCACCACAACAAGCGCAAGACAAATTATCATATCCATCTGATTTTCAGCGAGAGGAGGTTGCTCCCCGAACCTGATGTAAAGGTTGCTTCCCGCAGCGTGTTCTTTGACGAGACTGGAAAGCGTGTCCGCACCAAAAAGGAAATCACGGGGGAGGACGGGCAGATACGGAAAGGCTGTACCGTCATCAAAAAAGGCGAGGTATACGAAAGCCATCTGTTTACTACCAAAGATACACGCTTTAAGGGAGAGCCTTTTCTCCGAGAGATAAAGGAAGTGTATACAGAACTTATTAACTGCCATATCTCCGATCCTGAGCAGCACTTAAAGGTATTTGATAAAAACAGCGTCTATCTTCCGGCCAAGAAAATCGGCAAAAATAATCCCAAAGAGGACGAAATCAAAGCCGATAATGCCGCAAGGCAGGAATGGAACAGGACAGCGGATATGGCGTTATTATCAGGTATCTCCGAAGCAAAGATTTTAGAAGTCAAGCAGACAGAGATACACGAAAAGGCGAGCCAGTCTATCAAAAGCAAGGGCTGGCTGCCGGGTCTGTTCCGCAGTATCGTAAACAAGGCTAAGGACTTCCTGCAAAACTTAATCCGTGAACACGATATGCCGCCGAAGCCTGTCCTTGAAATAGATATGGCAGAGTTCCGTACCATGCAAAAGCTGATGATAAAGGCGCAGGATAAGGCGAAAGAAATCCGGCATTTGCAGGATACGGTACTTCCGAAGCTGAAACAACAGCTTGCCGATACAAAAGGGATTTTCAAGGGTAAGGAGCGCAAGGCGCTCACAGAGCAGATACAGCGGACAGAAAAGGAAATCGCTGAAAAGCTGGATAAACTGCCCGATGTTCTGAAAGAGGACGGTTATCCCGATGTGCAGGCGTACATGGCAACCTACCGTAAGGCGGAGGCTGTTGTGGAGCAGTTCAATCGTGACCTTGCCGCATGGGAGCAACAGGTCAGGGAAAAACAGAAACCCGCCAAAAAAGAGCAGGCAAAGCCGCCTGAACGAGAGAGCGTGCTGAAACGCCTGCGTCAGCTTCAGGCGGAGGGTAAGCAGAGAAACCAGCCGAGACAGAGAAAGAAATCCTTTGACAGAGACAGCCGATAGGCACGAAAAACCGCCGCTATGGTATCACCCATGCGGCGGCATACATAAAAATCTTATTTGTGTTCTGCAAGCGTGACTTTCATATCCTGAGCATTGATGCTTGTTTCCTTTTTGCACTTCGGACAGTAGAGAGGGAAGTTTCTTAATTCTGTATCTTCCCGTATCATTGTGCGAGTTTTATTGCCGCAGATAGGGCAATATATCCATTCTGTGGCTTTCATGTTACTTTTCTAATTTCAAGTCTTTTATTTTTTGAGATATTCTCTCAATGACCTGTATAAAACATTCATCACTTTTGCCCGTCGGATCGGGAAGTCCCCAATTATCATCAAACGCTCTACCGATATAGGGACAACCGACATCACACCCCATTGAAATCGCAATATCGGGCGTAGGGATTTTATCAATCGTCTTGCTATACTGGCTTTGCTCCATATCTATCCCATAAAGCTGTTTCATAAGCCGCACAGCGTCCTGATTGATTTGTGATTTTGTTTCTGTTCCGGCAGAATAGAAATCAAACTTATCTCCCGCCAAATGTTTTCCAAGTGCTTCTGCAATCTGACTGCGGCAGGAGTTATGCACACAAATAAAGGCTACCTTTTTCTTATCCATCGTTAAAACCCCAGCTTGTGCAGCAGAGCAACCACATCAGCAGCTTTCAAAACCTTACCCATAGCAACAACCTTTTCGTTGACAACAAGGGCAGGCATACTCATAACACCGTATTCCATTACTTTCTGCATATCGGTAATGTATTCGACCTCTACGGAAAGTCCCATATCCTTTACTGCCTGCTTTGTGTATTCAAATTGTTCGTGACAGGATTTACAACCTGCCCCTAACACTTTGATACAGCAGATTTCTCCCTCTTTCAAATCAGGACAGCAATCGTTTGTAATGCTTTCTGCTTCGCTGGCAGCACAACCGCAGCTACAAGCGCAAGCAGGTGTTTTCTTTTCTTCTTCCTTTTTCTTTCCAAAGTTAAATAATGCCATAATAATAACCTCCTAAAATTAAACAATTAAATATTGTATTGCGTTGAAAAGATAGCCTACAATAATAATACCAGCAGCACATATTCCAATGAAAATACCAAGCAGTTTCGGTTTGACCGCCTTGCGAAGCATAATCATTGAAGGGAGCGAAAGCGTAGTAACGCCCATCATAAAGGAAAGGACAACGCCGAGCAAAGCACCTTTTGCAAGCAGGGCTTCTGCAATCGGAATTGTACCGAAAATATCCGCATACATCGGAATACCGACTATCGTAGCAAGAATTACGCCAAACGGATTATTTTCGCCAAGTGCTTTGACAATAAATTCTTCAGGAATCCAGTTGTGAATGAAAGCACCAATGCCCACGCCGATCAGAACATAAGGAGCAACCTTTTTAGCGGTTTCAACAACCTGTTCCCACGCAAATTTCATACGGTCTTTGAAATGCAGTTCCTCCTGCGGAACATCAATCGAGTGACCGTTTCGGATATATTCTTCCACTTGATTATCGAGGTGCAACTTTTCAATTAGCGTTCCGCCAGCCACAGCGATTACCAAACCGAATATTACATATAAAACAGCAACTTTCCAGCCGAAAATACTCATCAGTAAGACAAGGCTTCCGAGGTCAACCATCGGCGAAGAAATCAAAAAGGAGAATGTAACGCCAAGCGGCAAACCTGCGCTTGTAAACCCGATAAACAACGGAATGGAAGAACACGAGCAAAACGGTGTTACCGTACCGAGCAGAGCGGCGATGATATTCGCCCATATTCCGTGAAATCTGCCGAGTATCTTTTTAGTTCTTTCGGGCGGGAAATAACTTTGAATATACGAGATAATCAAAATCAAAACGCCGAGCAGTACCATAATTTTTACAGTATCATAGATGAAAAACTGAACACTTCCTCCTATTTTGCCCGTGGTATCTAAACCGCAAGCGTTCAAAAATGTTTCAATGAGGCGATTCAGCCAGTTCATACCAAGGACTTCATTTTGAAAAAAGTCCCAAATTGTTTTTAGTGTCTCCATAAAAAGCCCCTTTCATATAGTTATATTGAAATATGTCGATTTATCGTCCCGAATATAAGCCGTGCGGAAAAGCAATCAATAAACTTCCTCACTTTTCACAGCACGACTTGTTTTCGCTTTCAACATCAAGTGTTGTCAACTGCCGCAAACATTCTTTTGCCTGCTCCACACCTTTTTCTGAAATAGAATAGTGTGTCCATTTTCCCTCTTTGCGCCCGACAACTATTTCAGCGTCACAAAGAATTTTCATATGGTGGGAAAGCGTAGGCTGCGTGACATTGATTTCTTCTAGCAACTTGCAAGCACATTTTTCACCTGAACGCAGCAGTTTTATAATCCTAATGCGGTTTTCATCACAAAACGCTTTGAAAATTGCCGCAATTCTTTTTTCATCCATCTCTCTCAATCACCTCCTATAGATAAATGTCTATGTGTTATTATATGCAACACATAGAAAAATGTCAATATATTTTTTTGATTTAAGTGAAACAGCGGTAGGAAAACTAAATCCTACCGCTGTCTTCTTATGCAAAGATGATTTCTTTTTCCACAATCTCCTTTGCACACGCCCGTATGTTATTCATTCTCTGTGTCCATTCCAAAGCGTTTTCCGCCTTTAACTGCTCCGTAATACCCTGCACCCGTTTCATCTGCTCTGTGAGCCTTTCCATGCGTTCCTGCGCCTGCCTGTCGATGTCAGCAAGGTAATTGTTCAGTCTGCCGCTTGTGAACAAGGTTATGTAGGTGGCTCGGCGGTATTCTTTCAGATACCGCAAGTGCCGCTGTCCCCACAAACCAATAGGCTGTTCTTTTTCGGCTGGTAAGATAAGACATGGGATATAATAATCTCCTTGCAGTTCATACCACAGACCATTTTTATCATCGTAAATGTACTTGTCCATTGAAAAATCCTCCGTTATAATATATTCGCACATACATCACAGTTCTCCGATTGCCACACTTTGTTATATCTTGTTATGAGATTTTCTTGCCCTTGTATTTGCCCTTATGAGCAATGAGGGAAAGAGTAAACTTGTGTGTAACCGTATAAAGAGATAAGGCAGACACATTGCGATAAATCCTTTATTTTCAAGGCTTTTGGAGGATTTTATTAAAACACTGTAACCTCTGTTGAGAGGTCATAATTTACTGATATTCAAATTCAAATTTGCGAGGCAAATATGGTTGAAATTAGAGAAATACAAAAACAGGATTATAAAAAGGCGCAGAAGTTTGCAATTCAAGGAATGCACTTGAATTGGTATATGGATAACGAAACCATTCTTTCTCTGTATAGCAAATATTTCTGGCACATGGAGTTAAATCGGGCAACGAAAGCCTACGGTGCGTATGTGAACGATTGTTTTGTTGGCGTGTTGCTTGCTGATATGAAGGGGGAGAAAAAACGATACCATAGCTTTTGGCGAACAATCTTTGTGAAAGCATTTGATATTATGCAAAACATCGTTGCAGGGGAAGGTGTTGGCGCATATGACACAGCGAATAAAGAGATGTTTGCGTCTTTCCGCAAAAAGCAGGAACCTGATGGAGAAATAGTTTTCCTTGCTGCCGACCCGGGATGTAAAGTCAAGGGGGTCGGCACAGCCCTGCTTTCCGCATTTGAAGCGGAAGAAACGGGGAAACTGGTTTATCTCTACACCGACAATGCCTGCACCTATCAGTTTTATGAACACCGAGGATTTACAAAATCAGAAGCAAAAGATGTAGCTATTGACTTGAACGGTAAAAAAGTACCGCTACAATGCTTGTTGTATAGCAAAACAATTCATTAAAGTTTGTAGGGCTGATTTAAGTGCGCCCTATTGGGTTTATTCTGGATTGGACGATCAAGCTGAATCGTCCATCACGCGCCATTAAAAAATGTCCCTACGTCCCGCATAATGTCAAAATACCCCGTCGTATGTTTATTAAGAAATATTCGTACTCCCATTACTAAGGCTAAAACGTTTGCTCTTGCGGAAGATGAAGAAATTTTGATAAAAAGGTTACGTTTATTTCCTCTTGATTTAAGAGAACAGCTATTATTGACTATTGAAAAAATCGAAGCACATTTGGCACGTTTACAAGAAAAAGAAACCTAAGAACCGGACAAGTTCATCTTGTCCGGTCTACTTTTTTAGAGGTGTTAAAGAGAGTAAGTGCGATGGCAAGCAGTGCAAGCGTGTACACACTTGCCATTTTTGCCCCGGCCCTCCTTAAGGGGCCGGGGCAAAAATTTGCTTGTTGGGGAGTTCCCCAATCCCCCTCACATGCAAATGTGTCCCATGGTGGGACACATTTTTTTGAATTCGGAATTTCCGAATTCAAGGGAAAGACGAGCCACCGCATGGCGTAAACAAACCATTTTATTTTGTATTGGATAACCGAGCGATAGACAAGCACGCTATGAGATTATCCGCTTTGTCAACCGTTTTCATCCGTTCTGCTATTTAACTCGGAGCGTGGCCGCCACTTTGCCTTGCCCCTCCACGCGTAAAAGACGGGCTATTAGCATAAGCCAATAGCCCGTCTTTTCTTGTTACATTCCGCTTGCCGACTGTCCAATCTGAATCCTTCTCAATACTTCCTTATTGGGTGTCAACTGATGGTGGTCCCTTCTTTTCATATATTCAGCGGATGATGAACAGATAGACGGCCAAAAAGTGCAGCAGGCTGCCCAGCAGCACGAAGACGTGGAAAAGCTCATGGAAGCCGAAGCGCTGGAAAAGGTTCGGCTTCTTGAACGCATAGATCACGGCGCCCAGGGTGTAGCACAGCCCCCCCAGCGCGATCAGCCAGAGGCACCCGGACGGCATGCGCAGGATGGCCGCCGGGTCGAGGACGATCGCCCAGCCCATCGCGATATAGAGCACGGTGGACAGCCAGCGCGGCGCGCCCATCCAGACCACCTTCATCGCGATGCCGCAAAGCGCGACCGCCCAGATTCCCAGGGTGAGGTAGAACCCCTCGCGCCCCTCGGAAAAGGCGAGCAGCAAAGGAGTATAGGTCCCCGCGATCAGTACGTAGATCATCGCATGGTCCAGCTTGCGCAGGCGCAGCAGAGCCGGCGCCGAGCAGTGGACATAGTGGTAGAGCGAGCTTGCGCAGTACAGCGCGGTCAGCGAGAGCCCGAAGACAAGCCCGGCGATCAGCAGGGAGCGGGGCGTTTCGCCGCGAAGTGCGGAAAACACCAGCAGCACCGTGCCCACCACCGAAAGGACCGCCCCGAAAAAATGGGTCGCACTGTTGACAGGCTCGCGGGCGCCGGAAAAAAGTGTTTTCAAAAATCGCACCTCCAAGTATTGATAATTTAAAATATAGTTTTTAAAACTATTTTATATTTATAGTATAACATA
Organism: Harryflintia acetispora; assembly: GCA_004340125.1. Taxonomy (GTDB): domain Bacteria; phylum Bacillota; class Clostridia; order Oscillospirales; family Ruminococcaceae; genus Harryflintia; species Harryflintia acetispora. The sequence goes on along the minus strand of SLUK01000002.1, from coordinate 404,231 downwards.
TTTCGGCGGGATTACAAGAGCAGAAATTGATAAGCATTGCAAAATATGGTACAATAGCCACAATATAGCCGTTATGCAACTCTACGATCGCAAGAATTTTACCTGGGAGGTAGAAACCATGCCGGATATGAAGGAAGAAATGATGGACCTGGTGCGCCGCAGCTTTGACGACGACGATATCCCGCCGCAAAGCATCCCGGACATCGACCTGTATATGGACCAGATCATCACCATTTTCGATCAGAACCTTGGCGGGAATAAGCGGTACGAGGACGACAAGCTGCTGACCAAGACGATGATCAACAATTACAGCAAGGAGGGCGTCCTCAAGCCGATCAAGGGAAAAAAGTACACCAAGGAACACATCATCCAGATGCTGCTCATTTACAACATGAAAAACACCCTCACCATCCAGGAGATAAAAAGGGTGCTCTCGGGCGTCTACGAGGAGGAGGACTTCGACGAGAAGGCGCTCGAGGAGTGTTACCGGCAGTTTCTGACCTTCAAGCAGATCGAGCGGGACACCATGCCGGAGGTCATCCGTTCGATGTTCCGCAAGTCGCCGATCGAGCTGCGGGGCAAGAGCGACCTGATGGTGCTGCTGCTCTCGATGTCCGCGATGTCGCTTTATATGAAACGGATGGCTGAAACGGTGATCGATGAATATTTTGGGCCGAAGGAATAATGGATTATACCGTTTTCAAACAGAAAGGGGAGGGAACTATGGTTTATTTTGATAAGCCGGGCAAACAGAATACCGAACGGACCTTGCAGCTTGCGGTGCAGGCGGCGAAGGAGGAAGGGATCGGCGCGCTGGTGGTGGCCACCGGTTCGGGATATACGCCGCTGCTGCTGAAAGGCGCGGCAAAGGAGCTTGACATCGTCGTGGTGACCCACGCCAACGGCTACAGGGAGCCGGGGGAGCAGGAGCTGCCCGCACAGGTGCGCCGGGAGCTCCAGGACTGCGGGATGGCGATCGTCACCGCCACCCATGTGCTCAGCGGGGCGGAGCGGGGGATCTCGAAGAAGTTCAGCGGCGCCTATCCGGTCGAGATCATGGCCCATACCCTGCGCATGTTCGGGCAGGGCACCAAGGTCTGCGTCGAGTGCGCCGTGATGGCGCTGGACTGCGGCGCGATAAGGCCGGGTCCGGTGGTCTGTGTGGGCGGGACCGGCAGGGGAGCGGACACGGCCTGGATCCTGCGCCCGGCCCACGCGGCCAATATCCTGGACACCAAGCTGGACCGCCTGATCTGCAAGCCGCTGCTTCCATAGCAAAGAAAAACCGGGGCCTGCCGCAAATGACTGCGGCAGGCCCCGGTTTTTTTAAGGGAATCGGTTAATTCATCATTTTGTTGACGGCGCTCACCAGGGCATAGACCGAGGCGGTCATGATGTCGTTGTGCCGCCCGGCGCCCCAGCTGGTCTTCCCGTCGGGGCCGGTGATCCCGACATAGGCCATCGCGCGGGAGGTCGAGCCGATCTCCAAAGCGTGCTCCTTGTAGACCAGGTTGGAATAGCTGATCCGCAGGCCCCGCTGCAGCGCGTTGCTGACGGCATCCAGACGTCCGTTGCCCGAGGCGGTGAACTCCTGTTCCTCGCCGCTGACCTTCACCCAGACGGTGGCGTGGGTCTCGCCGTTGGCGGCAATCTTGTAGTTGACGAATTTGACCGGCGCGTCGATGTTGACATATTCCTTCTGGAAGATGTCATGGATCTCGTCGGGCAGCAGCTCCTTATGCAGATGGTCGGAAACGCTCTTGACCTTGTAGCCGAAATCCTCGCGCATCTTGGGCGGCAGGTCGAGGCCGTACTTCTGCTCGAGCAGGTAGCCGATCCCGCCCTTGCCGGACTGGGAATTGATCCGGATGACGTCGCCCTCGTACTCCCGGCCGATGTCCTTCGGGTCGATCGGCAGGTAGGGGACGGTCCAGTGCTCGCAGTTCTTCTCGTCCCGCCAGTGCATCCCCTTGGCGATGGCGTCCTGATGGGAGCCGGAGAAGGCGGCGAAGACCAGCGCGCCGGAATAGGGCTGGCGCTCGTAGACGTGCATGCGGGTCAGCCGCTCGTAGAGGGCGGTGGTTTCGGGTAGACACGAGAAGTCGAGCCCCGGGTCGATCCCGTGGGAATACATGTTGAGCGCCAGGGTCACGATGTCCACGTTGCCGGTGCGCTCGCCGTTTCCGAAGAGGGTGCCCTCGATCCGGTCGGCACCGGCCAGCAGCCCGAGCTCGCTGTCCGCGATGGCGCAGCCGCGGTCATTGTGCGGGTGGAGCGAGATGATCACGCTCTCGCGGTATTTGAGGTTGTCGTTCATGAACTCGACCTGGTTGGCGTAGACGTGGGGCATGGACATCGAGACAGTGACCGGCAGGTTGATGATAACCTTGCGCTGGGGCGTGGGCTTCCAGATGTCCAGCACCGCGTTGCAGATTTCCAGGGCGAATTCCATCTCGGTGCCGGTGAAGCTCTCGGGGGAGTACTCGAAGCGGAAATCCCCATCCGCCTCGGCGGCGCGCTTTTGCAGCAGCTTTGCGCCCATCACGGCGATGTCGATGATCTCTTCCTTGCTCTTCTTAAAGACCTGCTCGCGCTGGGCGACCGAGGTGGAGTTGTAAAGGTGGACCACCGCCTTCTTGCAGCCCTTGAGCGCCTCGAAGGTCTTTTCGATGATGTGCTCGCGGGACTGGGTGAGCACCTGGATGGTCACGTCGTCCGGAATCAGGTCCTGCTCGATGAGGGTGCGCAGGAACTCATATTCCGTTTCGCTGGCGGCTGGGAAACCGATCTCGATCTCCTTGAAGCCGACTTTCAGCAGGTGCTGATAGAATTCCAGCTTCTCCTCGAGGCTCATCGGGACGATCAGCGACTGGTTGCCGTCGCGCAGGTCGACGCTGCACCAGACCGGCGGGTGGTCGATGTATTCCTTTTGGGCCCATCTCATCTCGCAGTGGGGCGGAAGAAAATAGCCCCTCTTGTACTTTTCTACGTTTTTCATCTGCCAAACACCCTTTCCTGATTTGTTATCAAATGAAGTATTTACATATAACAAAAAAGCCCTTCACCTCTTCGTTAGAGGCGAAAGACTTTCAGTCTCACGCGGTACCACTCTAATTCCATATTCCCCAGCGGGCAATATGCTCATTCGCGGATACGGACCCACAGGGGCCTTATATCCTCCCGGGGTAACGGCCGGGTTCCGGCGGCGCCTACTACGAAGTACGGTTCAGCGGGCTGCTCCGAGGCGAGTTCAGGGCTCTGCTCCAGCTGCTTTTCACCTGCCAGCAGTTCTCTGGATGGAGAAGGAGGCCTTACTGTTCCTCATCTGCGCATTTGAGAGATATTATTAATACTATAAGCTCTTTTCGGCGAGTTGTCAAGGGGGACTTTTTCTCAACGCCGCCGCATCTTGTAAGATAGCGCCGGATGTGTTAAAATAAAGCACGGCAAATTCTTATTATACTTTAAGGAGAAATGATTTTTGTTTAGATTTGGTACTCCGGAGATTGTCACGAACCGGGAGGTTTGTGTGGACTGATCTCCGCAAAGCCTCCCAAAGTTATGAACTATACGGATAACTTCAGGAGGATTTAAATTGAATAGATTAAAAAAAGCCGATGCTTGCTTCGTCTGTAAGGTTTGCGGCAGTACGGTCGCTTTGGAGGGCGCCGGCACCCGGCATCGCAACCATTGTCCGAATTGCCTTTCCAGCGTCCATCTCGACGAGGAGCCGGGGGACCGGAAATCCATCTGCCAGGGGGTTATGGACCCGGTCGGGGTCTGGGTGCGCGCCGATGGGGAGTGGGCCATTCTGCACCGCTGCCGAAGCTGCGGCGTGTTCCACTCCAACCGGATCGCGGCGGACGACAACCCTGTGAAGCTGATGTCGCTGGCGGTGAAGCCTTTGGCGTCCCCGCCTTTTCCGCTGGAGTTTTTGGAAAAGATGATTGCGCTGATGGGACAGGGCGGCACTGCAGGGAAGGGTATGGAATAGAAATTGGGCGGCCTGCCGGGATGACCGGCAGGCCGCTTCCTTGTACGCGGCAGACGGACAAGGAGATTGAAATTTCTGATGGAAAAGATCATAATGGCAGAAAAGTCTGGTTTACAGCGCGGGGCGCAGGTAGTATAATAAAAGATAGCTCTTTGAGCTGTATTTCAAGACCCCTATGGCCGCTATGCCAAAAAAGCGAGAAAGCGCCAACGGGGCAATTTAATCATTAAAGGGGTGAACACGGTGGACGCAGGTCCGAGTCGACAAAGTCGGAAACAAACAGAGAAACAGCGGGCGGCGTTCAAGCCGGGGCCCTAGCCTTTTGCCGCCCGCAAAGAGGGAGGCAGAATAGGATGAATGAAACGATTCGCGAGCTGCTCGCACAGCGCCATTACGGCCGGCTGCGCGCATATCTGAGTGAGCTCAACGTGGTGGACATCGCGGCGCTCTTTTTGGGCCTTTCCCAGGAGGACATGGTGCTGCTGTTTCGGCTCCTGCCCAAGGAGACGGCGGCGGACACCTTCTCCTACATGGAGAGCGAGGCCCAGCAGAGCCTTTGTGAGGCGATGAACGACGTCGAGCTGCGCGCCGTGCTCGACGAACTGGCGATGGACGACACCGTGGACATGCTCGAGGAAATGCCCGCAAACGTCGTCAAGAAGGTGCTGCAAAGCTGCGACATGCAGTACCGCAAATCCATCAACCAATTTTTGAGCTACCCCGAGGACAGTGCGGGCAGCCTGATGACCATCGAGCTGGTGGACCTTAAAAGCTCGATGACGGTGGGACAGGCGTTCGACCACATCCGGCGCACCGGGGTAAACAAGGAGACCATCTATACCTGCTATGTCATCGGCGACAACCGGGTGCTCGAGGGGGTGGTCACCGTCAAGACCCTGCTGCTGGCCGACAAGGAAACCCTCATCGGGGAGATCATGGAGACCAACATCATCTATGTCCACACCCTGGACGATCAGGAGCAGATCGCCTATCTGTTCGGTAAATATGACTTCCTGGCGCTGCCGGTGGTGGATACGGAGAACCGTTTGGTCGGGATCATCACCATCGACGACGCGCTGGACGTCATCCAGGAGGAGAACACCGAGGACTTTGAGAAGATGGCGGCCATCAGCCCGTCGGACGACAGCTACCTGCGCACCTCGGTTTTTACCCACGCCAAGAAGCGGATCGTCTGGCTCTTGATCCTCATGCTCTCGGCCACGGTGACCGGGACGATCATCACCAAATATGAGGACGCCTTCGCGGCCATCCCGCTGCTGGTGGCCTTTATCCCGATGATCATGGACACCGGCGGGAACTGCGGCTCGCAGAGCTCGACGCTGGTCATCCGCGGCATGGCCTTAAACGAGATCGCGCCGCGGGATGCGCTGCGCGTCTGGTTTAAGGAAATCCGGGTGGCGCTCTTGGTGGGCGTGGCGCTGGCCCTGGTCAACGGGCTGCGCATCTTCTTTCAATACGGATCTTTTTTGATGGCGGCCACCGTCGGGTTCACGCTGATCCTGACCGTCTGCCTGTCAAAGTCGCTGGGGTGCATCCTGCCCATCGTGGCCAAGCGCCTCAAGGTAGACCCGGCGATCATGGCGGCGCCCATCATCACCACGGTGGTGGACGCCTGTTCGATTTTTATCTATTTCAATGTGGCCCTGCTTGTCCTGCATGTCTGAGGCGGCGGGCATACGACTTCGAGGTGACCTATGGTACAGATTGGCAACGACTGGGACGAGCTGCTCGCCGGCGAGTTCCAGAAGGATTATTACCGGCGGCTGCGGGAAACATTAAAGGAGGAGTACCGCCGCTACACCGTCTACCCGCCGATGGAGGACATCTTTAACGCCCTGCGCTTTACCCCGTACCGCAGCGTCAAGGCGGTGATCCTCGGCCAGGACCCCTACCACGGACGGGGGCAGGCGCAGGGACTCTCCTTCTCGGTGCGGCGCGGGGTGCCGGTTCCTCCCAGCCTGCAGAATATTTACCAGGAGCTGCACGACGACGTCGGCTTCATCCCGCCGGGGCACGGCTGTCTCGAGGCGTGGGCCGAGGACGGGGTGCTGCTGCTCAACGCCACTTTGACGGTGCGCGCCGGGCAGGCGAACTCCCATAGGGATATCGGCTGGGGGATTTTCACCGACCGGATCATCGAGCTGCTGAACGCGCGCGAGGAGCCGATCGTCTTCCTGCTCTGGGGCTCGTTTGCTAAGGCCAAGGCGCAGTATATCACGAACCTCAACCACCTGGTGCTCAGCGCCGCCCACCCCAGCCCCTTTTCGGCGCAAAGCGGCTTCTTCGGCTGCCGCCACTTTTCCAAGACCAATGCGTTTTTGAGCCAGTTCGGCCGTTCGGTCGACTGGCAGCTGCCGCAGTGAGGGGATAGGGAAGTGGAAATTCAGTTCGGGCTGCTTAACATCTTTGAATACATCGGGGTGGTCAGCTTCGCGATCCTGGGGGCCTATGTCGCCATGCAAAAGCGCATGGATATCCTCGGGATCTGCGTGCTGGCCTTCGTCACGGCCTGCGGGGGCGGGATCCTGCGTGATATGGTGATGAACACCGGCGTGCCGGTCCATCTGCCCGAGCAGGGGATGACCGTGCTGGTGCCCGTGTTCTTTTCCAGCTATCTGACCATCCTGCTGGTGCTGCTCTCGGTGGCCTTCGTCATTGCGATCCGCAACCTGTTTAAGATCCACTTCATCATCGTGATCTTTGATGCGGTGGGACTGAGCATCTTCGCCATCGACACCGGGCTCAAGGCCATCCACATGCACTATAACTTCGTGCAGTTCCTCTTCGTGTCGGTCATCACGGCGGTCGGGGGAGGGGTGATCCGGGACGTGCTCGCGCAGCGGGTCCCCGCCATCTTCCGCAGCGACATCTATGCGCTGGCAGCCGCGCTGGGCGCCGTCTATCTCTGGTTTGCCTACCCCCATTTGGGGGAACAGGCCAGCCTCTATTCGGCGCTCGCGGTGGTCTTTTTCACCCGTATGCTCTGTGTGTATTTTCATGTCAACCTGCCGGTGCCGAGGCTGCGCGCCCACGCCTGAGGAAAATGGAAAAACATGCTTGCATTATTAAACCGCGTATGATATAATATTGCGGAAAACGCACGTCCTGTTATTGTGTGGTCCAGGTGTCCGTGCGAGCGGATCGGCCGCACGAAATTTTTAAGGCAGGACGGAGGTTTAACCTGAAGGAGGATTTTACCATGGGCGTAGTATCAATGAAGCAACTTCTCGAAGCGGGTGTTCACTTCGGTCACCAGACCAGGAGATGGAACCCCAAGATGGCGCGTTACATCTTTACCGAGCGTAACGGCATCTACATCATCGACCTGCAGAAGACCGTCAAAAAGCTGGACGAGGCGTACATGTTCGTGCGCGATCTGTCCATGAACGGCGGCGAGGTCCTGTTCGTCGGCACCAAGAAGCAGGCCGGCGAGTCGATCCGCGAGGAGGCAACCCGCGCCGGCGCGCACTTTGTCAACGCCAGATGGCTGGGCGGCATGCTGACCAACTTTAAGACCATCCGCCGCAGAATCGACCGTCTCGCGCAGCTGCGCAAGATGGAGGAGGACGGCACCTTCGAGCGCCTGCCCAAGAAGGAAGTCATCAAGCTGCGTCTCGAGATCGAGAAGCTTGAGAAATTCATGGGCGGTATCAAGAACATGAAGAAGCTCCCGGCGGCCCTCTTTATCGTCGACCCGAGAAAAGAGCGGATCGCCGTCTCCGAGGCGAAGAACCTCGGCATTCCGATCGTCGCGATTGTCGATACCAACTGCGACCCGGACGAGATCGATTACGTTATCCCCGGCAACGACGACGCCATCCGTGCCGTCAAGCTGATCTCCGCGACCATGGCCGATGCGATCCTCGAGGGCAAGCAGGGCCAGCAGGGCGCCGCCGCCGAAGAGGCCGAGGCGAAGGAGAACGAGGCCGACGAGCCTGTCAAAGCGAAATAATTCTGAATTATTGATAAAGAATCAGGGAGGAAATACCAATGGCATTTACTGCTAAGGACGTTGCCGCTCTGCGTGAGAGAACCGGCTGCGGCATGATGGACTGCAAAAAAGCGCTGACCGAAGCGAATGGCGATATGGACAAGGCGATCGAATTCCTCAGAGAGAAGGGCCTTGCCGCCGCCGCCAAGAAGGCCGGCCGTATCGCGGCCGAGGGCCTGGTATACGCCTATGAGAACGGGAACGTCGGCGTGGTGATCGAGGTCAACGCCGAGACCGACTTCGTGGCGAAGAACGATTCCTTCGTCGCCTTTGTCGAGACCTGCGCCAAGACGGTGGCCGAGCAGAAGCCGGCCGACGTCGCCGCGCTGCTCGAGTGCAAGGCTTCGGGCGCGGATGAGACGGTGGCCGATCTGCTCAGAGAGAAGATCCTGACCATCGGTGAGAACATGAACATTCGCCGCTTCGCCCGCTACGAGGGCCACCTCGTGACCTATATCCACGGCGGCGGGAGAATCGGCGTCATGGTCAACTTCGACACCGACGATGCGACCGCTTCCAAGGACGGCTTCAAGGCCTATGCCAAGGACATTGCCATGCAGATCGCGGCGGCCACCCCGACCTATGTGCGCAAGGAAGAGGTTCCGTCTGAGATCATCGACAAGGAGAAGGAAATCCTCACCGCTCAGGCGATCAACGAGGGCAAGCCCGCCAACATCGCCGAGAAGATGGTCAACGGCAGAATCCAGAAGTACTACAAGGAAGTCTGCCTTGTCGACCAGGCTTTCATCAAGGACGGCGATCTGTCTGTTGCACAGTACACCGACAAGATTGGCGAGGAGCTGGGCGGCAAGATCGCGATCGTCAGCTTTGTGCGCTTCGAGAAGGGCGAGGGCCTCGAGAAGAGAGAGGACAACTTTGCCGACGAAGTCGCTTCGATGATGAAATAAGGAACAATCGCTGAAAAAGGCTGGAACCAATCGGTTCCAGCCTTTTTTTGTCGTTTGGAAGGGGTTTCCCGCCGAAGGGAGCTCAGTCTTGCCGCTCCTGGCGCTTTTGGTAGAGAAGCTGTGCCGCCCGCCCGAGGATCAGGCCCTGTTCCACCGCGTCGAGCTGCCGGAACAGGTCGAGCAGCTGTTCTTCATTCTTTTCCCGGGCAATCGGGGCGGGGACAGCTTCCTGCTCACCCGTCAGCAGAAAATGTTCGGAGCAGGAAAGAAAATCTGCAATTGCAGATATATACCGGGCCGGCGGATCGGTCCCGCGCCGCTTCCAGGCGCTGAGCGTCTTTTCTGATATTTTGGTATGCTGAGAGAGTTCTTTCTGGGTATATTGGGACTCCTCCAGCAGATGAAAAAAGCGTTCGTTGATGGTCAATTCGTTCACCTCATATAAAAGAACCCACCGGTTCTCTCTTCCTTATTCTTTGCAGAAAAGATCATTACAGTAAAAAATGTCGAAAATAACTACAAATGCAGTTAACAATTCGACAAATGAAGATTATAATAAAAATGCACGAAAATCCAGGATGATAAAGGGGAAAAGGGGATAGATTGACCTTTCCGCATTCTCCTGTGATTCCGGGAAAAAGCAGAAATAAAAATAAACCTCGGTTCTGATCCAAGATACCATCCCAAAGGGGGAACCGCGGCCGGGAATATGTTGTATGAAACCTCCCTCCGGATAGGGGGAGATAAAAACGGAATAAACGCCGGGACCGGAGGAGGCGCCTTCGTGTCCTCTGGTTTGTTATACCATTCTTTTTCCACCGAAAAGGTTATGCGCGGCCGTACGCGGCGCATCCCCCTGCCGGCGGAGGATGTTATTTTTTTACCCAAAATGCGTTTAACCCCGGCGAAGGGACCGGCTTTCAGGATTTTTCCAGCCGCCCAGATACGCCGGGTTGGCGATAAGGAACAAAAAAGATATTGAATAAACGGGATTTTATTCCAATATATATATTCTAGCATCAACTGGTGTATTGCGCAAGGATTGTGTACAAACATTCTTTCGACATGGGTTCCTGCTTGTCACCTTATCTGGGTGTTAACGTCCGTTAACATATATTTCAGTAAAGACATGAGGAGGTTTACTACATGAAGAAGACCCTATCACTCTTGCTGGCTGCGTCCATGCTCGCTTCGATGGTGGCTGGCTGCGGCGGCTCTCCCGCGGCTTCGTCTTCCGAGGCTCCCGCGAGCAGCGCGGCCCCGGCTGCGTCCGAGGCTTCCAGCGAAGCGCCCGAGAGCCAGGCGGCTCCGACGGGCGAGAAGAAGGAGCTCACCCTCTGGCACTACCATGACGGCGACCTGAGCACCCTGGCCAAGGAGTACTGCGACGAGTACTCGGCGCAAAGTGATGTGGCAAACGTCACCTCGGTGCAGCTGCCCTTCGGCGATTTCAAGAAGCAGCTTTCGGTCGGCTCGGCTGCCGGCAGCCTGCCCAACATGGTGTTTATCGACAACTGCGACTGTGTTGCCTACTCCGCGATGGGGATGTTCAAGGACATCACCGAGCAGATGAAGGACAACGAGGACATCCACGACTATTATGAGCAGATCCTCAATACCTGCTACTACGAGGGCAAGATGTACGCGGTCCCGGCGAACTCGAACAACATGCAGATTTACTACAACAAGGATATGTTCGACGCGGCCGGCATCACCAAAATCCCCGAGACCTGGGATGAGCTCAAGGCGGACGCCAAAACCCTGACCAAGGACGGCGTCTACGGCTTCGGTATGTGCGCGGTGGGCAATGAGGAAGGCACCTTCCAGTACCTGCCCTTCCAGTACACCGCCGGCGGCGACAGCTACCAGCTCGACAGCGAATCCGGCATCAAGGCCATGACCCTGCTCGCCGACATGGTGCAGGACGGCTCGATGCCCAAGGACGTTGTCATGTGGTCCCAGTCCGATGTGCAGACCCAGTTCAAGGCCGGCCGCCTCGCCATGATGTTCATGGGCTGCTGGGCGATCGGCGGGCTCGAGAAGGGCCAGGAGGACGGCTCGGTCGCCTTCGAGTGGGATAACTTTGCCATTCCGAAGGACGCCACCTACGGCTCGGTCTACGGCGGCGAGAACCTTGCGATCGTCAAGGGCGACGGCGAGGAAGAGTCGGTCGATTTCCTCAAATGGTTCATGGAGTACGACCGCAACAAGAAGTGGAACATCGATTCCGGCCACTTCATCCCGCGCGAGAAGACCCTGAGCGATCCCGACTTCACCGACCGTCCGCACTGGAAGGTCGTCATCGACCTGATCCCGTATACCAACGCCCGTCCGGCGGATCCGAAGTGGCCTGAAATTTCGCTGGGCTACCAGCAGGCCCTCCAGGAGGCCCTGACCCTGCAAAGCACTCCCGACCAGGCGTGCAAGAACGGCCAGGCGGTCATCGACGCGGCCAGAGCATAAACTGAAAATCTCATAGGGGTGCGGGGGATAGATCGGCCCGTTTGCGAGGCGCGCCCCATTTCCAATTGAGGTAGGAGGTAGAGGGTACATTTTATACCGTTTTCATTTTGTCCCCGGTATGATCTGTACCCTCTGCTTTATTTTTGCCAAAATTCGGCCAAGCATGCGAAAAACCGCCCCGCCGGGGCGCTTCATGGCGGATCATTACGGGAAGGGAGCGCATGTGCTTTTGACGGATGAAAGATTTTAGGAAATTGAGGTGATAACCGTGAGAAAGAAAAAACATTACCTGAATACCGACCGGGTGGGCTATGGCTTTGTGTTACCCGCGCTGCTGTTCATGGGGGTATTCATCGTCTTCCCAATCGTCTACAACTTTATCCTTTCCTTCCAGCAGGTCGACGTGATGACCCTGATGTCCCCCCACAAGGAGTGGATCGGGTTTCAAAACTATAAGAATGTGATCGGGAGCCAGTATCTGCTCAAGTCCTTAAAGAACACCCTGATTTTCACGGTGGGGTGTATCTTCTTCCAGTTTACCATCGGCTTTGCGCTGGCCATCCTCTTTAACGGCCCGGCCAAATGCCTCAAGCCGATCAGCGGGCTGACTATGATCAGCTACATCATGCCCGCGACGGTCACCGCGATTCTTTTTAAATTCATGTTCGCCACCAGCGGCGGCATCTTCAACGAGCTGGGTCTCAGCCTCGGGCTGATCCAGGAGCCGATCGAGTGGCTCCTCAAACCGGATACCGCCATGTGGTCGGTCATCATTACCAACACCTGGTCGGGCATCCCCTTCAACATGATTTTGCTGCTTTCAGGTCTGACCACCATCCCGACCGAGATTTACGAAAGCGCGGTCATCGACGGAGCCAACAGCATCCAGAAGTTCTTCAAGATCACCCTGCCGATGATGAAATCCTCCATCGAGGCGGTGCTGGTGCTCGGCTTCGTCTACACCTTTAAATGCTTCGAGCTGATCTACGTCATGACCACCGGCGGCCCGGTCTATTCCACCGAGCTGATGAGCATCTACTCCTACCGGCGGTCCTTCATGGAGTTTAATTTCAGCGAGGGCGGTGCGATCGCCAACATCCTGTTTTTGATCCTCTTCGTCATCGGCCTGTTCTATACCAAGACCATTGGAAAGGAGGAGCTGATGTAATGTTCAGTTACCGTTTTAAAAGAAGAGCGGGCAGGGTGATCCCCATCATTATCGCGGTGATCCTTTTCATCATCATGCTCTTCCCGCTGTATTGGATGTTTACCTGTTCGCTCAAGACCGAGACTGAGATTTTTGCGCGGCCGCCCTACATGCTGCCGCCGCATCCGACGCTGAACGCCTATATCTCTCAGCTGACCATGGTGGAGAGCTTCCCGATCATCCCGTCGTTTAAGAACAGCATGGTGATCTCCCTGGCGACCATGGCCATCTCGGTGGTGCTCTCCACCCTGGCATCCTATGGGCTTGCGCGGTATGACATCAAATTTAAAAAATCGATTATTTTCCTGTTCCTGGTTTCCCAGATGCTGCCGCAGGTCTTCACCCTGGTGCCCAACTTTATCATTTTCAAGCACATCGGGATTTACAACACCTACTGGGCGCCCATCTTCGCCAATTGCACCACCGCCATTCCGTTTTCCATTTTGATGCTGCGCACCTACTTCCTCAACATCCCCAAGGAGGTGGACGACGCGGCCCTGATCGACGGGTGCAACCCGCTGACCTCCTTTTTCAGGGTCATGCTGCCCATCGCCTCGACCGGCGTGGTGGTGTCCTTCGTGTTCTCGTTCCTGTTCGGTTACGCGGACATGATGTACAGCCTGACCTTCGTCAACGACGCTTCCAAGTGGCCGGTGACCACCGGTATTTATAACGTGGTGGGCCGCTACGGGATCGAATGGAGCCGGGCGATGGCCTTCGGGTGCCTTGCCGTGGCCCCGGTTGTCATCATCTTTTTGCTGATGCAGCGCTACATTGTCGAGGGTCTGGCCTCGGGCGCCGTCAAGGGCTAAAAAACGTCTGGAAAATTTCTTCAAAATATTCTTCAAAATTACCGAATAAAGTACAATCCTGAATCGCCGGTTTTTCCTATTCTTTTTATAAGGAGAGATTCGGACAAATCTGAGTTACAAAGAACCCAAACAACAGGAGAGGAGCAAGAATAAATGGTAATCGACGTACATACGCATGCGGAATTCATGGAGCCAATGTACAAGGGGGACGAGGTGACCCGGCAGCGCAAGGAGATCATGGGGCGGGAGTTCCTGGGATACAGCGACATCTCGATGGCGCTGTTCCAGATGGACCACGCGGGGATCGACAAGCGGGTGCTGCTGCCGCTGGATCTGACCACGCAGTACGGCTGCACCATCGTCTCGAATGACGAGATGAAGAAACTCGTCGGGGAGGCGCCGGAGCGCTTCATCGGCTTTGCCAGCGTGGACCCCTACCGGGAGGACGCCATAAAGGAGCTGGACCACGCCTTCGGGGAGCTGGGGCTCTCGGGGCTCAAGCTCAACCCCTCGAAGCAGAAGTTCTATCCCACCGATTCGATCATGAAGCCGGTCTACGAGAAATGCATCGAATACGGCAAGCCCATCCTGTTCCATTGCGGGACCTCCTGGGAGCCGAACACCCCGGCGAAGTACTCGAAGCCCCTGTGCTTCGAGGAGGTGGCCATCGAGTATCCGGAACTCCGGATCGGCCTGGCGCACTTCGGCTGGCCCTGGGTGCAGGACACCGCGATGATGCTGCTCAAGTACCCGAACGTCTACGCCGACACCTCCATGCTCTATTGCGACCGGGCGAAGGACTTCTTCCACCAGATCTTCAAGGTGGACCTCAGCCCGCTGTGGATTGAAAACATGTTCTCGGATAAGGTGATGTTCGGCTCGAACTCGCCGCGCTTCGGGGAAGAGGACATGAAGTACGGGCTCGAGAAGCTGGGGCTGCGTGAAAGAACGCTTGCGAAGGTCCTGGGCGGCAACGCGATGAAATTCTTAGGGATGGAGGACTAAAGGCCATGAAAATGAAACTGGACTCGTTTGAGCTGCGCACCAAGAACGAATTCGATATGATCAACATCACCGAGCGGGTACATAAGTTTGTGGAGGAGAGCGGGGTCAATGAGGGGATGGTCTATGTGATGACCGCCCACACGACGACGAGTATCATCGTCAACGAGAGCCTGCCCTGCCTCGAGACGGACATCGAGGAGAAGCTCGAGGAGATGGTACCGAAGGACGCGCAGTATGCGCACAACCACTTCCTACCGAGCTACGGTGCGACGGGCGGGAACTGCCCGGGACATCTGAAGAGCATGCTCTGTAACTACTTCGCGTACTTCCCGGTCAAGGACGGGAAGGTGGTGCGCGGCCGGGCGCAGGAGATCTACTTCGCCGAGTTCGATGGAATCCAGGACCGCACGGTCTATATGCAGGTTGTGGGGGAATAACCCCTTCACCATTAGACGGCGTCCGGCTCCAAAGGAGCCGGACACTGCCGGACAACTGCCTAGAAAGGGAGGATTCACGATGAGAGTAGCCGCAGTAGGCGACAACTGCATCGATATTTACAAGGAACAAAACCGATATTACCCGACGGGGAACTGTGTGGATTTCGCGGTGAATATCCGTAAGCTCGGCGTGGAGGTCACAGTCGTCAGCCTGACGGGCACCGACCACTATGGCGACGAATTGATTGAAATGCTCAAAAAGTACGACGTGGATGTCAGCCACCTGCACCGCAAGGAGGGGAAGACGGGCACGGTGCTCATGCAGCTGGTGGGAAACGACCGGCTGCATACCATCAGCGACCCGGGGGTCTTCGCGGACTTCGACCTGACAAAAGAGGACCTCGAGTTCATCAAGGGGTATGACGTGATCCACAGCGTGATCTGGGGGAACGTCAACCAGTATATGAAGACCTTCAAGGAGTGGGGGAAGACGATCGTCTACGACTTCGCCACCGACCTTGACGATCCCGAGATCCAGAAGCTGCTGCCCTATGTGGACTACGGCTTCTTCTCCTACAAGCAGGATGATGATTTCATCCGGGAGTATCTGAAGGACTGCTGCGAAAAGGGCTTAAAAGTCGCGATCGCGACCTTAGGCGAGCACGGGAGCATAGCCTATGACGGGAAGAAGTACTACCTGCAGGAGGCGCTGCCGGTGACGGTGGTGAACACCGTGGGGGCCGGGGACAGCTTCATTTCGGGCTACACCTACGGGGTGATTGGGGGACAGGACGTGCCCGGCTGCCTGCGCAGCGGAGCCGAGATGTCCGCCAAAATCATCCAGCTCTTCGATCCCTATTGATTGAACGGAAAGGGGCAAAAACTTGAACAAGCTTAAAAAGAACAAGATCGCCGGCATGAATATCTGCTATAAATTCTTCTCCCTGAAGTATTTCCTGGACTCGATGGTCCGGGTCGGGACCGAGAGCATAGAGTTTTGGGGCGGCTTCCCGCACCAGTATATCGACGACATCTCCCACCCGCCCGTCGGGGAGGTCAAAAAAATGATCGAGGAGCGGGGCCTGCGCCTCAACTGCTACACCCCGGAGCAGCTGCTCTACACCTACAATATCGCATCGCCCGAGAGGGACATCCGGGAGAAGAGCGTCGAGTTTTTCCGCAAGAACATCTACGCCGCCTACAAGCTCGGTACCCGCAAGGTGCTGATGACCAGCGGCTGGGCCTACGAGGACTACGATAAGGAGGAGGCCTGGAAGTACTCAAGGGAATCCCTCTTCGAGCTCGGGGAGTATGCCCAGCATCTGGGGATGACCATCGCGCTGGAGAATTTGCAGCATGTGGAGAGCAACCTGGTCTATTCCCTCCCGGCGCTTAAAAAAATGCTGAGCGAGCTTCGGCACCCGAACATCAAGGCGATGGTGGACACCGTACCCATGCATCTGATGGGGGAGACGATGGCGGACTATCTCGACGCGTTCGGCCAGGACCTGATCCATGTGCACCTGGTGGACGGCGCGCCCACCGGGCATATGGCCTGGGGGGACGGCGAGCTGCCACTGGACGAGGACATGAAGACGCTCTGCGAGCGGGATTACCAGTACACCGTGACCTTCGAGCTGGCCCACGACAGCTACCTCTTCGACCCCGAGCCCGCGATGAAGCGCAGCTTCGAGCGGGTCAAACCCTATATTGAGTAAACGGTTCCGGGAGGGCGGCAATTTCGCGCAGCGATACCGGCACGAAACGTCCAGAAAGGAATGGTCATTCAAATGAAAATTGCAGCCGTCGGATTTTGCTGTATCGACGAGTACAAGGAGCTCGGCCGCCGTTATCCCACCGGCAACGGGGTGGACTGCGTGATCAACCTGGCCAAGAAGGGGATATCCGCTTCGGTGGTCAGCGCGGTGGGGAACGACGAGTACGGCAAGGAGATGTTCGAGGTACTAAAGCATTACGGGATCGACGCCTCCCACCTGCATGTGCGGGAGGGGAAGACCTCGCTGATGGAGATGGGGTTAAACGGGAACGACCGGGTTCATCTGTATAACCACCGCGGCGTGATGGCGGACTTTGCCCTGACGCCGGAAGACGTCGCTTTCATCAAACAGCATGAATACCTGCACACCGACTATGACGGGAGGATCGCTCCCCAGCTCCAGGAATTTCGCAAGGCCGGGGTGAAGGTGATCTTCGACTTCTCGGTGCACTACCAAAAGCGGGAAAACACCGATGCAATTATGAAGGAGACCGATTACGCGTTCCTGTCCTACGAGCGCCGGGACTCCTTCATCGAGGACTACCTGCGCCGCGCCAAGGCTTTGGGCGCGGGGATTGTGACCGCAACCCTGGGGGAAAACGGGAGCCTTTGCTACGACGGGGAACGCTTTTATGAGCAGCCCGCCATCCCGGCCGAGGTGGTCAACACCGTCGGGGCGGGGGACAGCTTTGTGGCCGGCTTCATGTATGGGGTCATGCAGGGCTGGGACATCCCGCGCTGCCTTTACAGCGGCACCGAGACCGCCAACGCGATCGTGCAGAAATTTGAGCCCTATTAATAATCATGGAGGTAGACGACAATGGAGAAACTTGGGAAAAAGCAGCTGAGCGGGATGAATATCCACTATAAGTTTTACACCCTCGAGTATTTCCTCGACTCGATGGTGCGTCTCGGAGTGGAGAGTGTAGAGCTCTGGGGAGCCTATCCCCACCAGCTCAACAAGCTGATCGACGATAAATCCTATCCGCCGGTCAAGGATGTGAAGCGGATGATCGAGGAGCGCGGCCTCAACCTCGTCTGCTACACCCCCGAGCAGGTAATCTATCCGATCAACATCGCGGCCAAGGAATCCTTCATACGCGACTTCAGCATCCGCTACTTTAGGGACTGCCTGGAGACCGCCGCCGAGCTCGGGACCGACCGCATGCTCGTCACCCCGGGCTGGGGCTACTTCAACGAGCCGGTCGAAGAGGCATGGGCGCGCTGCCGGGAATCGCTGCAGATTTTGGGCGAGCACGCAGAGAAATGCGGGATCATGATCGCGCTGGAAAACCTGCGCACCGACGAGAGCAACCTCGTCTATAACCTACCCACCCTGAAACGGATGCTTGAGGAGGTGGGCCACCCCTACGTCAAGGGGATGGTGGACACCATCCCGATGGCGATTAACGGCGAGACTGTGGGGGATTACCTCAAGGGACTGGGTGACGATCTGATCCATATCCACTTCCTGGACGGCGCCCCGCGCGGGCACCTGGCCTGGGGGGATGGAATCCTGCCGCTGGACAAGTACATGAAGGAGATTTTCGAGGCCGGCTATCAGGGCGCGCTTTCACTGGAGATCACCGACAACCGGTACGTCTTCGAGCCCGACGAGGCCGTGCGCAAATGCGCCGAGGCGATCGGGGCTTATATGTAAACCGCTTGGAAATTTTTGATACCACGGCTGTTCATTTTAGTGTCTGCCGGGGGCGATCCCGGCAAGAAATGGAGGGTAACAAATGGTAATCGACGTACACGTACATCCCGGTTTCTACGGCACCATCAGCAAGGATCCCGGGGAGGTCGAGCTGCGCAAGAAGGCGGCCGGATGGGATTTGATGTCCCCCCATCCGGAAAAGGTGACCTTCACCCAGATGGATGCCTTCGGCGTGGATAAGCTGGTGCTTCTGCCGCTGGACCTCACCACCACCATGGGCGGCTGGGTCTGCACCAACGAGGAGATCAAGACGCTCGTGGACCTGGCACCGGAGCGCTTCATCGGCTTTGCCAGCGTGGACCCGCGGCGCAAGGATGCTCCTGAAGTGCTCGAGCATGCCTTTAAAAACCTCGGGCTTTGCGGACTGAAGCTCAATCCTTGCAAGCAGGCCTTTTTCCCGGCCGATCCGATGATGGACCCGATTTATAAGCTGTGTCAAAAATATAACAAGCCCATCATGTTCCATGCGGGCATGTCCTGGGAGCCGAACTGCCTGATGAAATACGGCCATCCCTTAAACTTCGAGGAAGTTGCACAGCGCTACCCCGAGGTGCGCATGTGTATGGCGCACTTCGGCTGGCCCTGGGCGGTGGAGACGGCGGCGCTGATCTTAAAGTACCCCAATCTCTACACCGATACCGCGGCGCTCTATATGGATTCGCCCGAGGCGTTTATGGACCAGATCTTCAACAGGACCTGGGGACCGCTGTGGTTTGAGCACAACTTCGCGGACAAAGTGATGTTCGGCTCGAACAACCCGCGCTTCCGCAGCGCGCGGATCAAGCGGGGGCTGGACAGCATAGAGATGCGCGAAGAGACGCGCGAGAAGCTGCTCGGCGGCAACGCGCTGCGCTTCCTGGGAATGGAGGGCTAAACTTGAAAGATGAATCTTTCAAGATTGGAAAGGAATGGTCATTTCAATGGTAAAGACAACGACAATCGAGCTGCTCAGCAAAAAGGAATTCGAGCTGATCAAGATCACCGGGGATGTGCGCCGCCTGGTGGAGGAGAGCGGGATCCAAAACGGCGTGGTCTATGTCATTACGGCGCACACCACCACCGGTATTATCGTCAACGAGAGCCTCTCCTGTTTGGAAATCGACATCGAGGAGATGCTCGAGCGGATGGTCCCCACCGTCTACCCCTACGCGCACTCCCACTTTCTACCCAGCTACGGGGCGACCGGCGGGAACGCACCCGGCCACCTCAAGAGCCTGCTGGCGGGGAACCATGCGGTCCTGCCCGTGATGGACGGCAAGCTTTACTGCGGGCGGGCACAGGACATTTACTTCGCCGAATTCGACGGCGTGCAAAGCCGTAAGGTGTTCATCACCGTGATGGGCGAATAGTTTTAGATAGCCTCCAGTTTAAAGGGGGCCCGCAAACGGCAATCGCCGTTTGCGGGCCCCCTCTTTGTATGGGCGTTTTAGTTCAGCGCCGCGATATAATCCACAGCGGCCTGGCTGATCGCCTTGCCGATTTTCAGCATGTTGGCTTCGTTGCAGATCTGCTCGTACTCCTCCGGATTGGGCATGAACCCGAGCTCACAGAGGATGGCCGGTGCGAGGGTGGTGCGGCAGACCACATAGTAGCCCTCTTCCGTACCGCGGTCGTCCCGACCCGAAGCGTCCAGGATATGCTCGAGAAAGACACCGGCCATCTTCTCGGAAATGTCGTTGTAGTGAAAGACCATGCTGCCCTTCGCCTTTCCGGGGTCGATGTTTTCATTCAGGGAATTGTGGTGCAGAGAAATGAAGAGATCGGCATCGTGCCGCTCGGTGAAGCCGACGCGCTCGGTCAACTCCAGGAAGTCCTCGTCGCTCTCCCGGGTGAGGAAGACGTTCGCGCCCAGTCCCTCGAGGTATCTTGCCACGATGTGGGCGATGTACATATTGGCGTTCTTCTCCATCGGCCCGGTCACCCCGGCCAGTCCCAGGGCGCCCACGTCTAAAGCCCCGTGCCCGGGATCGACGACGATGTTGAGTCCCAGCAGCGGCCGCCCCTTGACGGAAGAAATCTGAGGCTTACCGGTGAAGCGGATGACGGTGGTGTTTTCGTCCTCATACTCGACGTTGTATCCGAAGTAGGATTCCGCCCCTTTTTTGCAGGTGAAGGTCAGCGTCCCGGCGCCGTCGTTTTTGGCGGTGATGGAATCGAAGAACCGGCTCTCGGCGGGGAGGACCCCGTTTGCGACGCCGTAGGTGTCGAACAGGCGGATGGTAAAGTTCCCGTCCTGCTTATCATCCACGACGAAGGAGGCAGCGGCGCTCCCGTGCAGAACAATCGCTTCATCCCCGCCATCCTGTTCTGCCGCGCGGTACTGGGCCGAGGCGACGGTGTTCTCTGCGCTCTCAAGCCCGGTGTCGAGAGTCACCTCGCTCTTCTTGATGAAGCCCCCAAAGGAGGTCTTATAGTAGGTGTCGGTCTGGCCGGTGATCTCGCCGACGCTGCCCGCCTTGAGGCTGGTCATAAAGTTTCCGTTGGTCAAAGACTCGTCGAGCACCGTCCCCAGGTCCACCGAGACCTTGTAGACCGGGGTGCGTCCGGCCCCGTAGAGGTAGACGTCCCCCTGCGACTCGACCTCGGAGGTCTCGCCGTCGTATTCCAGCGTGTAGGTCACCCGGCCGAGGTTCTCGATTTCCCCTGCCGTCCCGGCGGGGAGCTTTACCTCCTTGCGGTAGACGACGGGGGTCCCGTCCTCGGCGCTGGAGGCGGCCTTCAGCTCGTAGCTTTCACCGTCCAGTGTGGCGCTCACGCTGCCGCCCGCGGGCGCGGTGCAGCGGAAGACCATCGCGAGGCCCTCGCCCACCGCCTGGTTCGAGTCCGGCAGGGGCGGGGTATAGGTACTGATCTTGCTGATCTTGGTGGTTTCGTTCGCGTAGGGCCGGTAGATTTTCGCGGTGAGGGTCACGCCATCCTGCTCGAAGTCGTAGGTATTGAGCCCCTCATCGACCTCCACCAGCACGCCGAAGGTGCCGTTCGAGCTTTGGCGCTCGAGCTCCTCCCCCTCGAAATAGACCGGCTTGCCGGGGTCGGAGGTACCGGTGATGTAGTAGCTGTCCCAGCTGCGGTCGGGTATGGTCAGGCGGTCGCCGTCCAAGGGGCGGGTAAGCCGAAATTCGGTCGGGATTTCCAGGGAGGTGTCCGGCAGGATCTTTTTGTCGATATAGAGCATGGGGATGACGGCTTCCATCACGCTGTCGTTGCCCTTTAGCATGGAGTACCCGTCGAGCACGCCGCCCTGCAGCCCCTCGCAGTTGTTGACGAAGAGCATATCGCTAAGCGCCTCGGCGGTGGCCCCTTCGGCTTGCAGCGCGGTATAGACCGGGGTCTGGTATTTCTTTGCCGGGGTGAGGAAGGTCTCGAGCGCCGTGGCGTAGGGGGAGGCGAGGGCCCCGCCGGCCGAATCGCTCAGTGTTGGGGCGATGAAGTCCACGCTGACCCGGCAGGTATTGTCGAGGAATTTTTCCCGGTTCTGGGTACGTTCGGCCTTGTCCGAGAGCAGGAGCCCAAGCTGCTTGCCTTCGGCCTCCGTCACGTCCGACAGGTCGGACATCAGCGCCGCCAGATAGGTGTAAAACCCGTCGTAGTCGTTGACCTCGCTGTCGTCCGCGTCGCCGACCACGATCCCGGCCAGGGGATAGCTTTGCAGCAACTCCTGCGCGACTAAGAGCGCCTGCTTATGTACCTCGGGATTGTCCGGGCGGTAATAGAGCTTCTCCCCGAAGGCGATGGTGCTCTCGGGGAACTCGCGCGCGGCGTTGCCCTTGGGGAGCTTGTCTGAGCTCGTTCCCGCCGCGTAAGGGTTCACGACGGCGTAAACCGCGATCCCCTCGGCCGCGGCGCGCTCGGCAAGGATTTTCAGCGGGTCGAGCTTGCGCAAAAAGCCGGCGGAGAAGTTAAAATGCCCACTTCTCGGCAGTAGCTTGGAGAGGTACATTGCCTGCCCACCCGGCGCGCTCTCGTAAAATATGGCGTTGAGGCTGCTCTCCTTGGCAAAGCCGACGATCTCGTCGGCCAGCGCCTCCAGCTCCTCGCGGTCCTGCTTTTGGGCGCTGGGATATTCCGCATTGGCGCCCGAGTGGACGATCAGGGCGCGCAGTACGTCGGGCGCCGCGGCGGCAGCCGAGACTGGCAGGGCGGATTCGCCGTCCTCCTGCGTCTCCCTACAGCCGGAAAAGGAAAGCAGCAGCGCGCCGCTCAGCAGAATGGCCAGGGTCTTATGAAAGAGTCGTTTCATCGTGATTTGGACCTCCGTATGGTTTGAGAGCCTAAAGCTCGAAATCTTCTTTGGTATAGCTCGGCAGCTTGGGCGCACGGGTGGGGATCCGCTTGAGCGGACAGTAAAGAAACCTGCGGCAGCTGCCATGCGGCGGGACGGGGCCGCGCTTCTCGCAGAGGTACTGGTTTTTATCCCGTGTGGGAAAGCCGAAGCGGCAATATTGGCAGGCGGGGGGGATTTCCTGGGAAAAGAAACTCTGGCGGAACATAAGCCCGGCCTCCTTCCTGATAGGCTGAGCTTTTATTCTACCAGATTTTCCGAAAGATTTCTACCGTTTTCCCGCTTTTGCGCTTTCCTTTTTGCTCTCTTTGGGGTCGAGCCGGGAGCCGAACAGGTAAAGCGGCGCACAGACCAACAGGAGCACCGCCCCGCTCACCAGCAGCAGGAGGATGGTGGCGATCGGCGTGTTGGGGTTATAATACCCCACCGGCGGATAGGGGTAATAGATAGGGTAGAAGGTCTGCTGTGCCAGATGCAGCGAGCGGTAGAGCGGCCAAAAGCCGCCCAGCGTGAGCAGGGCATGCAGGAAGCGGCAGAGGGTAAAACGGCGAAAGGAGAGGCCCCGGCTACTCAAACAGGAACGCACCTGAAAATGGATCGAGAGCCCGGCAAAGGAGATCATCGGCGGAATCAGCACGGCCGGCAGCACCCCGGGCAGGGCAGCCGCCTGCAGGCAGCCGGTGGTCACCTCCATCATCCCGACGACGATGGCGCGCAGGGCGTCGCCCCCCAGCGCCGCGCCGGGCAGCAACGCGCTGAGGCGGTCCATCACTCCGCTGTAATCGAGCAGCTCGCCGCAGGCGGAGAAGAGAACCACGAAGGCACAGATCATGAGGATCCCGCTGGTGGCGTTGTTCACCGCAAGCACGAAGGCCTGCCCGGCCGGCAGCGCGGCCCCTTTGGTGCCGCCCTTTGGCGGAACGGGCGCGCGGCGTGAGAGGAATATCCCGATGAGCAGGGCGGACAAGATGTGCACCCCCAGCAGCGCGGCGCCGAAGGCGGGGGAGTGGAGCATGCGCGCCCCGATGGCCGTCACCACGAAGGAGGGCCCGGCATTGCAGCAAAAGCAGATCGCCCGCTCGGCCTGTTCCTTGTTGATCCTTCCGCTTTCGAGCATGCAGTCGATCGTCTTGGCCCCGACCGGGTATCCGCCGAGGAAGCTGAGCAGCACCACCGGGCCCATACATTCGGGGAGGCGCAGCAGGTGGCGGGTGAACAGTGACAGGGGGCGTGAAAGGAGCTCCCCCGCCGGGCTGAGCGCGATAAAACCGGAGACGGCCATAAAGAGATAAAGGGAAGGAATGATCACCTCGGCACAGGTGCGCAGCCCCCGCTTCACCCCCGCGGCGGCGGGCTCGCCCCAGGCCAGCAGCAGTATGCACAGCACGGCGCACCCGAGTGCCAGTGGCAGGTGGCGCAGCCGAAATTTCTCTTTCATCCGATCCTTCCTTTCTCATAGCCGCAGACGTTACCTCACATTCATATGAGGGCAAGGCCGAAATTAAAACCGTCTAAGCGGGGAGGCACGCTCATATAAATGGATATGAGGCGCCCGCGTAAAAAGGCGCAGAACGAGCAGGAAAGGAAGAGTGGGATGAGCGCGAAGCAGGGCATACGAAACCGCAGGCAACGCGAAGCGGAGCAGATGCAGCCCCCGAAGGAGAAAAAAACGCTGATCGGTTCCATCTTGCAGATGCCGGAGGCTTCTTTAAATAATATGTGCCAGATCGAGCTGATGTCCAACCGGGAGGCGCTGGTGGACGGCTGCAAGGGCGTGGTGGAATATAACGAGGACTTTATCCGTTTAAATCTCGGCAATATGACGGTGCGCTTTTGCGGCCGGGCGCTGCAGCTGCGCAGCATGAGCGAGGAGAGCGTGGTCATCGAGGGGTACATCCAGTCGGTGGACTTCATCAATTAGCCGGTCGGGGGAATGAACATTGTTTATCAGACTGTTAAGATATATCAAAGGGGTCGTGCGTTTTTCGCTCAGCGGGGGATTTATCGAACGGTTTTTGAACCTGTGTACCCGCGCAGGGGTCCCGGTTTGGGATACGGTGCGCAGTAAAACGGGGGTCACAGCCTGCACCACGGCGGCGGGCTACAAGCGGCTGCGCCCCATCGCCAAGAAGACCGGGGTGCGCATGCGCCTGATTGAAAAGGGCGGTATGCCCTTTACCCGCTTCCGCTACCGCAAGAGGATCGGCCTGCTGGTGGGGGCGCTGCTCTTCGCACTCTTCCTCGGCGGGATGAGCCGGTTTATCTGGAATGTCGAGATCGAGGGGGCCGAGACGATTAAGGAGGAGTACCTGCTGGACAACCTGCGCAAGGTCGGGGTTTACGAGGGAGCCTATATCGGGTCGATCGATACCCTCAACGCAGAGAACCAGATGATGCTCCTCACCCCGCAGCTGAGCTGGATCGCGATCAACCTGCACGCCTCGAGCGCCACGGTGGAGATCAAGGAGCGCCAGATGGCCCCCGAGCTGATCGACAAAAAGTCGCCCTGCAACGTGGTGGCTGCGCGCACCGGGCAGATCAAGTATATGGAGGTCTACGAGGGGCAGC
Source organism: Harryflintia acetispora (assembly GCA_004340125.1). GTDB lineage: Bacteria > Bacillota > Clostridia > Oscillospirales > Ruminococcaceae > Harryflintia > Harryflintia acetispora. The sequence continues at coordinate 379,046 of SLUK01000002.1, read as the reverse complement.
CCATGCTCAAGGTCGGGGACACGGTGCAGGAGGGCGAGATCATCGTCAGCAGCTACATCGAGGGAACCCAGATTAAGGAGCGGGGATACTTTACCCATGCGCGCGCCAAGGTGATCGCCGAATTCCAGGAGGACGTGCGCATAGCGGTCCCGCTGCGCGAGGAGCTGCGCACCCCCACCGGCGAGGTGGTCAGGAAGCGCAGCCTCCACCTCTTCGGGCTGGACATCCCGCTGCACCTGACCGGAGCGCCCAAATCGCCCAGCGAACGGGAGACCGAGACGGGGAGCCCCAAGCTCTTTGGGGTTAAAATCCCCTTGCAGATCACAACCGACACCTACCGGCTGGTGGAGGTCCATACCGCCACCCTGAGTGAGGCGCAGGCCAGGGAACAGGCGCTGGAGCAGCTTAACCAATATGAAAGTGATTTTTCGTCGATCGGGACCATCGCCTCCAAGACGGCCAGCGGCCGGCTTGAGGGGGAGGAATATGTAGTGGACGCCCAGTTCCTGTTACAGCAGGACATCGCCCGCCAGAAGGAAATTGACGTCGTGGAGGAACCCAGTGCACAGCCACCGGCGCAGAGCGGGGAAACAAAACAGTAGGAAAGGAAAAAATTCTTAAAAAAACTGGCGGAAGTTCATAGAAAATCCTGAATTTTTTGTGAATTACTAAAAAGAATCAACACCCTGTGGCAAAGTGTGCTATAATAATGTGAGTAGTTTTATCACACGATGAAAAATGACATGGAAGAAAACGATACAGGGAGTCTTACACCAGATGGCGGAAAGAACGGTAGAAATCCAGAAGATCGAGCAGGCGCTGGCCCTGTTCGGCAACTTTGACTGCAACATCCGGCTGCTGGAGCGGGAGTTTGGGGTCGGCATGGTAAACCGGGCCGACCAGCTTAAAATCACCGGAGATGAACATTCGGTGCTGCTCTGCGAAAAGGCGGTGCACGCCCTGCTCGAAAGCCTGGAGCGGGGGGAGACGATCACCGAGCAGTCGGTGCGTTATTGTATCCAGATGGTGCGCGAGGGCAGCGAGGAGGAGCTCTCCTCCCTGGCGCAGGACTGCATCTGCATCACGGCCAAGGGGCGGCCGCTCAAGCCCCGCACCCTGGGCCAGAAGCAGTATAACGACATGATCTCTCAGAACACGGTGGTCTTCGGCGTCGGCCCCGCAGGTACCGGAAAGACCTATCTCGCGGTGGCCAGAGCAGTGCGGGCCTTCAAGGACCACCAGGTCAGCCGGATCATCCTGACCCGTCCCGCGGTGGAGGCGGGCGAGAAGCTCGGCTTCCTGCCGGGGGATCTGCAGAACAAGGTCGACCCCTATCTGCGCCCGCTTTACGACGCGCTTTTCGACATGCTGGGGGCCGAGGGCTTCACCCGTCTGCAGGAGCGCGGGAGCATCGAGGTCGCCCCTTTGGCTTATATGCGCGGCCGCACACTGGAGGACAGCTTCATCATCCTGGACGAGGCGCAGAACACCACCCCCGAGCAGATGAAGATGTTCCTCACCCGTCTGGGCACCAATTCCAAGGCGGTGGTCACCGGGGACATCACCCAGATCGACCTGCCCGACCACAAGGTCAGCGGCCTGGTCCAGGCGTGCAAGATACTCAAAAATGTGGACGATATTGCGATCGTCTACTTTACCGAAAAAGACGTGGTACGCCACCGGCTGGTGCAGGACATCATCAAGGCGTATGAGAAGTATGAGGAGGGCAAAAGAAACAGGTCATGAGTGTTGTAAAAGTGATGATTTCGGACAGGCAGAAAGAGGTCAAGATTCCCACCGGCATCCGCCTTCTGATCCGGCGCAGCTGCCACGCGGTGCTGGAGATGGAGGGCTTTCATGAGCCCTGTGAGGTGAGCGTCAGCTTCATCGGAAACGACGAGATCCGTCAGCTCAATAAGGAATACCGCGACAAGGATGCGGTGACCGACGTGCTCTCCTTCCCGAATTCGGACAACGGGCAGTACGACCTCAATCCCGACACCGGCTGCTACATGCTGGGAGACATCGTGATCTCGGTGGCGCGCGCGGCCGAGCAGGCCGAGCAGTTCGGCCATTCGCTGCAGCGGGAGATTTCCTTTTTGACCGTCCATTCGATGCTCCATCTTCTGGGATATGATCACGAGCAGGGCGGGATCGAGCAGGTGCGCATGCGTGAGAAGGAGGAGGCCGTGCTCGCCAAGCTCGGTCTCGAGCGCAACGCAAGCTACGTGCTCGACGAAGATGAGTAGACCGATCCGCAGCCTGCTTGGCAGCTTCAAGGTCGCCTTCTATGGCATACGCTACTGTATCGCCAACGAGCGCAACATGCGCATTCACCTTTCGATCGCGCTGGGCGTGGTCTTTCTCTGCGCCTTTTATTCCTTTTCGGCGGCGCAGTATGCGCTGATCGTACTGCTGTTTTGCATGGTGATCGCGGCGGAGATGCTCAACACCGCCATCGAGACGGTGGTCAACCTCCTCTCGCCCGGCTACAACCACCTCGCCAAGCTGGCGAAGGACATCGCGGCCGGCGCGGTGCTGATCTGTGCCGTCGGCGCGGCGGTGATCGGGTTGATTCTTTTTTGCGATCCCGGCGGGATCGGACGGCTTCTGGCGGTCATGGGGGCGCATCCGGTCCTCTTCTTCGGCGGCGCGATCGGGTACCTTCTGCTGGCGGCGGCCTTTATTTTTGTACCGGAACAAAAACAAAACCCCAGGCAGGGGAAAAAAGATGAATAGGGAATGGGTCCCGCAGTTTGGGCCCGGAGGAATATAAATGGAAACAAAATCCGCATTTGTCGCAATCGTCGGCCGGCCGAACGTGGGGAAGAGCTCGCTGATGAACCGGCTGCTGGGCGAAAAGGTCGCGATTGTGACAAATAAGCCCCAGACCACCCGCACCAGGATCACCGGGGTGCTGACTGTCGGGGAGACCCAGCTTGTCTTCACCGATACGCCGGGACTGCATCGCCCGCGCACCAAGCTTTCGCAGTACATGGTGCGCCAGATCGACGAGTCGGTCGCGGACGTGGATGTGGCGGTGCTGGTCTGCGAGCCGACCGGGGAGCCGGTGAAGGCCGAGCTCGACTTAATCGAGTCTTTCCGCAAAGGGTGCATGCCCGCGATTCTGGCCATCAACAAGATCGACACGCTGAGCGACAAATCTTTGCTGCTGCCCAAAATCCAGGCGATGAGCGAGCTCTATGAGTTTGAGGACGTCATTCCGCTGAGTGCTGTGACTGGGGACGGGACCGACATCCTTCTCGATAAGCTCTGCGCGATGGCGCAGCCCTCGCCCCACTTTTTCGAGGATGATACCCTGACCGACCAGCCCGAGCGGGTGATCGTGGCGGAGATCATCAGGGAGAAGCTGCTGCAAAACCTCAGCGAGGAGATCCCGCACGGCACCGCCGTGGTGGCGGAGAGCATGAAGGAGCGCGAGGGCGGCGGCATGATCGACATCCAGGCGACCATCATCTGCGAGAAGAAGAGCCACAAGGGGATCGTCATCGGAAAGGGCGGGCAGATGCTCAAAAAGATCGCCACCCAGGCGCGCGAGGACATCGAACGGTTTTTGGATTGCCGGGTGAACCTGCAATGCTGGGTCAAGGTCAAAGACGACTGGCGGCAGGATGAAAACATTATGCGCAACCTCGGCTTCAAATAAAGACGACAAAAACGAAACGGCAGCTCTGGTCCTCTTTCCCAAGGGATACAAAAGTTTCATCTGATAAAAGCTGGCCCATCGGAAACACTAAAATCTGCGGACAAAAGAAAGATTGTGCGCGATCATGTTTCTTAAGATGGGGAGGTTTTTCGGTGGAAAGGCAAAATGCATGGAATATCTTTTTACACACCGGCAGGGTGGAGGACTACTTAAACTATGTCAAGCTGCAAAACCAGAAGACCACGGACTTTAGGGAGGACCTGATTCCCGATGCGGATGACGACCGATGGGATCGTGATCGCTACAACCAATATCGATGAGTGCGACAGGCTGGTGACCCTGTTATCCGCCGAGATCGGCGTGGTTCGCGCTTATGCGAGAGGAGCAAAAAGGCCCGGGAGCAAGCTGAGCGGCTCTACCGAGCTGCTTGGCTACTCTCGCTTTGTGCTGTTTAAGCACAAGGACCGCTTCACCATCGACAGCGCGGACAGCAACGCCCTTTTTTTTGGGGTGCGCCAGGACCTTACAAAACTATCCCTCGCCTCCTATCTGTGCGAGTTGTGCGCCGACACCGCCCCGGCGGGGGAGCCGGCGAAGGAACAGCAAAGACTATTGCTCAACTGCCTGCACCTGCTCGAAACGGGCAAGCGTTCGGCGGAGTTTATCAAGCCTCTTTACGAGCTGCGTCAGATATCGCTGAGCGGCTATATGCCGGACTTGGTCGCCTGCCGGGAATGCGGGCAGTATGAGCGGCCGCTCTTCCATTTTTACCCTGTCAGCGGGGAGCTGGTCTGTGCCGGGTGCGACACGGCACCGAAAGCCGGGCAGTATGTTGAACTGAGCCCCTCGGTGCTGGCGGCCATGCGGCATATCCTCTATGCCAGCCCTGAAAAGCTCTACAGCTTTACACTGTCTCAACAGGCCCTTTTACAGCTGACGGCGGTCTGCGAGCGGTATGTCAAGACACAGCTCTCCCGCTCCTTTAAAACATTGGATTTTTATAACGCCATGCTGCCCAACTGACGGGAAATTTTTGAAGTACCGGAAACACGGATCTTGTACATAATGAGCCGATCGGGTACAATGGTGGCGGCGGGTGGTACATTTACCGGAAAGGAAAACCTATGATCGATCCAACAAAATATTATCATACACTGGAACTGGACAAAATTCTCGAGCGGCTCTGCTCCTTCGCCGGATGCGAGGTGAGCCGTGAGCGCCTGCTCGCGACCAAGCCGCAGAGCGACTACCGCGAGGTCTGCGGGGAGATGGAGCGCACCAACGCCGCCTATACGCTCTGCGTGCGGTACGGCGCGCCGGCCATCTACAATGTGCAGGACTGCGCCGCTGCGCTCAAACGGGCGCAGGTGGGCGCCAGCCTTTCGCTGCGCGAGCTGCTGGCCATCGCGCGGGTGCTCTATAACGTGCGCACCCTGAAGGCCTACCGCGAGCGCTGCGAGGAGGAGCACACCGCGCTTGACGAACTCTTCTGGGCGCTGGGGGAAAACAAATACCTCGAGGATATGATCGGCTCGGCCATCGTCTCGGAGGAGGAGCTCGCCGACGATGCCAGCGGCGAGCTGATGGACATCCGCCGCAAGATCCGCGCGGCGCAGGCCTCGGTGCGTGAGCAGCTGGACCGGATGATCCGCTCGCCGCACTACCAGACCTACTTGCAGGAATCAATCGTTACCATCCGGGACGGACGGTTTGTGGTCCCGGTCAAGATCGAGCACAAAAATGAGATCAAGGGCATGGTGCACGATACCTCCTCCTCGGGCGCGACCGTCTTCATCGAGCCGGCCGGGGTGGTGGAGCAGAACAACAAGATCAGGCTCCTCGAAGGGGAGGAGCAAAAGGAGATCGCGCGGATCATCGCCGCCCTCTCGGCCGAGTGCGGGAGCTATGCCGACAGCATCATGCTCAGCTTTGAAAAGCTCGTCGAGCTGGACGTTTGCTTTGCCAAGGCGCGCTACGGTCAGGAGACCCGTTCCGTCGTGCCCAAGCTGCGCGAGGACGGGGGGATCGACATCAAGGGCGGGCGGCATCCGCTGATCGATCCCGCGAAGATCGTCCCGATCGACATCCGCCTCGGCACGGATTTTGACACCATCGTCATCACCGGCCCGAACACCGGCGGCAAGACGGTGGCCCTCAAAACCTTGGGGCTGCTGACGCTGATGGCGATGTGCGGGATGATGATCCCCGCCGGCGAGGGCAGTGAGGTGTCGGTTTTTGAGTACATCCTCGCGGACATCGGGGATGAGCAGAGCATCGAGCAGAGCCTCTCCACCTTCTCGGCGCATATGACCAACATCGTGTCCATTTTAGAGGTTGCCAACGAGCGCAGCCTGGTGCTGATGGACGAGCTTGGCGCCGGGACCGACCCGGTCGAGGGCGCGGCGCTGGCGGTGGCGATCCTCGAGCGGCTGCGCCTCTTTGGCTGCAAGATCGCCGCGACCACCCACTATGCCGAAATCAAGATGTTCGCTTTGCAGACGCCCGGGGTGGAGAACGCCTGCTGCGAGTTTGACCTTGCCACCCTGCGCCCGACCTACCGGCTGCTGATCGGTGTGCCCGGGCGCTCCAACGCCTTTGCCATCAGCCAGCGGCTGGGGTTGGACGAGGGCGTGATCGAGGCGGCCAAGGGGCATGTGGCCAGCGACAACGCCCGCTTTGAGGATGTAGTCACCCAGCTTGAGCAGGCCAGGCAGTCCCTGGAGGAGGAACGCCGGAAGGTGGATGCCCTGGTGGCAAGCGCCGAGCGGGAGCGCCGCGAGGCCGAGGCCTTCCGGGAAAATCTCGAAAAGCAGAAGGAATTTGAAATTAATAAGGCGCGTTCCCAGGCGGGCCGGATCGTCAGCGACGTGCGCGCACAGAGCGAGAAGCTCCTCTGTGAGCTCGACGAAATCCGCAAGCAGAAGGACAATCCCGCCTTCTCTTCTCTGGCGCAGGGGGCGAAGGCCGGCTACCGTTCGGCCATGCGCGCACTGGAGGACAGGGCCAACCCGGTCAGCGGCGAGCGGCAGGAGGACTATGTGCTGCCCCGCCCGCTGCGGGAGGGGGACAGCGTTAAGATTAGTTCGTTTGGAACAAACGGGGTGGTGCTGCGCGAGCCGGACAAGTCCGGCAACGTCTTTGTGCGTTCGGGGTCGATCAAGACCAAGGTGCCTCTGAGCGAGCTGCGTCTGATCGATACGCCGAAAAATAAAAGCCAGCCCAGCGCCGGGAGGGTGAGCCGCACCTTACAGTCCAAGGCGACCCGCGAGGGCTCCACCGAATTCGACATGCGCGGGATGAACGCCGAGGAGGGGATCATGGAGCTCGAGCGCTTCATCGACGGATGCGTGCTCAGCGGGATCAAGAACGTCACCGTCATCCACGGCAAAGGGACCGGCGTACTGCGAAAGGCGGTACATGAGGCGCTGCGGCGCAACAAGTCGGTGCGCACCTTCCGCCTGGGCGTCTTCGGAGAGGGCGAGGCGGGGGTCACCATCGCCGAGCTGAAATAGCTATATTTTCTGCCCGAAAAACGGGCGGTTTGAGAGGAAAGAAGGATACATGAGAAAAACCAAAATCGTCTGTACACTGGGACCTGCCACCGATTCTCCGGAGATCATGCGGGAGCTGATCCTTGCGGGAATGAACATCGCGCGCTTCAATTTCTCTCACGGCACCCACGAGGAGCATAAAAAGAGGCTTCAGCTGCTACGCGACACCAGCGCCCAGCTGGGGATCCCGGTCGCTACCCTGATGGACACCAAGGGGCCGGAAATCCGGCTGGGGAACTTCAAAAACCACCGGGCGACACTCGAGCGGGGGAACCTTTTCATCCTGACCAGCGACGAGGTGGAGGGGGATGAGAACCGCGTTTCGATCACCTTCAAGGAGCTGGCGGGAGACCTAAAGCCCGGGGACAAGGTCCTCCTGGACGACGGGCTCATCGAGCTGCGGGTGCAGGCGATCGAGGGGACGAACATCATCTGCCGGGTGCAAAACGGCGGGGATGTCTCGGACAAGAAAGGGGTCAACGTCCCGGACATCGCGCTCTCCATGCCCTATATATCGGAACGCGACAGGGAGGATTTGATCTTTGCCGTGGGGCAGGACTTCGATTTTATTGCCGCCTCCTTCGTGCGCACCGCGCAGGACATCGCGGAAATCCGTAAAATCCTGGACGAGCAGGGCTGCGACAACATCCATATCATCGCCAAGATCGAGAACGCCCAGGGTGTCGCCAATATCGACGAAATCCTGCGGCTATCCAGCGGGGTGATGGTCGCGCGGGGCGATATGGGGGTGGAGATACCCTTTGAGGATGTGCCCGTGATCCAGAAAAAGCTGATCAAGAGGGCCTACAACGCGGGGAAATTCGTCATCACCGCCACCCAGATGCTCGACAGCATGATGAAGAATCCCCGGCCCACCAGGGCCGAGGCGACCGACGTGGCCAACGCCATCTATGACGGCACCTCCGCCATCATGCTTTCGGGCGAGACGGCGGCGGGCAAATACCCGGTCGAATCGGTCAAGACGATGGCCACCATCGCCCGGCGCGCCGAGGACGACATCGACTACGAAAAGCGCTTCTATGGGCAGGAGTACCCGGCCAGGGAGGACATCACCAACGCCATCTCCCACGCCACCTGCACCACCGCCTATGACCTGGGCGCCGCGGCGATCATCACCGTGACCAGTTCGGGGCGTACCGCGCGGATGATCAGCCGTTACCGGCCGCTGATGCCGATCATCGGCTGTACCTACGACGAGAAGGTCTACCGCCAGATGAACATGTCCTGGGGGGTTATCCCGCTGATGTGTCAGGTCAAGGAGAACACCGACGAGCTCTTCGAGCACGCGGTGCAGCAGGCCCAGAAGGCGGGCCTTGTGCGCAGCGGGGACATCGTGGTGATCACCGCCGGGGTACCGCTTGGCGTGTCGGGCACCACCAACCTGCTCAAGGTGCATGCGGTGGGCAATGTGCTGGTCACCGGGCAAGGGGTCAACAAGCTCTCCTGCACCGGGAACGCCTGCGTCGCCCACAGCGAGGAGGAGGCGCGTCAAAATTTTAACGAGGGGGATATCCTGGTGATCCGGGAGACCTCCAACGGGATTCTTGACCTGCTCAAAAAGGCGAGCGGCATCGTTTGCGAAACACAGGGGCTCAATTCCCATGCGGCCATCGTGGGGATGACGCTGGATATTCCGGTGATTGTGGGCGCGAAGAACGCTTCTTCGCTGATCAAGAACTCCACGGTGGTCACGGTGGATGCCGACAAGGGGATTGTCTGCAACGCAGGAAGATAGTTTTTTGCTGTTTTAAATCTTTACGGCCGAGGGGGTGTATTATGCGAGATAAACAGCCCTGGATCGACTATTGCCTCACCCTGCCGGGGGCCTATGAGGATTATCCCTTCGACGACCCGGACTGGACCATCCTGCGCCGGCAGGGGAACCGGAAAATTTTCGCCATGCTCTTTCATCTGCAGGGGAGACTCTGCCTCAACCTCAAATGCGATCCCATGCAGGCGGACTTCTGGCGGCGGGTCTACCAGGGGCGGGTGGTCCCGGGGTACCATATGAACAAGGTGCACTGGAACACCGTCTATCTCGACGCGGGCCTGGAGGCGGAGACCGTTCATGAAATGATCGCCCACTCCTACGAGCTGATCTGCCCGAAACGGAAAACTCATATAAAGTAAAAAAGCACCGGGGAGATAAACCTCCCCGGTGCTTTGGTTTTTATTTGCCGTTTTTGGGCAGGACGACAGTGAAGGTCGTGCCCTCGCCCTCTTTGCTTGTGAGGGTGATGGTGCCGTGGTGGTACTCCACGATGTGCTTGACGATGGACAGTCCCAGCCCGGTGCCCCCGGTCTGCTTGCTGCGGCTCTTGTCCACCCGGTAGAAGCGCTCAAAAATCCGTTCCAGGTGCTCGGGCGGGACGCCGATCCCGGTGTCGGATACTTGCAGCAGGGCACGCTCCTCCTTCTGCGAGAGCGATAGGGTGACCGAGCCCTTCGGGACGTTATACTTGATCGCGTTGTCCAGCAGGTTATACACCAGCTCGTAGAGCATGGGCCGGCGTCCATACAGCATGACGTCCTCGCCGCTGACCGAAATCTTGATCCCCTTTTCGCGGGCCGGGCTTTCCGTGCTGGCGATGGCCTCGTCCACGATCTCGCGTAAAGAGCAGGGGGCTACCTGTTCCTCGGCGGAACCGGACTCGATTTCCGAAAGGCGGATGATGTCGTCGATCAGCCGGATCAGCCGGCTGCCCTCGCGGTGGATCCGCGCGCAGGAGGCGCGGATATCGTCGCTGCTTTGGAGCATCCCGGTTTCGATCATTTCGGCAAAGCCGTTGATCGAGGTCAGGGGGGTTTTTAGCTCATGCGAGACGTTGGCCGCAAAGTCCCGGCGCACCTGCTCGGCCCTCTTCTCGCTGGTGATGTCCACGATAAAGACCATGATCCCGTCGAGCTGGCCGCGTTCATCCTGCGCGGGACTGACGAAGAAGCGGTGGCAGCCGCCCAAAATATCCTCCTCGTCGAAGGAGAGGCCGCGGTTCTCGCTCAGCACCTTTTGCAGCGCCTCCTGCAGCTGTAAGCTGCGGGTGAGATGCAGGATATTCTGCCCGGTGTAATCCATCCCGCCGGGGGTTTCGAGCATCTCCTGTGCGCTGCGGTTGATGGCCAGGATATTTTTCTCCCGGTCCATCAGGATCAGCCCTTCGCGCATGTTGCGGGTGATGGTGCCCACGGTGTCCTTCTGCGCTTTGAGCTTTCGGACATATTCCTCGAGCTGCCGCTGTAAGGCGCGTATCTTGCCGATGAAGGGCTCAAGCTCCCGGTAGGTTTTGATTTCTGTATATTCACCGGGGGTCAGCATCCCCTCGAGCTGCCGCGCGGCCTCGTTGACGGGACGCAGGATCATCTTGGTGAGCAGGGAAGCCAGCAGCAGCGAGAGCGCCAGGGAGAGCACCAGCACCAGCAGGATCAGCGGAACGGTGCCAAAAAACACATCCAGGATGCTGTTCATGGTGCGCGAGAGGCGCAGCAGGTTCCCGTTTTCCAGCGCCACGGCGTAATAGTAGGTGTCGGCGTTGAGGGTATCCGAATGCCGGGTCGCCTCGCCGAAGCCCTGCTCCCTGGCCTGCATGAATTCTTCCCGGTCGCCGTGGTTGGGCAGGGTGGAGGCGGCCAGCCCCGAGTCGAAGAGGACCGCCCCGTCTGTGCCGACAAGGGTCATGCGGGTGTTCCTGCCAAGGGCATATCCCACCTGGCGCAGCAGCTCCGGTACGTCCTGCGATTCCTCCACGCTGCGCGCGAGGGCATAACATTCGTCCTGCAACCCGCTTTTGACCGTTTCCCGGTAAAAGCCGTAGTACAGCACGCAGACCGACAGGGTGGTGGCGATGGTCACCAGCGCCGTCAGCAGCGCAAAGACTGAGAATATCCGTCGTTTCATAGTATGATGGTTCCTTTCTCGGGAAGGCTGCTCCGGCGGCATGGGGCCGCAAAGGAGCAGTCAGCCCTCGATTTTGTAGCCGACGCTGCGCACCGTTTTGATCAGGTCGTGCGCGCCCGCGCGCTCCAGCTTTTGGCGCAGGGTCTTGATGTGCATATCCACCGTGCGGCTCTCGCCCTCGAAATCGAATCCCCAGACTGCATCCATGATCTTGTCGCGCGAGAGGACCACGCCGCGGTTACAGATCATGTAATACAGGAGCTCGAACTCCTTATAGGTCAGCTCGCAGCCGTTCTCGCCCACCGTGACGGTGCGCCTCTCATAGTCGACGGTGACCTCCCGGCAGGAGACGACCTTCTCCCGCCCGCCGCCGCAGCGGCGCAGCACCGCGCGGATGCGCGAAAGGAGCTCCATCACCCCGAAGGGCTTGGTGACATAGTCGTCCGCCCCGGCGTCCAGCCCCTTGACCTTGTCGTATTCCGAGGTCTTGGCGGTGAGCATGATGACCGGGATGCCGCTGGTCTTGGCCGTGGCTTTCAGCCGCCCCAGAATTTCGGTCCCGTCCTCCTCCGGCAGCATGATGTCCAGCAGGATGAGCGCGGGAGTCTCCTTTGCGAGGGAGGAGAAAAGCTGCCTGCCGCTCTCGAATCCTTCGGACTCGAAGCCGCCGCTGTGCAGGGCATAGAGGATCAGCTCGCGAATGCTCTCGTCGTCCTCCACACAAAAAATCTTCGCCATACTGTCTCTCGCCTTTCCAATAGACCGCGCCCCGGCGGGGAGCGGCCCGATATAGTCTAGATGATCCGCCGGTCCTTGTGCAGCCCGGTGATCGAAAAGATGACCCATTCGGCGATGTTCACCGCGTGGTCGCCGATCCGCTCGAAATATTTGGCCACCAGCAACAGGTCGATCGAAAGCTCGCCGTCGCCGGTGTTCTGGCGCAGGGTGTCGATCAGCTCAAATTTTACCCTGTCGAAGAGGTCGTCCACCACGTCGTCGTAGGCGATCACCGCCTCGGCGAGCTGCTGGTTCTTCTGCACATAGGCGTCCACGCTCTCCTTGACCATCTTGATGGTGGCCTCGGCCATCTGGGGGATATGCCGCAGCGCCGGGGTGTAGTCCTGCCCGAGCAGGCGCATGGTCAGCTCGCTGATGTCCGCCGCGTGATCCCCGATCCGCTCCATGTCGGTGATCATCTTGAGCGCGGAGGAGATCATGCGCAGGTCGTTCGCCACTGGCTGCTGGGAAAGCAGCAGGCGAAGGCAGCGCCTCTCGATGTCCCGTTCCTTCTCGTCGATCTGTGCGTCAAATTCGATGGCGCGCTGCGCCAGGGCGGCGTCCTGTTGGCAGAGGGCCCTTACGGCGTCGCCGATGGCGGTCTCGATCAGGGCGCCCATTTCGATCATTTCATTGCCGAGCAAATCAAGCTCGTGGTCAAACCGGTTGCGCATATCTGTTCCTCCTTCTATCCGAACCTGCCGGTGATGTAGTCCTCGGTGCGCTTGTCTTGGGGCATCGAGAAGAGGTTTTCGGTGCTGTCATACTCTACCACCTCGCCCAGCAGGAAGAAGGCGGTTTTGTCCGAGATGCGCGTGGCCTGCTGCATGTTGTGGGTGACGATTACGATGGTGTAGTACTTTTTGAGCTCCTGGACCAGGTCCTCGATCTTGGAGGTCGAGATCGGGTCCAGCGCCGAGGTGGGCTCGTCCATCAGCAGCACCTGGGGGGAGACCGCCAGGGCCCTGGCGATACAAAGCCGCTGCTGCTGCCCGCCCGAAAGGCCGAGCGCGCTCTTTTTGAGCCGGTCCTTGACCTCGTCGAAGATCGCCGCCTGGCGCAGCGAGCGCTCGACGATCTCGTCGAGCTTCGCCTTGGAATGGATGCCGTGGGTGCGCGGGCCGTAGGCGATGTTGTCATAGACGCTCATCGGGAAGGGGTTCGGCTTCTGGAAGACCATACCGACGTTCTTGCGCAGAAGGTTGACATCATAATTATAATATATATCCTCCCCATCCAACAACACCCTACCGGTAATTTTGCATCCTTCGACCAAATCGTTCATCCGGTTGAGGGTTTTGAGCAGGGTGCTCTTCCCGCAGCCCGAGGGGCCGATGAAGGCGGTGATGCAGGTCTCGTCGATGTCGAGGTTCACATTTTTGAGCGCGTGGAAGGCTCCGTAGTAGAGGTCGAGATTCTCGATCGAAAACTTTTTCATATCGCTTCTCCTATACCTTGGCGATCTTTTTCGCGATCACCGAGGCGAACGTATTGATCAGCAGCACCGTCAGCAGCAGCACCACCGCGGTGGCGTAGGCTTCGCCCACATGGAGCCCCTCGTTCGAGAGGGCGTACATATGGATGGCAAGGGTGCGCCCGGACTGAAAGACGTCCTTTGGTATCTGCGCCACCGTCCCGGCGGTGTAGATCAGCGCCGCCGTCTCGCCGATGATCCGCCCGATGGCGAGGATCATCCCGGCCAGGATCCCGGGCACCGCCGAGGGGAGCACCACCTTGAGGATGGTGTGCAGCCTCCCGGCGCCCAGGCCGAAGCTGGCCTCGCGGTAGGCGTCGGGCACCGAGAGCAGCGCCTCCTCGGTCGAGCGCATGACGACCGGCAGCACCATGATGGACAGGGTGCAGACCCCCGCCAACAGGGAGAAGCCCCAGTGCAGCGCCGTGACAAAGAAGAGCATGCCGAAGAGTCCGTAGACGATCGAGGGGATCCCCGAGAGCGTCTCGGCGGTGAGGCGGATGATGGGAACGAGGCGGTTGCTTTTCTTGGCGTACTCGGTCAGGTAGATGGCGCAGCCGATCCCCAGAGGGGCCGCGATCAGCAGCGAGAGGATCACCGTCTGCACGGTGGTGATGATGGCCGGGAACATCGACACGTTGTCGGAATCATATTTGAAGGCGAAGAGCTCGGGCGTGAGGTGGGGGATGCCCATGATTAGGATATAGACGACGAGAAAGAGCAGGATGAATACGCTGAACAGCGCCGCGAGGGTGACGAGCAGAAATATGAGGAAGGAGAGGGGAGAGTGCAGATAGTTCCTTAGCCTCTGGCACAGGGTCATGCGGTTGATCGGAATGATTTTTTTCATAGATGGGATACTCCTTTCCTCAAGTCTTCTTCTTCCGGTTTAAAACCGAGAAGCAGAGGTTGAGCAGCAGGATAAAGACGAAGAGCACCACGCCGGTGGCGATCAGCGCCTCCCGGTGCAGGCCGGTGGCGTAGCCCATTTCGAGCACGATGTTGCCCGTCAGGGTGCGTACCCCTTTGAGCAGGCTGTCCGGGATGCGCGCGTTGTTGCCAACCACCAGGATGACCGCCATCGTCTCGCCGATTGCCCGGCCGATCCCCAGGATCACCCCGGCGAGGAGCCCCGACTTAGCGGCGGGCAAAACGGTGAAAACCACGCTGCGCTCGTGGGTGGCCCCAAGCGCCAGCGCCCCCTCATAAATCTCCTCGGGCACCGCGCGCAATGCGGATTCACTGATCCCGATGATGGTCGGCAGAATCATGATGCCGAGTAAGATCGAGGCGGTGAGTATGCTGTTCCCGGTCCCGCCGAAGGTACCGCGCACGAAGGGGACGAGCACCACCATCCCAAAGAAGCCGTAGACGATGGAGGGAATCCCTGCGAGCAGCTCGAGCGCGGGCTTTAAAAACCGGTACAGCCCCCTGGGGCAGAAGCGCGCCATGAAGATGGCGGTCAGCAGCCCGATGGGCACCCCGATGAGAATCGCCCCGGCCGTGACGTAGAGGCTGCCGACGATCATCGGCAGGATCCCATAGGAGGGAGGCACGTCCATCGGGGCCCATTTTTCGCCGCCGAGGAAGTTTAAGACCCCGATCTTCCCAAAGGCGGGCAGCCCGCCCGCGAACATAAAGACACAGATCAGCAGCACCGCGACGATCGAGGCGCAGGCGGTGATCAGGAAAAGGATTTCCATCCCCTTTTCCAGCACTTTTTTCTTCATCAGGAGCTTCTCCTTTTGTATCCGGATAGGACAATAAGCCGCCAAAGGCGGCCCATTGTCGTTTATGGGAGGGCTATTTCACGTCGGACCAGTCGGTGATCCCGCCGGTGTAGATTCCCTTGACATTCTCGCTGCTCAGGGCGGTGAGGGGGTTCTCGGTGTTGACCACCACCGCAATGCCGTCCAGGGCGATCTGGATACCACTCAGCTCTGCGGTTTCGGTGTCCTTGAGCTCGCGGGAAGCCATGCCGATGTCGCAGGTCCCGTCCAGAGCCGCCTGCATGCCGGCGGTGGAATCGCTCTGCTGAATCTCGATGGTGGCGGCGGAATTGATCGCAAGATATGCCTCCTTGAGCTTTTCCATCACCGGGGTGACCGAGGAGGAACCGGCGATGACCAGCTTGCCCTCGGGCTTGCTGCCGGCAAAGGGGGCGGGCTCGCCGACCTTGATGTAACCGCTCTCCTCGACGACCGCCTGTCCCTCGGCGCTGAGAATAAAGTCGATGAAATCCTTGGCAAGGCCGCTCGCCTCGCCCTTGGTGGCGATGTTGAAGGGTCTGGCCACCTTGTATGTACCGGAGGCGACGTTCTCGGCGCTGGCTTTCGCGCCGTCGATGTCCAGGGCCTTCACCGTGTCGCCCAGGGATCCCAGGGAGACGTAGCCGATCGCGTTCTTATCCGCCGCGACTCCGGTGAGCACCGCGTTGGTGGAGTTGACCTCGATCGCCTCGGGAGTGGTGGTGTCGCTCTTGTTGCCCGCGTCGTCCTTGACCTCGACGCCGAAAAGCTCGATGAAAGCGCCGCGGGTGCCGGAACCGGATTCACGGGAGATGACGGTGATCGCGCCGGACATCGCCCCGGCGTCCTCAGGGGAGGTCTCCTCACTAGAAGGATCGCTCGGCGTCTCGCTGGAGACCGGAGCCGTGGACGCGGGCGCGCCGCTCTCGGAAGCGGAGGAGGTTTCGCCGCTCCCGGAGCAGGCGGCCAGCATGGAACAAAGCAGGGAAAGGGCCAATAAGCCGGAAATCGTCTTTTTCAATTGTTTTTCCACCTTTCTTTTCATTGCAGGTCCAGTATAAGGCAGCAATGTAAAAGAGTAAGGGGACGTTTGTAAAATTGGGGTAAAAAGGATGGGAACCTTAAAAACTCCGAAACTCCCGTACACAAAAAGAAGCCCCTTCACCTGCGTTTTACGAAGGTGAAGGGGCTTCTTACAAATTCAGTTTTCCATTGCCTGGCGGGACTGTTCGACCATCATATCCTTGATCTTCATCAGTCTCGAAAGGTTTCCGCGCTCGTTTTCGTCCAGCTTCATCGAGATGTGCTTGATCGTCTCCTGCAGCATCGGGATCTGCACATACTCCAGGGCGTTGACCCGCCGGCGGGTCTTTTCGATCTCCTCGGCCAGCAGCTGGGCGCTCTTCTCCATCTGTGCGAGCTGCAGCAGATAGGGCAGCACGTCCTGCAGCGCCGCCACCGAGCTGTCGAGCTCGCCCGAGGTGAAGGCGAAGCCGTAGGAGTAGATGTCCGAAAGGTTCTCGACGTCGGTCGAGAACTCGAAGACCGGCACGTTGACGCTCATCACGTTCCTGGTCTCGACGTTGAGCTCCACGCTTTCCTTGGGGAGCATGAGCGCCTCCTCGAGCATCTCGGGGGACATGACCGCCGAAGCGACCGCGAAGCCGGAATACATCCGCATGATCTTCTGCTCGACGATCTCGCGGAATTCCTTGTTTTTGCGCACCAGCTCGAGAAACTTTTTCATCAAATCGTCCCGCTTGTCCTTGAGCAGCTTATGTCCGCGGGTGGCGGTCTTGAGGCGTTTCTTGAGGCGGGTAAGCTCCATACGGGTCGGGCTGACATTCATGGTAGCCATTGTGTGACCAATCCTCCCTTCCCGCTATTTCTCGCTCGGAAGATATTTTTCAATAAACTCCGGTTTGATCCTCTTGAGCTCGCTCCTGGGCAGGATGGAGAGCAGCTTCCAGCCGATTTCCAAGGTCTCGCCGATGTCGCGGTTGGTGTTAAAGCCCTGGGAGACGTACTGCTTTTCAAACTCGTCCGCGAACTTGGCGTACAGCTTGTCGATGTCCGAAAGCGCCGCCTCGCCCAGGATGGTCATCAGCTCCTTGGCGTCCTTGCCGCGGGCATAGGCCGAGAAGAGCTGGTTCATGGTGTTGGCGTGGTCCTCACGGGTCTTTCCGGCGCCGATGCCCTTGTCCTTGAGTCGGGACAGGGAGGGGAGCACGTCGATCGGCGGCAGCACGTTCTTGCGGTAGAGCTCGCGCGAAAGGATGATCTGCCCCTCGGTGATGTACCCGGTCAGGTCGGGGATCGGATGGGTCTTGTCGTCCTCCGGCATGGTCAAAATCGGGATCATGGTGATCGACCCCTTCGAGTCGGTCTTGCGCCCGGCGCGCTCATAGATGGACGCCAGGTCGGTGTAGAGGTAGCCGGGGTAGCCGCGCCGTCCCGGGACCTCCTTGCGCGCGGCGGAAACCTCGCGCAGCGCCTCGGCGTAGTTGGTGATGTCGGTCAGGATGACCAGCACGTGCATGTCCTTCTCGAACGCCAGGTACTCCGCGGCGGTCAGCGCCATACGCGGGGTGGAGATGCGCTCGATGGCCGGGTCGTTGGCCAGGTTTACGAACAGCACGGTGCGGTCGATCGCCCCGGTGCGCTTGAAGTCGGAGATAAAGAAGTCCGCCTCCTCGAAGGTGATGCCGATGGCGGCGAAGACGACGGCGAACTTGCTCTCGCTGCCGAGCACCTTGGCTTGTCTGGCGATCTGCGCGGCCAGCTTGGCGTGCGGCAATCCGGAGCCGGAGAAGATCGGCAGCTTCTGCCCGCGCACCAGGGTGTTGAGCCCGTCGATGGCGGTGATCCCCGTCTGGATGAACTCGTCCGGGTAGTCGCGCGCGGCCGGGTTCATCGGCACGCCGTTGATGTCGAGGCGCTTGTCCGGAATGATTTCGGGGCCGCCGTCGATCG
This sequence comes from Harryflintia acetispora, assembly GCA_004340125.1. Taxonomy (GTDB): domain Bacteria; phylum Bacillota; class Clostridia; order Oscillospirales; family Ruminococcaceae; genus Harryflintia; species Harryflintia acetispora. The sequence goes on along the minus strand of SLUK01000002.1, from coordinate 360,943 downwards.
GCTCGCCCATGCCGGAGAAGACCCGGCCGAGCATATCCTCGCTGACGGCCAGCTCCATGCTGTGCCCGAGGAAGCGCACTTTGCTGTGCTCGAGGTTGATTCCCGCCGAGGACTCGAAGAGCTGGACCAGGCAGTTGTTGCCGTTGACCTCCAGCACCTTGCAGTGGCGGATCTCGCCGCCGGGCAGCTCGATCTCGGCAAGCTCGTTGTAGGTGACGTCCTCGACGTCCTTGACCAGCATAAGGGGGCCGGCGACTTCCTGTATGGTGCGGTATTCCTTGATCATTCTGCGCTCGCCTCCTCTTTGCTCATCAGCTCGCCAAAGGAGCTGTCCATCTCGGCGACGGTGTCGCTGTAATATTGCTCGAATTCGCCTTCATGGATGTACTTGGCTCTTGCGATCCGCTCGCGCACCTCCATGGTGAAGATGTCGTTGATACCGGCGCCGCCCTCCAGCGCCTCCTTGCTCTTTTGATAGAAGAGCAGCACGAGCTTCAACATCAGGAAGCCCTTGCGCAGCGAGGTGTAGGTATCCACCTCGTCGAAGGCGTTCTGCTGCAGGTAGTCCTCGCGGATTGAGCGGGACGCCTCCAGCGTCAGGCGGTCGGGGGCGGAGAGGGAATCGTATCCGACCAGCTTGACGATCTCCTCGAGCTCGGCCTCCTCCTGTAAGAGCTTCATGGTTTCCTCGTGGAAGTTTGTCCAGCTCTCGTCGACGTTCTTGTTCATCCATTCGCCCACCACGTCGAGGTAGAGCGAGTAGCTGTCCAGCCAGCTGATGGCCGGGAAGTGCCGCTTATACGCAAGGTCGGAGTTGAGCCCCCAGAACACCTTGACGATCCGCAGCGTCGCCTGCACGACCGGGTCGGAGTTGTCGCCGCCGGCCGGGGAGACCGCGCCGATGGCGGTGAGCGTCCCCTGGCGGTCGTCCTGCCCGAGGCAGACGACCTTGCCCGCGCGCTCATAGAACTGCGCCAGGCGGCTGGTCAGATAGGCGGGGTAGCCCTCTTCGCCGGGCATCTCCTCGAGCCGCCCGGACATTTCGCGCAGCGCCTCGGCCCACCGGGATGTCGAGTCGGCCATGATGGCCACCGAGTAGCCCATGTCGCGGAAGTATTCCGCAATGGTGATCCCCGTATAGATGGACGCCTCGCGTGCCGCCACCGGCATGTCCGAGGTGTTGGCGATCAGCACGGTGCGGCACATCAGGGACTGGCCGCTCTTGGGGTCCTTGAGCTCGGGGAACTCGAGCAGCACGTCGGTCATTTCGTTGCCGCGCTCGCCGCAGCCGATGTAGACCACGATGTCGACGTCCGACCACTTGGCCAGCTGGTGCTGCACCACCGTCTTGCCGCTGCCGAAGGGGCCGGGCACCGCCGCGGTGCCGCCGCGGGCGATGGGGAAGATGGTGTCGATGACCCGCTGCCCGGTAATCATCGGAGCGTCGGGCGCGAGCTTCTCCTTGGTCGGGCGCTGGCGGCGCACCGGCCAGCGCTGGAGCATCTGGACCTCGACTTCGCTGCCGTCCGCCTTTTTGATTTTTGCGACCGGCTCGACGATGGTGTGCTCGCCCGCTTCAATCGAGACGAGTTCGCCCTCCACGCCGAAGGGGACCATGATCTTCTGGCTGATGAGCACCGTCTCCTGCACCGTGCCCAGGATGTCGCCCGCCACCAGATGGTCGCCCACCTTGGCGGTGGGGACGAACTCCCACTTCTTTTCGTGGTCCAGCGATGTGACGTCCACACCGCGGGTAATATTGGAACCGGTTTTTGCCTTGAGCACCTCCAGCGGGCGCTGGATGCCGTCGAATATATTCTGCAGCAGGCCGGGTGCCAGCTCGACCGAAAGGGGAGCGCCGGTGGAGACCACCTCGTCGCCCTTGCCTATCCCCGAAGTCTCCTCATAGACCTGGATGGAGGCCTTGTCGCCGCGCATTTCAATGATTTCTCCGATCAGCTTTTCGCGGCCGACGCGCACGACGTCGAACATGTTCGCATCGCGCATGCCTTCGGCGACGATCAGCGGACCCGAAACCTTGACTATTTTGCCTTGGCTCAATATTTTCACCTACTTTTCTGTTTGTTCATAAGCGCCGGGGGTTATTCGTCCTTAAAGAGGATATCCGCGCCGACGGCCCGCTCGACGCTGGACTTGACATTTTTGATCCCGAGCCCCAGGGTCCCGTCCTTCGAGGGGATGGGGATGATGGCGGGGATCTTCTCGTCCTTATACTTGTCCAGCACGTCGGTGATGGGGGAGAGCGCCTGCTCGGTGATGAAGATCACCCCGTATTCGTCCTTGGCCAGGCGGTCGATCAGCTGCCGGTCCGGGGCGGGCCCTTCGCTCTCATAGGTGTGAAAGCCGACCGCGCGGTAACCCAGTACGCTTTCCTTGTCGCCGATGACGGCAATCTTTTTACGCATAGGTATCCCTCAACCTTTCGCTGATATTTTTGCTTTCCACCCCGGCCTCCTTGGAGGCGAGCACGATCCGGATATCCTTGGCCTCGTTCTCCTTGCCCAGCAGGTAGCTGATGACCGGCTCGAGCCCAAAGGCGACGAGCTTTGCACCCTTGAGCAGGGAAATGATATAGTTTTCCGCTCCCTTCTCGAAGGCGGTCAGCGAGCTGCCCCGCCCGGAGAGGGTGTCGAAGAGGGGCGCGAAATGGGTGTAATACCTGGTGATGTAGAGCATGTCCCGCATGGCGTCGAACCCCTCGGCCTCGAAGGCCTCGTAGAGCCGCGCCGCGTCCAGGGTGCCCCCGTCGAGGAAAAGCCGCTGCAGCGCGGGCAGCTCCTGCTTCATCCGTTTGAGGCGCACAGCGGTGCGGATGTTTTCAATGTCGATCTGGGATTGCACCAGCTCGGTGAGGAAGGGGAAGCCGATCTCTTCTGCTTTCGCCAGCATACATTCGAGCACCGCGCGGTCGATCATAATATCCACAGTCTGGGGGTTGCCGCTCTTGGCGAGCGCCTCGCTCGCCTCGAAGGCGGCATTTGCCAGACGCTCGGGCAGCATGTCGAGCCGACGCTCCCGGAAGGCGCGCAGCAGCTCTTCCTTCGGCACCGTGCCGAGCGGGGACATCGACCTTAGCGGATCGCTGCCGAGAGATTGGGATTTGATGATCACCTTGAGGTTGTGCCCGTCGTACTTGTAGCGGAAAACCGAGAGCACCTCGCTCTCGCCGGTCAGCTCGGCCACCAGGTCGTAGGCGCCGGAAAGCATGTCGCCGATGGCCTGTTCATATTCGGCCGCCTCAAGCCGGGAGTGCAGGGAGATGTCGTTTGCGATCTTGTAGCTTTCCTCGAGGGTGGAGGCGTCCACCATCTTCTCGAGGTCGCGGCCGGTGAGCATGTTCTTTTCCAGCGCGCGCAGCCGGGCGGTGGCGTAGAGGTAATCCACGTCATGGATCTTGTTCAAATTATATCCCTCCCGCCTTAAAATCCGAGCAGCTTGATCACTTCGGGTTCAAGCTGATGGCGGCTGCCCTCACAGAGCACCTCGGCGGTGCAGTTGGTGTCGATATCCCCCTGGCGCAGGATGAGCCCGCCCTTGAAGTTGCCATGGGTTTTGGAAATCTTGATTAAGGAAATGTCGATATTTTTGATCTTATTGACCACGATCTTTTTAAGCAGGTCGGCGCCGATCTCTTCGGCGTCCCGCTCATTGAGGATGATTTCGGCGGGGCCGGTCTGGTACTTGGCGACCAATTTGGCGAGCAGCTCGACATAGTCCTCCTTGGGGAGGCCTACGAGCTCGTCTGCCGCGGTGGCAAAGACGTCGTCGATGACCGCGCGCCGCGCGCGCAGCAGCTCGTTGCGCTCACCGAGCGCCGCCTGGGACTGCGCGCGGCTGAGGATATTCTTGGCTTCCTCTTTGGCCGTGGCCACCAAGTCCGCCTTAAGGGCGTCCGCCTGGGCGTTGTAGTCGAGCAGGAGCTCTTCGACCTTTTCGTCGCTCGCCTGCTTGACCTCGCCGGCGTATCCCTTGGCATCGCTTAGGATCTTTTGAGTCAGGTTATCTAAACCGTTCAACCGGGAACACCACCTTTCTGTTTGTGTAATCTGTTTTCATTTAGAAAGGCATGTTGAAGATGAGCAGCATGGAGATCAGGAAGGCGAGGATCGCATAAGTCTCGACCAGAGCGGCCGAAACGATCGCCTTGGCGACCTGGTCGGGACGCTTGGCGACGATCGAAACGCCGGCTGCGGCGACCTTGCCCTGATGGATACCGGAAACGAGTCCCACGATGCCGACCGGCAGGCAGGCGGCGAAGACCGCGGTGCCGAGCCCCAGGTCAAGGCTGACCGCCCCGCCGAGCATGCCGGAGTTGAGCATGACGATGAAGCCGATCAGGAAGCCGTAGATGCCCTGGGTTCCGGGCAGCGCCTGGAGCACGAGCAGCTGGCCGAACTTGTCGGGGTCTTCGGTGATGACGCCGGCGGAAGCCTGGCCGACCAGACCAACGCCCTTGGCCGAGCCCATGCCGGAGAAGATGACCGCGACCGCGATCCCGAGATATGCCCAGAAGTTACCGTTCTGCAGAAAATCAAACATTTAATTGTCCTCCTTCGAATGAACCAGATTGTATTTTGTATTGGGTCTGAGGGGGAGAAACGGCTTGCCGCCGCCTTCATAGAACTTGCCGAAGAACTCCACATACTGGAGCCGCGAGGTGTGCACGTAGGAGCCCAGCGCGTTGATCGCCAGATTCAAAAGATGGCCGAACGCGAACACCACCACGAACACCAAGAATCCGATGATCCCGCTGCCGGTCATGGTCGCCAGGATATTGACCACCATGGCGATGACGCCGGTCGCAAGGCCCAAGGCCAGGATGCGGGAGTAGGAGAGGATGTCCGAAAAATAGCTGGTGATGTTATAAAGGCTCCCCAGCCCCCCGGTAATCTTGCCGAAGATCGAGGGCTTTTCCCGCCCGCCGGTGAGCAGCAGCCCCACGGCGCCGAGGATGGCCATCCACTTGCCGATTTCCGAGACGATCCCGCCGCCGGTGACCATACCGACCAGGAGCAGCCCCAGCCCGATGAGCACCAGGTACCAGAAGCCGATGTCGAAGAGAGCGTCCAGCACCTTGCCGCGCTTGATGAGCAGGTAGGCGTTGACCCCCATGCCAACGAAGATATGGATGACGCCGAAAACCATCGACATGATCAGGATGGTCATCGGTTCCTCCAGGGGATTGATCAGGGCGGGCACCACGATCTCCTTGCCAAAGAAGGTTTTGGCAAAGACGGTGATCACGTCGCCGAACCAGCCGCCGTAGATGGCGCCCCAGACGACGGTCGATATACCGCAAAGCCCGATCAGGCGGAACATCTTGTAGCCCAGCCCCTCCTTGTTGGGCATGAGGTGGGCGACGATGAACCCGGCGAGCACCAGCAGCAGCCCGTAGCCCGCGTCGGAGAGCATCATCCCGAAGAAGATGAAGAAGAAGGGCGCGATCAAGGGGTTAGGATCCACCGAGTCGGGCGCGGGCAGGCCGTACATCTCGGTGATGGCCTCGAAGGGCTCGACGAGCGAGTTGTTCTTGAAGCGCACCGGGGGCATTTCATCCGGCCCGGGCTCCTGGAATTCGTAGTAACAGGTGTAGCGCTCCAGTGCGCTCTCCACCTTTTGCTTGTCCGCCTCGGTCACCCAGCCGCTCACCAGGAAAGCCTCGGCGGTCAGCAGCAGGTTTTGCTTTGCGCGCTGCTGCGTGATGGCGGTGCCGAGCTGGTCGTAGGCCCTCTTGAGCAGTGAAGTGTCCTTCGCCTCCTCCTTGAGGGATTCGATCAGGGCGTCGTGGTTGGTCTGATAGCTTTCCAGGCGTTTGTCGATGTCCGCGATCGCCTTTTTCACCGTGCCCGTGAGCGCCGGCAGCGTGACGGCCAGGCCGTTTTTCTCTTTAAAGAGCTGCTGCACCTCGTCGAGGCCGCCCTTCTGTGCGAGCGCCGAAACATAGTGCAGATCGGCGTCGCTCGAAACGAGCTCCACCACGCAGGAGAGGGAAGCGGCCTCGCTTTTGAGCATATCGAGGTCGGTCTCCCGGGGAAGGGTGAAGAGCAGAACCTTGCACCAGCGGGTGGACAGCTTGTCCATCGGCACATCCAGGTCCGCCCAGGGCTCCAGCGCCTGCCGGGTGAAGAGGTCCTGCGACTGGAAGGACTTGACCTCCGCGATGTTGTCGACGATGCCGCGAATTCCCGAGGCGCGGGTGAGCGCCTCCCCGAGCCCTTCGAGATCGAGCAGCTCGTGCAGCGCAAGCTCATTTTTGCGGGTGAAGAGCCCCGCCTTGGGCTCGTATTCGAGCAGCACCGACAATGCGGAGGAAATCTCTGAGAGCTTGGTCTCATACTCATAGACCGACGGGTCGTCCCGTTTGGAAAGGGAATTGAGCGCCTCGTAATCCTCGATCTGCTCCGGCGAGATCATCTGCACGCAGCCCAGTCCCATCAGCCGGTCCAGGATTTCCTTTTTGTCCTCGGAAAGCGCATAGAGTATGAGCTTTTCCATTTTTAAAATCATACGCTATCTACAATCCTTTCCATCACGAACCGTGCCGCGGCGCGCATCTTTTCCTCACTGTCCCCGCGCAGCCGGCGCGCCTTTTCGGCCGCCTGCTGCTCGCTTTTTGCAAGGAGCGCTTGCGCCTCGGCTTCGGCCTGCGAGATGAGCTTTGCCGCCTCCTCGTTTCCGGCCTTGCGCGCATGCTCCAGCAGTTCCTTGCCCTGCCGCAGCGCCTCGGCCTGCGCGGCCTTCGCCTCGTTTTGCGCCGCCGTGCGTATGGACTGCGCCTGCTGCTCGGTCTCCACGATTTTATTCATGACCTCTTGCAAGAGTATCACCACCTTTACCCGAAACTGTAAATCCACAAAAAAAGGCAGAACCCAGAGAAAAGCCCACTATATCTTGTAGATTCACGCATGTTTCTATAATATAAAAAATTACCTGAATAGTCAACAAAATCTGGTAATTGTCTGTAATTTGTCAAAGAAAAATGCTCCCATCCTGTCTGGCGGGGGAAACGGGCTCAAAAAACGGGGGGCACGCACCCATATCCGGGCTGATTCATAGGATATACCAGCAGATTCCCGCGAGCGGGCCGGCGGCCCCGAAGGGGGGATTCTGCACTGCCCGCGTCGACGCGTCAAGACTTTAGCGGGATGGATCACTAGATACGATGGGGGTTACTAATATGAGGAAGGATCTTTGCTTCGCGCTCGTCGGCGGGGACCTGCGACAGAGCTGCCTGGCCAATTTGCTGGCGGGCGAGGGATATGAGGTTTATGCGCTCGGATTCGACGACTGCGTGGAGCTGACCGATGAGGTTTGCTGCACCGCCGACCTGGCGGGTACGCTGGCAAAATGCGACGTCGCGATCTTCCCGCTGCCGCTGACGGTGGACGGCACGGCGGTCAACGCGCCCTTCGCCAAGGAGCCTCCGGCGCTTAAGGCCTGCCTGCGCGCTTTAAACAAGAAGGCGCTGCTGCTGGGCGGCATGGCAAGCGAAGATGTGTGTGCGCTCGCACGGGAATACGGTTTTGCGGTGCTGGACTATTACCAGCGCGAGGAGATGATCGTGCGCAACTGCGTGCCGACCGCCGAGGGGGCGCTTTGCATCGCCATGCAGGAGACGGCCAAGACCATCTTCGGCTCGAAGTGCCTCGTCACCGGCTTCGGTAGGGTATCCAGGGCGATGACGGCTCTGCTGCTAGCCTGCGGGGCAAAGGTGAGCGTCGCCGCCAGAAAGCAGGGGGACCTGGCCTGGATCAAGCTGATGGGCGCCGAACCGGTGCCGATGGCGAAGCTCAAAGAAGCCGCAGCCAGCCAGGAGATCATCTTCAACACCGTCCCCGTCAAGCTCTTTAACGAGGAAGTGCTGTGTGCTCTACATAAGGATTGCCTGCTGATCGACCTGGCCTCCAAGCCGGGCGGGGTGGACCTGGATGCGGCGCGGCATCTCGGGATTCGGGTAATCTGGGCGCTCTCCCTCCCGGGCAAGGTCGCGCCGATCAGCGCGGCACAGATCATCAAGGATACGGTATTTAATATTTTGGAGGAAAGAGGTGCCTGAATTTCATGGATCGCATAAGGCTCGGCTTCGCAATGACCGGGTCGTTTTGCACGTTTGGCAAAACGGTCCCCCAGATCGAGGCGGTCAAAGACCTCGGCTACGACGTGTTTCCCATCATGTCGGCGATGTCCTATGAAACGGATACGCGCTTTGGCAAGGCGCAGGATTTTATCGACAGGATCGAGGAAATCTGCGGACATAAGATCATCCATACCATCAAGGAAGCGGAGCCCATCGGCCCCAAGGCCCTGCTCGACATTCTGGTGGTCGCCCCCTGCACCGGCAATACGCTGGGCAAGCTCGCGAACGGGATCACCGACAGCTCGGTGACCATGGCGGTCAAGGCCCATCTGCGCAACCAGCGTCCGGTGGTGCTGGCGGTGTCGACCAATGACGCCCTCGGCGCGTCCGCCAAGAACATCGGCGTGCTGCTCAATCAGAAGAACATCTACTTCGTGCCCATGCGCCAGGACGACCCGCTCAAGAAGCCGCAGTCCATCGTCGCGGATTTCGGCCAGATTCCCCAGGCGCTGGAGTGCGCGCTCAAGGGACTGCAGCTGCAGCCCGTTATTTTTTAACCCCCTTTTTGCTATCTTGCACAAAAGGGAAGCAGGTCAAACACAAAACCCTTAAGAATGGGCCCGCTGCGGAGTATCCGCAGCGGGCCCATTTTTATGTAATTTTAAATCACCATGGTCAAGACCAGGTAGTAGCCCACCATCAGTACGCTGAACAGCAGCACCATTGGAAGCGTCTTGCGCACCAGCTCCCCCAGGGTGATGTGGAAGTATTCCGCTGCGACCACCAGACAGACGTGGGTGGGGGAGATCAGGTTTGCCGCGTGGCACATGCACATCAGCAGAACCATCAGCGGCATGCCGCCGGGGATCGCGGCGAAGGCCAGCGGCGTGCCCAGCGCGATGATCCCATTGGTGCCGCTGATGATCCCGCCCAGGAAGAAGAGCAGCGCGAAGACCAGATAAGGCGGGATCGGCAGGCGGGACAGCGTGTCGGGGAGCAATTGCAGCACTCCGCTGTAGGCGATGTATTCCTTGAGCACCAGCACCAGGAAGGTATTGAGCAGCAGATTCTTTTCGATCGCGCTGCGAAACATAGGCAGCAGCTCCCTCATGCGGAAGCGGTAGACGAGGGCGCAGGCAGCGATCACGATCAACACGGAGAGGACGACGGAGAGCTTAAAAGCCAGGATCAGGACGAGGATCAGCAACAGCGACCACAGGTGCCGCACGAGGTTCAGCGCATCCCGCAGCCGGTTTTCGCTGCGGGGGGTTCCGGGGTCACGGGGCAGCCGGCGCAGGCAATAGAAGTATCCGAGCAACGCCAGCACCGCGACCGGGACGATCATGCCGAGCATGAACGTCGGCAGCGGGACCCCGGAGAGATTGGCCATCAGCAGCACGCCGGAATAGGTCGGCAGGGTGCTCTCCGGGATATGGCGGAACCAGCTGGCCGTGAACGCCTGCTCTTTGGGGCTTAGGTAGTCGTTGGTGGAGTCCTTGACGATGTCCCCGCACAGGATCATGGCGGCCGAGGAGGGCAGAAGCCCGATGAACAGCGGCGCGCCCGCCGCGTTGGCCCGGCGGTTGTGGAGCAGGCCATTGAGGTCCTGCTGAGCCAGCTTGATCTGGCTGCGCGCCTCCAGCATGCGCTGCAGGTAGGTGATCAGGTAGAGCGAGACCAGGACCGAGAGGGAATCCCAGTCGGCGAATACCTTCGCCGTCTGCCGCAGCAAGGCGGCCGGGGGAATCCGGTAGAGCAGCGCGGCGGCCAGTAGCCCACCCAGGATCGCCTGGTAAAGCGGACGGCGAAAGCCGAGCAGCAGGACGATCACAAGAAAAACGATCCCCAGGTAGACGATTTCTATCGGCATAAGTTTCCCCGCTCCATTCTTACATGCGTTCTTGATAGGAAAGCATAGAGAAGAAAACGCCCGCTGTCAATACTTATAAATTTGATAGCCCGCCGGGAAGGAGTCAGGAAAGGATTTTCAGCGTGGACCCCTGTGGGGAGGGGATGACCGAGATCTTTTGGGCAATCATGGTCTGCAGCTCGGGAACATGGGAGATGATCCCCACCAGCCGCCCGCCCTCGCGCAGGGAGAGCAGGGCCTCCATCGCGCTTTCCAGCGACTGCGCATCGAGGGTGCCGAACCCTTCGTCAATAAAGATGGTGCTGATGTTCACCCGCCCGTTGTAGTGGGAGACCACGTCCGCGAGCCCCAGCGCCAGCGCCAGCGAGGCCTTGAAGCTCTCGCCCCCCGAGAGGGTGCCCACCGCCCGCAGCTTGCCGGTGTAGGCGTCGAGGATGTCGATCTGAAGCCCGGTGTTCGAAATATAGCTCGAGCGGCCCTCCCGCCGCCGGAAGGCATACCGGTCGGCGGTCATCTGCCGCAGGCGCAGGTTTGCCACCGACAGGATGTCATCGAAGTACCGCCCAAGGACATACCGCTCGAAGGTCAGCTTTTGAGGGTTGTTGCCGCTGGCCAGGGCGCCCAGCGCGCCCGCATCGAGATACTGCGCATCCAGCCTGCCGCTGCTGCCGGCGATCCGGACGATTTCTTCGCGTCCCGCCCGGTTGAGCGAGAGGCGGGAGAGGAGCCGGTCCCGCTCGCCGGCTTGCTCCTGCTGCTGGGCGCGCAGCGCTCCCGCCGCCTCCTGCAGCGCGGCAAGGTCGGGCGGCGTTTTCCCCTCCAGCTGGTCGCAGAGCAGCCGGTATTGCGCCGCCGTCTCGTCGCGCTGACGCTGGCTAGATTGCAGGGAGGCGCGCAGCGCGTCGAGCTCGCCCCGCCGCGCAAGGCAGCGGGCGTGCTCCTCCTCGCCTGAGAAGCCGTTCTGCTCCAGCGCCGAGTGATACCGCTCCCGGCAGGCGGCCTCCTCCTTCTGCAGCGTTTCGAGCTGGGCCGAAAGCGAATCCAGCAGCTCCCCGAGGCTCTTCTTCTGGCTTCCAAGCTCGAGATACCGCTTGGTAATGGCCTGTGCCTCCTCGCGCAGCGCGGTCGCTTCGACTGTGAGCGCGGCGATCTGCCGCTGCGCCTCCTCCTTCGAAAGGGGAACGGAGAGCCGGGCTTCGAGCTCCTGCACCTCCCCGCGTGCTGTTTCGAGTCGGGCGGCGAGCCCGGAGCGCTCTTTTGTGAGCTCTTCGCGGCGGCGGGACAGGGCTTCCCGGTCGCGACAGGCGGAGCCGTCCAGCTTGCCGGGATCGAAGAGGGCCGCGATGGAAGCAGCCAGAACCTCCTGCTCGCGCTGTAGCGCGGCGGCGGATTCCTCAAGGGATTGTTCTTTCTGCTCGAGCGGCAGGAGGCTCATCGGATCCTGTGCTTCTTCTCCACCAAGGCCCGCCAGCCCCGCCTGCAGCGCGACCTGCGCCTCCTTGGCGGCGGAGAGGGATTCCTCCCGTCGCAGGCGCAGCAGCTCCAGGGCCTCCTGGCTCACGTCCGTCTGCGCCGCCGGGGCGGGGGCGGGATGTGAGAGCGAACCGCAGACCGGGCAGGGAGAACCGGGGAGAAGGGTGGCGGCGAGCAGCCCGGTCTGGGAATCGAGGAAAGCCTCATAACCCATTTTATATTCCCGGTCCGCATGGGCGAAGCGCTCCTTCGCGGACTGGTATTTCTTCTGCGCCTCCCGCAGACTGAGGCATAGCTCCTGCCCACGGACGATGGCCGCCTTTGCCTCGTCCAGCTCGCACCGGTGCAGCAGGAGCTCCAACAGCTCTCGGCGCCGGTCAGCCTCTTTTAACCGGCCCTCCAGCTGCGCGCAGGAGAGGTGCAAGGCATCGAGGCGCTCCAGCCCGGAGAGCCGCTCTTGCAGCGTGAGGCGGCGCTCTTCACATTCCTGCTGCCGTGCGCGCAGCGTTTCGAGCTGCCCGTATTGCAGCTCTGCTTCCTGAAAGGCAGGGGAGAGCCCTTGCAGCTGCCCGGCATACTCTTCCCTGGAGCGGCGCGCCTTTTCCAGCTGCACCGCCGTCTGCTCACAGGCCACCCGCTCCCCGGCGATGGCCACGGCCCGCTGCAGCCGGGAAAGCTCTTGGTGTGCCTTCTTTAGCCGGGGCTCCTCAGACAAAAACTCCTGCATTTTTTGCTCCAGTTCGCCGCGCCGCGAAAACCGCTCGCAGAGCTCCCGGGCGCCCGGCAGGTCGAGCGCCGCCAGCCGGGCCGCGAGGGAGCCGAGCCTTTCATCGCACCCGGCGAGGAGCCCTTCGTCCGCTTCGATCTGACGTTCCAGCAGCTCTAAAAGCCGCCCCGCATCGGGGAATTCCTGTGCGCACGCCTCCTGCAACGCGGGGTTGTTTTCGCAGGAGAGGGAGCGTGCCACGCTTTGCAGCAGGCGCAGGTTGTCCTCCTGCCGGCGGCGGATGTCCAGCGCATACTCGCGCAGCCGCTCGGTGAAGCGGTAGAGGCACTCGGTGGAGAAGACCCGGCGCAGGATTTTTTCCTTGTCCTTGCTGTCTGAAGAAAGCAGCCGCATAAAATCGCCCTGCGCGAGCATGACGATCTGGCGGAACTGCTCCCGGTCGATCCCCAGCACCTCGACGAGGCGTTCGTTGACGTTTTGGTTGCCGGTGAGCACTTCCTTTTGATCGATCGTCAGCTCGGCGCTTTCCGGCACCAGGCGCAGCCCCTTGATCCGCTTGGAGTAGCGGCTTTGCTTGGGCGCGCGGTGGACCTCGTACTCGTGGCCGCCGGCCTCGAAGCGGTAGCGCACGTAGCAGGTCTCCTCGTCCGGGCTGTATTGGCTTTTGAGCGAAAGGCTCTCACGCCCGTCGCCGCTGGGCACGCCGTAGAGCGCGAAGGAGATCGCGTCAAAGATGGTGGTCTTGCCCGCGCCGGTCGGGCCGCTCAGCAGGAAAACGCCGTCCTGCTCGAAGCGGGAAAAGTCGATTTCCTCCTTTTGGGCGAAGGGGCCGAAGGCGTTTAACTCGAGATATTTCGGCTTCACGGCTGCACCTCGCTTTCCTTTAAGAGCCTTTCAATGAGCCCGGCGCGCCCGGGGGAAAGCTCCTCCCCGGTGATCTGCCGGTAAAACTCCCCGAAAAGCTCCTCCACCGGACGCTGCGAGAGGTCCTCGCCCAGGTGCACGGGCTGCCCGTTTTCCTGGCCCGGGGTAATAAAGCTCAGCCCCAGAATATTCGGGAAGACGGCGCGCAGCTTCTGCATGGCGAAGAGGATCGCCCCGTCCCCCAAAATGTTGGCGTAGACGTAGTCCCCACAGCTGCTGTCCATTTGATTTGCGGGGTTTGCCAGCTCCTCGAAGGGGCCGGCGATGGTGCGCACATCCCGCAGCGGCTCGAAGGCATGGGTGGAAATATCGACTTTGCCGTTTTCAATCTCCAGCAGTGTGACGGACTTCCTATGCAGACTTTCCGAGAGGGAATACTTGAGCGGCGAGCCGCTGTAGCGCGCATTTTCTCCGGCCTTCTGCGGCGCGTGCAGATGGCCCAGCGCGGCGTAGTCGAAGCCGGAGGCCAGCGTGATATCCATGATGTCCGCCATGCCGATCGAGAGCTCGGAGCTCGAAAAGACCATGTCCTCCCGTTCCCGCCCGAGGGAGGAAAAGAAGCCGTGCGCCATCAGGATGTTGGTGCGGCTCCGATCGAGCAGCGGGAGGTTTCGCTCCATCAGCGCGGCGAAGGCGTCGTTGAAGGTGGAGATACCGTCGTCCTCGAGCAGAAGCCGCACCTGGGCGGGATAAAAATAGGGGAGCAGGTGGATGTCCACGCCGCCGGGCAGCTCGGCGCGCTCCAGCCGCGCGGCGGGAGTCCCGGCGATGGTCAGCCCCGCGCCCTTTAAGAGCCGGCTGCCGAAGGAGAGGCGCTGCGGGCTGTCGTGGTTCCCGGCGATCATGATGACCGGGATGCCGTGGCGAAGCACCAGCCGCTCGAGCACGCCGTCCAGCAGCTCGACGGCCTGGGCGCTGGGCACCGCGCGGTTGTAAATATCGCCGGCGACCAGGATGGCGTCCGCCTTTATTTCGAGGGCATAGTCGGCCAGTTGTTTCAAAAAATGTGCTTGGTCCTCGAGCAGGCTGTAGTCGAACAGCGTGCGCCCGATGTGCCAGTCCGAGGTGTGAATCAGTTTCATAGGTACGCTCCGTTTCATTTACTATCCTTATCATACCGCACTTGCCCCCCTGCGTAAAGCGGGAATGAATAGCTGCCGCCATGCGCTCCCATACTAAACGTTAGAAATTTTGGGAGGCGGGAGCTTGAAACTGAAAACACCGGTGATGATGAAGACGCTGGGCCTGACCTTGCATATGGCCCTGTTTTTATATCTCTGCGCCCCGGCCGTCGGCGGGGTGCTTTCAAAGGCGCTGCTGCCCGCCATACTGCTGCTGGGGGGCGCGGTGGTGCTGAGCTTCGCCACCCGCTTCAACCATGACCTGCGCCGGATCAAGGGCTTCCTGCTCGACCGGCTCTCGGGCGCCGGGGCGCTCGCGGCGCTGCTGCTTCTTTATATCTTCTGGGACTTCTGCAACCTGAGCTATTCCCCCATCAAGGCGCAGACCCTATCCGGCGTGCAAACGGTGCTCTATGCGCTCGTGCTTTGGGCGGGCATTTTGCTCTACGCCGTCAATCTGGAGCGGCTGGACAACCTGCTGATGAACATCACCCTCTGCGGGCTTTTCCTCGCCGGCTGCGCGCTTAGCGGGGTGGCGCTGCCCGATTACAAAGTGGCCTACCAGGTGATCGTCGCGGGTTTTGCGACCGGCAGCTTTTTCTTTCTCAGCGCGCAGTATAACAACCTTTTCAAGGGCACCGTGCTCACCGGGCTATGCGCGCTGACCGCCCCCGCGCTCTACCAAACGCTCGAGCGGCTGCTGCCCTCGGCCCTGGTCTTCGGGGTGCTGGGCGAGCAGCGTCAGGGACTTATTTCGGGCGCCGCCGGGCAGCTGCGCCAGTTCGCCCCGGCCGAGATGCTCCTCGGGCGGGGGAGCGGCTACGACATCACTTTGAGCCACTCGGCCGGCGTCTGCAACTTTTTGCTTGCCGACCTGCTCAACGGGGGCGTGGTGCGCTTCGCGCTGGCGCTGGCCGTTTGGCTTTGCGTGGGCTACTGCGCGCTCATGCTGCTGACCTTCCAGCGGACCCTGCCGTTGCTCTACCTGGTGGTGCTGGGGATGGTGCTGATCGATGCGCTCTTCTTCTCCAAGACCGGCTTTCTTTACAATCCTCTCTTTTTGCTGTTCTGCGCTTTGATCATCACCGAGCACACCCTCATCAAAAAGGGACAGCTCCGCTTTCAGGCGCAGTTTTAAGATTGACGGGCAGGGTGAAATGGACTACAATAGAGGAAACTTTCGCCAAAGGAGCTTCCATTATGCTGCTCGCCATCGACATCGGAAACACCAACATCGAGTTCGGCGTCTATGAAGAGACGGGGATCCGCGCGCGCTTCCGGCTGGGGACCAACCGGGAGATCACCTCGGACGAGATCGGACTGTTCATGATGCAGTTCTTCTCGATCAACGGGATCGACAAGGCGCAGATCGAGGACATCATCATCACCACGGTGGTGCCGCAGGTGATGTATTCGCTGAGCAACGCGATGAAAAAGTACATCGGCCTGACTCCGCTGGTGATCGGGGAGAACATCCGCTGCGAGATCGAAAACCGTTACGACAATCCCAAGGAGGTCGGGGCCGACCGGCTGGTCAACTCTCTGGCCGCCTTCGAGCGCTACGGCGGGCCGCTGATCATTGTGGATTTCGGCACCGCGACCACCTTCGACGTGGTCTCAAAGGACGGGGCCTATCTCGGCGGGTCGATCTATCCGGGCGTGAAAATCTCGGTGGAGGCGCTCTTTGAAAAGACCGCCAAGCTCCCGCGGGTGGAGCTAGTGAAGCGGGAGAGCGCCATTGGGAAGAATACCATCGGCAGCGTGCAGTCCGGCGTGATGTTCGGCTACGTCGGCGCGGTATTGCATATCGTCGCCCAGATTGAGCGCGAGCTGGGGGAGAAGGCAAGGGTGATCGGCACCGGAGGACTGGCCAACATGATCGGGGAGCAGCAGCCGGGGATTTTTTACGCCATCGACCGCACCTTGACCCTCGACGGGCTCAAGCTGATCTACGACCGGTACAAAAAGAGCTGTAAAGGCAAATAGCTTTATAGGATAAAAGCGGTGAAACCAAAGGGTAGACTCCTCTTTCTTCGGAGTGTTCCCGGAAATGGCTTCACCGCTTTTTTAGTGATAGAACTGTACCTTCCCGCTGTCGTTGAGATACTTGATCAGGATGACCGTCAGGGGTGCGAGGATCAGCCCGAGGAAGCCGAAGAGCCGCAATCCGCAGTACATGGCCGCGATGGTGACGATGGGGTGCAGCCCGATCTGGTTGCCCACGATCTTGGGCTCGATAAACTGCCGCACCAGAGTCACCACCCCCAACAGCACCAGAAGCCCGGCGCCCAGGAAGTAGTTTCCCCGCGAGAGCTCGATGATGGCCCAGGGGATCAAAATCCCCCCCGTGCCGATCAAAGGCAGAATGTCCAGCAGCGCGATAATCCCGGCGATGGCGATGTACAGCTCCACCCCCAAAGCCCACAGCCCGATCGCCAGCTCCACCATGGTGATGGCCATGATGATGACATAGGCCTTGAGCATGCGCAGCAGCGACCCGAAGAGGAAGTCCTTCGCATCCAGCACCATATGCCGGTAACGCATGGGCAGCTGGCGCAGCAGGAAGCTGGAGACCTTGTTATAGTCCGCCGAGATCAGGATGGAGGAGATCACGGTGAAGATCAGGGTGGTCAGGAACATCGGCAGCCCCTTGATGGCCGAGGTGACCCAGCCGACCGCCGCGGCAGACAGGTCGGCTACCGTATTTTTGAGGGTGTCCATCAGCATGCCGGACAGGGATTCGAGGTGGGTGGCGGCACTCGGCGTGAGCCAGCCCAAAAGGTCGTAGACCAGGGCGTTGAGCTGGTCCAGCGCCGGCTCCAGCCCTTCGGAATAGAGCTCGGGCAGACTGCCCAGAAGGCGGCCCAGCTGGGAGAAGAGCACCGCGAAGAGGGTCAGCGCGATGGTGGTGATCGCCAGGTAGAAAAGGGTGATCACCAGCAACGCGACCGGCTTTCGCCGGAAGGTGGTGTTGCGGGTGATGAAGGTGGTGATCGGCTTGAGCAAAAAGGCGATCAGAAACCCGATCACGAAGGGGAGGGTGCAGGGCACCACAAAGCGCAGCACCACCAGGACCACCGCGACGATCAGTCCAACGAACAGAACGTTGACGATAAATGCTACCCGTTTTTCAAATTCTGGCATCCGGTTCCCTCCCCGCCAAGATAATCTAATAGAGGATACCCAAAATTTTTGCCGGATATTCCAAAAATGGGATTCACAAGGGCCAAAGGCGCCGTCGGCGCCATAGCCCTCTGTGTAGAGGTTTGGAGGCAAAGCCCCAAGGTCTTTTAGCGTTCATAATGAGGGAAACCGCGCGCAGCGCGAGGGGGAAAACCCCGAGATGGGTTTTCCCCGCCTTTTATGAGGGGTTTCATAATATCACTATTTTGTTATAAAACGGCTCCCGTGCCCAAAAGGGCACGGGAGCCGTTTCGTTTACTCCGCTGTTTCGATGAATCCGCCGCCGCAGACGACGTCTCCCTGGTAGAGCACGCAGGACTGTCCCGGCGCGGGAGCGCGCTGCGGTTCGCGCAGAAGCACCTCGGCGCGCCCGTTTCCGAGCGGGGAGACCGCCGCCGCCGCAGGCCGCGCCTGGGAGCGGATCTTTGCTTCAAGCTCCATTGCCCTTGGCAGCTCGTCAAAGGGCTGCCAGACGCAGTCGCGCAGGACCAGGCGGGAGAAAAATTCCTGTCCCGCCTCGGCTAAGTAGATGTTGCCGGTTTGCGGATCGATTTGCCGGATGAAGACCGGGCGGCCAAGCGCGATTCCAAGGCCCTTGCGCTGGCCGACGGTGTAGTGGATGATCCCTTTATGTTTTCCGCAGGGCATCCCTTCGGGGGAGATGTAGTCCCCCTGTACGCTTTGACCGTAGTGCTCCTCGATATACCGGGGATAATCTCCATCTGGGATAAAACAGATTTCCTGGCTGTCCGGTGCGTCGGCGCAGGGGAGCGCGAGCTCCCGCGCGAAGGCGCGCACCTCGTCTTTGCTCATCCGCGCGAGGGGGAGCAGCAGATGCTGCAGCTGCCGTTGGTCCAGCCGGTAAAGCATGTAGGACTGGTCCCGCGGGAGGAATTTTGCCTTCTTGACCATGTAGCGTCCATCCTGCTCCACGACATCGGCATAGTGCCCGGTCGCGGTGTAGCGAAGCCCGAGCTCGTCCGCCTTCTCGGTGATGGCCCGAAATTTTACCAGCGGGTTGCAGACCACGCAGGGATTGGGGGTCTCGCCGCCAAGGTAGCTCTTTGCAAAATAGGAGATGACCTGCTGGGTGAACGCCTGGTGGCACTCGATCACATGCAGCGGGATGTCGAGCAGCTTTGCCGTCTGCCGCGCCGCCTCGACGGCCGGGCGGTGGGCGGGGGAAAACTCGCAGACCACCGCTTCTACATGGAGCCCTTGTTCTTTCAGCAGATGGGCGCATACCGAGGAATCCACCCCGCCCGAGAGGGCGAGCAGGACACCTTCTCCGCTTTTAGAGGTCATGGCAGGCTTCGCACTCACCGATGTTGCCGACGATCGGCTCGGGGTCGATGCCCTGTTTTTTATAATAGTCGCTGAGCGCCGCCTTGATGGCCTGCTCAGCGAGGACCGAGCAGTGGATCTTGGAGGTGGGCAGCCCGTCAAGCGCCTCGACCACAGCCTTGTTGGTCAGCGAGAGCGCCTCCTCAATGGTGTGACCCTTGACCATTTCGGTCGCCATCGAGCTGGTCGCGATCGCCGCGCCGCAGCCGAAGGTCTTGAATTTGACGTCCTCGATGACGCCGCCGTTAATCTTGAGATACATTTTCATGATGTCGCCGCACTTGGCGTTGCCGACCTCGCCCACACCGTCCGCATCGGGGATTTCGCCGACATTGCGGGGATTGGAGAAGTGGTCCAGAACCTTATCAGAATATAACATGGAATATCAAACCTTTCTATTTCAGTGATACTGTATCTTTATTTTTCCGCCGCCTTGATCCGCTCCCAGAGGGGGGACATGGCCCGCAGCCGGCTGATAACCGGCGGAATCTTCTCGAGGATGTAATCGACGTCCTCCCCGCTGGTATCCTCCGAGATGGACAGGCGCAGCGAGCCGTGCGCGACCTCGTGGGTGAGCCCAATCGAGAGGAGCACATGGCTCGGATCGAGCGAACCAGAGGTACAGGCCGAACCGGAGGAGGCGCAGATTCCCTCGTTGTCCAGCGAGAGGAGCAGGCTCTCGCCCTCGACCCCCTCGAAGGAGATGTTCACATTGCCGCAAAGCCGCTGCACAGGATCGCCGTTGAGGCGGGTGTGCTCGATTTTCAGGATGTTCCCGATCAGCTTATCGCGCAGCTTCGATACCCTGGCCACCTTCTTCGGGATGTCGGCGGTGGCAAGCTCGATCGCCCGCCCGAGGGCCACAATGCCGGCCACGTTCTCAGTGCCGGCGCGGTGAGCGCCCTCCTGACCGCCGCCGTCGATCAGGTTTTTGGGGATCATGCTCCGCCGGCAGAAGAGCGCACCCACGCCCTTGGGGGCGTGGATCTTGTGCCCCGAGAGGGAGAGCATGTCGATGTTCATCTCGTTTACGTCGATTTCGACGTTGCCGATCGCCTGCACCGCGTCGGTGTGGAAGATGACCCCCGCCTCATGGCAGATTTTCCCGATCTCGGCGATTGGCTGGATGGTGCCGATCTCGTTGTTGGCGAACATGATCGAAACGATCGCGGTGTCCTCCCGGATGGCCGCTTTGACCTTCTGCGGGTCGATCAGGCCCTGTTCGTCCACCTCGACGAGGGTATAGTCGTAGCCGCAGTTTTGGACGGTGTGCAGCAGGGCATGGTGCTCAAAAACCGAGGTGACGACGTGGCGCTTGCCCTTGGGGGCGAGGCGCGCCAGCGTCCCTTTAATGGCCCAGTTGTCCGATTCGGAGCCGCAGGAGGTGAAGAAAATTTCACCCGGCTTCGCGCCGATCGCCTTGGCGACCTTGGCGCGCGCCTCCTCGATGGCAAAGCCGGAATTCCGCCCGAGGGCATAGATGCTCGACGGGTTCCCGTATTCGGTGGTCAGGTAGGGCATCATCGCGTCGAGCACATCCGCGCTGATCCGGGTGGTCGCCGCGTTATCCGCGTAGATGAATCGTTTTTCAGAAGAACTCATATTGATAACCATTCCTTTCAGCGTTTGGAATTGTGGCTTCCAAACCTATGACCTCCATCGTCGCCCCGGGGAATCCCCCGGGACAGCGTGATCTTTTATTTTCCTCTTTATTATATACTTATTTGGTCTAATTTCAATAGTTTGTGAAAATATTTACGGTTTTGCCATATTTGCCGCGCGCACCGCCAGCTCGTCGCACCGCTCGTTTTGCGGATGCCCGGCGTGCCCCTTGATCCAGACATATTTCATTTCGTGCCGCGCGGTGAGATTGAGCAGCTCCTCCCACAGGTCGGGGTTGAGGGCGGGATCCTTCTTGTTGCGCATCCAGCCGTTCGTCCTCCAGCGTTTGGCCCAGCCCAGCGAGAGGGCGTCGAGCACATATTTGCTGTCGCTGATGAGCGTCACCTGGCAGGGCTCCTTGAGCGCGCGCAGCCCCATAATCACCGCCGTCATCTCCATGCGGTTGTTGGTGGTCTCGCGCTCGCCGCCGCTCAGCTCCTTTTGCTGGCCCTTATATTCCAATATGGCCCCCCAGCCGCCCGCGCCGGGATTGCCCGAGCAGGCGCCGTCGGTGTAAAGCGTGACTTCCTTTTGCATGCTGTCTCCTTTGCCGGGTGCGGCCCGGTCAACGACTCGAATATAAATATGAACAGATATTGTCTATTATATATCGAATGCCCTCTTTTAACAATAGTCTTGACGGCAAATCGGGAGAATCTGCATATTTCCCTTGGATTTGCCCACCAGCGCTTAAACCATTCTTTGGAGAGGCATACTAGCAATATCAACCAAAAGGATGGTAGGCAAATACTATGAAGGCAATCATCATGGCCGGCGGGGAGGGCAGCCGACTGCGCCCGCTGACCCTGGACACCCCCAAACCCCTGGTCCCCCTGTGCGGGCGGCCGGTGCTGGGATATATCCTCGCGCTGCTGCGCGCGCATGGGATCATGGACTGCGCCGTCACGGTGCGCTACCTGCAAAGCCGGATCGAAGAATACCTGCGCGAAAACATTCCTGAAGGCATGCAAGCGGTCCTCGTCAGCGAAGCGGTCCCGCTCGGGACGGCGGGCGGGGTCAAGAATGCCTGCGCCGATACGGACAAGGAGGTGCTGGTCCTCAGCGGGGATGCGCTCTGCGACGTCGATCTCGGCGCGGCGATCGACCGCCACCACGAGAGCGGTGCGGCTGTGACAATCGTTGGGAAAAGGGTGGAGGACCCGCGGGAATACGGGTTGGTGCTCAGCGATGAAAACGGCTTTGTCAAGGGGTTTGTCGAAAAACCACCCTATTCCCAGGCGGTCACCGACCTTGCCAATACCGGCATATACATCCTTGGGAAGCGGGCGTTGGATATGATCCCGAAGGGACAGCCCTACGATTTTGCCTGCGACCTGTTCGGTCAGCTCCTCTCGCAGGGAGAGCGGCTGGCTGTTTATGAAACGGATGGCTACTGGTGCGACATCGGGGACACCGACAGCTATATGCAGTGCCAATATGACATCCTGCAGGGGAGGGTGCGCCTGGAGGGGGGCATGAAGCCGGGCTCCATCCGCCCACAAGGGCGTTACGAAGCGGCGGGAGAAATCTATTTCGGCGCGGGCGCCGCCGTCGGGGAGGGCGCCGTCATCAGCGGCCCCTGCGTGGTTGGGGAGGGCGCCGTAATCGGTGCCGGGGCCGTGGTCGAGGGCGGCGTCCTGCTAAAGAACGCCAGGATCGGCGAACGCGCGAAGCTCGAGGGGGCGCTGCTCTGCCGGGGTGCCGCGATCAAAGCCGGGGGCCATGCCGCCCCGGGCAGCGTGGTCGGCCCGGACGGGGTGATCGGCCGGGATGCCCGGCTGCTGCCCGGGCGCCGGGTCTGGCCCGGCCGGCGGGTGGCCGACGGGGTCATCCAGGCGGGCGACCTCATCGGCCAGAGCGGGAAGGAAACCTTTTTCGACGACGAAGGGCTGACCGGGGAGATCGGGGTCGAGCTGACCCCCGAGCTGCTGGCGCGACTGGGCTGCGCCGTGGGCACCCTCGCGAAGCGCGGCGCCGTCGCCGTGGCCTGCTGCGAGGGGAAGGGGATGGCGGCGCTCAAGGGCGCGCTGGCTGCGGGGATCCTTTCCACCGGGTCGCGGGTGCTCGACTTCGGCTGCGTCTGGCGCTCCCTCTTTGACTTTTCGGCTTCCTTCACAGCCTGCCCGCTCGGGGTTTACCTCGCGCCGGGAACGGTGCAGGTGGTGGAGGACGGCGCGCTCGGCTGCTGCCGCTCGACCGAGCGTAAGCTCGAAACGCTCCTTTCGCGCGGGGAGTTCCTGCGCGCCCCGGCCGAGGGCTACGGCGAGGCGATGGAGATGCAGGGGATACAGGCCCTCTACTGCTGCGAACTGCTGCGCCATGCGCCGCTGGGGCTCCATGGGTTCTGCGCCCGGGTCAAGAGCGCCAACCGCCAACTCGAAACACTTTTGCGCGGCACGCTGGAAAGGCTCGGCTGCGACACCGGCAGCGGGCCGCTGCTGACGGTGGACCCGTCCGGACGGTCGCTGAAAATCGAGGACGGCGAAGCCGGGGAGCTCGGGGAAGAACATCTGCTCGCGCTGACGGCCCTCACCGAATTCCTCGACCAACATGATATTGCGGTTTCCTCCGATGCGCCGTATATCCTAGAGGAAATGGCCAAAGAATATCATTGTAAGGTTTACCGCTATTACGCCTGCCCGGTGGGACAGGCGGACGGGGAAGCCAGAACGCTGGCCGCTTCCCAGCCCTATTTGCGGGATGCGCTGATGATGGCGGTGCGGCTGCTTGGCTGCTGCAAGCGCAGCGGCCGCACGCTCATCGAGCTCGCCCGGCAGCTGCCCCCCTTCGAGACGGCGCGCTCGGAGTTGCAGACAGAATATTCCCCCGCGCGGCTGATGGGCAGCTTTTTGAAGGAATGCGGGGGAGAGGCCGCCGAGGGGATCCGGGTGGCGCATCCGTTGGGGATGGCGCTGGTACGCCCGAGCAAGCGGGGAGACCGCATCCGGGTCTTCGCCCAGAGTGTCAGCGCCGAAGCGAGCCGGGAGCTTTGCGAGGACATCCTCGAGCGCCTGCGCCGCCTGCAGGAGACACAAGGGTTGACAGAAAAATAAAACAGAGATACAATAATAAATTAGTAGTATTTTCCTGATTATACTATTCGGTTCAGAATATATAATAGAGCTCCATTTCCCGGTGCGGAAATAATACAGTCTGTAGACCATCATACGACTACAATCTTCCACAATCCTGCGGACTGACAGCATGAAACGGCAGAAAAGAAAACAGTGATTCACGCTTTGCGCTCACTCCATCCGGTATACGGACGGGGCGGGTCCGGTTATTGGCGTGAAAAAACATGGGAGGAATCATCGAGTGGCAGAAAATGAAAAGAATCAATCCGCGCGCGCCCCGGCGGCAAAGGGCGGGCAGGGCCGCGCTGCGCGCCCGGCCGAGAATACAAATGGTATAAAACAAAAGGCGCCCGCCGCGCAAAAGCGTCCCTCCGGCACTGCGCAAAAGCAGAACGGCAATAAATCCCAGCCCCAGGCCGGGAAGAAGAAGCCGCAGGAAGCGGCGCAGAAGACCGCGCAGGCTCAGAAAACTGAGCATACGCAGAAGGCTTCGCAAAAGAACCAACAGCCGAAGCAGTCCCGGGGACGCCAGAAGCAGCCCAGCCCGGTCGCCGCGCAGGAGCTTGCGCTCAAGCAGCGCCGCGCCCAGAAGCCGCAAAAGCAGCAGCAAAACCTGGTGCGCAAGACCCCGGTGAGAATCATTTCGCTGGGCGGGCTCAATGAAATCGGCAAGAACATGACGGTGATCGAGTGCGCCAACGACATGTTCCTCATCGATTGCGGGCTCGCCTTCCCGGACGACGACATGCTGGGCGTGGACATCGTCATTCCTGATTTTACTTACATCGAGCGCAACATCGACAAGCTGCGCGGGGTGGTGCTCACCCACGGGCATGAGGATCACATCGGCGCGCTGCCCTATTTCCTGGCGCAGTTCAAGGTGCCGGTCTACGGCACCCGCCTGACGCTGGGCCTGGTCGAGGGCAAGCTCAAGGAGCACAACCTGGTCGGCAAGGTACAGCTCAATGTGGTCAAGCCCCGGCAGACGGTCAAGATGGGCTGCATGTCGGTGGAGTTCATCCACGTCAACCATTCGATCCCCGACGCCTGCGCGCTGGCGGTGCACACCCCGGCGGGGGTGCTCATCCACACTGGGGACTTCAAGGTGGACTATACCCCGATCGAAAACGATATCATCGACCTGCCCCGCTTCGGCGAGCTCGGGAACAAGGGCGTCCTGTTGCTGCTGGGCGAGTCCACCAACGCCGAGCGCCCGGGCAGCACCAAGAGCGAGCGCAGCGTGGGGAATTCGTTCGACACCCTGTTCCAGCAGGCGGCCAACCACAGGATCATCATTGCGACCTTCGCCTCCAACGTGCACCGGGTCCAGCAGATCATGGACGCGGCGCAGAAGTACGGCAAGAAGGTGGCGGTCTCGGGGCGCAGCATGGTAAATGTTGTGACCAAGGCCATCGAGCTCGGATACCTCACCGTGCCGAAGGGGCTGCTCGTGGAGATCGAGAACATCCGCAGCTATGCGGACGGCCAGCTGGTCATCGTGACCACCGGCTCGCAGGGCGAGCCGATGAGCGCTCTGACCCGCATGGCGATGGGGGATCACCGGCAGGTGACCGTCACTCCGAACGACTTTATCATCATTTCGGCCAACCCCATCCCCGGTAATGAAAAGCTGGTGGGGCGGGTGGTCAACGAGCTGATGAAGCTCGGCGCCAAGGTGATCTATGAAAAAATGTACGAGGTGCACGTTTCGGGGCACGCCTGCCAGGACGAGCTGAGGCTGATCCACTCCCTGACCCGGCCGCGCTTTTTCATGCCGGTGCACGGCGAGTATAAGCACCTCTCCAAGCACGCCGACCTGGCGGTGGACATGGGGATGGACCGCAAGAACATCATCATTTCGGACATCGGAAAGATCGTGGAGACCGACGGGGTGGACTTCAAAATCGTCGGCACCGTGCCCGCGGGCGCGGTGATGGTGGACGGGCTGGGCGTCGGGGACGTTGGGAGCATCGTGCTGCGGGACCGCAAGCATCTGGCCCAGGACGGACTCATCGTGGTGGTGACCACCATCGACTCGGCCACCGGCACGGTGGTGGCCGGCCCGGACATCGTCTCGCGCGGGTTCGTCTATGTGCGGGAGGCCGAGGACCTGATGAACGAGGCCAACAAGGTGGTCAAGAAGACGCTGGAGAGCTGCACCTCGGGCGGGGTGCGCGAGTGGGGGAACATCAAGCAGATGGTGCGCGACGACCTGAGCCGCTTCCTCTTCAACAGAACCAAGCGCAGCCCGATGATCCTGCCGATCATCCAGGAGATATAAAAACAGGAAATGGCAAGCCCGCCGCCGGGCGTATCTCCCGGCGGCGGGCTTTTCTTTTCCGGGAAGAAAAACTGTAGAAATTGGGGCTGTTCTCGGGGGCGAAAATATGGTATACTCTACTATATGATTGTACATATGTGTTTTGTCTTATGCGCCGGATATACGGCTTGCAAAGGGGGGCAAAAATGAAAACCTATTCCAGACTGTTTCGGCCTCTGATTCTGATCCTTCTGGCGGCGCTGATCGTCTTCTTCGCCATGGGCGCCTTCGCCAGCCGGACGCTGCTCGTCACCGGGGGCGCGCTGCTCGTGGCCTGCGTGGTATTCACGATCGGCTATTCCATCTATATCAACTACCGGCTGCGCTCCTTTTCTCTGAATGTGAGCAGCATCCTTTCCACCGCCCAGTCCGAGGCGCTGATCAATTTTCCCATGCCGGTCATCGTCACGCTGGACAACGGCGAGATCCTTTGGTGCAACAAGCTCTGCCAGAAGACCATCTTCACCGATGCCGAGGTCTATGGCAGGAATATCTCCGAGGTCTTCGGCGGGATGAGCTTCCACGGAGAGACCCAGGCGGACATCCCGCTGACCTATAAGGACAAGAAATACAGCGGCTTCATCGCCCGCGCCGAGCACGGCGAGACGGCGGTCAACGTCCTCTATCTGGTGGACGACACCGACTTGAAGTTTTATAAGGAGCGCTACTTGCAAAAGCGCGCCACCATCATGCTGATCATGATCGACAACTATGAGGAAATTTTGCAGAACGCCCGCGAGCATGACCGCTCGCAGGTGCTCCCGGCGATCGAGTACGCGATCGAGGATTATATGAAGCAGTACCACGCGGTGCTCTGCCGGATCGAGCGGGATAAATTCCTCGCGGTGGTGGAGGAGAACTATATGCAGGAGATCATCTCCTCGCGCTTCTCCCTGCTCGACGAGGTGCGCAAGATCGAGATTGCCGACCGTGTGCCCGCCACCCTTTCGATCGGCGCCGGGCTGCATGCCGGCTCGCTCGAGGACGGGGAAAACATGGCCCAGCAGGCATTGGATATGTCCCTCGGGCGCGGGGGCGACCAGGCCGCCATCAAGACCCAGAACGGCTATGAGTTTTACGGCGGCGTCTCTAAGGGGATCGAGAAGCGCACCAAGGTCAAGACCCGGATTGTCGCCAACGCCCTGGCTGAGCTGATCCAGAGCAGCAGCGACGTGATCGTGATGGGCCACCGCTTCGCCGACCTGGACTGCGTCGGTTCGGCGGTCGGGATGTGCCGGGCCGTCCAGTTGCTGGGCAAGCAGGCGTGCGTGGCGATCAACCAGGAGCGCAACCTCGCAAAGCCGCTGGTCGCAAAACTTACGGCCGACGGGCTGGGCGAGCTGTTCCGCGACCCCGACGAGTTGCTCGAGAAGGTCACCAAGGAGACCCTGCTCATCGTGGTGGACGTGCACAGCAAGCATTTTCTCGAGTCGGGCGAGCTCTACCGCAAGTGCAAGTCGGTGGTGGTGATCGACCATCACCGCAAGATGGTGGACTACATCGACAACGCGGTGATCTTTTATCACGAGCCCTACGCCTCCTCGGCCTCCGAGATGGTGACCGAGCTGGTACAGTACTTCGATATGAACAAGAAGCTCGGGCGCAGCGAGGCGGAGGCGCTCCTGTCGGGGATCATGCTGGACACCAAGAACTTCGTGATGAAGGCGGGAGTGCGTACCTTTGAGGCGGCGGCCTACCTCAAACGCCTGGGCGCGGACACGGTGGAGGTGCGCAAGCTCTTCTCCTCCCCGATGGAGGACTATCAGCGCAAGGCGCGGCTGGTCTCCTCGGCGACCGTCTACCGTCGCTGCGCGATCGCCATGTCGGTCGGTTTCGTGGAGGACATCAAGCTGGTCGCCCCGCAGGCGGCGGACGAACTGCTGTCGATCAGCGACGTGGACGCCTCGTTCGTTATTTTTGAAAATGGCTCCACCGTGGAGATTTCCGCCCGCTCGATGGGGGCGCTCAACGTCCAGGTGGTGATGGAGGCCCTCGGCGGGGGCGGGCATCTCAACATGGCGGCCTGCCAGCTGCCGGAGGCGGACATCGAGGACGCCCACCAGAGGCTGCTCGCGGCGATCGACGATTATTTTGACAACCTCAATCAGAAATAAGTTCAAAACACGAGAAAGGATGACTCCAATGAAGGTAGTACTCAAAGCGGATGTGCACGGCTCGGGCAAGAAGGGCGACGTTGTAAACGTGGCGGACGGCTACGCCAGGAATTTCCTGATCAAGAAGGGCCTCGCGGTGGAAGCAAGCGCCCAGGCGCTCAACGATATTAAAAACGCCAAGCTCGCGCAGGAGCACCACCAGCAGGAGCTGCACGATGCGGCCGAGGCGACGGCCAAGAAGCTGAATGAAAAGACCGTCAAGCTCACCGCCAAGGCGGGCGCGGGCGGCAAGCTCTTCGGCTCGATCACCGCCAAGGAGATCGCCGCCGAGATCGAAAAGGTCTACGGCGAGAAGGTGGACAAGAAGAAAATTTCGCTGGAAAGCGAGATCAAGGGCTTCGGCACCTTTACCGCCGAAATCAAGCTCCATCCCGGGATCAGCGCGAAGGTCTATGTGGTGGTCAGCGAGGAATAATCAAAAAAACGGGCAGGACGGTGAAAGCAATTGGAAACAGCGGTATTCGATAGTGACCTGATCTCCTCCGAGCTTCCCTATTCGGCAGAGGCGGAGCAGTCGGTGCTGGGCGCCATGCTCATCGAACCGAGCTGCATCTCCACCGTGCTGCAATACATCACCTCGCCCGAATGCTTCTACCGCCCGCAGCACAGGGAGCTCTTCTCCATCATGCTGCAGATGTTCACGGTGGGGGAGAACATCGACTTCATCACGGTGCTGGAGAAGGCGCGCGCCCAGAGCGTGTTCGCCTCGGAGGAGGATGCCAAGGTCTATCTCACCCAGCTCGTGCAGATCGTGCCCTCCATCTCGAACGTGGAGAGCTACGCGGTGATTGTGCAGGAAAAATACTATGTGCGCAGCCTGATGTACGCCGCCAAGGACGTCATCGGGATGGCCCGCGACCCGCAGGTGGATGCCAAGACCCTGCTGGACAACGCCGAGCATAAGATTTTCAGCATCCGCCAGGGGCGCGAGGCCTCGGGATTGGTGCCGATCGAGGAGGTCATCCTGGCGACCTACGACCAGCTGCAGCGGTTGTCGGGGGATGAGAAGGACGAATATACCGGCACCCCCAGCGGCTATTCCCAGCTGGACGCGATCACCACCGGGCTCAACAAGTCCGACCTGATCCTGCTGGCGGCCCGCCCGGCGATGGGCAAGACCGCCTTTGCGCTGAACATCGCCACCAACGTGGCGGCGCGCGCCAAGAAGCCGGTGGCCATCTTCTCGCTGGAAATGAGCCGCGAGCAGCTGGTGATGCGCGTCCTCTCGAGCGAGGCGAGCATCCAGTCGCAGCTGCTGCGCACCGGCTCGCTCTCCTCCTCGGACTGGGAGCGGCTGGCCCTCTCGGCGCAGATGCTCTCCTCCTCGCCGATCTATATCGACGATACGCCGGGCATCACGGTGGCCGAGATGAAGGCCAAGCTGCGCCGGGTGCGGGACCTCGGGCTGGTGGTCATCGACTATTTGCAGCTGATGTCCTCGGGGCGGCGGATCGACAACCGCGTGCAGGAGGTCTCGGAGATCACCCGCTCGCTCAAGATCATGGCCAAGGAGCTCAATGTGCCGATCATCACCCTGTCCCAGCTCTCCCGCGGACCGGACTCCCGTTCGGATCACAGGCCCATGCTCTCCGACCTGCGCGAATCCGGGTCGATCGAGCAGGACGCGGACATCGTGATGTTCCTCTACCGCGACGCCTACTATGACCGGGACAGCACGGAGCAGAACGTGGCCGAGTGTATCGTGGCCAAGAACCGCCACGGCGAGACGGATACCGTCCAACTCGGCTGGGAGGGGCAGTTCACCCGATTCACGACCCTGGAGCGTTTTCGCAATGAACCATGACCTGACCCTTTGCCGCAAGGCATTTGAGACGATAGAATCCTATGATATGTTAAAACGGGGCGACAACGTGGTGCTCGGATTGTCGGGCGGCGCGGATTCTGTCGCCCTGCTCGATTTTCTCTGCTCCCTGCGCCAGGAGTGGGGGCTCGTGGTCCATGCCTGCCATATCAATCATGGAATCCGCGGGCAGGAAGCGGACCGGGACCAGGCCTTCTGTGAGGAATTGTGTCAAAAATATACTGTTAAGCTATATTGCTTTACAGAGGATATCCCCGCTCTGGCGGTCGCTTGCGGCCGCTCGCAGGAGGAAGTGGCGCGGGAGTGCCGTTACCGGCATTTTGAGGCGCTGGCCGATGAGCTCGGTGCGAAGGCCGCGACCGCGCACACCCTTTCGGACAGCGTGGAGACGGTGGTCCTGAACCTCGCGCGGGGGAGCGCGCTTGGGGGGCTCTGCGGGATTCCGCCGGTGCGGTGCGCGGTTGTGCGCCCCCTGATCGCGGTCACCCGCGAAGAGGTCGAGGATTACTGCGCGCGCCGGGGGCTGTCCTATGTGACCGACTCGACCAACGAAACCGACGACTACACCCGCAATTTTATCCGCCACCATCTGGTGCCCGGACTGCTAAGGGTCAATCCCGGGGCGCAGCGGGCCGTCGGCTCGATGAGCGAGGTGCTGCGCGAGCAGCGGGATTACCTCGAGAGACAGGCGGCGCTGGCGCTGCAAAGAGCGGAGCGGGGAGAGGGATACGACGTCGCCTCCCTTTCAAGCGAGCATATCGCGCTGCAAAGGCTGGCCGTCAGCGCGCTGCTGCGCGGGCAGGGCGTACAGGTGGACCGGGCGCTGGTGGAGCGGGTCCTCGCGGCGTTCGGGGTAGAGAGAGCGGTGCTGCAGCTGCGCCGCGGCCTGTATCTTTGCCTGGAGCGGGGGCTGCTTTTTTTCAGGGAGGGCCGGCCCGCTAAGGAAGAGGAATCCTTTTGCCAACCTTTTGAGGCAGAAAAAGTAATAGTATTTCAGGGGAAAACCTACCGCTTTTTATGTTACGATTATGAACAATTTAAAAATATTGAAAATAATGACAAAAGCCTCTTAAAAAACTGCATTGATTATGATAGAATAAAAGTCAATGCAGTTTTGAGGACGCGCAGGGCCGGGGACCGTTTTTCCCATCCCGGCCGGGGTTGGACCAAAACGCTCAAGAAGCTCTTTAACGAATACCATGTCCCGCCGCCCGAGCGCGGCCGGCGCCTGGTTTTGGCCGACGAAGAGGGCGTGCTGTGGGTCGAGGGCTTCGGGGCGGACCGCCGGGGGGCCGTAACCGGACTGACCGGCCGGGTTTTGCAGGTTGTGATCACCCCCTGCGAGGGCGCAGGAACGATAGAGAAAAAAGGCGGGGAATGCGATGAGGGAAGATATTTTAAAGGTACTGATCACCGAGCAGGAGTTGAAAAATAAGATTGCGCAGCTCGGTGCGCAGATTTCCAGGGACTACGCGGACAAAAACCTCCTGATGGTCAGCGTGCTCAAAGGCTCGGTCATTTTTATGGCTGACCTCATGCGGGCCATCACCATCCATGCGCGGGTCGATTTCATGGCCGTTTCGAGCTACGGCTCGGGGGTAAAAACCAGCGGCGTGGTTAAAATAGTCAAGGATTTGGACCTCCCGCTCGACGGGTATGACATCCTGATTGTCGAGGACATTCTCGACAGCGGCAAGACCCTCGATTACCTGATCGATATTCTCAACCAGCGCAATCCGAAGAGCATCAAGATTGCGACGCTGCTCGACAAGCCCGAGCGGCGCGAAGTGAATATCAAGCCGGATTATTCGGGCTTTGTGGTGCCGGACGAGTTCGTGGTCGGCTATGGGCTGGACTACGCCGAAAAGTACCGCAACCTACCCTTCGTGGGGGTGCTTAAGCCCGAAGTTTATAGTCATTGACAAAGCATTCGTCTCATTTTCAGAATTAGCAGGACAGGAGTGAACCCTATTGGCAAATAAGCGACCGAAGGGGATTAGCGTTTACCTCATCATGCTGGCATCCCTCATGCTGATTGCAATGTTCATGTTCTCGATGAACAACAGCAGCGTGAGTATCCAGTATCCGCAGGTGCTGCGCCTTTTCGACGAGCACCGCGTTTCGCGCTATTCCCTGGACTTCACCAACGGAGAGATGGAGCTGGCGGTGAAGATCAAGCCCTCTGAAATGCAATCCATGCTGGGCCAAAACGCCGCCGGCCTCACGGTCGGGAATTCCAATGAGCAGGCCCTTGCGGGCGGCCTGTTCGGAATGTTCGGCAGCGGCGGCACAAACAACCCGCAGCGCCCCGGCGGCAGCGCGCCGGACGCCGAACAGGAGATGACCCTGTCCTACCGTTTGCCGAGCATCACGCTCTTTTTGGAGCATGTCGACCCTGTCCAGTATGAAAAGGAATATAACGAGCTCAATCCGGACAACCCGCTGGTGTGGAACTGGACCCCGCCCAAGGGCGAATCCCTCTTCACCCTGCTGCTGCCGACCCTTCTCATCATCGGTGTGATGATGGTCTTCTACTGGCTGATGATGCGCCAGGCGGGCGGCGGCGGAAAGATGATGAGCTTCAGCAAGGCAAAGGTCAAGTCCCCGGACGACAGCCGCAAGGTCACCTTCGACGATGTGGCGGGCGCGGACGAGGAGAAGGCTGAGCTGGTTGAAATCGTGGAATTCCTCAAGAACCCGAGCAAGTTCAATATGCTCGGCGCGCGCATCCCGAAAGGCGTTCTGCTCATGGGCCCGCCCGGAACCGGTAAAACGCTGCTCGCCCGCGCGGTCGCGGGGGAGGCGGGGGTGCCCTTCTTCTCGATTTCCGGTTCCGACTTCGTCGAGATGTTCGTCGGCGTGGGCGCGTCCCGTGTGCGCGACCTGTTCGACAATGCCAAGAAAAACGCGCCGAGCATCGTCTTCATCGACGAGATCGATGCCGTCGGGCGGCACCGCGGCGCGGGTCTCGGCGGCGGACACGACGAGCGCGAGCAGACGCTAAACCAATTGCTCGTCGAGATGGACGGCTTCGGCGCCAACAGTGGGGTCATCATCATTGCCGCGACCAACCGCCGCGACATCCTCGACCCGGCGCTGCTGCGCCCCGGGCGGTTCGATCGGCAGATCGTGGTCGGCTATCCGGACGTCAAGGGCCGCGAGGAAATCCTCAGGGTGCACACCCGCGGCAAGCCCATCGGGCCGGATGTGGATTTACGCACCATCGCCAAGACCACCGTCGGCTTCACCGGCGCGGATCTGGAGAACCTGGTCAACGAGGCCGCTTTGATGGCGGCGCGTTCCAGCCGCAAGGCGATCACCATGGAGGACATCGAGATGGCGACCATCAAGGTGGTGGCCGGGCCCGAGAAGCGTTCCCATGTGGTCAGCGAGAAGGATAAGCGCCTGACCGCCTTCCATGAGGCGGGACACGCGGTGACCACCTATTATTGCGAAACCCAGAAGAAGGTGCACGAGGTTTCGATCATCCCGCGCGGGATGGCGGGCGGCTACACCATGTCGCTGCCTGAGGAGGACACCAGCTACAACACCAAGCATGAGATGGAGGAGGAGATCGTCACCCTCCTCGCCGGGCGGATGGCTGAAAAGCTGGTGCTCGACGACATCTCCACCGGCGCATCCAACGACATCGAGCGCGCCACCAAGATCGCCCGCGCGATGGTGACCCGCTACGGCTTCAGCGAGCGGCTCGGACCGATCGTTTACGGCCAGGACGAGGAAGAGGTCTTCCTGGGGATGGACATCAACCATACCCGCAACTACTCCGAGACGGTGGCCGCCGAGATCGACGAGGAAATCCGTGCCATCATCGACACCGCCTATGACAAGGCCGAGGAGATCCTCACCGAGCACCGCGACCAGCTCGACCGGGTGGCCAACTTCCTCTTCGAATATGAGAAGGTGGACGCCGAGGGCTTCGAGAAGCTGATGAAGGGCGATGAGAGCGTCTACGGCGAGTATGAGCAAAAGCTCAAGGAGCGCGAGGAACAGGAGCGCCGCCGCAAGAAGGAGCAGGAGGAACAGGCCCGCCAGCGTGAGCAGCGCCGCCGCGAGGAAGAGGAGCTGCGCCGCCAGCGCGAGAGCATGAATGGCGCGCCTGGCAACGCCTATGTGGAGTATCCTCCTAAGCCCGAGCCGCCGCGCGACCCGAAGAGCCCGCCTCCCGCGGATGAGATGTATCCCCCGGTACGCAAGGAGATGCCCAAGGAAAATCCCTCCCAGGACGAGAGCGTAAAACCCGAGCCGCCCGTGGACGAGAAGCGGGACGACGGGACAGACAATAAATAACAAGCTGGCGGCCACCGCAGTCATTGCGGTGGCCGCCTTTTACGGGACCGCCGCGAAGCCTTCAATACTTTGAAAAGTGCGTAGGATCAATTTCCAGCTTGAAAAAAGGCGCGCCCGGATAATGGGCGCGCCTTTCCATTTTGGTCGGATTGTGATAGAATAGCCAATGAAATGTAGAGAACCGGGAAAGGGGATGAGAGGATGCTGCACCTGCTGCTCGGCCGTTCGGGCACCGGCAAAACGAGCGAAATCTACCGCCGGATTGCGCAGAGCGTTGCAAAGGGAAAACCGGTCGTCCTGCTCGTCCCCGAGCAGTTCTCCTTCGAGAGCGAGCGCGCCCTGTGCGCTCTGCTGGGCGAGCGCGAGGCGCTGAGCGTCCAGGTGCTCAGCTTCACCCGGCTCTGCCACAAAATTTTCTACCGCTACGGCAAGGTCGCCGGGAACTACATCGACCGCCCGGCGAAGTACCTGCTGATGAGCCTCGCCGTCGCCCAGGTACAGGAGGAGCTGAGCGTCTACCGCACCCAGGCGGCGCGCACCTCCTTTGTGCCGGTGGCGCTGGATATGGTGGGGGAGTTTAAAAATGCCGGCGCCTCGCCCGACGACGTACTGCGCGCCGGGCGGGAAAGCGAAAACGAGCGGCTGGGGCGGAAGCTCTACGAGATCGGGCTGATCTACCAGGCCTATCAGGCGATCGTCGAGCGCAGCTTCTGCGACCCGGCGGACGATATTTCCCGGGCAATCGGGCTCTGCCGGGGCAGGGGGTTCTTTGTGGGGAGCGATGTTTATATCGACTCCTTCACCGCCTTCATGGCGCCTGAGTTTCAGATGATCGAGCAGATCATGGCCGAATGCGACGAGCTGACCGTCACCGCCTGCTGTGACACCCTCTACGATGAGACAGGCGGCAGCGGCCTCTTTTCCAGCGCCAACGAGACCCTGCGCCGGCTGATGGCGGCGGCCAGGCGGGCGGGCTGTCCTGTCGCCTCGCCCGAGTACCTGTCGCAGCAGCACAGGGCGCAGTCCGGGGCTTTACGCCATCTCGAGCGGGAATACCTGCGCGGCGGCGCGCGCTTTACGGGCGCGCAGCAGGAGGTGTGCGCAATCGCCTGTGGCGATATTTACGACGAGATCGAAACGGTGGCGCGCCAGATCGCCGACCTCACGCTCGAACGGGGATACCGCTACCGCGAGATCGCTCTGATCGCACGGGACCTGTCGTCCTACAGCGACATCATCCTGGACACCTTTGCACGCTACCGCATCCCGGTCTATCTCGACCGGCGCGAGGAGGTCGAGAGCTTCGAGCTGGTCAACCTGATCCTCTCGGCCCTGCTGGCCGTACGGGGCGGGCTGGACAGCACCGAACTGATTGCCTTGAGCAAGATCCCGCTGCTGGGCTTCCCGGAGGAGGACACCTTCGAGCTGGAAAACTACTGCTTCATCTGGGACGTGCGCGGGCGGCTGTGGCAGAACCCCTTCCAGAACAACCCCGACGGGATGGGGGAGACGATGAGCGAGGAGCAGGCGGCGCGCCTGGGGCGGATCGAAGCGGTCCGCCAGGGGCTGATGGGTCCGCTGCTGCAGCTGCGCGAGGCGCTGCGCGAGCCGACCGGGAAGGTCTTTGCACAGGCGGTCTACCAGTACCTGTGCGAAAGCGGCGCGCTTGGGCGGCTGGAGGAAAGCTGCGGTATTGCCAAGGAGGAGGAATACGTCCAGTACCAGTCCGAGCTCTACGGGCAGGTGATCGACATCCTCGACCGTTTTTACGAGCTGCTGGGCGATGAGAGGATCTCCAAGCCCCGCCTGATTGAGCTCTTCCGTCTGGCGGTTCAGTCCTGCGACGTGGGCAAGCTGCCCCAAACGCTCGACCAAGTGATCGTCGGCACGGCGGACCGCATCCGTCCGAGCGGGATACGCGCCACCTTCGTCATCGGAGCGGTGGAGGGGGAGTTCCCCATCCGCTTCCAGAGCTCGGGGCTTTTCAGCGACCGCGAGCGCGAGCAGATCAAGCGCAGCGGGGTCGGGATCAACACCGCCAAGAACGAGCTGAACGCCCTCGAGCGCTTTTACAGCTACTTTGCACTGACCACCCCCAGCGAGCGGCTGACCGTCAGCTATCCCACCCGCTCGGTCTCGGGCGAGGAGAAGCGCGAATCGGTGATGGTGCGCGCCATCACTGGGATGTTCGAGGGGAGCCTCCTCTCCTCTGCCGGCCTGGACCCCGTCCGGGGGCTGAGCGGGCGGGAGAACGCCTTCGCGCTGCTCTGCTCCCGGTACGGGCAGGACAGCGTCCTTGCAGCCAGCCTGCAGGAGTTTTTCTCCGGCGGGGAGGAGCTGCCCCGCCTGCGGCGGGCCGTCCGATCTGTAAAGGATAAAAACTTTACAATTGAGGAACGGGCGGTCGCCACCGGCCTGTTCGGCACCACCCAGGCGCTTTCGCCCTCCCGGCTCGAGCGCTACTATGGCTGCGCCTTCGCCTACTTCTGCGACGGGGGGCTGAAGCTGCACCGCCGGCGCAAGGTGGAGTTTTCCCCCTTGGAGTCGGGCTCCCTGATCCATTATGTGCTGGAATATATGGTGAAAAAGTATGCGGCCGGCGGGGAGGCGCTGCCGAAGGAAAAGGAGCTGCGCGCCGAAATCTGCGCCCTGATCGACGACTACCTCAGCGAACGGATCCAGGACACGGGCAGTGTGGATTCCCGTTTCCGCTATCTTTATACCCGGCTGGTCAACACCCTTTGCCGGCTGGTGCGCCGCCTGTGCGAGGAGTTTTCTCAAAGCCGCTTTCGCCCCTACGCCTTCGAGCTGCCGATCTCCGCGGATGCGGCGAACAAGCCGGTCGTGCTGCAGACCCCCGGGGGAAACACCGTTTTCGTGCAGGGGATCGTGGACCGGGTCGACCTGCTCCAAGATCAAAAGGGCAAGTACCTGCGGGTGGTGGATTACAAGTCGGGCGCCAAGACCTTTGCGCTCACCGACGTTTATTACGGGCTCAACATGCAGATGCTCATCTACCTCTTCGCCCTCTCGCAGAACGGCGAGCAGCCCCTGCGCGGAGCCTTCCCGGCGGGGGTGCTCTACATGCCCGCGCGGGAGGGGGTGCTCTCGGTCGAGCGGGGGACCCCGCCCGAGCAGATCGCCGCCGAGCGGGCCAAGGGATACAAGATGAACGGCCTGCTTATCGACAACATTTCGGTTCTCTGCGATATGGAGGAGGGCCTTTCCGGGCTGTTCATCCCCGCCAAGCTCAACCGCGACGGGTCGCTTGACAAGACCTCCAAGGTGGCGGGGCTCGAGGAGTTCGGGCGGCTTTGCCGGCATATCAACCGCCTTGTCTGCCAGATGGCGGACCGCCTGATCGAGGGCAAGGTGGGCGCGCTGCCCGCCAGCGGCCTGGGGTACGACCCCTGCCGGTACTGTGACTATAAGACGATCTGCCGCCGCGAGGCGCAGGGGGCGAAGCGCAACTTGCAGGAGATGAGCCGGCAGGAGCTCATGGAGGAGCTGAAAAGGGAGGAGGAGAGCGCCGTTGGCCAATGTACGCTGGACTGAGCAGCAGCTGCAGGCGATCACGGCCAGGGGCGGGAGCGTGCTGGTCTCGGCCGCCGCGGGCAGCGGGAAGACCGCCGTACTTTCCGAGCGGGTGATCCGCCTGATCGCGGACCGGGAAAACCCGACCCCTGCCGACCGGCTGCTGATCGTCACCTTTTCCAACGCCGCCGCCGCCGAGATGAAGGAGCGAATCGCCAAGAAGCTCGAGGAGCTCGTTGAGCAAAACCCTGCTGACAGCTATCTCACATCACAGCAGCTGGCGCTGCAGAACGCCACCATCGGCACCATCCACGCCTTCTGCCTGCAGCTGATCCG
Source organism: Harryflintia acetispora (assembly GCA_004340125.1). Taxonomy (GTDB): domain Bacteria; phylum Bacillota; class Clostridia; order Oscillospirales; family Ruminococcaceae; genus Harryflintia; species Harryflintia acetispora. The sequence goes on along the minus strand of SLUK01000002.1, from coordinate 322,973 downwards.
CACCAACTTCCAGCAGCTTTCGCTCTCGGCCAGCCTGCGCATTGCCGATGAGAGGGAGCTCCAGCTTCTGCGCCGTGAGGTGCTTTCCGGGCTCGTGGGGGAGTACTACGAGGAAAATGATCCGCTCTTTTTGCAGACGGTCGAGCTGCTCTCGGCCGCGCGCAGCGACGAGCAGCTCTTTAAAACCGTGCTGCGGCTCTACGATTTCACCCGTTCGCACCCGTTCTGCGAGCGGTGGCTGCAAAGCAAGCTGGCCCTTTACCGGGAGGAGCTGCCGATTGAGCGGACCGTCTGGGGCGAGGAGATTTTGCGCTACGCCGAAGGGGCGGTGCGCTTTCTCTGCCAGGAGCTGGACGGCGCGATCGATTTGATCAAAGAGGATGACAAGCTCTCGTGCGCCTATCTTGAAGCCTATCAAAGCGACCTGAGCTATGCCGGCCCGCTGCTCACAGCGCTGCAAAACCGGGATTGGGACGGCGCTTATTTGGCGCTGCGCGCCTTTACATTCATCAAACTGCGCCCGCTGCGCGGCTACGAGGACGAGGAGCGCAAGGCGCGCATCAAGGCCGTGCGCGATGCTGAGAAGGACCTCATCGAGCGGCTGCGAAAGCGCCTGCTCTGCGTCGACAGCGTGCAGGCGCGGGAGGATATCCGCGACCTGCGCCCGAAAATCGCCTTGTTGTTCGGGATGGTGGAGCAGTTTTCCCACCGCTTTGAGGAGCGCAAGCGGGAGCGGCAGATGGTGGATTTCAGCGACCTTGAGCAGTACGCCATCCGGCTGCTCTGCCGGCAGGACGAGGCGGGAGGAGTCACCCCGACCGAGCTCGCGAGGGAGCTGCAGGGGGAGTACGATTATATCCTGCTCGACGAGTATCAGGATACCAACGAGGCGCAGGAGATGATCTTCTCTGCCATCCAGAAAGGGGACAACCTCTTTATGGTGGGGGACGTCAAGCAGAGCATCTATGGCTTTCGCCAGGCGGACCCGAAAATTTTCATGCGCAAAAAGGATGGCTACGGCTACTACGACGGGGAGCACTATCCCGCCAAGATCATACTCGGGGCGAACTTCCGCTCCCGGAGTGAAATCTGCGAGGGGATCAATGACCTGTTTTTTGCGCTCATGAGCCGCCGGGTCGGGCAGATCGACTACGACGAGGACGAGCGGCTGGTCCCGCTGGGTGGCTTCCCGCAAAGCCCCCGGGCCGGTATTTCGCTGGAGCTGCTGGACATGAGCGAGAGCGAGGAGCAGGCCGCCGAGAGCGAGGCGCGCTACGTCGCCGCCCGGATCGCCGGGATGCTTCGGGACCGCGAGCAGGTCAGCGACCACGGCGCCATGCGCCCGGTTCGCCCGGGAGACATCGGGATCCTGCTGCGCTCGCCGAGGGGGAAGGCCGAGCTCTACCTGCGCGAGCTGGCGGCCCTCGGGATCCCCGCCTTCTGCGGCGCGCAGAGCACCTATCTGCAGACGCTGGAGGTCGGGACCGTCCTCTCGATCCTGCGCGCTACCAACAATCCTTTGAACGACATCCCCCTGGTCGCGGCGATGATGTCTCCGGTCTATGCCTTCAGTGCTGGCGAGGTGGCGAAAATCCGCCTCTACCAAAAGGGCAAGCCCTATTACCTCGCGCTGTTGGAGGGACAGCGCCAGGGGGATGAGAGATGCAAGGGCTTCCTCAACGATCTGCGCGATTTTCGCCGGATGGCCGCCGGGCACAGCACGGCGCGCCTGCTGCGCTATATCTACCAGCGCACCGCCCTGCCCGAGCTCGTCGGGGCGCTGGACAATCCCGAGGGGCGGCTTGCCAACCTCAATCTGCTGATCGGATATGCCAGGACCTATGAGAATGCGGGTTACCGCACCCTCTCGCAGTTCTTGCGCTTTTTGGAGGAGGTGGAGAGCGCGGGGGACGATCTCTCGCCCGCCAACCTCAGCGCGGGGAGGAGCGATGCGGTACAGATCATGAGCATCCACCGCTCCAAGGGGCTGGAATTCCCGGTGGTCTTCCTCTGCGACTGCGCCAAGCGTTTCAATAAGGAGGACCTGCGTCAAAACGTGCTGCTGCACAGCGAATTGGGCTTCGCCTGTGTGCGCCGGGACTATGAGACCATGAGCCAGTACACCACGGTCCCCCTCGAAGCGGTGAGGCTCGCGGTGGAGCGGGAGCTGGCGAGCGAGGAGATGCGCGTGCTCTACGTCGCGCTCACCCGCGCCAAGGAGCGCCTGATCCTCACCGGCGCTCTGGACCGCCTGCAAAGGAAGCTCGGCGGCCTCTACGTTTCGCCCAAGGAGGACGGGCGGCTGCCCGAGCATGCCGTCGCCGCCGGACAGAGTTACCTGGAATGGATTTTGATGGTCGTGCTCAGCCACCCGGACGGCGTGCCGCTGCGGGAGTACGCTTCGCTCCCCGCCGGCCGGCTGCTGCCCGCTAAAGGGCGCTTCTCCTGCCGGATCACCTCGGCCCCCGAGGCGGCGGCGCAGGAGGAAGCCACCTATCGGGAACCGGTGCTCACCGCCGAGCCGGACCGGCGGCTGGTGGAGCAAATTCGCAAAAACGTTGCGCGAAGCTACCGCTATCAGGGAGCCACCCTCGTTCCGACCAAGGTTGCGGTGACCGCCATCACCGAGGGGGCCGAAAAGGGGGAGGCGGGGAAGAGCTACCTGTTCTCGAAGCAGCCGCGCTTCATCACCCACGAGCGGCTCACCGCCGCCATGAAGGGCGACGCCTTCCACAAATACATGCTCTTTGCCGACCACGCGGCGGCGAGCGTCGATCCCGGGGCCGAGATCAAGAGGCTGGTGGACGAGGGCTTCCTCTCGTGCGACGAGGGCGCGGCGCTCGAGCGGCGGCAGGTGGCGGCGTTTTACCGCTCCCCGCTTTATGGGCGCATGGAGCGCGCGCAAAGGGTGGAGCGGGAATTCCGCTTCATGACCCAGCTCGGCGCCGAAAAGCTCGCCCCGCTGATCCCGCAGATCGGGGAGGAGCGGGTGACGGTGCAGGGCATCTGCGACCTGGTGCTCTTCGAGGAGGACGGCGCGCTGATCGTGGACTATAAGACCGACCGCGTCAGGGAGCCGCAGGCGCTGCTGGAGCGCTACCGGGGGCAGATTTTGCTCTACGCAGAAATTTTGGAAAAGATTTTGCGTCAGAGCGTGAAGGGGTGCATCCTCTACTCGACCGTACTCTCCCAGGAGATCGAGGTGCCGATGGCGGGATCACAGAAAAATGAGGCTTGACAAACCGTCCTGCGGCTGATATGATATTTAGGAACAATAAAGAAGAACGGGTTTCTGTTCTCACCTGTGCGTTTATTCTGCGCACACGGTCAATACTTGTTTTCGCTCCGAAGCTGCGGGGCGGAATATGGATTGCCGTAAAGCGTGAGCGAAATTTCGTTCACGCTTTATTTGATGTACGGCCCGTCTCGGGCCGCCTGGGCAGAGCAGGGAGGGAATCCCTCCCGCAACACAGTGGCTTTGGAGGTGTTTTACCATTAGCAAAAAAGAGATGCAGATCAATGAAGAGATCAGGGAAAAGGAAGTTAGGCTCCTGGGACCAGACAGCGAACCGATCGGTTTTATGTCCTCGAAGGAGGCGTTGGAGCTGGCCATTCAGAAGAACCTTGATCTGGTCATGATCGCGCCCGCGGCGACGCCGCCTGTCTGCCGGATCATGGATTACGGCAAGTACCGTTTTGAGCAGGCGAAGCGTGACAAAGAGGCAAAGAAGAAACAGAAGGTCATCGAGATCAAAGAGGTTCGGATGTCTCTGAATATCGACGTGCACGACTTCGACGTCAAGGTGAACCAGGCGAAGAAATTCATGCAGGGCGGCGACAGGGTCAAGGTATCGATCCGGTTCCGCGGCCGCGAGCTCGCCCACACCAACCTTGGCAACGGCGTCATGGAACGTTTCGCGCAGGCATGCAGCGAATTTGGTAATGTGGAAAAGCCGCCGAAGATGGAAGGCCGGAGCATGGTCATGTTCATGACCTCGAAGCCCCCGGCAAAACCCGTCAAGTAAACAATGAAATGGAGGATTATAGATCATGCCGAAACTGAAAACCCACACCGGAGCGAAAAAGCGCTTTAAGGTCACCAAAAACGGAAAGATCAAACGTGCCCACGCCTATAAGTCCCACCTTCTCAACGGCCACGGCAAGGACACCAAGCGCAAGAGAGGCCTGAGAAAAGCGGCCTATGCCGACAAGACCAACGTTGGCGCGATCAAGCTGCTGATCCCTTATAAGTAAACTTTAAAACAACCACGTTAACGGAGGTATAGATTTATGGCACGTGTAAAGGGCGCGTTGATGACCCGTAAAAGAAGAAAGAAAGTTTTAAAGCTCGCGAAGGGCTATTACGGCGGCAAGAGCAGACTGTTTAAGACCGCCAAGGAAGCCGTCATGAAGTCCGGCCAGTACGCTTACATCGGCCGCAGACAGAAGAAGCGCGACTTCCGCCGCCTGTGGATCACCCGCATTTCCGCCGGGTGCAAGATGAACGGCATGAACTATTCCACCTTCATGAACGGCCTCAAAAAGGCTGGGATCACTCTCAACCGCAAGATGCTCTCTGAGATCGCGATCCACGACGAGGCTGCCTTCACCGCCCTCGTTGAGAAGGCAAAGGCCGCTCTCTAATAGACAAAAACGCCCGTGTCTGATCTGGAGCACGGGCGCTTTTCCATATTTTGCCGATTCCGAAAATGACACGAAAGGGGAGGGCCGCCACGCTGCGCGAAATCACCTCGTCGTCCAACGAAATTTGCAAGCAGGTAAAAAAGCTGCTCTCCTCCCGCGGCTATCGCCGTGACAGCGGGCGCTTCGTCACCGAGGGGAAGCGGCTCTTTTCCGATGCGCTCGCGAGCGGGCTGCAGCCTTTGGAGCTGCTGCTCTCTTCCGGGCTTTCGCCCGATGAGCGGCTGGAGTACGCTTCCTGCTGCGAGCGGGCCTATCTGCTGCCGCAATCGCTGATGACCTCCCTTTCGGACACCCGCACTCCCCAGGGGGTGATGGCCGTCTTCCCGCTGCCGAAGCCCTCCGCCGCCCCTGTGCTGGAGGGGGACAAGCTGTTGATCCTCGTCTCGCTGCAGGATCCCGGCAACGTGGGCACCATCCTGCGCACCGCCGAGGCGTTCGGGATCGGGCGTGTCATCCTCTCGGCGGACTGCCCGGACCTGTATTCCCCCAAGCTCCTGCGCGCCACCATGGGCGGGGTTTTCCGGCTGCCGATCACGGTCACGCCGGATGTCCCCGGGGTGATCGGCGCGCTGCGCGCGCAGGGGGTGCGGGTCCTGGCCGCCGCGCTGCGGGAGGGCGCGTTGCCCCTGGATGAACTCGATCTGCGCGGACGGGTCTGCGCCATTGTGGGCAACGAGGGAAACGGGCTGCCGGATGAGATCATCGGGCTTTGCTCCGGCGCCGCCATCATCCCGATGAAGGGGGCCGCTGAGTCCCTCAACGCCGCCATGGCGGCGGGGATATTCCTCTGGGAAATGACAAAAAACGACTGACTTTTCTTTGACATCTGAGGTTGATCATGACAGAATACGAGCACGAGGTCTACTGGATCTGGCTGCAGAGCGTGCTGGGCTGCGGAAGCCACCGCACCAATATGCTGCTGCGGCGCTATAGCGGCGCCCGCGAAATCTATGAGCTGGATGAGGCAGAGCGCAGGGAGAGCCGCAACTTTACTCCCGATGAGATTGAAAAGCTGCGCGCCGCGCCCATCGGGAAGGCGCAGGCGGTTTATGAACGCTGCCATGCCCTCGGCTGCCGGGTGGTTACCCCCGAGGACGAGCTGTATCCCGAGCGGCTGCGCGATATCTACGCCATGCCCATCGTCCTCTACGTCAGGGGCGATATCGCGGGGCTCAGTAAACAGTTCGCCATCTCGATGGTGGGCACCCGGAATTGTACCGGCTATGGTCTCAGCGCGGCGAGGATGCTCGCCGGCCAGCTCGCGCGCTTCGGAGTGGTGGTCGTCAGCGGCATGGCCCTGGGGATCGACACCGCCTGCCACCAGAGCGCGATGGACCATAAGGGGAAGACCGTCGCAATCCTCGGCAGCGGGATCGACGTGCCCTACCCGCGGGACAATGAGAAGATGATGGTCCGCCTTTGCCGGGAACACGCGGTGCTCACCGAGTATCCGCCCGGGACCGCGCCTGTCGGCGCGCACTTCCCGGTGCGCAACCGGCTGATCGCGGGGCTGTCCCTCGGCACGGTGGTGGTCGAGGGGGACGAGCGCAGCGGCGCCATGATCACCGCCTCCCATGCGCTCGACCAGGGCAAGGACGTCTTCGCCGTGCCGGGAAGGATCGATGACAGACAATCCGCCGGCCCGCTGAAACTCATCAAACAGGGCGCGAAGCCGGTCACCTGCGCGGGGGACATCCTGTGCGAATACGAGCATCTCTATCCCGAACAGCTGCGCAGGCTCTATCAGATCGAGATGGAGAAGTACGAGGATAAAAAGCCCAAGGGGAAGGTGCAAGTGGAGGAAAACCCGGAGCCTGCCCGTCCGCGTCCCGAGCCGCCCGGGGAGCTCGACGAAACCCAGCGCATGGTCTATGAGCGGCTGGGGAGCGCGGCCCAAAGCGTACAGGAGCTCTCGGCGGCCACCGGCCTGTCGGTGCCAAAGCTCCTGCCCATACTCACCGAGATGGAGCTCATGGGCGCGATCGAGAACCGCTCGATGAACCGCTACGCCCTCCCAGAGGGGAAATGACCAAATTGTAAAAAAACGTAAATAATCCGTCCGCCTCTTGCATAAAGAGCGGCGGCGGCATACAATAAATACAAAATGCCCGGACGGGGGCGCTTTGGTCCCCGCATCCGTCAGCAAATATTAAATACAGGTGATGTGCATGTCCAAATTGGTGATCGTCGAGTCGCCCGCAAAGGCCAAGACGATTCAGAAATACTTAGGAAAAGATTATAACGTGATCGCCTCGATGGGGCATATCCGCGACCTGCCCAAGAGCACCATCGGCGTGGATATCGAAAATCACTTCAAGCCCAAATACATCAACATCAAGGGGAAGGAGGCGCTCATCAAGGAGCTCAAGAGCGCCGCCAAGAAGAGCGACACCATCTATCTGGCCACCGACCCGGACCGTGAGGGCGAGGCGATCAGCTGGCATTTGGCGAACCTTCTGTCCCTGGATACCCAGGAGCCCAACCGGGTGACCTTCAACGAGATCACCAAGACCGGGGTCAAGAGCGGGATGGAGCATCCCCGCCAGATTGATCAGAACCTGGTCGACGCGCAGCAGGCGCGGCGGATTCTGGACCGGATCGTGGGCTACAAGATCAGCCCCTTCCTCTGGAAAAAGGTCAAAAGCGGCCTTTCCGCCGGGCGGGTGCAGTCGGTCGCGGTGCGCCTGATCGTTGACCGGGAGGAGGAAATCCGCGCCTTCAAGGTGGAGGAATACTGGTCGATCGACGCGAAGCTCCTGCCCAAGGGCAGCCGCAAGGCGTTCGACTCGAAGCTCCACTCCTATCAGGGCAAGAAGGTCGACATCAAGACTGAGGAGCAGGCAAAGGGGATCGTGGGGGACCTGTCCGCCTGCGACTTTGCGGTGGAATCGGTCAAAAAAGGGGTGCGCAAGAAGTCGCCCGCCCCGCCGTTCACCACCTCCACCTTGCAGCAGGACGCCTCGCGCAAACTGGGCTTCCAGGCGCGGCGCACCATGAAGGCCGCGCAGGAGCTCTACGAGGGCGTCGAGGTCGAGGGGCAGGGCGCGATCGGTCTGATCACCTACATGCGTACCGACTCGCTGCGCGTCTCCCAGGAGGCCCAGGACGCCGCCGAGGCGTTCATCCGCGGGCGGTATGGGGAAAACTATCTGCCCGGCTCCCGCCGGGTCTACAAGTCCAAGAAGGGCGCGCAGGACGGGCACGAGGCGATCCGCCCGTCGGTGCCCTCGATCACCCCCGAGCAGGTCAAGTCCTCGCTGACGGGGGACCAGTATAAGCTGTATAAGCTGGTCTGGGAGCGTTTCATCGCCAGCCAGATGGCCACCTGCCTGCTGGACACCGTTTCGGTGGACATCTCGGCGGGGGATTACCTCTTCAAGTCCTCCGGCTATACCGTGAAGTTCGCGGGCTACACCGTGCTTTACGAGGAGAGCCGCGACGAGGAGGAGGAGAAGAGCGGCGGCATGCTGCCCGAGCTCAAGGCGCACGACCCGCTGGGGGTCAAGGAAATCACCCCCAACCAGCACTTCACCCAGCCGCCCGCGCGCTTCACCGAGGCGTCGCTGATCAAGACGCTGGAGGAAAACGGGATCGGCCGCCCGAGCACCTACGCCCCGACCATCACCACCATCCTCTCGCGCAATTATGTCGAGCGCGAGCAGAAGAGCCTTCGGCCCACCGCGCTCGGCGAGATCATCACCAAGGTGATGTGCGAGCAGTTCGAGGACATCGTGGACGCCGACTTCACCGCCAAGATGGAGCAGCAGCTCGACGACGTGGAGGAGGGGAAGACCGACTGGGTCAATACGCTGGAGAAATTCTACGGAGGCTTCAGCAAGACGCTGGAGCGCGCCGAAAAGAATATGGACGGCACCCGGATTAAGGTGCCGGACGAGGAGACCGACGTGGTGTGCGAGAAGTGCGGGCGCAAGATGGTCATCAAGACCGGGCGCTTCGGCAAGTTCCTCGCCTGCCCGGGCTATCCCGAATGCAAGAACACCAAGAAGATCGTCAAGGAGACCGGCGGGGTCTGCCCACTGTGCGGCGGCCGGGTGCTGGAAAAGAAGAGCAAGAACGGCAAGGTCTATTTCGGCTGCGAGCATAACCCGAAGTGCGGCTTCATGACCTGGGACACCCCCCTGACCGAGACCTGCCCCAAGTGCGGCAGCACCCTCTACCGCAAGAAGGGCAAGGCCGGCAAGATTTACTGCCAGAAGCCGGAATGCGGCTACGAGAGGGAGGTCAAAAAGAGTGACGACTGAGGTCCATGTCGTCGGAGCGGGGCTGGCGGGCAGCGAGGCTGCCTGGCGGCTCGCCCAGGACGGGGTGAGGCTGCGCCTGCATGAGATGAAGCCGCAGAAATTTTCTCCCGCCCACTCCTATCCCGGCTTCGCCGAGCTGGTGTGCTCCAACTCCCTCAAGGCCAGCCGGCTGGGGTCGGCGGCCGGGCTGCTCAAGGAGGAGATGCGCGTCCTCGGCTCGCTGACCATGGAGGCGGCGCAAAGCTGCGCCGTCTCGGCCGGCGGGGCGCTCGCGGTGGACCGTACCCAGTTTTCCGATTATATCACCGCCAAGCTGCGCGCCCACCCGAACATTGAAATCTGCGAGGGGGAGGTGCGGGAGATCCCGCAGGGCTTCGCCGTCATCGCCAGCGGGCCGCTGACCAGCGACGCGCTCGCCGCGCAGATCGGAAAGCTCTGCGGGAAGGAATACCTCTCCTTTTACGACGCGGCGGCGCCGATCGTCGCCTTTGATTCGATCGATCTTGATAAGGTCTTCTTCGCCGCGCGGTACGACCGGGGCGAGGCGGACTACATCAACTGCCCGATGGATAAGGAGCAGTACCTGCGCTTTCATCATGAGCTGGTAAACGCCGAAAGCGCGCCGCTGCACGACTTCGACGACGCGGGCAGGCGGGTCTACGAGGGCTGCATGCCCATCGAGGTGCTCGCGAAGAGGGGGGAGGACGCCATCCGCTTCGGACCCTTAAAGCCGGTCGGGCTGCGCGACCCGCGCACCGGCCACCGCCCCTGGGCGGTGGTGCAGCTGCGCAAGGAGAACGCCTGCGGGACGATGTATAACCTGGTGGGCTTTCAGACCAACCTGAAATTCCCCGAGCAAAAACGGGTCTTTTCGTTGATCCCGGGGCTTCAGAATGCCAGCTTCCTGCGCTATGGGGTGATGCACCGCAACACCTTCCTCGACTCCCCGAAGCTTTTGGACAGCACCTTCTGCCTGAAAAGCGACAACCGGATCTACTTCGCCGGGCAGATGACCGGGGTGGAGGGGTATATCGAATCGGCCATGTCGGGGCTGCTGTGCGGGATAAACCTGTCGCGCAGGCTGCGCGGGCAGCAGCCCGTCATCCTGCCGCCCGACACCATGATGGGGGCGCTGAGCCGCTATGTCGCCGCCCCGAACGACGACTTCCAGCCGATGGGCTGCAACATGGGGCTGCTGCCGCCCTGGCCCGAGCGCATCCGGGACAAGCAGGCGCGCTACACCGCCGTCGCCGAGCGGGCGATGGAGAGCCTGCGCCGCTTTATGGCGGAGAACCAGATTTAAGTTATCCCTTTCTCCTTCCCGCTGCATAGGCGGCGAGGAAAGAAGGCAATACTTCCGGTATCCGGAAAGAGAGCTTTTGATTTCCGAAGAAAGGACGGTCCTATTCTTGAGAATTGTAGTAGACGCCTTTGGCGGCGACAATGCGCCGCTGGAGGTACTGCGCGGCTGCGCCATGGCGGTGAGCGAGTACCAAGACATTGAGATCACGCTCACCGGGGACGAGGAAAAGATTCGCTCCTGCGCGGCCCAAAACCAAATCCCGCTTGAAAAAATCACGGTCCGGCACGCGCCCACCGTCATCCCGGTGGAGGAGGAGCCCAGCGAGATCCGCCGCAAATATGCCGACTGCTCGATGGCCGTGGGGCTCGGCCTGCTCGCCTCCGGCGAGGGCGATGCCTTCGTATCGGCCGGCAGCACCGGCGCTCTGGTGATGGGCGCCTCGCTCTTCGTCAAAAGGATCAAGGGGATCAAGCGCGCGGCAATCGGCACCATCATGCCCACCATGCAGGGGCTTTACCTGCTGCTCGACGGCGGGGCGAACGCCGAGTGCCGGCCCGAGATGCTCCTGCAGTTCGCCATCATGGGCAGCGCCTATATGGAATCGGTGCAGGGGGTCAAGAACCCGAAGGTGGGGCTGGTCAATATCGGGGCCGAGCCCAATAAGGGGACCGACCTGCAATATGAGGCGTACCACCTGCTGCAGGACGCGCCGATCAACTTCACCGGCAACGTCGAGCCGCGGGACATCCCGGCGGGCGTGTGCGACGTGGTGGTCGCCGACGGCTTCACCGGCAACGTGGTGTTAAAGCTCACCGAAGGGGTGGCCCTCAGCTTTGCCGGGGAGATCAAGCGGATGTTTTATAAGAATCTCAAGACGAAGATTGCCGGTCTGCTCATGAGCAGCGAGGTCGCGGCCTTCAAGGGGAAGATGGACTATGCCGAGCACGGCGGCGCCCCGCTGATGGGGATTGCGAAGCCGGTGATCAAGGCGCACGGCAGCTCGAATGCCAAGGCCTTTAAGAACGCCATCCGCCAGGCGCGTGACTACGCGCAAAACGACGTCATCCATAAAATTGAGCGTTCGGTCGCGCAGATCCGGCAGCGGGAAAAGCAGTCGGTATAAGGGGGAGGGGAATCGTCCATGGCACAGATCGAAGCACTGGAAAAGCAGATCGGATATACCTTTCAGAATAAATCCCTGATCGAAACGGCGCTGACCCATTCCTCCTATGCCAACGAGATGAAGCACGGGACCAAGTACAACGAGCGGCTGGAATTTTTGGGGGACGCGGTCCTCTCGATCATCGTGTCCGACTATCTCTTCAACAAGTTCCATCTGCCGGAGGGGGAGCTGACCAAGCTGCGCGCCTCCCTGGTCTGCGAAAAGACGCTGCACCTCTTCGCGCAGCACATTGCGCTGGGGGACTACCTGCGATTGGGGCGCGGCGAAGAGATGACCGGCGGGCGGGAGCGCCCCTCGATCTGCGCGGACGCCTTTGAAGCGGTGATCGCCGCGATCTATCTCGACGGCGGGATCGAGGCGGCGCGCTCGTTCGTGCTGCCCTTTGCGGTCGGAATGCTCGAGGAGCACGCTACCCCCTTTAAGGACTATAAGACCCTCTTGCAGGAGATCATCCAGCAGAACCCGGAGGAGAAGCTGCAATATGTGTTGGTCGAGGAGAGCGGCCCGGACCACGACAAGCGCTTCGTGGTGGAGGTACACCTCAACAGCAACGTCATCGGCCAGGGAGTCGGCCGCAGCAAAAAGGAAGCGGAGCAGCAGGCCGCCCAGAAGGCGCTGGAGCTCATGGGCGAATGAGGCACCGAAACATCGCATTCTTCGTGCCGCACCTGGGCTGCAAGCACCAATGCAGCTTTTGCGACCAGCGCGCCATCTCGGGACAGCAGGCGGGGATAGAGCCCCTCGAGGTGGAGCGCACGCTACATAGGGCGTTTACTGAGATCAGCGAGCGCCAGGAGACCGAGATCGCCTTTTTCGGCGGCAGCTTTACCGCCATCGAGCGCGGGGATATGCTGGCGCTGCTGGAGGCGGCGCAGCCCTTTTTGAGCGAGGGCGGCTTTGCCGGAATCCGCATTTCCACCCGCCCGGACGCGATAGACCGCTCTGTGCTGGAGCTGCTGCGGGAATACGGCGTCAGCGCCATCGAGCTCGGGGCGCAGAGCATGGACGAGCGGGTGCTTTCCCTCAACGGACGGGGGCACACCGCGGGGGCGGTGCGGGAGGCTTCGGCGCTCATCCGGGAATACGGTTTTTCCCTGGGGCTGCAGATGATGACCGGCCTCTACGGGGACTCTGACGAGGGCGCATGGCGCACCGCGAGGGAGCTCGCGGCCCTGGGCCCTGACACGGTGCGCATCTACCCTACGGTGGTGCTCGAGGGCACCCGCCTGGCCGGGCTTTACCGGCAGGGGGTCTACCATCCGCCGGGGGTGGAGGAGACCATCCCCCTCTGCGCCGGGCTGCTCGAGTTCTTTGAACGGCAGGATATCCGGGTGATCCGCCTCGGGCTGCACGCGAGCCGGGACGTGGAGGAGCGCCTTGTCGCCGGGGCCTATCATCCGGCGCTGCGCGAGCTGTGCGAGGGGGAGCTTTGCTTTGGAAGGCTTTGGGATACACTGAAAGGTGATCCGCCGGGCCGGTATGAGGTATGGGTCCACCCTGGCATGCACTCCAAAATGACCGGGCAAAAGAGATGCAATCTTGTGCGCCTTGGCGCGCTTGGATATGATATAATGATAAGGTCGGACCGGCGGCTTTCGCCAGGGGAATTTCAGGTAAGGCCCGCCGAAGAATCCAGATAGAAAGGAGAGACGCTGTGTGCAGCTAAAGGCTTTGGACATCAACGGTTTCAAGTCCTTCCCCGACCGGGTACAGCTTCAGTTCGACTGCGGGATCACCGCCGTGGTGGGCCCCAACGGGAGCGGGAAAAGCAACATTGCGGACGCCGTACGTTGGGTGCTCGGCGAGCAGTCCGGCAAGACGCTGCGTTCGGGAAAGATGGAAGACGTCATCTTTTCGGGCACCCAGCAGCGCAAGCCGATGGGCTATGCCAGCGTCTCGCTGATCATCGACAATGTCGACCGCAGCCTTGCATTCGACTGTGACGAGGTCACCATCAACCGCAAGCTCTACCGCTCGGGAGAGAGCGAGTACCGGATCAACGGCGCCTCGGTGCGCCTCAAGGATGTGCACGAGCTCTTTATGGACACCGGGCTCGGGCGTGACGGCTATTCGATCATCGGGCAGGGCAGGATCGCCGAAATCGTCAGCGCCAAGAGCACCCAGCGGCGGGAAATCTTCGAGGAGGCCGCGGGGATCAGCAAATACCGCTACCGCAAGGAGCAGGCGCAGAAGCGGCTGGAAGCCGCGCAGGAGAACCTTTTAAGGCTCAAGGACATCATTTTGGAGCTGGAGGGCCGGGTGGAGCCCCTGCGGCAGCAGTCCCAGAAGGCGCAGGAGTATCTGGGCCTGGCCGAACGCAAGCGGGCCTTGGAAATCTCGGTATGGATGATGACGATTGAGCGTTCAAAGGAGCTGTTGCGCGCCCAGGAGGACAAGCTCATCCTGGCGCAAGGCGACCATGAGGACCTGCAGCGCCGTCTTTCTGAGCTCGAGCAGGGGATCCAGGATACCTACGACGAGATCGCGAAATGCAACATTGAAACCGAGCAAAAGCGCGATGAGATCACGGCGCTCAGCGCCCGGATCGGGGAGCTCGGCTCCCAGATCGCGGTCAGCAGCAACGACATCGAGCACAATAAGGAGAATATCCTGCGCCTGCGCACCACCATCGAGGCGCAGAGCCGCAGCCACGCCCAGATCGAGGAGCAGCTGCAGATGATCGGCGGGGAGGAGCGCAAAAAGCAGGAGGAGCTGGGGACAATCGAGGCGCAGGATGCCGCCCTTCGCGAGCAGCTGCTCACGCTCGAGCGAAAAAACGGCGAGCTGCTGCGCGAGCAAAACGACCTGTCCTCCCAGCGTGCAGAGGTGCAGCGCAGCCTGTCGGCTGAACAGCTGAAAATCGCCACCTCCAACACCATGCTCGAACAGCTGCGCCAAAACGCCGAGGGGATCGACGAGCGCGCACAGCAAAACGAGGCGCAGATTGCCGAGCTGCGCGACCAGCTGGCCCAGGTTGGGGGCCTGCTCGAAGGGATCGACGAGCAGCTCGTTTCCAGCCAGAACATGAAAAAGGGCTATCTCATCAAACATAAGTCCGCTTCTGAGCGGCTCCAGTCGCTGCAGCAGGAGCAGCAGGCCCTGCAGGCCGAGCAGCGGGGCCATCTGCAAAAGGCCAAGCTGATCGAGGACATGGAACACAATATGGAGGGGTTCCAGAGCAGCGTCAAGTACATTATGAACCAGGCCCGCAGCGGGAATCTTGGGGGGATCGAGGGGCCGGTGAGCAAGCTGATCTCGGTCGAGAGCCGGTATGCCGCTGCCGTCGAGGTCGCCCTGGCGGGGGCCATGCAGAATATCGTGGTCGTTTCGGACGCGGCGGCCAAGTACGCCATCGCGGCGCTGAAAAACGCGCGCGCCGGACGGGCCACCTTCCTGCCGATGTCCACCATCCGTCCGCGTTCGCTGGAGGAGCGGGGGCTGGAGCGCTGCGAGGGCTTTGTCGCGCTGGCCTGCGACCTGGTCAAAAGCGAGGAAAAGTACGAGGGGATCGTCAAAAACTTGCTCGGGCGGATCGCGGTGGCCGAGGACTTGGACAGTGCCATCGCCATCGCCAAGAGCTACCGGTACCGCTTCAAGATCGTCACTCTGGACGGGCAGGTGGTCAATCCCGGCGGCTCGATGACCGGCGGCTCAATGGTGCAAAACGCCGGGCTGCTCAGCCGGGCCGGGGAGATCGCGCGGCTGCGCGAGCTGGCCGGCAAGGTCGGCGCGCAGCTTGAAGAGAAGGACCATCAGATCAAGGCCGCCGGCGAGGAAGCGGCGAAGCTGAGCGCCCAGCTCGTGGGGATCGACGCGGACATCAAGACCATGAGCGAGGACAAGATCCGCTACGAGGGCGAGCAAAAACGGCTGGATATGGCGCTGCAGTCTTCCCTCGCCCAGCAGGAGGACGCCAGGAAGAGGACCCTGGAAATCCGCCAGAAGCTCGAGGCACTCACCAAGGAGAGCACCTCGAGCGAGGATGTGATCCAAAAGCTGCGTGAGCTGGAGCGCTCGCTTGAGGAAAAGCTGTCCGGTGTGCAGGGCCGTGCGGCGGACGCCGCGCAGGAGATTGCGAAGGTCGGCGCCGAGAGCTCGGCGTGCGGGCTGCAGGCGCTGACGGTGCGCAAGGACCTCGAAGCCCTGCAAAGCCAGAAGGAGCAGCTGCAAAGCCAGCAAAGCGAGCGGGCCGGACAGGCGCAGGATTTAAAAGAGCAGATCGCGGCGCTGGAGCAAAGGAACGGGGAGATCAAGGCTTCCATCCTGCAGCGCCAGTCCCAGAGCGAGGCGTTGGGCTCACAGGTCGAAGGCTGCAACGGGGAGATCGCAAAGCTTTCGCAGCGCAAGACCGAGCTCGAGCAGAAGGCCGCCCAGAGCCGCCAAGCCGAGCGGGAGCTGCACGCGCGGGGGGAGACGCTCGCGCGGGAGCTCGCCAAGCTCGAGGAGCGAAAGATCGCCATCCAGTCGGAGTACGATTCGATTATCACCAAGCTCTACGACGAATATGAGCTCACGCTGAGCATGGCGCAGGAGCTGGCCGCCCCCATCGAGGATATGAATGCCGCGAACCGGGAGCTCGCCTCCCTGCGCTCCAGGATCAAGGCGCTGGGCAGTATAAACGTCGCGGCCATCGAGGAATATAAAGAGGTCAGCGAGCGCTATACCTTCATGAAGGGCCAGGTGGACGACATCGAGCGCTCCAAGGAGGAGCTGCACCGGCTCATTCGCGACCTGACGCGGGACATGAAGGAAATCTTCATCGACAACTTCCAGAAGATCGACCACCACTTCGGCAAGATTTTCGTCGAGCTCTTCGGCGGCGGCAACGCCAAGCTGATCCTGACCGACCCCGAGGATGTGCTCGAGTCGGGGATCGAAATCTATGTGCAGCCGCCGGGCAAGATCATCAAGAGCCTGCAATCCCTTTCGGGCGGCGAGCAGGCGTTCGTGGCCATCGCGATCTACTTCGCGATTTTGAAGGTGCATCCGTCGCCGTTCTGCCTGCTCGATGAGATCGAGGCGGCGCTCGACGACGTCAACGTGGTGAAATACGCCAGCTACCTGCGCCGCCTGGTCGGCAAGACGCAGTTTATCGCCATCACCCACCGGCGGGGCACCATGGAGGAGGCGGACGTCCTCTACGGGGTCACCATGCAGGAGGAGGGCGTTTCCAAGCTCCTGCGCCTCGGGGTGTCCGAGCTGGAGAGCAAGCTGGGGATGAAGCAGTAATCGGGAAAAGGAGCAAGGCCAATTGGGACTGTTTAAAAAGATCAGTGAGGGACTGAAAAAGACCCGCGACTCGATGATGAACGCCATCGACCAGGTCGCCAATTCCTTCACCAAAATTGACGAGGAGCTCATTGAGGAGCTCGAGGAAATCCTCATCATGGGTGACGTCGGCATGGCCACCGCCGGTGAAATCTGCCAGAAGCTGCGCGCACGGATCAAAGAGAGTGGCACCACCGACCCGCAGCAGGTCAAGGGGCTCTTAAAGGAGATCATCTCCGAGATGCTCGCCGGGGACTATTCGCTGAATATTGAAAACACCCCGGCGGTGATCCTGGTGATCGGAGTCAATGGGGTGGGAAAGACCACCACCATCGGCAAGCTGGCCGCCAGCCTCAAGGCGCAGGGCAAAAAGGTCCTGCTCGCGGCGGCCGACACCTTCCGCGCGGCGGCCATCCAGCAGCTTGAGGTCTGGGCCGGGCGCGCCGGGGTGGAGATCGTCAAGCACAGCGAGGGGGCGGACCCCGCCGCGGTGATCTTCGACGCGATCTCGGCTGGGAAGGCGCGCGGGGTGGATGTGATCCTCTGCGATACGGCGGGCCGGCTGCACAACAAAAAGCATTTGATGGACGAGCTGAGCAAAATTTCGCGGGTCATCGAGCGGGAGCTGCCCGGCTCCTCCAAGGAGGAGCTGCTGGTGCTCGACGCCACCACCGGCCAGAACGCCATCAGCCAGGCGCGCAACTTCAAGGAGGCCACGGGGCTGAGCGGGATCGTACTCACCAAGCTCGACGGCACCGCCAAGGGCGGGGTGGTCATCGGGATCAAGCAGGAGCTGGGCATCCCGGTCAAATACATCGGGGTCGGGGAACAGCTGGACGATCTGCGCCCCTTTGATCCCGTCCAGTTTACCGCCGCCCTGTTCGGCGAGGAGGAAATCGCCTGAACGTAAACTTTTAGACAAGGAGTCGTTGTTCCTATGATGAAGCTCGTTGCGGCCACCAACAATCAAAAGAAGCTGCGGGAGATTTCCCGCATCCTCGCCCCCATGGGCTTTGGGGTGCTCTCGCTAAAAGACATCGGCCTCGAGATCGAGGTGGAAGAGGACGCCGATTCCTTCGCGGGAAACGCTCGGCTCAAGGCGCAGGCGGTCTTCGAGCGCTGCAATCTGCCCACCGTGGCGGACGATTCGGGGCTCTGCGTCGAGGCGCTCGGCGGCGCGCCGGGGGTCTATTCGGCGCGATATGGCGGCCCGGGGCTAAACGATCAGGAGCGCACGTCGAGGCTGCTCGATGAGATGAAGGACGTTCCCGAGGATAAGCGGGGCGCAAAGTTCGTCAGCGCTATCTGCTGCATTCTGGACCGCAGCACCATGCTGGAATGCTCGGGCGAGTGCTGCGGCTCGATCGGCTTTGCCTCTGCCGGGGAGGGCGGCTTTGGCTATGATCCCGTCTTTCTGGTGGACGGCAAGAGCTATTCCGAGCTCAGCGCCGAGGAAAAGGACGCCATCAGCCACCGCGGAAGGGCGCTGCGCAATCTGCGCGAGCTGCTGCGCGGGTACCTGAACGACTGAGACACATTCAACATTTACAGGAGGCAAGCAACGTGCTCAATTCAAAACAACGCGCCAAGCTGCGCGCGGCGGCAAACGATATCGAAACGATCCTGCAGATCGGCAAGGGCGGGGTAAACGAAATGGTGGTCCGCCAGGCGGACACTGCCCTAAATGCCCGGGAGCTGATCAAGCTGAAGGTCCTGGAAAACGCCCCCGTCTCCTCCCGTGAGGCGGCCGACGAGCTCGCCGGCCGGATAGGCGCGGACGTGGTACAGGTCATCGGCACCAAGGCGGTCTTGTTCCGCCAGAACAAAAAAGATTCAAAATTTGACATCTAGGGCCACTGTTTTTATAATAGATATCATTCCATAGTCTTTGCTTTCGACCTAAAATGGGGGATAATTTTGAAAAAAATCGCAATCTTCGGCGGGGCATTCAATCCCATCCACAATGGGCATATCCACCTCGCAATGACCTTTCAGGTGCGGGTGAAGTTCGACGAGCTGCTCCTTATCCCGTCGCGCATCTCGCCGCACAAGGACTCGGGCGCCCTGATCGGCGGCGAGCACCGGCTGCGCATGTGCCAGCTGGTAGCATCGCATTATGAGGGCTTTACCGCCAGCGATATGGAGCTGCGCCGGGACGGGAAGAGCTTCACCATCGATACGGTGCAGCAGCTTCGGGAGGCCTATCCCGGGGACAAGCTCTATATGATCGTCGGCAGCGACATGTTCCTCTCGCTGGACAGCTGGCACTGCTCGAACGAGCTGATGAAGAAGGTCACCGTCTGCGCCGCCGCGCGGGAGGAAGGGGAGTACGAGAGGCTGATCAAAAAGCAGCTAGAGCTCGATACGATGGGGATGAAGTCGATCATCTGCGAGATCGACGCGCTCCCCGTTTCCTCGACCATGCTGCGCGAGCGGCTGCAGCGCGGGCTGCCGGTATCGGACTACCTGCCCGATTATATCGAGCGGTACATTGAGGAGAACCTTCTCTATGCCGGATAAGATCGCGCCGGGTGGGGCTGCTGGCCGCTTCGCGCCCGGACAGGACGAGCATTCCCTGGAAAGCCTGCTGCGCGGCAGGCTTTCCAAGGGCCGGTACCGGCATTCCCTCAACGTCGCCGGGCGGGCGGCGGAGCTGGCGCGGCTGCACGGGGCCGACGTCGAAAAGGCCCGTTTCGCGGGGCTTATGCACGACGTCTGCAAGGATATGCCCAAAAAAGAACAGCTTTCGCTGATCGCAAAAGGCGGTATAGTCCTCTCATCCGAGGTGCTCGCTTCGCCCCAGCTTTATCACGCCATTGCGGGAAGCGTTTATCTGCGCGACGCATTAAAGGTGCAGGATCAAGAGATACTAGATGCAGTTCGTTATCACACGACCGGCCGGGCGGGGATGAGCCTGCTCGAAGAGGTGGTCTACCTGGCGGACCTGACCAGCGCGGAGCGGGACTACCCGGATGCACAGTACACCCGCGAACTCGCCGATAGGGACGTCGCTAAGGCTATGCTCTATTCCTTTCAGTTTATCATCCGGGAGCTGGCCGAGGGGCAAAAGCCGCTGTGCCGGGAGACCATCGACGGCTACAACTACTATGTAAGGCGTTTACGTGCGCAAAGTGCGGGGGAGGCACGTTCTTGAAAAATACGTTTGCTAAAATTGCAGTAACCCTGGCGCTCATCCTGCTGACCGTGGCGGTTGGCATAGTGGCGCTGGAGAATCAGAATAAGATAAGCCGTAGTACCAAAAAGGTCACCTCCTCCCAGCAGGAGCTGCTGGACAACGTCAAGCAGGAGACCGAGGTGATCAACGTCCTCGCCGTTGGGGTGGACTACTCCCAGAAGCTGACCGACGTGATCATGTACGTGCGCTACGACCCGAACGCCTCGAAGGCGTGGGTCCTTTCGATCCCGCGGGACACCTATCTTGGGGACGAGTATCCGACGGGGAAGATCAACAACGTCTATAAGACCAAAGGGGAGATCCAGGACCTCTGCGACGAGGTGGAGGAGCGCTTCTTGCTGCCCGTAGATTACTATGCCACCATCACGCTCGAGTCGCTCGGGAAGATCGTGGACCAGATCGGCGGCGTGCCGATCAACATCCCCAAGGACCTCTATGAAAACGGGCAGCTGGTGCTGCCGGGCGGCGAGCAGGTCCTGGACGGGGATGCGGCGCAGAAGTTCGTGCGCGCGCGCAAGGCCTATGTGGACTCCGATCTCGGCCGGATCAACGCCCAGCATGACTTTTTGATCGCGGCGATGAAGCAGCTGCAATCCCTGGGGAAGATGGAGATGCTCGAGCTGGTGCTCGATAATTTCGACGCCGTGCAGACCAACATCCCCATCTCCAAGATGATCTCGATCGCTTCGAGCGCCTTCACCATCCAGGAGGAGGACATCGAGATGTTCACCGTGCCGGGAGTGGGAAAGATGAATTACTCCTACGCGGTCTATGAGGTGGACACCACCGCCCTGGCTGATATTCTCAATGAAAACTTCTTCACCAATCCGGTGGAGCCGCAGGAGCTCGACTTCCCACCCATCCCGCCGCAGCCCGAGCCGGTCTCGAGCAGCGAGGAGGAAGAAGACGAGGACGGTGAGAGCGGGGAGAACGAGGAGGAGGAATACGTCCTCGGCGACCCGATCTATCCCGACCCGCGGGACTACAGCGCATTTTCGGACGGGGATTATGACAAGTGGTTCGAACGCAATACCATCTATCCCAAGATCCCCAAGAGCTCGAAAAAAAGCAGCTCGAATGAGGAAGAGGAATTCGAGGGCGGCTCGTCCAAAAAGGGCAATGTGAAATCCTCCTCCGAAGAGGAGGAGGGCGTCGTCGGAAATGTTTTCGGCGAGTAATTCTGGTCCATGCTGACTATATACACCCGCTTGCAGGCGCGGCAGGCGGGAGGGAATCAAAGCGCCATGGAAAGGGGAATGACTGCGTGACTTCTTTGGAGCTGGGCCGCGAGGCGGCAAGACTGCTCGATCAAAAAAAGGCAAGGGACATCCGCATGCTGGAAATCAAGAACATTTCCACGCTGGGGGATTATTTCGTGGTGGCCTCGGGTACTTCGACCACGCAGGTCAAGGCGATGGCCGACGAGGTGGAATTCCAGCTCAAGGAGAAGGGGATCTACCCGAAAAGGGTGGAGGGCTACCAGTCCGCCGCCTGGATCGTGCTGGACTACTATGATGTGATCGTCCATGTGTTCTGCGAGGAGACGCGGCAGTTTTATTCCCTCGAGCGGCTGTGGACCGATGCGCCCCAGGTGGATCTTTCCGACATATTGGATCCCGAGCAAGAGGATGACAAATAATCACGAAGAGGTGTCAGGATTGAAATACGATTTTTCGCAGATCGAAAAGAAGTGGCAGGATATTTGGGCGAAAAACCATACCTTTGCGGCGACCAATGATTTTTCAAAGCCCAAATACTACGCTCTGGTGGAGTTCCCGTACCCCTCCGGGCAGGGGCTGCACGTGGGGCATCCCCGCTCCTATACGGCGATGGACATCGTGGCCCGCAAGCGCCGTATGCAGGGGTACAACGTGCTCTACCCGATGGGGTGGGACGCCTTCGGCCTGCCGACCGAAAACTTCGCGATCAAGAACCACATCCATCCCGAGGTGGTGACCAAGAACAACGTCGCCCGCTTCAAGGCGCAGCTGCAGGGGCTGGGGCTCTCCTTTGACTGGGACAGAGAGATCAACACGACCGATCCGGACTATTACAAGTGGACCCAGTGGATTTTCCTGCAGCTCTTTAAAAAGGGGCTGGCCTATAAGAAGGAAATGAGCGTCAACTGGTGCACCGGGTGCAAGGTGGTGCTGGCCAACGAGGAGGTCGTGGGCGGCGTCTGCGAGCGCTGCGGCAGCGAGGTGGTGCACAAGGTCAAGAGCCAGTGGATGTTAAAAATCACCGAATATGCCCAGCGCCTGATCGACGACCTTGATCTTGTCGACTACATAGACAGGGTTAAAGTTTCGCAGAAGAACTGGATCGGCCGCTCCACAGGCGCCGAGGTGCTCTTCGACACCACCGCAGGAGACGTGCTCAAGATCTATACCACCCGGCCCGACACCCTCTTTGGCGCGACCTATATGGTCATCTCGCCCGAGCACCCCTATCTCGAGCGCTGGAAGGACAAGATCAAAAACTACGACGCCGTGCGCGCATACTGTTCCGATGCGGCCAAGAAGTCCGACTTCGAGCGCACCGAGCTCGTCAAGGACAAGACCGGCGTCAAGCTCGAGGGCGTGATGGGCCTGAACCCGGTGAACGATACCGAGATTCCGATCTTCGTCTCGGACTACGTGCTGATGTCCTACGGCACCGGCGCGATCATGGCGGTGCCCGCCCACGACGAGCGCGACTGGGACTTTGCCAAGAAGTTTAGTCTCCCGATCATCGAGGTGGTCAAGGGCGGCGACGTGCAGCAGGCGGCCTATACCGACTGTGACAGCGGGGTGATGGTCAATTCCGGCATCCTCGACGGGCTGTCGGTGGACGAGGCCAAAAAGAAGATCACCGCCTGGCTCGAGGAGCATAAAAAGGGCTATCCCAAGGTAAACTATAAGCTGCGCGACTGGGTCTTCTCACGCCAGCGCTATTGGGGCGAGCCGATCCCGGTGGTCTATTGCGAGCACTGCGGCGGCTATGTCCCGCTGCCCGAGAGCGAGCTGCCGCTGCGCCTGCCCGAGGTGGCCTCCTACGAGCCCACCGACAACGGGGAATCCCCGCTCGCCGCGATGGACGAGTGGGTCAATGTGAAATGCCCGCACTGCGGGGGACCCGCCAAGCGCGAGACCGACACCATGCCCCAGTGGGCGGGGTCGAGCTGGTATTTCCTGCGCTACTGCGACCCGCACAACGATAAAGAGCTCGCCAGCCGCGAGGCGCTGGAGTACTGGCTGCCGGTGGACTGGTACAACGGCGGGATGGAGCACACCACCCTGCATCTGCTCTATTCGCGCTTCTGGCACAAGTTCCTCTATGACATCGGGGTGGTTTCCACGCCCGAGCCGTATCAGAAGCGGACCAGCCATGGGATGATCCTGGGTGAAAACGGGGAGAAGATGTCCAAGAGCCGGGGGAATGTCGTTAACCCGGACGACATCGTGCGCGAATACGGCGCGGACACCCTGCGGCTCTATGAGATGTTCATCGGCGACTTTGAAAAGAGCGCGCCTTGGTCCTCGGCATCCATCAAGGGCTGTAAGCGCTTTTTGGAGCGGATCTGGAACCTGCAGGACGTGCTCGTCGAGGGTGAAGAGTATTCCCCCGAGCTCGAGAGCGCCATGCACAAGACCATCAAAAAGGTGACCGAGGACATCGAGAGCCTGAAGTTCAACACCGCGATCGCGGCGATGATGGGCCTGCTCAACGAGATTTCCGAGCGCCGGCAGGTCACAAGGGGGGAATATAAGTCCCTGCTGATCCTGCTCAACCCCTTCGCCCCGCACATCACCGAGGAAATCTGGGAACAGCAGAAGTTCGGCGGCATGTTAAACATGCAGGACTGGCCGGAGTTTGACGAGGAAAAATGCAAGGACGAGACGGTGGAGATCGCCGTGCAGGTCAACGGCAAGATCAAATGCCGCCTCGGCGTCCCGGTGGACATCTCGAATGAGGAGGCCATCGCCCTGGCGAAGGCCGAGCCGGCGGTGCAGGCCGCCTGCGCGGGGAAGAGCTTTGTCAAGGAAATTTACGTCAAGGGGAAGCTCGTCAACCTGGTGGTAAAATAAGAGTAAGCGGATACCTCTTGACAGTGGTCTGTGATCTATTGTATAATATGTTTTGTTACTAATGCGCGATTGCGCCAATGGTACCATATCTCCTGCTTTAGGGCGTAGAGGAGGGAAGTGTAGAAATGGCAGAAATACGTGTGAAGGACAATGAGTCTCTCGACAGCGCTCTTCGCAGATTTAAGAAGCAGTGCGCGCGTTCCGGCGTTCTGGCCGAGGTCCGTAAGAGAGAGCATTACGAAAAGCCTTCTGTTCGTCGTAAGAAGAAGAGCGAGGCTGCTCGTAAGCGTAAATTCAAATAATCGGATTTTGAAGGTCCATTGAATTTATTGTGACAGGAAAGCAGGCGTTTGCCTGCTTTTTTGTTTTGCCGGATGTTAACAGACCGTTTCTGGTTTTTTCACAGGCAGTATGCTATAATGGCCACAGACTGGCCGGAATGGTTTTATGGCATGGGTCATAAAAACAAAAAATAATGAAAGGGGGCCGGAGCGTGTTCTATCCCGATTACCGATTCAAAAAAATCAGCGACATCCGCCCGGACTTCCTGCTCGGGCGCGGTCTGCGCTTCCTGGTGCTGGATGTGGACAACACTTTGACCACCCACGGCCACCCCGTTCCCGCAAAGGGAGTGCTGGAATGGCTGCAGGAAATGAGCCAGGCGGGAATCCAGTCCGTGATCCTTTCAAACAACAATGCAAAACGGGTGGAGCCGTTTGCCGGGAAGCTGGGCCTGCCCTATATCGCGGACGGGCGAAAGCCGCTGTGCAGCGGCTATGAGCGCTGCCTCAACCTGCTTCACTGCCGCAAGGAGGAGATGGCCGCCATTGGGGACCAGCTCTTTACCGATATTCTGGGGGCCCGGCGCTTCGGGATCGCTTCGATCCTGGTGGACCCGATCCAGGCGGAGGATTTCTGGCTTTTTAAGTGCAAGCGCACGTTGGAAAACGGCCTGTTATGCTATTATAAAAAACAGGGGAGGTCGGGCTATGACGGCTAAATTCGGACCGGCTGGGAATTCCCAGAGCTTCCAGTCGATGGGCTACAATCACACCATCCAGGTGCCGGAGTACATCCTAAAAATGGGGCTGGACGCCTACGAATACCAGTGTGGACATGGGGTGCGCATTGGGGAAGAAAAGGCCGCCGAATTCGGCGAAAAATGCCGCGGGGCGGGGATTACCCTCTCTTTGCATTCGCCCTATTATATCTCCCTTTCCAGCGTGGAGGAGAGCACCCGGCAAAGAAGCGTCGGGTACATCCTCGAGGCCGCCGTCGCCGCCAGTGCGATGGGCGCCGAAAGGGTGGTGGTCCATTCGGGCTCCTGCTCCAAGATCAGCCGCGGGGAAGCGCTGGTCCTGGCGAAGGATACGCTGCAAAAGGCCCTGCTTGCGATGGACGAGCAAGGACTCGGCCATGTGCGGCTCTGCCCCGAGACGATGGGCAAGATCAATCAGCTGGGCACCCTCGAAGAAGTGCTCGAGCTCTGCTCGCTCGACGAGCGGCTGCTGCCCACGGTGGATTTCGGGCACCTCAATGCCCGCACCCTGGGGTCGATCAAGGGAAAAGCACAGTACGCGGCCATCCTGGACGCGATCGGCGACCGGCTTGGGGAAGAGCGGCAGAAGAGCTTTCACGCCCACTTCTCGAAGATCGAATACACCGAGCGGGGCGGGGAGAAGCAGCACCTCACCTTTGCCGACACCCTGTTCGGCCCGCAGTATGAGCCGCTGATGGAGCTGATTGCAAAGCGTTCGCTCGCCCCGACCTTTATCTGCGAGTCCGCCGGGACCCAGGCGGAGGACGCCAAAGCCATGAAGGACTGCTATCACGCCCTTCTATCCTAAATGAAGGAATGATCATATTTATGAAGAAAATTTTGGTGATTCACGGGCCGAATATCAACCTGACCGGCGTGCGGCAGACCGACATCTACGGCCGGGAGGGGATCGAGAGCATCAACCGCCAGATCGTATCCCGTGCGCAGGAATGCTCGTTCGAGTGCGAGGTGTTCCAGTCGAACCACGAGGGGGCCATCATCGACAAGCTGCACGAGGCGCGGGAGACCTGCGACGGGGTGGTGATCAACGCCGGGGCCTACACCCATTACAGCTACGCCATCCGGGATGCGATCGCGCTGCTGACCATCCCCTGCGTGGAGGTCCACCTCTCGAACGTCTACGCGCGCGACGAGTTCCGCGCAAAGTCGGTGATCGCGCCGGTCTGTGCCGGGTCGATCGCGGGCTTCGGAAAATACAGCTATCTTCTGGCGGTGTCCGCTTTGCAAAGTTTAATCCAGTAATGATTGCCCAATTATAGACAGGGGCATGATTTTCCCGAGAAAGGAATGGTCATCATGATGAGCAAACTTGAAACGTTAATGAGCCGTCTGCCACAGGACGTCGATGCGGTGATCCTTAACAGCGAGCACAACCGCCTGTATTACACCGGACTCGCTTCGAGTGCGGGGACGCTCTTGGTTCTGCGGGAGAAGGCATATTTTATCATCGACTTCCGCTACATCGAGGTCGCCAAAAAGAAGGCGCAGGGATGCGAGGTCCTGCTGCAGCAAAAGCTCGGTGAGCAGCTGCGGCAGCTGACGGGGAAGCACGGGGTCAAGCGGATCGCGCTGGAGAGTGAAAACTGCTCGGTAAAGGAGTACACCTCCTTTTGCCGCATGCTGCCGGAGTGCGAGATCCTGACCGACGATAGGGTCAATGCAGTCATCACCGAGCAGCGGATGATCAAGGACGAGCACGAGCTCTCCCTGATCCGCCAGGCGCAGGAGCTGACCGACCGCAGCTTCGAGTATATCCTCGACTATATTAGTCCCGGCAAGACCGAGCGGGAAATCGCCCTGGAGTTGGAATTTTATTCCCGCAAAATCGGCTCGGAGGGCCCGTCCTTCGAGTTTATCGTGGTATCGGGGCCCAATTCCTCCCTGCCGCACGGCGTGCCCGGCGAGCGGGTGGTGCAAAACGGAGATTTCATCACCATGGATTACGGCTGCCTGATCGAAGGCTACCACTCCGACATGACCCGCACCATAGCGGTGGGGGAGCCCTCGGACGACATGAAGGCGGTCTATGACAAGGTGCTCGAGGCCAATTTGAAGGCGATCGATGCGATCAAGGCGGGCGAGCCCTGCAACAAGATCGACGCGGTGGCCCGCGACCTGATCGCGGCGGCCGGCTACGGCGACTGCTTCGGGCACGGGCTCGGGCACAGCCTGGGTGTGCAGATCCATGAGGACCCGCGCTTTAACCCGACCGACGAGACCGTTTGCGTGCCTGGGATGATGATGACGGTGGAGCCGGGGATTTACCTCGAAGGGCGGTTCGGCTGCCGGATTGAGGACACGGTCTATATCACCGAAAACGGCTGTATCGATATTACCAAATCTCCCAAGGAACTGATTGTCCTGTAAAAATGTATAAAACCCTTGCAAAAATTAGAAAATTAAGATAAACTATTAATGTTTACAGGGTATTACAATTTGAATACGCATGGAGGTTTAATTCTATGGTATCAGCAGGCGATTTCAGAAACGGCGTTACGTTTGAGATGGACGGAAACGTTGTTCAGATTATCGAGTTCCAGCACGTCAAGCCCGGCAAGGGCGCCGCGTTCGTGCGCACCAAAATCCGCAATGTGATCACCGGGGCGGTGACGGAAAGGACCTTTAACCCCACCGATAAGTTCCCGACCGCTTTTGTTGAGCGCAAGGAGATGCAGTACCTCTACAACGACAGCGGGCTGTACTACTTCATGGACAACGAGACCTATGAGAACATCCCGATCAACGAGTCGGTCCTGGGCGACAACTTCAAGTTCGTCAAGGAGAACACCGACGTCAAGATCCTTTCCTATAAGGGCAACGTGTTCGGCGTGGAGCCGCCCTTCTTTGTGGAGCTCGAGGTCACCGAGACCGAGCCCGGCGTGAGAGGGGATACCGCCACCAACGTCACCAAGCCCGCTACCCTGGAAACCGGGGCGGAAATCCGGGTGCCCATCTTCATCAATGAGGGCGACGTGATCCGGATCGACACCCGTACCGGCGAGTATATGGAGCGCGCATAACCCAATTTTGGTTTGGTTTGGATAAAAATGAATAAGGAGGTTGGATCATGACCATTACCGAAAAGGTCGCATACCTGCGCGGGCTGAGCGAGGGGATGTCGATCGACGAGAAGAGCAACGAGGGCAGACTTTTAAAGGCGATCATCGACGTGCTCGATGATATGGCATTCAGCATAGCGGACGTCGAGGACGGTCTCGACGAGGTCTGTGAGCAGCTTGAGGCTGTGGACGAGGACCTGGACACCCTGGAGCAGGACTTCTACGGCGACGAGGATTACGACGACGAGGACGAGGAGCTCTACGAGGTCACCTGTCCGAGCTGCGGCGAAGAGATCTGCATGGACTACGACATGCTCTGCGAGGGCGAGATCGAGTGCCCGAGCTGTGGGCAGCACCTCGAGTTCGATATCGAAGACTGCGAGTCCTGCGACTGTGGCTGCGAAGGCTGTGCCGAAGAGAAAGAGTAATTGATAGTATTTTCACAAAAAACAGTGAGCAATCTGCTCACTGTTTTTTGCTGGCAGGTGTTCTTTCCCCGCCTTGACACCGGTGGATCAGACCCGTTATAATCGGTATTGGTATTGCCGGCCGATTTTGCTGGAGGAAGGAAGGGGACGCTTTGCCCAGAGGACGCAAAATCATCACGGCGGCAGCCGCTGTGATGGCTGCGGCGCTGGTGATCGGCGCCTCGGTCATCTCCTGGCGGCGCGGCCGTTCCTATCAGACCACCGCCTTTTTGATGGATACCTTTGTGAGTATCAAGTTTTACGGCGATAGGGCCCAAGAGGCGGCGGAAGCCTTGGTCACCCACTTACAGCAGTATGAGGAGAACATCTCCCTCTACCGGGAGCAGAGCCCCATAGCCCGGCTGAACGCCGCGGCGGGGAAGGAACCGGTCGAGATGGACGAGGAGACCTTCGGGCTGCTGCAGCGGGCGAAGGAATACAGCCTCCTTTCACAGCACACCTTTGACATCACCGTTGCGCCGCTCTCTCTGCTCTGGGGGGTGACCTCACAGCATCCGCGGGTGCCGGGGCGGGAAGAGATCGAAAGCGCCCTGCCGCTGATCGATGCGGGCGACCTGGTCCTGGACGGGCAGGCGAAAACGGCCATGCTGCGCCGGGAGGGCCAGGCGGTGGACCTGGGCGGGATCGCGAAGGGCGCCGCCTGCGAGTTGGTCTTTTCGGTGATGGACGAATATGGGATCGAAAACGGCTACGCCTCCCTGGGCGGGAACATGGCGGTGCGCGGGCGTTATCCGGACAGCGGGAAGGACTTCCTCTTCGGGATACGCGACCCGCGGGGGGAGGGCAGCGAGTATATCGCCACCCTGCCGCTGCGGGGATTGACCATGGCCACCACCGGGGACTACGAGCGGTATTTCGAGCGGGACGGCGTGCGCTACCACCATGTACTGGACCCCCGCACCGGGTATCCGGCGCGGGGCGGGTTGATCTCGGTTTCGGTTGTTTCCGAGGATGGGGCGCTGGCGGACTTCCTCTCCACCGCGCTCTTCGTCGCGGGGAAGGAAGAGACGCTGCGTCAGATGGACAGCGAGGACTATTCGGTGATCGCCGTGGACGAGGCGCTTAATGTCTACGTCTCCGAGAGGCTGTACGGGTCTCTCACGCCCAACAGCGGGAAGGACCAGTACCAATTTCACTATATCGGGGAAGGGACGAGGGAATGAAGCGGGATCAAAGCCGGGTGCGCACCGTCGCGCTTATGGGGATGCTTTTCTCGCTGGCGATGACGCTGAGCTTCTTCGAGTCCTTCCTGGCGGGGCTGATGGCCCTGCCGCCCGGGATCAAGCCGGGGCTGTCCAACATCGTGGTGATCTTCGCCATGCTTTCCCTCGGCCGCCGGGAGGCGTTCCTGCTGGCGCTGCTCAAGGCGGGATTCGTCCTGCTGACCAGGGGCGCTGTCGCCTCGCTGCTCAGTCTCAGCGGCGGGCTGCTCTCGGTCGCCGTGATGGCGCTGCTCGCCGGCAGTGCCTGTGTAACCGTCGGCTGCCGGCTTCTGAGCGTGCTGGGCGGCGTTTCCCACAACACAGCGCAGCTCGCCGTGGCGGCGCTGCTGATTGGCAATCACTATCTGCTTTACTATCTGCCGGTGCTTCTCTTGGCCGGTATTCTGACAGGGCTTCTGACCGGAAGTATCTATCTTTCTTTGGAGCCCTATCTCAAGCGTTTGTTCGATCGGCCGCAGCGGCGGCCCATCCGATAAATAACAGGGAGGTTTCAGCGAAGTGGCTTTGTTCCAAAGTAAGCACCTGAGCGGCGTACATGCGCCGCATTACAAGAATACGGCAGAGCTGCCGCCCGTGCGCATGCCGGTTCCGGGGAAGGTCTACATCTCAATGCAGCAGCACATGGGCGCGCCCTGCCAGCCCCTGGTCAAGAAGGGCGACTCGGTAAAGGTCGGCCAGCTGATCGGGGAGAGCACCGCCTTCATGAGCGCGCCGGTCCATTCCAGCGTCTCGGGGCAGGTGGTGGAGCTCGGGGAGATCATCAACGTCAACTCGTCCCGCGCGACCTGCGTGGTGGTCGAGACCGACGGTGAGCAGACGGTACACGAGTCGGTCCGCCCGCCCGAGGTAAACGACACCGCCTCCTTCCTGGAAGCGGTCAAGGCTTCGGGGTTGGTGGGCCTCGGCGGCGCCGGCTTCCCGACCTTCATCAAGCTCAATCCCAAGAACGTCGACGAGGTCGACACCCTGGTGGTCAACGGCGCGGAGTGCGAGCCCTACATCACCACCGACTTCCGCACCATGATGGACGACACCGACAATCTTTTTACGGGGATCGCCCTGATCAAGAAATACCTCACCATCCAGAACGTCTACATCGGGGTGGAGAAGAACAAGCCCCAGGCGATCGAGCTGCTGCAAAAGCGCTGCGAAACGCTGGAAGGGTACCATGTGGTGGCCTTGGACGACAAGTACCCCAAGGGGGCCGAGAAGGTCATCGCCTATGAGACCTGCGGGCGGGTCATCCCGGAAGGGAAGCTGCCCAGCGACGTGGGGATCATCGTCTCGAACGTCACGTCGGTCGCCTTCATCGCCAAGTACATAAAGACCGGCATGCCCCTGATTGAAAAGAACCTGACGGTGGACGGCTCGGCCGTGGCCGAGCCCAAGAACGTCACCGCCCTGATCGGCACGACCTATGAGGATGTGATCGGCTTCTGCGGCGGCTACAAGAGCGAGCCGAAGCTTTTGATCATGGGCGGGCCGATGATGGGGCTGAGCGTCTACAGCGACCAATACCCGGTGGTCAAGAACAACAACGCCGTGCTCGCGTTCGACAGCGTGGACGCTGAAAACCTCAAGGAGACCGCCTGCATCCGCTGCGGGAGGTGTATCCGCGCCTGCCCGTATCACCTCATGCCCGCCAGCTTCGAGGCGGCTTATAAGGCGCACGACCTGGAAACACTGAAAAAGCTCAAGGTCAACCTCTGCATGGAGTGCGGCTGCTGCTCCTATATTTGCCCGGCGCGCAGGCCGCTGGTGATGGTCAACCGGCTGAGCAAAAAGCTGCTGCTCGCCGAACAGAAAAAGACGGGAGGGAAGTAAGGAATGGCTGAAAAACTGATTGTCAAATCGTCCCCTCATATCAAGTCCCCCGTGAACACGCAGCGGATCATGCTCGACGTGATCATCGCCATGGTCCCGGCGCTGCTCTGCTCCGTCTTCATCTTCGGCTTTCGCGCGTTGCTGCTGACGGTGGTCTGCGTCTTCTCCTGCGTGGTCTTCGAGTATGCCTCCCGGGCGCTGATGAAGCGGGAGAATACCATTTCCGATCTCAGCGCGGTGGTGACCGGCATGCTGCTGGCCTTCAACCTCCCGGTGACCTTTCCCTTCTGGATCGCGGTGATCGGCTCCTTCTTCGCCATCGTGATCGTCAAGCAGCTTTTCGGCGGGATAGGGCAGAACTTCGTCAACCCCGCCATCGCGGCGCGCGTCTTTCTGCTGATCTCGTTCGCCACGCCGATGACCGATTGGGTCATCCCCAAGCTCACCAACGATGGGATCGCGCTGGTTTCGGGCGCAACCCCGCTGCCCCTGCTCGCCCAGGGGAAAATGCTCATGATGCCGCCCTACCATTACATGCTCTTCGGCCTGCGGGGCGGATGCCTGGGCGAGACCGCCATTCTGGCGCTGCTGCTCGGCGGCCTCTACCTGATCGTGCGCGGGGTCATCACCCCCACCATCCCGGTGGTCTACCTGGGCACGGTGGCCGTGCTCTCCCTCCTCTTCGGGGTGGACCCCATCTTCCATCTGCTCTCGGGCGGCGTGGTGCTCGGCGCCTTCTTCATGGCGACCGACTATACCACCTCCCCGGCGACCGAGCGGGGGAAGGTCATCTTCGCCTTGGGCTGCGGGCTGATCACCATGCTCATCCGGGTGTTCGGCAGTTATCCTGAGGGCGCGTCCTTCTCCATTCTCTTCATGAACATCCTGGTCCCGCACATCAACAACCTCACCCGCCTCACCCCCTTCGCCGCGGTGAAGGCGCAAAAGAAAAACAAAGCAAAGGAGGGGCAGGCATGAAGCTCGTGAAGGATTTTGTTCTGCCCACCGCGGTGCTGACCATCATCTGTCTGGTGGTCTCCGCCGCCCTGAGCGTGACCTATGGGATCACCAATCCCATCATTGAGGAAAACAGCCGCCGCCAGGCGCAGGAGGCCCTGATGGAGGTCCTGCCCGAGGCCGACTCCTTTACGGAGACCACCGACGCGCTGCCCGAAGGGGTCTTAAAGCTCTATACCGCCCAGAACGGGGTGGGGAAGGTGGTCCAGACCTCGGTGAGCGGCTACGGCGGCGCGGTGGTCGTGATGACCGGTGTCAAGACCGATGGCACCGTTTCCGGGGTCAAGGTGCTCCAGAACAGCGAGACCCAGGGGCTCGGAAGCCGGGTCATGGGCTCGGAGTACACCGCCCAGTTCTTTGGGGTCAGCGACCCCGAGCAGGTGGAGTCCATCTCCGGCTCGACCGTTTCTTCCAATGCGCTGAAGAATTCCATCCGTCTCGCCATCGAGACCAGCCAGTCGGGAAAGGAGTGAGGGAAGAATGGCAACGATGAAAAACTTTACTAAGGGAATCATCAAGGAGAACCCCGTTCTGGTCCTGCTGCTCGGCACCTGCCCGACGCTGGCGGTCACCACCATGGCGCAAAACGGGATCGGCATGGGCGTCGCCGCGACGCTGGTGCTGCTTGGCTCCAACGTGGTGATCTCCCTGCTCAAAAAGGTGATCCCCGACAAGGTGCGCATCCCCTGCTATATCGTCATTGTCGCGGGTTTCGTGACCATTGTGCAGTTCCTGGTCAAGGCCTACGCGCCGGCCATCGACAGCGCGCTGGGAATCTTCCTGCCGCTGATCGTGGTCAACTGCATCATCCTCGGGCGCGCCGAGATGTTCGCCAGCAAAAACGGCGTGCTCGATTCCGCGCTGGATGCGCTGGGCATGGGACTGGGCTTCACCATCGCGCTGTTGATGATCGGTTCGATCCGCGAAATCCTGGGCGCGGGCACCTGGTTCGGGCTGCAGGTCCTGCCCGAGTCGGTCAGCCCGATCGCGATGTTCTCCCTGCCGCCGGGAGGCTTTTTGACCTTCGGCTTTGTGGTGGCCCTTGCCAACTGGATTTCCAAGGGTAAAATCCTTAGGCGCAAGGCGGCCGGATGCGCCGGGTGTCCCTCGGCATCCGCCTGCCAGAAGGCTTCGGAAGGGGGCTGTGCACAATGAACGAACTGATTATTATCCTGTTCAGCTCAATCCTGGTCAACAACGTTGTCCTGGTGCAGTTCCTCGGCATCTGCCCCTTCCTGGGCGTCTCCAAGAAGCTGGATTCCGCGGTCGGCATGAGCCTGGCGGTCACCTTCGTGCTCTGCCTGGCCACCGCGGTCACCTGGCCGATCTACACCTATCTGCTGGAGCCCAACGGCCTTGCCTACATGCAGACGGTCGCGTTTATCCTGGTCATCGCCGCGCTGGTCCAGCTCGTCGAAATCATCCTCAAGCGCTATATCCCCGCGCTGCATAAGTCGCTGGGCGTCTACCTGCCGCTGATCACCACCAACTGCGCGGTGCTCGGCGTCACCATCCTGAACATCGACAACGGCTATTCCTTTGCCCAGTCGATGGTGCACGCCTTCGGGATCGGCGTCGGCTTCCTGCTCGCGATGGTGCTCTTCTCCGGGGTGCGCCAGCGGGTCGAGAGCGCCAATCTGCCCCACTTCTTCAAGGGGATGCCTTCCGTGTTGATCGCGGCCTCGCTGGTGTCGCTTTCGTTCATGGGATTTTCCGGCGTCGTCGAAGGAATATTCGGTTAAGGAGGATTCACACGAATGGAAGTTTATATCTTACCGGTCGCGATCGTCGCGGGGCTCGGGTTGCTGCTCGGGCTGGTGCTCTCCTTTGCCTCCAAGTTCTTTGCCGTGCAGCAGGATGAGACGGTCGCCAACCTGCGCGAAGCGCTCCCGGGCGTCAATTGCGGTTCCTGCGGCTTTGCGGGATGCGAGGAGTATGCCGCCAAGATGGCCTCTGGGGAGGCGGCGACCAACCTGTGCACCCCCGGCGGCGCCGAGGTGGCCAAGAAGTGCAGCGAAATTCTCGGCGTCGGCTTCACCGACGTCGAGCAGCAGGTCGCCCAGGTGCACTGCTGCGGCACGCTGGAAACCTCCCAGTACGTCATGGAGTACATGGGGCTCAAGACCTGCGCGGCCTGCAACTCCTTCTATCAGGGGCGGCGCAGCTGCTCGCACGGCTGCCTTGGCTTCGGCGACTGCACCAGGGTCTGCCAGTATGACGCCATCCACGTCGAAAACGGGGTGGCGGTGGTCGACCCTGAGAAGTGCACCGGCTGCGGCATGTGCGCGAGAGAATGCCCGGACCATCTGATCCAGATCGTCCCGGCGCGCGCCAAGGTCTACGTCGCCTGCACCAGCACCGACAAGGGCGCCTATACCCGCAAGGTCTGCAAAAACGGCTGTATCGGCTGCATGAAGTGCCAGAAAACTTGTGAGTATGAGGCCATCAAGGTCGAGGACAATCTCGCGCGGATCGACCCGCAGAAATGTACCGGCTGCGGCGCATGCATAGAGGTCTGCCCGGTCGGCGTCATCCGCCGTCAGGGAGAATAAGGGATACATAGGAAAAGCCCCCGGAAGCAACGCTTCCGGGGGCTTTTTAGACGGGTTCTTATCGTTTGCCGATCTTGTCCGCGACATACAGGCCGTTGGCCGCCGCCTGGGAGAGGGAACGGGTGAAGCCCGCGCCATCGCCCACCGCATAGATTTCCTTGCAGCCCTGCAGCTCGAAGTCCTCCGACTGGGGACGGGCGGAGTAGTACTTACATTCGATCCCGTAGAGCAGGGTATCGTAGTTCGAGGTGCCGGGGGAGACAGAATCCAGCGCATGCAGGGTCTCGATGATGTTGTCCAGCTGGCGCTTGGGCATGCACAGGCTCAAATCCCCCGGGACGGCGCTGAGCGTCGGGACAGTGGTGGACTGCCGCAGGCGGCTCTCGTCGGTTCTGCGGCCGTTTTCGAGGTCTCCCAGGCGCTGTACCAGCACGCTGCCGCCGCTGATGAGGTTGGCCAGGCTCGCCACATGCCGCGCATATTCGATCGGCCGCTCGAAGGGCTGGGTGAAGCGGATGGTGGAGAGCAGGGCGAAGTTGGAGTTGTGGGTCTTGCGGCTCTCCTCGCGGTAGCTGTGCCCGTTGACGGTGAGCACCCCGCCGGTGTTCTCAGTGACCACGCTGCCCCGGTCGTTGAAGCAGAACATCCGGGTGGTGTCGCCGTACTGCTTGGAGCGGTACCAGATTTTCGGCTCGTATATCTTTTTGGAGAAATCCTCCCAGATCACGCTGGGCAGCTCGACGCGCACCCCCACGTCCACCTGGTTGTTGGTGAGGCTGATCCCGTTCTTTTCACACCAGTCGGAGAAAAAGCGGCTGCCCACCCGTCCGACGGCGAAGATGATGTGCTGCGCCTTGACGGCGCCCTCGCCGTCCCGGCCGGCGTAGCGGATGGTGTGGCTCTCCCGCTCCACGTCGGTCACAGCGGTGTTGGTGGCGATCTCACAGCGCTCGCCGAGCGCCACGATCAGCCGGCGCATCGTCTCAAAGTTCGAGTCGGTGCCCAGGTGCTTGAGCTGCGCCTGGCTCATGTGCAGGTCGTTTTGGATACAGAGCTTTTTGAGCTCGTTGTTGGGCTGGAAGCGCTCGGTGGTGGCCCCGAAGGAGACCAGGATCCGATCCGCCTGTTCGATGTAGTCGAGCACCGTGTCATCCGGCAAAAACTCGGTCAGCCAGCCGCCGTACTCGGTGGAGATGACGTATTTCCCGTCCGAGAAGGCGCCGGCTCCCGCCAGCCCCTCCATGATGGCGCAGGAAGGGCACTTCACGCAGCTGGATACCTTCTTGGTCACGATGGGGCAGGTGCGTTTCTCGATCGGGTTGCCCTTTTCCAGCAGGCAGACGCTCAGGGAAGGATTCGCTTCGCAGAGGCGCCAGGCGGCCATCAGCCCGCCGATTCCGCCCCCGATGATTGCCACGTCATAGCTTTGTTTTTTCAGCATGATATAGACTCCTATTTCGTTTCTTGATCGTCCCGGCTCAAGATCCGGGTATAGATGGTGCACAGGTAGTTGGCCAAGTTCTGAGCGCCCGAATTTTTGACCGACTGGCGCACCGAGGCCTTGAGCAGCTGCAACTCCTCCTCGCTCATGGCGCGCACCCGCCGCAGCTCGGCGGCCATCTCCTTGGCGTCGTGGAAGACAAAGCCGTTGAGCCCCTCCTTGACCTGGTCCTGGTTGAGCTCGTCGTACCGCTGGAGCACCGGGAGGCCGGCGGCCATCCCCTCGAGCATCGAAATCGAGTTGGTGTCCGAGAGGGAGGCGGTGACGTACACATCGCCCGAGGCGATATAGGGCGGCAGGTCGGTGTGCTCCACCTTGCCGGTGAAGGTCACCATCCCGGCGATCCCGAGTTCCTGCGCCTGGTTTTCCAGCTCCCCGCGCACCGGGCCGTCCCCGATCACCACAAGATGGAGATGGTCATCCGGACGGATCTCTTTCGCCCAAAAGTCGAGCAGCACATCCACGCTCTTTTCCCGTCCGAGCCGGCCGACAAAGATGGCGATGGTGTCGTCCATTGGGATATGATAGCGCTCACGAAAGGCGCGCTTGTCCTCCTCGGTGATCTGCTCGGGGGAGAAGATGTCCAGCTCCACCGGATTCGGGATGACGTTGACCAGCTTGTCGAGCCCCGTCTCCTTGACATAGGCCTGACATTTGGCCGAGGGGCCTGTCACCTCGTTGGCGGTCTTGGCAAAAATTTTGAAGTATTTGTGGGAGATCCGGCGGGTGATCCCGACCAGCGGCCGGGGCGCGACGTAGTAGATATACTCGTCGTACATGGTGTGCAGGGTGTAAACCAGGGGCACATGCAGGATCTTGGCGATGCCGATCCCGGAAAGCCCGATTCCAAATTCGTTGTGGATGTGGATGATATCGGGATCGAAGTCCTCCACAAAGTGCAGCCGGGTGCGGCTGACGGCCGGAGCCAGGTCGAACCCGTAAAAGCGCTTGCTCGCCTTGTGGGCGGGGCAGTAGAGCACGTTGTCCTTGATATAATGCTTCCTGGTTTTGGAGTTGGCGGTCACCACCAGCACGGTATGGCCCATTGCCTCCAGCCCCTCTTTGAGCGCTTTGACGTGGGTGACGACCCCGTTGACGTGCGGCAGATAGGTTTCGGTGAATAAAGCGACTCGCATTTCGTTCCTCCCTCCGGCGCTGAGGGCGCCAATTTCTGCCCATACACCAAAAATGATGAGCATTCAAAACTCATCACCATAGGTTTGTTCAGCTTTCGATGTTTCCTTACTTATTATACCATGGTTTTTTCATTTTTCAATTGAATAAGCCGGTGTTCTACGGTATAATTATATAGATAGTTTGCCCCCGCTTTCATGGGCATAGGGGGCTGGGACATCATAGGAAAGAGGCCCGTTTGCCGGGCGGTGGTTCCCGGCAGGGAATGGAGGTACAAATGAGCATTACCTATTCGGTCTCTCTGGAAAAGCTGATGAAGGAATTCGGCCTTCAGGTATTCTATATTCCATGCGAGCCCAAGGACATTGCGATCACCTCGGCCGACGTCAACCGGCCGGGACTACAGCTGAGCGGCTTCTTCGACTTCTTCGACCGCAGCCGGATCCAGATCATCGGCAAAAGCGAGATCGCCTATCTCGAGCAGATCGGCAAGGAACGGCTGCGGGAGAGCTGCGACAAGTTTTTCTCCTACAAGCCTCCGGTGGTGATCGTTTCGCGCGCGCTCGACGCGTTTCCTGAAATGATTGAGGCGGCGAAGAAGTACGAGGTGCCGCTGCTCGGGGTCAACGAGGGGACCTCCGCCTTTATGTCGGGGCTGATTTCGATCCTCAACGTCGAGCTGGCACCCCGGCAAACCTGCCACGGGGTGCTCGTCGAGGTCTATGGCGAGGGGATCCTGCTGCTCGGCGAGAGCGGGGTCGGCAAGAGCGAGACCGCCATCGAGCTGGTCAAGCGCGGGCACCGGCTGATCGCCGACGACGCGGTGGAGATCCGCCGGGTCTCCAACCGCACCCTGGTGGGCACCTCGCCGGAAAACATCCGGCACTTTGTCGAGCTGCGCGGCGTCGGGATCATCAATGCGCGGCGCATCTTCGGTATGGGTGCGGTCAAGATGACCGAAAAGATCGATATGATCATCCAGCTCGAGCCCTGGGACAAGAAGAAGGTCTACGACAGGATGGGCATGGAGAGCGAATACACCGAAATCCTGGGCATCTCGGTCACCTCCACCACCATTCCCGTCAAGCCGGGGCGCAACCTGGCCATCATCATCGAGGTGGCGGCGATGAACAACCGCCAGAAGAAGATGGGCTACAACGCGGCGCAGGAGCTGCTGGAAAAGGTCGGGATGGCCGACCCGGAGGACAGCACCGACGTCAGCATGTGGGACGCCTTTTAAGTGGGACAATCTATAGAAAGCGGGATACGATTTTGATTCATACCATTGCGGATACGCATACCCATACCGTGGTTTCAGGGCATGCCTACAGCACCCTGACGGAAAACCTCAAGGCGGCGAGCGAGCGGGGGCTGCGTTTTTTGGGCAGCACCGAGCACACCGGCCTTATGCCACACGCGGCGCACGAATATTATTTCACCAACATGGGCGTCGTACCGGACGAGCTGTTTGGCGTTCACCTGCTGCGCGGCTGCGAGGTGAATATCATTGGGAACGATGGAGAGCTCGATGTCAGCGATAAAATCCTCTCCAAGCTGGAGTGGGTGATCGCCTCCATGCATATCCCGGTCTACCAGCCGAGCGATTTTGACGGGCACACCAGCGCCTGGATGGGGGTGCTCAAGAACCCGCAGGTCGACGTGCTGGGCCATCCCGGCGACGGGCGGTACGTCTTCGACTATGAGACGGTTATCAAGGCCTGCGGGGAGTACGGCAAGATTGTGGAAATCAACTCCCACTCCTTCGGTAACCGGCCGGGGAGCACGGAAAACTGTAGGACCATCGCGCTGCTTTGCAAAAAATACGGCATCCCGGTGGTGGTCAACTCGGACGCGCACTTCTGGGCCTCGATCGGGGAGCACACCAATGCGCTGCGCATGCTCGAAG
Source organism: Harryflintia acetispora (assembly GCA_004340125.1). Classification (GTDB taxonomy): domain Bacteria; phylum Bacillota; class Clostridia; order Oscillospirales; family Ruminococcaceae; genus Harryflintia; species Harryflintia acetispora. The sequence continues at coordinate 283,226 of SLUK01000002.1, read as the reverse complement.
AGATCGACTTCCCCGAGGAGCTGATCGTCAACGCCGATTACCGGCGGTTCGCCGACCTGATCACCGAAAAGACCGGCCGCATCTTTGAATAAGCAAAAAGGGAGAACGACCACATGAAAACATATCTGGGCGTGGACCTGGGCGGGACCAACATAGCGGTCGGTGTGGTGACTGAAGACTATGAGATCATCGGGCGGGGAAAGCTGCCGACCAAGGCGCCCCGCGACCCCGGGGCGATTATGGACGACATCCGGCGCGCCTGCGCTCTGGCGCTGGACGACGCGGGGCTGACGTTTTCCGACGTAGAATGGGTCGGCGTCGGCTGCCCGGGGATCATCAATAGGCAGAAGGATGCCATCATCCTCTCGAACAACCTCGACTTCCACAACACCCCGGTGCTGCGGCTGCTCAAGAAGCGCTTCCCGGAGAAGGTATTCCTCGAGGGGGACCTCAACTGTGCGGCCTTCGGGGAGGTCCTCTGCGGCGGGGCGAAGGGCTACCGCGACGTGGTGTTGGTCACCATCGGGACCGGGATCGGCGGCTCGATCATCCTGGACGGCAAGATCCGCGGGATGGAGCATGTTGGGATCGAGCCGGGGCACATCGGGATGGCCTACGACGGGCTGCCCTGCGGCTGCGGACGCCGTGGATGCATCGAAATGTACTGCTCCGCCACCGCCCTGATCCGCCAGACGAGAGAGCAGATGGAGCGCTACCCGGAGTCGGTGATGTGGCGGCTCTGCGGCGGCGACCCCGCCAAGGCAACCGGACGCACCTCCTTCGATGGGATGCGCGCCGGGGACCCGGCCGCAGCCGAGGTGGTGCGGCAGTATTGCGACTACCTGGGCTATGCCGTCACCACCTACATCAGCATGCTTCAGCCCGAGCTGGTGCTCATCGGCGGCGGGCTCTGCAAGGAGGGGGACACCCTGCTCGAGCCGGTGCGCAAATACTGCCGTACCCATTCGCTGATCGGCGATAAGGCCAAGGAGGCCGATATCAAGGCGGCCACCCTCGGCAACGACGCGGGGATCATCGGCGCCGCATTTTTGGGCACCCTATAAGCATATACTGCTAAAAAACGGCTTTTGGCCCGGCCGGGCCAAAAGCCGTATATGCCGGGCGTTGGACCCGGCCTGATATGGAGGTAATCATGCCGAGCCAATACGCCGATATTATCGCGCTCTGCGAGCGGGAAGGCTGCGCCTTCCGGGAAAACGAGCCCATGTTAAACCACACCAGCTTCAAAATCGGAGGGCCCGCGGACCTGTTTTTGATCCCTAGCTCCCTGGCGCAGCTCGAACGGCTGCTTCCCGCCATCAGGCAGGAGGGCTGTCCGCTGTCCATCATCGGGCGGGGGAGCAACCTGCTGGTTTCTGATAACGGGGTGCGCGGTGTGGTGCTGGCGCTGACCGGCAGCTTGGGTGAGATGGAGCAAACAGAGGACGGCGTCATCCTCTGCCAGGCAGGTGCGAGCCTCGACAGGCTGTGCCGCTTCGCTCTCGAAAAGAGGCTGACCGGCCTGGAGTTCGCCTTCGGCATCCCCGGGAGCGTGGGCGGGGCGGTCTATATGAATGCCGGGGCCTATGGCGGGGAGATCAAGGATGTCATCCGCTCGGCGAGCCACATTGATAAAGATGGAAAGCTATCTGCCTTTACAGCAGATGAGCTTGATTTATCCTACCGCCACAGCCGGTATACTGGTGAGGATGCCTGTATCGTCAGCGCGGCCTTTGCCCTCATGCCCGGCGATCCTGAAGCGATCGGGGCGCGCATGGAGGAGCTCAAGGCGCGCCGGCGGCAAAAGCAGCCGCTGGAGTACCCGAGCGCGGGAAGCACCTTTAAGCGCCCGCAGGGGAGCTATGCCTCCGCGCTGATCGACCAATGCGGCCTCAAGGGCTACCGGGTCGGCGGGGCGATGGTCAGCGAAAAGCACGCGGGGTTTCTGATCAACTACGACCACGCCAGCTGCGCCGAAATGCTGGCCCTGATTGAAGACGTCAAGCGGATCGTAAAGGAAAGAACCGGCTACTCCCTCGAATGCGAGGTCAAAATGCTGGGAATTTAAAGCCAAAGGAAGGAATGGGGGAGCCTTGTCTTTTTCGTCCTCGCTGAAAAAAGAAATTTGTCAAAACCGTCCTTTTATCTACCCAAAGAAACGGGCGGTCTGTTTTGGAATGCTGCTCTTCGGACGTAATTTTGAAGAGGGGACCATCTGCCTGCATACCGAAAACCGGCAGGTGGCAAAGCTGTATTCCAGCCTGATCTACCAGCTGGTGGAGATCCGCACCTCTATTACCGTCACCGAGCAGATCACCCGGGACGAGCGCAAGCTTTTCATCGTCACGGTGGATTCGCTCGAAGACCGCAGGGCGGTGCAGCAGTATTTTGCCCCGCTCTACCAGAAGTTTTTGGAGTGCGACCCCGGGCAGGAACGGGACCTCGAGTTTCTGCATGGGGTGCTCTGCGGGGCGTTTTTGAGCTGCGCAAACATCTCCGACCCGCAAAAGAGCTATCATCTTGAGTTCGTCGCCCACCATGCGCTGGCAGACCAATCACTGGGCGTGCTGCTGCAAAAGCTCTCCATCCGCTATAACCACACCACCCGCAAGGGAGCGCGGCTGCTCTACGTCAAGTCCAGCGAGGCGATCGAGGACGTCCTCACCATGCTGGGTGCGGGGAACACCGCACTGGAAGTGATGAATGTCAAAATCTATAAGGACATGCGCAACAAGGTCAACCGGATCACCAACTGCGAAACGGCCAACATCGACAAGACGGTGACGGCTGCCGCGGCCCAGATCGGGAAAATCCGGCTGATCGAGCGGCAGGTCGGGATCGAATCCCTCCCGCCGGGGCTGCGGGAGGTGGCGCGGCTGCGGCTGCAAAACCCGGACATGCCCCTCTCCGAGCTGGCGCAGGCGCTCCATCCGCCGCTCTCCCGCTCGGGGGTCAACTACCGGCTGCGGCAGCTGTGCGCCATGGCGGACGAGCTGCAAAACAAGAGATAGAAAGGAAGGCGCCCATGAAGGATTTCGTCCATCTGCATCTACATACCGAATACAGCCTGCTCGACGGCGCCTGCCGAATCGAGAGGCTGATCGACCGGGTGGCCGGCCTCGGCCAGAAGGCGGTCGCCATCACCGACCACGGCGTGATGTACGGCGTGATCGATTTTTATAGGGCCGCCAAGAAACGGGGGATCAAGCCGATCATCGGGTGCGAGGTCTACGTTGCGCCCCGCACCCGGCATGATAAGGTACATAAGCTCGATAGTTCCCCCTATCATTTGGTCCTGCTGTGCGAGAACAACACCGGGTACCAAAACTTGATCGAGATCGTCTCCCGCGGCTTTACCGAGGGCTTTTATTCCAAGCCCCGGGTGGACCGCGAGCTGCTGAGCGCCCACCATGAGGGGCTGATCTGCCTGTCGGCCTGTCTGGCCGGGGAGATTCCCCGCCGGCTGACCGAGGGGGATTACCAGGCGGCGCTGGAGGCCGGGACCTTTTACCGGGATACCTTCGGGAAGGACAACTACTTCATCGAAATCCAGGACCATGGCATCCGGGAGCAGAAGATGATCCTCCCGCAGCTGGGCCGCCTCGCAAAGGAGCTCGGCGTGGGTCTCGTCGCGACCAACGACTGCCACTATATCGAAAAAGAGGATGCGCGCATGCAGAAGATCCTCATCTGCATCCAGACCAACCACACGGTGGATGAGGACAACGAGATGGCCTTCGAGACCGAGGAATTCTACGTCAAGAGCGGGGAGGAGATGGACGAGCTCTTTTCCTCCTTCGGAGGGGCGCTGGAGAACACCGTCAGGATCGCCGAGCGCTGCGAGGTGGAGTTCGAGTTCGGCAAGCATAAGCTGCCTTACTTCAAGGCTCCGGAGGGGGAGACCAACCGGGAGTATTTCCGGCGGCTCTGCTTCGAGGGGCTGCACCGGCACTACGGCGAGCAGCCCGACCCGGCGGTGCAGGAGCGGCTGGAATACGAGCTTTCGGTGATCGAGGGGATGGGGTACATCGACTATTACCTCATCGTCTTCGACTTCATCAACTTTGCGCGGCAGAATGGGATACCGGTGGGTCCGGGCCGCGGCTCGGGCGCCGGGAGCCTGGCGGCCTATTGTATCGGCATCACCGGGATCGACCCGATCCAGTACAACCTCCTCTTCGAGCGCTTTCTCAATCCCGAGCGGGTGAGCATGCCCGACTTTGACATCGACTTTTGCTACGAGCGGCGGCAGGAGGTCATCGACTATGTGGTGCGCCGCTATTCGAGCGACAACGTCGCCCAGATCATCACCTTCGGAACCATGGCCGCCAAGGCGGCGGTGCGGGACGTCGGCCGGGTGCTGGGGATGAGCTACCAGGCGGTGGACGAGGTGGCCAAGGCCATCCCGGGGGAGCTCAACATCACGCTGGATAAAGCCCTGCGCAGCTCTTCCACCCTGCGGGGGATGTACGAGCAGGACAGCGCGGTGCACGAGCTGATCGACGTGGCGCGCAAGATCGAAGGGATGCCCCGCCATGCCTCGACCCACGCGGCCGGGGTGGTCATCACCCGCGACCCGGTGATGAGCTATGTGCCGCTGGCCAAGAACGACGAGGCGGTGGTCACCCAGTTCACCATGACCACCCTCGAGGAGCTCGGGCTGCTCAAGATGGATTTCCTCGGGCTGCGCAACCTCACGGTCATCAGCAAGGCGCAGGAGATGATCCGCCGGCACACCCCGGATTTCGACATGGAAAAGATCGACTTGCAGGACAAGGGCGTCTTTGAAATGCTCTCCACCGGGGATGCGGTGGGGGTATTCCAGTTTGAATCGGCGGGCATGCGCCAGGTGATGGCGCAGCTCAAGCCCACCGCCATCGAGGATTTGATCGCGGTCATTTCCCTCTACCGTCCGGGGCCGATGGAATCGATCCCGCGCTACATCGAAAACCGCCATCATCCGGAAAAGGTCACCTACGACACCCCGCTGCTCGAGCCCATCCTCAATGTAACCTATGGATGCATCGTCTACCAGGAGCAGGTCATGCAGATCTGCCGGGCGCTCGCGGGCTATTCCTACGGGCGCGCCGATCTGGTGCGCCGGGCGATGAGCAAAAAGAAGCACGATGTAATGGTCAAGGAGCGCCAGGCCTTCGTCTACGGCGCCAAGCGGGAGGACGGCAGCGTCGAATGTGTGGGCGCCATCGGCAACGGGGTGGACGAAAGGATCGCCAACAAAATTTTCGATGAGATGGTCTCCTTCGCCTCCTACGCCTTCAACAAGTCCCACGCGGCCGCCTACGCCATGGTCGCCTATCAGACGGCCTACCTCAAATACCACTATCCGAAGGAGTATTTCGCGGCGCTGCTGACGAGCATCCTCGACAACACCGACAAGGTGGTGGAGTACATCCACCAAATCCAGAAGATGGGGATACGCCTGCTGCCCCCCCACGTCAACGAGAGTATGGAGGGCTTCACCGCGACCGACGAGGGGATCCGCTTCGGGCTGCTGGCGATCAAGAACGTCGGCAGGGGGCTGATCGGCGCCATGCTGCAAAGCCGGGAGAAAAACGGGCCTTTTAAGGATTTCATCGATTTTTGCGAGCGGATGTTCGGGCGGGAGCTCAACCGGCGCACGCTGGAAAACCTCATCAAGAGCGGGGCGCTGGACCATCTCGGCTACAACCGCAACGAGATGCTCTCCGCACTGGAAAACGTGCTGGCCAACATCGAGCTGACCCAGAAGAACAACATCTCCGGGCAGCTCAACATGTTCGAGGACCTGGGGATGGAGACCACCTCCCGCTACCAGCTTCCAAAACGGGAGGAGTTCGATCCGTCGGTGCTGCTCAATATGGAGAAGGAGACCACCGGCCTCTTCATTTCGGGGCACCCCCTCTCGAAGTATGAGGACCTCGCGCGCGCCGCCGGGGCGGTGCAGATCAGGGACATCATCCAGTCGGACGAGCACACGGTGCCGCCCGAGCTGCTGCAAGGGGCCGTGACCATCCTGTGCGTCATCTCGTCGCGCAAGCTCAAGACCACCAAGAACAGCCAGACCATGGCCTTTGTGGGGATCGAGGACATGACAGGGCGGATCGAGATGATCGTCTTTCCCAAGGCGTTTGCCCAGTGTATGCCGCTGCTGCGGGAGGGGGCGATCGTCGCGGTGCGCGGGAAGGTTTCGCTGCGCGAGGACGAGGACAGCAAGCTGATGTGCGACGAGGTGCTGCTGCCCGACCAGCTGAAGCCCGCCGCACCGGCCAAACGGCCCGCTCCGCCCCGCGAGGAAGGGAAAATGCCCGCTTCCGAAAAGGGCGGGCTCTACCTGCGCGTACCCTCCAAGCTGGACAGCCGCTTCGAGGAGGTCTGCAAGGTCCTCTCACAAAGCGGCGGGAGCTGTCCGGTTTACATCTATTTTAACGACGTTAAAAAACTTACCCTGGTGCCCAAGGGGATGTACGTCAGCTGCACCCCGGCGCTCCAGCAGCGGATCGCCGGGATTATCGGGGAAGAGAACACGAAATTTGTGAATTAACGAATTTCGTTAATAAATCGGCAAAGTAACGGTTGATTTAACCGGTGACTTTGTTATATAATGGGTGGTAGCGAATTTTAGCCTATTTTCAAATGAGTTCAATACATAGGAGGTACTTATGGAAAAGACAGGTGCTAAGAAAATTGGCGTTCTCACCAGCGGCGGCGATGCGCCGGGTATGAACGCGGGAATCCGCGCGGTTGTGCGCTGCGCGATTGCCAAGGGGATGGAAGTCGTAGGCGTTCACCACGGCTACAACGGCCTGATCAACGGCGACATCGAGCAGATGGACGTGCGCAGCGTGTCCGAGATCCTCCACCGCGGCGGCACAATGCTCTACACCGCCAGATGCCTCGAGTTCAAGGAGCAGGCCGGCATCCTGAAGGGCAAGGAAACCTGCGAGAAGATGGGGATCGACGGCCTGGTCGTCATCGGCGGCGACGGTTCCTTCCGCGGCGCGCGCGACCTGTCCCTGGCGGGGATCCCGACGGTGGGCATCCCGGGCACCATCGACAACGATATTTCCTGCTCGGACTTCAGCATCGGCTTTGACACCGCGCTGAACACCGCGGTCGAGGCGGTGGACCGTCTGAGAGATACCTCTCAATCCCACGACCGCTGCTCGGTGGTCGAGATCATGGGCCACGGCGCCGGCCACCTCACCCTGGATACCGGTATCGCCTGCGGCGCCTGCGCGATCTGGGTCAACGAGGTCGACTTCGACGTGGACCGCGACATCATCCAGAAGATCAAATCCACCGCCTCCAACGGCAAGCACCATTTCATCGTTGCGGTGGGCGAGGGGATCACCGACGTGCACGCGCTGGCCAAGGAGATCGAGACGAAAACCGGCGTTGAGACCCGCGCGACCGTGCTTGGGCATATTCAGCGCGGCGGCACCCCGACGGCCCGCGACCGCGTGCTCGCCACCAAGCTGGGCGTTCATGCCGTGGAGCTGCTGGAGAAGGGGATCGGCAACCGCGTCGTCGTCATCAAGGGCAACACTGTCGTGGACTACGACATTCTGGAGGCCCTGCAGATGAAGAAGGGGATCGACAAGAAGCTCTTTGAGGATGCCAAGCTCATCAACATCTAAGCGATTTAACACCTTTTTGATAGGCGGCTGGCTTCAGCCGCCTATCGTTTATCCCGGGACCGTTTATTAAGGAGGAAATCTAGTCCATGAAAAAGCAGAAGTACACCGTCCCCAGGGTAGCGCTGTCCACCATCGGCTCGGTCCTCATCGCCATGATCTTTTGCGGGATCGTCACCTTTTCGATCGGCATGATCTTCAAGAGCACGCTCTGGAAGATCGTCATGCAGCTGCTTAATCTCTTGATCTTCGTACCCATCGTCTATTCTCCCAGCTGGTACTGCGGGGACCGGGACAGCAACTCGGCCGCCTTTGGGCACGGGCAGATCGATCCGCTCAAGGGCCTCAAAATCGGCCTTTTCGCCATGATCCCCTTTGCGCTCATGCCGGTGGTGCTGGTGCTTATCAAGCTCGCCATCCTGCCGGGAGACGTCGGAGTGCTCGCCGGGTCGATCTTCAGGATCCTCAACATCCATATGCTCTTTACCATCAACGCGCTGTTGGAGCCCGGCATTGCGCCCGAGCAGATGTCGTGGCTGTCGATCGTCGCCATCTGGCTGCTGCCGCTGGTGATTCCGGCCGTGACCTCCTTTGCCTATCACCTGGGGATCAAGCACATTTCGATCAGCGACAAGATCATCTTTGTCAAAAAGGACCAGAAGAAGAAACACTGAAAGTCATATCCAAAACCCCCGGCCGCATAACATAAAGGGAGATTCGTTATGTTGGGAGGGTGTTTATGCGCCGGTTTCGGTTTCGTGCCGTGTTTCTGCTGCTGGCCTGCTATGTTGCGGTGATCTCCTTTGCCATCTCCCGTATGGGGGATTCCCTGATGGTGGGCGGGGCGCTCGAGGCGGATCCGCTGGTCATCATCGACGCCGGGCACGGCGGCTTTGACGGGGGAGCGGAAGGGCTTGGCGGCATTGTGGAAAAGGACGTCAACCTTCCCATCGCGCTCAAGCTGCGCGACCTGCTGCGGGCGGAGGGCTTTCGGGTGATCATGACGCGGGAGAGCGACGTGTCCACCTGCGATGAGGGCCTCGGCAGCATTTCGGAGAAGAAGACCAGCGACATCATGAACCGGTACGAAATCCTCAAAGAGAATCCGGACGCCATTTATATTGGGATCCATCAGAACAAATTTCCTGAAAGCTCCTCCTTCGGCGCGCAGATGTTCTACGGCCCACAGTCCGAGCAGAGCGAAATCCTGGCGGGGATTTTGCAGCAGAACTTTCGCGAACTGCTCCAGCCGGAAAACAAGCGGGAGCCCAAGAAGGCGGAGAACAACATTTTCCTGCTCTACCACGCCCCCATCCCGGCGGTGCTCATCGAGTGCGGGTTCGTCTCGAACCCCGGGGATGCGGCGAAGCTGGTCGACGAGAGCTATCAAAACAAGCTGGCCTATGTAATTTCCGGCTCCCTGCTGCAATACATTGAGCAGGGGTATTACCCCCAGGTGGAGCCCGAGCTTTAAACCCAGATAAGGACGTGAAAACATGGCGAAGCCCAAGACGGTATATGTGTGCAGCCAGTGCGGCAACGAGACCGCCAAATGGTATGGAAAATGTCCCGACTGTGGGGCGTGGAACAGCATGGAGGAGACCGTGCGCCAGCCCGAGATCGAGGTCGCGAAAAAGCACAGCCAGGTACACACCGACTACTCCGGCGCCATCGAGGTGGTCACCATCCAGGACATCGTGGCGGACGAGGAGTCCCGCCATAAGACCTCGATTAAGGAGTTGGACCGGGTGATGGGCGGCGGGATCGTGCGCGGCTCGGTCACCCTGCTCAGTGGCGATCCGGGGATCGGGAAATCGACCCTGCTGCTGCAGATGTGCCAGCCGCTGTGCCAGTCGCTGCGGGTGCTGTATGTATCGGGCGAGGAGAGCGCCAAGCAGATCAAGCTGCGCGCCCGCCGCCTGGGCGTCGATTCGCCCAACCTGCTTGTGGCGGCGGTCACCCAGGTGGGGGCGATCCTGGGAATTATCGAAAAGCACAACCCCGACGTGGTAATGATCGACTCGATCCAGACCATCTACCTGCCCACGCTCAATTCCTCGGCCGGCACCGTGACCCAGATCCGGGAGTGCACCCAGCTGCTGATGACCTGTGCCAAGAGCCGGGAATTCCCGCTCTTTCTGGTGGGGCACGTCAATAAGGACGGGGCGATCGCCGGGCCGAAGGTGATGGAGCATATGGTGGATACCGTGCTCTATTTCGAGGGGGAGCGGCATCTGGCGTTTCGCATCCTGCGCGCGGTGAAGAACCGCTTCGGCTCGACCAACGAGATCGGGGTCTTCAAGATGGGGACCATGGGGCTTGAGGAGGTGGGGAACCCCTCGTTCGAGATGATTTCCGGCCGTCCGCAGGATGTTTCGGGAAGCTGTATCGCCTGCGTGATGGAGGGCTCCCGCCCCATCCTGGCCGAGGTGCAGGCGCTGGTCTGCAAAAGCGGCTTCGGCACGCCGCGGCGGATGTCCACCGGCTTCGACTTTGGGCGCAGCGCGCTGATCATCGCGGTGCTGGAGAAGCGCTGCGGCTACTTTTTCGGCAACCTCGACGCTTACATCAATGTGGTGGGCGGCCTGCGGCTGGACGAGCCCGCCGCCGACCTGCCGGTGGCGATGGCGCTGATCTCCAATCTGATCGACAAACCGATCCCCTACGACTTTGCCGCCTTCGGCGAGATCGGCCTGACCGGCGAGCTGCGTTCGGTTTCCCATGTCGACCTGCGGGTGAACGAGGCCTACCGGCTGGGCTTTCGGCGCTTCGTCATCCCACGCACCGCCATGGGCCAGCTCGGCGAGCTGCCCTCAGACATCCGGCTGATCCCCGCTTCGAATCTGCGCAGCGCCTTTTCCAGCGTCTTTGAGGGGTAGGGGCGAAAAGAAGCTGCATTCCTTTTCCTGAACGCTCACCGGCTCGGAAATACCCTCCAGGGCGCAGTAGCCCTCCCGCTGGTGCCGGCAGTGCTTGCTGCATGGGACAAGGTTCATATTTGGCCATTCCTTTCCAACCTGCATTCGTGCGTCATTTCTATAGTGTGTTTTCTTATGACGCGGTTATGCACAACAATTTGTTTTCCTCTGGAACATAAATACCTTCTGTTTTGACACAATAATCAGAGAGTTTCTCGCGGATTAACGGGTCAATGCAGGAGGTTTTCGTTTGAAAGGTTACTTTCAAACACAGAGTTTTGTGGCAATTTCGCGCGGCGTAACCGGCACAAAACGTCCAGAAAGGAATGGTTTTTTAAATGCGACTGAAGGTACTTACATTGACGGGTGCCCTATTGCTGCTGTTTGCGACGGCGTTCCTGCCCGGCGCCGTCCTGTCAGGCGTCAAACAGGCCGACTATCTGCGCGCCGGGATACAGGTCTGGGCGCAGGAAACCAGCTGCACCGGCGTGGTGGAGCAGCCGGTTAGGAAGCAGGTCTTTTTGAGCACGCCGGTGATTGCGGACAGCGTACTGGTTTCGGTCGGGGACCAGGTGGAGGAAGGGGAGGTACTCGCCACCATCGACACCGGGATGACCAAGGACGTCCTCTCCCAGTCGGTGATGGTCAAGAAGGAAGCCTCCACCCAGCAGGAGACGCCCGACCTCGGCGAAGTGGAGAAGGTGGCCTCCCTCTACGGGATTTCCGTCTCCCAGCTCATCCCGCTGCTGGGCGGCGGGGAGGCCTCCCAGGCGATCGAAGCGGTCTATGAAGCGCCTCAAACGGTGGCGGTGCCGCAGATGCTCCTCTCGCCCATGAACGGTACGGTGACCGATGTCGCCATGCAGAGCGATGTGCTTACCCAGGCGACGGGACCGGTCTTCACCATCGCGGACAGCTCCCGCTTTACCGTGCGCGCGCAGGTCAGCGAAAACCAGATCGGGGGGATCGAACCGGGGGACGAGGCACTGATCAGCGGGCCCGCCTTCGGCGGGCAGGAATACCATGGGGTGGTGGAATCGGTCGCTCCCACCGCCAAGCGTACTCAAACCGCACTCAGCGAGCAGGCCACGGTGGACGTCGTCATCTCGGTGCTCGATCCGGACGAGCGGCTCAAAAGCGGCTGCTCCGCCACTGCCGAGATCATCTCCCAGCACGCCCAGGAACTGCTCACCCTGCCCTATGAGGCGATCAACCAAGATGAGGAGAACCATGAATATGTGCTGGTGTATCAGGGGGGACGGGCCGAAAAGCGGGTGGTAACCACCGGACAGGAGCTCAGCGACAGTGTGCAGATCACCGCCGGGCTGGGGGAGCAGGAGGTTGTCCTCCTGCCGCAGGAGCCCCTTTCGGAGGGCCGCGCCGTGCGGCTGAGGGAGGAAGTAGTGCGTGATTGATTACATCAGGTGTAGCCTTCGCTCCCTCGGGCGCAAGAAGCTGCGCACCCTGCTCACCATCGTTTCCATTGCCATCGGCGTTGCCTCGGTGGTGCTCATCTCCTCGATCGGCAACATCGGCCGGCAGACCATCAACCAAGAGCTGAGCAGCTTAGGGCTGGATGGCATCACCATCGGCAAGGCGCGCAAGGACGCCGTCTCCCCCCTGCGCGGGGAGGAGCTTGCGGCCATCCGCGACTCCAAGGGGGTCCTCAAGGCGACCGGCCTCAACTTTTCCTATACCGATCTTTATATGCGCTCCCTGGTGGCGCAGGGGGTGGTCTTCGGGATCGATGAGGACACCGACAGCTTTATCTCTCTCGAACCGCTCTATGGGCGCACCATCGGGCGGTGGGACCTGCGCGCGGCGGCGCGGGTCTGCGTGGTGGATCAGAACGTCGCCACCGCCTTCTATAAGCGGGAAAATATCGTGGGCAAGACGATCTGCCTGTCTCTGGGCGGGGTCAAGGAGAATTTCACCGTCGTCGGGGTGGTGCGCTCGGGCGGGAACATCCTGCAGGGGCTGATGAGCAGCTACATCCCTTCCTTCGTCTACATTCCGGGCAGCACCATGCAGCAGATCACCGGGCAGACGGATTACGACCAGGTCGCCGTCAAGCTTGAACCGGGCCGTTCGGCACAGCAGACGGGGGAACAGATCATCCGCTCCCTCGAGGCGCGCAGTCATATCAAAAACGGCTACCGGGCTCAAAATATCGCGCAGCAGAAGGATACCCTCAATAACCTTTTGGAAATTGTCACCCTGGTCCTTTCCCTGATCGCGGGGGTATCGCTGGTGGTGGCGGGGTTGGGGATCATGACGGTAATGCTCGTCTCGGTCAACGAGCGCACCCACGAAATCGGGATCAAAAAGGCCATCGGCGCCCGGCGGCCGATCATCCTGCTGGAATTCTTAGTCGAGGCATTTACCATTACCCTGCTCGGGAGTATAATAGGAGCGGCCCTCGGAATCGGGATGGTGACGGCAGGCTGCGCCCTGCTGCAGGTGGAGACCACCATCAGCCTGCCGCTCGTGTTCTGCTGCATTCTCTTTTCCGTCCTGGTGGGGGTGATTTTCGGCGTCTATCCGGCCTCGATCGCGGCGAAGCTGCGCCCGGTGGACGCACTGAGGAGTATATGAGCCCTTATGACGACAGAGTTTCCGGCACGGCCGCACCTGCCCGGAGGGCGGGTCACCCTCGCGGCCGTGTCGGGGGAATACCCGCAGGTAATCCGGGCGCTGCACACCCTTGGAATCGAGACGGTCGCTCTTGGACGCAGCCCGCGGCTGCCCGGTCCGGTGGCATATCATGCCGACATGCGGCTCTTCCATCTGGGCGGGGACGAAATCATCGCCGAGCGGGGAGACGGGCCTCTTTGCGACCGGCTGAGGGAGCATGGCTTCCGGGTCTATCCGTCTTCCCGGGAACCCGGCGGCAGCTACCCGCACGATGTCCCGCTCAACTGCCTGATGCTCGGCGGCCGCCTGTTTGGGCGGCTTGACGCTGCGGAACCAAGAATCCTCGATTTTTGCCGGCGGGAAGGCCGAAAACTTATTGATGTGCGGCAGGGATACGCCAAGTGCTCGGTCGCGCCGCTCACCGCCTCGGCCGCCATAACGGCGGACCGGGGTCTTTGGCGCGCGCTGCAAGGGGAGGGGATCGAAACGCTGCTCCTGTCTCCCGGCGGGGTTCAGCTCGCAGGCTATGATTGCGGTTTCATCGGCGGATGCTGCTTCCTGGCTGAGCCGGACCTGCTCTGTTTTTTCGGAGACCTCGGCCGCCATCCCGAGGGGAAGGAAATCCGGAATTTTTGTAAAATATATGGCATTTCCGTTCGCTCGCTCTTTTCAGGGCCATTGTTGGATGTTGGTTCGGTAATTCCACTAAAATGCGAATCGTGATTGTGAAAATTTGTTGTATTTTGTCGAATTTATTGCTATAATGATTCCGACATAATTTATGGGGGATCACTATGACAAAATGCTTCTTCCAACTTCTTTTTACTTTCTTATTGCTGTTTGTAACCTTCTTTACAGCTTCCGCCCAGCAAACTGTCGTCGATCATCCGGCCGACAGCCAGCTAAGCCCTGTACTGGATTTTATAACGATTGAAAACGGCCCGCCTGTTAGCGGGCTGGACTTTGACAGCTATTATCAACTGAACACGCCGGGCCTTTATCGTGGCACCGTCACCTATCATATCGAAGACGTCAGCAAAGTGTCCGTCCTGGCGCTCTCCCGCAACGGCAGCTTCGCATCCATCTATCAAAGCGGGCTGATCCGCGGCTACAATTCCTCCAACCTGGGCAGCGACCCTTTCCGCCTGAGCTTGCAACCCGATAATGACCTGCTGCTCGCGATCGGCAATTTCGGGACTTTCTGCTGCTATCTCAATCAATACAGCTTCGCCTTCGGCCGGGTGGAGCTCGACGCTTCCAAGGAGGTTTTTCCTTACGGGGTGAACATCCTGTATTCGTCGGACGGAAGCCGCTTTACCTCCACCCAAGGGAAGTTTTCAATCAAGGAAACGGTCGGCTCCGGGCGGTACGTTTACCTGGAGGAATACTCCGCTCCCGTTCCAAAAAGCGCGCAGTTTATCCGGCTTGAGGTGATGAATGCGCCCTACCTCACCGCGCCGGACGGAAGCAAGTCGAGGAATACCGAATCGCTGCTCGCCGTGCTGCAAACTACCTTTTTGATCGAACCGGACGAACCCTCCAGCTCCTCGTCGGATTCGTCCGAGGAAAGCAGTTCCTCAAGCTCATCCAGCAGTTCTTCGAGCCCGTCGGGCGATGACAGCTCGTCAACCTCATCGAGTTCTTCCGAAAGTCCCGGGTCTGATGTAAGCTCTTCGTCCTCCGAACCAGGCGACTCAAGCGGGGAGGATGGGCCCAACATTATTTATCCCTCCGGTTCGTCCGGCGGCAGAGAGAGTTCGTCCAGAACGCGCTCCTACAACAACAAAGTGCATCTTGCGCCAAATGTTCCGAAATCAGAAGAGAGTGCGGGCCGCACCGGTACGGGAGGCGGGAGCGTAAGGCGCAGCTCTTCCGCGGCGGGCGCCGCTGCGCCGGCCGCGGGGGACTCCTATGTGATGTCCAATTCCTCCTCCGATGCCCCGTCCGAGGTTACGCTCGGGGAATCCACCCCGTCCGCTTCCTCCTCCAGCGAGGAGGAAAGGGAGGAACTGGACATCACGAAAGGGGTCAAAGATTCCAACGACGTCATCGAAAATCCCGGCGCAATGGAGATATTCTTTGTCACGATTTACGCTGTCGGCTCTGTCGCCCTCTTCGGAGGCTTCGTCGTCCCGAAGCTGCTGCAGCAAATCCGTTTGAAGGGGCAGGGCAGAAAAAAGAAATGATTTTTACGGGCCATAGATCATTTATCTATGGCCCGTAAGTTTTCATTTTATAGGGGGCTGCCTTTTTTGATAAAAATGAGCTTGCACTTTTGTGCAAATTAATATATATTATAATAGTAGTCTTATGGGTTTGAAAGGCCCAGGTTCGGGAGGATTGTAGATGACGGTTGCTCAGAAAAACCTCTGCATGGGCTGTATGTCCCAGAAGGATTATGACGGCCCCTGTAAAAAATGTGGATACCAGGATAAATCCACCTACAACGTCGACTATCTACCGCCGGAGACGGTGCTGAGCGGGCGTTACCTTGTGGGCAAACTCCTCTCCTCCAACGGGGAGAGCGCGGTTTATATCGGCTATGACCTGGAAACGGACAGCAAGGTCTGGGTGCGGGAACTCATGCCTTATGACCTGGTATCGCGCAACCACTCCACGCTCCAGCTGCGTCCGATCAAGGGATGCGAAACCAAATACAAGGGGATCGTCGCCGAGTTCGAGGATCTCTTTAAAACCCTGCAAAACCTGAATATCAAGGGTACCAGCCAGGTGCTGGACGTCTTTAGCGAACACAGCACCATCTATGTGGCTTTCCGTTACATCAACAGCATGACCCTCGGCGAAATTCTTAACCGCTGCGGCGGCGAAATCAAATGGGCCAACTGCAAAAAGACCTTCATGCATCTGCTCAACACCGTTTCGTTGGTGCACAAGAAGGGGCTGATCCACGCTGGGATCAGCCCGCAGACCATCCTGATCGACGAAAAGGGGACGCCCTATCTCACCTGCTTTGCTATCAACGAGGCGCGCAGCGACAACAGCGACATCAGCTGCGAGCTCTTTGACGGCTACAGCGCGCCCGAGCAGTACGACAGCAAGCACTGGTACGGGGAGTGGACCGATGTCTATGCGCTGGCAGCTGTGCTGTACCGCACCGTCACCGGGACCATGCCGCCCAATTCCCAGGGGCGCAAGCTCAACGACAATTTGGTCGACGCCATTGAGCTGGATGAAAACATCCCGGAAAATGTCTCCGAGGCCATCCACGACGCCATGCGGCTGTCCACCGACAAGCGGACCAAAACGGTGGATGGTTTTACCTCGCGCCTGCTCGATTGCACCTCCTCCAATACCGCCATCTATAACGCGGATATGGTGGACGATGTGCAAAAGCGGCTGCTCAACCTTTCGGAAGAGCCGGAAGGGGAGCCGCAGGTCCCGATAAAAGCCGAGGATGTCCCCCTCAGCCGCAAGGAGCGCAAGGCCCTCAAAAAGGCGGAGAGGCAGGAGGTCCATAAGAAACGTCACCGGCGCAACACCTTTCTGACCGTCTTTATCCCGATGGTGCTGACCACCATTGTACTCGGCGTGGTTATCTGGCTGTTCATCTCCTACAAATATGAGGAGATCCACCAAGGTGTTGCAAACTATGTTTCAAACGGAGACACCTCCAGTGATTCCTCCAGCGCCTCGGCCAGTTCCGCAGTGGAAGAGGCCGGCGGCGTGCCCAATTTTGTCGGGCAGTACATCGACATCATTACCTCGAACACCGATTATAACGCCCGGTTCGAGTTTTCCATCGTCCACGAATACAACGACCTTTTTCCGGAAGGAGTGGTCTATGACCAGTCCCCGGCAGCAAACACCCCAATGCTCAATAAAGGCACCATCATCCTGTCGGTCAGCAAGGGCTCCAAGACTGTAAAGCTCCCGAACCTTACAGGGAGCACCGTCGATTTGGCCATCCAGACCCTGACCGATATGGAGCTGAAATACAAGGTGATCTACGTCATCAAGGACGAGTATGTGGAAGGGCAGGTCGCTTATACCGAACCGGCGGCGGATACGGTGGTCAATATCGGCGACGAGGTTTTGATCTTTACCAAGCAGACCGCCGGCGTGAGCTCCTCGGGGGACGAAGACGAGGAAAAGGAATCTTCTTCCAGTGGTAAATCGAGCAGCAGCTCCAAGGCTTCCTCCAAATCTAAAAAATCAAGCTCTCAAGAATCGAGCCAGGTAGAGCCGCATTTTGCATCCAAAGACTAAAATAAACCCCCGGCACGGATTCCCGTGCCGGGGGTTTTTAATGTCTGACGGCGTCTCTGTTTCTATAGGGCCGCCGCCTTATCTTTTTTGGGTTTCGCTTTCTTCTGAGCCTTTTGCAGCTCGGCAAAATGGTCGCAGCAGGCGTTGAGCACGCATCGATCGCACTGCGGCCGGTTGGCCACGCAGACCGCCCGTCCATGGAGGACCAGCCGGTGGCAGAAATCGCCCGAACGGTCCAGCGGCAGAATCTCCCGCAGTTGCATCTCCACCTTATATGGGTCCTTGCCCTTGGAGAGCCCGAGCAGGTTGGTGATCCGGATACAGTGGGTATCGCAGACCACCGAATCCTTGCCGTAAATGTCGCCAACCACCAGATTGGCCGTCTTGCGGCCCACGCCGGGGAGCTTGACCAGCTCCTCGATGGTGTCCGGCACCTGGCCCTGGTAGACGTCGCGCAGCATGATCGCCATATTTTTGAGGTCCCGTGCCTTGGTCTTATACAGCCCGCAGGGATGGACAATCCGCTCGAGCTCCTCAAGATCCGCCTCGGCAAAGTCGTCGATGGTCTTATATTTTTGGAATAATTCCTTGGTCACGATATTGACCCTCGCATCGGTACACTGCGCCGACAGCCGGGTGGACATCAAAAGCTCGTGCGGCTTTTCCATATCGTGCTCCAGCGAGCAGATGGCATCCGGATACGCCTGTTCCAGCAAATCCACCGCCATCAGCGCTTTCTTTTGCAGCTTATTCATCCTCATGCTCCTTTTTCTTATTCTGTTCCAGCGCCTGCAGAGCCCTCTGGCGCTCAGTTTTGATCTTCACGTTGGCCAGCGGGGACAGGGAAGCCGCCCGTTCGATCTGCTTGTCCGAAACATGGGTGTATATCTCCGTGGTGGACAGATTGGAATGCCCCAGAATCTCCTTGAGCGCCCGGATGTCAACCCCGCCGTGCTGGTACATCAGGGTGGCCGCCGTATGCCGCAGCTTATGCGGAGAGTAGCCCTTGCCGTCCAGGTCCGAGACGGCGAGGCCGCTTTGTACAATCTGCTCGACCCGGCGCGGTGTGATCCGCCGCCCCTGGCCCGAGACGAACAGGGCGTTCGGCTCCTTTTTGGAGGGCTTGCGTACCTTGATGTACTGTTTTAAGGCGTTCAGGCAGGCATCGTTCAGATAGACCACCCGCTCCTTGTTGCCCTTGCCCAGCAGCCGCAGCGAATTGTCCCGGATGTCCTGCACGTCAATCCCGCACAGCTCGCTCAGGCGCATACCGCAGTTTAAGAACAGAGTAATGATGCAATAATCCCGCTCATAGTTTTTCCCCTCCGGAAGATTGACCAAAAGCTCCAAACTTTCCTCAAGGGTCAGATACCGCGGCATCGCCCGTCTGGTGGAAGGCATTTCCAAATCCTTCATGGGATTTTCTTCCAAAAACTGTGTTTTGGTCGTGATGTACTTATAGAACGAGCGCAGTGCCGAAACCTTGCGCGCACGGGTATTGGCGTTGTTTTTTCGTTCGGAGAGGGTATAGTTGAGATAAGCGTAAACATCCGAGAGCGTCACCGAACAGATCACATTGTTGGAAAGCCCTGTGATGTCGATCTCATCGAGCGAAAGCCCGGGATCACTGTGAAGAATCTTTACAAACATAATATAACGCAAAAAGAGCCGCAGGTCAACGTGATAAGCCTCGACCGTTTTTTGGGATCGTCCGCGGATGGTCTGCATATAAAAGAGAAAGTCCCGCAACAACTGCGGGCAGTCCGCAAATGCCTGATTGGACATCATGTCGCCTCCTTGCCGTTTTTGATTCCCTCTATTTCGCTAAATTTTTCTTTAGCGAAATTATATCATATTTTTTTCCTCCTGTCAAACCTCTCTTCCCCCAAACAACCACAATATTGCCGGGCACAGGCGAAGCCATGAAAAAAGCGCGGAGCTGCAAATGCAGCCCGCGCGCTACTGAATCTTACGCAAAATCTTTGGCCTAAACCAACTGGTATAGACATAGGTCAGGTTGGTAATGGCGAAATCATATATAATAAACATAATATTGCCGAGCAAAATCAAAACCAGCAACGAATACTGCCCAAACATCCCGGTTTCCTCAAGTACCTCGTCAATGCCCATAATATAAATCAGGATGGCATAACAGCCGATCACTGAGGCGTTAAAGATCAAAAACTTGACCAGATATTCAATCAGCCGCGGCCGGAGCTGCTCCAGCTTTGACTTGATAATCGGATAATATCCGAAAAAGCCGACAAAGAGAAAGGCCGCCTCTTTTACCGGCACGATGATCAGCGACAGGATTGAGACTGCCACATAGACCAGCGTGGCCGTCGGGCGCCCGTTTTCAAATACCACCGCGATCAGCACGATCCCCGCCAGTGCCGGAAAGGCAAATTGCGTAAAAGGGAACATGCAGGTCATGAACATCAAAAACAGGCAGAGCGAGGCGCAGATGCCGCCCATGGCGACCTGGGTGCTCTTTTTCACCTGTGTCCCCTCCCCTGTCTTCCACCGTCAGCAGCAGCGGATCAAATCGCCGCCCATGCACTCGCAACAGCAGTCCGCACAGATCAGCCCGGAACACATGTCGCAGGCGCTGCAGCCGCCCGCCATGTTTCCCGGTTGGCGGTAGGGCCCCTGCTCGGTGCCGGGACGCCCGGTCTGACGCTGCCACATCAGGTTGTTATAGGCCGCAGTGTACTCCGGGTTGTTCGGATTCATCCGGCAGGCCTGCGCGAAGTGGTTAAACGCCTCGTCCAGCCAGCCGCGGGAATAGAAAACGCTGCCCTTGAGAAAATACCATTCGGCGTCCCGATTGGCCGACGGTACGCCGCCCAGCAGCTCCTCCGCCTCCACCAGGCGGTTCTGGTTGATCAGCCTGCGCACATCCGAAAAGGCGCCGGACGTGCCGCCGGAGCGGGCGGAACCGCTGTTACGACGCATTTTCATAATGCTGTCGTACGCTTCATTGACCTCTTTCATCTTTTCCGACGCCAGGTCGGCCAGCGGATTATTCTGATAGCTGTCCGGATGATATTTTCTCGCCAGCTCCCGGTAAGCCTCCTTGATCTGCTCGTCGGTCGCATTGGGCGATACTCCTAATACCTTGTATGGATCGGTCATTGATTCTTCCCCTTCTGCCAGATTTACACACCTGTATCTTTTTCTGCCTCGGGGCCGCTGGCCAGCGTCTGCACGGTGGCCTTGAGCCCCAGATTGATCACATTGGATAATATCCCCTCATAGCGGCGCAGCCGCAAAAGATCGAAGGATTTGACAATCTCCCCCATCGTGAGGTTGAGCGAGAAGACGGCTTCCTCCCTGAGTCTGTCCAGCGGCAGGCCGTTTGGCGCGCCGCTGCGCAGCACAAAGGGGTTGTAGCGCTTTTTTGCAATGTCCTCCCCGATGTCGTCGAGCGCATCGCACAGGTACACCCAACGCCCGAGCAGATACCCTAGGCGGGAAAGCACGCGGCGCTCCCCTTCCTCCTGTGAGAGTTCTTCAAAAAGAAAGGCCAGGCAATTTGCAGTCGGCTCGCTTGCCCGGTCGACACTATCACAATTATTTTGCTCAAGAGCGGCCTGATCTTTCATCTGCTCACCAATTCGCCGATCAAGCTTTGGATATTCGGCCGCCGCCTTTTTTCGCGCACGGCGCGCAAAGGGCAGCGCCAGGCGGTAAAGCAGCTTTTGGGGATACCGTTCATCCTGGATATTATCCAGAATTTTATAGTAGTAGATGAGCATCGCCACCGAAGCGCTGTAATGCAGGCTTTGGCAGCTGACGCAGCAGGGCTTCTTTTTGAGCGGGTTATACAGGCAGTTTTCGGTCTTGAACTGCGGGCTTTCGTCTCCCAGCGCCATGTCCAGCAGCGCCAGGAAGGTGAAGTCATAGCTGAGCGTCAGCCTCGCAAAGGGGCCGTAGGAATGCGAGAGCTGTTTGCAAAGCCCACAATAGATCGCCTTGTAGGTATCGAATTCACAGATACGAAGCTGCGGCTTCCACGGTTTGATATATCCGAACACCCGGCAAACACACCCTTGCATTGATCGACCGATCACGGTCTAAACAAATATTATTTTACATCACTCTGCACTCTTTTTGATTAACAAAGTGTAAATATCAGGGAAACAGTATGAGCGGCCTCATAAGAGTACGCCGCCTGGCTATTCCACAGTAATTTTGATCCGGTCGCTCAGATCGCTCCCGTCGGTGGTGCTCACCGTGATGACGGCGGTGCCCTCCCCGCGCGCCCGGACCTTCCCGCTTGAGGAGACGGTCGCCACTTCCTCGTCGTCCGACTCATATTCCAGCTCGGCATCGTCCTCCAGGGAGGATGGCGTGATCTCCACCTCGATCTGGTAGGTGTCCCCTTCCTCGAGGGTCACGCGCGACTCGGTGATCTCGATGTCCTCGATCTCCTCATCATTGTCATCGTCCTCGTCGTCGGAAACCACCTCGACCTTGCACTTCTTGGTGTAATCCCCGTCCCGGGTGGTCACCGTGACGGTGGCGCTGCCCTCGCTGACAGCCTTCAGCTTCCCGCTCGAAGAGACGGTGACGACATCCTCATCGTCCGATTCCCACTCCACCCGGGTATCTTCGGCGTCCGAAGGCTTCACCTGCGCCTCGAGGCGGTAAGTCTCGCCTATCTTGAGCTTGACGCTGGATTTACTCAGAGACACTCCGCTCACCGAACCATCGCCCGAGCCGCTGCTCTCATCTTCTTCCTCGTCTTCGTCGATCGGGTCGTCGTTCCCGCCCGATATCCCGGTGCTGATGGTTTTGACATAGGAAGCGACCGAATCCGCAATTGCCTCGGCCACCTTGTCCTGGTAAGAGGATTTGGTAAGCTTTTTGTATTCGCTCTTGTTGCTCAAAAAGCCGCACTCGATGAGGACCGAAGCGAACCGGCTGTCGGTGGTCACCCAATAGCGCGCCTGTTTGGCGCCGCGGTTGTCGGTATCCAGCGCATTGGATACCTGTTTGGACGAGATGCTTGCGAGCGTCTGCCCGAAGGGATAGAAGTAATAGACCTCGCTGCCGGTGGCCGAGGTGTTCACCGAGGAATTGGAATGGATGCTGATATAGATGTTCGCATCGTAGGCCCTGGCCGCCTCCAGGCGCTGATTGAGGGTGAGATAGGGGTCGGTCTTGATCAGCTTGACCTCGGCCCCCTTATCCGCCAGCGCCTCGGCGGTCTTCTCGGCGATGACCGCGTTGATCTCCGCCTCGCTCACGTCCGGATAGTAGCCGGCAGTCCCCTTGTCCTTGCCGCCGTGCCCCGGGTCGATGGCGATCCGCACGTTCGAGATCGAGGTCGGCGGGTTGGTCAGGCGCAGTACCAGCTTGTCCCCCTTGTAATAGGAGTGGTATCCCAGGAAGGAGCCCGACTGGGTGAAGCCCAGGGAAAGGGTGCCCTCCGACCAGTCGGCCGAACGGATGACCGGGTTGTCCGAGACCTTCTGCGACTTGGGGGTCGAGGAGGTGTATTTGAAGTCAAATTTGATCCCGCTGCTGGAATAACTGACCGTATAAGGCACCGGTTGCTGGGTATCCAGCGTGACATAGGTGTACCGCTTGTCGCTGGTAATCTTCATCGACTCGATCACATTTCCGGTGGACAGTTCGCCGGAGGTTTTGTTGATGTCGTCGGCATAGACGCGCACACCGGACTGGAGCTTATAATATTTATAGGTGTCGTCCCCGTTTTTATAGGTGATCATCTCGCCCACCGTATAGTCCTTGGTCCCCTTGGGCAGCGGAAAATAGGCTGGATCGGTCTCGTTGCCCAGCTTGTCCGGCGGGAAGGTCTTGGCCGCCTCGGCGGTCACAACGATCAGATCCCCATCCCCGGCGGCGACCACCGGGTTGATCGAGATCGAGGCCCCCTCCTTGCTGTCCGAAATCCCCTGCCACTGGCCGGAAATTTTAAGCATTCCGAGATTCTGCTTCTCCCCGGTGGCGGCGGGCACGGTGTACTCCCCGACGAATTTGACGTAGGAGCTGTCCTCGTCGGTGCTGTCGTCGATCGAGGTGTCCTTGCTCATTGGGATCGAGGCTCCGCCCAGCGATGCCGACACCGCCGCATCCTCGTAGGCCAATGCGGTGATCTGCAGCTTCATCCCGCCTTCGAGCGCCACGCTGCCTGTGGGGGATACCTCCTTGATGATCTGCACATTGCGGGTGATTTTAAAGACCTGGCTCTTGCCCTTGTGCTCGAAGGTGAAGGTGTTGAGCCCCGGCTCGAGGTCCTGGGTGGTGGTGAAGTATCCGTTTTCATCGGTGTCCAGCACCTCGCCGTTGACGCTGACCTCGAAGTTCGGGTCGGATGCACCGCGGAAGACCATCACCGGCTCGAAGGTGGAAAAATCCATCTGGTCCGGCTTGGTGACGGCCAGCTCGGTCAGGACATGGTCGACGTTGACCTCGTGCTTGAAGAGCTTGATGAGCAGGTCGGTGCTGGTCTGGGGGTTCTCGATGAGACGGGAGAGACTGTTGAAAATCCCGCCCTCGTAGGCCTCGCACTCCTGGGCATAGATCACCTGCTGGGCGATCTCGTCAGGCGAGGAGAAGCCCGGTGCGTCGGTGCAGACCTTGTCCTCAGGATAAATGACATAGAGCGGCAGGCCGCCAGACTGCGCCACCTTGGACCACCACTGCGCGACCTCCTGGAAGGGCTCGGTCCCGCTGTCGGTATAGCCGCCCGGGCGCAGGGCGACGAAATCGGCCAGCTTTTCGGTGACGAATTTTTTGGTGTCGGCGTTCCCGCCGCTGAGCGCGGTAAACTGGGCCGCAGTCTGGGTGCCCTCCGGCTCGGCGGCGGCGTTCTCCCACACCCCGTCCACCACGATCCCGACCTGGGTGCCCTTGGCGCTCTCCCGGATCGCGCCGCTGACCGCCGTAAAGAGCGCCTCGCTGTAGGAACGCATATATTCCCGGTAGCCGATCCCGGCCCCGGATTTTATGTAACCGGCATAAGAATCCGGCAGCGTCTCGTTGTAATAGCTGTCGACCAGGATCCCGTCGAGCTGGTACTTGTCCGCAAATTTGGCGGCGTTTTCGGCGGCGAAGTCGATCACCCCGGTGTCCACGCTCTCCTGCCGCACAGCGTTTCCGCCCTGGTCGATGGTGCTCGCCTCGTAGACGGCGTAGACGTACATATCCTGCTCGCGCGCCTTGTCCACGATGGTCTGCAGAATGTCGATCTCGTTGGTGGCCGGCTGCATCTCCCCGGTCTGGTAGATGGCCTTCCCATCACCATAGGGCAGCGCCACCACCGCGTTCATGGTCAGGGCTTTCGCCGACTCGAGCGCTTTGGCGATCCCCTCTTCGATTGCCTGCGCGCCGCCGCTGGTGGGATAATCCACCCCCGGCGTGAGATAGACCGCGCGCATCTCGTCCGGGACGTTATAATGGATGTTCTCCTCTTTATTTTCGTCTTTTTCCTCTTCCTCCCCGAGCGCGGGGTCGAAGGACTCCCCGTTGGAGCTCGAGCTTTCCTCTTCCTCGGAGGAGCTGCCCTCCCCGGCGCTTTCGTCTTCGGAGTCGGATTCCTCCTGGGAGGGCTCGTCCGATTCTTCCTTAGAAGAGGGCGCAGCAAACTGCGGCCCCTGCACGGCGGAGCCGCCCTCCTCCCGCGGGCTTTCTGCCTGCGAGGAGGAAGAGGAAGCGCCTACGGGGGCCGCAAAGGGAAAAAGGTCCCGCGCAAAGAACGACAATGCGCCGATGAGACCGGTCATGACGAGAAATATAAGTACGATGATGACGGTGAACAGGGTCTTATTTCTGAAAAAGCGCTCCAAGCCGTTCTCTCACCCTTTCCTGCATTTGATTCGGTCAAAGAACCTTACTGCATGAGCGCCTTCAAATTGGAAAGCTCCTGCGCCACCTGCCCGCTCACCGCCGCATCCGGGGCGAACAGGGAGGCGTAGCGGTACATGGCGAAACCCCCGTAGCTCTCCTGTTCCCGGCTGGCTTCTACCATCTTGCACAGCAGATCACGAGTGCCGATCCATTCGTTCGAGCCGCTGCCCGCCCACTGGTCCTGGAGCCCCAGCTTATACGGGGCGATCCCGATATACAGCTTGACGGAATCGGATTTCACCATCCGGTCCCACTCTTCCACCGTACGCTGGAAGGGGGCGGATTCGTTTTCAAAGCCAAAGTAGACCTGCGGGCAGATATAGTCCACATAGCCCTCGTTGGCCAGCCACTTGGCCACGTCGATAAACTGCTTGTTGTAATTGTTCTCGTTGTTGCCCTGGGGCGATATGCCAAAAACGGCGCTGCTCTTCGTTTCCTTGACCGCCCGGTAGACCTGCTGCACCAGCGTATTGACGTTCTCCCGCCGCCAGTTGCTCAGCGAGAGCTCCCCTCCTTCTGCCTTGTAGCGGTCATAGGAATCCTGGTCGAAAGCCGCCTCGGTGGTGGGATAGAAATAGTCGTCGAAGTGGATACCCTCCACTTCATAATTGAGCAGGATTTCCCGCACCCCGTTTACGATCAGCTCACGCGCCTTCTCACTCGCGGGATTGTAATAGAGGCCGCCCGAGAAGGACACGACGTCGTCGCTGCCCTCGCTTTGCCACTTCTGCGCCTGGTTCTCCGAGCTCAGCGGCTTGTCGTTGCCGCTCGCGCGCACCCGGTAGGGGTTGATCCAGGCTTCGATGCGAAGCGCGCGCGCGTGGGCCTCCTCGATCATCACCTGCAGCGGATCGAAGCCGGGGTCCTGCCCTTCGGCGCCGCTGGCGACATAGGACCAGGGGAAATAGTCGGAATCATAGAGCGCATCGCCGTTCGGGCGCACCTGCACAAAGACGGTGTTGAAGCCGGCGTCCGCAACCTCGCCGAAGGCGCCGGAGATATTCTGGCGGAACTGCTCTTCACCGAGGCCCTTCAGCATGGTTTCAAATTCGAGATAGGAGAACCAGACGGCGCGCACCTCGTCCGGGCTCTGCACAGCGGGTTTTGTCTGAGTGGCGGCCGTCTCGGTCACACCGCTCTCCTCTTCTTCCCCGTCCTCATCGGCCTGCTGCGAGCCGGAGGATTCCTCCCTGCTCTCGTCTCCGAGGCCGGGGTCCTCGTCCGCCGGCGGGTTTTCCGCCGGATATTCGGTCTCGGCCAGCGCCGGGCTGACTATGGTAACGGTTTCGCTGGCCGTCTGATAAGGCGTCTCGTCAGCGGGCTTCGTCGCACAAGATGTCATGGCCAGGATCAGCCCGGCCGAAAGAAGAGTGGTGAGAAGTCTGCGCATGGGTTACCTCCGATTACAATTTACAATTACAATATCTGATACGGCTTGTCTTTTTTCGCGTGATGTCCTGTCAAATCCGCATAAAAATACAGCATAATTTTACACCATAGCGCCCGCCAGGTCAATCTTTTTGTCATTCCAATGCTGCCCTCCTGTTATTTTATGATGCACCGCTTGGCGCTTAGAACCCCGCACAAACAAAAGGGGCGTCCGGTGTGACGGGGATTCCCATCACACCGGACGCCCGGGGGCACCGATATTCCCTATGTAATATTAGTGCCCGTCGCCCGAAAAATTGAGCCCGAAGCTGACGCCCAACGCTTGGTTCACCTTGGTCATCGAGCCGTCGTCCAGCCTGCCCATTTTTTCTTTGAGCCTTCTTTTGTCGATCGTCCTCACCTGTTCGAGCAGGACAACGGAATCCCGGGAGAGGCCGCAGTCCGGCGAATTGAGCTCGATGTGGGTCGGCAGCTTGGACTTCTCCTTCTGGGAAGTGATGGCCGCCGCAATCACGGTGGGGCTGAATTTATTACCAACGTCGTTTTGAACTATCAATACAGGCCTGACGCCACCCTGTTCGGAACCCACTACCGGGCTGAGGTCCGCATAGTAGATTTCTCCTCTTTTGACAGTCACGTCTATCACGCTCCGCCTTTCGTGTTATTTTGAACTATCTATAGCATGGTCGCAAATCAAAAAGATTATTCAAGCCGGTCAAATTGATTGACCGCCCGGAAGGGCGCAGCGCCTGCCCTCCCACTTTCATCATATTACCGGCAAAGCGGATTTGACAGCAAAGCGCCCGGCCGAGGACAGCTCTCGGCCGGGCGCTTTGCTTCTTTATGTAGTGGGGGCGCTGTCAAACACCGCCTGAAACTCCAGATTATCGATGGTTATTTGGATGGGTAAAAATTTTCCCTGACCGTCCCGGTCGACCACCAATTCCATCTTGCCATAGTCGGTCTGCAGGTCGATTTGATAGGGGGCCTTCCCGGAGGGGATTTTAAACGAGAGGCCGTTGGCGGTGTCCAGGGCAAATTTCAGCAGCCCCGGCACCGAGGTCTTCGGCAGCACCTGGCGGTCTACCGCAAAGCGGATCCCTTCATATTCGGTGCGGTACTCCTCCGGCGCGGTCTCCAGCGTCAGGCCCGACAGGTTCCCCGGCTGTTCCAGCGTGAGGGCCAGCTCCCCGTCCAGCGTGCGGGTCATCCTCCCCTTTAGCTCCAGTCCGGAATAATGCAGCTGCAGTGCACACTCCATCTGCTCGGGCAGCCCGACAGTCCCGCTCTTTTCCAAAGCGCCCCTTTGCGCGCACCCCGCAAAGAGTATGGCCAGAGCGCCCAGCAGAATCAGTCCCCTCGTTTTCAGTTTGCGCATAGAGTACTCCCCTCACAGAACAGGCCCTCAGCGGCCGTTTCTGATGAAAATTTCGGGAAGATCGTCCAGCAGGTCGGGCGGCTGCATACAGTAGCGGGACATCCGGCGGGCAGTCAGGTCCGCCGCGGCCCCATGCAGATAGACCCCGCAAGCCGCGGCCCAGAGCGGATCGAGCCCCTGAGCGAGCAGGGAACCGATCATCCCGCTGAGGATGTCGCCGCTGCCGCCCTTGGCAAGGCCGCTGTTCCCGCTGGTGTTTTCCAGCAGCTGCCCGTCGGGCGAGGCGATCAGGGTGTGCGGGCCTTTGAGCACCACCCAGACGCCGTAATCCTTTGCCAGCGTGCGCGCGGCCCCTTCGCGGTCCCGGTGGACCGCCTCGATCGTACTGCGGCACAGCCGGGCCATCTCGCCCTCGTGCGGGGTCAAAATCACCTTTGTCGGCGCTTCCCGTAGTATATCTATGCCGCGCGCCAGTGCGTTTATGCCATCGGCGTCCAGCACCAACGGGCCCTCAAAATGCAGAAGCACCCCGCGCACCAGGGCTTCGGTGTCCGCGTCCAGCCCCAATCCGCAGCCGAGCACCATCGCGCCGTATCCGGCGGCCTCGCGCAGGACGGTCTGCGCCGCCGAGCGGGAGATGCGCCCCTCGGCGTTTTCGGGCAGTACGCTCAGGGTCGGGGTGATCAGGTGGTGGGATATGTTGTCGCACACCTCGGGCGTGGAGGCGAGGGAGACATAGCCGCAGCCGCTGCGCAGCGCACCCATAGTCGCCAGTACCGCCGCGCCGCGGAAGCTGCGGCTCCCGGCGACGAGATAGAGCTTCCCGGCGCTCCCCTTGTGCAGGTCGTCCGCTTTCGGCGGAATATGCGAAAAAACGGTTTTTTCATCCAGCAGCGTGCGCATTTCGATCCTCCTCCATCACCACCACGGCGGTGGCATACCGCCGGCAATGGCTGATACTTACCGAAAAAGAGCGCCCGGCCGCTTTTTCCCTGGCTCTTCCCTCCAGCAGCAGGTAAGGCTTCCCACATTCGTCCCGCAGCACCGAGACCTCGCTGAGAGAGAAGCCCCGCACCCCGGTGCCCAGGGCCTTGGAGAAGGCCTCCTTGGCACAGTAATTCCCGGCGGCGGACTGGGCCCGGAAATTCTTTTCCCTGAGCCACTCGATTTCCGCATGAGAAAAGACCCTCGTTAAAAAACGAGGGTTCTTTAAGGATTTTTCCATCCTTTCGATCTCTAAAATGTCGGTGCCGACCGCGATCATTGCGCCGTCCTCTTGACAAAGACCTCGAAGGCAAGCTGGCGGGGAAGGTACTTCTTCATGTTTTCGAGCATGGCCTCGCTCGCATTGAAGACCAGCAGGGTACGCCCGAGCTTGGCGTGGTTGAAGACCGCGTACCATACTTCGGGGTCTTCGGGATTGCTGCAAACCATCAGCTTGGTCTGATAGGTCTTGTTCTGGTGCTCGGCCGCCTTATACTTGCCCAGCTCCTCGAAGGAGGAGCATTTGACAGAGACCAGGCGCTTGCGCTTGCGCTGGGCGATGATCTTGTCCACATCGATGTCGCCGTTGGTCAGCACATACTCGAACTCCACGTTCATCGCGGTGACGAGATACCACATCCCATAGACCGCTCCTGCGATGGCCAGGTACCCGAACATCGAGAAGAAGCCGAGTAGGGGCGAGAGGAAGAAGAGCGCGAACACCAGTGCGATCCCGGTCAGGATAATCAAAACTTTCAGCAGAAGGTCCCGCGGGGTAGAACGTTTTTTGATTAAATACTCCATAAATGTATCGGACATAGCAAATAACCTCCACTTGTCTGTTAAGGTTTAGTATAACATAGAAAAAGAGCCCGTTCAATTACTTTTCTTCTTGCACCCGCCCAAATTTTGTGCTAAAATATTGTCCAACAGCGATAAACACGTTGACTGGGAGAGTAGGACACCCCTCCCCTTTTCAGAGAGGCGCGGCAGTGCTGAAAGCCGCCCAGGGGGATCTGTCTCGAAGTTCACCCACGAGTGGCGCGGCTCAACGGACAATGGTTTCAGTAGGCCGCGACGGTTCGCCCCGTTACAGGACGGCGGGAGTGTCGGCTCCCGGCAAAGTGTTTGCCCCTCCGGGCAAAAAAGCGGGTGGTACCGCGGAAGACGCTTATATGCGGTCTTTCGTCCCTCTATAAGGGATGAAGGGCCGTTTTTTCGTATATTCCCAATCTTAAATATCCGGCTAAATGAAACACAGAAAGGAAGAATTGTCCTCATGAAACAGGCAATTGAAAACATCCGCAACCTTGCACACGAGGCGCTGGAAAGCTCGCAGAGCCTCAAGGAGATCGACGAGATCCGGGTGCGCTTTCTCGGGAAAAAGGGGGAGCTGACCAACATCCTGAAACAGATGGGCTCCCTCTCGGCCGAGGAGCGGCCGGTGATCGGCCAGCTGGCCAACGAAATCCGCGCCAAGATCGAAACCGAGATCACCTCCCGCATCTCCCAGCTTAAGGAACAGGAGCTGGAGCGCCGTCTGCGCGAGGAGCGCCTGGACGTCACCCTGCCCAGCACCCGCCATCCGCTGGGCAAGCAGCACCCCATCAACCAGGTGCTCGACGAGGTGAAGGACATCTTCCTCGGAATGGGCTTCTCGATCACCGAGGGCCCCGAGGTGGAGACCGACTACTACAACTTCGAGGCGCTCAACCTCCCGAAGGACCACCCGGCGCGGGACACCCAGGACACCTTCTATATTTCTGACAATATCCTGCTGCGCACCCAGACCTCCCCGGTGCAGATCCGGGTGATGGAGCGGCAAAAGCCCCCCGTGCGGGTGATCGTGCCCGGCCGGGTCTTCCGCTCGGACGCGGTGGACGCCACCCACTCCCCCATCTTCCACCAGATCGAGGGCCTGGTGGTGGACAAGGGGGTCACCATGGCCGACCTCAAGGGGACCTTAGAAATCTTCGTCAAGGAGCTTTACGGCCCTGAGACGGTGGTGCGCTTTCGGCCCCACCACTTCCCGTTCACCGAGCCCTCCGCCGAGATGGACATCATGTGCTTCGAGTGCCAGGGCAAGGGGTGCAGCCTGTGCAAGGGCGAGGGCTGGATCGAAATCCTCGGCTGCGGCATGGTCCATCCGAAGGTGCTGCAAAACGTCGGGATCGACCCGGACGAGTACAGCGGCTTCGCCTTCGGGATGGGACTCGAGCGGATCGTGATGCGCCGTTACAACATCAAGGACCTGCGCCTGTTCTATGAAAACGACGTGCGGTTCCTCGGGCAGTTCTAGTCTAAAGGGATAAGGAAAGGAAGAACGAACATGAATTTATCAATGAAGTGGCTTTCCGATTATGTGAAAATAGACGCGCCGATCCACGATTTCTGCGAAGCGATGACCATGTCCGGTTCCAAGGTCGAGGGATATACCGTCGAAGGCAGCGAGATTTCCAGGGTCGTCGTGGGCAAGGTCCTCTCGGTCGAAAAACATCCGAACGCCGATTCGCTGGTGGTCTGTATGCTCGACGTGGCCCAGGAGCAGCCCATCCAGATCGTGACGGGCGCCGACAACGTCGTGCCCGGCGCCCTGGTGCCGGTCGCGCTCGACGGCTCCACCCTGCCCCACGGTGTCAAAATCCGCAAGGGCAAGCTACGCGGCGAGCTCTCCAACGGCATGATGTGCTCGCTGCCCGAGCTGGCGCTGACCCTGCACGACTTCCCCTACGGCACGGAAGAGGGTATTTTCCTGCTGGGCGAGGACTGCGAGGGCAAGCCGGGGGACGACATCCGTCCGGTGATCGGCCTCGACGACACCTGCGTCGAGTTCGAGATCACCTCCAACCGTCCGGACTGCCTGTCGGTGCTGGGACTTGCCAGAGAGGCCGCCGCGACCTACAAGGTGCCCTTCGTGGCCCCGCAGCCGAAGGTGCAGAAGGAAACGGACGACATCAAAAACCTTCTCAGCGTCGAAGTGCAAAGCCCGGAGCTCTGCCCCCGCTACGTGGCGCGCATGGTCAAGAATGTCAAGATCGGGCCCTCCCCGCGCTGGATGCGCGAGCGGCTGCGCGCAAGCGGCGTGCGTCCGATCAACAACATCGTGGACATCACCAACTACGTCATGCTCGAATACGGCCAGCCGATGCATGCCTTCGATTACAAGTACGTCAAGGACGGCAAGATCATCGCGCGTAACGCCCGCCCCGGCGAGACGCTGACCACCCTGGACGGGATCGAACGCAAGCTGGACGAGCAGATGCTGGTCATCGCCGACAGCGAAAAGCCCTCGGCCGTCGCCGGCGTGATGGGCGGCGAGTACAGCGGGATCGCAGACGACACCGAGATGATCGTCTTCGAGTCCGCCTGCTTCAAGGGCAGCTCGATCCGCACCACCTCCAAAAAGCTGGGGCTGCGCACCGAAAGCTCCTCCCGGTTCGAGAAGGGGCTCGACCCCGAGACCTGTATCCCGGCCGTACAGCGCGCCTGCGAGCTGGTCGAGCTGCTGGGCGCCGGAGAGGTCGTCGGGGGAATGATCGACGTGGACAACGCCGACCACACGCCGCGCACTCTGCCGCTGACCCCCGAGTGGATCAACGAGTTCCTCGGAATCGAGATTCCCACCGGCGAGATGGAAAACATCCTGCGCGCCATCGACTTCAAGGTGGAAAACGGTGTCATCACCGTCCCCTCCTTCCGGGCCGACATCGAGACCAAAGCGGACGTGGCCGAGGAAATCGCGCGCTTTTATGGGTATAATAATATTCCGACCACCACGCTGCGCGGCAGCGCGCAGGGCCACCTCACCGAGCGTCAGAAGTTTGAGGGCGTCGTCTCCCGCACCCTGCTCGCCCAGGGGCTCAGCGAAATCATCACCTATTCCTTCATCAGCCCGAAGTATTACGACAAGATCTGCCTGCCGGCACAGTGCAAAGAGCGCGATTCTTTGAAGATCCTCAACCCCCTGGGCGAGGACACCAGTGTCATGCGCACCACCACCCTGCCCTCGATGCTCGAGACCCTCTCGCGCAACTACAACAATCGCAACCAGTCCGCGCTCCTCTTCGAGATCGGCACCGAGTACACCCCCACCGGCGACGATCAGCTTCCGGTCGAAAAGAAGCAGATCACCCTGGGGTGCTACCAGGACGGCTACGACTTCTTCGCCATCAAGGGCGCCGTCGAAACACTGCTGGAGGCGCTGGACGTCAAGGATTACGATTTCGTCCAGAAGGAGGACGATCCCTCCTTCCATCCCGGGCGCTGCGCCGAAATCCTGGTCGGCGGGCAGGTCTGCGGCGTGATCGGCGAGGTGCATCCCCGCGTCTGCCTCAACTATGAGATCGGCACCCGGGTCTATGCGGCCAAGCTGGACGTGGACCTGCTGTACGAAAACCGCGACCACGAAAAAACCTTCGTGCCGCTGCCCAAGTTCCCCGCCTCCAGCCGCGACCTCGCGCTGATCTGTGACGAGGGCATGCCGGTGGCGACGCTGGAAAAGACGATCCGCGCCTCGGTCGGAGGCGTTTTGGAGAGTGTGAAGCTCTTCGACGTCTACCAGGGCGCCCAGATCGAAAAGGGCAAGAAGAGCGTGGCCTACTCCATTTCAATGCGCGCGCAGGACCGCACCCTCACCGACGAGGAAGCCGACGCCGCCGTCAAGCGCACCCTCAAGGCGCTCTCCCAGCTGGGCGTCACTTTACGCGCATAAGCTCCCAGGGCTTGTTCACAGAACGTTTACTTGAAAAAAATGCTGATTTGATGTATCCTAACACTGTGAGGTGATGGTCATGCATGAGCCAACCATATCGTTTTCCATCCATGAGGACAAGGAAAAACAGGTCAAGGAAATCCTGACCACCGTATACGATGCCCTGCGGCAAAAGGGATACAATCCGATCAACCAGATCGTGGGATACATCCTCTCCGAGGATCCGACCTATATCACGACCTATAATAATGCGCGCAGCCTGATCCGGCGGATCGACCGGGACGAGCTGCTGCAGCTCCTGGTCAAATCCTATCTCGACGATTAACAGGCAGAAGGGCTCTCCTGAACGGAGAGCCCTTCTTTTGGACCGGATAAGTGGTTGTAATATTTCCCATACTATGATATAATAATAACTTAGGCATACACCTATCCGCAATCACGGATCGTTTGGAATAACAGGAGGTCGGTATCAATGGCACAAACCAAAGAGAAATCGCAGATGATGACGTATAAGGGCAAGCCGCTGGTGCGCTGCGGGAACACCATCTACTATGGCAGCATGGCGGACCGGTACGTGGCGCTGCTCCAAGTCCTCTCCACCACCGAATTGGACGGCGTGCAGATGGCGGGCAGCGTTTCGGTGCAGCTCCTCTCCACCAACCCCAACCACGGCCCGAAGGAGCGGATCGTCAAAAAGACCGAAAAAAACGGACTCTATAACGCGCTCAATATCGCCTCCATCTGGCTGGCCCGGTATCTCGAAGAGAAATAATGGATATTTAAAGAGGACCGCGGGGAATCCCCGCGGTCCTCTTTTTTTGTATTTCCTATTGCGGCTGCGCTTCACCGGACTGCGGCTCTTCCGGATCCCCCGCCGCTTCGTCCGGGGCGCAGTCGAACTCCTTGGTCGGCTGCGGCTGCGGCGCCGTCTGCTGGTAACGGTGTCCATACTCGATCAAATACCGCGCGTAGAGCGCGCAGGAGCTCATATAATAGGGCGCGACATAAAAGAACGGCACGATCAACACACAGGCGAGAAACCATCCCAAAAAGGTCAGATCGAAGAAGAACAGCTCGGTCTTGCGTCCCCGCATAAAATATACAGATTGTTTAATGGCCTGCCGTGCCGTACACTCCCCACCGCTGTAAAGATACCGCGCCAGGAAATAGCGCTTGAGGAAAATCCAGGAAAAGATCGCGCTGACGATCAGGAGTACCACCCCGGCGATCAGGAGCATCGATCCCACCAGGGTAGCGGCCGGACCGCCCATGGCTTCCCCAAATTCCCCGGTGACCAGGAAGGACCCCAACCCCACGATCACGACGGGGACCAGCGTAAAGAGGAAGGTATAAAGAAAGGAGCGGAGCGTAAGATTGAGCTCCAGCCAGAAGGAACCAAAATACTGCCGGAAGCTGGAGAAGAACTCGAACAGGTCGAACACGTCGCTCCCCTCCTGCCCCATCAGCCGATAGAACCAGCGGGCCGCGCCGACCATCAGGGGGGAAAAGAGGATCAGCTGAAGCAGCAGCGAAGCGCCCACCACCGCGGGCGAGGAGACGTAGCCCCAACCCCGCAGAATACCCGGCAGCGCCAGCGTGGAGGAGAGCAGCTCGATTACCGTGTTGGCCATCATCACGAGGACGATGTAGAGCAGCACAATGCAAAAGAGGATAATTGTGACGGTCAGCGTCTTGACAAAATTCTGGGAGACCGCTTTCTTGGCGTTGGACTTAATCTTGCTACGGACACTCATTGTGAATCACTTCCTATGTTTGTTCGGAAAACGGTACCGTGTTTATTTTTCGAGCGCGCGGCGCACTTCGTTGGCGACGAAGTCACCCAGCTCCCCGGTGGTGGCGGTTTCCAATCCGGTGCGGGTGCCGAACACCTCGGTAATGTAACCGCCCAGGCTGTGTGCGGGCTCCTCCTCGGCCGGCATCAGGTCGGGAGTGCGCAGGACGCTGAGCGATTCCTCGACCGCCGCCTCGATCACCTTGGCGTGCATGGTCATCTGGAAGGTGTGCTTGAGCATCATGGCCACCGACAGAATGGTCGCCAAGGGGTTTGCGATCCCCTTGCCCGCGATATCCGGCGCCGAGCCGTGGATCGGCTCATAGAGCCCGAAGCCCGAGCCGCCCAGGCTCGCGGAGGGCAGCATACCGATCGAGCCGGTCAGCATGGCCGCCTCGTCCGAGAGGATGTCTCCGAAGAGGTTTCCAGTGACGATAACGTCGAACTGGCCGGGATTGTTGACCAACTGCATCGAAGCGTTGTCCACATAAAGGTTACTCAATTCGATGTCCGGATATTCCTTTGCACCGATCCGGGCGACCACCGAACGGAAGAGCTGCGAGGTCTCAAGCACGTTCGCCTTGTCCACACAGGTCACCTTGCGGTGGCGCTTGGCCGCCGCGTCGAAGGCCGCGCGGGCGATCCGCTCGATCTCATGCTCGCTGTAGCGCATTTCATCATAGGAGGACTGCTCGCCGTTAATCTGCTCGCTGCCCTTCTTGCCGAAGTAGATCCCTCCCGTGAGCTCGCGCACCACCAACAGGTCCACGCCCGACTGGACGATACTGTCCTTTAAGGGAGAATTGGAGCAGAGCTCGGGGAATATGCGCGCCGGGCGCAGGTTTGCGAAGAGCCCCAGCTCGGAACGGATCCGCAGAAGCCCCTTTTCCGGGCGCTTGTCGGTCGGCAGGGCATCCCACTTCGGGCCGCCCACCGCGCCCAGGAGCACCGCGTCCGAAGATTTGCAGCTGTCGATGGTCTCCTGCGGCAGCGGGTCGCCGGTCTTGTCGATTGCTACACCGCCGATGGGCTGCTCGTCGAGCGTCAGGTTGATGTTTTCGCATTCGCAGACCACCTTGAGGACCTTGATTGCCTCATCGACAATTTCCGGCCCGATCCCGTCGCCCTTGAGCACTGTGATTTTCATATCCATTTTCTCTTCCTCCTACTATGTATCCTTCACTATAATGCCATCTTCACATTGCCGGTTGGTGATGAAAATGAGACCAACCTGTGAATATTTTCTAACAATCTAATATTCGATTCCCGCGCGGGCCGTGATCCCTTTTTGATAGGGGTGCTTGACGGCCTGCATGTCGCTGATGTAGTCGGCGAGCTCGCAGAGTTTTTGCCCGGGGTTCCGGCCGGTGAGCACCGCTTCGGTGGTGGGGGAACGGCTTTCCAGCGCCCGCAAGAGCTCCTCCTCGCCGATGATCCCGTGCCCCACCGCGTCGAGCACCTCGTCGAGCGCCACCAGCCCGTATTCCCCGCTCTGCAGCGCACGCTCCGCGCGCTCGAACAGGGCGCGGCAGGAACGGCAGCACTCGCTGTACTCCTCCTCATCCATCGACTTGATGAACTTCTTGACCGGGTCGGTACGCTCCACCTGGACCCCGAGCCGGCGCAGCGGCTCCACCTCGGCGGAGGGCTGCCCCTTTAGGAACTGGGCGAAGAGCACCTGCCGTCCGGTGCCGCGCATGCGTACGCACAGCCCGACCGCGGCCGTGGTCTTCCCCTTCCCGCTTCCGATATAAAGATGAATCAGGCCCTTTTTTTCGTTCATGCCTTCTCCCCCGGCTTTGTAAAACGCAGCGTATCCATCTGCACCTCGTCCTGGCTGAGCCCGTAGGGCAGCGGCGCATAGACCTCAAAGGCGCGGTCGCGCATCCAGAACTGCGGCGTCATCAGGATGGTGTAGCCCTTGCCGTTGTCCACCGCCCATTGGGAGATCTCGCACTTGGGCAGCCCCATGCCGTAAAGCAGGTTCATAATGACGCCGCCGTGGGTGATTAGCGCCACCGAGCCGAGCTGCTCGTCCATCATCTTTTTGAAGAGCCGGCTGATCCCCACGCTGATCCGCTTGGTCAGATCCAGGCCGCTCTCGCCGCCGGGCGGAGGATTTTGCATCCCGCTTTCCAGCCATTTGGAAAAATGCTCGTCGTGCTGCAGCTCTTCGATCCCCTTCCCCTCAAACGCGCCAAAGTCCAGCTCGACGAAATCCTCCCATTTCTCGGTGTAGAGATCGGGATAAAGGATGTCCGCCGTCTGCAAACAGCGCTTTAGGGGGCTGCTCACCACCATCTGGGCAGAGGGATACTCATATTTGTTTTTGAGTTTTTTGAGCTCTTCTATGCCCTCTTCACAGAGTGGAAGATCGGTGCGCCCGATGTATTTTCCCCCGACATTTCCCGTTGTCAGGCCGTGACGGATCAAATGTATCTTATAAGTTAACAAAAAATCACCTATCTATTAACATATTTCGACCAAAATTCTTGAGATTCCCAAAGAAGCACTTTACAAACCGTCCGCCCTGTAATATAATCGGATATACGCAGAGTAAATTTTTATTGCTGAGCACGGTGAAGCAATAAAATGGCCTTGGCCGTAGACCGGCCATCAGGATTGTAAGAAACAGCCTGCGGCTGTTTCTTACAGCGGCAGACCGCCCTCAGGGAATGAGGGCTTCTTTTCGCCATAAAGACACCCGGGCTCCGGGCGGCGGCATTTCGTTGGATG
The DNA here is from genome assembly GCA_004340125.1 of Harryflintia acetispora. GTDB lineage: Bacteria > Bacillota > Clostridia > Oscillospirales > Ruminococcaceae > Harryflintia > Harryflintia acetispora. The sequence goes on along the minus strand of SLUK01000002.1, from coordinate 244,945 downwards.
GGGGTAGCGTCTCGCTATGAACACCGATTTCCCGAGGGTATTGACTCTGATCCGCAAGGAACGGGGCATTTCCCAAAAACAGGCGGCGGCAGATCTGGGGATTTCCCAGGCGCTGCTCTCGCACTATGAAAAAGGAATACGGGAGTGCGGGCTTCTTTTCCTCTCCCGCTGCGCCGACTATTACCAGGTGTCCTGCGACTACCTGCTCGGGCGCTCCCCCGACCGGACCGGAACCCAGCTCACCGTCGAGGACATCCCCGAGCCGGACAGCGCCGGAAAGGAGAATACCTGGGGCTCGTCCAAGGCGGGAATCCTGCCGGTGCTCAATAAAAAGCTGATCGCCAACTCCCTCAATATCCTCTTTGACCTGCTGGACAAGTCAAAGAACAAGCAGCTCATCACCGAGGTTTCATCCTTTTTGATGTTGGCCGTTTACCGGATGTTTAGGGTGGTCCATTCCGCCAACCCGAAAAACCAATCGGCCATGTTCTCGATCCCCAAGCCCCTGGCCACCCACTTTGCAGACGCCTCGATGCAGATGTGCGAGGCGCGGGCCTCGGCCATCGCCAGCGGGGACACGGTGGACAGCCTCGAAGCGATCAGGGATACCGAGCCGCTCTACATGACCACCGAGAACATCGCCAAGGAATACCCGCTCTTCTCCTCTTCCCTGCTCAACCTGATTCAGAACTCGGAAAAGAAGATCGGCTACAAGGCTTCCAAGCGATAAACTGCTGTTAACCATCATACCATTTTTAAGGGAAAAAATAAAGATTATCTTGTGATTTTTCTGAAAGCGCGCACGGTATAGATCGTGCGCGCTTTTCTCAACCTGTAATTATACGGCGGAGCAGGGTTTTCATTTGACATTGGGAGGCTGTTGTTATAAGATAGAAACTGTATGATTATGGCCTGAAAAAGGCTGGAAAGGAGAAGGCAGATGAGACGTATAACCGCTTTGGCCCTATCCCTTCTCATACTTCTGCTCTCCTCCTGCTCCTTCATCCAGCCGACCATCGAAGAGCTGATGAAGCCGCCCAAGCTCTCACAGCAGCAGATGGAGGTGGACGCCGCCCTCAAGGCGGCGCTGGGCACCAATTCGATCAAGCTCAAATATCCCCTTTCGGGCGATTACCGCTCGGCCTACGTCTTTTATGACATTGACTCGGACGGCGTGGAAGAGGCGATCGTTTTCTACCAGCCCTCGCTGGACGAGTCCGGCACGCGGATCAACATCCTGGATTATCAGGAGGGCGCCTGGACCTCGGTCTATGACGTGCCGGGCGAGGACAGCGCAGAGGTGGATTACATCTCCTTTGAGAACATCGTCTCCAAGGATTATAAAAATATCATCATCGGCTGGCAGCCGCAGAACTCCAAGGACAAGCTGATTTCGATCTATGCCTATGAGGATCAGGAGCTACGGGGCGTTTTCGACGACAAATACAACCTCTCGGTGGTCCAGGACTATAACGGCGACGGCCTGATGGACCTGCTGCTGATCTCATTGCGGCGCAGCACCGTCTCCCTGGTCACCAGACGGGAGGATGCCATCCGCTCGGTGGACCGCATCGACATCAGCCAGGACATCCGGGAGGTGATCCAGGTGCTCAGCGGCAGGCTCGCCGACGGCAGGCAGGCCGTTTACCTGGACGTCTATCTCGACGGGGCGAACTACGCCACCGAAATCATCGCGGTGGAGGACGACGCCCTCGTCCCGCTCATCGACATCTCCAAGGTTTACAGCTCGGTGGAGGACGAGGCGAGCGAGGAGGAGCTGCTCAACTTCGAGCGCACCCAGCGGTATGAGCGGATTTTAAGCCAAGACGTCAACGGCGACGGGATTATCGACGTGCCCTCCAGCGCCCCCATGCTCGGCTATGAGGAGCTGGACGAGAGCGAGCAAATGTTCCTGACCACCTACAGCGACCTGCGCGGCGGAGTCTTGGAGCCGGTCATACAGGCCAGCGTCAACGTCGAGGCCGGGTACCTGCTGCGCTTCCCTGACGAATGGCTGGACAGCGTGAGTGTGGTGGCCGAAACCGAGGTCAACCAGTGGCGCTACATCAAATTTTTGGGTACGCTCAACGACCGTTCGTCCGAGCTGCTGCGGATCAGCCGGGTGTCCAAGAACGACTATCAGGACCGGTTCGAGACCGACCCGGTTTCCCTGGCCCAGAAGGGCATCTATCAATACCTCGGGTATCTCCCGCTGGCGGGAGACCGGGAGCTTTCCATCACCAGAACAGAGCTGCAGCAGATGTTCTCGCTGCTATGAAAGGTAGGTAGCTAGCGCTATGAAAAAGATTTTGGTAGTAGAAGACGAGGATACCATCCGCGAGTTTGTGGTCATCAACCTGCAGCGCGCCGGCTATGAGGTGACCGACGTGCCCAACGGCGAAGAGGCGCTGAAAGTTTTCGAGGAGCGCAGCGGCGATTTCGACGTGGCGCTGCTGGACATCATGATGCCCGGGATCAACGGCTTCGAGGTCTGCAAGGAAATCCGCAAGAAGAGCAGCTCGATCGGGATCATCCTCCTCTCGGCCAAGAGTCAGGAGATGGACAAGGTCAGCGGCCTGATGATGGGGGCGGACGACTATGTCACCAAGCCCTTCAGCCCCTCCGAGCTGGTCGCGCGCGTGGACGCCATCCACCGCCGGGTGACCATGTCCAAGGACCGCGAGGAGGACAGCGAGGTGCTCTCCTCCGGGCCGTTCGTCTTGAACCTCAAGAGCCGCAGCCTCAAGAAGAGCGGCAGGGACATCGACCTGACCCAGGTGGAATTCCAGATCATGGAATTTTTCCTCAGGAACCCCGAGGTCGCCCTCGAGCGGCAGGAGATCCTCAACAAGGTCTGGGGCGAGAACTATTTCGGAGACATCAAGATTGTGGATGTCAACATCCGCCGGCTGCGCATGAAGATTGAGGATCAGCCCTCCGACCCCAAGCACCTGGTCACCGTCTGGGGGCTGGGCTATAAGTGGCTGCCCTGACCCTTTCCCCCGTTCCCCATTGTATGATCCGACTTGGAGGTGAACCGCCTTGGCTGTCAACCGAATTACCAAACGCTGGCTGCTCAACAGCTTCGGCATCATCCTCTTTATCCTGATCGCCATTGTGATTGTCTCCTCGTTTGCGATCCGCACCTACTTTTATAACAGTGTGCAGCAGGAGATCAATTCACGCTCGAACGTTATCTCCACCCTGCTCGAGAACGCCTCGATCGATTCCTCCTCCGATTTTTCGACCGAGGTGCGCAGCATTGTCGAAGACTTCGAGTATAAGAATATCATGGAGCTGATGGCCATCAGCCCGGAGGGCAAGGTGATCATCACCTCGAGCGGTTTTGCGCCCTCGGATGAGCTGTACATGCCCGACTTTAACCTCGCGATGGAATCCAGCGACAGCTACGGCTATTACCGCGGGGTGATCAATTCGGAAAATGTGCTGGCGGTCACCGTCCTTTCCAGTATCGCCTCGGACGAGATCGCGGCCATGCGCTACGTCGTCTCCCTCGAGCTGGTGGACGCGCAGATCGTGATTTATATCGCGGTCATCACCCTCATCTGCGTGGGAATCCTGCTCTTCGTCATCACCACCAGCTCCTACTTCATCAATTCGATCGTGCGCCCGGTGGGCAAGGTGGGCGAAACCGCCCGCAAGATCGCCCAGGGCGACTTCAACGTGCGGCTGAAAAAGCAAAATGACGACGAAATCGGCGATTTGTGCGTGGCCATCAACGACATGGCCGAGGAGCTCAGCCAGTCCGAAAAGATGAAAAACGACTTCATTTCCTCGGTTTCCCATGAGCTGCGCACCCCTCTGACCGCCATCAAGGGCTGGGCGGAGACCCTTTCCACCGATATGGCCCCCGACCCCGGGCTCACCCAGAAGGGGATGCACGTCATCATCAGCGAAACCGAGCGCCTCTCTCAGATGGTGGAGGAGCTGCTTGACTTCTCGAGGATCCAGAGCGGACGCTTCAAGATGGTGATGGCCAAGCTCGACATCATCGCCGAGCTCTCGGATGCGGTGCTGATGTTCACCGAGCGGATCAAGCGGGAAAACATGTCCCTGCTCTACGACGAACCGGATTACATCGTCATGGTCGAGGGCGACCGCAACCGTCTGCGCCAGGTATTCGTCAATATCATCGACAATGCCATCAAGTATTCCAACGCCGGAGATTCCATCACCATCACGGTGCGCCGCGCGCCCGGGAAGGTGGTTATCGCCGTGGCGGATACCGGCTGCGGGATCAGCGAGCAGGACCTGCCAAAGGTGAAATCAAAGTTTTACAAGGCCAACTCCACCCGGCGCGGGTCCGGGATCGGGCTGGCGGTGGCGGACGAGATCATCGCCCAGCATGGCGGCACGCTGGAGCTGGACAGCGAGGAGTCGGTGGGGACCACCGTTACAATTACGATACCGACCGTTGATAGTCTGTAAATAATTATCGTATATAATAAGGATTTGTCTGAAACGATAGATTCGGGAAGGTTTGGTGCAATTTTGGAAGAAAAGAGCTGTTTTAGAACCTCGATCGGCGGGCAGGCCGTGATTGAGGGGGTCATGATGCGCAACGACTCCGCAACCACCGGCATCGACAAGTTTTCTCTCGCTGTGCGTAAGTCCGATGGGGAGATCGAGCTCGAGGTATGGGAGAATAGCAAACCGAAACGCTGGTACCGCCGCACCCCCTTTGTGCGGGGTATTTTCAATTTTATCAGCATGCTCCGGGTGGGCTACAAAACGCTGATGCGTTCGGCCGATCTGGCGGGCTTTGAGGAGGAGCCCTCGGCCTTTGAAAAAAGATTGCAGGAGAAGCTCGGGGACAAGTTCTCCACCCTCTTCAACGCTGTCGTGCTGGTACTGGGGCTTCTGCTGGCCGTCGGGCTGTTCATGGTGCTTCCGGCGAGTGTAAGCTACCTGCTCAAAGGGGTGATTCACTCCACCATGCTGCTGACCATCCTCGAAGGGGTGCTCAAGATTGCCATCTTTATCTGCTACCTCGCGGCGGTCTCCCACATGCAGGAGATCAAACGGGTCTTTCAGTACCACGGCGCCGAGCATAAAACGATCTTTTGCTATGAGCACGGCGAGGAGCTGACGGTGGAGAACGTCAAAAAGTATCCCCGTTTCCATCCTCGGTGCGGCACCAGCTTTCTCCTCATCGTGCTGGTCCTCTCGATCATCGTCTTCTCGGTGATCACCTGGAACAGCCTTCCGGTGCGCATCGCGCTTAAGCTCCTGCTGCTGCCGGTGGTGGTGGGCATCTCCTATGAGGTGATCAAATTTGCCGGCCGGCATGACAACCTCTTCACCCGGATTATTTCAAAGCCCGGTCTCTGGCTGCAGCGCTTCACCACCAACGAGCCGGACGACAGCCAGATCGAGGTGGGGATCGCCGCCATGAAGGCGGTCATCCCCGAAAGCCGCGCCGATGCCGAGTATTAAAGAGCTGATCGACGAGGGCTCCGCGCTTTTGGCGCAAAGCGGCGTGGACTCCCCCCGCTTTGACGCGACTCAGCTTCTGCTGCATTGTCTTGGGGTCGACTCCCCCGCTGAGTTGTTCCTCGCTCCCCCGCCCTCGCCGGAACAGCAGGCGCGCTACCGCGTGTTGCTGCGCCGGCGCGCCGGGCGCGAGCCGCTGCAGTATCTGCTGGGCTTCTGGGAGTTCTATGGGCGGCGCTTCCATGTCCGGGAGGGAGTGCTCATTCCCCGCCCGGATACCGAGCTGCTCATCGACCTTTCACTGCAATTTTTCCCGCCAGGCGCCGCGCCGCAAATCCTCGATTTGTGCAGCGGCAGCGGCGCGATCGCCGTCACCCTCGCGCTGGAGCGCCCGGACGCCGCGGTGGACGCGCTCGAGCTCTCAACCGACGCGCTGGAGGTGCTTCGGGAGAACATCGCCCTGCACGGCGCGCCGGTGGGAGTGATCGGGGACGACGTCATTACCTATCATCCCTCCCATCCCTACGATATGATCGTCTCGAACCCCCCTTATATCTCCGGGCAGGAGTATGCGCTTCTCCAGCCCGAGGTGCTCTGCGAGCCCAGGATGGCCTTGCTCGCGCCGCAGGACGGGATGTACTTTTATGAGGCGATTATCTGCCGCTACCGGGAATGCCTAAAGCCGGGCGGCCGGCTGTTGCTGGAAGCCGGAAGCACGCAGGCGCAAAGGATCGCCGCCCTGCTCCGGCAAAACGGCTACAAGGAGATCGAAATCCACCGGGACCTCGCTAAAATCGAACGGGCCGTCTGTGCAATATGGAATTCTTAAGAAAGGCAGGCCCTGTTAAGTGAAACCACTTAACGGGGCCTGCCTTTGGCTTTATGATACCATTTTCAGCGGGAAATACAGGTGATCGTACCGATAAAGCTGCCGTCCGTCTTTTGATAGCTCTCCAGCGAAATGTCCCGAAAGCGGCTGACGCTGTCCAGCGCCTGGGAGAACTGTACGAGCTGCTCTTCTTTTTGGGCGGTACAGTGAACCAGCAGGTTGCGCCCGGAAAACTCAAATTGGGTGATCTCCACCTTGGGCGGCAGAATGGAGATGATCTCGAAGAAGGTGGAGGCGTCGTCCTCCCGGGGGAAGAACTCAAAGCGGATCACCGCATCCGCCAGCGCGGATACATAATGCGAGGCGATGGCGTGCGTCTCTTCGTCCGAAATCATCTTGACCACCAGGCCCCGGTCCTCCACGGCGCGGTTGAAGAGCTCGATCCGGTAGTTCTTCTGCAGCTGCAAGCACCAATTCCCGAGCCCTGTGCCGCAGAGATAAAAGGCCAGCGCCAACGTCAGCGCCAACAACGTCGAAGCGGCGGCGCGCAGGACCGAATCCGGTTGCAGTTTACTCAGCTTTTGCATATCGCGCTCCCCTTTTTCCTAAAATCCGAGGTACTCCTCCAAAGTAATCCCCCGCTCCATGATCTCCTTTGCGTGCTCCCTCCCGACATACCGGTAGTGCCAGGGCTCGTAGGTGATCCCGGTCACAGCCTCCTTGTCCTCGGGATAGCGCAGGATGAAGCCAAAATCCGCCGCATTTTCGATCAGCCAGCGGTAGGCGGGATAACGGCTGAAGGGCGTGTTGAGGTACCCGCCGTAATCCTCGTAGTATTCGTTGTCCACCACATCCAGCGCGAGGCCGGTGTTATGCTCGCTGGTACCGGGCGGCGCGATCCAGCGCTGCGCCTCGCGCACCGCCTCCTCATATTCCAGACCGCTTTCTAGCAGCGCCTCCACCTTTCCCGTAAAGAGCTCCTCGCTGCGCGCGAAGGAGCGGTAGGTCGAGATCAGCCGCAGCTCGATTCCATCCTGCCAAGCGGCGCCGAGCATATCCTCCAAATCCTTGGCGGCGCGCTCGTCAAAGAGGAAGTCTTCCTCCACTTCCTGCAGCTGTACCGGATACTCCTCACTGAGCGGATGCTCCCGGCTGACCAACACCAGACGCCAGTCCTCCTCTTGGGGCGTGACGGCCGCCTCCGAAGATGACAAGGGCGGCTCTTCCTCCAGAGGCTCCTCTTTTGAGGAAGGCTGTGCCTCCTGCGACGATTCGTTCGATTCCTCCGGATTCCCCTGCCAAATCTTAGAAAAAGTGGGGCTCATCAGCAGCAAAGCCGCCGCAATCAGGAGCACCACCAGCCCGACAAGCCAGATTTTTTTCATACATGCATTCCCAACTGTAACATAAGCTATCCGCTGTCACAATCAAAAGCTGTCGGAAGTATGTAAAAAAATCCAGCTGGGAGACTTAGAGCTCCCCGCTTAGGCAGAGGATGGCGGCCAGGGCCGCCAGAGGCGCCGTCTCGCAGCGCAGAATCCGGCTGCCGAGCGAGAGTACCTGCGCGCCCGCCTGCTTTAAAAGCTCGGCCTCCCCGGGATCAAAGCCCCCCTCGCTCCCCACAATGACGGCGAGCTTCTTTATCCCGTCGAGCTTCATGGAGCCGAGGAGCCGCTGGGCCTGCTCGTAAAACAGGAAGGTTTGTGAAAAGCCCTCCATCCGTACCAAAAGATTGTCGAGGGTGATAAGCTCCCCCACCTGCGGGACGATCCCCCGCCCGCACTGCTTGGCCGCTTCAAGGGCAATTTTCGCATAGCGCTGCCGCTTTTTTTCAAACCCCTTCTGATCCGGCCGGGCCACGCAGCGCCGGGTGAGCAGCGGCACGATCTCCGTAGTGCCGAGCTCGACCGCCTTTTGCACGATGGTGTCCATCTTCTCTCCCTTGCACAGCGCCTGGAAGAGGGTTATCTTAATTTTAGGCTCCCCCGGCGATGGTAAGCTGCCGGACAGGCGCACCGTCACCAATTCGGGCGTGATCTGCTCAAGCGTTCCGGGGTAGTCGGTGCCCTCCCCGTCGCAGACCGTCAGCTCCTCGCCGTGGCGCATGCGCAGTGAGAGAGCAATATGCGAGGCGTCCGGCCCCTCGATCTGAGCCAAATCCCCGGTGATAGTATGGGTAAAAAATCTGGGCATAAATCCTCCCAAAAGAAAATTACAAATTAGAGACGCACCAGCAGCGCGATCCAGTCGCTGTCCTCCAGCCGCCGCTGCACGTGTAGCCCCTCGCGCGCCAGCGCCTGCTGCACGTCCTCCTCGCGCGGGGCGATGATCCCCGACAAGAGCAACGCGCCATGGGGCTTCATGCACGCCTTCAGGGTTCCGAGCATGGCGATGATCACGTCCGCCACGATATTGGCGCACACGATCTCATACTGCCGCGCACAGACCTTTTCACGCAGGGAGCCGCTCCGGTTGACATCGCCGCAGAAGGTCTGCACCCGGTCTAAAACCCGGTTCTGGGCAAAGTTTTCCCGGGCAATGCGCACCGAATTCTCATCAATATCCACCGCCGTGACCCCCTTTGCCCCCAGCAGCGCCGCCGCGATCCCCAGTATCCCACTGCCGCAGCCCATGTCCAGGACCTCTTCCCCGCCGCGCACCACCTCCTCGAGCAGCTCGAGGCAAAGGCGGGTGGTGTAGTGCGTCCCGGTGCCGAAGCTGGCGGAGGGGTCGATCTCCAGGACTTTGCGCCCCTCTGCCAGCTGCAGGGGAAGCTCCTCCCAGGTCGGTTTGATCACAAGGCCTTTCCCGACCGGGATGGGCTTAAAGTACTGTTTCCAGTTGTTGGCCCAGTCCTCCTCGTTGACGTTCTGCGTGCTCACCGCCAAACGTCCGTAGGCACCGGGCGCATCCTCACGGCGCATCCGGTCCATTTCCTGGGAAATCAGGGTATACATCTCGCTGCCCTGTGCGTTATCGGGCAGATAGACGGTAAGGTTGGTCTCACATTCGCGCAGGTAGTCGAGGCTCTCGTCCACATAATCCCAATAAGGGGTCTCGGCCTCCAAAAAGTCGCTGAAATCCTGCGAATCTTCAACCACAATCCCGCTCACCCCGATCCCGAGCAGGACTCCGGTCACCGGCTCGATCCCCTCATGGGTGGTGTATATCTTCGTTTCAATCCAGTCCATATCTGCTCCCCTGCCGCAGAATCTGCGGCCTGCGCGCTTTTGGCGGCGCGCGGCGCCAAATTTTCAGTTGCTGAATAGTAAAAAATAGCTTTTTTAATAGAGCCCGACCCGCGCAGGCGTGTCGGAATGCATAAAAGTATCGGTGGAATAGGCAAAGAGCACCTCGTCGTAGCTGCCAAAATCCTGCTCGCTGAGCTGCTGCGGCGTGATCTGCCCCAGATCGATCAGGGTGACCTGCTGATAGCCGCAGGCGAGAAAAGGCAGGACGGAGAGCATCTGCTTATCCCCAAAGACCAACAGGCTTTTCTGGGCACGCTGCTTCTGGCGGATGTCCACCACCGGGGACAACCCGCCGAGAAAGACGTCCATCGGCCGGCCAAGCGCCAACAGATGCTCGGGGTACAGGGTCTCATACCGCCGCGTTTTTTCAGAGTAATGGGTGACGGTGAACTCCTTTCCCCCGCCCGAATAGGGGTAGATGCTCAGCACATCGGGATCGACGTTCTTACATTCCACCCGGTCGTAAAGCTCCCCGTAGTATTCGCCGAGATACTTGATCTCGAAGCGGTCCAGGCTCAGCGGCGCGTTGCCCATCCGTCTGGTCAGCATATCGTAGACCAGGTACCCGCCCTGCGGGGTGAGCAGGGATTCGGTGTTGTAATAGATATACTGGTCACTGTGCTCGAATAGGGTGGAATAGACATCCACACAGGAGAGCTTCCCGGCAAAATTGTTGTAGACATTTTCAATGAACCGCTTCTGATTATAGATGTCCGCAAATTTGGGAATCTCACTTTGCAGCACCGCGCTGGCGGTTGGGATCAGCATGGCATAGGACGGACGGCCCAGCCGGTCGGTAAAATCGAGGATGGCGTCCATATTCTTCTGCACGGTCTTGCTGTTGGGCGGCTGGACGTTTTCGATCAGACGGCTGCCGGTGATGAAGACGTTGTCCTGCTCGCGTTCCCCGAGCAGGTAGCGCAGGTTGATCTTGGCCGCCTTGAGGGTGCGCGCGAGCGGCACCGCCTTTTTGAGATACCCCTCGGTCGTGGCGAGCAACCCGTCGATCGAAGAGGGCGCCGCCTCCCCCTGCGGGAGAAAGGCAATCCCCAGAAGGTTGCCGCGCACCACACAGGAGACAGAAAGCGTGATCAGGATCAAAAGCATCATAACGGCGGATATTCGCTTGGAGACCATAGGCGGCACCCCCTATCTAAAAAACTGTAATCAGATGATAAACATGACCGAGACCACCAGCAGCCCGACGTTAAAGAATACGGACAGGATGTTGGCGGCCGCAGGCGCTCTTCTTTTGAGCAGGGCGCTCAGCTTGGGCAGCAGCGCGAAGCTGAGCACCAGCCCGAGCAACAACACCCAATAGCTTTGCGAGAGGATATAGACGATCTTGTCGTTCACCAAGCGCTCCTGGTGAAAGCTGAATAGGTTTTTCAGCAGCTGCCAGCTCCCGGCCGGGGTCCCCTTGGCGGGAAGGCAAAAGGAGACAAGCAGCGCCGCATAGGTGTAAACACGCCCGAAAACGGCGGGCAGACGGCGCAGCAGGCGGCCGTAGAGATACCGCTCCCCCAGCATGAATAAAGCCAGCACGCCGCCGAAGAGCAGCAGATTGGGCGAAAAGGAAAACCATACGCCGAAGAGCAGCATGTAAAGCAGGGTGTTGAAGCAATCGGACACCACACCGTACCGCCCGCCGCCCAGCGGCCGGTAGACATACCGCCGCAGGTACTCCACCAGGGTGGTATTAAAATGATTGACGAATTCCCGCACCGAACTGCTGTGCAGGGGGTAAGAAAAATTGCGCGGCAGCTTAAAGCAAAAAATCTGCCCCAGTCCCCTGGCCACATCGCAGTAGGCGCTCAGGGTAAAATAGATTCCCAGCACGAGGGAGAGCAGCAAAAGCCAGGAGGACAGGGTGGTCGCGCTCGCGCGCGAGGCGTCCACCTGCGCGACCTTGCGGTAGGTGAGCAGCAGATTATCCGCCAAAACGACCTTCTTGGCAATCCCCTGGATGAGCAGCACCAGCCCGGTCGAAATGGAGGAGAGGGAGAGCTGCTTTTTCCTCAGCTGCGGGCGGATGAGGGAATACTTGACATACGGCCCGACGAAGATCTTGCCGAAAAAGCAGTTGTAGAGCAGGAAATTGCACAGGCTGCGCTCATAGGGCGCCTCGCCCCGGTATAAATCCACCACATACCCGGTCGCCGAAAGGGTGTAAACCAATATCCCCACCGGCATGGAATAGCCCTCCAGCTGGCTGCGCACCATGCAAAACAAAATCAGTGAAACCGATTTGAGGACCGATAAAAACAGGGCCGTGCGCGTGACCCTGCTATTTCCCTGGTGGTAACGGATCAGCGAGGCCATCATGTAATCGAAGACCACCGAGGCCGCCATCACCAGAAGCTCCAGCGGGCCCAGTGCCGCATAGAACAGCAGGGATAGCCCCAGCAGGGTATAATTTTTGAAGCGGTTCGGGGTGCCGTAATAGAGCAGCAGACCCGCCGGCAGAAAGACCAGCAGGAACGTCATGCTGAAAAATGTCACGGCCTTCCCTCCTCAATCCAGTTCCTTCAAAATTTCTTTCAGTTCCCCGGCAGTGTACTGCGCCCCCAGCACCCCAACCATCGAGTTTGGCGCCATATTTTCCGGCAGCCCGAGCCGGTGCAGCAGCTTTCTGCGTTTTGCCGCGCTGTCCATCCCGCCGGAGAGCCCGAGCTCATACAGGTCGAGCTTGGTGAGCCTCTCCCCTTCCTGCGCTGTCTGCTCTTCGTCCTCGAAGAGCACACCCGCGCGGCGCAGCACGTCGATCAGCACGCCGGCGTCGATCCCCTCCACCCCGAGCTTGCCCTCCTTGGAGGGGACGGCCTTGCGCTTCTCCTTGCCGTAGACGTCGGGGATATAGGCGTTGATGATCCGCTCCTGCGGGATTGCTCCCTTGAGATAACTGCGGATCCGGAAGCCCGCCACGTCTGAGTCGGTCAGGATAATGATCCCCTTTTCCTTCGCCAGGGTGCGGATCATTTCAAGGCGCTTGTGGTCACGGAAGATGTCGAACCCCCCGGTCGTAATGATCACCCCGTCCAGGAAGGAGGCGAGCTTGCTCTTGTCGTATCTCCCCTCCACGATCAGCGGGCGGTCGAGTTTGAGGCGTTTCACCGGCCCGCCTCCTTCGGCGGATTTTTTAAAAACAGGGCCGTCACCGTCTGCTCGAGCACCGTACGCCCGTCGCATTGGGAGGATTTAAGGCGGATATCCGCCCTGGACAGGGTCTCGAGCGCATGATCAAGGTACCAGTCGGAGAGCTTCCTTTGGTCCCGCAGGGCGTTGTCAATCGCGAAGGTGCGCTTGCCGTAGCCAAAGTCGGCGGCGATCTCGGAGGAGCGTTTGCCCTCCTGCGTGGCGATCCGCGCCCGGTAGAGGTCGACAAAATTTTGCGACAGGGTGCCCAGGATGCTTTCGGTCGGATAGCGCAGATAACATAGGTCGCCCAAGATTTTCATCGCCAGGTCGTAGTCGTCCCGCAGGATGGCCCGCGAGAGCCCGTAGATGTTGTCCTCCGCCTTCTGGACCGTCAGCAGTCCGACGTCCTCCGGGGTGATCTCGCCCTCCCAATTCTTATAAGCGCAGAGCTTTTGCACCTCGCCTTTGAGCGCCATGATATCCCGGCCGCAGGAGGCGAGCAGCTGCTTTGCCGCCGCCGGGACGATCGTACATCCGCCCTGCTGCGCCTCGCTCTTGATCAGCTTCTGCAAATCCCCCTCGGTGCGCTCCTTGAGATGGAGCACGCTGCCCAACTTGTCAAAGAGTTTAATCACCTTTTTGGATTTTTCGTCCCGTTTGTCGTCAAAGCAGCCGCTCTTCTCCAAAAATACGACCCGGCAGTCCTCATAAACCTGACCCAGCAGCCCCTCGAGCTGTTTATAAAGCTCGGCACCAAAGCCCTTGGGGTCCACGTTGTATACCAATACGGTGCGCCAATCGGCCATCATGGGCGGGGCCGACAGCACGTCCGAAAGGCCCTGCAAATCCAGCTGCTCAAAATCGAAGCAGAAGTCGTTGAAGGAGGAAAACGCCTCGTTCGCACTCTTGGTCAGCCTAGAACAAACCTGCTGCTTGAGATATTCCTCGCTGCCGTAGATCAGCGCCGGACAGCGCAGGCTCTTATCCTTGATCGCCTGTGCGATGGCCCGCTCCTCCTGATAAATCACGCCTGCTTCCCCTCCTGCTTTTTTCTTATCGTATAGGTGGTAACGCTGTCGCCGTCGTAGGCGATCTTCATCTTGGGATTGACCACCCGTTCCTTGACGAGCGTCCAGCCCCGGATAATGCCCTGCGTACCGTAATCATTATTCATTATAACACAGTTTTGGTTGGTTTTTAAGAGTTTTGCACCGTTGACATCGATTTCGCACGCACAGCCGCAGGAACAGGGGATCAGATTGAGCTTGACCCCGCCGAGCAAACGGATGGTCCCCTCCCCGTTGACCATGAGCGTTTCGGCTCCACGCGCGTACTTTAACAGGTGCTCGGTAAACTGCCCCGAGGTGGGCATTGCCACCAGCCGCGCCGGCGTCTCCTGCAGGACGCCGATTGCCCCAATGGCGGCGTCGTTATCCATGCTGGTGCTGACCGCCGCTTCCAGCTCATTGATCCCCCTCGCACGCAGATAGGAGCTGATGGCCCGGCCGCCATAGGCCGACTGGGGAAAACCGACCATCGCTGCCTTCCCGTCGCTGATCACCAGAACGCTGTCCACATCGGCGAAGGAAACGATATCCACCGTACCCCGGCGCAGCAGCCAGGCCGAGGCGACCCCAAAGACGAGTACCGCCGCCGCAAGCACGGTGCAAAGCCGCTTGGTGCGCTTCGAGGCGCCGAGGGCCACCAGCAGGATCGCCACAATATAGAAAATCACCAGCAAAAATTGCAGGAAGTCGTACCGCACCGGCATGGTCGAAAATGGGAGCGAGGCGAAGAAATGGGTCAGCAGCAGGATCATGCGCACCAGCAGCGCAGTGAAGGCCGAGATGATTTGGGCGATGAAACCGAGCAGCGGCAGCGCGCCAAACAGCAGTGCGAGGGCCTGGCACCAGAGCAGCAGCATCGCTAGCGGCATAACGAGGGTGGAAGCGATTGGCGCGATCAGCGAAAAGGAATCGAAGTAGTAGAGCATGACCGGCAGCGTAAAGACGTAGGCAGCGAGCGATACGCAAAACGCGTGGACGACCAGCCGGGTGAAGCGGGACTCCACATCCGCTTTTTCCTTTTTGCCCTCCCCTTCCTCCGCATATCCGAGCCTTTTCAGGAAGAATCCACTCAGGCGCGGGGCAAGCAGGATGATCCCCACCGTGGCGGCAAAGGAGAGCAAAAAGCTGATGTTGAGCGCACTGTAGGGATTGATGAAGCAGATGAGCAGCATGGCAAATCCCAGGGCATTGAGCGCGTCGTACCGTTTGCTGAAAATCTGGGCGAACAGGCAGAGGAACATCATCAGCCCGGCGCGCAGCACCGAAGAGCTGAAACCGCAGACCGCCATAAAGAGCAGCAAAAATGGCATGCAAAGGAAGCTGGCAAGCTTGCGGCGCAGCTTCATCGCCCGGAATATCCCGCCCAGCAGCGCGCAGAACAGGGAAACGTGGAAGCCGGAGACGGCCATCAGATGGACCAGGCCGGAATCTTTAAAATCCAGCTCGACCGTCCGGTCCAGATAGCTCTTGTCCCCAATCATCATGGCATTGACGACGCTCGCCTCCTGGGAGGGCAGCAGCTTGCGGTTCTGGGCGGTCAGGTATTCCCGCAGCGCACTGACATAGTATCCCACCGTCCTGGGCGCCTGATCCCGGTCGACCGCTTCGATTTTCCCGTGGAAGGTGCCGAAGAGCAGAAGCCGGTCCGCCAGATAGCGGTAGCGGTATTTTCCCTCCAGCTTTGGGTTGTAAAGCGAGACGTAGCCCCTGAGGACGTCGTTCACATCGGCCGAAAGAGATGTAAAGCTATATACCATTACATTTGCCTTGACCGGTTTCGCGCTGTCCTGGAGCGGGATCACCGCTTCCAGGCGGTAACGCGAATTGCCCGAACCATGCTCAATTTCGGTCACCCGGCCCTCGAGATAGACGGTCTTATCCGCCAAATCCGAAACCGGACGCAGCCACATGTTATTCTGCAACAAAACGACAGCCGCCGCCACGGCCCCCGTAAAGAGGACCGCAGCGACGGCGGCTCTGTACTTTTTGACCACCAGCAGGGAGAGGCCGCCCGCGAGAAGCAGCACGATCCCCACCGAGAAGGCAAAGTTATCTCCGAAGACAAGGGCGGCCGCACTGGACAAAAAGAAGGATAGCCCAATTACAAACAGCGGTCGCTTCATATGTTGTCACTCCTATTTGTCGTCGGTAAACAGAGGGAGCGGAGCCAGGAAAAGGATATCCTCGCGCTCGCTGGCCTCCCCTTCGGCCAGGACGGCGGCCTTGCCGGCCACGGTGCCTCCGGCGATCTCGACCAGCCCCTCGAGCGATTCGAGCGAACGCCCGGTGCTGATCACGTCGTCCACGATCAGAACCCGCTTGCCCTTGAGGTAGCCCAGCGCGTCCGCGTCCAGATACATCTTCTGGGGAGCGGCGGTGGTGATGGATTTGACGTTTACTTCAATGGGGTCGCGCATATAGAGCTTGACGCTTTTGCGCGCGAGGATGTATTGCTTCCCCGACTGGCGGGACATTTCATAGGCCAGCGGGATCCCCTTGCTTTCGGCGGTGAGCAGCACGTCGAACGCGGGAGCCTTCTTTAAGAGCTCCTCAGCGCAGCGCACCGTCATCTCCACATCCGAAAACATGATGAACGCCGCGATATAGAGCCCGTCGTTCACCTTGCAGATCGGAAGCTCCCTTGTCAGTCCCGCAACTTGCAGAGTATATGTTTTTGGCATAGCCCATTCTCCTTTAACGTTAGTTTGAAGCCCTCAGCAATCAGCCTGGCGGCCAGGCAAGGCGCCGTTTGGCCAGCACATGGAAGTGCAGATGCCCCACCGTCTGACCGCCGTCGTCCCCGCAGTTGTTGACGATCCTATAGCCGTTGTCGAGGTCGAGGTGCTTGGCGATCTTGACGATCACCTCGAAGATGTGGGAGACGATCGAGCTGTTCGAGTTATCAAGCTCGTTGGTGCTGCCGATGTGCTCCTTGGGGATCACCAAAAAGTGCACCGGTGCCTGGGGGGCCGCATCGTAGAAGGCGAGCACCCGCTCATCCTCATAGATGCGGTTGGAAGGGATCTCCCCCGCCGCTATCTTGCAGAAAATGCAGTCGTCCATATTGTCCTCCTAGTCACTGGAGCATACGTCCAATTATTTTTTCATCATGCCGCGGATCATGTCCGGAATCTTGGCGACCGCCTCGTCGATCTCGAATATCTTGGTGGCGCCGCCCATCGCACAATCGGGGCGTCCGCCGCCCGAGCCGCCGACCAGGGAGGTGATCTCCTTGACCAGCTTGCCGGCGTGCAGGCCCTTCTTGATCGCCTCCTGGGAGACGCCGACGGCCACGCTCGCCTTTTTGTCGTCGTTGACCGAATAGAGGACCGCGACCAGGTCGCTCTCCTGCTCCTTGGCCTTGTCGATCATGCTGCGCAGGATGTCGGGCGCGACGCCCACCATCCCCGCGACGACCAGGCTGGTCCCTTCGACCTTGACCGCTCCCTCAAGCAGCTCCTTGATCTTGCCCGAGGCGAGCTTACCTTCCAGCTCGGCGATCTTCCGGTCCTTTTCTTTGCCCTCGCTGACAAGCGCCTGGAGCTTTTGCGGCAGCTCGGAGATATTCCCCAATTTGAGGGCCGCGGCGCACTGCGAAAGCTCGGCCTGCGCCTCGCGCAGCAGCTCGAACACCCCGAAGCCGGTTGTCGCCTCGATCCGGCGCACCCCGGCCGCGACCGAGGATTCGCTGATGATCTTGAACATCCCGATCATCGCCGTATTGCCCACATGGGTGCCGCCGCACAGCTCGATCGAGGTGTCGCCCATGTTGACCACCCGCACAACGTCGGCATATTTCTCGCCGAAGAGGGCCATCGCGCCACACTTTTTGGCCTCGTCGATAGGCATCTCGCGTACTGCGACCGGCAGCGAGGAGAGGATCAGGGTATTGACGATTTCCTCAACCTCGTCCAGCTGCTCGCGGCTCATCGCCTCGAAGTGGGAGAAGTCGAACCGGCAACGGGTGTCGCTGACCATCGAGCCGGCCTGGTGGACGTGCTCGCCCAGCACGCGGCGCAGGGCGAACTGCAGCAGGTGGCAGGCGGAATGGTTCTTGCGGATGGCGTCCCGGCGTGCGGTGTCGATTTGGGCCGTGACGGCGTCGCCCAGCGAGAGGGAGCCGGACTTCATCCTGCCGATGTGCATAAAGTACTTGGTAGCCGATTTTTTGCAGTCAAAAACCTCGAACACGCTGTCCCCCAGCGTGATGGTCCCGGTGTCCCCGATCTGGCCGCCGCTCTCGGCATAGAAGGGAGTACGATCCAGCACCAGCACGGCCTCCTGGCCCTCGAGCACTTTGTCGGCCTTCTGGTCCCCGGCGACGATCGCCATGATCTTCGCCTCGGTTGTCTCTTCTTCATAGCCGGTGAATTCCTGCGGGAAGCTCAGGTCGGCCAGCAGGTCCCCGCTCCAGGCCGAGCCCTCCATGCTCTCCCGTGCCCGACGGGCACGCTCGCGCTGCTGCTGCATGAGGCGCTCGAACTGCTCCTCGTCGATCTCGATCCCCTTCTCCTGGATGATCTCACGGGTCAAATCGATCGGGAAACCAAAGGTGTCATAGAGCTTGAAAGCCTCCTCGCCCGAAAGGATGCGCGCCTTGGGGTCCTCCATGCCGCTGTCAATTTTGTCGATCATCTCGAACAGCAGGTCCATTCCCTGGTCGAGCGTCTTCATGAAGCGCTCCTCCTCCGCCGCGATCACCTTGGTAATGTACTCGGCGTGCTCGCGCAGCTCGGGGTAGGCGTTCTCGTTTTCTTTGATCACCGTGCGGGCCACCTCGTGCAGGAAGGGATGATCGATCCCCAGCAACTTCCCGTGGCGGGCGGCGCGGCGCAGCAGGCGGCGCAGCACATAGCCGCGCCCCTCGTTTTCAGGCAGGATTCCGTCGCCCACCATGAAGGTGGTGCTGCGGATGTGGTCGGTGATGACCCGCAGCGACACGTCGGTCTTTTGATCCCTGCCGTACTCGACACCGGCAATTTTGGAGATGTGCTTCATGATATTCTGCACGGTGTCCACCTCAAAGAGGTTTTCCACCCCCTGCATGACGCAGGCGAGGCGCTCGAGGCCCATGCCGGTGTCGATGTTCGGATGGTCCAGCGGGGTATAGTTGCCCTGCCCATCCGAATCGAACTGGCTGAAGACGATGTTCCAGATTTCCACGTACCGGTCGCAGTCGCAGCCGACCGCACACTCGGGGCGCCCGCACCCCTTGCCGGGGCCGCGGTCAAAATAAATTTCGGAGCAGGGGCCGCAGGGACCGGTACCGTGCTCCCAGAAGTTGTCCTCCTTGCCCAGGTGGACCATGTGGTCAGCCTGGACGCCGATCTCCTTAGTCCAGATATTATAAGCCTCATCGTCGTCCTCATAGACCGAGACGTGCAGCTTGTCCTTGGGGATCCCCAGCACCTCGGTGAAGAACTCCCACGCCCAGGCGATCGCCTCGCGCTTGAAGTAGTCCCCGAAGGAAAAGTTGCCCAGCATTTCAAAATAGGTACCGTGGCGCGCGGTCTTGCCGACCCGCTCGATGTCCGGGGTGCGAATGCACTTCTGGCAGGTGGTGACCCGCTTGTTGGGCGGGGTCTCCAGCCCCAGGAAGAACTTTTTCATCGGCGCCATGCCGGAATTGATGAGCAGCAGAGAGGCGTCGTCCTTCGGCACGAGCGGGAAGCTCGGCAGGCGGGTATGCCTCTTGCTCTCAAAAAAGGAGAGAAACTTTTCTCTCAGGTCGTTGACTCCTGTCCATTCCATGTTTTATGCTCCTCCCAAAATTGCTCTCAAGACAGAATAAAAGGCTATCATCCCTCAAAAACAGGGACGATAGCCTGATTAGACAAGCTTACCGTGGTACCACCCGGATTGCGGCACAGCCTCCCATGCCGCCGCTCAAAAGCTCCTTAACGCGGAGCGCACGCCACGGCTCGTCGCCGCGAGGCTCGGGAGATGGCCCGCAGGCTTTGTGCACAGACACCTTTCAGCCGAGGGTGCCCTCTCTTTCTTGCGGCAAAGCGGCCTGCTTCTTCCCGTCACAGCCTTTTCCTTATCAGGTAAGCGCATCATCACTTACCTTAAGGAATTATAGACCCAAAACGCGCCGCTGTCAAGCCGACAATTCCCGATTCTTTTTGAGCCCTTCCAGGATTTCGAGAATTTTGAAGCGGGGCTCATATTGCGGATTGCCCGAGGCCACTGGATCGCTTTCCAGCTGCGCGAGGTCCTCGATGTCCGCCGCTGCGGGAACACAGATGGGCGGATAGAGCACGCACCACCAGTTGTGCCCCTGCGCTTCCCCAATGGTGATCCGCACCGCGTCGTAGTCTCCGGCGGGCATGGTGATGGTGCCGTAGCTGCGCGTTTCAAAATGCATGTTGATCAGCTTCGCCTGCACCGGATAGTCGTAGCCATTCCCCTGGATCACCCGCCGCGCGATCTCCTCGGCCCTGGGCAGCAGCATCTGGGCCGTATGCTCCGCCTCGTCGCGGTCTCTACTCTGGGAAAGCTCTTCGCCGAGCTCGCGCAGGATCGCGTCCCGCACCTCGAGCTTGATCTGCTGGTCGAACGCTTCGTCGGAATTGGCCAGGATGTGCAGGCGCAGCACCTGCCCCTGGAGCCTGTCGCTCTGCGCGGCAAAGGCCGCGATGGAGCTCAGCAAAAGTGCCAGCAGCAGTCCGCCCAGAAGTGAAATCTCAATCTTTTTAAGCCCAAACATATGTAAAAACCGTCCTTTTTCCTTGATACCACAAGGTTGGACGGTTTTTATGCCTCTTATACGAAATATTCTATTTTTTTCCATCCACGGCCCGCGCGCCGTAAGGCACCGGCCGGGTGATAAAGACCGCATCGGCATGGGTCAACAGCTTGCGGTGGGCGTGGCGCACGGCGCGCTTGTTGTCAAAAAGCCCGATCACCGCGCTGCCGCTGCCGGTCATCACAGCGCCCAGGGCGCCGCATTGGAGCATAATGCTCTTATACAGTCCGACCTGGGGCAGCTCGCAGACCTCCTCGAGGACGTTATACATTTCATGCCCGAGATCGGGCAGGTTCCCGGAGAGGATGGTCGCCATCATCTGCTCGGTGTTCGGATGGAGCCTCTTCCCCGCCCGGTCGTACCGCCTGAAGCTGTCGGGCGTGGAAATCCCGGTATCCGGCTTGGCGATCAGGATAAAGCACCCGGGCAGGGCCGGCAGGTCGGTGAAGATATCGCCCACCCCCTCGCAGAGCATGGTGCCCCCGCGCAGGCAAAACGGCACGTCCGCCCCGACGCGCACCCCCAGCGCGCAAAGCTCGCTTTGCGAAAGACCGGCCTGGTACAGGTCGTTGAGCCCCACCAGCGCCGCAGCTGCGTCCGAGCTGCCGCCGCCCAATCCCGCCTGCATGGGAATGTTTTTGATGATCTCAATATGGACCGCGGGGTTCTTTATTCCCGTGTGCTCGAAAAAGAGCTGGGCCGCGCGGTAGGCGGTGTTGGTGGTGTCGCAGATCAGCTGCTCCCGGTCGCAGTCAATGAAAATTCCCGGAAACTCGCCGGGGCCCAGAATCAGATAATCGAACAGATCCACCGTCTGCATAACCGAGCGCAGCAGGTGATAGCCATCCTCCCGCACCCCGGTAATGTCCAGCGAAAGGTTGACCTTGCAGGGCGCGCCCACAATGACTGTCTTTTTCATCCGCTCTCGTTCCCTCCACCTCTTTTGTCTGTCTATATATCGAACAGTTTCAGCCTCTTGATCCCGATCGCCCTGGGCGGGCACATCTCGTGGCAGCAGTAGCAGCGAATACAGTTTTTGTAGTCGATGACCGCCTTGCCATGATCAATTTTTATCGTGTGCGCCGGACAGGACTGCGCACAGCGCCCGCAGCCGATGCACTGCTTCATTTCGACCTTCGGGCTGGGCTTGGCAAAACGCCCGGCGAGGCTGCGCACCACGGGGCGCAGCGGGGCCGGGACCGAACCGAGGAAGTCCAGCGACTTGGAGCGCGGGCGGCGAAAGTCCTTGATCACCGCGGGCGGCTCCCCCGCCCTTTCAATCAAATCCTCCGGCGGCGCAAGGGAGCGGACGGCGGCCAGGGAGAGCATCTTGACCTCCCCAAGATTCAGCACCCGTGCAAGCTCCACATCCAGCGCGAAGAGGTCCCTGCTCCCGGCGAGGAAGCCGGTCCCTCGCGGCGTGCCGCCCGAGGGGCCGTCTCCCTCCATCGCGACGATCCCGTCCACCAGGGTGATGGCGGGACTGACGGTCTGCGCAAGGTCGAGGAGCATCTGGCAGAAGCGCTCCTCCTCCACAAAGCGGTAGTGCAGCTCCGGCTTTTGCAGCCCCGGCACGCAGCCAAACAGGTTCTTGATCCCGCCCGAAAGGGTGGTCATACAGTGCGTTTTGAGCTTGGGCAGGTTCACCACCAGATCGGCCCCTGCCACGGGGTCAATGATATTGAAACCCGAGCAGACCCGGTAATCCTCGCATTTGATCTCCCGCCATCCGGTGTCGAAATTGAGCTTCGCCCCGGTGAGGGAGGCCGCCTCTTTCATCCCGCTGGCCGAATAAATGCCCTCGAGCGCGCCCTTGGTATAAGGTCCGCCCGGGCTGTCGGCAATGGTGATCTCCCCGGCCCCCAGCTCCTGCAGCGCCTCTATCACGCAGCGCACCACCATCGGGTGGGTGGTGGTGTGCTGCTGCGGCTCCCGCTTCATCAAAAGATTCGGCTTGACGGTGACCCTTATGCCGGGCTTCACCAGCTCGGCCGCGCCGAGCAGCCGGAACTGGCGGCGCACCGCGTGGAGCACCGCCTGGTATTCATAATCCTCCACCCGGGTGAAGGCGACCAGGTTCTTCACTGACATGGGCTATCCTTTTCTCTCCTGCAAAAATTCTTCGATCCGCTTGATGGCGTTGACCAAATAGCTCACCGAATAGGAATAGGATACCCGCACATATCCCTCGCCCGCCGCCCCGAAGGCGGTGCCGGGCACCACTGCCACCCGCTTGGAATAGAGCAGTTCCTGGCAGAACTCGTCGCTGCTCATCCCGGTGGATTTGATCGAGGGGAAGACGTAAAACGCCCCCTCGGCCGGGAAGCAGTGCAGGCCGATCCGGTTAAACTCCCCCACGCAGAGCCGGCGGCGCACGTCGTACTCGTCCGCCATTTTGCGGATTTCGTCGTCGCAGCTGCGCATGGCCGTGACGGCGGCGTATTGGCTGGTGGTGGGCGAGCACATGATGGCGTACTGGTGGACCTTGAGCATCTGAGCGGTGATCGGCGCGGGGGCACAGACATAGCCGATCCGCCAGCCGGTCATGGCATAGGCCTTGGAAAACCCGCTGACCAGGATGGTCCGCTCGCGCATCCCCTCGATCGAGGCGATCGAGACATGCCGCCGCTCGCCATAGGTCAGCTCGGCGTAGATCTCGTCCGAAAGCACGATGATGTTGGTGTCCCGCAGTACCCCGGCGATCTCCTCGAGCTCCTTTTGACGCATGACAGCGCCGGTCGGGTTGTTGGGGTACGGGAAGATCAGCAGCTTGCTCTTATCGGTGATCCGCTCCTTGAGTGCGGCGGCGCACAGCTTGAAGTCGTCCTCCTCCCGGGTTGGGATCGGGACCACCTTGGCGCCGGTGAGCAAGGCGATCGGCGCATAGGCGACGAAGCAGGGCTCGGGTACGAGCACCTCGTCGCCGGGGTTAATCAGGGAACGGATGGCAAGGTCGATGGCTTCCGACCCGCCGACGGTGACGATGACCTCATCGACCGGGTTATAATCGAGCTCGAAGCGGCGGCGCAGGTAGTTTGTGATCTCCACCTTGAGCTCTTTGAGCCCGGCGTTGGCGGTGTACCAGGTGCGGCCCTTTTCCAGGGATTCGATCCCCGCGCGCCGGATGGAATAAGGGGTCTTGAAATCCGGCTCCCCCACCCCGAGGGAGATCACACCCTCCATCTCGCTGGCGAGGTCAAAAAATTTTCTTATTCCCGAGGGGCTCAGCTCCTGAACCCGTTCGGAGAGGACAGACGAGTAATCGATCACAGTACCGTTACCTCCCTCTCGTCCCCTTCCTCCCCGCAGAGAACCACGCCCCGTTCCTTATAGCGGCGCAGGACGAAGTGTGTCGCGGTGGAGAGCACCGAATCCAAAGGAGAGAGGCGGTAGGCGACAAACATGGCGATGTCCTTAAAGGATTCGCCCGAAACGGTCACCGCCAGATCATAGCCCCCGCTCATCAAATAGACCGACTCCACCTCGGGAAATTCCATGATGGTCTTGGCAATCTCTTCAAAGCCGCAGTCCCTTTTCGGGGAAACCCGAAGCTCGATAAGCGCGCTGACATAATGCCTCTCGGTCTTGTCCCAGTCGATGATTGCCCCGTAAGAGCGGATAATCCCCTCCCGCTCATAGCGCTCCAGCTCGGCCGCCACTTCCTCGGCCTTCATCCCGGTCATGGTCGCCAGCTGTTCGAGAGAGAGTCTGGAATTCTCCTCCAAGAGACGTAAAAGCTTCATCGAGCACAGCTCCTTTTCATTTTGATTTCTCTCATTATAGCCCATCCGTTTTGGGAAGTAAACCGTTAATTTCCCGATGCGCCTTTTGACCTTTTATGATATAATATATTTTTAAAGCAACTATTTACATCATCTTGGAGGTTCTTCCATGGCCTATAAGCTGGATTTCGGCATCTGGGGAAATATTTTCGCGGTCCCCACCCAGATCGTGGACAAGCATATCAAGACCTGCGGCTCCGCCTCGCTCAAGGTTCTGCTGGTGCTGCTGCGCCACAATGAACAGTCCCTGTCCCTGGCAGAGCTCGCCGCCCTCGTCGGCCTCTCCACGGCGGACGCACAGGACGCTCTCAACTACTGGATCGCTTCGGGCGTTCTCATGGAGGAGACGCTTGGAGGGGACAGCCTGCTGCAGCCCGCGAGAGCGGGCCAGGAACCGCAGACGCCCGCTCCCGCGCCTGATACCGTCCCCCTCAAGGCCGGAGAGCCGCAAACGCCGGAGCAGAAGATCGTAAAACCCCCAGTCCGCGGACGGCTGGCACCCGAGGAAATTTCCTCGTTGGCGGCCAAAGACCAGCAGGTCTCCACCCTGCTGCAGGAGG
Source organism: Harryflintia acetispora (assembly GCA_004340125.1). GTDB lineage: Bacteria > Bacillota > Clostridia > Oscillospirales > Ruminococcaceae > Harryflintia > Harryflintia acetispora. Next base: position 220,116 of record SLUK01000002.1, on the reverse strand, counting down.
CGCAGGAAATTCTGGGCAAGACCATCTCCCCCTCTGGGATGGAAGCGCTCGTTTCGCTCTACAGCTACGGCGGGATGGAGGTCGAGCTGATCCTGATGGTGATCCAGTACTGCGTTTCGATCGGCAAAAGCAGCCTGCGCTACATCGAAAAGACCGCCTACGACTGGATCGACCGGGGAATCGACACCTTTGACAAGGCGGAACAGCACATCCTCTCCCTCACCCGCAAAAACGACTATGAGGGCAAGATCAAATCGGCCTTTGGGATCTTTTCGCGCAACCTGACCGCCAAGGAAATGGACTATGTGACCAAATGGTTCGACCAGTACGGCTTTGAGCTGCCGCTCATCCAGCTGGCCTACGAGCGCACGGTGGACAACACCGGCAAGCTCTCCTTCCCCTACTGCGACTCGATCCTCTCCCGCTGGCACGAAAAGGGGATCAAGACCCCCCGCCAGGCGGTGGACGAAATGAACGCGCCCCAAAGGGCGGCGCAGAGCGAATATCAGCCAAAGGCGCGCACCTTTGGGAGCGGCCCCCTCGCCCCGCCCTCCCCGCAAAAGGAGCGGTACGACAAGGCCCACGCCGAGCTTCAGCAGCGGCGCAACGCCGCGCGGGAGATCGCGGCCAAGCGTAAGGAGGAGGTCTATGGGAAGCTGCCGCGCCTCAAACAGATCGACACGGCGCTGGCCAAGACCGGGTTCGAGGTCTCCAAGGCGGTGCTGCTGGGCGGAAACACCGGCGACCTGATCGCCCGCCTGCGGGAAGAGAACCTTACACTGCAGCAGGAAAAGGAAGCGCTTCTGGTACATAACGGCTATGCGCCCGATTATCTGGAAATCCCCTATCGCTGCAAGAAATGCGAGGACAAGGGCTACCGGCCCGACGGAGAAGCCTGCGACTGCCTCAAGGAATTGGTGAGATAAATTGAACCTGCTGACTGCACAACAGATTACGAAAAGCTACGGCGTGACCCCGCTGCTCGATGGGGTTACGCTGGGGATCGGCGACAATGAAAAGATCGGAGTGATCGGGCAAAACGGCGCGGGCAAGAGCACCCTGCTCAAAATCATTGCCGGGGTGGAGGAACCCGACGCGGGCGAGATCACAAAAATGAACGGCCTGCATATAGGGTACCTGCCGCAGAACCCCGACTTTCGCGGGGAGCGAAGCGTCCTTTTGCAGGCCATGGCCGGGATCGAACAGCAAAACCGGGAGGCCGCCGAATATGAATGCAAGGCCATCCTCACCCGGTTGGGGGTAAACGATCTCGGCCAAAAGGTCGGCGAGCTTTCGGGCGGGCAGAAAAAGCGGGTGGCGTTGGCCGCCGCGCTGGTCACGCAGGTGGACCTGCTGATCCTCGACGAGCCGACCAACCATATCGACAACGAGATGATCGAGTGGCTGGAGGACTACCTGCGGCGCTACAAGGGAGCGCTGCTGATGATTACCCATGACCGGTACTTTCTGGACCGGGTGACAAACAGGATCGTGGAGGTCGCGGGCGGCAGCCTTTACTCCTATGAGGCCAATTACTCCGGCTTTCTCTCGCTCAAGGCACAGCGGGAGGAGAGCCTTGCCGCCAGCGCGCGCAAGCGCCAGGCCCTGCTGCGCAAGGAGCTCGCCTGGATCCAGCGGGGCGCGAAAGCCCGCGGAACCAAGGCGCGCTTTCGGGTTGAGCGCTTCGAGGAGCTCAGCGCCCAGCCTGCCCAAAAGAAAGCACAAGGGTTGGAGCTTCGCTCCCTCTCCTCGAGACTGGGGAAAAAGATCATTGAAATCGAAGGCATCTTTAAAAGCTACGGGGAACGAACCCTGATCAAGGATTTTTCCTATAACCTGCTGCGGGACGACCGGCTCGGCCTTATCGGTCCGAACGGTTGCGGGAAGAGCACCCTGCTGAAAATCATCCTCGGGCTGGTATCCCCCGACAGCGGCCAGGTGGAAAAAGGGGCCACGGTGAAGATCGGATACTTCTCACAGGAGTGCGGGGAGATGGATCCCTCCCAGCGCGTGATCGATTACATCAAGGACACCGCGCTCAACATCCAGACCCCGGACGGGGTGTTGAGCGCCTCGCAGATGCTCGAAACCTTTCTCTTCACCCCCGATATGCAGTATACCGCCGTCGGCAAGCTGTCGGGCGGTGAGCGCCGGCGGCTCTATCTGCTGCGCATCCTGATGGACGCGCCGAACGTGCTGCTGCTCGACGAGCCCACCAACGACCTGGACATCGAAACACTGACGGTGCTGGAGGACTATCTGGACACCTTCCCCGGCGCCGTGATCGCCGTCTCCCATGACCGGTACTTCCTGGACCGGGTGGCGAGGCAGGTCTTCGTCTTCGAGGACGGCAGCGTCCTCACCGGCTATGTCGGCGGTTACAGCGACTACCTGAGCTGCCGCAAGGAGGAGGAGCCCGAGCGCGGCGCGCCTGCGAGAAAGGTCCCCGCCGCCGGGCGCCAGCGCGAGAGGAAGCTGCGCCTGAGCTTTAAGGAGCAGCGGGAGCTGGAAACGATCGACGGAGAGATTGCGGCGCTCGAAGAGGCGCTGCAAGAAAACGAACGGCAGCTGGCCGAGCAGGCAAGCAACTATGCCGCGCTGCAGGGGCTGACCGCCGAAAAGGAGGGTCTGCAAGCGCAGCTCGATGAAAAAATGGAGCGGTGGGTCTATCTAAACGACCTGGCGCAGCGGATCGCCGAGCAGGACTCCTAGCATTAAAGCGGCCGGATGATTACAATCATCCGGCCGCTCTTCTTTTAATGAGCAGGACCATGGCAAGGGAGGAGAGCAGTGCGCCGCCGGCCGCCTTCCCCCATTCCTTCCAGTAGAGCAGGTCGGGGATCAGCTTTTCACTGCGCAAAAGCTCCACAAGGCTCTCCCCCCAAGAGGAAAAGAGCCGCTGCCAAAACTCGAAGTCCGACCAGCGGGTGGGCACCATGCTCTGGGGAAAGCTGATCCGCACCCCGGAAAGCCAGAAGGCCAGAACCAGGATCAGGACCAGGGCGCCAAGATCGAGCGCAAAGAGGAAGGGCGTGTGGCGCAACCGCCAGAGGGCTTGCAGCAGCAGCCAGAGCAGCACGCACGCCAGGATCAAAAACGGCAGAAAGAGCAAAAACCGACCCAGGGAGTTAAAACCGCCCAGCAGCAGGATTGCGTCCGCCTCTTCGAGGGCATGGCGCACCCGAAATTCCTCGGCCGCCGCGCGCCGGTCCTTCCCGGGCGGCGGCTCCAGCGCCAGGGTGGAGAGTACCCGCTGCTCCGCCGCGGCCGGGAGGAGCACCACCCCGCCCGCCGCCTCGCTCACCCCACGCACGGTATAGTCCTTTCCATCGTAGCGAAGGGTTTCCCCCGTCACCTGGCGGCTGCCCCAAAGTCGATAAGCCGCGCTCTCATCCACCACGCACCCGTCGCCCCCGGCGGCCGGGTAATACCCTGACAGCAGGGGGGCGGACATCGCCCGGTCCATCCGGCCCCAGGTCCAAAGCAATGTCAGCTGCGCCTCCCGCACAGGCGCCTCTGTGGACACCTTCTTTTGCTCCTGCTGCCCAAAGGCCGTCAGGGGCAGGGCACCGCTCCCCTGTTGCGCCTCGCTCCCGGCGATCTCGTCAAGCTCCCGGGGAGAAAAGGCCTCCTCCCGATAACGCAGCTGTACGGTGGCGGGCACGCGTTCCAGCCGCCCGACGCTTTGCAGGGTGATGAGCCAGCCCGCCGCCAAGGAAAGAAGCAGCAGCGTGCCAAGGCAGAGCTCTTTTATCCGCCCGCTCATGGCTGCGGCTCCTCTAAGCGCACACGGTCCCCGTCATAGATGCTCTTGCTGGAGGAGACGATGATCTCGTCCTGGCCGCTCAGCGCGCCGCTGACGGCTGCGCGGGTATCATTGCTGTCCTCCAGCGTGACGCTCACCCGTTCGGCCGTCTTGACCCGGCCAAGCACGGTTTCGCTTTCCGTGAGGCGCAGCACGTATTGGTCGCCCTCGGCGCCGTGCAGCGCCCCGATGGGCACGCAGACCGGGTAATTGTCCCCCTTCTTGCTGATCTGCATGGTTGCCGACTGCCCAAGCTCCCCCTCGGGCACCAGGGCGACCACCTCCACCGCGCCCGGCTCCTGCGAGGAGGGGGCAATGGTCTCGATGACGCTCTGTATCTCCTTTTGCTTGCCGGGCAGGAAAACCGACACCCGGTCCCCGCGCGCGGCGTATTTGGCTTCGTCGCTGTCCAGCGTCACGCCCAGCCGCCAGCCCTGTGAACTCTCGGCGATGACGACGCTCGCTTCCCCGGTGGTCTTTTTCCCGGTGCTGATCCCGAGCTCGGTCACCACCCCGTCGAGCTCGCTGAGCACCTGCCCTTCCTGGGCAAGTACGGTCTGCAAATCGGCGATCTGTAAATCCAGAAGCTGGATGTCTAGCGCGAGCACCTGCGCCTCAGCCCCCTCCGGGTCGGTGAGCGCGGCGTCCTCGATGGCCCGCTTGGCCGCCAGGACCGCCTCGTCCCGCGCGCGCAGGGCGTCGTTATAAGCGCGCTTCTTTTCCTTGGCGCGCTCCTCGAGGGTGTCCAGCTCGCTGCGGGAGGAGCCGATGGACCAGTCGTCGTCATCGTCCCTGTCGTGGTCGTCCCAGAATTCATCGACCCGGTCCTCAGCGTCTTTCCAGTCGCTTTTCGCTCGGCGCATCTCGGACTGCGCCTTTTCCAGGGCGTATTCATAGTCCTCCTCGGCGCGCTCCTGCGCGCGCTCGGCGGCCGTTTCCTCCTTCTGCTGCGCACGCTGAGCCGCCGCCAGCTGAAGCTGGTATTTCTGCCGCTCCAGCCGTTTTTCGGCCAGCTGGCGCTGCACGTCGGCGGTGTCCAGGGTAAAGAGCAGGTCCCCTTCCTTGACCAGGCTCCCAAGGTGTACCTCCACGCTTCGTACCAGGATTCCTCCCACTGCCACCGCGGCCGACTCATGGTTGGCGCCTAAGATTCCGTCCTTGCGCACCTGGTGCTCAATGGCGGCGTTTTTGGGTCGCTCGGTCGTCACCCGCGCCACCGTCAGGGAATCCGCCGCCCGGGACAGGAGGGTCAGCAGCAGCATAAGCAGGAGAAAGCCGAGCAGCAGCCGCACCAGTTTTTGCTGGCGGGAGAGCGGCTTCCCCGTATCCAATTGATACTTTATCAGTTCCCGAAATTTCATCTTGCTCCTACTCCTTTAGCCCCGCGGCCTTAATCCCGGCCTCCAGATAGCGCTGGCCGAGCATGAATATGAGGATGGCCGGCAGCAGGGTGATCACCGAGGCCGCCAGGGACAGCCCCGCCTTGTCCGCCACGATGGTGGGCAGGAAAAGGGAGAGCGGCCAGAGGGTACGCTCATGCAGGAAGGTCAGCGGCTGCTCGATCATGTTCCAGTACTCCAGAAAGCCGAGCACCATCGCCGACATGATCCCCGCCCCGCCCAAAGGGACCCCGATGTATAGGAATACCTGCAGCTCGTTGGCCCCGTCGAGCGATGCCGACTCGAGCACCGCGCCCGGTATCCCGCAGAAAAAGCGGTACATGATAAAAACCGGAAAGGTGGAAAAGGCCGCCGGCAGGATGATCCCCAGATGGGTATCCAGGAGGCTCAGGCCGTCCAGTACCAGGTAATTTGAAACCATCGTCACCTGGAAGGGCATGAGCATGAGCACGATGTAGACGGTGAAGAGCAGGTTTTGCAGCTTCCCCTTCCACCTCGCAAAGCCCCAGGCGGCGGGCGCGCCCACCAGCAGTTGTCCGAGCAGGATGCCGCCCGCCAGCTTGACCGAATTCCAGAACATCACAAAAAATTGGGGCGAGTCGAGCAGCAGCTCGACATAGGGCCGCAGGGTCGGGTACTGGGGCAGCAGGCTCCAGCGGGCGAACCCCTCTTCTCCGGCGAGCACCGGCCCCAAATCCTCGAGCAGCTCGGCCACCCCCATGAAGGAGCCGCCCACGATCAGCAGGATCGGCAGCCAGACCGTGAGGGAAAGCAGGGTGGGAAAAAGCAGCGCCAGCGCCTTTCTGAGCGTTTTCACAGCTCGCCCTCCCCCTCCCAGGCGCGGCGCAGCAGCAGGATCAGCCCAAAGATGATCAGTCCCACCAGCACCGCCGCCGCACACAGCTTATCCATGTCTAGGTCAGCGAACCAGTTGTTGAAGAGATGCTGCAGCAGATACATGCTGCTGTGCGGATAGTCCCCCGCCACCAGGTAGGCCTCGCGGAATACCTTAAAGGAATTGAGAAAGGAAAGCACCGTGATGGTGTAAAGGGTCGGAAGCAGATTGGGCAAGGTTATCGCTGTAAAGCATTTTAGCTTTCCAGCTCCATCCACTGCCGCGGCCTCATAAAGGCTGGGGGAAATCCCCGACAGCCCGGCCAGCCAGAGGATCATGTCGTAGCCGAGGTTTTTCCAGATATAGCTGACCACCAGCACCCAGAAGGAAAACCCGGTCTTCATCCAGTCCATCCCCTGCAGCCCCAGCCCGTCGAGGAAGGCGCTGAGCAGGCCGTTTTGATGAAACAGCACCTTCCAGAGCAGCACCACCGAGGCGACCGGGATCGCCATCGGGATCAAAAAGGTGGTCTTAAAGACCCCCGCCTGCTGCGGGTGGCCGTAAAGCGCCAGCGCGACGAGCAGCGAGAGGACGATCAGGGCGGGGATACAGATCAGCACAAAGCGCACTGTGTTGCCGCCCGCCTGTAAGAACGCCCCGTTGTGCAGTACGGTATCGTAGTTTTGCAGCCCGACGAATACGCCGTTCATGGTCTGTGAAAAGGAACGGCGCACCACGTCCGTGAACGGAAGGAGGACGAACCATGCCACTCCCAAAAGGCTTGGCAGCACGAACCAAAACCAGGTCCATTTCCTCCTGCCGCTTCTTTTGCTGCCAAGCATGGCGCTCCTCCCTTCCCTGTTTTCGCAAGGTAGCCGCCCGCCCCGATGGACGGACGGCTGCCTCGCTCATAATTAATTTTGCTTTCTTACTCCGCCAGATAAGCCTGGGTGCGCTGCACCAGGGCTGCGGTGGCCTCCCCGGCCGTCTTGGCGCCGGCAAAGAAATCCTTTGTCTCATCCAGGATCATCTGCAGCAGCACCGGATCGGCCGTGGAGGGGGTGGAAAGGCCCTTGATCTTCTCCATGATCCCGGCCATCGTCTCGTCGCTCGGCCAGATAATCTGGAAAATTTTCTCTTCCCCATCGATGTAAAGCGGGGCCTGCATCCCGTCGTCCCCTTCTTCATACGGGGTCAGCGCGCTTTCGTCGAGCGCCTTGATATTCAGGCAGTAGCCGTCCTCGAAGTCGTTCTTCTGCACTTCGTAGGAAAGGACGGTCTCGATCAGCCCAAGAGCGTTTTCCTGCTGGGTGGAATTCTGGTTGATCCCCAGCAAGGTCTGCGGCACATAGACGTTCTGCGCCTGCCCGGGCAGGATGGCAAATTTTCCGTCGCCGCGGTAGGTCGCCGCCGCATCGGGCGAGGCGAGGTCTTCGGTGGTCTGGGAAAGGCCCAGCACGGTGTTGACCAGCCCATTGGCCCAGTAGACCCCTCCCCAAAGGAAGTTGGTGCCCTCGTCGTCAAAGGGATACGGATAGTCGGCGGGGATCTCCTGCACGGCGTCGGCGATCCGCTTGATATCGGTCAAAAACTTCTCAAACTCGGCTTCCTTGATGCTCCCGTCCTCGTCCCGCCAGGCCGGCGCGCAGGTATAGTAAAAGTCGGAAATCAGCTGCTCGGGCTTCATGCGGATAAGCGCTCTCGCTTGCGGATTCCTCTCATGCTCGGCGACGACCCAATCGGCGAAGCTGCTTAGATCCTTCGCACTGTCGATCAGCTCGCTCGGGCCCCAGAGCTCGGGCACCCCGAAGCGGGCAGGCACGGCAAAGAGCTTGCCGTCCTTACTGTAGGTATTCGCAATGTTTTCGAGCAGCTCGCCGCTCTGCGCCAGCGGCGAGACGGCGGAGGACAGGTCGCTGAGGACCCCCTTCTCGATATAGCTGTCGATCGGCAGAGAGTCGAGTACCAGCAGGTCGGGGCCCTTGCCCGCGAGCAGTTCGGTGTTCAGCGAGCGGATGGCGTCCGAGGCGGTGATGGCGGTGTCCGGATCGAGCGCGACGGTAAAGTTGATCCGAAGCTCCGGGTGCTCACGCTGATAAAGCCCGATGGCCTGGCGCAGGGTGCTGCTGTCGCTGAGGGAATAGACGTTCATCTCCTCGGTGGGCACCGCGGGGGTGTCGGCCGAGAAGGTATAATGGAGCAGCTGGTAGCCGTCGTCCCCGGAGGAGCGCACCAGGAAGTCCCCGTTTTCCATCTCGAAGATACTGCCGATATGGACCGAAGGCATACCCAGCGAGGTGAGGGAGCCTTCGACGATCTGTTCCCAGACGCTGCCGTCGAGCAGATAGCGGTAAATGCCGGTGCTGTCCGCCCGCACGATCGACTTCTGGTCCTCCCCGACACTCAGCGCGCCGCCGCCGGAATACCCTTCCATCGGGATGGTCTCGCCGGTGGCCTCCCCGCTCTCCAGATCGTACAGCACGATCTCATTGCCGCTGACGATATAGACGGTGCCACCGATGAGCAGGTAGTCGTCCACTCCGTTTTGGGGGACAAAGGAATTTTTCTTCTTCCCGCTTGCCAGGTCATAGGATGCGAGGGTGCCGTAATTCTCCACCACCATGTCGCCATTGTCCGCGATCTGATAGCCGGTGAAGGCATCGCGCCCCATACTGTCCTTGTCCATCTCGATAGAAAGCTCGGTCATCGTGCCGTCGGGCGCGACCTTCATATGGTGGTCCGGCGGATAGGTCAAATCCTCGGGAATCTCGCCGGTGCTCATCGCTTCGTTGAGAATATCCTGGAACTCCTGGGAGTAGACGGTGTAGGTAAAATAGAAATTTCCCTCTCTGTCATAGGTTGCCGCCTGGATAAAGGCGTCGCTGTCAAGGTTGGAAAGCGGGCTTTCCTCCTCCTTCTGCCAGCTCTTCCCGCCGTCCTTCGAGCTGTAGAAATACCAGGGGTGGAAGGTTCCGGGATCGAAAATGCTCCCCAGCACTCTCAGCGAGCCGTCCGAAAGACGGAACATGCCCGCCGAACGGGTGACCTCCTGCGGCCAGGCGTATTCTTCCTCTATGTATCTGCCCATCGCGGTATTCCCGGCCTTCGGGACATCCCCAGAGCTCGACTGCGCCGGCGTATCCGAGCCGGAGCAGGCGCTGAGCAGCCCCAAACTTCCGGCCAGCAGAAACGCAAGCAGACGTTTTCCAAACTTTTTCATGCCGTTTCCTCCAAAAAAATGTTATGATGTACTCTGGAACACATGGTATCATCCCAATCTCTAAATTTTCTCCAAAGGCTCAATCGTCTCGATATTGAAAAGCCGTTCAACGTGTCTTTTTTCAAGGAAGGTTAGAGGAAAGGGTGGTAGAGTAAGGATCAGAACAGACAAAGGAGGATAAGCGCCATGCGAATCCTGATGATCGAGGATGACGAAGCGCTCTGTGAGGCGGTCATCTTTCAGCTCCGGCAGGAGGGCTATACCGTGGACGCTTGCAGCGACGGGGACGACGGGCTGCGCTACATACTCGAAGGGGCGTACGACCTGGTAATTTTAGACCGCATGCTCCCCCGCCTAGGCGGGCTCGAAATCCTGCGCCGGGCACGCCGGGCGGGAAACACCACCCCGGTGCTGATGGTGACTGCGCTCGACGGGATCGGGGACCGGGTGGACGGGCTGGATGCGGGAGCAGACGACTATCTGGTCAAGCCCTTCGCCATCGAGGAGCTGCTTGCGCGCATCCGGGCGATGGGCCGCCGGCCCCGCGCCTGGGAGAGCAGCCAGGTTATGAGCTTCGGGGACGTCTCCTTCGACGGGATGGAAAAGAAGCTCATGCGCGGCGGGAAGGAGTGCTCCCTCTCCAAGCGGGAGGCGGACCTTTTTGAAATGTTCTTCAAAAACCCCAGCCAGACCCTCCCGCGGCAGACCCTGCTCTCCCGCGTATGGGGCCCGGACGCCATGGTGGAGGACGGGAACCTCGACAACTACATCCACTTTTTGCGGCGCAGGCTGCGCGCGGTCGGCAGCGCCTTGCAGATCAAGACGGTGCGCGGCACCGGCTACCGGCTGGAGAAGAGCGATGTTTAAAAAGCTGCATTTGCGCCTGACCCTGCTGTGCACCCTGATTACAGCCGTCATTCTGACCTCGATGGCGGCCGGAGTGCTCTATATCGCCCAGCGCCAGCAGGAGGAGAGCGACGCCGTCGCACTGCGCAGCGACCTCAACTCCATCCTGTACCATCTGCAGTTCCAGTCGGTGATCGACCGCTCCTGGCTGGCGCAGACCGAAAACGGAAACCGTCTGCTCATCCATATCGAGGACAAGGGCTCCCCCCTGCGCTTCGAGGGCAGCTACCCCACCTCCACCGACCGCGCGCAGCTGATCGCGCTCGGCAAGGAGGCAGCCGCGGCAAAGGGGTTTCACTGGTCAGAGCCGCCCTCCTCGACCATCGAGGCGGACGTCGTCACCTTCTCGCTGTCAGGAGAGGCGGGCGAGCCCTATCTCGGAGCCGCTGCGGCCACCTCCACCCCGATGGGCTGGCTCAACCTCATCGTGCTCAAAGATATGCGCCTCCCCTATCTCCAAGGGATCTGCCGGCTGGAGCTCTTCGCCGCATTGGTGCTGATGGGAACCTTGCTGCTCGCCCTTTTCAGCTGGTGGTTCACCGGCCGGGCCCTGCGCCCGGTGGAGGAGAGCCGGGTGCGCCAGACCCGCTTCATCGCCGCCGCCTCGCATGAGCTGCGCAGCCCGCTTGCCGTGATCGGCACCAGCGCCTCGGCCATCCCGAAGGCCGCGCCCGAGCAGGCGAAGCGCTTCGCCGCCGCCATCGGGACCGAATGCCGCAGGATGTCCCGGCTGGTGGACGACCTGCTGCTTTTGGCCGGCCGGGATGCCAAGACCTGGAGTGTGAGCTTTCAGCCGCTGGAGGTCGAAACCCTGCTGCTGGACACCTGCGAGCTCTATGAGAGTCTGGCCGCCGAGCGGGGAATCTCGCTGCGGCTGCTCCTGGAGGACGAAGAGCCGCTGCCCAAAATCCAGGGGGACCGGCAGCGCCTGGGGCAGGTGCTCTCGGTGCTGCTGGACAACGCGCTGTGCTATACCCCCAGAGGCGGCAGGATCACTCTATGCGTCAAGGTACCCCACAACGCTTTGCAAATCCTGGTTTCGGACACCGGAAACGGAATCCCGGACGAGCACAAGGCGCATATCTTCGAGCGCTTTTACCGGGTCGAAAGCTCCCGCTCGAACAAGGAGCACTACGGTTTGGGACTCTCGATCGCGAAAGAAATCGTCGAGCTGCACAGAGGCCATATCTTTGTGCGGGATACTCCGGGCGGCGGCGCCACCTTCGTGGTGGAGCTGCCTTCTGAACGGCATTAAAAGAGCCCCTCCGGCTTCGTTTTACGAAGCCGGAGGGGCTCTTTTCAGCGGTCTTCTTCATCGAAATCCCGCTCAAAGCCCCGGATCCAATCCAACAGGGTGTGCGCCACCGCAACCTGCTGGCCGAGCACCGCGCGGCCCACCAGGGGAATATGCTCACGCTGCGCGGCCATCTCCTCCATAAAATCCCTCGTGCCTGCGATGTTTTCCTTGATCTCCCCGATCAACCGCCGGGACTGCGCGGGCGGAAGCTTATTGAGGTTGGCCACCACAGCGTTGAAATCGAAAAGGATGGACACCGACTGCCGGGCGATCCCCTCCATCAGCTCGGCAAAATATTCCCGTCCCAGCGGGGTGATGGAATAGACTGTCTTTGCCGGCTGGCTGCCGCCCGGCTGGCTTTCGCAGGAGAGGAAACCCCGCTGTGCGAGGCTCTGCACCTTCTTATAAATCGAGGGGGTGCTCACCTTGACCCAGCGGTCGAGGTTGCGGTAATTGACCGCCTTCTGGATGTCATAGGCGCTCAGCGGCTGCTCATGCACCAGCCCCAGGATGATGAGATCGACGGTGGACATCAAAGCGGTTCACCCGCCTCGTCAAAGGCCTTCAGCGCCGGGGCGAGCGACCCGGTGATCACCAGCCCGACCGCGGGCAACCCCGCGAGGATGGCGCTTTTCACTTCGTCCCGGGTGGCGCCCAGCGCCTTTGCATGGCGCACATGGAAGTCCATGCCGCTCCTTAGCCCCACCGCTGCGAGCACCGAAAGGTAGCACAGCTCCTGCACCTTCGGCCCGAGCGCGCTGGCGGATGATATCTTCATCACCGACTCCATGTAAGCCTTGCCTACCTCGCCCGATTCATCCATAAAAACCTGGAAATCATTGCTGACATGCTCCATAAAATAACCATTCCTTTCTGGACGTTTCGTGCCGGTTTCGCCGTGCGAAATTGCCGCTACCGGCGGTATAGGCACAAAACTCTGCGTTTGAAATACCCTCTGTATAGCAGTATAAACTATAGTACTATATTTTATAGTTCAAGTCAATTGGGCGTATAAACTTTCAATGCCGGCCAGGAACCGAAACAGAGAAAAAGAATGCCGTGAGGTTTCCTTACGGCATTCTTTTTCAGATACGATATAGGTCACAGCACCTTGGAAAGGAAGTCCCTGAGGCGCGGATTCTTCGGATTGCTGAAGAACTCCTGCGGCGGGGCCTGCTCGACGATCTGCCCCTCGTCCATGAAGAGCACCCGGGTGGCCACCTCGCGGGCGAAGCCCATCTCATGGGTGACCACCACCATGGTCATCCCCTCCAGCGCCAGCTCCTTCATCAGCTCGAGCACCTCCCCCACCATCTCGGGGTCGAGCGCGGAGGTGGGCTCGTCGAAGAGCATGACGTCCGGGTTCATGGCCAGGCTGCGCACGATGGCGATCCGCTGCTTCTGCCCGCCCGAGAGCTGGGGCGGATAGGCCTCTGCCTTATCGCTTAGCCCGATCCGCTCGAGCAGCTTCATCGCGTTTTTGTCGGCCTCTTTCTGGCTTTGCAGCCCGAGCTGGACCGGCGCTAAAGTAATATTGCGCAGAACCGTCAGATGGGGAAAGAGGTTGAAGTGCTGGAAGACCATCCCCATCTTCTGGCGCATCTTGTTGATGTCGCACTTCTTGTCGGTGATGTTGACCCCCTCGAAGGTAATCTCCCCCGAGGTGGGCTCCTCAAGCAGGTTGAGGCAACGAAGGAAGGTGGACTTGCCCGAGCCGGAGGGACCGATCACCACGACCTTTTCCCCCTGTGCGATCTGCTCGTCGATCCCCCTGAGGACCTTGTTGTCGCCGAAGGACTTATGTAGGTTATGAACGGAGATCACCCTTCTTCAGCCTCCTTTCCAGCAGCCCCAGGAGCTTGGTCATGCCCACAACCAGCACCAGGTAGATAATCGCGACCACGAAAAGCGCGGTCCCGTCAAAGGTATTGTTCTTGATCATTTCCCCCGCCTTGGTCAAATCGTGCATGGCGATGTAGCCCGCGACCGAGGTCTCCTTAAGCAGGGCGATGAATTCGTTGGCCAGCGCAGGCAGAATGTTCTTGACCGCCTGCGGCATAACGATCAGGCGCATGGTCTGGATCCGGTTGAGCCCGAGCGAGCGTCCCGCCTCGGTCTGCCCTTTGTCGATCGAGTCGATCCCGGCGCGGATGATCTCGGCGACATAGGCACCCGAATTGATCCCGAAGCCGATGATCGCGATTGGCAGCGCCTCCCGAATTCCGGTCAGGATGACGGTGGACCAGATCAGCAGCTGGACCACCACCGGCGTGCCCCTGATCACAGTGGTATACAGGTCGCACACCCATCCCAGGGGCGTCAGCTTTTTATTCCCCTGTGCGAAGTATTTGATCACCGCCACGATCACGCCGATCAGCGTGCCGATGATGGTGGCGAACACCGCCATGAGCAGCGTGTTCTTGAGACCCGTCAGGATCAGCTTGTACCGGTCCTGTACGAGCAGCGCGGTGTTCAGCTTATCCAGAATATCGCCGAATAGGCTGAGCGTCATTGCGTTCATACTCTTCCCCTTCCCTTGCAAAACAGGGCAGACAGCAGGATATTCTGCTGTCTGCCGAGGATTCGCATTCGGTTTTATCCCGTTTTACTGGTTGGACGTGTGCTTGACGATCATCTCTTCGATCTTGCCCTCGTCGGCCAGCTTCTGCAGGACGCTGTCCACCACCTGCTTGAGGGAATCGTTGCCCTTCATCATGGCGATGGAGTAGCTCTCCTTGTCATAGCCGGGGTCGTAAGCCTGCATCTTGTCAGGGTTGTTGGCGACGATCGCCTTGGCGGGCATCTCGTCGATAATCACGCAGTCCACACGCCCGAGCGCCATGTCGGCGGCGGCGTCAACCGCGCTCTTGTAGCGCTTGACCTCCTTGGGCTGCATGACCTCCGGATCGGAAGCGTAGTAATTGTCGCCCGTGGTGCCCTGCTGCACGCCGATGATCTTCCCGTTCGGGTCGAAGGTGGCGCCGTCCACGCCGGTGGGCAGGATCATGTACTGGGTGGTGGTGATGTAGGAGGTCGAGAAATCGACCGCCTTCTCGCGCTCCTCGTTGGCGGTGATGCCCGCGATCCCGAGGTCGCCCTTCCCGGTCTTGATGTAGTCGATGATCGGGTCGAAGTCCATGTTGGTGACGGACAGCTTGACGCCCAGCTCGTCAGCGATTGCCTGGGCGATCTCGACGTCCACGCCGGTGATCTCAGAGCCGTCGACATACTCGAACGGCGGGAAGGCGGCGTTGGTCAGCATGACAAGCTCGCCCTTCTCCTTGATCTTCTCAACGGTCGGCATGTTGCCGGTGTCGGCCGGAGCCTCGGATTCTTCGGAAGAAGCCTCCGAGCTTTCGGGAGCTTCGGCCTCGGAGCTCTCGGGCGCCGCCTCAGAGCTTGCGGGCTCGCTCGTCTCGGACGAAGTGGCGCCGCCGCCCGACGAGCAGGCGCCGAACACGGCCGTCATCGAAACGGCCAACAGGACTGCCAGAATCTTTTTCATATAAACTCCTCCAGTAATTGTTCGTTGTTTTATGTACCTCGTTTGAGGCTATGCATTTATTATACACTCAACGCCAGTAAAATCAAGAGTTTTTTGAAAAAATATTTATATTTATTCATCTTTATACAGTTATATCAGTTTTTTCTCCCCGTCCGGGCGTTATTTTTGTATCAAATGGCCGAGCTTTTCCCATCCTTTTCATATTGATGTATAAGACAAGAGAAAAAGATTGTGTTATAAGCGCGAATGTGGTAGAATAAATAGTTGTAAAAAATGAGTCGGAAAGCCCGCCGGAAGCGGGCAAACATTGGAGGAATCAGTTTTGATGAGAGAGGATTTGCGCAACGTCGCGATCATCGCGCACGTCGACCACGGCAAAACCACCCTGGTGGATGAAATGCTCAAGCAGGGCGGCGTGTTTCGGGAAAACCAGGTGGTCGAGGACCGCGTGATGGACAGCAACGACCTTGAGCGCGAGCGCGGAATCACCATTCTGGCCAAGAACACGTCCACCTATTATAAGGATGTCAAGATCAACATCATCGACACCCCCGGGCATGCCGACTTCGGCGGAGAGGTGGAGCGGGTGCTCAAGATGGTCAACGGCGTCATCCTGCTGGTGGATGCCTCGGAGGGCCCCATGCCCCAGACCCGGTTCGTGTTGCAGAAGGCGCTGGAGCTCGGACACCGGGTGATCGTGGTGATCAACAAGATCGACAAGCCGGACGCCCGGCTCAAGGAGGTGCCCGACGAGGTGCTCGAGCTGCTGCTCGATCTGGACGCCTCGGAGGAACAGCTCGATTCCCCCGTCATCTTCTGCTCGGGGCGGGACGGCACCGCCTCCTATTCCCCCGAGTTCCCGGGGAGCGATCTGTGTCCCCTCTTCGACAAGATTCTCGAGCAGATTCCGGCGCCCGAAGGCGATCTGGAAGGGCCGTTTCAGATGCTCGTCTCCTCGATCGACTACAATTCCTTTGTCGGCCGGATCGCCATCGGCCGGATCGAACGCGGGCAGGTCAAGCAGAATCAGGAGATCGTCGTCTGCGACTACCACGACCCGGAAAAGAAATTCAAGAGCAAGGTCGTCAACATCTATCAGTTCGACGGGCTCAAGCGGGTCCCCTGCACCGAAGCCAAGATGGGCGACATCGTGTGCATCTCGGGGATCGAAAATATCAGCATAGGCGACACCCTGTGCGCGACCGACGCGGTGGAGGCACTCCCCTTCGTCAAGATTTCCGAGCCCACCATGGAGATGACCTTCTCGGTCAACGACAGCCCCTTCGCCGGGCGCGAGGGCAAGTTCGTCACCTCCCGCCATCTGCGCGAGCGGCTCTACCGCGAGCTGCTCAAGGACGTGTCGTTGCGGGTGGAGGACACCGAGACCACCGAGAGCTTCAGGGTCTGCGGCCGGGGCGAAATGCACCTGTCCATCCTGATCGAAACCATGCGCCGCGAGGGGTACGAGTTCCAGGTCAGCACCCCGAAGGTGCTCACCAAGACCGAAAACGGCCAGCTGATGGAGCCGATGGAGGAGCTGGTGATCGACGTGCCCGAGGAATACATGGGCTCGGTCATGGAGAAGATGGGCCAGCGCAAGGGTGAGCTCACCCATATGACCCCCCAGGGCAGCCGGATGCGGATCGAATTCAAAATCCCTTCCCGGGGCCTGTTCGGCTACCGCAGCCAGTTCATGACCGATACCAAGGGCGAGGGGATCCTCAACACCATCTTTGCCGGATATGAGCCCCACAAGGGGGATATCCCCCGGCGCAACTACGGTTCACTCATCGCCTTTGAGACGGGCGAGTCGATCACTTACGGGCTTTACAACGCCCAGGAGCGCGGAGAGCTCTTCATTGGCGCGGGCGTGCCGGTCTACGAGGGGATGGTCGTCGGCCGCTCCCCCAAGGCGGAGGACATCGCGGTGAACGTCTGTAAGAAGAAGCAGTTGACCAACACCCGTGCCTCCGGCTCGGACGACGCGTTGCGCCTGGTTCCGCCCAAGCGCATGAGCCTGGAGGAATCGCTCGAATTTATCGGGGAGGACGAACTGCTCGAGATTACTCCGGAGAACATCCGCATCCGCAAGCGAATTCTCAATAACGCCCTGCGCATGAAGGCAAACTCCAAGAAATAATATAAGTTAAAAAACGGATGGGCCCGACGGGCCCATCCGTTTTTTTGGTTTCTCCGGCCTATTTTGCCTCTTCGCTTTCAGCCGGTGCGCCGGGGAACCATTTGGCGATCAGCGTCCCGGTAAAGCCGTCGGCCTCCATCTCGTCCATCGCCGCCTCGACCTGCCCAAGCAGCTTGTCGTTTCCCGACTTGAGAGCGATGACATACTGCTCACCGGAAAATTCCTCGGGCAGTATCAAATATCCCGGCTCCTCCTTTGCGAGGTAGCGGGCCGTGTCCCCGTCCACCAGGACCGCGTCCACCCGGCCTTCCCGCAGCCCCGCAAGCGCGGCGGCGCTGTCGGAATACTGCATGAGCTCGCCGATCTGCGACGCCGCCTCGTCTGCGCCGAGCGCGCCCTCGCCGGCGCTCCCAACGCAGAGACCCAAGCGCTTGCCTGCCAGGTCCTTCTTGCGGGTGATCCCACTGTAATCGGTGGTCATAATTACTTGAGAGCCGGAGCGGTAGGGCTTCGTGAGGAGCAGATCGCCCCCCTGCGAGGCGGTCAGGCCCCCGATGAGCAGCTCCACCTTGCCTTCCCCGAGCGCTTGCGCCTTACCCTGCCAATCCACCGTCTCGATTTTAGCTTCCATCCCCATGCGGGAGGCAAGCTCTCTGACGTATTCCACGTCGAAGCCGGTGGCCTCGCCATTTTCCTCGAAGCTCAGCGGCGGCAGTGAGGCGTTCACCCCGACCGTCAGCTTCTTTGACCCGAAGAGCCCTCCCCCACCGGCCTGCTGCGAGCCCTGGCAGCCTGCCAGCAGCCCTGCGGCGGCGACAGCCGCGAGCAGGAGCACCGTCCATTTTTTCATTGAAATCCCCCACTTGTAATTTTTATCCAATCTGGTGGCGAATCCACCTCGCCTGTGTTAAGCTATATTATAACAAAATAATCTGTAATTTGCTACCAATTCGCCGAAAAACCTGATTCGGGGGATATTTGATGTCCTATTCGGTCAAACGCGACAAGCTGGAGCCCTTCCCGGGCCTTTCAAGCTATCCGCACAGGGCCTATCTTGAGCGGATCCTGGTGGTGATCCTGCTGATCTTTAAACGGAAAAAGTGGTTTTAAAAAAACCGGCTACTACCAAGGAGCGCCCTTCTTTTCTTCCGGACAGGGGTGGCGTTGCGCCCCTCCCAAAGTATGGCAGACTTTGCCTGCCATACTTCCTTATGCGTGCTCGCGTAAAAGGGCGCATTTTTTCTTCAGGGCGGAGATTGAAGCTGCGCCCTTTCCAAAGTATTGAAAGCAAGGCTTTCAATACTTCCATACGAGTGGTTCCGGAATGGCTGCAGCCGGTTTCTCAATTTTTGATGAAACGGTAGTGTAAGGAATCGAATACTCCCTTGTCGGTAATCCGGATTTCTGGAATGACCGGCAGCGCCAAAAAGGACATGGTGATGAAGGGCTCGAATCCCTCGGGGACGCCCATCCGGTGCGCCTCGAGCGTCATATCTGCAATGCGCTCCTTGACCGCCGCGGGCTCCTCATCACTAATCAGCCCGCAGATGGGAAGCGGCAGGGTATCGACCACCCGGCCGTCCTGTACCAGGGTATAGCCGCCCTCGCAGCGGCACAGCTCCCGGATGGCGCAGAGCATGTCACGGTCGTTGTCCCCGATCACGATCAGGTTGTGCGAGTCGTGGGCCACAGTCGTGGCGATCGCTCCGTGCACCGAGAAGCCCTTGACGATCCCGACCCCGACCCGGCCGCTGGCGTGGTGCCGCTCGACGACCGCAATTTTCTGATACACCCGGTCCGCCTGGAAGCAGTCCCCCTCCTGCCCGACCTCTTCAAGCAGACAGGAGGTGCCAATCTGTCCCGGGATCAGCCCGATCACCGGGGTGGGATTCCGGCCCAGCGGCAGGCGCAGGTCCTGCTCATTCACGGGCGCGACCTTGACCGTGTCCAAAAGGGCGGCGGGGCAGGGTGCGCCGGTGAGGCGCTCCGCGCTCCCCCGCTCGCTGACCAGCTTTCCGCCGCAGTAGACCGAATGGATTTTGACCCGCTCCAGATCATCCAGCACCACCAGGTCGGCCCGACAGCCCGGGGCGATTGCGCCCAGCTGGCGCAGGCCATAAATCTGCGCGGGGTTTAAGGTTGCCATCCGGTAGGCCTGCACCGCCGGTACCCCGAACCCGATGGCACGGCGGATGTTGTGGCTGATATGCCCCTCGCGGCTGATGTCCTCGAGATGCTTGTCGTCGGTGCAAAACGCGAGGCGGTCGTAGCCCAGGCCGTTCTTCTGCACGGCGCGCAGGATCGCCTCCAGATTCTTTGCCGCCGACCCCTCCCGCACCAGGAGATAGAACCCTGCGCGCAGCTTTTCGAGGACCTCGTCCTCCCGCGAGCACTCATGGTCGGTGGCTATGCCGCTCAGCCGGTAGGCCTGCACCGCATTGCCCGTCAGCAGCGGAGCGTGCCCGTCGATGATCCCGTCCCGGAAAGCCGCGAGCTTCCTATGGACCTCCTCGTCGCATTGCACCACCCCAACGTAGTCCATCATCTCGCCCAGGCCCAGCACGCCTTCCTGCCCCTTGAGGCGCAGCAGCTCCTCGGCCCCCAGCACGGCCCCGCTGGTTTCAAAGGGGGTGCAGGGCACACAGGAGGGCAGCATGATATAAATATGCAGCGGCAGTCCCTCGGCCTCATCGAGGAAGTATTCGATCCCCGTAAGCCCGCTGACGTTGGCCACCTCGTGCGGGTCGGCGATCACGGTGGTTGTGCCCCAGGGAAGGATCTCTCCTGCCAAGCGGGCGGGAGTGGTCATCGAGGACTCGATATGCATGTGCGCATCGAGGAAGCCGGGCACCAGGTACCTGCCCGAAAGATCGACTTCCCGTTCTCCCTGATAGCGGCCAACCCCGAGGATGATCCCATCCCGGATGGCGACGTCCGACTCTAAGAGCTCGCCGGTATAGACGTTGAGCACCGTCGCATTCTTCAAAACGAGCGGCGCCAAGGCCTCCCCCATCGCCGCGGCAATGCTTTCCCGATCAATCGTCACAGGCACACCCCTCCCATTATTTTTAAACACTATTGTAATATACTCCTGCAGGGAAATCAAGTAAAAAGGCAATCGCTCCGTTTAAAATAAATAAAATCCAAAGAAATAATTGATAAAATTTGTCAATGCTGCTATAATATAACAAACGTGTTTTGAAAGGGAGGGTTCTCATGAACGAAAACGGTGTAACCATTTATTACCAGGGGAATACCAATATCTCGATCGATGCGATCCCGGGCCACTTTGTGACCAGCCATTCGCACATCAATTATTACATCGACATCACCAGCATGAAGCATCGCCACATGATGGCGATGGATGCGGCGGCTGAGATGGCCAAGCGGTATGAGATGAATACGCTGGTCAACACCATCGTCTGCATGGACGGAAGCGAAACCATCGGCAGCTATCTCGCGCAGGAGCTCTCCAAACCCAACGTCCACTCGGTCAACAGCAATAAAAATATCTATCTTGTCACGCCAGAGTACAACTCGAACGGACAGATGCTCTTCCGCGATAACCTGCAGCCGATGATCTCCGGCAAGAACGTGCTGATCCTGATCGCTTCGATCACCACCGGTAAGACGATGCACCGCACTCTGGAGTGCGTCCGGTACTACGATGGCAGGGTTGCGGGCATCTCCGCGATCTTCAGCGCCATCCCCGAGATCGAAGGGGTCGAAATCCATCCCCTCTTCACCCGCGAAGATATCCCCGGCTACAGCACCTATTCCTTCCGGGACTGCCCAAAATGCAAGGCGGGTGAAAAAATCGACGCGCTGGCCAACAGCTTTGGCTACTCCAAAATTTGACCTTAACCGGAATATTCTAAATGGCCCGCCGGCAATTGCCGGCGGGCCGTTTCTTTTGGATGGTTCTGATGATTTGATTATTATTCCGCGGCGGAAGTGAGCGCGCCGGCCATCTGCTCCATCATCTCGGCCATACCGCTTACCAGGCCGCCCATGACGGCATCCAGGAGATTTTCGTCCATTTCGACCTTCCAGACGCCGTTCGCCTTTGTGAGCCTGACGTCCACTTCGGCGGTGACGGGGTTCTCCTTCGCAGTGCCGACCAGCTCGATCACTTTGTCCTCGACAGCCTGGTTGATCTTTGCCTCGTCGGTCTCACCCGTAACGGCCTGCTCCATGGCGAAAGCCATCAGGTCGTTGAAGAGGGTGGACATGTTCGCATTGGTGACCTTGGTCTTGATGACGGCGCTGTCCCCGTCCTCGGTGATCTCGCCCAGCTCATAGCTGAAGTTCTCGACAAACAGCTTGCTCAGTTTTTCCCCATCGGCAACCGGGCTCATATTGCTGAGATTGACGTTCTCGCCGCCGATAAAGTACTGGGCAATTTTCTCCTGGTCGAGCGCTTTGAACGCATCAAACGCCGCAGCAGCGGCCTGCTCGGGAGTCGTGTCGCCGGCGGGCGCCTCGGATTGCTCCGAAGAGGTCTCCTCGGAAGAGGCCTCAGAGGAGCTTTCGGAAACGGCGGAGCTCGCCTCTCCCGCCGAGGAGGTCTCCTGCTCGGCCGGTTTGCTGCCCGAGCAGGCGGTCATGGAAAGTGCAGTGGTCAGAGCCAATATCGCGACTAAAATCTTCTTCATATGAATCTCCTTATCATCGAACATAATTTTTGCCGGCCTGCCGGGGCCGGACAGTTGCTTTTCGATTATAGCACAGTTTCCGCCGAATCACAGCTGTAATTTACAAAATCATCCTATTTTTATAGATATTTCCAGATTTAACTGCCTATCTTAATAATTTCTGGTTGTTTTATTACGGCATTGGAGCATCTGTCAAAAAAAGAAAGCTGTGGGTTTATCCACAGCTTTCATATGGCGCTTATTGCGCTGTGCATGCCGCGAAAAGTTAGGCAGCGACAGAAGAGGTCTCGGCCTCAGAGGAAGCCTCGCTGCTCTCCTCGGAGGAAGCCTCGCTGGACTCCTCAGAAGAAGCCTCACTGCTCTCCTCGGAGGAAACCTCGCTGGACTCCTCAGAAGAAGCCTCGCTGCTCTCCTCAGAAGAAGCCTCACTGCTCTCCTCGGAAGAAGCCTCGCTGGACTCCTCAGAGGAAGCCTCGCTGGACTCCTCAGAGGAAGCCTCGCTGCTCTCCTCAGAAACGGAGCTGGTGGGCTCGCTCGCGGAGGAAGACTCCGAAGCGGTGGAGCCGCAAGCAACCATGGAAAGAGCAACAACTGCAGATAACATGCAAACTAAAATCTTTTTCATTTTGATTTGACACTCCTTGTTTTTGATGGATTGCTCACTCATTATAGCATATTTTACGAGAAACGCTAGTTAAAATTGCAGTTTCTTGCTTGATTTTGCAATCTTCATTGCAACCTCCTGCATTTTTTTCAGAATGTAAAAAAATAATAGTCAAAACGACGAAAGATTTTCAACACTCTTCCTTTATACTTATAGTAATTTTTCCTGTCATCCTTTTTCTACAATTTGGAATAACAATTTGTTCACAAGACGGAAAAATATCGTTCACGAATTCTTTTGTTTTGAACAATGCTTGCAATCACTTTTCATTTGCGCTATCATATATATAACGCGTATCAGCCGCATGCTGCCGATTTTTTCGATCGGCAGCATGTATTTCTTTTGCATTTGAATCTGGAAGGAGACGTTAAAATGGCCGATGTGGCGAAAAAACAAGCTGGTATGACCGACATGACCACCGGAAATCCCGCCAAGCTGATCTTTTTCTTTTCGGTTCCGCTCCTGATCGGGAACATGTTCCAGCAGCTTTACAACATGGTGGACAGCCTGGTCGTGGGACGCTTTGCCGGCGAGATCGCGCTCGCGGCGGTCGGTACCGGTTTCCCGGTCGTTTTCATGATGACCTCATTCTTCATGGGAATCGGCATGGGCGCGTTGGTGATGATCTCCCAATATTACGGCGCCAAGGACTTCGAGCAGGTCTCAAACACGGTGAATACCATGTATACCACCGTGATCGTGGGAGTGGTCCCGCTGACCATCCTCTCCCTGCTGATCGCCGACCCGCTGCTGCGCTTCATCAAGGTGCCGGAAAATACCATGGCAGACGCCAAGACCTACCTGATCATCCTCTTCCTCGGCATGATCGGCACGCTCGGCTTCAACATCAATTCGGGGATCATGCAGGGGCTGGGCGATTCCAAGACCCCGCTGCTCTTCCTGACCATCGCCTGTTTTATCAACATCGTGCTGGACCTGGTCTTCGTCATCAACTTCCATTGGGGTGTCGCCGGGGTGGCGATCGCCACCGTGATCGCCCAGATCTTCTCATGGGTGTTCGGCATCTTCTATATCAATAGGAAGTACGACTTCATCCACATCTCCCCCTTCAAGCTGCGCTTCGTCAAGCCACTCTTTGTACAGATTATCCGCCTGGGGATCCCTTCCGGAATCCAGCAGGCACTCTTCTCGGTGGGCAGTATCGCGGTGCAGTCGCTGGTCAATTCCTTCGGCCCCGCTTTCATGGCCGGCTTCAACGTGGCGAACAAGCTGGATACCTTCGCCTTCCTCCCCATCCAGAGCATCACCAACGCCGTCACCACCTATGTGGGGCAGAACATCGGCGCGGGCAAGCTTAAAAGGGTACACCGCGGGACCATCTCGGCTTTGGTGATGTGTGTTTTGGTGAGCATAGTCCTCGGCGGCGGGGTAATCCTTTTCGGCTCCCAGCTGATGGGGCTCTTCACCACCTCGCAGGAGGTTATCGCCTCGGGCTGCGCCTACCTCAACCGGGTCCTTCCCTTCTATGTTCTGCTTGCGCTTCTCTTTGTCTTCAACTCGGTCATGCGCGGCGCGGGCGAGATGGTGGTCCCCATGGCCTCCTCGATCCTTTCCCTCTGGGCGGCGCGCGTGCCCGCCTCCTACCTGATTACCCATTTCTTCGGGCGGGACAACATGTTCTTCAGCTATGCGTTCGGTTGGGCAATCGGCGCGGCTCTCACCATGTTCTTTTACTTCAAGGGCGGCTGGAAGCACAAGGCCATCACCTATTCCCAGTACGATGAGGCCGCCGACACCGACAACTAATATGCGAAAGCGGGCCGTTGAAAGAATCAACGGCCCGCTATTATTTTTTATAAAACAAAGCGGCGGAAGGAATGTGACCGTAGATCGGCCGTCTAAATCCTTTGGCTGAATTCAATTTGCTCCCCCGAGGGACCGACAAGCGTAAAGTAGCGCACCTTGCGCTCGAACATGTTGAGAGTCCGGATCCGCGGCTCAAGCATCGGCAGCTTCTTCTCTTTCACCCGCTCGAACGCCTCCTCGATGTCCGCCACGCTGAGCGCAAGGTGATCGATCGCCCCGCTCTTCCCGGCGATCGGGCCTCCCTGGTAAACCCCGATCTCCACATTCCTGAGGCGCAGATACGCCATACGGATCAACTTGCCGTCCTCCTGCGGAAGCTCGGTAAAATACTCCAGCCCAAAGCCGATCGCCTCGTAAAACTGGATGGTGTGCTCGATGTCCATCGTCGGGATGCCAATATGCTCTATCCCGATGATATTCTCTTCCAGCGTCATAACCGGCCCTCCTCTCCCCACATTCCAACTTCATTATAGCACTGCAGGCCAGGGAGAAAAAGTCCTTTTTGGTTGACAGGCCAAAAGAATTGCAGTAAGATATACGCGAGTGACAAAAAAGTGAACATCAGGGGTGCTGAAAGGATTTATTGATAAATCCCGGTTCGGCTGAGAATGGAGGGACGTTCCCCTCCTAAACCCTTTAACCTGATCCGGATAATGCCGGCGTAGGAAGAAATGGTTGCTGTATATCTGCCAATTTCTGCGCAAGGCTTTCCTTGCGCTTTTTTGTTTGCTTAAATTTTCGGGCAAAGCCCGGCAAAAGAAAGGAAGTTTCATCATGCAAAAACCAGAAGCAAGCATTGCCATCCAGGTGGTGCCGAAGGCCCCGAACAACGAGGAGGCCGTGCGGATTATCGATGCTGTGATCGCCCACCTCAAGGGCAGCGGGCTGCCCACCTATGTCGGCCCGTTCGAAACCTCGGTGGAGGGGGACTACGACACCCTCATGCAGCTGGTCAAGGACTGCCAGCTCATCTGTACCCGCGAGGGTGCGCCGAGCGTCGCCGCCTATGTCAAAATCTCCTACAACCCGAACGCCGGGGTGATGACCATTGATGAAAAAGTCACCAAGCATCATCAGTGAGCTCTACCCGCTGAGCTTTCTCGCCCTGCTTTTGCTGCTGTGGTGGCTGGCCTGCGCGCTTGGGCTGATCCCCGCATTCATGCTCCCTTCGCCCGGCAGGGTGCTGGCGGCCTTCATCGGGGATTTTCCCCTGCTCATGCAAAACGCCGCCGTCTCACTGACGGAATCCGCCATCGGGCTGTCGACGAGCATCGCCGCCGCCTTTTTTCTGGCGGTGGCGATGGACCGCTTTGCGTTCCTGCGCCGGGCCGTCTATCCGGTGATTGTACTCACCCAGACGGTGCCCACCATTGCCGTCGCGCCGCTGCTGGTGCTCTGGCTGGGGTATGGGCTGCTGCCCAAGATCACCTTGATTTTCATCACCTGCTTCTTCCCGCTGGTGGTCAGCATCCTCAGCGGCTTCGCCGCAGTGGACCCGGATACCGTCCGCCTCTTTCAGTCGATGGGCGCCTCCCGCCGTCAGATTCTTTGGCAGCTCAAGCTTCCCTCGTCGCTGGAAAGCTTCTTTTCCGGGCTGCGGGTGAGCACGGCCTATTCCATCGTCGGAGCGGTGGTGGCCGAATGGCTGGGCGGCAACGGCGGGCTCGGGGTCTATATGACCCGGGTGCGCAAGGCCTATGCCTTCGACAAGATGTTCGCGGTGATCTTCCTGATCAGCGGGATCAGCCTGCTGGCGATGTGGCTGGTCTCCCTGCTCCAGCGCGGGGCCATGCCCTGGAAGCACAGGCAGGACACCCGCGCAATACTGAAATAAAAGGAGAACCTGACATGCCGATAAGAAAACTGCTCAGCCTGGCGCTGAGCCTTTCCCTCTGTATGGGCGTGCTGAGCGCCTGTGCGGGCCCAACCTCCACGGAACAGCCGCAGGAAGCCGGACAGAAGGCCCTTACCGTGGTGCTCGACTGGACGCCCAACACCAATCATACCGGGCTCTATGTCGCACTGGAAAACGGCTATTATCAGGATGCCGGACTGGATGTAACGATCGTCCAGCCGCCCGAGGACGGCTCGATCGCGCTGGTCGCCTCGGGCAAGGCGCAGTTCGGAGTAAGCATCCAGGAAAACCTCGGAACCGCACTGAGCGCCGATCCGCCCCTGCCGGTGACCGCCGTGGCCGGGATCATCCAACACAACACCTCGGGGATCATCTCCTTGAAGAGTGCCAGGATCGACAGCTTCAAGTCCCTGGAAGGGAAAAAATACGCCACCTGGGACGATCCCTTCGAGCAGTCGATGATCCGGGATTCGATGAAGGCGCAGGGCGGCGACTTTGGCAAAGTGGAACTGATCCCCAGCACGGTCTCCGACGCGATCTCCGCCATCCAGACCAATGTGGACGCCGTTTGGGTCTATGAGGCGTGGGACGTTGTGGCCGCGCAGCTCGCCGGAGTGGACTATAACTTCATCAAATTTAGCGACTCCGACCCGACTTTCGACTATTACACCCCCATCCTGATCGCCCAGGATGAATTCCTGGAAAACAACCGCGAGACAGCCAGGCGTTTCCTGGAGGCGACCAGCAAGGGATATGAATTCGCCATTCAAAATCCCAAGGAGGCGGCCGGCCTGCTGCTGAAATCGGTGCCCGAGCTCTCCCCCGATCTGGTCTATGCCAGCCAGGAATTCCTCGCCGGGCAGTACAAGGCCGAGTATCCGCGCTGGGGCGAGATCGATGAAAGCCGCTGGAAGGCCTTCTACGACTGGATGTACCAGGTCGGGGTCATCCAGAAGGAGCTGGGAGCCGGCGGCTTCACCAACGAATACCTCCCTGCAGCACAATCATGAGTGTGCTGCAAGCCGAGGGGCTTTGTAAAAGCTACGACGGGCGGTGCGTGGTACAGGACATCAGCCTTGCCCTCGAGCGCGGCGAGCTCGTTTCACTGCTTGGGGTCAGCGGGATCGGCAAGACCACCCTCTTCAACCTCCTCTCCGGGCTCGAATGCCCGGACAGCGGGCGGGTGCTGCTCGAAGGGGAGGATGTGACCGGGCGCTCGGGCAGGGTCAGTTACATGCAGCAAAAGGACCTTCTTCTCCCCTTTCGCACCGTGCTGGACAACGTCTGCCTCCCGCTGCGCCTTGCAGGCGCGGCAAAGCGGGAGGCGCACCGGCGCGCCGGGGAGCTGATGGAGGAATTCGGCCTTGGCGGCAGCGAAAGGCGTTATCCCAGCGAGCTTTCCGGCGGGATGCGCCAGCGCGCCGCACTGCTGCGGGCTTATCTCTTTTCTGAGCGGGTGATGCTGCTCGACGAGCCGTTTTCCGCCCTGGACGCCATCACCAAGTCCTCGCTGCACCGCTGGTTCCAATCGGTGCGCAAGAAGCACGGCACCTCCTCGATCTTCATCACCCACGACATCGACGAGGCGATCTTCCTCTCGGACCGGGTTTACATCATGTCCGGCGCGCCGGGAAGGATCACCGCCGAGCTTCAAATTGAACTGCCGGGAGAGCGGGACGAGGATATTTCGATGAGCGACGCGTTCATCCATTATAAAAAGCAGATCCTGCAAGAAATCCGCAGTTAAAAACAGGGCTCCTATTCCAGGAGCACGTATAAAGGGCACAGCGTCAACCCCCGCCCTGAAGAAAAGAAATGCGCCCTTCCGGGAGCACCCATATAAAAGTATTGGAAGCGCAGCTTTCAATACTTTGAGAAGGGCGCAGCGTCAACCCCCGCCCTGAAGAAAAAAGGCGCGCCCTTAAGCGCGTTGTTTTAAGAAAACACAGAGGGACGGCTGCCGCCGTCCCTCTGAAATATTTCTTATCTCACCGCCCCATTTGGGGCCCTGTTTTTAATACTCGTTTGCCGCTTTGAGCAGCAGGTGCAATGCGTGGGAAGAGGCGATTGTACGGATATATTCCCTCGCATCGTCGTCCTCCCGGGAAATTTGCAGCTCGAGCACTTCCCGGCAGCGCCCGCTGTCTACCGCGACGTAGACGAGCCCCACCGGTTTCTCCTCCGAAGCCTTCGGCCCCGCATTGCCGGTCACCGCAACGCCGATATCTGCCCCCGAGAGGCGGCGCACCCCGGCGGCCATCTCCCGCGCACATTCGCGCGAGACGGCGCCAAAGTGCGCGAGCGTCTCGTGGCGCACCCCCAATAGCTGCTCCTTCATCTCGCAGGAATAGCTGCAAACCCCACATTCAAACACCCTGGACGCGCCGTCCACCTCGGTCAGCCGCTTGGAGACGAGCCCGCCGGTGCAGCTCTCGGCCGTCGCGGCGTGCAGTCCCTTCTGCATCAGGGCCCGGACCGCTGCGGTTTGCAAGTCTCCAACGTCGATCCCGTAGAGGTATTCCCCGGCCAGCTCCTTGATCTGTCCGATCACGGGTTCAATCAGGGCGGGCGCGTCCTCCTCCCGCCTGACGCTGGCGGTCACCCGCAGCATGACCTCCCCCGTCTTGGCGTAGGGGGCGACGGTCGGGTTGGTGCTTCCTGTCATCAACCCGTAGAGCCGCGCCTCCAGCGCCGACTCCCCGATCCCGAAGAAATGCAGGTTGCGCGATACCAGCACGGTATCCTGAAAACGGGAGAGATAG
The DNA here is from genome assembly GCA_004340125.1 of Harryflintia acetispora. Taxonomy (GTDB): domain Bacteria; phylum Bacillota; class Clostridia; order Oscillospirales; family Ruminococcaceae; genus Harryflintia; species Harryflintia acetispora. The sequence continues at coordinate 191,245 of SLUK01000002.1, read as the reverse complement.
GGCAGCACGCAGTGTTCAAACATCGGCCCCATCTCGCGCGGCGGGCCGGGCAGCAGGATGGCGATCTTCCCATCCTGTTCGATGGCGCAGCCCGGGGCGGTGCCGTTTTTGTTTTCAAAGATGGTGCAGTCCTTTGGCATATAAGCCTGCTTTTTGTTGTTCTCGGTCATCTGCCGGCCAGAGCGCCGAAAGTACCCCTCGATCTTTTCGAGCGATTCGGGGTCCAGCACCAGCTGGCGGCCGAAGTATCCGGCGATCGTTTCCTTGGACAGGTCGTCGTAGGTCGGCCCGAGCCCACCGGTGGTGATCACGATGTCCGCCCGCGAAAAGGCAAGGCGCAGGCTGTCACGCAGCCGCTCGGGGTTGTCCCCCACCACCGATTGGTGATAGACGTTGATCCCCAAATTCGCCAGCCCGCGCGCGATGTAGGTCGCATTGGTGTTGACGATGTTCCCCATCAGGATTTCGGTCCCAATGCAGAGAATTTCAGCACTTTTGTTTGCCAAACTGTTTGCCCCCTTTGATATGGCCTAGCCTAAAATTTCCCGGGCAATGTCCACCGACTGCTTGGCGTCCCGGGCGTAGAAGTCGGCCCCGATCTTCCCGGCATAATCCGCGGTGAGCACCGCGCCGCCCACAAACACCTTGCAGCCGGGCAGCCTCTCGTGCAGCGCCTTTATGGTCGCCTCCATGCTCGGCAAAGTGGTGGTCATCAGGGCGCTGAGCCCCACCAGGCGCACCTCCTGGCGCACGGCTTCGTCCACCACCCGCGCGACCGGGACATCCCGCCCCAGGTCGATAATCTGATAGCCGTAGTTTTCCAAAATCGCCTTGACGATGTTTTTCCCGATGTCGTGGATGTCCCCCTTCACGGTGGCGAGCAGGATCTTCCCCTTGCTCACCGAGGGTTTCCCGGCGGCGGCAATCCTCTCCTTGACCACCTCGAAGGCGGCCTGCGCCGCCCCCGCAGCCTGCAACAGCTGCGGCAGGAAGAGCTTGCCCTGCTCAAACCGGGAGCCGACCTCGTCGAGTGCAGGAATCAGCCGATCATTGACCAGCTCCATCTCGCCCATATCCGAGAGCAGCGCTTTCGCCAGCTCGCGGCTCTCCTTTGCAAGTCCGCGCAGGATCGCGTGCTCAATGGTCATCCCCTGCACAGAGACGACAGGCGCCGCCCCCTTCTCCTGCGCATATTTTGTGATAAAGTCCTTGGCTCCCTCATCCTGGTTATACAGCACCCTGAAAGCGGCCACGGCCCCCATCATCGAGGGGATGTTCGGGTTGATGATCGGCAGGTCCAGCCCGTGCGCCAGCGCCAGGGTGAGAAAGCTCTGGTTGATCAGCTCCCGCCCCGGCAGGCCGAACGAGATATTCGACACCCCCAACACCGTTTTGAGCCCTAGGCGTTCCTTGACCATCTGTACCGCTTTGAGGGTTTCCATCACTTCTTTTTGCTGCACCGAGGCGGTCAGCGTCAGGCAGTCGATGTAGACATCCTCCCGGCGTATCCCGTACCGAAGGGCGGCATCCAGAATACGCTGTGCGATGGCAAAGCGCTCCCCGGCCTTTGGCGGGATCCCGTTTTCATCCAGCGTCAGCCCCACCACGGCGGCCCCATATTTTTTGACCAACGGCAGGATCCTCTCAAGCACCGCCGCCTCGCCGTTGACCGAATTGACCACCGGCTTGCCGTTATAAAGGCGCAGCGCGTTTTCCAAGGCCTTTGCATTCGAGGAATCGAGCTGCAACGGCGCGTCGATTACTGCCTGCAGCCGGCAGACCACCTCGGGGAGCATGACCGTCTCGTCGATCTCGGGCAGGCCGACGTTAACATCCAGAATGTCCGCATCCGCTTCGATCTGGGCAATGGCTTGGGAGAGGATATAATCCATGTTGTGCTCGATCAAGGCCTGTTTAAAGAGCTTCTTCCCCGTCGGGTTGATCCGCTCGCCGATGACGGCCACCCCGTCGATGGCCACCGTTTTGGTCGGGGTGCAGATGGCCGCGCGCGCCGGATATTCCCGCTTGGCTGGGCGCTTGCCGGAGAGCGTCTCGCGCATGCGGGCGATGTATTCGGGGGTGGTGCCGCAGCAGCCGCCTATGGCCGAAACCCCGATTTCCATAAACTGCAAGGCGCTCCCGACGAACGCCTCGGGCGTAACGTCATATTTCCCGGTCTGCGGGTCGGGCAGCCCCGCGTTTGCCTTGACGATCAATGGCAGCCGGGTCCAGACGGAGAGCTCCTTCGCGATCGGATAAATCTCTTTGGGGCCGAGCGAGCAGTTGATCCCGATCGCGTCGGCACCCAACCCCTCCAACGTCAGAGCCATCGCGCTGACGCTGCACCCGGTGAAGGTGCGCCCGCCCCGCTCAAAGGTCATGGTCACGAAGACCGGCAGCTCGCTGTTTTCTTTGGCCGCGAGCAGCGCCGCCTTGACCTCATAAAGATCGGTCATGGTTTCGATCACGATCAGGTCGGCCCCGCAGCGCACCCCGGCGTCGATCTGCTCCTTGAAAAGCGCATAGGCCTCGTCAAAGCCAAGGCTTCCGGCCGGGGCGAGCAGCTCCCCGATCGGCCCGACATCAAGCGCCACTTTAGTGGCGTTCGTCCCGGCGCAGGCCGCCTTTGCCGCGCGCACCGATGCTTCGATGACCTCAGCTGGCGTATGGCCGGTCCCCGCCAGCTTATGGGCGTTCGCCCCGAAGGTATTGGCATAGACTACCTGGGCCCCCGCCTCGATATATTCACGATGGATCCCTTCCACCACCTGCGGGTGGGTAATCGAAAAGAGCTCCGGGCGCTCCCCCAGCCGCAGGCCGCGGCTTTGCAGCATGGTTCCCATCGCCCCGTCGAGGAGAAGCAGGCCATCATGCAGCGCTTCAAGAATCTCCACAGTGTCTTCCTCCCCGTCTGTAATTGCAGCTTTGACGCAGGCCGCAGCTCTCGCAGCTGCGCCGCCGCGCCGGCAAAGGTCTTTTTGAAATTCCAATGATGGCGGTCACCGATTTGCGCGGGGTGAGGATATTTTCCCGCGTCGCACACAGCCCGATCTTGCGGGAGGTATCCAGCAGGGCCGTCAGCTCCCGCTGGCAGGTGATGGGCAGATCCCCGTACCCCGGGCTGTACCGGGTGGTGGCGTACCGGCCTTCCGCTTGCAGCGTTTCCTCCAGCTCCCGTTGGAGCTTGTCGCAAACCTCCTCGATCGCCGCGGTGGCGCAGCAGTCGAGCACCAGGGCTTTGGCCATCTGCCGCACCTGCAGCGCGGCGACGGCGCGGTCCACCCCGCCGCCCAGGGTCGCCGCCAGCAAAATGCAGGCCGCGCACCCATCGAGGTGCCGTCTAATATCCTCTCCCGGCAGCAGAAGCCCGCTCCCTCCCAGCCGCACGCCCCCTTCTTCAAAGCGCACATCCAGCTCGCGATAAACTGTGCGCGGCCGCGCCAGGGAGGCCATCTCCTCCCGGCACTCCCCGATCAGCGCGCGGGTGCCCTCGTCGGGCGGCGCTGAGCGAAGCCCGAGGTATCGCAGCACCTCATCGGGATCAATAAAGAGTCTGCCCTCATTCATTCTCGCACTCCAGGATCGAGGCGATACTCCCGCTGACCTTGCGGGCAACGTAGGGATTGTTCATGGTGTAAAGGTGTATCCCTTCCACCGAATTCGAGAGCAGATCGATGATCTGGCTGATGGCGTAATTGATCCCCGCGTCGCGCAGCGCCTCGGGGCTTGCGCCGTAACGGTTCATGATCTTGGACAAGGAAGCCGGGATGCTTGCGCCGCACATCGAGACCATGCGCTCGATCTGTTTTTTGTTGACCACCGGCATAATCCCGGCCTGGATGGGGACATCGATCCCCTTCTTGCGCACCAGCTCCAGAAAACGGTAGAAATCCGCGTTGTCAAAAAAGAGCTGGGTGATCAAATGGGTCGCGCCCATCTCCACCTTTTGACGCAGATGCTCCACATCCTGCTCGAGGCTGTCGCATTCGGGGTGCCCCTCGGGATAGCAGGCGGCGGCAATGTCGAAACCACCGTGCGCGCGGATGGTGCCGATCAACTCGCTGGCATAGTGGAATTCGAGCCTTGGAGGCAGTTCAGGATTCATATCACCGCGCAGGGCGAGGATATTCTCGATCCCGGCTTTTTCAAGCCTGTCGAGGGACTTTTGCACCTGCTCGCGGCTGGAGTTGACGCAGGTCAGATGGGCCAGCGGCTCAATATGATAACGGTTTTTGATCTTTTGAGCGATTTCCAGCGTCGAGTTGTCCGCCAGGTTTCCGCCCGCGCCGTAGGTCACGCTGATGTAATCGGGACGCAGTCCCTCGAGCGCCTCGAGGGTGTCATAGATCGTCTCGATGGAGCCGCTCTTCTTGGGCGGGAACACCTCCAGCGAAAAGACGGCCTTTCGTTTTGTAAACAGGTCCGCGAGCTTCATATACTTTCTTCCTTTCGGCAGGGAAATCGCAAGTATGTTTTAATCAGATGCCTATAGTCATGAGGGCCGGCTGCAAAAACAGCAAGCCAGCTTTTATTATAATCAGTTTTTGGAGGAATGTAAAGCGACTGGAACGGGACAGGCTTGACAATTCGCCGCCTTCCTTTTATACTGATTGGGTAACTCGGAGGGTATCCCGAAACGGGCAATGCTGGATAAGAGAATTAACATTGGTTAATTTTCTTATCCTTTTTTCATGGAATGAGGAGGATTAAACTTGCAGATTGCCGCCAGAGACCTGACCAAAGGAAGCATCTATCAAAGCCTGCTGCTCTTTGCCGCGCCCTTTTTGCTGGCCAACTTCATCCAGGCGCTGTACGGGACGGTGGATATGATCGTGGTGGGCTGGTTCACCGATGCCGCCGGCATCACCGCCGTCTCGATCGGCAGCCAGATCATGGTGCTGGTCAACAGCATGGTCACCGGGATCACCATGGGCGGCACCATCCTGATCGCCCAGTACATGGGCGCCGGGCAGGAGCACGAAATCAGCCGCACCATCGGCACGATGTTCACCCTGTTTTTCTTAATCGGACTGGCGCTCACGGTTCTGCTTTTCGGCGGAGCTTCCCCGCTGCTGATCGCCCTGCAGACCCCGGCCGAAGCCTTCCCGGACACCATGGCCTACACCAGGATCGCCGCCTGCGGCGTGATCTTCACCCTGCTCTACAACGGGGTCAGCGCCATCCTGCGCGGGATGGGCGACTCGGTGCGCCCGCTGCTATTCATCTCGGTGGCCTGTGTCTGCAACGTCCTGCTCGATTTGCTGTTTGTCGGCGTGTTCCATTGGGGTCCGGGCGGTGCGGCAGCGGCCACCATCCTCTCCCAGGCGCTGAGCATGGTGCTCTCCATCCTCTATCTCAGGCGCAGGGATTTCGTCTTCGACTTTAAACTGCAGAGCTTCCGCCTCTCGGGTTCCAAGGCCCGCAAAATCATCCATCTGGGGTTGCCGATCTCGCTGCAGTCCACCATGGTGGACATCTCGTTTCTCATCATCGCGGCGGTGGTCAACACCTTTGGCGTCACTGCGGCGGCCGCGGTGGGGATCGCGGAAAAGTTCAACAGCTTCGCCATGCTGCCGGCGAGCGCATTGTCTGGGGCCATCGCCTCGATGGTGGGGCAGAACATCGGCTCCGGCCAGCCCGAGCGGGCGCGCAAGGTGCTGCGCATCGGGATTGTCTTTTCGCTCATCGGGGCGCTCGGCTTCTTTTTGTGGGTCCAGCTCTCCCCTGAATCGGTCATGCTCCTCTTCAAGGCCGACCGGGAGGTCATCGAGGCGGGTCTGGATTATATCCGGGCGTTCAGCTTCGACTTTTTGCTGGTGGCCTTCGTCTTCTGCATGAACGGCTTTTATAACGGCTGCGGCTGCACCGTCTTTTCAATGGTCAACGGCCTGCTCGCCACCTTCCTGGTGCGCATCCCGCTGGTATTCTTGCTGGGGAACATGCTCGGCATGTTCGGCGTGGGGCTGGCGGCCCCCCTGGCCTCCTTTGCCTCGATCGTTTTGGGGTACTGGTATCTCTTTACCGGGCGCTGGAAGCAGCAGGGGCTGATTTCCCCCGAGGCCGCTCCCGCAGCATAACAGGGTAACAGAAAGGCCGCCGGCAATAGCCGGCGGCCTTTCGTTTTCACTCCCCTTGCAGAGGGGTATCCTTCATAAAGTTTTCCACTGTGGCAAGGTCGGGCATGGCGGGGATTGCCCCCTTGCGGGTGGTCACATACGAACCGACGCCGTTGCCGAAGCGCACAACCTCCTCGAATGCCTCCCGGGAATAACCGCAGACGTTTTCAAACCCGGCCGCGGAAATCTTTGAGAGCACCCCGCCGAAGAAGGCATCCCCCGCACCGGTGGTGTCCACCGCCTTGACCGCAAAGGTCGGCAGTGTGCCGCACCCGCCGGGATACCGGTAAAAGCACCCCTGCGCCCCCAGTGTGACGAAAACGATCTTCGGCCCCCAGCCACTGAGCAGCTGCGAGCCCGCCTCGAAATCGCTGGTCCCGGTGAGGAACAAAAGCTCCTCCTCCGAGATTTTCAGGATGTCCGCAAGCCCCATGGCTGAGAGGATGACCTCCTTCGCCTCGTCCAGCCCCTTCCAGAGCAGCGGGCGCAGGTTGGGGTCATAGGATACGGTGATCCCGTGCTCCTTGGCCCAACGCGCGGCGTAGAGGGTCGCCCCCCGCGCCGGCCCGCCGGTCAGCGAGACCGAGCCGAAATGAAAGATCTTCGCCTGCCCGATCAGCGAAAGATCGACATCCTCTTCGCGCAGCAGCAAATCCGCTCCAGGATTGCGGATGAAGGTGAAGGAACGGTCCCCCCGCTCATCCAGGTTTACAAAGGCCAGGGTCGTTGGCGCCTCACGGGTTGCCTTGAGGCCCCGCGCGTCGATCCCGGCGCGCTCGATGTCCGCGCGCAGCATGGCGCCGAAGTCGTCCTTACCCACCATCCCGATGAAGGCGGTCCTGCCGCCCAGGCGGGAGAGCGCGGCCAGGACGTTGGCCGGCGCGCCGCCCGCATTGGCCTGATAGCTGCGCTCCCCCACCGGGGCAAAGTCGATCAGCAGCTCGCCCAGTGCAACCAGATCATACATTTTATCGCCATCCCTCTCTCAGCGGTCGAATTCCTGCTCGCAGTAGATGCACCGGTAAAGATGCCGCTCCCGGTCAGCCAGCCGGAAGATGTGCTCGACATCGGTCTCCACGGCCGTGATGCACCGCGGATTCTTGCACCGGATCACCCCGCGCACCTGCTCGGGCAGGGTCAGCTTCTTTTTCTCCACGATCCGGCCGCTTTCGATGATGTTGACGGTAATGTTGTTGTCGATGAAGCCGAGCACATCCAGGTTGATGTCGGTCAGCTCCTCGATCTTGATGATGTCCTTGCGCCCCATCTTGGCGCTCTTGGCGTTCTTGATGATCGCCACGCTGCAGTCCAGCTCGTCTAGGCGCAGGTAGTGATAAATATCCATACTGCTGCCCGCCTTAATATGGTCGATCACCACGCCCTTTTGCAGGCTGTCCACGTTCAGCATTCGCCCACCTCCAACAGTTTCATGATCAGCGCCATGCGCACATAGACTCCGTTTTGCGCCTGTGTAAAATAGGCGGCGCGCGGGTCGTCGTCCACCTCGACGGCGATCTCGTTGACGCGAGGCAGCGGGTGGAGCACCGCCATGTCGGGTTTGGCGCCCTGCATCTTGTGGGCGGTCAGGATGTAGCTGTCCTTGAGGCGGATGTAGTCCTCCTCGTTGAAGAAGCGCTCCCGCTGCACCCGGGTCATATAGAGGATGTCCAACTTGCCGATCACCGTTTCGAGATCCTCGACCTCCTCATAGGGAATTCCCTTCGCCCGCAGCACCTCTCCCACAATGTAATCCGGCACCCGCAGCTCGCCCGGGGAGATCAGTACAAAACGAATCCCCTCGTACCGCGAGAGGGATTTGATCAGCGAATGAACCGTCCTCCCAAACTTGAGATCGCCGCAAAGCCCGATGGTCAGCCCGCCGAGCCGCCCCTTGATTGAACGGATGGTCATCAGGTCGGTGAGCGTCTGGGTCGGGTGCTGGTGTCCTCCGTCCCCGGCGTTGATGACCGGGATTTTGGAGAAGCGGGACGCCACCATCGGCGCGCCCTCCTTGGGGTGGCGCATGGCGCAGATGTCCGCATAGCAGGAAATGACCCGGATGGTATCCGCCACGCTCTCGCCCTTGGCCGCCGAGGAGCTGTCTGCCGAGGCGAAGCCCAGCACGCTGCCGCCTAGGTTGAGCATGGCCGCCTCAAAGCTCAGGCGGGTGCGAGTGCTCGGCTCGTAAAAAAGCGTGGCAAGCTTCTTTCCTTTACAGACTTCCGAATAGCGTTTGGGGTCTTTTGCAATTCGGTCCGCGAGGTTTAAAAGCTCGTCCACCTCCTGCACCGATAGGTCGGACGGGTCGATCAAATGCCTCATGTTCTAACCTCCCGAAATCTTCTTTTTTTACTTATTTATTATAGCAGGATGGCGGCTTTTTGCCGAGAGCAATCCTAAAATTCATAGTTTATTCATATTTCAACAAACAGAAAGCCGCAGCGATTGCTGCGGCTTTCCTCTGCGGTTTCCCGCGATTTATTTGCTCTCCACCAGCGAGAGGCCCATGAGCTTCTCAAGCGACTCCATGCTGATGTTTTCAGCCAGGGTCCCGGCCTTCTGCCCGTCACGAATGCAGACGGCGCAAGGGGTCTCGCTGATGCCCAGCCGATTGGCGATACCCTCGGATTTATAGACATCCACCCGGGTGACCTTGACGCGTCCGGCATGGGTCTCCTCGAACTGCTCGATCACCGGCATGAGCGCGCGCGCCTTGGGATCGACCGCATTATAGACGAAGACCAGCCCCGGCAGATCACCCGCCATGATCTGGTTCTCGAACTGCTCGCTCTCGGCGATGTACTTCTCACACGCATACCCCGCGATCGCACCGTCGCCCACCGCGGTGGAAACCTGCTTGAGCCACTTGTCCCGCACATCGCCCGCGGCGTAAACGCCGGGGATATTGGTCTCCATCTTCTCGTTGGTGATCAGGTAGCCCGCGCGGTTCATGTCGACGATCCCCTTGAAGATCTCGGTGTTCGGCAGATAGCCGATAAAGATGAAGCAGGTGTCCACCTTCACGTCGTCCAGCTCACCGGTCTTGAGGTTCTTGAGCACCACGCTTTCCAGCCGCTCGCCGCCCTTAAACTCCTCGGTGACGGTATTCCACTTGAATTCCATCTTGGGGTTCTGCAGCGCCTCTTCCCGGGCGATCTCGTTGCAGTCCATCTTCCCCTCTTCGTGCATCACCGAGACGATGACCTTGCTGGCAAACTTGGTCAGGAACATCCCTTCCTCGATCGCCGCGTCGCCGCTACCGATGACCATGACGGTCTTGCCGGTGTTGGCCGCCGCATCGCAGGTGGCGCAGAAGGAAATCCCCTTGTCATACAGGTACTTGTCCTCGCCCTTCGAGCCGGTGAGCCGGGGCTTGCCGCCCGAGGCGAGCACCACAGCCTTACACTCGTAGTTGGTGCGGAAGGTCTCCACGACCTTGACGTCCCCCTCGAGCTGCACGCCGCGCACGTCGGTGAGCTTAAACTTGACTCCGAACTTTTTAGCCTGCTTATGGAAGAGCTCCATCAGCCCCAAACCGGTCTCCCCCTCGGGGAAGCCGGGATAGTTTTCGATTTCATTGGTATAGGTCGCCAAGCCCCCGACCAGCGCTTTTTCGATAATCAAGGTCTTCAGGCGGGCCCGCCCGCAATAGATTCCGGCGGTCAGACCCGCTGCCCCGCCGCCGATAATTACGACGTCATATTGTTCCGTCTTCTTTTCCATATCGAAAGGGTTCCTCCTTCATCTCATTTCAGACCGCAGCGGTCTGTCCCAAAAGTGAGCCATAACAGTTGGAGGCCTTTTTCTGCAAAAGACCTCCAACCCGTATGACCCTATCTCTCTCGCAAAGAGATTTCACATAAAGAATTTTGCCAGCAGCTTGCTTCCGAAGAACGCCCCCACGAAGAGGAAGAGCGCGAAGACCCAACCCGACAGGGACAGCGAGGCAATTCCGCTGAAGAGCGCGCCGATGTTGCAGCCGCCCGCCAGTCTCGCACCGTAACCCATCAGCAATCCGCCCAGCACCGCCGCGACGACCTGCTTGAGGTTTTTGATCTTCTTGAATTTCCACTGGGAAGCCAGCAGCGCCGCCAGCAGGGCACCGAAGATGATGCCGATGTCGAGCATACTGCCCGTATGACTTAAAAATCCGCTTTCCAGGGTTGCCTGCGCGCCGGAGGAGGAGAAGTAATACCACTTATCCACATTGCCGCCGACGAGCTCATACAGCCACGCGCCCCAGTTGGCGAAGGTCCCCGAAACGCCCCACGGGTTGCCGGAGTAGGCGAAGATCGCAATCTGGAAAATCGCCAGCAGCACCGCGCCCGTCACATATGTAAAGGGGTTCTTAAAGACCATTTTATAATATCTGTTTTTGGTGATTTTCGTCCAAAACTCGTTCAAACGAACCGACACCTGCCTTTCCGTATCACCTTTCAAAGCTCAGAAAGTAAAGGTTATTTCGTTTTTTCGATCACGATTTCCCACTCGCCGTCGTCGACCTCTTCGATCTCGACGTTGTGGCCCTGGTTGCGCGCCCACTCGGGGATGTTCTTCATCGCGCAGCTGTGGTCAATCTGGGCAACCAGAACGTCGCCCACGGCCATGGTCTCCATCTTCTTCTGTACCTTCATCAGCGGTACGGGGCAAGCCTCGCCTAAGCAATCAACAGTGTATTCAGCCATTGTCATTTCCTCCTGTAAAATAATATTATTTTGGTTTATGTACTGACTCTTCTTGGATTAATCCTCGTCGGTGATTCCCATTTTCTTACGCTCAAACTTGTCCGCCGCAACATACAGCAGGGCAATGATGAGCAACTGGATCACCACTGCGCCGAACCAGCCGAAGACATCCGGCAGGAAGACGCGCGGGCCGTTTGCCACAAAGTTGACGGTCCACCAGCCCATATCGTGCGCTCCCCAGAGGGAACCGACCACGAAAAATAAAAGGGAGAGCATCTGCATGCCAAAGCCTTCACCGACACGCATGAGCGTCCCGGAGGCACACCCGCCCGCGATGACCATGCCGACGCCGAACATGATGCCTCCCACGACGGTGGCGAGACTGATCGGCTGGACATAGCTCTGTCCCGGGATGGGCAGGCCGTTGGCAAAGGCATTGTACTTGATCGCCGCGAAGCCGATGGTCGAAATCGCGAAGGCAATCAGCACCGCCCGGGTGATCGAGGTGCTTCCGGTGATACAGGGGTCGCGCAGTGAGGCGGTAAAACAGAAGCGCGACTTCTGCAAAATAAACCCGAAACAGCCGCCGAAAACCCAAAACATGGCAAGATCGCTAGAACGAAAACTGAGCAGCACGCCGATGACGATCATCACGGCAAAAACCAGCAGCGCAAAAGGGAGCTGGCTCTTCTTGGGCTTCCTGGGCGCCCGCGAAGAAGCCCGGCGAATGGTCGAAGCGCCTGCCGCCGGCGTGGTGTTGTTGTTTTCCTCTGACATTCCTGCACCTCCTACGTTTGAAATTTTAGATTAACGGTTTACTACGTCTTTCATTATAGCATATTGTTAATAATTTCACTACTCGATGTCGTTATGCTGCATAAAATCTTATTATAATATGGTGGGATTTTATTGGGTGCGCTGCAATCGAAAATTCTTTTGCACCATGCAATATTTAGGTGGCGCTCTCCCCCTTCTTTCCCTATTTTATGCCCTTTTCTCTCCTGCCTTTCCATCCCTTTTATAGCCGTTTTTCCCTGCCGGCCTCCCTTTGGCCTACCATAATGTACCTTTATGGCAAAGGGCTTGCCAATTGAATTATTTATGAAAGCTGGTATAATAACATTCAATAGCAGTGAGGAGGTCTTTGTGTGCATCTGGAGCATATCATTCTATTCAGCAAGATCGCCAACGAGAAGAGCATCTCCCGCGTGGCCGCCCAAAACCACATTTCGCAGCCCGCGCTCAGCCAGCAGATGCAGCGCCTCGAGGACGAGGTGGGCTTCAAGCTTTTCGAGCGCAGCAACCGCGGGATCGAGCTGACCGAGGCGGGCAAGATCATGCAAAAATATGCCGTGCAGTTCATGCGGGTCTACGAAAACTTCCGCGAGGACATCGAGAGCCTGCAGAACAACAGCGGCATCGTGCGCATCTGCGCCACCCCGGTGGCGGGAAACTATGCCATCCCCTGCACCCTTTTTAAGCTGAAAACCCAATATCCGCAGTACAATTTCCTGCTTTCCTCCATGCCCTCGAGCGAGGTGCTGCACCAGGTGCTGGACGACGAAGCCGACATCGGCTTTATCGTGGGCAGCACCGGCGAGAGCGGGCTGGTCTGCAAGAAGAGCTTTTCGGACAAGATCTGCCTGGTCGCCGCGGAGGATTACCACGTCGGCGAACATATCTCGCTTCGGGAGCTTCAAAAGTTCCCGCTGATCATGCTCAATGAAAACTTCAGTTCCTACCGGCTGCTGCTCGAGCAGATCAAAACGCTGGGCTACGATTTCGGCGATTTCAATATCATGTGCCACCTCGACTCCACCGAGTCGGTCAAGGCCTCGGTGATCGCAAGGCACGGCCTCGCCTTCCTCCCCTATATGGCAATCAAAAAAGAGGTCTATCTCAAGCAGCTCAAAATCCTTGATGCCGATGGGATCAACCTCAGTTATGACGTCTATATTATTTATAAGCACAAGAAGCAGATTTCCAACCTCGGCATCACCGAGGTCACCCGCTACGTCGAGCACATTGTAAGCACTTCTATTTGCTGAGCGCACAGACGGTGATCTCCCACACGCCGTTGATCGGTTCGAGGATGCTCATCTTCAGCCTGCGCTGCCTGCAGTAGTTGGTGATCGACTCGCAGACGCAGCTGTGATCGGTGATCAGCCGGATCTGACTGTGGGTTTTGAGCTCCTTTTGCAGCTTCATCAGCGGAACCGGGCAGATATCCCCCAGGCAATTGATTTCGTACATATACGCTCCCTCCTCTCGCTTCTTTATTATAACACATTGCGAGAGATAATTCTTCATCCTTTGATGAAAGGACTTCGTACTATGCCCATCTCCTTTTACAGCCGTTTTCGCTCCCCCCATGAACGGGAGCTGATCGAGGACTGCCTTATGGGGCCCATGGCCTCGGACGGCGACTGTGCCGCCCGGGTACAGGGCCTCTTTCAAAGCCGTCTCCACACAAACTTACCCTTTCTGACCCCCTCGTGCACCCATGCGCTCGAGCTGGCGCTGGGCGTGCTCCATCTGAAATCCGGGGACGAGGTGATCCTCCCCTCCTATAATTTCCCCTCCGCGGGGAATGCGGTCCTCCTCGCCGGGGGGACCCCGGTGCTCTGCGACGTGGACCCGGATACCCAAAACCTGGACATCGACGATATGCAGCGGCGGATCACCCCCCGCACCAGGGCGGTGATCACCGTGCACTACGGCGCGGTCTCCTGCGACATGGACCGCCTGGTCCGTTTGGCAAACGAGGCGGGGCTGATCCTGATCGAGGACGCCGCCCAAGCGGTGGGAGCCTTCTACAAAGGGCGGCACCTCGGGACCATCGGGGATTTTGGCGCTTACAGCTTTCACAGCACCAAGAACATTTCCTGCGGCGAGGGCGGGGCGCTCACCTGCGCCGAAAAGTACCGTCAGCAGGCCGAACTTTACCGCGAATGCGGCACCAACCGCAGCGGCTACCTGCGCGGGGAGAGCGGGCGGTACGCCTGGACTTCGCGCGGATCGAGCCTGATTTTAAGCGAATGGTGCGCCTGCCTGCTCTACGCCCAGCTGCTTTCCCTCGAAGAGATTACCTCCCGAAGGCTCGAGCTCTGCGAAGCCTACCGTCAGGCCCTTCTGCCGCTGGAGGAAAGCGGGCGGCTGCGGCTGATGTCAGTGCCGCCGGACTGCTCGTCCAACGGGCATTTGTTCTATGTCCGGTTCGACGGGCCAGGTACCCTCGGGCGGGTACAAAATCGGCTGCATTCCCAGGGGATCGACGCGCGCACCCACTATGTCCCCTTACATATGTCCCCGATGGGCCACGCGCTGGGCTACCGGGACGACGACCTGCCGGCGAGCAGGCGCGCCTATGAGACGCTTCTGCGCCTGCCGGTCCATCCCAACCTGAGCGTCGGGGAGGCGCAGCAGGTGGCACAGGTGCTGGCCCATGCGCTCTGACTTAGGGCCGGCGGGCGAGCTCGCCGTGGTGGTGGCGGTCTACAACAGCGCCTCCTCTTTGCAGGAGCTGGCAGAGCGCCTGCTCGCCTACTGGCAAGGACGCGATATATCGGTGCATCTCGTCCTGGTGGACGACGGGAGCACCGACAACAGCTGGCAGGTGCTGTGCCGTCTGGCAGAGGATAACTCCGCCATTCTTGCCGTGCGGCTGCGGCGCAACTTCGGGCAGCAAAATGCCCTGCTGTGCGGGCTGCAGCTCGCCGGGGGGCACCGCTATTTGATCACCATGGACGACGATCTGCAGCACCCGCCCGAGCTCGGCGGAGCGCTCTATGACCGGGCGAAAGAGGGATACGACCTGGTCTACGCCATCCCGAATATCCGGCACCGGCCCCTTTACCGCCGGCTCGGGGCTGCGCTGCGCGACGGGCTGTTCGCCCTTTGCACTCACAAGCCGAAAGGGATCAAGGTGAGCGCCTACCGGATCATGACCGGCGAGCTGGCGAAGAAAATCTGCGCCGGCGCGCGGGAGTTCGTCTATCTCTCCGCCGCTTCCTTTCTACATAGCCCCAGGGTGGACAACCTCCCCTTTTCCCAGCCGCCCCGCCGGTACGGCCGTTCGGGCTATACCCTGCGCCGGCTGACGGAGCTTTACTGGAAGCTGTTTGTCTATTATACCGCGCCCGGCTCCCTCTTTCGCCCCAGGGAGCGGGGCGTCCCCTACGAAATCGATAGCAGGATGGGAGGCTGGGAGGACGATGAGTAAGATTCTAATCCTCGGTGGGGGCAACTGCCAGCTGAGCGCTGTGAAGCTGGCGAAACGCCTCGGACATACCGTGGTGCTGGCCGACTACTACGAGTGTCCGCCCGCCGCCGCATATGCCGACCTCCATAGGCGGGTGAGCACCTTTGACATTCCCGGCTGCATTGCCCTCGCCCGCCGGGAGCAAGTGGACGGGGTGATGACCATCGGCACCGACCAGCCGGTTTATACCGCCGCCGCGGTGGCGAAGGCCTGCTCCCTGCCGAGCCCTATTGATGCAGAGACTGCCCTGGCCGTCACCAACAAGCGGGTGATGAAGCAAATCCTCACCGATCACCATATCCCCACCGTGCGCTGGAAACTCTTCGACGAGGACATAGGTGAGCGGGAGCTCTCCGAACTTTGCCCGCCGCTGGTCATCAAGCCGCTCGACTCCCAGGGGCAGCGGGGAGTCTATAAGATGGACTCCCCCGCCGAAATTTTATGCGCCCTGCCGCAGACCCTCTCCTTTTCCCGCGAGCGGCAGGCACTGGTGGAGGAATACTATCCCAGCGACGAGGTCACCCTCTCGGGCTGGATACAAAACGGCAGGCTCTACATCCTGGCGCTGACCGACCGGCAGTGCCACCCCGACCCGGTGCACATCGGGGTCTGCGCCGCGCACCGCTTCCCGAGCGTACACATGGACCGCTATCCCGAGATTCGGGAAATGTCGGAGCATATCGTGGCCGCCTTCGGAATTCCGGAGGGGCCGCTTTATATCCAGTTCCTGATCGGGGAGCAGGGAGTTTTGGTCAACGAGCTCGCCTGCCGGATCGGCGGGGCCTTCGAGGATGTGTTCATCCCCTACCTCAGCGGGTTCGACATCCTGCACGCCGCCCTCTGCCGCGCACTGGGCCTCCCGGTGGACTGCTCGGTACTGGAAGGGTACGATCCGCAAAGCTGCAGCCGCCAGGTGTCGGTCCAGCTGCTCTTCTGCCGCAGCGGCCAAATCTCCTCCATCACCCCTTTGTCCGAGCTTCTTATGCTCCCCTTCGTCCTTTCGGCCGGCTATAACTACCAGGAAGGGGAGGCCATCCCCCCGCTTGAAAACGCGACCGCCCGCTTCGGGCACTGCGTGCTGGCAAGCGAGGATGGCCGTATGCCGGAGCACATCGCAGAGCTCTACCGCACGCTGCAGGTGCTGGACCCGCACGGGCAGAACCTCGTCTTGAAACGGGACATATTCTAGATATCACAGGAGATTTACCCACTATGAAAAAAGGATTTATTCTACTTCTTTCCGCCCTCTCTTTGCTCCTGCCGCTGAGCGGCTGCTCCGGTAAGGCGGACACGGGGGTGCTGAACATTGCCGAACAGTTCGGGATCGCCTATGCCCCCTTGCAGATCATGAAGGAACAACACCTTTTGGAAGAGCGCCTGCCCGGCGTACAGATCAACTGGAAGCAGTTCGGCGGCCCCACCGCAATTCGGGAGGGGATGCTCGCCGGGGAGGTCGATTTCGGCTTCATGGGCCCGGCCCCCGTCCTGATGGGGATCGACAACGGAATGGAGTGGAAATATGCCACCGGGATTTCCTTCAACGAGATGGCCATCGTGGTCAACCGCCCCGAAATCCAGTCTTTGCGGGATTTTACCCCGGAGGACCGGATCGCCGTCCTCTCCCCGGCCTGCACCCAGCATGTGCTGCTTTGCATGGCGGCCGAGCAGGAGTTCGGGGACCCGGGCTACTTCGACAACCAGCTCGTCTCCCTCTCCCACCCCGACGCAATGAACGCCCTCATGTCCGGCACCGAGGTCAGCGCCCATGTGGCGACCCCGCCCTACATCGGAATGGAGCTTGACGAAGGCATGCACGCCATCCTCACCGGGGAGGAGATTATGGGCGGGCCCTTCACCTTCATCACCGGGGTGGCGATGGAGCGCTTTTATGACGAGCGGCCCGAGCAATATAAGGCCTTTATCGCGGCGCTTGACGAGGCAATCGCTTTCATCAACGACAACATGGACGAAGCGGTGCGCCTGCTCGCTCCGGTCTATGGCATCCCGGAAGACGAGCTAAAGGCGCAGATGACCTACAACGGCACCATCTACTCCAACCGGCTCGAGGGGATCGAAAAGCTCTCGGACGCCATGCAGCGCATGGGCTTCACCAAGGAGAGCCCCCGCTTTGAGGACATCGTCTTCCCCAACGTCAACCGCTAAAGGGAGGTTCCTATGAAAGCTGGTAATTGGATGGGCCGCCATCGCTCGCTGGCCCGGGCCTTCTGGATCGGGGCGCTGCTGCTGTGCTGGGAGCTCTCGGTCAAGTTGTTGCATGTTTCCCCCTTGCTCTTCCCGCCCATCGAGGAGGTGCTGCGGGTGATGGGCGAGTCCTTCCTGCGCGGGGACCTTTTCTATCAGACCTTCTTTTCCCTTGGCGTCATCCTCTGGGGGCTGCTGATCGGGGTGGTGCTGGCCTTCCTGCTCGCGCTGCTCTCGGTGCGCTCACAGGTAATGGAGAGCCTGACCGACGCGCTGACCGCTATCGCGCATCCGCTGCCGGGGATCGCCATCCTGCCGCTGATCATCATGTGGTTCGGCACCGGCACCGGGGCGATCGTGGCCATCATCGTGCACTCGGCGCTCTGGCCGGTGCTGCTCAACCTGACCGCCGGCTTCCGCGCGGTTCCGAAAATCTATCTCGATGTGGGGCACAACCTGTCGCTGCGCCCCTTGGCGATCACCTGGGAAATCCGGGTGCGCGCCTCCTTTTCCTATCTGCTCTCCGGGCTCAAGATCGGCTGGGCGCGCGCCTGGCGGGCGCTGATCAGCGCCGAGATGGTCTTCGGGGCGATCGGCTCGAAGGGCGGACTCGGATGGTACATCTTCAAGCAGCGCACCTTTATGAATACCGCCGGGCTGTTCGCCGGGATCATCCTGGTGATCGCAATCGGCATGGCGGTGGAGGAGCTCGTCTTCAATCGTTTGGAGCGGTGCACCATCCAGAAATGGGGGATGAGCGCACAATGAGAAATGATCGGCTGACCCTGCGGGGCGAGCATCTGGATAAAAGCTTTCCGCCCCTGGCGGGGCAAACCGAGGGGCACGTCGTACTTTCCGACCTCTCGCTCGAGGTGCGGCAGGGGGAATTTCTCTCGATCCTGGGCAAATCGGGCTGCGGCAAGAGCACCCTGCTGCGCATCCTCGGCGGGTTCGACCCGCCGGACAGAGGAAAAATCACCCTGGGGGAGCAGCCGGTGCTGCATCCGGACAGCCGGATGATTATGATCTTTCAGGAGCCGGGGCAGCTCTTCCCCTGGATGACGCTTTGGGGCAACATTGTCTATGCCATCAAAAAGACCGCCCGCCCCTTTCATAAGGAACAGGCGGCTGAACGCGCCGAGGCGTGCCTTTCCGAGGTCGGGCTCACGGGGTATGAGGAAAGCTATCCGCACGAGCTCTCGGGCGGTATGAAGCAGCGTGCCGCCCTGGCAAGAGCCTTGGCGCTGGAGCCCTTGGCGCTTCTGATGGATGAGCCCTTTTCCAGCCTCGATTACCTCACCCGCCGCAGCGCGCAGGATACCCTGCTGCGGCTCTGGCGCGAGCGCGGGGTGACGGTGATATTCGTCACCCACGACATCGACGAGGCGCTCACCCTCTCACAGCGGATCGCGGTCTTTGACAGCGCTGCCCACCGGCTGGGGGAATGCTTTCAAAACGACGGCTCCCCCGCCCTCAAGGGGCGACTGGAAGCACTCTTGCGATAAACAAAGGAGACCACATGGAACTGATCAGCGGATACTTAAACGATCCCGCCCTGCGCCAAAGTTTTAACCGGCTCGCCATCGAAACCTTCTCGCTGGACTTTGAACCCTGGTACCAAGGCGGCATGCTGCCGCACGGTCGGTATATCCCCCATTCGCTGGTGCAGGACGGCGAGGTGATCGCAAACTGCTCGGCCAACCTGTTCGACCTTATTGTCGAAGGGCGGGAGGTTCCCGCCGTCCAGCTCGGCACGGTGATGACCGCAAAAGAGCACCGCGGCCGCGGGCTGATGTCCGGGCTGATGGAGCGGGTGCTGGCGCATTATAAGGACCGGGAGCTCATCTACCTCTTCGCCAACGACCAGGCGCTGGGCTTCTACCCGAAGTTCGGTTTTCGCCGTATTCCTCAGACCACCTATTCCCTCGACGTGAGCGCGCTAAAACGGCAGGACGCGTCTCCGCACCAGCTCAATACGGATGATCCGCAGGACAGAGTACTCCTGCTGCGCCTGTGCGAGCGGCGGGTTCCAGTGTCCCAGACCCTCGGGGTCCACCGCGACTGCTGGCCGCTGCGCGCCGCCTGCTCCCTGGTACCCCGGCGCCTTTGGCGGCTGGAAGAACGGATCATTGTAATGGAGCGCACCGATGATACCCTCTACATCGACGACATTTTGAGCGAGCAGCCCTTTGCACTCGACGAGCTGCTCCCCTCCCTGGTGCCGCCCGGCTGCCGGAGGCTGTGCCTGGGCTTCTGCCCCGACCAAAGCGCCCTCCCCTTTTCGCGTGAGCCGCTCTGGGAGGACGACAACGCCCTCTTCGTGCGCGGGGACGCCCTGCCAAAGGAATTCTGCTTCCCCGAGACCTCGCACACCTGAAAACCGGGCTGCCAGTGTATCTGGCAGCCCGGTTCAGCTTTTGACCCGGTAGACTGTGACAGAAAAGTCCTGCCCGGTATGGACCAGCTCGGAGATGCGTACGGCATAGGTATCGTCGTAAAAGTGGTCCGCCTCCTCACAATGCTCGTCCAGGAAGGCTTTCAGCTCCTCCCAGTAGTCGAGCGGGCCGTAGAGAATGTTCCACTGGGGCCGGCGCCGGTAGATATAATCGAGCTCGCTCGAGAGGAGGATATACTGGATTTTATTCTGTTCGACGTATTCCTCCACACTGAGGCCGCTCTGGCGGATCTTGCTCAGGTTGCGGTAGTCGCGCAGGCAGCCGTTTTCAAAGTAGAAATCGGCGTTGAGGTTGGCGATCACCCGTGCGTCGGCCGGAACGCTCTGTGCGATCCTGGCGAGGTAGTCTTCATAGCGCACGTCCAGCCAGGGGCGCACGCAGCTTATACTGACACAAACCGTCGCCGCCGCCAGCAGTAAGCAGAGCACCCGTCCCAGAATTCTTCCAAAGAGCCCCGCCACAAAGGGGCAAAGAAGCCAGCAAAGCGGCATGAAAAAGACGATCCCCGTCTGGTTGTAGCGTCCGATGAGCATCATGCTCCCCAGCACTCCGCAGACGGCCGCCAGCACGCTCAGCAGCCGCTGGCTTGCTTCGGGCTCCTCTTTTCGCTGCACCAGCGCATAGAGCAGCGCCATCCCCAGCAGCATGGGGAACAGGACGAACTGCAGCCTGATGTCCGGCAGGTAATAGGTCCCGCTCACCCGGTGAAAGAGCTTTTGCAGAAAGTATCCGAGCTCCCCCATCCGCCCGGCAACGGAGGGGTCGATCCCGTATTCCATCTGCCCGCTTTGA
This sequence comes from Harryflintia acetispora, assembly GCA_004340125.1. Lineage (GTDB taxonomy): Bacteria > Bacillota > Clostridia > Oscillospirales > Ruminococcaceae > Harryflintia > Harryflintia acetispora. The sequence goes on along the minus strand of SLUK01000002.1, from coordinate 170,733 downwards.
AAGTAATGGGTCAAAAACTGCGGATCAAAATAAAAGCTCAGCCCGACGAATACCGCCGCGATCGCGCCGGTCACGGCGACATACCAGATCATATCCCGCCCGCTCGCCGTGTGGAAGAGCAGCCAGCGCAAGGCCAGCACCGCCCCGCAGAGCGCCGCCACCAGGAAGCTGTTGGGGTGCAGCCCGACCGAAAGGCCGGTGACAAGGGCGAGCAGGAGCGTCTCCCGGCGGGAAAGACGCTGCGGAGAGCGCAAAAGAAGGTACAGACAAAGAACCATCGCCAGGGTGATCAGGATTTCCTGCCGTGCAAAGTGGGAGGCGGTGACGAACTGCACATCGCACGCCAAGAGCGCCATCGCGCCCAGCGCCGGCAAGGGGTGTCCGGGATAAAAGCGGCGCGCCGCCTTGTAAAATACCCAGAGGGTCAGGCACCCGCCCAGCAGGGACAGCAGGCGCACCGAAAAAATATGATGGCCCAGCAGCCGCAAAAAAGGCATCTGCAGCAGGTGGAACAGGGACTTGACCGCGTGCGGATAACGCGCCTTGAGGTCGAAAAACGGCTCGGTCACCCCGAGGGAGCGCTGCTCCATCATGTTGCGGCTCAGCCCTGCCAGCCAGCTTTCATCCGAGTGGACGAAGGGGAAGCGGGTCAAAAAGCAGAGATTGAGGAGGAAAAAAAGCAGGATGAGCAGCAGCGCGGCGAGATCCGCACGCCTGCCAGTATCCAATTTTTTTATGGCACAGTCCTCCCTTCATTGCCTCACAGGCCGCATGATAGTCCCATTGTAGCACAAATTCCACAAAAAGTCTGGCATTAAATAGTCATATATAACATAACAAATCCTTATAGCTCTGCCACGGCAGAATGAAGTATAATAAAATCAGGATCGTTTGTGACGGATTTGAGGCATCCGCCATGAACGGACATTAACGGGTTTACTATCATTCCAGCGGCAAATTCACGAGTTTATCACAAGTAAGGAGGATGCGCATGAGGACGATTGCTAAAAAATTAACGATTCTTTTAGCTCTCATCATGGTGCTCATGTCTTTCACCGCCTGTAACCCCTCCAAGTACGCCGAGAGCGATCAGAAGATCATCAGCGTCAAGGAGCTGGAAGGCTACATAGGCGGCGAGAACGTCGCAATCATCGACATGCAAAGCCCGGAGGACTACGCGTCCGGACATGTCAAGGGCGCAGTCAACATCACGAAGGACGACATCGTGATCAACGTTCCGGTGGACAACATGCTCACGTCCAAGAACAAGATCGACAAGCTGATGAGCGAAAAGGGCATCTCAAATGATACCACCATCCTCATCTATGATTCCGACAAGATGAGCGCCGCCCGCCTGTTCTGGACCCTGCTCGTCTACGGCAATGAGAACGCCAAGGTGGTCAGCGGCGGTATCGGCGCGATCAAGGAGGCCGGGCTTGAAATGAGCACCGAAACCCCTTCCCCGGCGCCCGGAAACTTCACCGCGAGCGAGAAGAACACCCAGTGGATCGCCACCAAGGACGACGTCATGAAGCAGGTGGAGAATCCCGACCCGAACGTGGCGCTGCTCGATGTGCGCACCGATGCGGAGTATGCCGAGGTCGGCAAGGTTCCCGGCTCGATCATGTGGGATTACGCCGACAATTTCTATGCCGACGGCACCTTTAAGGACACCCAGACCACCCGGATCAACTACATCAATAAGGACCTGCGCCCCGAGAAGGAGATCATCACCTACTGCAAAACCTCGATGCGCGCGGCTCCGGTTTTCCTGAGACTGTACGACGCGGGCTACCGCAACATCAAAATCTACGACGGGGCCTATTCGGAGTGGTCCGCCAATCCGAACAACCCGGTCGAGATGCCCGCCGGCGCCGCCCTGGCTCCCAGCCAGAAGGATGCTTCTTAAGTATAGGTTTGCGGGAAACATAAAATGATGACTTTAGGAGAGTAAGAATCAATGAAAAAAACGTTTGCCATTATCCTGTCGTTCGTGCTGGCGGCTTCCGCCTTTGCGGGATGCTCCTCCAGCAGTACGCCTGCCGAGTCCTCCGCCGCCCCGGCAGAGAGCTCTTCCGCCACCGAGTCCTCCGAGGCCTCTTCTTCTGAGGCCGAGAGCACTCCCGAAGCGGAAGCCCCTGCCGCCGATGCGGTCACCGAAAAGGCGATGGATTACTTCGCCTCCTTCCCGGAGGACAAGAACGTCATCCAGCCTGAGGACCTCTTTGCGAAGATCGACGCGGGCGAGGACATGTTCATCATGGACATCCGCCAGCCCGACGTCTATGCTGAAAGTCACATCAAGGGCGCGGTAAACATCCCGTTTGGCAAGAGCATTGCCGAGAGCCTGTCCATCATCCCGGACGACAAGCCGGTCATGGTTTACTGCTATACCGGCCAGACCTCCTCCCAGACCGCCGCGCTGCTGAACGTCGTCGGCAAGTATGCCAAGACGGTGCAGTCCGGCTTCAACAACGGCATCTCCAAGGTCGAGGGGTATGAAGCCTACATCGACACCGAGGCCGTCGCGTTGCCGACCGACAGCTATCCGGTCGAGGAGGCCTTCCAGGCCGCCGCGGACAAGTACTACTCCGACCTCGAGGCCGCCAAGGGCAGCACCTTCGAGAACTTCAACTTCAAGCCCGAGAGCCTCAAGGAGATCATCGACGCCGAGGACGACAGTTACCTCGTCTACTCGGTGCGCCAGGCCGAGGACTATGCCAAGGGCCACATCCCGGGGGCTGTCAACAACCCGTTCGGCCTGGGCATGCAGGAGAAATTCTCCGAGCTGCCGAATGATAAGACCATCATCGTGCAGTGCTACAGCGGCCAGACCTCCTCGCAGGTCATGGCGATCCTGCGCCTGCTGGGCTACAACGCCTACTCCCTGAGCGGCGGCATGGGCTCGGCGGATGCCGGGACCGGCTGGCTGGGCGCCGGCTATGAGGTCGTCACCGACTAATCCATCCCTACGATAGAAGAAAAAGGCCGCGGACTAAAGTCCGCGGCCTTTTTCCTTGCCGTCGGGTTATTTTCGCTCCGCGCCCCTTCCCCGCGCCGTCCCCGGGATGGTCAATGTTTTATAATAGCGCAGCGGATGCAGCCCCGCCATCAGGAAGATGGCGATACAGATCCCGCCGCTGCAGGCGGCCGCCGCCAAGATGGGCAGGAGCTGGCCGCCGAACAGGGGCAGAAAGGTGACGTAGAAGTAGCGCGCGAACATCCCCGTGACCCCCGCCGCCAGCATAGGCAGCAGGAAACTGTCATAAAATGCCGGGGCGCAACCGGTCTTATAGCGGATGGCCTCAAGGCTCAGCAGCAGCACCGCCAGAGGGCTGAGGATCATCCCGATGATGTAGCCGTAGATTCCGAGATTCGGCAGGGCCGCGAGGTAATAGGTGCACAGCAGCTGTATCCCCTCCCCCACGATCATGATCAGCATCCCGGCGCGCTGCATGCCGAGGCCGTTGAGGATGCTCGAGGCGATCACCTCGAAGTAGGTGAAAACGGCCGCGATGGCCAGCAGCAGCACATAGGCGGGCTCGAGCTCCTGGCGGTAGAGGATTTTCGAGAGCGGCCCCGCCAGCGGGACCAGGATGGCGGTGGCGGGCAGGACAAAGAGCCCGGTCGCCTGGAAAGACTTCTGCACCTTGCGGCGCACATCCGCGCCGTTGCTCTGCGATATGCTGCGCGAGATGGTGGGCAGCAGCACCGAAGACATCGCGCGGATAAGCACCATCGGCAGGGTGATCAGCGGCAGAGCCATCTCGCTGACCACGCCCAGGGCGCTCAGCGCCTCGCCCGAGCTCAGGCCCGAAGCGATTAATCTCCCCGGCAGGATCACCACGCTCGCCGAGGCGATCAAATTGGTCACCACCGCCGAGATCGAAACCGGAAGCGCCAGGGGCAGGATTTTGAGAGGCTCCTCCCCCACGGCGCTCCGCGCGCGGCCCTGGGAAGACACCTTGCGCCGGTAGGACGCCAGAAGCCAGACGACCGACGGGATTTCGCTGAGGGTCATCCCCAGCATGATGTAAAAGGCGACCTGGCCGTAATCCTCGCTATGCCCCAGCCAGAGCAGCAGGGCCGAGACGAGGACAATCTTGGAAAACTGCTCGAGCAGGTTGGAGACGGCAGTATATTTGGTCTTTCCGATTCCCAGAAAAAGAGCCTCAAAGGTCCACTCGAAGCCGATCAAAAAAACATAGACCGGGATCAGGAGCAGGGCCTTGGCGGTGCGTCCCTCCAGAATGACGTGTTCGGCAATGAAGCGGCTGAAAATCCCCACCGGCACCGCCGCCACCAGGAAGAGGCGGAAGAAAATGAGCATGCTCTTTCGCACCAACGCCCTGAGCCGTCCCGTGTCCCGCCCGGCGCGCAGCCCCGCCGAGAGGCTGGTCACCGCCAGACGCAGCCCGGACAGGGTCGCGGCGAGCACCACCGTCAACACCGGGGACACCAGCCGGTAGACCCCCAGTGCCTGCGCGCCCGCCATCCGGCTGAGAATTACCTGGTAAACGAACCCCAGCAGCTGAAAGAGCACCCCCGATACCGTGAGCACCGAAACATTATAAAAAACCGAAGCCCTGCTGATCTTCAAAAAGCGCCACCCCATACCATGTTGTCCTCCTTCATACTTATGAAGGTCGGGGGAGCACTATGCTTTATGGATGAGACTCCCCGGCTTCCGCCGGGGGCCCATTCATACAAAAAAGCGGTCCCGCGCAAAATCTCGCGCGGGACCGCTTTATAGCCTGGGATCAGGCTTCCGGCTGCGGGCCGGAAACAGCCTGTTCCTCTTTTTTGTGGAACTCCTTGCGCACCACCGAAACCGCGATGGGCAGGAAAACCAGAAGGCAGATGTATTCCGCCGTCGGATAAGCGAACCAGACGCCGTCTAAGCCCCAGAGCTTGCCGAACAGCCAGCCGATCGGCAGGATGAGCACCAGCTGGCGCAGCAGGGACATCAGCAGGGAGTTGAAGCCGTAGCCCATCGCCTGGAACATGGTGGAGATGATGATACCGCCCGCCGCGCCGATGAAGCAGAAGCCGATGGTGCGCAGCGCCACCGTTCCGATGGAGAGCATCTGCTCGCTCGCGTCGAAGAGCAGCAACAGCTTGTCCGGGATCAGGCAGAAGATCGCCGTGCCGATCACCATGATGATGGAGGCCACGATGAGCGACAGGTTCATGGTGCGCATGAAGCGCTTCTTGTTGTTCGCGCCGAAGTTGTAGCCCATGATCGGCATGGCGCCCTGGGTCAGGCCGAAGACCGGCATGAACACGAAGGACTGGAGCTTGAAGTAAATGCCGATGACCGCAACCGCGGTGGAGGAGTAGACCATCAGAATGGCGTTCATCCCGGTGGTGGTCACCGAGCCGATCGCGTTCATGATCATGGTGGGCACGCCGACCTTGAAGATGTCCCGGACAATCTGCCCGTCGGGCCTGAAATGCTTAAAGCTCACATGCACGTCGTGCTCCTTAAAGAGGTACATCACCAGCACGAAGATCATGGCGAAAATCTGGCCGATCACAGTGGCGATCGCGGCGCCCGCCACGCCCATCGCCGGGCAGCCGAGCAAGCCGAAGATCATGATCGGGTCGAGCACGATGTTGGTCACGGCGCCGATGATCTGCGAAACCATCGGGACGATCATATTCCCGGTCGCCTGCAAAATCTTGCTGCCCATCATCTCGATGTGCATGCCGAAGGAGGCCACCATGACGATCGTCAGGTACTGGGTGCCCATCTCGACAATCCCGGCATCCTGCGAAAACAGCACGAGAAAGGGCCGGGAGATAAAAATGCCGGCAACCAGGAAGATCAGGTAGTTCATTCCCGCCAGAAAGAAGCCGTTGGTCGCCGCGGCCGAGGCCTCCTCCCGCTTCCCCTCGCCCAGGCGGCGGGCGATCAGGGAGTTGGCGCCGACCGACGCGCCCAGCGAGAAGGCCAGCACCAGCATCTGCATGGGAAAGACCAGTGAGACCGCCGTCAGGGCGTTTTCCCCGATCCGGGCGACAAAGATGCTGTCCACAACGTTGTACATCGACTGGATCAGCATGGAAAACATGGCCGGTATCGCCATACTCGCCAGCAGCGGCCCGATCGGCATGGTTCCCATCTTTTGCGAAGACGAAATGTTATTTTCCATTTTAGAATCAATTCCCCCTCTGTCACTGCGTAAGAATCACAGGGCGGCCCATAAGGCCGCCCTGTGATCAATCCAATAAGCGAATTCTGTTTTTCATTATACCATTTTTCGCGGGAATTCTCCATAGCTGATCTGTAAATTGATTCCTAAAATTCGCCATACATTTCGTACAATTTCACAGCGTCAGGACAGGAGCATGCGGTCGTTGTCCAGCTCCTTGCGGCTCTTCTCGCGAAAGACCTCCAGGAGCTTCGGGACCGTCATGTTCGCGCGCTCCTCCCCCTTAAGATCGAGGATCAAAGAGCCCTCATCCATCATGATGGTGCGGTTGCCGAGCTCCAGGGAGCTGCCGATGTTGTGGGTGATCATCATGGTGGTGATCCCGTGCTCCCTGACGATCCGCTGGGTGAGCTCGAGCACCTTCTGCGCGGTGGAGGGGTCCAGCGCGGCGGTGTGCTCGTCGAGCAGCAGGAGCTTCGGCGTGACGATGGTCGCCATCAAAAGGGTGACCGCCTGGCGCTGCCCGCCCGAGAGCAGGCCCATGCGGGTCTTCATCCGGTCCTCCAGCCCCAGGCCGAGGGCGCGCAGCTTTTCGCAGAACATCTCTGCGTCCCGCTTCGGGATCCCGATCGAGAAGCCCCGCTTGGTCCCCCGCCCGTAGGCGAGCGCGAGGTTCTCCTCGAGCGTCATCGACGGCGCGGTGCCCTTTAAGGGGTCCTGGAAGAGCCGCCCGATGTGCTGCGCGCGCAGATACTCCCGCTGGAAGGTGATGTCCTCCCCATCGAGGAGAATCTTCCCCCCGTCCGGCAGATAGGTCCCGGCGATCAGGTTGAAGAGGGTGCTCTTCCCCGCGCCGTTGCCCCCGATGATGGTGACGAAATCCCCCTTCTGAAGGCTCAGGGAAAAGTCTTTGATGGCCACCCGCTCATTGACGGTGCCGCGTCCGAATACCTTTTGCAGACCCGAAATCTCAAGCACGGCTCTTCTCCCCCTTCCTATCATTGCCTTTACGCAAGGTGCGCATGCGCAGATGGGAGATCAGCACCGGATACGAGATGGCCAGCGCCACGATGACCGAGCTGATCAGCTTTAAGTCCCCCTGCGGCATTCCGAGCTCGAGCACCTCGGCGATGATGATCCGGTAGATCACCGAGCCGAGCGTCACCGCGATAACGCTGCGCAGCACGCTGCTGTGGCCGAAGATGACCTCGCCGATGATGATCGACGCCAGGCCGATGACCACCATGCCGATCCCCATGCTCGAATCGGCGAACATCTGCATCTGGGCGATCACCGCGCCCGAGAGGGCGACGATGGCGTTGGCCATGCAAAGCCCGATGGTCTTGGTCATGTCCGAATTGATCGAGCTGGAGCGAACCATATCCTCATTGTCCCCCGTCGCCCGGATGGAAAGCCCCAGCTGGGTGCGGAAGAAGAGGACCACCGCCGCCATGATGATCAGCACGATCAAAAGGCAGGTGAGGAGTTTTGAAAACTTATCCCCCACCACCGAGGCCATCATGGTGAAGATGGTATCCGCCCCCAGCAGCGGTACGTTCGGCTTGCCCATGATCCGCAGGTTGACCGAGTACAGGGCGGTCATGGTAAGGATTCCCGCCAGGATCGGCTGGATTTTCATTTTGGTCTGCAGAAAGGCCGTTGCAAAGCCCGCCAGCGACCCGATCACCATGGCGGCGAGAACCCCGAAAACCGGGTGCCCGGCCGCCGTCAACACGGCGGATACCGCCGCGCCCAGAGTGAAGCTGCCGTCCACCGTCAGGTCCGCCACATTCACGATCCGGTAGGAAATATATAGTCCGATTGCGAGCAGGCCGTATCCCAGCCCCAGCTCGACCGCCCCCTGGAAGGCAAACAAGCTCATCATGGTTATAGCCACCTTAATGTTTAGTCTAAATAATCCTATTCCCCGGCGGTGAGCTCGCCCTGGGTCCCGTCAAAGAGGGTCGCGCTCGAGAGGACGTCCTCGGGGACCTGCACGCCGATGGTCTCGGCGGTCTTGGTGTTGAGGATGGTCGAGAAGTCGCTCATCACCTCGAAGGGGATGTCGGACGGGCTCTTGCCGCCGAGCACCTCGGCCGCCATCTGGGCGGTGCGGGTGCCGAGCACCGAGTAGTCGATCCCGACGGTGGCAAGCCCGCCGTCGCTGACCATCGAGTCCGCGCCCACGTAGTAGGGGATCTTGTTCTCATTGCACACCCCGGCGATCACCGCCAAAGCGGAGGCGACGGTATTGTCAATGGGGGTGAACATCGCGTCCACCTTGCCCACCAGGCTGGAGGCCGCCTGCTGCAGCTCGCTGGTGTTGGTGATGGTCGCCTCGGCGAACTCGTAGCCGTTGGCGCTCATGTATTCCTTGGCCTGCTCGATGACCGAGACCGAGTTGACCTCACTGGTGTTGTAGACCAGGCCGAATTTCTTGGCGTCCGGGGTGAGCTTGGAAGCGAGGGTAAAGATGCTCTCCACCGGGATCGCATCCGAGGTACCGGTGACATTGGGAATCCCGGTCAGCTTGGCGGCCTCGGGGTCGGTGACCGCCGAATAGAGCACCGGGATCTCGCTGGTGGCCGCCGCGGCCGCCTGGGCGGACGGGGTGGCGATGGCGACGATCAGGTCCTTCTCGTCCCCCACGAACTTCTGGACGATGGAGTTTAAATTGCTCTGGTCGTTCTGGGCGTCCTTGCACTCGATGTTCACCCGGTCGCCCAGCTGCGTCTCCATCTCCTTGACGAAGGCGTCGCGGATGGTGTTGAGCGAGAGGTGGTCGACGATCTGCACCACGCCGATTTCATAGGTCTCGCCATCCGCCGTACCCTCGGGCGCCTCGGAGGCTTCGGACGTCGCGCTCTCGGGCGCGCTCTCCTGGACGGAGGATGCGGGTTCAGAGGGCGCTTCGCTTTGGGTGGTACCGGCGCCGCTCGAGCAGCCGGCAAAAATCAGGGTGGAGGCAAGGATCGCGGACAGTAAGGTTTTCATGGTTTTTTTCATGATCAACAACTCCTTCAAAATACGGTTATGGTTTTGTTGGTTGTTGTTTTGAGTAAAGGGGCGCGGCTGTCTTCGTTCTCCGGAAAACGAAAAACACCTGTCCTTGAATATTTCAAGGACAGGTGTAATAACCTGCGGTGCCACCTTGATTGACACGAAAAAATCGTATCCTCTCAAACAGAATGCCAACACATTCCTGGCCCGATAACGCCGGCCGCGCGTCGCCGGATACTCGGCTTTCGCCTTTCCCCGCGCCCTCAGGGGTCCATTTGTCCGCTGTGCTGCTGCCGGGTTCCCAGCTACCCCCGGCTCTCTGTGAGCGCCCACGCCGATTTCGATCGGCTCACGGTTTAATCTCCCCGTCAACGGTTTATTTGATTAAATCACAATCGTCTCAATTTGTCAATACCCTTTTTTTGCAATCTATGCCGCACGCTTTATTTTGGTGAAAACATATCGCCTCCCCTTCCCTCATAAACTGGTATCAGGCCGACACAGAAAGGGGGAAACCGTATGCCGATCCTTACGCTGATTTCCGATCTGAGCGTACCGGTGGTGATCGTGCTCATTTTGATACACGGGCTATATAAGGGCGTACCGGTCTTCGACACCTTCCTGGAGGGGGCGAAGGAAGGGATCGGCGTCACCTTCAAAATCCTTCCGGCCCTGATCGCGCTGTGCACCGCCATCGGGATGTTTTCGGCCTCGGGCGCTTTGGACGTGCTTTCAAACGCGGCCGCCCCCCTGACGGACCTGCTGCACCTGCCCAAGGAGGTGGTGCCGCTGGCCATTCTGCGCCCCATTTCGAGCAGCGGCGCGATGGCCATCTTCCAAAAGCTGCTGGGCGATCTCGGACCGGACAGCTTCGGCGGGCGGGTGGCGAGCGTCATGATGGGCTCGGCCGAGACGACCTTCTACACCATCGCCATCTACTACGGCGCCACCAAGGTCAAGGACACCCGCCACACGGTCGTTGCCGGGCTGACCGCCGACCTGGTCGGCTTTGTGGCCAGCGCCATAATGGTGCGGATGTTTTTCTATTCCTGATGAAAATTACTTGCGTTTTGGAGTCCAATCGTATATAATAATAGGGCTATGGAATCAAATGGGCAGGGCATGCGTATGTCGTGTCACGCAGAGATACGGGCCCTGTGCGGCGGGGCGCTGTGAATCATGTCAGGCGGGGAACCGAGCAGCATTAAGCAGTCTGTTCCGTGCGCCGCAGGCAAACCTGTATCTCTGCGTGACCGGGCATATGGATCGACTGCCTATTTTGTTATAAGCCCAGAAGGAGGAATGTGGGTTGTATCAGGCGCTTTACCGCAAATACCGTCCCCGCACGTTCGACGACGTTTACGGGCAGAAGGCCATCACCACCACCCTCAAAAACGAGCTGGAAAACGGGAAGCCCTCCCACGCCTATCTCTTCACCGGGCTGCGCGGCAGCGGCAAGACAACCTGCTCAAAGATCATCGCCAAGGCGGTCAATTGCCTCCAACCCAAGGGCGGCAACCCCTGCTGCGAATGTGAGATCTGTACCGGGATCGACAACGACTCGGTCACCGACGTGATGGAGATCGACGCGGCGAGCAACAGCGGCGTGGACTACATCCGCGAGCTGCGCGAGCAGGCCTTCTACCAGCCGGTACAGTGCAAAAAGCGGGTCTACATCATCGACGAGGTTCATATGCTGAGCACCGAGGCCTTCAATGCCCTGCTCAAGATCATGGAGGAGCCGCCCGAGCATGTGCTCTTTATCCTCGCCACCACCGAGGTGCACAAGGTCCCGGCAACCATCATTTCCCGCTGCCAGCGGTTCGATTTCAAACGGATCGACCCTGAGGATATTGCGGACAGGCTATCCTATATCGCCTCGCAGGAGGGCTTTTCCATCGAGCGCGACGCCGCGCTGATGATCGCGCGGCTGGCCGACGGCGGGATGCGCGACGCGATCTCGCTGCTCGACCAGTGCTGGTCCCACTCGGCTGCGATCGACCTAAAAACGGTGGCCGACTGCGCCGGGCTTTCGAGTAGCGATATGCTCTTCGCCATCTCGGACGCAATCGCCGGCGGAGACTGCGCCGCCGCGCTGCTGGCACTGAGCGGGGCCGCCGGAGGGAGCGCCGACATTGCGCGGCTGTGCGAGCAGCTGGTGGGGCACTTTCGCAACCTGATGATCGCCCGGTGCACCGACAAGCTCTCTTCCTTAGTGGTCTGCCTGCCTCAGGAGCTGGAACGTTTTAATCAGAGCGCCGCCGCCTTCGCGGTGCCCCGGCTGCTCTTTATCCTGGACTGCTTGCAGGATACCCTCGCGCGGATGGGGCGCACCCCGAACAAGCGCCTGGAGCTCGAGATGGCGCTGGTGCGCATCTGCGAGTCCCCCTCCCCGGCTGCTTTGGCGCCGGCGGCTTCTGTACCGCCTGTCGCTGCGGACGGCGCCCTCGCCGCCCGCTTGGCAAAGCTGGAAGCAGCGCTCCAGGGCGGCAGCGCTCCGAGCGCGTCCCCGGCGGCCCCCGAAGCGCAGGACGAGGCGCCGAAAAAGCCCGTCCTTCCGCCCGAGGAGCTGCGCAAGCGGGCCGTCCCCTTCCCCCGGTGGGCGGAGGTGCTGGAAAAGCTCAAGGAAAAAAACCGGGCGCTCTACGGCGCGCTGATCGGCTCGAACGCCTACCTGGCGGACGACTTGATCCTGATCGACTCGAAGAACGAGCTTTTTTTAAAGCTCATTCGGGAAAACGAATACTCCAAGCAGAACATCCACGAATGCATCATTGAAATTACCGGGAAGAAGCACCGCCTCGGTCCCTTCAAGGAAGGGCATTATAAGATCGAGGAGGGCGCGGACCCGCTCGATGAGCTGCTGAAAAATGCAAATGAGCTGGACATCGACCTTAAAGTAAGCGAGTAGCTCCAGTTTCATCATAAGGAAATTTAAAATTGGGGAAGCCAATGGCTCGCATATCACGACCGTGTATCCCCAAGAAAGGAATGTTTATCACAATGAAAGCAAGATTACCGGAAGGCTTCGGCGGCGGGCCGAACAATATGCAGGGCATGATCCGCAAGGCGCAGAAGATGCAGGAGGATATGGAGAAAAAACAGGCCGAGCTGGCTGAGCGCGAATTCACATCAACCTCCGGCGGCGGCGCCGTCACCGTGGTCATCAACGGCAAGAAGGAGCTTCAGTCCTTAAAGCTGAAGCCCGAGGTCGTCGATCCCGAGGACATTGAGATGCTCGAGGACCTGATCCTGGCGGCGGTCAACGAGTCTATCCGCACGGTGGAGGACGTCACCTCCAAGGAGATGGATGCCATCACCAACGGGCTGAATATCCCGGGGATGTAAACGGATGGCCTACAACGTATTGCCGCTGACCAAGCTCGTCGAGCAGTTCGAGCGCCTGCCCGGGATCGGCCGCAAGAGTGCCCAGCGCCTGGCCTTCCATATGCTGGGGCTTCCGAAGGAAAAAGCGGAGGAATTCGCCAACACGATCCTGGATGCGCACCGGCTGATCAAGAAATGTGCCGTCTGCCAGAACCTGACCGATCAGGAGCTCTGCCCCGTCTGCGCCGACGGCAAGCGGGACCGCAGCTTAATCTGCGTGGTGGAGGACCCGCGGGACGTGGTCGCCTTTGAGCGCACCCGGGAATATAACGGCCTTTACCATGTGCTGCATGGGCTGATCTCCCCGATGGAAGGGATCGGCCCTGATCAGCTGTATATCAAGGAGCTGCTCGCCCGCCTCTCGGACGGGACGGTCAAGGAGGTCATCATGGCCACCAACCCGACGGTGGAGGGCGAGGCCACGGCGATGTATCTGGCCCGGCTCCTAAAGCCGATGGGCCTCAAGGTAACCCGCCTGGCCTACGGGATCCCGGTGGGCGGCAATCTGGAGTATGCGGACGAGGTGACCCTCTACCGCGCGCTGGAGGGACGCAGCGAAATTTAGCACAGCTTGCTTTTGCGCACAAGCCACTGCGTATAAAGCCGTGTGCAACCGATCATGATCTTAATTGACAGGAGGTGCTGCCGTATGGACAAAAAGGGAACCAAGACGATCGCCGTCAACAAGAAGGCCCGCCACGACTATTTTGTGGAGGACGCCTTTGAAGCGGGGATCGAACTGTACGGGACCGAGGTCAAGTCTCTGCGGCAGGGCCAGGTCAATCTTAAAGACGCCTGGTGCGACATCGAAAACGGCGAACTTTTCATCAAGCAGATGCACATCAGCCCCTATGAAAAGGGTAATATCTTCAACCGTGATCCTCTGCGGGTGCGCAGGCTGCTCATGCACCGGCGGGAGATTCTTTCCCTCTTCGGTAAGATGAAGCAGCAAGGCTATACCCTGATCCCCCTCTCCCTCTATTTCCGAAATTCCAAGGTTAAATTGGAGCTCGGACTCTGTAAAGGCAAGAAACTTTACGATAAGCGCAGCGACATGGCCGAGCGGGATGCCAAGCGGGACATCGACCGGGCGATGAAGCAGAAAAATTTCTAAGCCGCGTTTGGACTGGATTCTTCTCTCAAACTGTGGTATACTAAGTGTTCCATCGAAACATGGGGGCGTACCGGTTTCGACGGGGGCTTTGAAGCATGGACAGCGAGTACAGGTGCGGAACCTGTATAAAATCCGCAACCTAAAATAAACGCTAACAATAACGTTAGAAAAGTAAACTTCAACAACATGGCGGTAGCTGCGTAGTTTGAGTTTACTGCGCCGCAGTATTGCGGCCCATCCTGCTGTGTTTTACCACGGGCATAGATAGGGTGTCATTTTAGTGGTCAACGCTTTTTAGCAGCGCTCCGGGCTGATTAGCGTATTAGGAGCTACCTGGGGCCGCAGTTTGTTTGTCGTCGGCGGCCTTGGGGAAACTTAAACGACAAACTGCACTCGGAGAGGTTCATGTGAATGGGTTTTCGGACAGGGGTTCAACTCCCCTCGCCTCCACCAGCTAAAAACCGCTTAAACGTGATGTTTAAGCGGTTTTTTATTGCTGAGCGCATGCGAAGCAATAAAAATGGCTATGACCGTAGGTCGGCCATAAAAATTTAAAAAATAGATCGAAGAGCTATTTTTTATTTGCGATAAATAACGCGTCCTGTCTTAATGAAATGGTAATCATATAACCCCATCCCATACGGCCTCCATCCGTGAAATCGGATAATTCTCTTGTAAGACAGGGGACAAAATAGTATACTAGAATATGGATACCGTTCTAACAGCTCCACATTAATTTTTGGCGTTCAGCGCCCCCCGGAAAGGACAGTCATGAACCGCGACACCCTTTTGATCGTCGATGACATGGAGATCAACCGTGCCATCCTGCGGGCTCTCTTTGAACAGGAATATAATTTGCTGGAGGCGGAAAACGGCGAACAGGCCATTATGCTGATCAAGCAGTACCACGATTCGCTCGCCGCCGTCCTGCTGGACCTGGTCATGCCGATCAAAAGCGGCTATCAGGTCATGGCGGAGCTGTCCCAAAACGGCCTGATGGCCAGTATCCCCGTCGTGGTGATCACCTCGGAGGATTCGATGGAGAACGAGGTGCGCGCCTTTGATTTAGGCGCGGCGGACATCATTCTGAAGCCCTTTGAGCCGCATGTGGTCCGCCGGCGGGTGCAGAACGCGGTGGAGCTCAACCGGCACAAGATGCACCTCGAGGAGATGGTCGAGGAGCAGGCGGCCAAGCTTCGCGAATCGCGCGACGTCATTATGGACACCCTTTCCTCGGTGATCGAGCACCGCAGCGCCGAAACCGGGCAGCATGTGCTGCGTATTAGAATGTTCACCAAGGTGCTGCTGCAGAACGTCGCGCGCTTCTGCCCGGAATACGACCTGGACGATCACGCCATCGGCGTGATCGCGGAGGCGGCCGCCCTGCACGATATTGGAAAAATCTCGATCCCCGACACCATCCTCAACAAGCCCGGCCCGCTCTCGGACGAGGAGTTCGAGATCATGAAATCCCATACAATCAAGGGCTGCGAAATTCTCTCCGGGTTGGACCGCATGAGCGATACGGAATATCTGCGCTACGCCTACAACATCTGCCGCTACCATCACGAGCGCTGGGATGGCAAGGGCTATCCCGAGGGGCTCAAGGGGGACAACACCCCCATCTGCGCGCAGGCGGTGGGGATTGCCGACGCCTATGACGCGCTGACCACCGACCGGGTATATAAGAAGGAAATCCCCTCCGAGCAGGCGATCACCATGATTTTAAACGGGGAGTGCGGCGCCTTCTCCCCGAAGCTCCTGGAATGCCTGAAAAATGTGCGGGAGGATTTCTATGAGCTCTCGAGCAGCTATTCCGACGGGCTGGCGCCGCGCTCCGCCTTCGAGAGGCTGCCGGAGCATCCCCCTATCCAACTGGGCAATATCAAGAACCTGCCCGAGCTCGGGCAGATGAAATACCTGGCGCTGCTGCGCTATCTGGAATCCACCGTCATGGAGGTGGACTTCGACAGCGGGGTCTACCATCTGGTCCATCAGCAGAGCGAGGACTTTCTGGACCTGCGCTCCGGCAACACCTTCGCCGAATCGCTCCACGCCTTCGCCGAACACGCCGTCCATCCCGACGACCGGCCGCTGGTGCTGGAAATTTTGGACAAGTATATCGAGGACTTCTTCAGCAGCGGGCTGATGAAGCGCTCGCGCAAATACCGCATCTTCCACCACGCCTCGGGGGAATACGTCTGGTATGAGGGGACCGCGCTGCGGGTCGACCTCGACAACCCCAAACATCACAAGGCGCTGATCGTCTGGAAACAGCTGGACCAGGCCGAGAGCCCCGCCTCTTCCTTTGACGGGACGGCCGACATCCCCACGACCCAGAACCTGATGGTCGGGGTGCAGCAGTGTCTTAACGACCGCTGGTTCACCATGACCTATGTCAACGAAGGCTTTATCGTACTGTTCGGTTACAGCAAAAAGGAGCTTGAGGAACGCTTCCATAACCGGTACCTCGAGATGATCCATCCCGACGACCGGCAGGGCGTCCTGCGCCAATACCGCGACCAGCTCTCCTGCGGCAGCGCGCAGGAGTTAGAATACCGGATCGTCTCCCGGCAGGGCCAGGCGGTGTGGGTGCTGGAAAAGTACCAGCTGCTCATGGGAAGCGATGGGCGGGAGTACCTCAACTGTGTGCTGACCGACATCACCCAGATCAAGCAGGCGCAGGAGGCGCTGCGCCTGAGCATGGAGCGCTATCAGATCATCCAGGAGCAGACCAACGACATCATCTTTGAAGGGGACCTGTCCACCTGGGAGTTTAGCTACTCCGCCAACTGGGAGGCAAAATTCGGCTACAAACCCCTCACCCACCTGACCCGGGAAACGGCCCAGACCGCCTCCCATCTCTTCCCGGACGACGTGCCCGGCTTTTTGCGCCTGATGGAGAGCATCGCCGCAGGGGCCCCCTACGGGGAGGCCGAGGTGCGCCTGGCCAAGGCGGACGGGAAATACCTGTGGTGCCGCATCCGCGCCACCACCCAGTTCGGCAGCGACAAGAAGCCGGTGCGGGTGGTGGGGGTCATTTTGGACATCGACGGCGAGAAGCGCCGGTTCCAGGAGCTCACGCACAAGGCGGAGCAGGACACCCTCACCGAGCTTTACACCAAGATGGCCGCCGGGGAGGCGATCAAGCGCACGCTCAAGGGCCGCGCCCCCGAGGACCGCTTCGCCATGCTGATCATCGACCTGGACAACTTCAAGCTGGTCAACGACCTGCACGGCCACATGTTCGGGGACGCCGTACTGGCCAAGGCGGCCTCCTGCCTGAAGACACTATTCCGCGCCGCGGACATCGTCGCCCGGTTCGGCGGGGACGAATTCCTGGTCTTCCTGCGCTATGGCTCGGATGACGCCTGGCTGGAAAGCATGGCGCAGCGGATCGTCGAAGCCCTGCGCGACATGTTCCAGGACGACATGTGGGACTGCCGGTTGACCTGCAGCGTGGGCATCTCCCGCTGTCCGCAGGACGGGGCCGACTATCAGTCCCTGTTCCAGCACTGCGACCGGGCGCTGTACCAGGCCAAGCTCAGCGGCAAGGACCGCTTCGCACTCTACGACAAGAGAACCATGTCAAATATTTTTGGCGCGGGCGCCCAGCAGCACACCTCGGGCACCCGGATCGAATCGGACGGCGCGGCCGATTTCAGCGTTGACAGCATCGTGCCGCAGGCCTTCAAGCTGCTGTATGAATCGGGCGACGCCCAGACGGCGATCAACGCCATTTTGGAGATGGCGGGGTGCAAATATAACGTCAGCCGGGTCTACATCTTCGAGAACTCCGAGGACGGCTCCTGGTGCAAAAACACCTTTGAATGGTGCAACGAGGGAATCCGGCCGGAGATCGATAATCTGCAGCGCGTCGAGTACCACGACCTGGGGGAAAGCTATCAGAGGAACTTTGACGAAAATGGAATCTTCTACTGCCGGGACATCGCTAAGCTCCCCCGGGAGCAGTATACCCTGCTGGAAAGCCAGGGGATCCGTTCGCTGCTGCAGTGCGCGGTGCGCGACGGCGGCAAATTCGTGGGCTTCGTCGGGTTCGACGACTGCAAAATTCTGCGGATGTGGACCCAGAACCAGATTGATGCGCTCACCTTCATCTCCGAGCTGCTCTCCACCTTCCTGCTCAAGAAGCGCGCGCAGGACCGTGCGCTGGCGGCCGCGCAAAACCTTGAGATGGTGCTGGATAACCAGAACGCCTGGCTCTATGTGATCGACCCGGACAGCTTCGCCTTGCAGTACATCAATGCGAAAACCTTAGACGCTGCACCCGGCACCAAGCCGGGCATGCGCTGCTACGAGGCGTTTTTCCACAGGGGATCCCCCTGTGAAAGCTGCCCAGCACGCGGCATCCGGCGCCTGCGCCACCAGGAGCTGGAAATCTATAATCCCGTCCTGCACATCTGGTCGATGGCCAACGCCTGCATGATCCGCTGGGACGGGCAGGACGCCTGCCTGCTGGCCTGCTATGACATCGCAAAATATAAGGATGCCGATCCAAGCCGTCCATAATCTCTACCGGCAAGGAGGGCAAAAAAGCGAGGCGGGAAACCGCCTCGCTTTTTTGGTTGACATTTTCCTGCTAATTTGCTTGCAGCTCTTCTTTCCAGGGAATTGAGGGATAGGCCCCCGGCCGGGAGACCGCGAGCGCCGAGGCTCTGGATGCCAGCTCCATCGCCGCTTGCGGCGTTTGCCCTTGCAGGACGGCGGCCAGGAAATACCCGGTAAAGGTGTCCCCCGCCGCCGTGGTATCCACCGCCTTGGCGGGGAAGCTCCTTTGGTAGACGGCCTGCCCATCGTGAAGATAGACCGATCCGCGCTCCCCCAGCGTCAGCACGATCCCGCTGCCGGGCAGCACCGCTCCCAGCTGTGTGACGATCTCTTCCACGTCGCCGCCGTCAAAGCCCGTCATTTGCGCCGCCTCCACCTCGTTGACAAAGAGAAGGCTGAGGTTCTCGAGCGGGAGGCCGAGCATACCCCTGTCGAACGGCGAAGGGTTGAGTGCGATTTTTAAGCCCTTTCGACAGCCCAACTCGATCAAATAAGGGATTTCACTGATCTCGTTTTGCAGCAGCAGCCAATCCCCGGGTGAAAAATCCGACAGCGTCCTTTCAATCTGTTCCCGGCCGATTTCGTGGTTCGCCCCGCCGTAGACGACAATGCTGTTCTGCCCGTGCTCGTCCACCTGGATCACCGCGTTGCCGGTCGGCGTATTGACAGTTTTAATGTACCGGGTGTCCACCCCGTTCTCCCGCAGCAGCCCGCACAGGTGGTCGCCGTCCTCCCCCACGCAGCCCGCGTGGAAGACCTGTGCGCCGGCGCGTGCCAAGGCGATGGACTGATTGAACCCCTTCCCGCCCGCGAAGTGGCGCAGCTCCTTTGCGCGGATGGTCTCCCCTTCCCGCACGATATGCCCGACCTGATAGACGTGATCGATGTTGAGCGAACCGAAATTGAGTATCTTCATCCCTGAGCACGGCCTTTCCCTGATGTCATACCGCTGATTTTGTGAAAGAGGTCGGCGAAAACCGCGTCCCGTTCCACGAAGCGGGCGACCCGGATCAGGTGGCGGCGAGGGTCAAAGCTCCAAGTAAACTGGTCGGTCAGAATGGGGCTTGACATCAGCGCCGTGGGCACCCAATCGGCGTTTACCAGCCAGGCCACCGTGATCACGTCCCAAATCACCTTGGACCAGCCGTAGGCGTTCTCCTCATAGTGCTCCACAATGTCGCACAGGTAGCTCCCCAGTTGATTCCTGCCCTCCAGATAAAACCGCAGCTCCGGCACGGTGGTGCAAAGCCGGCTGGCGACCCCCTCGCAGGGAAAAAGAACCAGCGGCACCTCCATGTCCAACAAGGTGCGCGAGGCGTGGATGTCCTGGAAGAGGTTGAACTCCTCCGTGTTTTCGTATTCCAGCGCGTGCCCGCCCAGCCAGAGCACCACGATATGCTCCGCGATTTTTGGTTCCAGCAGCAACGCGCTGGCGATGTTGGTCGGCGCGCCGATGGCAATCACATAGAGCGGGTCTTCCCCGGTTTGGGCGAGCGCCCGCTCCACGAGGTCCTGTGCCGCCGGGCTCTCAATCGGCGTTTTGGGATCCAGCATAAAGCTTCTTGAGCCCTCAAAGCAGGGAATATCATCGGTGCGGCCCATCAGTTTTAAAACGTTTTCAATCTCATGAAGGCTTTTCTCCATCCCGTCGGCAGCACAGCTGCTGCGCTCGTTGAGAAACGGAGCCGCATAGATGGCCTTAAGATTGACCCTTTCCGCGGAGAGAAGGGCGTAGGCCAGGGCGAACTGGTCGTCCACCTCATTGTAGGTATCGGTATCCATCACGGCGCTGACCCGCCCGGTGGGCGGGACAAGGCGTGAAACGAGAAATGCGTCCGTCATCTTCATCCTCCTTATCCTTTGATCCCCGAGCTGGTGATCCCCTGGACGAAATACTTCTGGAAGGGGAAGAACAGCAAAAGGGGCAGCAATGCCGAGACGGTTGAGGCCGCATAGAGGTTGGACCACTCGGTGGTATGGGCCCCCCTGAAGTCGGAGAGCGCCACCTGGATCAGCCGGACGTCGGGCGAGCGCGCAATCAGCAGCGGCCAGAGGTAGGAATTCCAGTGCGTCATGAAAATCATCAGGCTGGCGGTGATGAACACCGGTACCGAGAGCGGCACCAGAATCCGGAAGAACGAATCCGCCCAGGTCGCCCCGTCCACCCGGGCCGCCTCGAACAGGCTCTGGGGAAAGTCGGAAAAGAACTGGGTGAACAGGAAAAGCACCAATCCGTCGGCTATACTCGGGACAACGATCCCGGCAAAGGTATCCACCCAACCCAATCCGTCCACTACAGTATACAACGGAATGGTGATCGATTCAAAGGGGATCATGAAGGAAAAGAGCACCAGGGCGTAGAGCGGCTTTTGGAAGCGGAATTCATAGCAGGCAAAGCCGTAGGCCGCCACGCTGTTGATAAGGCACCCAAACAGGATGGCCGCCGCCGAGACCACGACGGTATTGAAGACGGGCCGGTAAAACTCATATTTGAGAAAGATTTCCCGGTAAGCGTTCCCCGTGGGCCGGACCGGCAGCAGGGTCCTCAGTGTAAAGGGCATGGCGTACTGAAAGATTTCCGTGTCGCTGCGCAGAGAGGAGGCGACGGCGTAAAAGAGCGGGAACAGGGTGAGAATGGCGATCAGGCAAAGCCCCAGATAGATCAATACGGTTTTGAGCTTCCTATACCTTTTCACAGCCGGCGCCCCCCTTCCCTGCCTTTCCCGGCTTCTCGCCTCGGTCATTGATCAGTAAAAACTGCACGGCGCATACAAACGCGATGATCAGCAGCAGCACCGCCACGATCGCATCTCCCCGGCCCTTGTCGACATAGAGGAAATAGGATTTATAGGCCTCATACATCAGTACCGCCGTGCTGCGCTGCGGCCCGCCGCTGGTGATGATCTGCATGGGGGCGAACATCAAAAGGTTGATGGTGGTGTCCGCGATCAGCACAAACGCCAGTGTGCGCCGGATCATCGGGATGGTGATCTTTAAGGTGATGGTCAGCCAGCCGGCCCCGTCCACCCGGGCCGACTCATAGACGGCCCGGTCCACATTCTTGAGTCCCGCGAGCAGGAACATCATCCAGTAGCCCACCCCGATCCAGGTGGTGATGAGCATGATGCAGTAGATTGCCTGGCTGCTGCTGGTCAGAAACGGCTGCGGCGGAATCTGGAGCATCCCGAGCAGGCTGTTGATTACCCCGCTGTTCGGGTTGAGCATGGTGTTCCAGATAATGGCCGCCACCGCGGTCGACATGGTAGCCGGAAGATAAAAGATGGTGCGAAACGCCCCGATCCCCCGCACATCGGCGTTGACCAGCAGCGAGACCAAAAGGGCCAGGAAAATTTGCAGGGGCGTCAGAATCAGATTGAATTTCACCGTGACCAAAAGGGAATCCCAGAAATACTTGTCCCCAAAGAGGGTGGAAAAATTCCCCAGAGACAGGCTCCCATCATAGGTCAGGCTGTCGAGAAAGGTATTGCAGATCGGGTAGATTTTAAAGTACACAATCAGTACAATGGCAGGCGTAATCAGTATATAGGGCAGCACCGTCCTGCCGATTCGTCTTGCTTTCATAGCCGGTTCCCTCCGCCGCCGTATGTTATCAGGGATCACCCCTTTGCCCGCCCCAGAATGTCCAGTAGCATTCTGGAAAACTTCTCATCGTCTGTTCCCAGGCAGACCGTGCAGTTGGGCGCCCTGGCGGGCACGCTCCTCGTGTCCATCACCGAGCGCCCATCCGACGCGCCGCCGTAAAAATCCACACTGACCGGGAGAAGGCGCGTCTTGGTGATAACACTCCCGTCGAGCAGATAGAGGATACAGAGCGCATCGTGCATCGAAGCGCTGTCCGGCTTAAACAGCGGTTGGAACAGGGTGTATGCCTTGATCCGCTCACTGGTGATCTGGGCAACGAAATCCCCCACCGTCGTGCGCCAGGAGCGCATCCTTTGCACGTCTTCGCCACAGAGTACCGCATGGTGGGTGGCGTCCAGGGTGACGAGCACGATCTTCGCCCCACATCCCAGCACGATCTGGGCCGCCTCGGGATCCATGAAGAAATTGAACTCGGCCGCCGAGGTGGAATTGCGCTCTTCGCAGCCGCCTCCCATGATGACGATCTGCCCGACATGCTCGACGATGGACGGATCGGCCCGCAGCGCGAGCGCAAAATTGGTCAGCGGCCCCACCAGTACCAGGTCGACCTTCTTTGTCGCCGCACGCAGGGTTTCTACCATCCAGCACACCGCGTTGGTCGGGGCCGGGGCAATCCTTGCCGGCGGCAGACCGTCAAACTCCTCGACGTGGAAGGCGATCCGGTTGCCGTCCTCGTCCTCGAGCACCTCCTCGTTGTCGCAGTACTTGCGGCGCGGGTCCAAATCCCGCACGATCGGCCCGGCGCAGCCCCGGATCACCGGGACCTGCGGGGCGAGCAGGCTCACCACCCGCAGGGTGTTTTCAGTCGTATTCGCCAGCGGGAGGTTCCCGCTCACCGTGCAGATCCCCAGCACCTCGAACTCGGGCGAGAGCAGCGCCGCCATGATGGCGATGGCGTCGTCCGTCCCGGTATCGACGTCCAGGATCAACTGGCGTTTTTCACTCATGCCCTCTCCTCCCCTCTCCCAGATTGGCCTCTTATCCCTTCGGACAGCAGCCCTTCCAGCGTCTCTTCCATCCTGGCACAGTCGAGCGAAAAGGCTGTGCGGCAGTTATAATCCTCAAAGATGCGCCGGGTATCGAACACCGTCTGCCCGTCCGCGAGCCCGCCGCCAAAGTCCACGTCCACACTGTAGGGCAGGGGCGAGGCGAGCACCGCCTCGTTTGCGAAGGCACAGGCGGCGGCCACCGCCTTGAGGGGAATCCCACCTTTTTCACCCATGCCGCCAAGCGCCCGATATAAAGGGAAGAGCGGGGTGCACAGCGCCTCAAAAAGCTGTGCACGCACCCCTCCCCGCGCGGTGAGCCGCCCGAGACGGCCCCTCGTCAGGCAACAGGAATAGCCGCAGTCCAGAGGAACCAGCAGCTTGTCTACCGGGCTGCCCATCACGGTTGCCCCGGCCTCGGGGTCGAAGCGGAAGTTCGCCTCGGCCGCGCAGGAAATATCGCTATAGCGGTGTCCGCCGCCCAGGATAACGAGCCTGCCGATCTTCTTTTCCAGACCAGGCGCAAGTTTCAGCGCGCAGGCAAGGTCGGTCAGCGGGCCGAGGGAAAGGATCGAAACCTGCCCGGCGGCGCTTTCCAGCGCCTCGACCAAAAAGATTGCCGCCGGCTTCTTTTGCAGCATGCAAAACTGCATGCCGGGTGTGGCATTGGGCAGGAACCCATCATCAAAGCGCAGCGCCTCCTCAGAGGGCCAGCCCCGGGGCAGGGGTTCCAGCTGCTTGCGCAGCGGGTCCAAGTCGGCGCAAAGGGACTGTTCCATGCCGGGGTAGACCGCTATTGGCAGCTTCAGCGCGCCCAGCAGCCGCAACAGGTTTTCCGCCGACACCCGGGACGAAACCTTCCCCGCCGACGCCACGATCCCCAGAACCTGCCACCTCGGATTTCCCAAAAGCAGCGCCAGGGCCGCCGCGCTGTCGAATTCCGTATTGATCAGGAAAATGACCTTTTCCGGACATTTCTTTCCTTCTTCCAACAAGTACACCGCCTTTCCGTCAAGTTTACTTTTTGTACTTCTGGAACGCAGAATTGAGCTGGTCCACCGCGCCGTTGAGCGCCTCGGTGACGTCGGCCCCGTTGGAAATATCCTCCATGGCCGCGCCCACCACGTTTTCATACTCGGTATAGCCGGGAGTAACCGGGCGGGGAACACCGGTATTAAGCGCCTCGTAAGCTGCGATCTTCATAACGTTTCCGGTAAAGTCGTCGGTCTGCTCAGCCTCCTCGATCCTTTTCAGGTTGCGGTAGGTCGCGGGCAGGGCCGGGAAGCCGCTCATCAGCATGTCGTGCCCGCCGCCGATGGTCATATAACGGATAAAGGCCGCCGCATCGCCGGGATTTTTGGCGTTCTTCGGAATGCCATAGTGCCAGCTGCCGGTCGGGGTAGCGGGATCATGCCCTTCAAAGTAGGGATGGGCGGCGAAGCCAAAATGCTCAATCCCGATCTCCTTGAGGGTATCCACCACCCAGGTCCCGCCGACCATGAAGGCAACCTTGCCGCTCGAGAAGAGGCTGGGCACTTCGTCGGCCGAAATCCCGCGCAGGGAAATCCTGCGCTCGAAGGCCTCCTGATACACCGTCATCGCCTGAATCCAGGGGTCGGAATTTAGAACGCCCTCCACGGTAAAGCCATCCTCCCCGATCGAAGGGGCTCCCAAGGCGTTTGGCATGGCGAGGATTTGATAGGGACGGTTGATCTGCTCGAACATGAAGCCGCTGATCGACTTGGTGCCGTCGGGATCGACCGCTTTCTGGACCTGCTCTGCCAAAGAGTAGAGCTGCTCATAGGTCATGCGGTCCTCGACCTTGGCGGACGGGTATGCTACTCCGGCCTGGTCCAGCAGGTCCCTGTTATAGAACAGCACCTGTGAAGAGGTTTCCATCGGCGGGGCCATGAGCTTGCCGTCCCAGGTGCCGGCCGTGAGCGCGCTTTCGAGGAACATCTCCTTTTCCTCGTCCGAATAATACTCGTCCATCGGCAGGATATAATCCCGGTTGGCATAGGCCGCCACCATGGGCACGTCGACATGGATCACGTCATAGTCCGAGCTGCCGGAGCTGAGCTTGACCTCCACCAGCTCGAAGAACTGGTCGAACGGGTAATACTCCATGTTGACGGCAATCCCCGACTCCCCGGTAAAGGCATCGTTGATCTCGTAGAGATAGTCCGCCCAAACGTCGGAGTAGAACATGCAGGTGATGGCTTTTTCCTGGGAGCCCTTACTTTGCCCGGAGGATTCCCCGCCCGGGGCAGAAGTGCCTCCCCCATCCTTCGCAGAACAGCTGCACAGCATCCCCGCCAACACCAGCAAGGCGAGAACAGACGGCCAAACAGAGCTTGCCTTCATTTCTTTCACCCATCCTTCTTTTCACGGTCCGGTCCACTTGCTTCCTTCCATTATTCATAAATCTCATCCGCATAGACCGACAGGGCAGCGCGGTCGGGCAGCGCGGGCTGCACCCCCTCACGGGTGATGCTGATCCCGGCCGCAAAGGTCGCGAACCGGATCGCCGCGTGCAGGCCATTCCCCTCTGAAAGGGAGACTGCCAGCGCGCCGATGAAGCAGTCCGCTGCTCCCGTCGTATCCACCGGATGAAAATTTGCCGCCTTAAAATGGGTCGTCTCCTGCTGGTTGCACAATACGCAGCCGCGCTCCCCCAGCGTTATAATAACGTTTTCAACCCCCCGTTTAAGAAAATGCTTTGCCTTCTCCTCGATCGTGTCCAAACCCGGGCAGAGCAGGCCGATCTCCTTCTCGTTGGGCACCAGCAGGAAGAGGCCGCTCAGCAGCTGCGAATCCAGCCGGTCCACCGCGGCCGGCTTCATGATGACCCGAACGCCCCGATTGCGGGCGATGCGGATGGCGCAGTCGATCACCTCAGGCGGGTTCTCGGTCGGCAGCAGGCAGTACTTCGCATGGTCGAACAGATTGACGTTCTGCCGCAGGTAAACCGCCGAGAGCTTCCCGTTCGCCCCCGGATAGACCACGATGGTGCTCTCGCCCGCGCCGGTCACGGTGATATATGCCTTCCCGGTGGCGCGCGCATCGTCGATCGTCACTCCATCCATATTGACATTGTTGTCATACAGGGACTGGTAGAGCAGTTTCCCCTCGCGGTCGTTCCCGATCTTTCCGATCATCCAGACGTTCCCGCCCAGCTTGCCGACCCCGGCCGCCTGGTTGGCGCCCTTTCCGCCCGGTACCAGGTTCACCGAGGGTGAGAGCACCGTCTCTCCCGGCCGCGGGAAATCCGGCACCCGGATCATGACGTCCATGTTCATGCTGCCGACGACCACGATCTTTTGCCGCGCCTTGGCAGACTGCTTCGGCGCCGCCACGCTGCCTCCCGGCAGCAGCTGCGCTGCCGCTTCAAAGGGCTGCAGCCCGGTTTTGTCGCCCCGCTCGATCCACTCGATCAGGCAGCGCGCGGCGTATTCGCCGAGCTCCTGTACCGGCAGGCGGACCGCACACAGCGCCGGATGAAAGAAGGGCAAACTCATACGGGCGGTGAGGCAGGCAACAGACAGGTCCTCCGGAATGCTCAGGCCCGCGATTTCGGCCGCCTGATAGACGCCGGCGGCGATCTCCTCGTTCTGGCAGAAAAGGGCGGTGACCCCCTTGCGGACCAAATCCTCCAGCCCCGCCTTCCCATTTTCGACCCCCGAAAAGCTGCGGTAGACATATTTTTTGTCGTAGCGCAGCTTATGCTCATAACCGTAGTAAATGTAGCCGTTTAGCATTTGCTGCGCAAAGGGACCCTCCCCCTCGAGCAGACAGCCGATCCGCTCGTGCCCCTGCTGCGCGAGCTGCCGCACCCCCAGACGGGCCGCCTTCGCGACATCCAGGCCGGCCTGTAAAAAACGGGGCACCTTCTCCCCCACCCCCAGCAGCATGACCGGCAGGCGCAGCTTGCGCAGAGCCTCTATACTGGCTGCACAAGGGCTTTGGCTCCCAAAAAAGATCACTCCGTTGAGGTTGCGTGAGGAAGCGATCTGCAAAGATTTTAGTTCCCTTTCGCTCCCGCCCGCCAAATTGAGGACCAGGAGACTGTACCCGTTTTCGCTGAGGGCCCGCTCGGTCCCGCGCATGAGCGCCTCGTGCGCCGGGCTGTCAAAATCCGAAAGGAGCGCAATGGTATAGCTGTTCTGTTCCGCCTTGACTCCGGCATAAGGGGTGTATTGATACTCCTTGACCAATTTTTGCACCCGTTCCCGCGTCTCGGGGCTGATCCCCGCATCCTTATGGTTGATGATCTTGGAAACGGTAGCCGCCGACACGCCGGCCAGCTTCGCGATGTCTTTGATGTTCATGTCACAGCTCCAATATTTGAGAAATCTTTTTCCTAAAACTATTTCCTATATCAAATTATATATTATTTTGTCGAATTGTCAATTGTTTTTATTATTATTTTCCACAATTTCTTTAACAGACGGCAACAAACAAAAAAGTATGCGGGCTATAGATGTAATCTATAGCCCGCATACCAACAGCAACGCGATTGCTTATTTCTTGCGGATGACGCCCTTCTGCACGAAGATGTTCCCGTAAATATCCTCTTCGCCGGTGCCAATCACCAGGTCGAGCTCGGGCGCGACCGACCAGAACTCCTTGCCGTCCTGATAGTCGATCCCGTTCGGAAGTTTGGCATATTCCTCGCTGTTCCTGACGATCTCTTCATATTTCTTCCAGACGCCCGGAGCGGGGATCCCGTTGTCGGTCTTGCAGATGCGCACCGAATTGTCGATGTAATCGTCCAGCGGGATCAGGTCCAGGATCGCCTTTAAAATTTCGGCGCCGCCTACCCCGTCCACACGGATGCGAAACGCGTCCGGATGGCCCAGCGTTTTGATGTCGCAGTTGCCGTCGCAGATCATGATCTTCGAGCCATGACCGATGGCGCACAGCGCGCGCAGCAGGTCGGGGGACATGCAGGTCGGAATGTTCTTGAGCATAGATTGAAACCTCCGTCATATTTATTTGGCCACTGGCTTTCGCCCACAGCCAGAACGTCAAAATCACGGTACCTGTCCGCTTCTTATTATACTACCCGGCCTCCAAAAGGGCAAGGCAAATTGTGCATACCGATCCTATTTCTGCTTGTATTCCTCCATGCGCGCGCGCACCCGCTCGCCAAACCCGGCATCCGCCGCCGACAGGTAGCCGAGCACGCATTCCTGCGCCGACTGCGAGGCCAAATAGAGCTCGCTTGCGAT
Source organism: Harryflintia acetispora (assembly GCA_004340125.1). Lineage (GTDB taxonomy): Bacteria > Bacillota > Clostridia > Oscillospirales > Ruminococcaceae > Harryflintia > Harryflintia acetispora. The sequence goes on along the minus strand of SLUK01000002.1, from coordinate 142,628 downwards.
GTTGTCCACCAGCCTCTCCTGCCAGTCGGCAGACAGGGAGCGGTAGCGCTCTCCCGCCTGTGTAAAATCGTCAGGCTTCTGGATGTCCGCCCGCACCAATTCCCCGGCAACGGGAAGTCCTTGCCCACTGGTGACCATTTTTTGGGGGCTCCACCCACCCTGCTGGCGGTTGACCGGAATACCGCGAAAATCAGGACCCAGGCGGCGGCGCTGGGCGTCCCAATAGATGAAGGAGCGGCCCTGGAGCATCTTGTCGGCCGAAAGCTCGATCCCCTCCACCAGGTTTGCCGGGGAAAAGGCGGCCTGCTCAACCTGGGTCTTATAGTCCTCAGGGTTCTGGTCCAGCGTCATCTTCCCCACCGGTATGAGCGGATAGCTTTCCTCGCTCCACACCTTGGTGTCGTCGAGCGGGTCGAAAGGCAGCGTCTGTGCGTCGCAGGGGTCCATCATCTGCACGCAGAGCTCGTACTCCACCGCCTCCCCGTTTGCAAGGGCGTCGTAGAGGTCCCGCGCCGCGGCGTCCGGGTCCTTGGCGGCGAGCTCCCCCGCCTGCTGGCGGTCGAGGTATTCCTCCCCTGCCAGCGGAATCCAGTGGTATTTGATATACCGGCGCCGTCCCTCCGCGTTGACCCAGACGAAGGTATTGATCCCGAAGCCCCGCATATGCCTCACGCTTGCAAGGGTACCCACGTCCGAATAGAGCCAGGTGAGCATATGCGTGCCCTCCGGCGTGCGGGCGAGGTAATCCCAAAAGCGGCCCGGGTCGGCCAGATTACTCTGCGGCGAGGGCGAGAGCGCCGCAATGGTCTCGGGGAAGCGCATGGCATCCCGGATGAAGAAGACCGGGATATGGTTGCCCACAATGTCAAAGTTTCCCTCGTCGGTATAAAACCGTGTGGCGAAGCCGTGGACGTTGCGGGCGGTGTCCGGCGTGCCCCGGTTTGATACCGCCAGCGAGAAGCGTACCAACACCTTGGTGCGCCTCCCGGCGCCCTGTAAAAAGGCCGCCTTGGTGTACTCGCGCATCGACTGGTAGGTCTGAAAGGTACCCAGCGCCCCGTAGCCCTTGGTATGAACCGCCCGCTCGATCCCCTTCTGGTGGACAAAGGTCTCCAGGCGTTCATGCAAAATGCCGTCCTGCACCAGGACCGGACCGTCGTCCCCCACCGTCTGGGAGTGGTTGCCCGGCACCGCCGGCGCACAGCCGCCGCCCGGATTGGGGTCGGGCGGCAAGGGAACATCCTCCGTTTGCTGTCCCCCGGGGCGCGCCCGCTGCTGCAATTGTAGCAACTCTCGGTTGTAACGCTGCATCATCTCTAAAAAAGCCGATTCATCGTGCATATCGGTACTCCCCTCGCTGATTCGTTGCGGCGCGCGGCCGCACAAATTTCTCTCCTTCATTCTTATGCGGGAAAACCGCGGCGAATCACACACAAAACCAATTTCTTCTATTGCCATTTCTTTTTGCAGCTGCTACAATTTTTATAGGAAAGGAGGTGAGCGCCTTGCGAGAACGCGTCATCCTGCACTGCGACCTGAACGCCTTTTATTGCAGCGTCGAGCTGCTGTCCCATCCCGAGCTGCAGAAGGTGCCCACCGCCGTCTGCGGGGACCCGCTAAGCCGCCACGGGATCATCCTGGCCAAGAATGAGGCCGCCAAGAAGTACGGCGTGCAGACGGCCGAAACCGTCTGGCAGGCCAGGCGTAAATGCCCGGGGCTGCAGCTGCTGCCGCCCCATCACGACCTATACGCCGAGTATTCGGTCAAGGTCAATGAAATTTATCAGCGGTACACCGACCAGGTGGAGCCCTTTTCGATCGACGAGTCCTGGCTGGATGTGACCGGCAGCCAGCAGCTCTTCGGAGACGGGAAAACCATTGCGGACGACATCCGCGCCACCGTCAAGCGGGAGCTGGGACTTAGCGTGTCGGTGGGGGTTTCGTTTTGCAAGGTGTTCGCCAAGATGGGCAGCGACATGAAAAAGCCGGACGCCACCACCGTGCTGGACCGGCAGAACTGGCGGCAGATCCTCTATCCCATGCCGGTGGGCAGCCTGCTCTTCGTCGGCCAAGCGACCGAGGAGAAGCTGGAACGGTACGGGATCAAGACCATCGGGGACTTGGCGAAGCTGGAGGAGGACGATCTGCGCGGGCTGCTGGGCAAGCAGGGCGGCACCCTCTACCGGTATGTAAACGGACTGGAAAATGAACCGGTGCGGCATATCGACGACCCGGACGAGATCAAGTCGATCGGCAACTCCACCACCTTCCGGCGCAATTTGGTGGGGCTCGAGGATATCCGCACCGGGGTGATCTCCCTGTCCTCCCTGGTCGGCTACCGGCTGCGCAAGCATGCGCTCAAATGCTACGGGGTGCAGGTCACCATCAAGGACCCGCAGTTTAACGTGCGGGACCGGCAGACCCAGCTGCAGCATCCGACCAACATCACCCGGGAAATCTACAGTACCGCGATGGAGCTGATCCAGAAATCCTGGAAGCTGCGCGATCCGATCCGGCTGCTGGCCGTGACCGCCATCTCGCTGGTGCCCGAGGACACCGGCGAGCAGCTGAATATGTTTGAACAAAGCGGTGGCCGCCTCAGGCTCGAGGCGCTCGACCGCTCGCTGGACAAGGTGCAGAACAAATACGGCAAGGGGGTCGTGAAGCCCGCTTCGGTGCTTAAAAACGACATTGGAGTGGACTGAGGGGCCACGGTATCAGCTCACAAGGTCGCACCCTTGCGGGTGCGTGGATCGAAACAGCGTGGGGGTCTGGACACGGCCCACGTTCAAGGTCGCACCCCTGCGGGTGCGTGGATCGAAGCAAATATTATTTCCGGGGCACTGGCTCCTGCAAAATTGGCGCGCAGACAAAGAACGGACGGAGTTTTCTCCGTCCGTTCTTCATTATAACAATTTTTCCAGCTCGCCATAGATGCGCTCATAGTTCGGATGGTCGGTGACCTCGGGCACATACTCGGTATAGGTGATCCTCCCTTCCCGGTCCAGCAGGAACACCGCCCGGGTGAGCAGCATGAGCTCCTCGATCAGCGTCCCGCTCGCTTTGCCAAAGCTGCGCTCCCGGTAGTCTGAAAGCGTCTGGACCTGCTCGATCCCTGCGGCGGCGCACCAGCGCGCCTGCGCAAAGGGCAAGTCCATGCTGACCGCATAGACCTGCGCGCCAGGCAGCGCGGCGGCCTTTTCATTGAAGCGGCGCACTTCCTCGTCGCAGACTCCGGTGTCCAGCGAAGGGACGGTGAGCAGCACCGCCGGGGACTTGAGCTCCTCTTCCCGCACCGGGCGCAGCTCACTGTCGGTTAAAGTACAGGGCGGCAGCTTTTCCCCCACCTGCAACGGGCTTCCCAAAAGGGTCAACGGCTTGCTTGCCTTTAAAGGTAATGTTCATCTTCCGGCCTCCTTGTAATGGTTCTGTCTTTATTCTGCACTCCGGGGCCGCCGGGCATACAAAAAGAGACGGGAGTTTCCCGTCTCTTTTGCTATTTGTTTGTTTTTTATTCGTAACGCAGCGCCTCGATGGGATCGAGCTTTGCCGCCTTGTTGGCCGGATAGTAGCCGAAGAAGACGCCGATGGCCATCGAGAAACCGACCGCCACGAACACGGAGAGCAGCGACGGCCAGCCGGGCGAGCCCAGCAGCACCGATCCAAGCCTTCCGAGCGTGGTGCCGGTGAGCACCCCGATCACCCCGCCGATCATACAGATGATGATCGATTCGACGATGAACTGCACCCGGATCGCACTGTTCTTGGCGCCCAGCGCCTTGCGCGTGCCGATCTCGCGGGTACGCTCGGTCACCGAGACGAGCATGATGTTCATCACCCCGATCCCGCCCACCAGGAGCGAAATCGCCGCGATGACCGAGATCGCCAGCTTCATGGTGCCCATCATGCCGGTCATCTGCTGGATCATGCTGTCCATGTTCTGCGCATAGATTTCGACATATTTGTTGCCGCGGTAGAAGGTACGGTTAAAAAACTGCTCCGAGCGTTCGGCAAACTTTTGCACGTCGGTCACCTTGGACGTGCCCTTGACCTGTAGGGCGTAATAGCCATCCGGCACATCGTCCCCGGTCATCATCTTCTTGGCCACCCCCACGGGGATGAACATCTGGCGGGTGGTGTCGCCCGTCATGCTGGCCGCGAAGCCGGTCACCTCATAGTTATAGACCCCCACGATGGTGAAGGTGTACATCCCCTTGGAGACCCGCACCTTGACCTCCTGCCCCAGCGCCTGCTGCGGCGTCAGATTGGGGAAGAGCTTTTCGATCACCGCGCTGGAAACCACCGCCGCGTTCTTTTCCCCCTTGACCTCGCGCTCGTTGAGGTCGTGCCCGGCTACCACGTCGATATTCTGGATGGCCAGCGCCCCCGCATTGGTGCCGTAGATATAGACGTTTGACTCCCGCCTGCCCGCTGCGATCTGCCCGGGACCCACGCTGTCGGTGACCGCCCAGGCCGCAATCTCTTCGCTGAAGCGCTCGAGGTAGGCGTCGATCATCTCCTGGCTGATATAATCCTCATTGGCATAGGGACGGTTCCAGTCGGTGTTGCCATATTCGTCCGGCTTGTCGGAAATGTAGAGCTGGATGCTGTTGGCGCCCATGTCGTTGAAGACGCTCTCCACCGAGCCGGTCATCGCGTCGCCCACCGTGACGATGGCGATCACCGAGCCGATCCCGATGATGATCCCCAGCATGGTCAGCAGCGCGCGCATCTTATTGGAGCGCAGGCCGTTGATCGCCAGGGTGATATTCTCAAACAGCTGCACGCACTTCACCCCCCTGCTGGCGGCTGACGATCCGCCCGTCGCTGATGGTCACAATATGCTCGGTCTCGGCCGCCAGCTCGGGGTTATGGGTAATGAGCACGATGGTCTTGCCCTGCTCGCGGTGCAGCCGGTGGAACAGGTCCATCACCAGCCGTCCGGTGGCCGAATCCAGCGCGCCGGTCGGCTCGTCGGCCAAAATGATCGCCGGGTCGTTGGCCATCGCCCTCGCGATCGCGACGCGCTGCTTCTGCCCGCCCGACAGCTCGCTGGGCATATGCTTCATGCGGTCGCCCATCTCCACCAGTTCGAGCAGCTCCTTGGCGCGCCTTGCGCGCTCGCCGCCGGACATCCCGGCGTAGAGCATGGGCAGTTCGACGTTGCTCAGGGCGCTGGTGCGCGGGATCAGGTTGAAGGTCTGGAAAACGAACCCGATCTTGCGGTTACGGATGCTCGAAAGCTGGCTGTCCGGCACGTCCCGCATCTGCACCCCGTCGAGCACATAGTCTCCCTCGGTCGCCCTGTCCAGCGCCCCGATGATGTTCATCAGGGTGCTCTTGCCCGAACCGGATGCCCCCACGATGGAGAGGAATTCCCCCTTCTTTACCCGCAGGTCGATCCCGCGCAGGATCTCCAGCTCGTTGGGCTGCCCGATGTAAAAGCGCTTATAAATCCCCTTCATGTCGATGATTATATTTTCATCCTGGGGGGTCATGATCTCTTCTTCCATTGTTGTGGTCATTCCTTTCAGGAATTGTGCCGTTTTTGGCCCTGCCAAGGCGCAATTCTGTGAGTTTGAAAGATTTATCTTTCAAACTTAACCCTCCGCCATGGCGCCGGCCATATCGCCCGCCATGCCGCCCATCGCGGGCAGGACCATGATTTCCATACCGGGCGCGATCCCGGTCGGATCGGAGATGATCTGGTCGCCGTCCTTCAGCCCCTCGGCAGCGATCTCGACGTCGAAATCGGTCTCCATCCCGGTGGTGACCGGGACCGCCTCGGCGACGGTCTTGCCCGCCTGCTCCCCGGTGCCGGGGCGGGCGACATAGACGATGTCCTCCCCGCTTGCGCCCAGGGTCACCGCGTCATAGGGGACCGACCAGACGTCCTCTTTGCTGGCAGTGAGGATGTTTAGCCGCACGCTCATCCCGATGCGCAGCCCGGTGCCCTTGCTGGTCAGCTCCACGTCGGTCTCGAACTCCACGGTGCCGTCGGTCTTGGTGGTGCCGTCCGCCGCCTTGATCGCCGCGGGATAGATCCGCCGGACCGCGCCCTCGAACTCCTCTTCGCCGGTGGCGTCCGCCTTGATGGTGGCGCTCATCCCCTCCTGCACCGTGCCAATGTCGTACTCCTTGAGCGTGGTCTTGATCTGCAGCGCGTCGGTGTCCTCCACCACGAACATCAGCCCGTTGCCCGGCACGCCCTCCTTGGCGTAGACCGCCGTGACCGTGCCATTGATCGGGGAGGTAATCACCGAATCCTCCAAATCCCTTCTCAGCTTCTGCAGCTCGAGCTGCTCGGCGGTCAGGTCGGCCGCGATCTTGTTCCCCTCGATGGTATCCTCGTATCCCTCGAGCTCCTGGTTGGCCGCATTGATCGCCGCATCCCGCTGCCGCTTGGCGTTTTCATAGCGCATGCGCGCGTCGGAATAGGCGCGGTCCGCCTCATCCTTGAGCTTGCGCGCCTGCTTGACGGTAAGGGTATCCGAGTCGGAATCGCCGACGGTGTGGTCGTCCTTGGCGTCCTCATAGTCGTCCTTGGCGTCGTCATAGGCCTCCTGCGCGTTGTCGGCCGCCTTCTTGGCGGCCTTGAGCTCGGTCTCGGCGCTGATCAGGGCGCTGTTGAGGTCGTTTTTAATGTTGTCTTTCGCGTTGTTGTACTGCTTTTGGCTGACGTCGATGTTGTGCTCGTCGCCCGCCTGGGCCTTGGCGATCGACGCCTGCTGGCGCGCGATGTCCAGCTTGAGGTCCTCGGTGTCCATCTCGCAGAGCACGTCCCCTTCGCTGACGCGGTCCCCCACCGAGACATTGAGCCTGAGCACCGGGCTCTGCAGCTTGGTATATATGTACGAGGCGTCCGCGCTTTCCACCGTGCCGGAGGCGCTGATGACATTCTGCAGGCTCCCCTTTTGCAGCGGCGTCACGCTGACCGGCATGGCGGAGGATTTGCCCATCCCCATCACCTTGACGGCGGCAAAACCACCCACCGCAACCACCGCACAGAGGATCAGCACCGTTTTGAGCTTTGGCTTTTTAAACTTAAAATTCGGCTTTTTCAGGTTCAGTTTCATGTCGATTCTCCCTCTCTATTACAGGTCCGCCCGGGCCGTCCGATTTCTCTTCGTACTATCCGTATTATTTGTATTAACACTGTAGTACAATAATACAATCTCTACGCCAGTCTGTCAAGAGATTGTCAAAAGAAATATGTGAAATTTTTGAAAATATAAAACGGCGCTTTCCGGGGGCATACATCGGGAAGTGCTGAAAGCAGAGCTTTCAGCACTTCATAAAGGGCGCCAAAACGATTCCGCGTTTGAAGAAATTCTGTGCGCCCTTTGCGCTTGTCCCATTATATCGGATCACAGGGGGAAAGTATACTGGGAAGACTTAGGATTAAGAAAAATGTAAGATTCACCCTTTTCACATATTCTCCAACTGGGAGAGCCAAAGCCGAGCCGAAGCGTCGCTGGGCATGCGCCAGTCCCCCCTCGGGGAGAGGGTGACCGAGCCGACCTTCGGCGCGTCCGGCAGGCAGGAGCGCTTAAACTGCTGGGCGAAAAACCGCCGGTAAAACTCCTTGAGCCAACGCAGGATGGTTTCGCGCGGATACTTTTCTTTAAAGGCGCGGCAGGCCAGGCGCAGCACCTTTTGCGGCGCAAAACCCCAGCGGATGGCATAGTAGAGGAAGAAGTCATGCAGCTCGTAGGGCCCGACGAGCTCCTCGGTGCGCTGAACGATCCCCTCCCCGCCGCCGGGCAGCAGCTCGGGGCTGACCGGGGTGTCCAGGATGTCGCGCAGCACCTCCCCGGCCCTGCCGCCGATCCGGGCGGCCTCGTGCGCCACCAGATGGCGCACCAGGGTCTTGGGGACCGAGGCGTTCACCGCGTACATCGACATGTGGTCCCCGTTATAGGTCGCCCAGCCGAGCGCCAGCTCGGAGAGGTCCCCGGTGCCGATGACCAGTCCCCCCTGCTGGTTGGCGAGGTCCATCAGCACCTGGGTGCGCTCCCGCGCCTGGGCGTTTTCATAGGTCACGTCGCGGCGCTCCTCATCCTGTCCGATGTCGGCAAAATGACGGCGCACCGCCTGCGTGATCGGGATTTCGCGCAGCGGCACCCCGAGGCTTTCGCAGAGCGCATGCGCGTTTTGCAGCGTGCGCGCGCTGGTGCCAAAGCAGGGCATGGTCACCGCCCGCACGAAGGCGCGGGGCACGCCCATCCAGTCCGCCGCGCGCACCGCCACCAGCAGCGCCAAAGCGGAGTCCAGGCCCCCCGACAGGCCGAGCACCGCGCATTTGGCGCCGGTGTGCAGGAGGCGCTGACAGAGCCCCGCGCTCTGCAGGCGCAGGATGTCTTCGCAGTTGGCATGAAGCGCCGCCGGATCCTGTGGAATAAAGGGGAAGGGGCTGACCGGACGGGTGAGCGTGGTTTCGTGGAGCGGCAGAGAGAAGGGAATCCTAAGGTATCCCTCGTCCTGCCGCGCCGGGAAGGTGGTCAGCCTCCGCCGCTCGTAAGCGAGGCGGGAGACGTCCACCTCGCTTATGACCAGGCCGGTGGTAAAGCGCTCGCTCTCGGCGAGCACCGCCCCGTTCTCGGCGATCAGATTATGCCCGGCAAAGACCAGGTCGGTGGTGGATTCCCCCTCGCCCGCATCGGCATAGAGATAGCCGCAGCACAGCCGCGCCGACTGGCCGCCCACCAGCGCCCGGCGGTAATCCGCCTTGCCGACGGTCTCGTCGCTGGCCGACAGGTTGCAGATCATCAGCGCCCCCGCCGCACAGTGCCCGACCGAGGGCGGGGCGCAGGACCAGAGGTCCTCGCAGATTTCCACCCCGAAGCAGAAATCCTCCATCTCCTCGCAGCAGAAAAGCAGCCTGGGGCCGAAGGGCACCTGGCGCCCATCCAGGGAATAGCTTTTGTTCTCCCCGGACGAGGGAGTGAAGAGCCGTGCCTCGTAAAACTCGCCGTAATTGGGTAAAAACCGCTTCGGAACCAGCCCCAGCAATTCACCCCTGTGGCAGACGGCGGCGCAGTTATAGAGCTTGCCCGCCGCCTGCAGCGGCAGTCCGAGCACCAGGACCGTTTCCAGCTCCCGGGTTTCCCTTAGTACCCGGCGCAGGGCGTCAAGGGCGCCCCGCAGCAGGGTGTCCTGCAAAAAGAGGTCGCAGCAGGTATAAGCGCTGAGCACCAGCTCGGGCAGACATAGGAGCCTAACGTTTTGCTCATCCGCTTGTTTTGCCAGCGCGACCACCTGGCCCGCGTTATAATCGCAGTCCGCCACCCTGATTTTCGGCGTGCCGGCCGCCACCCTGATAAATCCGTCCTTCATGCCGCTCCCCCATTTCTCTTTTTTATTGCTGAGCATGAACGAAGCAATAAAAATGGCCATGACCGTAGGTCGGCCATAAGAATTGTAAAAATAGCGCGCAGCTGCTATTTTTAATAGTATCTACAGAATTTCTTTCAAAATTTCTCCGATGGCCCTCAACCTCTCCCCTCCCGCTCGCTTATTCTTCACAGATAAGTCTATGCCGTCTTGTCCTCCTCGAGGCCGGCATCTGAATATGAAGTCCCAGCGCCTCGAGCTGGGAGGGGTCCACCATCCCCGGCGCGCCGGTCAGCGGGCAGGAGGCGTCGCCCAATTTCGGGAAGGCGACGACCTCCCGCAGCGAGCGGGCCCCCAGCAGCAGCATGACCAGGCGGTCCAGCCCGAAGGCAAAGCCGCCGTGCGGCGGGGTGCCGTAGCGGAAGGCGTCCACCAGGAAACCGAAGCGTTCCTTGGTCTCCGCCTCTGAGAAGCCCAGCGCCTCGAACATCTTCTCCTGGATATCGGGGCGGTGGATGCGCATGCTCCCGCTGCCGAGCTCGACGCCGTTGAGCACCACATCGTAGGCCTGGGCGCGCACCCGTCCCGGCTCGCTGCACAGATACTGCACGTCCTCGGGATAAGGCATGGTAAAGGGATGATGAGTCGCCACATAGCGCCCCTCCTCCTCGGAGTACTCGAACTGCGGGAAGTCGGTGACGATCAAAAAGCAAAAATCCCCCTTTCGGCGCAGCGAAAGCATCCCGGCGAGGTCCAGCCGCAGCCCGCCCAGCGTGCGGCGCACAGTGGGAAGGCCGTCGGCGCAAAAGAGGATGAAATCCCCGGGAGCCGCCTCTACCCTCTCCAGCAGAGCGTCCATGTCATCCTTTGAAAAGTATTTGGTCAGCACCGAGTAGAGCTCCCCGTCCTGGCGCACGGCGATCCAGGCCATCCCCTTGGCGCCGTAGCCGAGGGCCTTGTCTGTCAGCGCCTCGATCTCGCCTCGGGTGAAATCCGCCTTGCCCTTGACGTTCAGTGCCCGCACGCAGCCCCCCGACCTTGCCGCCTGAGAAAACACCGAGAAGCCGCATTTTGCTGCGATGTCGCTGACATCCACGATCGGCAGCCCGAAGCGCAGGTCCGGCTTGTCGCTGCCGTAGCGGTCCATCGCCTCCTGCCAGGTGATGCGCGGGAAGGGCGCAGGGAAATCCAGCCCCATCGTCTCCTTCATAATGTGCTTAAAAAGCCGCTCGAGATGGAGCAGGATGTCCTCCTGGTCCACGAAGGAGAGCTCCATGTCCACCTGGGTGAACTCCGGCTGCCGGTCGGCGCGCAGGTCCTCGTCCCGGAAGCAGCGCGCGAACTGATAGTATTTGTCGATCCCGCCCACCATCAGAAGCTGCTTAAAGATCTGCGGCGACTGGGGCAGGGCGTAGAACTCGCCCGGATGGACCCTCGAAGGCACCAGATAATCCCGGGCCCCCTCGGGGGTGGATTTGGTGAGCATGGGGGTCTCGACCGAGAGGAAGCCCTCCCGGTCCAGGTAGTCCTCCACCACCCGGGCGACCCGGTGGCGAAAGCGCAGGTTTCTTAGCATCTCGGGCCGGCGCAAGTCCAAAAAGCGGTAGCGCAGCCGCAGCTCCTCCCGCACGTTATTACTGTCGTCCAGCTGAAAGGGCAGCGTTCCGGCCTCGCTGAGCACCTCGAGAGAATCCGCCGCCAGCTCGATGGTCCCGGTGGCAAGTTTCGGGTTATAGGTCTCCTCGTCCCGCTCCCGGATCATTCCGCTCATAATTGCGACCGTCTCGTTCTTGAGCCCCTCGGCCGTATGGAAATCGGTCTGGGTGAGGTTCCTTGCATCGCAGACCACCTGTAAGATTCCCTCCCGGTCCCGCAGGTCCAGAAAGATTACCCCGCCCATGTCCCGTTTGGCGCTGATCCAACCCGCCACCGTCACGGTGCGGCCCAGATCGCTTTCGCACAGCACTCCGCAATAATCGGTCCGTTTCATCAAAAACTCCTCCTTTATCAGGTCCCGCAAAACCAAAAAGGCCTTTCGTCCCACACAAATTGGGACGAAAGGCCTTCCTTCCGCGGTACCACCCAAATAGGCTCCCCAAAGGGAAACCCACTCTTTCACACTATGGCTGGCGGCTGTAACGCGCCGCCCCGCGTCTGAGCCTACTTGGGCAACATTTGCCTCCCGTTCGGTCAGCGGCTCCGGGATGTTCTTCCCCCAAAGGCACAGGCGCCGGTTTTCAGCTACCCCGGCTCTCTGCCGCCCCTTCCTTTGGGCTACTCTTCCCATCAATGCCATTTTCATCATTGTAAGCGTAAAGCGCTACGGACTTAATCCGCAGCGCCCTTGCTGTTTGTTGTGATTGATTATATTCTGCCCGGCCCATCTTGTCAAGCGGTGATTGCCGGCAGGAAGAATCTTCATCACAAACGCCCGGTTCCGTTTTGTTATTCCCCGCCGTTTTTAGGAATATTCACCACACTTCCCGCGTTTAGTCAATATATCAAAGTCAATATATCGGTTCATATTCCGTTCATATGAGAACGCTAGAATAAGGGATGGAGGTGGTGTTTGCATGACATTTTGGCGGGACAGCCAGACAGCGGCAGCGGCCTGCATCCTCGCCCTGCTTTGTGAGGATGGGACCCGCATATACCTGCCAAGCAGGGCGATGCAAGAGAGGCTGAACCTGGAGAGCGAACCATTCGACCAGGCGCTGCAGCAGCTTCTGTCCTCGGGCGCGCTCGAGGGGTGCGAGTGGCCCTATGAGGGGATGGCCCTGCCCCATTACCGGATCACCGGAATCGGACGGTCGCTGCTGCAAGGCTATCGGGAGCAATGGCGCCGGGACCGCGAGGAATTGGATCAACTCCTGCTGTCAAGCGGATTCTCCACTTCTGTAAAGTAAAATGGCATTACAGATTTAGCGCGTCAGTTTTGCACGGTATCCGATCCCCCGCACCGTGACGAGCTGGAACTCCTGGCGGTACTTGAAGCGGGCGCGCAGCCGCTTGATATGTACATCCACCGTGCGCTCGTCCACGCCTGTGTCCAGCCCCCACAGCTCGTCGAGCAGCTGGCGGCGGGTGAAGGTCTGCCCGGGCGATGACAGCAGCTTAAAAAGCAGCTCGAATTCCCTTTTGGGGAGCTTCATGTTCCGGTCGGGCGTGGAAACCGTCAAGGTATCGTAGTCCGCAGCCAGTTCGCCGATCTGTAGCTTGTGGCGGCTGGCCGCGCCCGCGCGGCGCAGCAGCGCCGATACCCGCAGGAGCAGCTCCTCCATCTCAACAGGCTTTGGCATGCAGTCGTCCGCGCCCGCCAGAAAACACGCCCGTTTCTGTTCGAGCGAGTTTTCCCCAGCCAGCAGGAGGATGGGCAGCGAAAACTGAGCGGCGCGCAGCTCCCGTGTGATGGTGCAGCCATCCTTCCCGGGCAGCGCCGCCTCGCAGACAAGCAGGTCGATATGAAAATTGTCCAGCAAAAAGTAAACCTTTTCTCCGTCCTGGGCGGGAAAGCAATGATAGCCCCCGTCCTCGAGACTCTCATAGAGGCGCTTCGCTAAGGTTTCGTCCCCCGTTGCCGCCAAAACCGTAAACATTGCCGTTCCCCTCTTTCTCCCCCAAACGCTCAGTGTTCGGCCCGTATTTTGACATGATGCAGCCCGTCGTGCGTAGGCTGGGGTGCGGGCTGCGCCTGCTCATGCCGGGTCGCCTCGGCCAGCCTTTCTATGATCTGAGACAGGGCTTCGCAGTCCTGTTCTCCGAGCTGGCGATGCATTTCGTCATCCCATTCCTTGAGAATTTCCCGGACCGCGCTGGTCACCGCCCTGCCCGCCGGGGTGAGATAGAGCAGGATGATCCTCCGGTCGCTCCTGCTCCCCCGCTTCATCACGAAGCCCCGCTCCCCGAGCGCGCGCAGCTTGCGGTTGACCGCCGCGCGGTCCATCTGCACCGCCGCTTCCACGTCGCCGACCCTACAGCCGCCGTGAGCCCCGATATAGGCCAGGAACTGATACCCCGCCTCATCCAAGCCGTGGGAGAAGAGGTACTCGTCCACCCGCCGCTGCAGGTAATATTCCAGCTGGAAAAGCTCCTTATAAATCGAGTTGTTATTTCCTTCCATTTTTATACCCACCCTCATGACAGGAGAAAAGCCCGACCCTGGAGAGTAGGTCGGGCTTATCGTTATTTGCTTTATGGCAGAGGAGGAAATTCCAATAAACCTCTCATGCCCGAAAGCCAATGGAACAATCGCTTACTTGGAAGCCTTCTTGAACGCAACAGCGCCAGCAGCTACCAGGGAGACGACCGCCATGGCAGCGGCAGCGCCGACCATGTCGTTAGCGCCGGTGCCCGGGTTGGTCTTGTCGCCATCGGTGGGCTCTTCGGTCTCTTCATCAGAAGAGGTCTCGCCGTCCTTGGAGATGGTGCCTTCCTCGTACTCTTCCTCAGCCACGATGTAGGTGCCGAGAACCTTGGTCTCGAACGCCCAGCCGTCGCTCTCATACTCAGCGTCAACCTTGGTCACGTCGCCGGTCTTCTTGTTGTACTCGTAGAGCACAGAGCCGGAGTCAGCGTCGATGATGACTTTGACCTTGGAAGCAAACTTCGGATTAGCAATGAAGTCATAGCAGTCAACGTCAACGTCGCCGAAGAAATCAACGATCTCATCGATGTCGTCGTCAACCAGTCTCATGTTCTCGTAATCGGTGCCGTAGTTGCCCTTGAAGTACACATCAACATAGTCGTTGGCACGGATTCTGGACTCGTCGCCGATCACTTCGTCGAAGTTGTAAACAACACCGTTGGTCTTGCTGTTGGTGTAATTGGTGTCTTCCTCAAATTCCTGGATGCGGGAGTAGGCAACACCCTCGTCCAGCTTAACGGTGATGGTGATGTCCTTCTCGGCAGAAGCGCCCTTGGCAAGCAGACCGCCAGTCTTATCCGCATCGCCGATGGTCAGGTCAACCTCAACCTCGTAGTCCTCGAACTCGAAGGTGCGCAGGCCAGCGTTGCCCTTCAGGGTCAACACAGGGGATTTGTATTCCTTACCGTTTTTGTCGGTATAGGTAAGACCATCGTTCTTCTTTACCTTGGCAGTCACGTTCTTGGTGTTGACGTGAACGTCGATGTCAGTGATTCTCAGGTCACCGTCAGGCTCGATTACGATCTCAGCCTCGTTACCTGCGTCTTCCACATCGGTGCCGGCATCATCGGGCCCATAGGTCACGAGGTAGGGGGCGCCGGTCTCATAGGTGGCGTTGTCAGAATCCTTGTCAACGACGAGGGAGTAAGCATAGGAACCCTTTTTGGTTTTGCTGATAACGTTGTTGGCGGCGAACGCTACGGAAGCGGTGCCGAGAACCATCGCAGCAGCAAGCACTGAAGCCAGTACTTTTTTCATTGTGTTTCTCCTCTTTTCTTTAAAATCAAAACTGGTGTGGGATCTCTCCACTAAGTTTCATCCCTTACCGTGATTTCATTATAGAAAAGATTACAAAATGGTGAAACAAAAATAAAAAGCCTTATATGAAACGATTTATTTCTTAATCTATAACAAAATTTTACTTTTATGTCAAACTGATGTATTCTATATTTTAATATTTCTTATTTATTAATTATTTATTTCCATTATGAATAATCAATGAATCAAAAGGTTTGAAATGATTTCCTCTCTGTCACTGGAACTATAGACAAATTACAATTTTGTCTCAAAATTCCGGGACTGGACAAAGCCTTCCTCCTGCTATACAATAAATATTGGACAACAACGTTAGAGGAGGAATCGGGCATGCCAAAGGTGACGCTCGGAAGCACCGGGATCACGGTCGATAAAAACGGGTTCGGCGCGCTGCCGATCCAGCGCATCTCCAAGGAGGAGGCCGCATATCTGCTGCAAAAGGCTTACAGGGGCGGGATGACCTTCTTCGACACCGCCCGCAGCTATACCGACAGCGAGGAGAAGATCGGACTGGCCCTCTCGGAGGAGCGCGACGGATTCTATCTCGCCACCAAGACCCCGGCGCTCACGGCCGAAGGCTTTTGGAATGACCTCGACACCAGCCTGCGGCTGCTGAAGACCGACCACGTCGACATCCTCCAATTCCATAACCCGCCGTTCTGCCCCAAGCCGGGCGACGGCAGCGGGCTTTATGAGGCCATGCGAAAGGCCAAGGAGCTGGGAAAGGTACGGCATATCGGGATCACCAACCACCGCCTGAACGTCGCCAGGGAAGCGGTGGAATCCGGGCTTTACGAGACGCTGCAATTCCCCTTTTCCTATCTTGCCAGTGAGCGGGAGCTCGAGCTGGTGCGGCTCTGCAAGGAGAAAAACGTCGGCTTCATCGCGATGAAGGCCCTTTCGGGAGGGCTGATCACCAGCAGCGCGGCGGCCTACGCCTTCCTCGCCCGGTTCGACAACGTCCTCCCCATCTGGGGGGTGCAGCGCGAAAGCGAGCTCGACGAATTCCTCTCCTATATTGGGAATCCCCCCGCCATGACCGGAGAGCTCTCGGCCATCATCGAGAAGGACCGCAGTGAGCTGCTGGGCGAGTTCTGCCGCGGCTGCGGCTACTGCCTGCCCTGCCCCGCCAAAATCGACATCCCCACCAGCGCGCGGATGTCCTTAATGATCCGGCGCTCCCCCAGCGCGCAATGGCTGACCGATGAATGGCAGGAAAAAATGTCGCGGATCGATGCGTGTATCGGCTGTAACCACTGTGCGCAGCACTGCCCCTATGGATTGGATACCCCCAATCTGCTGCGGCGCAACTACGAGGACTACAAGACCTTCCTGAAATAAAAAAAGCAGGGCCGCCGGCAATCGCCGGCGGCCCTGCTTTTTTTATTTACATTATAACGCCTTGAGCTTCTTGGCCATCATATCCTGGTTGGCGCTATAAGTGAGTGCGTCCCGCTCGGAGATGATCCCCCTGCGGTAAAGCTCCAGCAGGCTCTGGTCCATCGAGAGCATCCCCTCCCCGGCCGAGGAGTAGATGACCGAATCGATCTGATGGACCTTCGACTCTCGGATCATATTGCGGATGGCCCCGTTGACCAGCATGACCTCGAAGGCCGGGACCACCTTGCCGTCCACGGTGGGGATCAACTGCTGGGAAACCACCGCCTGCAGCACCATTGCCAGCTGTACCCGGATCTGGTGCTGCTGGTTGGGCGGGAAGGCGTCGATGATCCGGTCGATGGTGTTCGCCACCCCGATGGTGTGCAGGGTGGAGAAGATCAGGTGCCCGGTCTCGGCCGCCGTCATCGCCACATTGATGGTCTCGTAATCCCGCATCTCCCCGAGCAGGATCACATCCGGAGACTGGCGCAGCGCGGCGCGCAGGGCCTTGACGTAGCTTTCGGTGTCGGTCATGACCTCCCGCTGGCTGACGATACTCTTCTTATGAAGGTGCAGGTACTCCAGCGGGTCCTCCAGCGTGATGACATGCGCACTGCGGGTGCGGTTGATCACGTCGATGATGCACGCCAGGGTGGTGGATTTCCCGCTCCCGGCCGGGCCGGTCACCAGCACCAGCCCCTTTGAGCGCCCAGCGAGCCCGAGCACCACGTCGGGGATACACAACTCCTTCGGGTCGGGCAGCTCAAAGGTCACCACCCGGATCACCGCGGCCAACGAGCCGCGCTGCTTATAGGCGCTCACCCGGAAGCGGGAGACGCCGGGGATCGAGAAGGAGAAGTCGTCATCCCCTCCCTTGGTCACCGACGCAATGTCCCGGTTGTGGGCCAGCGTGTAGATTTCCTTCACCAGCTGCTCGGTATGCTCCGGGCGCAGCTTCTCTTCATCCACCCGCTGGATGTTCCCGCTGATCTTAAAGGACACCGGCAGGCCCGCCACGATAAAGACGTCCGAGGCCTTGCGCCCGACCGCCTCCTTTAGAATCTGTGTCACGTCCATCTGCTTTTCCATCCCTTCGCTCAGCCGAGTTCGCCCGGCCAGAGGCTCATCGGCTCCTCTTCCTGCCACTGGGCCGTATTTACTGTCTTCCAGCCGGTCAGCCGGTACCCGCCCGTAGCGGGGATTGTCAGCGAGACCTGCAGCTGCTGGTTTTCCCCGGCCGCAACCTGATAGGAAACGGCCAGCCCGTCGTCATCCTGCAAGGCGTCCACCCCATCGATGGTGGCGAGCAGCCCGGCGCAGGTTTGCAGATATCCCTCCCCGGGCGGGACGGATTTCAGTGCTTCGCCGATCTGGGCCAGCAGCTCCTCGGCGCGCGCGTCCGCCTCATAATAGGCGCTCACCGTCTCGGCCGTCTTCTCGCTCAGGCGCGCATCCGCCTGCGCCGAGACCAGCGAAAGGGTGGCGAAGGTGGTCAGGCAGAGCAGCACAAAAATGAGCAGGATCGAGGAAGCCCCGACCCCCAGGCCCATCTGCGTCCTTTTTTTCATTCCGGCCCCCTCCTTTCCCCGCCTATGGCTGGTATTTCTTCACCTCTAAGGCGTAAAGGGGATCCACTTGCCCCTCTTTGGAAACCGTGATCTGTGCAGCGGCGGGCGTACCGCCCTGTGGCGAGAGGACCAGCCGGTATTCCCCCTCCTGATCCGTCCTGGACCAGTCGTGACCATAGTCGAGCACCAGCGTATCTCCCTCCTGCCGCGCGCCGAGCAGCGAAGCGAGCTGGCGCAAATCGTCTGGCGAAGCCTTGAAACACTCGGCGGCGCTCTGCGCCTCGGTGAGTGCCTGGCTCAAATCCCGGCTGTGCAGGCTGGTGAGATGCGCCTCGGCGAAGAGACGCACACAGACCGCGCTGGCCAGCGCGAAAAAGAGGATGGCAAAGATCAGCTCGAACAAAAAGAGCCCGGACTTTGCGTGCCTGTGCTTCATCCCTTCACCTCCCGTCTTCATTCGTTCCCTTTGCCGCAGCGGGGACAGAGCCGTATCTCGGCGCTGCCCCCCTCCCCGTCGCGGGAGGTAAAGGTCAGCATGCCGTTTTGATCCTGCTCCATCTCAAAGCCGGCGAGCTGCACTATCGGCTGCCCGTCGGCGGGCGCGGCGTCTGCGTCCGCGCGGGTAAACAGCTCACGCAGCCAGCCGTCGTCATAATAAATCCAGGTCTGATAGCTCCCCGAATCAAAGGGCTGCTCGAGCACCAGCGCGGGGACCCCATCGAGCGTGCCGATGTGTATTTCGCCCGCCCCGTCGTTTTGGCGCACCTTCTGCGAAACATAGCTCAGCGAGGTGCGCAGGGCATAGTTTTCATTCATCCCCCGCACCGTGCCCTGGTAGACGTTCGCCCCGATGATCACCACGATCAGGGAGGTGGCGGCAAAGGCGCAAAAGAGCGCGATGGTAAAGAGAAAATCCACCATATGCCCGCCCAAGGCGGCATGTTTGCGCATAGGAGCGCCCCCTTCCCTGCTAAGTTATTCCCCGTCTCTCGGGATCACCGTGATGTCCGGCATAATGTTGGAGGCAAAGCAGCGGTAATCCACGACGAAGTCCTGTGTATCGACGGTCAGCCCGTAGTGCTCCTCGAGATACGAAAGGCTTTGCGGATACATCCCCTCGCTCGCATAACAGTGCACCGCCGCGCGCACCACAGCCTCCTTGGTGGTGCGCAGCCGCTCGCTCTCGGTGAGGGCCGAAACCGACTGCAGCCCGTACCCGAACAGCCCGAGCAGCAAAGAGAAGGCCAGCACCGGCAAAAGGACATGAAGCCATCCGGGACGGTTCTTCCCCGCTTTGTCAAACCGGTTCATCTGTCCGGCACCCCCTTCCCGCAAATTTCAAAGATTGCCCGGTCAGCCGATCGAGGACATGATTCCCATCAGCGGCAGCATGACCGAGAGGAGCACCATCCCCACGATCACCGAGAGGATGGCCACCAGCGTCGGCTCGAGCACCGAGACCAGCGAGGCAATCTGCGCGTCGATCTCCTCCTCATACCGGTCGGCCAGCTTCCCCATCACCGTATCCGCCGAGCCGGTCTTGAAGCCGACCGCCACCATCCGCGCATAGATGCCGCCAAAAAGCCCGGCCTCGCCCAGCGCCTGGGAAAACGATTCGCCCGCGGCGATCCGCTCCTGGCAGCGCGCGATTTTTAGGCCGGTACGCTCGTTGTCCACCAGCCGCTTGGCCATCTCGAGCGACTGGTCGGTGTCCAGCCCGCTGGAGAGCATGAGGGCCATCGCGGCGGCGAACCGTCCCGAGGCAATCTTGGCGCGCAGCTTGCGGGTGAGGAAAAAGGAATCTAAAAACCGGTCGAGCATCCGCCGGCCCCCTTCGGTGCGGCGCAGCAGCCAGAAGAGCAGCCCCAGCAGCACCAACACGCCCAAAATCAGCGCCGAATAGCGGCCGATCAGGCTGCCCAGCGCCATTACGCTGCGCGCGAAGGCGGACATCTCGCTGCCCAGCTGCTCGAACACCTGGGCAAAGACCGGCAGCACCTTGATGAGCAGCACCCCGATCACCAGCACCATCATCGCGATCATGATCAGCGGGTAGGTCACCGCGGTGCGCACGCCGCTCGCGATGTCCTCCTCCCGCTGGTAATATTCGCACAGGGAGTCCATCACCTCGTCCAACCGCCCGGACTGGGTGCCGATCTCCACCATGTCCACCATATACTTGGGAAAGCGGCCGCTTTGGAGCAGCGCCGCATGCAGCGGCTCGCCCCGCCCGACCGTTTCGAGCAGGCCGGACACAATTTTTTTGCCCTCCTCGTTTTCCATCTCCCCCTGCATGATGGCAAGCCCCTCTTCCACCGGGATGCCCGATTTGAGGATCACGGAAATCTGGGCGCAGAAGGCCGAAATTTCCCTGGAGGTTAATTTCTTTTCACGCGGCACTTGTCCCCGCCTCCCTTATGCTCAATACACAAACTTGGTGCTGTAATTGCTTCCGTTGCCGATAAACTGTTTGACTTCCTCGCTGCCGCCGCTGTTGGCCGCAAAGGTGGGATCCATCAAAGTCCACTTTTTCCCGTTGAAGTGGATGATCCCGTTGACCCATCCCTCGTTTTGCAGATAGATGCTGATCCATGCGTGGTAAATCCCCCCCGTGACGTAGCCCACCTCCAGGCGGGTGGGAATCCCCTGCGAGCGCAGCATGGCGGTCATCAGGGCGGCGTAGTCGAAGCAGATCCCCTTGCCGGAGCGCAGGGTGTCGTCCACATTGGGCAGGTAGCCGGTCAGCGAGCCGGCGGCCGCGCTCTGCGCCTTGCCATCGTCATATACCACGTTTTCGGTAACAAAGTTATAGACCCTCTGCACCACTTCGAGATTGTCCTTCGCTCCCTCGGCCAGCTGGGCTCCTTTCGCCACCGCCGCGCTCGAGGAGGTAAAGCTGACGTACTGGTTGGGGTAAAGATAGGGCGAGAGAGCGCTGCGCAGCTGGACCTCGAAGCTGTGGCTGGCGAGCAGGGCGTACTGACTGCCCGAGACATTTTCATAAATTTTCAAAGTGTAGGTCCCGTTGCCCGAGGTCAGCGGAAAGGCGTCGAACTGGCCCTTGCGCAGCGTGTAGGTATACAGGGTCTGGTTGCTCCCGCTCATCTGGAGCTTGACCTTCGGATTGCTTCCGCTGTACTGGACCATGACGTAACCCTGCTCGGCGTTGGAATAGTCGATGGACACCCCGGGGTCGCTAAAGGTCTTGTCCCCCGGCGCTGTCGGGGTCAGCACCTGGGCGGCGCCTCCCTGATTGGAGGAGGCCTCCTGCACCCCGGCCAGACAGGCGAGCGCCGCTTCCGGTTCGGAAGGCTCCGCTGTTTCCCGGGTAAGGCTTTCCGGCTCCGGACCGGGCAAGGACGAAGCGGCCGCCGCTTCCGGTTCGGAAGGCTCCGCTATTTCCCGGGAAAGGCTTTCCGACTGCGCAGCGGACGAAGGGGAAGACGAAGATGACGCCTGCTGCGGCTGCGGCAACTGGATGGCCTCGACATGCCCCCCTGCGTCGGGAGAGGCGGAGGCGCAGCCGGCAAAAAGATATAGAATCAGCAGGGCCACGCCAAACAGCCGGCCTTTCCTCATGCGTCTTCCCCCTTTCCCCCAACCGGACTAGGACTGCGCCGCGTCCGCTTCCTTCTCTTTTTGGGCGCTGTCCACCCGGCGCGCCGTGACCACGATCCGCCGCTCGGAGGTGCCGACCGGGTCGCAGGAGGTCAGGGTCAGGCAGCCGTACTCCCGGCAGTAGACCGGCCCCCAATCGTCCGGCTCGACGATCGCGGTATCCTGATAGATATAGGTATACTCCCGCCCGCCGTAGTCGAGGTAGCAAGCGTCCCCCTCCTGCAGCTGGTCGAGATAGTAAAACTCGGCCCCGTAGATGTCCCGGTGCCCGGCGATCGAGACGTTGCGGTTCCCCTCCCCGGGCAGCTGGGCATATTCATAGAGCCCCACGCCGCGCTGCAGCACCTCGGGCCCGGTGCCGGCGAGCACCGGGGCATCCAGCCCCAGGCGCGGGATGCGAAGGGTCATCTCCCCGTCCCCGTATGCCGCCCGCTCGTCGGTGACAAAGAGCCGGTCGGTCGGGTAAAGGATCGCATCCTCCTGCGGCGGCTCGCCCGGCTCGGCAGGGACCGTCAGCGCCGGGGAGGGGTCCAGATTTAGGCGGCTGTGCAGCCGCCCGGCATAATGTATGTAGAGGTAATAGCCGATCAGCACGATCCCCGCGACGACCAGGATCAGCCCCAGCAGGCGGATCGCATCAGGCTTTTTCGCGCGTTGCTTTTGATTCCCCACCGGCGGCCCCCCTTCGTAGTCATATTCTATTATAATCTCCCGTGAGCATAAAAGCAAAACTTATTTTCATCCGCTGTGCAAACCGCTCAGAAACGCGGCCACTTTGTCAAAAATTTATCAAACATTACAAAAATTAAAATTATGGTTCCGTCAAAGTGAAAAACGTGCTAAACTGAGATATAAGCGTGTGCAAGCTATACAGGCCACGGCCAAGGGAAAGGATGGTTTTATGACAAAGGCGGAGAATGAAACCGTTTTTCATATCGAGATGCTCGGCGGGTTCAAGCTGACGGTCGGAGATAAGGTGATCAGCGATACCATCAGCCGCACCCATCAGCTTTGGAACCTTTTGGAATACCTGATCGCCTTCCGCCACAAGACCATCTCCCAGGAGGAGCTGATCGCCGCGCTCTGGCCCAATGACGACAGCGAAAACCCGGCCAACGCGCTCAAAAACCTGGTCTACCGGATCCGCTCTACCTTTACCTCCCACGGCCTGCCCCATGCCAAGGAGATCATCACCTTCTATCACGGCGCCTACCGCTGGAACAACGACCTGCCCTGCGTGGTGGACACCGAGGAGTTCGAGCGTCTTTGCAAGGAGGCCGCCAACCCCGTGCAGCCCGCCGGGGAGCGGATCGCGCGCTACCGCGAGGCGCTGCAGCTTTATAGGGGGGATTTCCTTCCGACCTCGGGCTATGAGGAGTGGGTGGTTCCGCTGAGCAGCTATTACCGCTCGGCCTATTTTAAATGCGTCTACGAATGCTGCGAGCTGCTCATGCTTTCCGAGCGGTACGACGACGTGCGCATGATCTGCGAGCGGGCCAACGCCATCGACCCCTTTGAGGAGCGCGCGCACCTCTGCCTCATCCATGCGCTGGTCAGGCAGAACAAGCAGTCCGCGGCGCTGGAGCACTATAACTACGTCACCGACCTGTTCTACCGCGAGCTGGGGGTCAAGCCCAGCGAGGCCATGCGCGATTTATACCGGGAAATCCTCAAAACGGTCAACAGCGTGGAGACCGACCTTGGCATCATCAAGGAGGACCTGCGCGAGCACAGCCAGGCGCAGAGCGCCTTTTACTGCGACTATGAGGTGTTCAAGAACCTCTACCGCCTCGAGGCGCGCGCCGCCGCGCGCACCGGCCAGTCGATCTTCATCGCCCTGTTCACCCTGACCGACCTGCGCAGCAACATCCCCGAAACCAAGGTGCTGGGCACTGTGATGGACCAGCTGCTTTCCACCATACGCACCAGCCTGCGCCGGGGGGACGTGGTCTCCCGCTTCAGCACGACCCAATACGTGTTGATGCTGCCGGCGCTGACCTTTGAAAACGGCCAGATGGTGATGGACCGGATTACCCGCCGCTTCTGGCAGGAACACAAGGGCGCGCCGGTCAAAATCCACACCACCCTGCAGCCGCTCGACCCGGTGGAGTGATTTTGTTACCGGGATATGACCCGGGAATGCTAAAATAAGCGTTGCGGGAGTTTTGGGTTTTTACATTCCCGCTAACCTACACAAACTGCCCTCCCCATTTTGGGGAGGGCAGTTTTATTACTGCTGGGCACAGGCGAAGCAGCAAAAGCGGCCAGGCCCGCAGGACGGCCATATGTTTTATTCCGCTTTCTCCAGCAGCGCATGCAGCTGTGCGATCGCATCCTCCACATACCTGGCCATCGGCTTTTCCATAATCCCCACGATCCGGACGTTGCACTTGGAGACCGGAAGCAGAATTTTTTTCGCTTCGCTCAGGCAGACCGCCTCGGCCATGGCGGGGGAAATCTCGCCCAGGATGGAGTAGGGCAGCGCAATTCCGATGGGGCCCATGATAACGTCCGCCCGGCGGCAGTTGTAGAGCACGGCGCTCTCCCCAGTCGCCCCCGCGTTGGCTCCCGCGCGCAGCATGGCGCCAGTGGCCAGCGCATTGGTCCCCACCGCGATAATCTCCAAATCCTTAAAGTCGGCGCGTGCCTGCTCGATCAGACTGCGGCCCATCCCGCCGCCCTGGCCATCGATCACGACCAATCTCAAACTCTCGTCCTCCCTCATTTTATCCGTCAGAATTTATTGCCGCTTCCCATTGTACAGGATTATTTTCTGTCTTTCAACCAATGGAGAAACAAAAGACGAAAGCACCCAAAACGGGTGCTTTCAAATTATAATATCTCTTTTAGCAGCCCGGCGGCTTTCTCCGTCCGCCCCCGGTCCCCGAAGGCGGTCAGGCGGAAATACCCCTCGCCGCCCGGCCCGAAGCCGGAACCGGGGGTGCCGACGATCCCGGCGCGCTCGAGCAGGTAGTCGAAGAATTCCCAGGAGCTCATCCCATCCGGACATTTCATCCAGATGTAGGGGGAATTCTTCCCGCCGGTATACCACACCCCGCGCGCTTGCAGCGCCCCGGCGAGGAGCGCGGCGTTGCCGCGGTAATAGTCGAGATTCGCTCGGGTCTGGCGCTGCCCCTCGGGACTAAAGACCGCCTGCGCGCCCCGCTGGACGATATAGGGCACGCCGTTAAACTTGGTGGTCTGCCTTCTCAGCCAGAGCGCATGCAGCCCATGGCCGCCGAAGGAAAGGGATTTCGGCACCACCGTATAGCCGCAGCGGGTTCCGGTGAAGCCCGCCGTCTTGGAAAGGGAGCAAAATTCGATGGCGCACTCCCGCGCCCCGTCGATCTCATAGATGCTGCGCGCGAGCGCCTCTTCGCAGACGAACGCCTCATAGGCCGCGTCGTAGAGGATCAGCGCGCCGTGCTCCTGCGCATATGCCACCCAACGCCGCAGCGCTTCCCTGCTGTAGGCCGCCCCGGTCGGGTTGTTGGGCGAGCACAGGTAGATGATATCCGCCCTCGGCGCCTGGTCGGGCAGCGGCAGGAAGCCGTTCTCCCTGTTGGCGCTCAGATACCGGATATCCCGCCCGGCCATGACATTGGTATCCACGTAGACGGGGTAGACCGGGTCGGGGATCAGCACAGTATTTTGAAGCGAGAGGACGTCGAGGATGTTTCCAAGGTCGCTCTTGGCCCCGTCGCTGACGAAGATTTCGTCCTCACCTATTATGGTGCCGCGCGCGGCGTAGTAGCCGCAGACCGCCTCGCGCAGGAAGGAATAGCCCTGCTCTGGGCCGTAGCCGTGAAAAGTCTCCTGCCTGCCCATTTCGTCCACCGCCTTGTGCATGGCCTCGGTCACCGCCGGCACCAGCGGCAGGGTCACGTCCCCGATCCCCAGGCGGATGACCTCCCGCCGGGGATTGGCCTCCTTCCAGGCGGCGAGCTTATGAGCGATCGAGGCGAAGAGGTAGCTCTCCTCCAGCCGCAGATAGTTTTCGTTGATCTTCATATTTTTAATTCCTTTTCCTTTGGCACATGCCGCCTATTCGACCGTCACGCTCTTGGCCAGGTTGCGGGGCTTGTCGATGTCGCAGCCCTTCTGCAGCGCCATATAGTAGGCGAAGAGCTGCACATATACGGTGGCCGGGATGGGCGAATAGATGTCCCGCATCCCCGGCACCGGCCAGATATCCTGGAACTGCCCCTCGTTCTGGATCTCCTTGTCGGTGATCAGCAGTATGCTCGCACCCCGCGCGCGGACCTCCTCGACGTTCGAGAGGGTCTTGAGGAAGATCCGCTCCTGGGTGGCGGTTGCCACCACCAGGGTGGTCTCGTCGATCAGGGCGATGGTGCCGTGCTTGAGCTCGCCGGCGGCGTAGGCCTCGGAGTGGATGTAGGAAATCTCCTTGAGCTTTAAGGCCGCCTCCAGGCTGGTGCAGTAGTCAAGCTGGCGGCCGATGAAGAAGACGTCCCGGCACATGCGCATGGAGTGGGCGAAGTGTTCCACCTGCCCTGCCCGCTCGAGCACGCTTCGCACCTGCCCGGGCAGGCGCAGCAGCTCGCGCAGGCAGTCCTGCAGCTCCCGCTCGCTGATCAGCCCGCGCAGGTTGCCCAAATCCAGCGCCAATATCTCAAAGAGCAGGACCTGGGTGGTGTAGGCCTTGGTCGAGGCCACCGCGATTTCGGGCCCGGCCAGGGTGTACATCACCGCGTGCGCCTCTCTGGCCACCGTGCTGCCCAGCACGTTGCTCAACGCCACGATCCGGTGCCCGTTGTTCTTTGCCTTGCGCACCGCCGCGATGGTGTCCGCCGTCTCGCCCGACTGGCTGACCGCGATCAGCGTTTCATTGGCGCTGTAGACGGTATCCTGATAGCGATACTCGCTGGCGATCTGCGCGTGGGTGCGCACTCTCGCCAACTGCTCGAGCAGGTTCTGCCCGACCATCCCCGCGTGATAGGCCGTGCCGCAGGCCACAATGGTGATGTTCTCCACCTGCTGCGCCTGCTCCTTGGTAAAGGGCATGCTCTCGCGGCGGATGGTGAGGGTCTGCGCGTCTATGTAATGGTTGAGGGTATCCTCGATCGCCTGGGGCTGGTCATAGATTTCTTTGAGCATGAAATGCCTAAAGCCGCCCCGCTTGGCGCCGTCCGCGCTCCAGGAGATGGGGGTGGGCTCCTTCTCGAGCGCCTGCCCCTGCGGCCCGTAGAAGCGGATTTCGCCGGCGGACAGCGCCGCGATCTCGCCGTCGTCCAGGATGTAGATATCCCGGGTGTATTCCAATACGGCGGAAATATCGGAGGCGAGGTAGTTTTCCCCCTCCCCCTTCCCCACGATCAGCGGGCTGCCGCGGCGCGCGCACCAGACGGTGTCCGGATCGGACACGTCCAGGATCCCCAGCGCATAGGAGCCCTCGAGCATGGGAAGTACCTTCCCAAGGGTGGTGAGCAGGTCGGTTTCGTAGTAATATTCCAGCAGCTGGGCGATGACCTCGGTGTCGGTCTGGGAGGAAAACTGTACCCCGCGCTCCATCAGCGAGCGCTTGAGCGCGGCATAGTTTTCGATGATCCCGTTGTGGACCACCGCGATCCTGCCCTTCTGGCCGATATGGGGATGGCAGTTCTCCTCGCTCGGGCGCCCGTGGGTCGCCCAGCGGGTGTGCCCGATCCCGACGCTGCCGCTCACCGGCGCGCGGGAGACGATATCCTGCAGGTTTTTGAGCCTCCCGGTCGATTTGCGCACCTGCAAGTCTCCCTGCGACTGCACCGCTATCCCGGCGGAGTCGTAGCCCCGGTATTCCAGCGCGCAAAGCCCCGACAACAGCAGCTGGGCACAATCCCGTCTGCCCGCGAATCCGATAATCCCGCACATAACTATAACCATTCCTTTCTTGGGCGCCGGCTGTAAAAACCGGCTCGTCAGCTTAAAAGCGGACCTTTCAAACATGGTCTGCTTCATCAAGGCCGCGAGGGACCCCGATAATCAATCGGCAGCCGCCGTTTGTGCTCGCTTCTCTGGTGCAGAAGTCCGATCTTCCCCACCGCCTGGGGGCTCCCTTCCCCCTGCAGCAGGTAGGAGTCCAGGTCCCGGTAGCTCAGGCCCAGTTCCTCCTCGTCCCGCTGCCCCTGAAAGAGGCCCGCCGAGGGCGCCTTTTCCATAATCCGCCCGGGCGCGCCGAGATGGCGCAGAAACTCGTACACCTCGCGCACCGTCAAATCGCTGACCGGGTTGAAATCGCACGCGCCGTCCCCCCACTTGGTGAAGTAGCCGATATGCCGCTCGCTTCGGTTGGTGGTGCCGGCGACCAGGTAGTTCTTGCTCTGCGCGATGGCGTAGAGCATGGTCATGCGCAGCCGGGGCGCGATGTTGAGCTTGGCCGCATCCGAGAGGTTGAGCCCCTGCCTCGCCGACGCGCACAGCGCCTCCTTGGCCGCGCCGAGATCGACGGTGATGGTCTCTATGCCGAACTGCCGTGCTAAAAGGATAGCATCCTCGCGGTCCCTTTGCAAGTTCTGTTTGACCGAGCAGGGCATAATAACCCCCAGCACATTGCGGCAGGCCTTCCGGCAGAGGATGCCCACCAGGGTGCTGTCCTTGCCGCCGCTGTTGCCATAGACGATCCCGTGGCAGCCGGACTTCGCCAGCACGTCCCGGATAAATTCGGTGCGGTTTTGCAGCTCGATCTTATAGTCGCGCATAGCTGTCATCCTTTCCGGCGGCGTCCCGGCTAGCCCTCGCTCCCCGCCTTCAGCGCGGCGGCGATAAATTCCCGGAAGAGCGGGTGCGCCCGGTTGGGGCGGCTCCTAAATTCGGGATGGTATTGCACGCCGATATAGAAGGGGTGGCCGGGCAGCTCCACCGCCTCGACCAGCCGCCCGTCTGGCGAGACGCCGCAGACCTGCAGTCCGGCGGCGGTGAGCCGGTCGCGAAACGCGTTATTGAATTCATACCGGTGGCGGTGGCGCTCATTGATTTCCCGCCCGCCGTAAATCTGTTGCAGACGGCTCCCCTCAGCAGCGAGGCAGGGGTAGCTGCCCAGGCGCATGGTGCCGCCCTTGGGGAGGTTCCCCTTCTGGTCGGGCATGAGGTCGATCACGCAGTTTTCATTGTCCGGGGCGAACTCTCTGGAGTGGGCCCCCACAATCCCGGCCACATTCCTAGCATATTCAATCACCGCGATCTGCATACCAAGGCAGATGCCAAAATAGGGGATTTCGCGGGTCCTGGCGTACTCGGCGGCGGCGATCATCCCCTCGATCCCCCTCTCGCCAAACCCGCCGGGCAGGATGATCCCCCCGCAGCCCGAGAGCAGGCTCTTTGCCGTTTCGGGGGTGATCTGCTCGCTGTCCACCCAGCGGATCGAGACGTTCGCCCCGTTTTCATAGCCAGCGTGGCGCAGCGCCTCGGCCACCGAGAGGTAGGCGTCGTGGAGCTGTACATATTTGCCCACCAGGGCGATGGTCACCGGGCGGGTGCTCTCTTTGATCCGGCCGAGCATCTGCTCCCATTCGCAAAGATCCCCCGGCCCGCAGGCAAGGCCCAGCTTGCGGCAGACGATCTGCGGCAGCCCGGCTCTCTCCAGCATGATGGGCGCCTGGTAGAGCACCGGCAGGGTGATATTCTCGATCACGCACTCCTTCGAGACATTGCAAAAAAGGGCGATCTTATCCTTTATGCTCTGCCCGAGCGGCTCGTCGGTGCGCGCCACGATGATGTCCGGCATGATCCCGAAGGATTGCAGCTCCTTGACCGAGTGCTGGGTGGGCTTGCTCTTGTGCTCGCCCGAGCTCTTGATGTAGGGCACCAGCGTGACGTGGATGAAAAGGCAATTCTCCCGTCCGGCCTCGTGCGAGACCTGGCGGATCGCCTCCAGAAACGGCTGGCTCTCGATGTCGCCGGTGGTACCGCCGATCTCGGTGATCACCACGTCGGCGCCGCTCTTCTCCCCCACAGAATAGATGAAGCTCTTGATCTCGTTCGTGATGTGCGGGATGACCTGCACCGTCTCCCCGAGGTACTGGCCGCGGCGCTCCTTTTGCAGCACGTTCCAGTAGACCTTGCCGGTGGTCAGGTTGGAAAAACGGTTGAGGTCCTCGTCGATGAAGCGCTCGTAATGCCCGAGGTCCAGATCGGTTTCCGCGCCGTCCTCGGTGACGAACACCTCGCCGTGCTGATAGGGGCTCATGGTGCCCGGGTCCACATTGATATACGGGTCGAGCTTCTGGGCGGCCACCTTGATCCCCCGCGCCTTCAAAAGCCGGCCGAGCGAGGCCGCCGTGATCCCCTTCCCGAGCCCCGACACCACGCCGCCGGTCACGAAAATGAACTTGCTCATAACTCCACTGCCCCCTCATAAACCTTTACCGCTTCCCCGGTCATATAGACCGTCTCATCGGTCACCCGGATCGTCAGGTCCCCGCCCAGCAGGTGGACGAGGATATCCTCATCTTTATCGCAGAGCCCCTGCGCCACCGCGGCCGCGGCGCTCGCACAGGCTCCGGTCCCGCAGGCGAAGGTCTCGCCGCTGCCCCGCTCCCAGACCCGCATGCGCAGCACGTTGCGCTCAGGTACCGATACGAATTCGGTGTTCACCCGGTCGGGGAAGATGGAGTCGTGCTCGAAAGACGGGCCGACCGCCGCGAGGTCGATCGCCGCCGGGTCGGCGGTAAAGACGACGCAGTGCGGGTTGCCCATCGACAGGCAGGTAACGCGGTACTCACGCTCCCCGATCCGGACCGGGCAATCGACCACCCGTTCCCCCTTGATTTTCACCGGGACTTGCTCCGGCAAAAAGACGGCCGGTCCCATGTCCACCCGCACCGAGCGCACCTGCCCGCCGTCGGTGTGCAGCACGAGGGTCTTGATCCCGCTGAGGGTCTCGACCTTCACCGTCTTTTCCCGCACGATCCCGCTGTCATAGAGGTACTTGCCCACGCAGCGGATGGCGTTGCCGCACATCCTCCCTTCGCTCCCGTCGGCGTTGAACATCCGCATTCTGGCGTGCGCCGACTCGCTTGGGAGGATCAGCACGATCCCGTCCCCGCCGATCCCGGTGCGCCGCTCGGACAGGCGCACGCTGAGCGCCTCGGGAGAGGCGACCTCCTGGCGGAAGCAATCGAAATAGATATAGTCGTTCCCGCAGGCCTGCATCTTGGTGAAATGCAGCTGCAATCTTTCCCCGCGCATATGGTTGATGTCGACCAGCTCGGTGTTCGCCTCGGTGAACCGTCCCCAGAGGCTGTGCAGCAGGGCGTTGGCGGTGTCCAGCGAGGTCAGGCAGGGGATCGAACGCTCCACCGCCTTGCGCCGGATGCGCACGCTGTCCCTGGTGGGAATCCGCCCCTTCTCGGAGGTGGAGACAATGTACTGGATCTTCCCGCTTTCGAGCAGGGAGAGCACGTTCTCCTCAGCCTCGTGGATCTTTTTGACCGTCCTGGCCGCGATCCCCGCCCTTTTGAGGGCGGCCGCCGTGCCCTCGGTGGCATAGAGCGCGAAGCCGAGCCGCGCAAAGCCCCGCGCGGTCTTTGGCAGCTCGTCCTTGTCCCTCTCACGCACCGTCAGCAGTACCCCGCCGCCCTTCTCCATCCGGTAGCCGGCGGCAATCAGCCCCTTGTAGAGCGCCTCGTCCAGGGTCTTGCCGATCCCCAGCACCTCGCCGGTCGACTTCATCTCGGGACCGAGCAGCACGTCCACGTCCGCCAGCTTCTCGAAGCTGAAGACCGGCACCTTGACCGCCACATAGGGCGGGGTGCGCCGCAGCCCGGTGCCGAAGCCCATCGCGCGCAGGCGCTCGCCGAGCATGGCCCTGGTCGCAAGCTCGGCCATCGGCACGCCGGTCACCTTGCTGATATAGGGCACGGTACGGCTGGCGCGGGGGTTGACCTCGATGACGTAGATTTCCCCCTGGTGTACGACGTACTGGATGTTGATGAGCCCCTTGGTGTGCAGCGAAAGCGCCAAACGCTCGGTGTACTCCACCACCCGCTGCAAAAGCTGTGCGCTCAGGTTATAGGCCGGATAGACCGCGATCGAGTCCCCCGAGTGGACCCCGGCGCGCTCGATATGCTCCATGATCCCGGGGATGAGGACCTCCTCCCCGTCGCAGATGGCGTCGGCCTCCAGCTCGGTGCCCGTCAAATACTGGTCGATCAGCACCGGGCTCTCGATCCCGTGGGAGAGGATGATCTGCATATATTCGCGCACGTCGTCGTCCGAAAAGGCGATGATCATGTTCTGCCCGCCCAGCACGTAGGACGGGCGCAGCAGCACCGGATACTGAAGCTCGTGCGCCGCCGCGAGCGCCTGTTCGGCGGTGGTCACGGCGGCCCCCTTCGGGCGGGCAATCGAGAGGCTTTCGAGCAGGGCATCGAAGCGCTCCCGGTCCTCGGCCATATCCACGCTGTCCGCCGAGGTGCCCAGTATCCTGATCCCCTGTTCATGCAGGAACCTGGTCAGCTTGATCGCCGTCTGCCCGCCGAAGGCCGCCACCACTCCGTAGGGGCGCTCGGTGCGGATCACGTTCATCACGTCCTCGGGGGTCAGCGGCTCGAAATAGAGCCGGTCGGCGGTATCGAAGTCGGTCGAGACGGTCTCGGGATTGTTGTTGATGATGACCACCTCGTATCCCTGCTTCTTGAGCGTCCAGGCGCACTGGACCGAGGCGTAGTCGAATTCGATCCCCTGCCCGATCCGGATCGGCCCCGAGCCGAGGACCACCACCGTCTTCCCCCGGCTCTTGTGTCCTTGCAGGTACTGCGCGGCCTCGTTTACCTCGTCATAGGTGGAATAGAAGTAGGGTGTCTGCGCCTCGAATTCAGCCGCGCAGGTGTCCACCATCTTGAAGGAGGTCGCAAGCGGGCGCTCCACCCTTTTGCCGCTGAGGCGTTCGATCACCCGGTCGGGGAAGCCGAGCTCCTTGGCCGCGCGGTAGAGCGCCGGGGTTGGCGCCTCGTTTTGCAGCCGGCGTTCCATTTCCAGCAGGTTCCGCAGCTTATATAAAAACCAAAGGTCAATTTTGGTGCGCACGTGTATCTCCCCGCAGCTCATCCCCCGGCGCATGCATTCACAGATCACGAAGAGCCGCTCGTCGCTGCAGACCGAAACCCTAGCGAACAGCTCGTGGTCGGGCACGGCCTGGAGCTTGGGCTCGATCAGGCAGTCCAGCGAGATCTCCGCCCCGCGCACCGCCTTCATCAGCGCCGCCTCGAAGGTGTGGGCGATGGCCATCACCTCGCCGGTGGCCTTCATCTGGGTACCGAGGCGCCGGTCGGCGTAGACGAACTTGTCGAACGGCCACTTGGGGAACTTGACCACCACATAGTCGAGCGCCGGCTCGAAGCAGGCGCAGGTCTTTCCGGTGACGGCGTTTTGGATCTCGTCGAGGTTGTAGCCGATAGCGATCTTGGCCGCCACCTTGGCGATCGGGTAGCCGGTCGCCTTGGAGGCCAGGGCCGACGAGCGCGAGACGCGGGGATTGACCTCGATGACCGCGTATTCCATCGACTCCGGATGCAGGGCAAACTGGCAGTTGCAGCCGCCCTCGACCCCCAGCGCGGAGATGATGTGGAGCGCCGCCGAGCGCAGCATCTGGTATTCCTTATCCGCCAGGGTCACCGCCGGGGCGATGACGATACTGTCCCCGGTGTGCACCCCGACGGGGTCGAAGTTCTCCATCGAGCAGACGGTGATCACGCTGCCGCTGCGGTCGCGCATCACCTCGAACTCGATCTCCTTCCAGCCCGAAACACACTTTTCGACCAGCACCTGGCTGATCGGCGAGAGGCGCAGCCCGTTTTGGGCAATCTCCCCCAGCTGCTCCGGATCCTGTGCGATCCCGCCGCCGCTGCCGCCCATGGTAAACGCCGGGCGCACGATCACCGGATAGCCGATCTCCCCGGCAATCCGCAGGGCGTGCTCCAGATCGTGGGCGACCTCGGAGGGGATCACCGGCTCCCCGATCGAGAGCATGGTGTCCCTAAAAAGCTGGCGGTCCTCGGCCCTGTCGATCGTCTCGACCCGCGCGCCCAGCAGCCGCACGCCCTGGGCTTCGAGGAAGCCCTCCTTGGCAAGCTGCATCGAGAGGGTCAGCCCGGTCTGCCCGCCCAAAGTGGACAGGAGGCTGTCCGGACGCTCCTTTAAAATGATCCTCTTGACGGTTTCGACCGTCAGCGGTTCGAGGTAGATTTCGTCGGCCATCTCCCGGTCGGTCATGATGGTGGCGGGATTGGAATTGCACAGCACCACCTGCAGCCCCTCCTCCTTGAGCGCGCGGCAGGCCTGGGTGCCCGCATAGTCGAACTCGGCCGCCTGGCCGATCACGATCGGCCCCGAGCCGATCACCAGCACCTTCTTGATGGCAGGATCGAGCGGCATGTCACTTCACCTCCAATCGTTTGATGAACGCGTCGAATAAAAAACCGGTGTCCAGCGGCCCGCTTGCCGCCTCGGGATGGTACTGCACCGAAAAGGCCGGGATGTCCTGATAGAGGATCCCCTCGCAGGTGCCGTCGTTGGCGTTGCAAAACCAGAGCTTCGCACCCTTCGGCAGGGTGTCGTTTTGTACCGCGTAGCCATGGTTCTGGCTGGTGATATAGACCCGGCCGCTCTGCAGGTCCTTGACCGGCTGGTTGGCGCCCCGGTGCCCGTATTTGAGCTTTTCGGTCCCGGCCCCCCGGCTCAGCGCCAGCAGCTGGTGCCCAAGGCAGATTCCCATCATCGGGAGCTTATGCTCACAGAGCTTCTGCAGCTCCCGGATAGTCCCCGTGTTCTCGGCCGGATCGCCCGGGCCGTTCGAGAGCACCACCCCTTCGGGGCGCAGCGCCAGGATATCCGCCGCCGAGGCCCCGGCCGGGACGTGGACCACCTCGCACCCCCGGCGCAGTAGCTCCCTTGCGATATTCGCCTTGGCGCCGAAGTCCCAGAGCACCACCCGGTATTTCGTCTCCTGCGGGCGCTCGGTGAAGGCGGCCTTCGGCGTGACCGCCGCGACCGCGCCCTCGAGCAGGGCCCCCTGTAAGTCGGACGGGTCGAGCCGCTCTTTGGAAGAGACGAGCTTTGCGTTCATCACCCCGTGCTCGCGGATGATCTTGACAAGCTCCCTGGTGTCGATCCCGCACAGGGCGGGCAGCGAGCACCTCATAAAAAAGGTGTCAAGATCACCCTCGCTGCGGAAGTTGGAGGGATGCTGACACCACTGGCGGACGATATAGGCTTTTGGATGCACTTTTATGCTTTCAAAGTCGGCGGGGATGACGCCGTAGTTCCCGATGAGCGGGAAGGTCTGTACCACAATCTGCCCGTGGTAGCTCGGGTCGGTCAGGGTCTCTAAATACCCGGTCATCCCGGTGGTAAAGACGAGCTCCCCGTTCACGTCCCCCGGAGCGCCGAAGCCGACTCCCTCGAACACCCGTCCGTTTTCCAGCACCAAATATCTCTTTTCACCCGACATAACAGGCTTCCTCCTACTGTTCAAACTGCGTTTTGCTCTGCTCTGCCGCATCCAGCGGGTACCGTCCGGTGAAGCAGCCGTCGCAAAACGGCAGGCTGCACCCACTGCAGGCCGACTTGAGCCCCTCTATGCTAATATACCCAAGGCTGTCGGCTCCCATGCTTGTTGTGATCTCGTCGTGGGAAAGCCGGTTGGCAATCAGGTTCTCCTCGTCCCCGATGTCGGTGCCGAAATAGCAGGTATGGTAAAAGGGCGGGGAGGAAATCCGCAGGTGCACTTCCCTCGCACCCGCCGCCTTGAGGCTGCTCACGATCTTTGCGCCGGTGGTCCCCCGCACGATCGAATCGTCCACCAGTACCACCCGCTTGCCCGCGACGTTCACGCGCAGGGGGCTCAGCTTGAGGCGCACCGCCATGTCCCGCTGCGCCTGGGAGGGGAAGATGAAGCTGCGCCCGATATAGCGGTTCTTGACAAACCCCGGCACGCAGGGCAGCCCGCTCTGGGCGGCGTAGCCCATGGCGGCTTCCAGGCCGCTGTCCGGCACGCCGCAGACGACGTCCGCCTTTGCCGGGTGCTCCCGCGCCAATACCTCTCCCATGCGGTAGCGCGCCTCATAGACGCTCAGCGAGTCGATGACCGAGTCGGTGCGCGCAAAGTAGACATACTCGAACAGGCACATCCCCAGCTTTGTCGGGCCCAGCGCCATCCGGCTGGACATCCGCCCGCGCCCGTCAATGGTGATCAGCTCCCCCGGCTGCACGTCCCGCAGAAAGTCGAACCCCGCGCTGTCCAGCGCACAGCTCTCGCTGGCGACGGCCCAGCCGTGATTGCTCCTCCCCAGGCAGAGCGGGCGAAAGCCGCTCGGGTCGCGCAGCGCGCACAGCCTGTCCCCGCTGCCGAGCACGAGCAGCGTGTAAGCGCCACGCAGCTGCTTTGCCGCTTTCACGATCGCCTCCTCGAAGCCGCCACCCTGCAAAATTTCGTAGGCGATCAAGGAGGAGACCACCTCGCTGTCGGTGGTGGCATTGAAGTCGCATCCCGCACGCCGCAGCTTCTCGCGCAGCGCGGCGGCGTTGATGATGTTGCCGTTGTGGGAGATGGCGATCCGCCCTTTCAGGTACTCGGTGACCACCGGCTGGGTGTTTTCTTTGCGGTTGCCCCCCGTTGTGGAATAGCGCACGTGCCCGATGGCCAAGTGCGCCGCGGGAATCTTATTCAGCACCTGGGGAGTGAACACCTCGCTGACCAGCCCCACATCCTTGTGATAGAGGATGGCCTGGTCCCGCAGCACGGCGATCCCGGCGCCCTCCTGCCCGCGGTGCTGCAGCGCCAGCAGGGCGTTGTAGGTGATTCCGGCCGCCTCGTCGTGGGTGGTGCGTATCCCGAACACCCCGCACTCCTCATGAAGTTTCCTGTCCACACCGGTCCCTCCCTCAGCTCTCATAGGTTTTGAGTATCCGCTCGGAGATCTCCCGCCTGGTCAGGCGCAGGTCCATCGCCTGCTTCTCGATGTAGCGGTGCGCCTGCGGCTCGGTCATGCCCAGGTACCGGATCAGCGCGCACTTGGCCCGGTCCACCAAGCGGATCTCCTCGATCTTTTGCCGCAGCCTGACGTTTTCGCTTTTGAGCCCGAGCATCCTGCGGCGCGTGGCGGCAACCAGCTTGAGAGATTGGTAGAACATCTGGCGGCTGACCGGCTTCGGGATTACGAAGACGCCGCAGTCCTCCACCCTGGCCGAGACCTCGTCGGCCTGCTCGCCGCGAACGATCAGCAGCACCCCGGCGCCGGTACCGGTCGCGGCGCCGACCGCCAGCTCATGCCCGAACTCGTCGGAAAGCGGGGTGTTGATCAGCACCAAATCGAAGTCGCCCCCGAGGAGCAGCCTGCGCGCATCCGCGCCGCTCTGGACGCTGGCGGACACCGCATAGCCCGAGGGGCGCAGCAGCTGGACGAGGGCGCTTTGCGCCTTGCCCCCGGCCGATACGATCAACACGCTGTCCATCCCGTCACCGCCCTTTCCAATCGCCCTATGCCGCCGTCAAATCCGCTCGAAATAGCGCTCCCGCTCGAATTCACGCTTGTCGGGAGCTGCCACGTATTCGGCAAATTCCCGCTCCTTTTGCCCGATATACTGGTGAAACACCTTTTGCGGCAATATCCGTTTTACGAACGCGCTCTCCTTCGCCTCCGCCAGCGCCTCGCCCAAATTGGCCGGCAGGGTGGAAATCCCCGCAAGCTCACGCGGCGAAGCCTCGTAAAGGTTTAAGTTTTTCGGCTCGCAGAGTACCCGCTTTTCCTCGATCCCGTCGAGCCCCGCGTGCAGCAGCAGCGCAAAGGCAAGATAGGGATTGCAGGACGCATCGGCGCTGCGCAGCTCGAGGCGGCTGTACTCCCCGCTGGCCGCCGGAACACGGATCAGCTGAGAACGGTTCTGGTGCGACCAGGTGACGTAGCGCGGCGCCTCGAAGCTGCCGAAGCGGGCATAGGAATTGGTCAGGGGATTTAGGAAGGCCGTGACCTCCCCCACCCGCTCGAGGATTCCCTGCAAAAAACTCTCCGCCTCGCCCGAATGCCCATCGCGCGGGGTGCGGAAGATGTTCAGCCCGTTTTTCTGTAATGACAGGTTGATGTGCAGCCCGCTGCCGCTCCTGTCCGGGAAGGGCTTGGGCAGGAAGGAGGCGTAAAGCCCGTTGCGCGCGGCGATCGCCTTGACCACCGAGCGGAAGGTGATCAGCTCGTCGGCAGCGGTGAGCGCGTCGGAATATTTGAAGTCGATCTCGTTTTGCCCCGGTCCCTGCTCGTGGTGGGAGCTCTCGGGCAAAATCCCCATCTCCTCGAGGGTCAGGCAGATTTCCCGGCGCACGTTCTCCCCCTTGTCCAGGGGGGCCAAATCGAAGTAGCCCGCCCTGTCGTGCGGGATCATGGTCGGACTGCCGTGTTCGTCCATCTCGAAGAGATAGAACTCGCACTCCGCCCCCACCTTGCAGACATAGCCGAGGTCCGCCGCGCGTTTGATTGCCGCCTTTAGCACATCCCGCGTGCTCCCCTCGAAGGGCTCCCCGTCCGGGCGGCGGATGTCGCAGAAGAGCCGCACCACCCGCCCCTGAGCGGGACGCCAGGGCAGCAGCGAGAGGGTAGCCGGGTCGGGCACCAAAAAGAGATCGCTCTCCTCGACGTTCATAAATCCCCGGATGGCCGAGGCATCAAAGGAGATCCCGCTCTCAAAGGCGCGGGGCAGCTCCCCCGGCATGATGGACACATTTTTTTGTATGCCGAAGATGTCGCAGAACGCCAGGCGGATGAACTTGACGTCGTTCTCCCCGACGAACTGCAGCACCTCATTCATGGTGGTTTTCATCGTACTCTCCTTTCGTTGGCCCAATCCCGGGTGTAAAACCGCCGGTAGGGGCCGACCTCCGGCCGCTCCCTTTCGTCTTTCGCGGGCCCCGCCCACACAAATAAAGGGCGCTCATCAAAGGGTACGCCCAGTCCGGCATATCCTTTGATGAACGCCTTTGTTCATGCTGTTATTATACCCGCATGGTGGAGCCTTTGTCAACGTATTTTGCAGGATTTTAATCCAAGCGCTGCAAGATTGTGGAATTTAAATAGTAGAACTCTGGTAACATGTTTTATTTTGCAGCAAGATTTTACAAATGCTGCAAATACACAAAACACATGCTTGACAAGGCCGCCCGTCCGGGACTATAATGGCCGCAGGACGGCAAAGGCGCCGCAGGGATATTCCTGCGGCGCCTTTTCATTTTGCAACCGCGTAAAGGAGGAATCCAAGTATGGCCGACACCCCGCAGATTTTCGGCAGCATGGTCTTTTCGGACAGCGTGATGAAGGAGCGCCTGCCGCGCGAAACCTATCAGGCGCTGCGGCGCACCATGCAGACCGGCAAGAAGCTCGACCCGGCACTCGCCAATGTGGTCGCCAACGCCATGAAGGATTGGGCGGTGGAGAAGGGCGCGACCCATTTCACCCACTGGTTCCAGCCGATGACCGGGATCACCGCCGAGAAGCACGACAGCTTCATCTCCCCCACCGCAGAGGGCAATGTGATCATGGAGTTCTCCGGCAAGGAGCTCGTCAAAGGCGAGCCGGACGCCTCCTCCTTCCCCTCGGGCGGACTGCGCGCCACCTTTGAGGCGCGGGGCTACACCGCCTGGGACCCCACCTCCTATGCGTTCATCAAGGACGGCACCCTGTGCATCCCCACCGTTTTCTATTCCTACGGCGGCGAGGCTCTGGACAAAAAGACCCCCCTGCTACGTTCGATGGAGGTCTTCAGCAAACAGGCCATGCGCATCTTGCGGCTCTTCGGCACCGAGGCGGGCCGGGTCAACACCACCGTCGGGTGCGAGCAGGAATATTTCCTCATCGACCGCGCGCTTTATGAGCAGCGCAAGGACCTGGTCTTCTGCGGGCGCACCCTCTTCGGTGCCAGACCTCCGAAGGGCCAGGAGCTTGAGGACCACTACTTCGGGGCGATCAAGCCGCGGGTCAAGGAGTTCATGCGGGATCTGGACGAAGAGCTCTGGAAGCTCGGCATCTCGGCCAAGACCGAGCACAACGAGGTCGCCCCCGCCCAGCACGAGCTGGCCCCCATCTTCACCACCACCAACATCGCCGCCGACCACAACCAGCTGACCATGGAGATGATGAAGAAGGTCGCCCGCCGCCACGGCATGGCCTGTCTGCTGCATGAAAAGCCCTTCGCCGGGGTCAACGGCTCGGGCAAGCACAACAACTGGTCGATCTGCACCGACACCGGACTCAACCTCCTCGAGCCGGGCGACTCCCCCGGCGAGAACGCGCAGTTTCTGCTTTTCCTGTGCGCCGTCATCAAGGCGGTGGACGAATACCAGGACCTGCTGCGCGTCTCGGTCGCCGGGGCGGGCAACGACCACCGCCTGGGCGCCAGCGAGGCGCCGCCGGCCATCGTGTCGATGTTTTTGGGCGATGAGCTGACCGGGGTGCTCGATTCGATCGAGCAGGGCTCCAGCTGCGACCCCAAGACCAAGGAGGAGCTGCGCGTGGGGGTCCATGTGCTGCCCCGCTTCCCACGGGACGCCACCGACCGCAACCGCACCTCGCCCTTCGCCTTCACCGGCAACAAGTTCGAGTTCCGCATGCTCGGCTCGACCCATTCGATCTCCGGGCCCAACACCGTGCTCAACACCATCGTCGCCGAGGCGCTCTGTCAGTTTGCGGACATCCTTGAAGGGGCCGGGGATTTCCCCTCGGAGCTGCACAACCTCATCCGGGACACCTACCGTCAGCACAAGCGGATCGTCTTCAACGGCAACAACTATTCCGATGAGTGGGCGGCCGAGGCCAAGCGCCGGGGGCTTCTAAACCTCAAGACCACGGTGGACGCGCTGCCCTATTTGGTCACAGAAAAAAATATCGCGCTCTTCCAAAAGCATCATATTTTCAGTGGAGCGGAGATGCATTCCCGCTATGAGATCCTGCTCGAAAACTACTGCAAGACGCTGAACATCGAAGCCCTTGCCATGCTGGATATGGTCAAAAAGGACATTATCCCCGCGGTCTGCGCCTATTCCAAGGACCTGTGCGAGGGAGCCGCGGCCAAAAAGGCACTGGACGCCGACCTTGACTGTGACCTCGAATGGGAGCTTGTTTCGGAGCTCTCGTCACTGGGGAGCGGTTTATACAAAAAGGCCAGGAAGTTGGAAAGCGACCTGCTGGGCGTCAAAAGCCGCGGGGACCTGAAGGCGCAGGCCGACTGCTACAAGGACGTGGTCTTCTGCGACATGCGGGAGCTGCGCGCCGCGGCCGACGAGCTGGAGCTCCTCGTCGGCGAGGGGTACTGGCCCTTCCCGACCTATGGCAGGCTGCTCTTTGGCATCTGAGCCGCCTGCCGCCCCGCTCCGGTCCGCTCAATCAAACCAGCGACATGGCGACGGACATGAAGATGATGGACAGGATGATAG
Organism: Harryflintia acetispora; assembly: GCA_004340125.1. Taxonomy (GTDB): domain Bacteria; phylum Bacillota; class Clostridia; order Oscillospirales; family Ruminococcaceae; genus Harryflintia; species Harryflintia acetispora. The sequence goes on along the minus strand of SLUK01000002.1, from coordinate 101,860 downwards.
CCACCGGGTTGAGCGTGCTCGCGACCGACGAATTGCTGTCGATCTTGTGCGAATAGATCATGCACAGGTTCGGGATCGGCGCAAAGACGCAGACGGCCAGCACCTGCTTCATCAGGGCGGGGCCGGGCAGGAAATACAGGATGAAGATGAACAGGGCCACGCTGCAGGCCAGCCGCAATCCCAGGATGGAGAGGATGTCCTTGAGATCCTCCTTCTTGATTTGCAGCTCAAACGAGACGCCCAGCATGAGCATCACCAGCGGCGCGTTCGCCTTGCCGACAAAGCCCGCCAGCTCCATCACCGGGGCGGGGAGGGATAGGTGCAGCAGTGAAATAATTGTCATGAACAGGTAAGCGATAAAGGGGACCGAGCTCAGCAGGGAGCGGCAGATTTCACGCAGCTGTGCAAGGATCCCCTTTTTCTGCCCGAAGAGCAGCTTGGCGATGGAGTAGGTCGTCCCCATCGTGAAAAAGGAGTCCGCCGTGTCGAACATGCACAGGTAGGGCACGCCGGCCGGATAGAAGGACTGGAGGAAGGGAATCGCGATCCCGCCGAGGTTGAACCCCGGCGTATTGATGAAATAGATCGCCCGCTCCTGGGGCTTCCTTCCCCGCGAGGCCAGCGCGCCGGCGGCAAGGTTAAACAGGTTGCTGAAAATCCCCAGGAAAAAGGCGACCATGAACCACAGCGTCACCTCCACTCCGGCGTAGCTGCTGACGACCAGCGCGGGCAGGGTGGCGTAAAATATGATGCTTGCAAAGACGCTGCTGTTCTCCCTTTGAAAGATGCCCACCCGTTTGAGCAGGAACCCGAGGCACATCGTCGCCAGATAAATTGCCGCCTGAAGCCAAATATCCATTTTCCATACTCCTCTCCTGAAACAAAAAATCGCGTTACATCCACTGGGTTGTAACGCGATCCTCGCATATTTACTATAGCAAATTGAAGCATCCGGCGCAAGCGGCAAAAGAAAACCAAGATTTTTCGCATTTCAAAAGAGATTGTGTTGAAAATGCCGGGGCGGTGCGTCAGAATTCTTTCTCTCTTTTCCCGACTTCTTGCTTTTGGGGTCCTTTTGGGGGTATAATGCAGTCAACGGGATCAAAGGAGGAGCGGTATGATACTGACGGTGGACATCGGCAACGCCCAGATCAAGGCGGGCGGCTTCATAGGGGAGCGTCTCTCCTTCGTGCTGCGCCTGGATACCGACGAGCGGCGCACGGCCGGGCTCTATGCCGCGCAGCTGCGCGAGCTGCTCTCCCTGTACGGGTTCGGCGGCGTTTCCTTCGAAGGGGCGATCGTCTCCTCGGTGGTGCCGCTGCTGCTTCCGGTACTGGAGGAGGCGCTGCACCTCATCGGCGCGCCGCGGGTGCTCACCGTCGGCCCGGGGATCAAGACCGGGCTCAACCTCAAGATCGACAATCCCGTGGGGACCGGGCCGGACCTGGTCTGCGGCGCCGTGGGGGCGCTGCAGCTGTGTAACCCCCCCTGCGTGATTTTCGATTTCGGCACGGCGACCACCGTGGCCGCCCTGGACGGGAGCGGGGCCCTGGTGGGCAAGGCGATCATGGCCGGGGTGCAGATTTCCCTGGACGCGCTCGCCGAGCGCACCGCCTGTCTGCCCCGGCTGGGGGTGGCCCCTCCCGGCGCACTGCTTGGGAAAAACACCCAGGAGGCCATGCTGGGCGGCGCCGTCTACGGTGCGGCGGCGATGACGGACGGGCTGATCTCGCGCTACCGGGCGATCTATGGCGAAAGCCTGACCTGTATTCTGACAGGCGGGTTATCCGGCCAGATCGTCCCCTGCTGCGAAAGCGAGGTCACGCACGAGCCGAACCTCAATCTCCTGGGGCTGCGGGCCATCTACCTGCGCAACTCCTGACGCTTCCCGTCCCCGCCGGGGGGATTCCCGGCAAAAACATGCGTTGCATCCCGCAACGGCGGGAGCGACAGCAAGGAGGACTTTATGAAAACAAACCAAAGGGTCACCGAGCTCACCCAGACCTCGCTGCTCATCGCGATCATCGCGCTGCTGGCGCTGGTCCCCTTCCTCGGGTACATCCCGGTCGGGCCGATCCGCGCGACGACCATCCATATCCCGGTCATCATCGGGGCGATCCTGCTCGGTCCCAAAAAGGGCGCGCTGCTCGGCTTCTGCTTCGGACTGACCAGTTTCTTGACCAACACCTTCTCCCCCACGCCGCTTTCCTTCGTCTTCTCCCCCTTCGTCCCGGTGCCCGGCTCGGACAGCGGCAGCTTTCTTTCGCTGCTGATCGCCTTCCTGCCGCGCATCCTGATCGGGGTGGTCGCGGGGGCGGTCTTCGGCCTCCTTTGCCGCCATCACAAATCCCAGACGCTCGGCTGCGTGCTCGCGGGCTTTCTCGGGTCGATAACCAACACCATCCTGGTGATGGGGGGGATTTATTTCTTCTTCGGCCCCAGCTATGCGGCGGCCAAGAACATGACCTTCGAGGCGCTGCTCGGCTTCATTGGCGGGGTGATCGCCCTCAACGGGGTGATCGAAGCGCTGGTGGCCTCGGTCCTGGGCGCGGCGGTTGCGCGGCCGCTGCTGAAATACTTAAAGAAGTAACCGCCCTATAGAGAGAAAGCGGGCTGCCGACTCCATCGGCAGCCTGCTTTTTTATACCATTTATCGCCCGCGATAAGCTCTGCGGTAGATCGCCTCGATCTGCTCCAAGGCCACCGGCACCGGGTTGGCGCCGGTGCACCGGTCCTCGAGCGCCGCCCGGCTGAGATCGGGCAGCCCCTCCTCGAACTCCTGCCGCCCGAGCCCCGTCCCGGCGATCCCCTTGGGGAAGGAGAGCGTATCCAGCAGCCCGCGCACCGTGCCGATCAGGTTATATGCGCCGGCTAGCGGATTGGCCGCCGGCAGGCCGAGCATTTTTGCGAGCTCGGCGTACCGCGCCCGCGCGCGCAGGCTCTCGGGGCATTCGTTCCCCATGAGCCCGGCGTTGTAGGAAATCACATCGGGCAGCAGCAGGGCATTGCTGCGCCCGTGGGGGATATGGAACCGCCCGCCCAAGGCGTGGGCCATCCCGTGGTTGAGCCCGAGGCTTGCCTCGTTGAAGGCGATCCCCGCCATGCAGGAGGCGTTGTGCAGCCGCTCGCGGCGGCACTCGTCCTTCCCGTCGCGGTAAAGCTGCGGCAGGTTCTGGCAGACCAGCGTGATCGCCTTCTGCGCCAGCGCATCGGTGAAGTCGGTCGCCTGCGGGGAGACATAGGCCTCCAGCGCGTGGGTGAACACATCCATCCCGGTATCGGCAGTGACCGCCGCCGGCACGCTCAGGGTGAGCGCTGGGTCGAGGATCGCGATATTGGGGAGCATCTCTTCATCCACCAACGGGTATTTGACTGCCTTTCCCGGATCGGACACCACCGAGAAGGCGGTCACCTCGCTGCCGGTCCCGCTGGTCGTGGGGATGGCGACAAAGAACGGGCGCGCCTGCCCGCCGCCGGTATAAATTTTCAGCACCGCCTTGGCGGTATCGATGGCCGAGCCGCCGCCCAGCGCCACCACCAGGTCAGGCAGTACCTCCCCGATCGCCTTGACGCCCTTTGCCACCGCCTGCACCGTCGGATCGGGAACCACCTCAGAAAACACCCGGCAGCTGATCCCCCGCTCCCCGAGCGGGCCGCTCACGAGGTCCGCCATCTTCGAGCGGACCATGAACGGGTCGCAGACCAGGAAGGCCGAGCGCGCCGAAAGGTTTCTCAGTGCTTCGAGCGAGCCCGGTCCGGTATAAACCTTGGTTTTTAGTGAAAATGTGTTCATCTGTCTCCCTCCCAGCCCAAGCCTTCAAGATAGGCGAGCACCTCCCGCACGCCCTCGCCGCTGAGGTTGCTCACCATGAAAACCTGCCCGCAGCCCGCCAGGCCCAGCCACTGCGCGGCCCTCTCCCTGCACGCGGTATCCGGCGCCAGGTCGACTTTCGTCACCAGCCCGATGGCGGGCTTTTGAAACATCGACACGAAGCCCGGGGCAAAGACGCTCTGCTCGTCGGTGGCGGACTGCACCAGCACGATCAGGTCGGCGTCCGCCGCGGTGACTACCAGCGCCCGGTAAAGGCTGCGGTTTTCAATATACTCCCCAGGCGTATCGATCGCGCTGCCCACAACCTGCACCGTCTGGGTCTTTTGGTAGCGCAGCTCCTGCCCCCTCATCGCCTGGCAGAAGCTGGTTTTTCCGCAGCTGGTGCGTCCCACCAGCATGATCCTCGCCTCGCTCATGAGCGGGTGATGGGCGCGTCCGAAAAGCCCAGCGTACCGCAGAGCAGGCCGAGCACCGCGCCGAGGGAGGCCTCGACGCTCTCCACGTCCCCGGTGACCACCAGCGACCCGGAAAACCGGTCCACAAAGGCGATCGCCACGGCGGCCGCCTTGGTCGCCACGTCCGCCGCGATGATGGCCGCCTCGCTGGGCGTGATGGTCAGAATCCCGATGGCTTCGCCGTGCTCCCCCGCGATCCCGAGCTTTTTATACAGGTCCTCGACCGGATGCGCGATCAGGTGCGCCAAGGTGACCTGCTTGCCGGGCACGTATTCCTGGATGACGCGCTGCTTGTTTTCGTCCATCATGAGACCATCCTTCAACATTTTGCCTCCACGCTGTCGATGATCCCGACGATGGCCGCGTCCACCGGGGGCTCGCTTTGCCCCACCGCGCGCCGGGCCGTGCTGCCCGAAACCACCAGTACCCGCTCGCCGATCCCGGCGCCCACCACATCCGCCGCCACCAGCGTCGGGCCCGCAGGCTTGCCGTCCGGGGTCAGCTCCCGTACCACCATCAGCTTGAGCCCGTTTAAGGCCGGCTCCTTCTTGGTCGCCCAGACGTTGCCGATCACCTCGCCGATTATCATCGTCTTCACCCTTCCGTTATTGTTTCATGTTAGACGTACCGCACGTCGATCTTGCGTTCGCGCAGCACATCCCTGGCCGAGGGGGTCAAGAGCGTTCCCTTTTGCAGGGCCAGGGTACGCTCGCCCGCAGCGCAGAGCCGCTTCGCCTCCTCCTCGCAGATCACCTGCCGCCGCGCGGCCGGGGCGGCTTCACGGCATACCGGCTCCGGCAGTTCGGGCGGTTTTACCGGCATTGTCCCGCCGCAAAGCAGCTCGCCCTTGTCCCCGCTTTGGCACAGGCAGGCGTTGGCCTCGTCGAAGTCGATGTGCATGGCGAGCGAAAACTGCCCGCTGACCCGCACCACCACATCCTCAAAGGTGATTGGCCGCGCGGTCATGGCGCGCACCCGCACGCGCTGGTTGTCGTGCACCCCGAAGCGCTGCGCATCCGCGGGGGCCATGTGGATATGGTTTTGCGCCACCATCACCGACTCGGGAGCGAAAACCACGGTGCGCTCGCTCATGATGTGTATCCCGGGACAGCCCGCCGTGTCGCCCGAAAGGCGCACCGGGGCCTGCAGCCCGAGCGCACGCGCATCGGTTTGCGACAGCTCGACCTGGGTGTGCTCCCGCGCGGGGCCAAGCACCGCGACCGCGCGCAGCTCCCCCTTCGGGGTCAGCAAAGTGACCCGCTCGTTACAGAGGAACTGCCCCGGTTGGGAGAGCGGCCGCTTTTCACTTAGGCTGTAGCCCGGACCGAACAGCGCCTCGACGTCCTGCTGCGAGAGGTGGACGTGCCGCGCCGAGATTTCGAGCGGCACCGCGCCAAGGCTCCTGCCGGCATTCCCGGACTGCTGCAAAACCCGCCCGGCCACCTGGGCGGCAATCGCGCGCACCATGCCCTCATCCATTTTCTGTTTCCTCCCCGTACTGCCCCGCCTTCTGGCGGCACATCATGATATAAAAGGCGCTGCTCAGGCGGTTGAGCGCCTGCAGCAGGTCCCCGCGCTGCACCTGTCCCTCTTTACAGAAGGCTGCCACCGCCGCGAGCTCCGCTTCTCTGGCAAGAGCGCGCAACAGGTTGAGCCCCGCGCAGACCCCGCCGAGCCGATGGTCCGGCAGGATATGCCCAAAGCCGAAATACTTCTGCGGATTGTGGGATTGTTCCCGCAGCCCGCCTTCGTCAAGGCCCAGCAGGCGGCCCGCCCCCAGCGGCTTGCCGGTAACCTCACAGGAGAGGACCCGGCGCGTGAAGGCGAGCGCCTCGTCAAGGTCGCGGACCAGCTTTTCCCGGGCGCCGTAGCACGCCTGCAGGCAGATGATCTGCGCTTCGAGGGTATCCAGCTTTCCGCGCAGCACGATCCTGGGATGGGTCTTCTCCACCAGCGTGTTGCCGTAAAGATGGGTCATCTGCTCCGGCTTTTCGCGGTAGACGGTCCCGTCCAGGCCGACATATTTTCCGCCCTGCTGTTCCTTCGCCGGGCGGATATCGGGGTTCTCCGCTTCCCCCTCCACCACCAGCGTCAAGCGCATGTCCTCGATGTAGGCGCGCGCCTGGGGGGTGACATAGTCCTCTTTTTTGACATGGATTTCAGACAGATGGTCCCGAAAGATCATCTGCCGGATGGTGTCCTCCCGGTAAACAGCCATGAAGATGTTACTTCACGGCCGGCAGGATCGCCTCGACCTCATTGTGCGGGCGCGGGATCACATGCACCGAAACCAGCTCCCCGACCTTCGAGGCCGCAGCAGCGCCCGCGTCGGTCGCCGCCTTCACGGCCCCGACGTCCCCGCGCACCATCACGGTCACCAGTCCGCCGCCCACATGCTCCTTGCCGATTAAAGTGACGTTCGCCGCCTTCACCATCGCGTCCGCCGCCTCGATCGAAGCGACCAATCCCTTGGTCTCGATCATTCCCAGTGCCTGTAAATTAGCCATTGTATTTTACCCCTTTCAAAGTAACCGTTTTATTTCGCCGCCGGTACCTGCGGCAGGATCGCCTCGACCTCGCCGTGCGGGCGCGGGATCACATGCACCGAAACAAGCTCCCCGACCTTCGAGGCCGCCGCCGCGCCCGCGTCGGTCGCCGCCTTCACGGCCCCGACATCCCCGCGCACCATCACGGTCACGAGTCCGCCGCCCACATGCTCCTTGCCGATTAGAGTGACGTTCGCCGCCTTCACCATCGCGTCCGCCGCCTCGATTGAAGCGACCAAACCCTTGGTCTCGATCATGCCCAATGCCTGTAAATTGACTGCCATCTGTATTCCTCCCAAAGTAATTTATGATTTATAGCTGATAACCCTGCGCCTGCAGGTTTTTGATGACTTCCTTGGTGATCCGCGCGATGTCCGCCTCGCTCATCTGAGGCGGTGCGCTTCTTTGCGCCGCCGCGGGGGCGGCGGACCGCAGGTCCTCCAGCTCCCGCACGCCCCAGGCGACCCGCCGGATGTTTAAGAGGTTCATCGGCCCCACGTTGTCCGACGTTGCGCTCCCCCCGACGGCCCCGCACCCGAGGGTGAGCGCCGGGGCCAGATTGGTGGTGGCCCCCACGCCGCCGAGCGCCCCGGGGGTATTGACCAACAGGCGGGAGATTGGCTTCTTGAGCGCGAACTCGCGGATGACCTCCTCATTTTCCGAGTGGATGGTCATGGTGTGGCCCACCCCCTCGTTCTCGAGGATTTCAATGCACCGCTCGCAGGCGCGCTCCCAGTTTTCCTCGGTGTAAAAGGCCAAAATCGGGCAGAGCTTCTCGCGCGAATAGGGGTTGCGCGGCGACACGGTGCTCTGCTCGCTGATCAGCACCCGCGTGCCCAGCGGCACCGTGATGCCCGCCATCTTGGCGATGGTCGTCGCGCTCTTGCCCACGATGGCCGGGTTCATGGTGTTGTTCGGGCGCATGATCAGCCGCTCGACCCGCTGCGACTGCTCGGCGTCCATGAACCAGGCGCCCTGGTCTTTGAGCTCGGCGACCACCCGCTCCTTGATGCAGCCCTCGGTCACGACCGACTGCTCAGACGCGCAGATGGTGCCGTTGTCGAAGGTCTTGCTGTCCAGAATGCGCTTGACCGCCTTTTTAATATCGGCGCTGCGCTCGATGTAGGCCGGGCCGTTGCCCGGGCCCACCCCGATGGCGGGATTGCCCGAGGAATAGGCCGCCTTGACCATCGCCCCGCCGCCGGTGGCCAGGATCACCCCGGTAAATTTATGGCGCATGAGCTCGTTCGTCGCCTGCATGGTACAGGTCTCGATACAGCCGATCAGCCCGTCGGGCGCGCCGGCCGCCTTCGCCGCCTGACGCATGACCGCCACCGTCTCCTTGATGCACCCCTGGGCGTTCGGATGGGGGCTCAAAACGATCGCGTTGCCCGCCTTGAGCGAGATGATGGTTTTGAACATCGCCGTCGAGGTGGGGTTGGTGGAGGGGATCAGCGCCGCGACCACCCCGACCGGGACGGCCACCTCGATCAGCCCCCGCGCTTTGTCCTCGCTCACGATTCCGACGGTCTTCATGTCCTTGATGTAGTCCCAGACGGTCCGGCTGCCAAGCAGGTTTTTGAGCACCTTGTCCTCAGCGATCCCGAACCCGGTCTCTTCGACCGCCATCTCGGCGAGCCGCCCGGCGTTTTGCTCGCAGGCCAAAACGATCTGCTCCACCAGACGGTCGATCTGCCGCTGGTCCCAGCCGGCAAGGTCGCGCTGCGCCTGGCGGGCGGCGATCATCAGCTCGCGCACCTCCTGGATGGATTGTAAATCGCGGTCCAGCTTCAACGGGCCCCCTCCTCTCTCTCACTCGGGCGGGCGGCCACCGCGCAGACCATCTGCGCGAAGGCGTTGCAGGCCGCCTTGCAGGCCGCCTGCTCGCCGGTGAGCAGCCCGCCGGCAAAGTTGGTTTCGGTCGGCGGGCCGTAAAAGAGCCGCAGCTCCACGTCCGCCGCCTTGAGCGCCGCATCCAGCGCGCAGACCGCCTCGGCGGGCGGGGCGATGAGATAGGCCAGCGCCTCGCCCTCGGGAATCTGCGCCTCCCTCGAAAGATAGCTTCCGGTGCGGGAGATGCAGTGCGCAAAGTAGATCACCGAATCGTCGTCGTTCGCGCTGTAGAAGGCGGCGTCGCGCTCGATAAAGCTCAGCGCCGCTTCGATCCCGCTGCGGGTTTCCTCCGGGTCCTCGCCCGCCAGGATCCCGATGAACTCCCCCGCCAGCGCGGTGGAGGCGTTCCTGGCCCCCGCGTACATGCTGCGCGCGTAGACCACCGTGACCCTCGCCTTCTTGGTCGCCTCGTCCAGCGCGGCATAGGAGACGTCGTCGCTGTCGGTGGTGATGATCCCGAGCGAACGGCAGCCCTCCGGCACGCCCAGCGCCTGCAGCAGCGCCCCGTCGGCGTTGGGCAGGAAGCGGGTGCTGAGCACCGTGGTTTTAATCTTATCGCCTGTCATCTTCTGAACATTCCTTTCCACCAAACGCTATAGTTGCAGCTCGACGCCGCTCTTTTTTCGTTCCAGCATGGTTTTGATCAGCCCCGCGATGTGCGCGCCTGCCTCCACCGCCGGGATGCCGCCTTTATGGATATTGGAAACCACCGTGCGGCGCGCCTCGGGCATGCCGACCGTGGCCTTATAGGCGATATAAGCGCTCATGCTGTCCGCCGTCGCCAGGCCCGGCCGCTCGCCGATCAGCACGCAGGTGACCTCGGCGCCCAGCGCCTCGCTGACGGCGTCCATCGCCGGAACCCGGCCGAAGCGCACGAAGAAGGGCGTCCCGGCCGTGATCCCATAGTCGCGCAGCGCGTCGAGGAGGGAGGGAAGGATGTCCCTGGCATTCGCATCCACCGCCTGGCTGCTCAGCCCGTCCGAGAGGTAAATCTGTACCTGCGGGGCCTGCCGGCACTTCGCCTTCAGCTCATTTGTCGTCTCGGGAGAAAACCGCCGCCCAAGGTCGGGGCGGGTGAGGTGCTCGTTGCGGTCCTGGCAGAGCGTTTGCACCGAAAAGAGCCCCAGCTCCCCGAGCAGCGCCGGGTCCACGTCCCGAAAGACCGCGTCCCGCGCCACCGCATGGTCGGCGCGCAGGGTCAGCATGGTGTCGGTGCGAAGCCGGGGCCCCGCCTTGCCCACCCCGATCCGCGCCGGGGTGCGCCTTTTCATCCCCGCGAGCGCCTCGGGGTTTTGGGGATTTTGCAGCGTCGGCACCGCCTTGTGCGCAGCGCTGGTCAAGTCCACCATCGCAGCGCTGGTCAAGTCCACCATCGCGTCGCTGGTCAGATCCACCAATGCGCCGCCGCTCAAATCCCGCAAAGCCTCCTGCGCGGGAGGAGCGGCCTGCGACGGCCCCTTCGCGGGGGACGCGGAAACCTGCGCCGCGTCGGATGGCGGAAGATTCTCCAGCTCCTTCATCACGGCCCTGGTGATCATCTCCAAAATGTCCTCCATCAGCGCGCGCCCCCTTTCATGGTAAAGATGGTCGGATCGCCCGCGTCGGGGGTAAGCCTCCCGTTTTCCATGATCCCCATGCGCTCGAGCCAGCACTCGAATTCCTTGATGGGGCGCAGGCCGAGGATTTCCCGCACCGCCGCCGCATCCTGGTAGGAGTTGGACTGGTAATTGAGCATCACATCATCGCTCGCCGGCACCCCGATGACATAGGTGCACCCGGCGCTGGCGAGCAGCACGGTGAGGTTTTCGATGTCGTTTTGATCGGCCATCATATGATTGGTATAGCAGCAGTCGCACCCCATGGGAATCCCGGTGAGCTTGCCCATGAAGTGGTCCTCCAGCCCCGCGCGGATGACCTGCTTGCTGTCGTAGAGATATTCCGGCCCGATGAAGCCGACCACCGTGTTGACCATGAAGGGATGAAACGCCTTGGCAAAGCCGTAGCAGCGCGCCTCCATGGTGACCTGGTCGGTGCCGTAGTGCGCGTCGGAGCTGAGCTCCGACCCCTGCCCGGTCTCGAAGTAGAGCACGTTCGGTCCGGTGCCGGTGCCTCTTGTTTTCATCAGCTCCTGCGCCTCTTTGACCGTCTCGATTCCGAAGCCGAAGGCCTCGTTCCCCTTCTGGCTGCCGGCGATGGACTGGAAGATCATGTCCGCCGGGGCGCCCGAGCGGATCGCCTCGATCTGGGTGGTAATATGCGCGAGCACGCAGGTCTGGGTGGGAATCTGCCACTCATTCTTAATTTCGTCGAAGCGCTTGAGGATTTGTGCCGCGCTCGCTGCGGTGTCGTTGACCGGGTTGAGCCCGATCACCGCGTCCCCCACCCCGTAGCTGAGCCCCTCGTAGAGCGAGGCGGTGATCCCCTCGACGTTGTCGGTGGTGTGGTTGGGCTGCAGCCTCGTGGACAGGGTGCCGCGCACCCCCATGGTGGTGTTGCAGTGGGTGTGGATGCGGATCTTGTTGGCGGCGTAGATCAGATCGAGGTTGCTCATCAGCTTCGCTACCCCGGCGATCATCTCGCTGGTCAATCCCCGGCTGATCCGCTTGATGTCCTCCTCGCTTGTGCGGTAGTCGAGCAGCCATTCGCGCAGCTCGCCCACCGACCAGCCCCGGATCGAATTATAAATGGGCTCGTTCACCCCGTCCTGGATCAGCCTCGTCACATCGTCGATCTCATAATCCACAGCCGGGCTGTTGCGCAGATCGCTCAAAAGAAGGTTGCTCAAAACCTCCTTGGCGGCGACCCGTTCGCTGTCGCTCCCGGCGGCCAGCCCCGCCAGCACGTCGCCGCTCTTCTGCTCGTTGGCCTTGGCCAGGACCTCCTTGACCGTCTTAAACTCGTAGGTCCTGCCCGCCAGCGTCGTTTTCAGTCTCAAACTTTTTCCTCCTCCGTCAGCCGTAGATCAGCGTCTTGCAGACGACCGGAACGGCCATCCCGTCCATCAGCGGCTTCCCAATATCCAGGTAATCCCCTTCCCCGGCCTGCACGCTGTCGATCGAAACCACCGGCCTTTGGCCCTTTAGCAGGCGCCAAAGTGCAAGCCCCAGGGATTTTGAAAAGTCGTATCGCGTCAATACCAGCAGCGGCTGGCCCGGCGGCAGCTCTTCGGCCGCCCCGGCCAGGGCGCCCGCCAGGGCGCCCACCTCGCGGTAGCTGGGGTTCTGCGTCTGCCGCAGGCAGAAAAACAGGTTGTCCGCGTCGCTCTGCTGCAAAAACCAGCACGCCTGCTCCCGCAGCGCGCCGCACTCCCCGGCAAGGCATGACCGTTCTGTCCCGGGATCCAGCGCCAGCACCGGCACGTTCTTGAGCGGGAAAAGCCCCTCGCCGCTGTAGAAGATGGTGCTGCCGCTGAGCGTGGTGGTGTAGCTCCCGGCCCCGACCACCGTCGCCCGGATGGTCTCGAGCGGGGGCACCACGTTGCAGCACCGGAACCATCCGCTCTGGCGGATGCTGTCGGCCAGCAGCAGCCCGATGTCGCCGTAGCGGCGCCAATCCTTTGCCGGGTGATAGATATAATCCGCGACACCGCCTGAAAAGGACAGCGCGTCAATTTTTTGCTTTAAAGAAAACGCGCTGCTCCCCGCCGTTTGCAGCGGCGGGAGCCGGTCCGTCACCGGCAGCAGCCCCAGCGCCTCGCCGAGCAGCGAGGCCATCCGGTCGGTGAGGGCGCGCAGCCCCTCCTCGCCGGCGGGCGCTCCAAGCGGGAGGGAAAACCCAAGCTCCTCGAGCAGCGGCCGCAGCCGCTCGCTGACATAGGTGATTGCGCCCGCCTCGTCGGTCCTCACCAGCCGTCCGCCGACGTCATAGCACCCCTTGGCACAGAGCTCCCCGCAGCAAAACGCCGCCAGGTTGCTCGTCCCACCGCCGACGTCGAGATTGACGGCGGTGCAGCCGCGCTGCTGCGAGAGCTGCTGCGCCCCGGCGCCCTTGGCCGCGATGATCGACTCGAGGTCGGGGCCCGCGGTGGCGACCACGAAATCCCCGCAAAACTCCCCGAGCGAGGCGGCGAGAGCGGCGGCGTTCTCCTTTCGCGCGGACTCCCCGGTGATGATAACCGCCCCGGTGCTTACCTCGGCGGGGGTGATCCCGGCCTTGGCGTATTCCCCGGCGACGATCTCTCTCACCCGCCCGGCGTCGATATGGCTTTCGTCCAGCAGCGGGGTTACGTGGATCCCGCCGCGGTAGACGATTTTTTTGTCGATGATCGAGAGCGCGGGCACCGTGAAGCCCGAGGCGGTGTTGCGCACGAGCAGGGAAGAAAAGATCACGCTGGTGGTGGAGGTGCCCACGTCGATCCCCACGCTGAGCAATTCACTGTCCAACCGCTTCCCTCCCCGCCCGCATACAAAAAATGCTTAAACAACAAGAAGTTATTGTTTAAGCGTCGTTGCTCCTTATAAAGATAAAATTACCTGTCCCTTATCTTACACCATTTCGCCCCAAAAAACAAGTTTCCCCGTCTCCTTTTCCCGCCTTCTTGCCAAGGGGCGCAAAAGAAGGTACAATACCAGCATATTGTATCAGGACGAAAGCCGGGCCCCTCCGGCTTTAGGAAAAGGAAGGATGATCAACATGAAGGCAGTGATCCAGCGGGTGCGCAGCGCAAAGGTGACGATCGATGGGGAGGTTTCGGGCGAGATCGGGCAGGGATTTTTGGTGCTGCTCGGGGTATCGGGAACAGACACCGAACGCGAATGCGACTACCTGGCCGCGAAGGTCCTTGGGCTGCGGGTCTTCGAGGACCAGGAAGAAAAAATGAATCTCGCTCTCCAGGACGTTGGCGGGCAGGTGCTGGTGGTTTCGCAGTTCACCCTCTACGGTGACTGCAAAAAGGGCAACCGTCCCTCCTTCATCGGGGCGGCGCGGCCCGAGCGGGCCATCCCGCTCTATGAGCGGTTTGTGGAAACCGTGCGGCGTGCGGGGATCGAAACCGCCACCGGGCGCTTCGGGGCGGACATGCTGGTCGCCCTGGAAAACGACGGGCCGGTCACCATCCTGATGGACACCGACGAGATCATGCCGAAAAAGAATTGATAATCGTAAGTGGGGGGCCTGCATAGGCCCCTCCCACTTGTCCTTTACGGTTCCCCGAACACCCTGAGATGCGGATAAGCAATCGTCCCCCGCCCGTTGACCGTATCGCTTTTGATCTCCCACACGTCGGACGGCAGCCCGAGCGTCTGAAGGTTGCCAAAACTGCCGAGCGCCGTTCCCTTAGTGCCGGACGGGGTGGTGGACGGGCCGGCCGCACTGACCGAACGGTAGGCGCCGACGGCATAGGCGGGCGTTCCCGACAGGAACCAGCAGTTCGTGGGGCGGAAGGTGCTGCTGTAAGCCACCCCGGCGATCCCGCCGCTACCATAATTGCCGCTGGACTCGTCGGCAGAAATACTGCTCAGGATGGTGAAGCAGTTGGTGAAGACCGACGGGGTACCCGACTGCCCGAAGCCCAACAGCCCGCCGGCGGCGCTGGAGGAAGTGACCGTCCCGCCCACCGCGTAGCAGTCGGTCATGCGCAGCGAAGCCGAGGCCGACGCGTGCAGGTAGCTCACCATCGCCGAGGGCATGGCGCCCTTCGTACTGCTGCCTCCCATTGCGCTGCCGTTGCGGGTATAGCAGCGGGTAATAGTCGCAGGCCCGGAGCAAAGGCCGATCAGGGGGGCCGCCAGCTCTCCCTTGACCGAATAATCCTCGATCCCGAGATTCTGGATGGTGACCTTCCCGGTCTCGCCGAACAGGCCGCTGGCCGTCATCGAACGGTCGCTCCCGGTGACCGGGCCGGTATTCAGGTTCGAGATCACATGCCCGCCGCCGTCGTAGACGCCCCCAAAGCGTCCGCTGGCCGAGCCGATGGGGGTGAAGGTCCCGGTCAGGGCGATGTCCTGCGTCTGGATAAACTGGGAGGAGAGATGCGCGTTCACATGCTGCAGCTGCCCGGGCGTTGCGACCCGAAAGAGGCTTTGCGCGCTGCCGTCCCCGGCATAGTAGGCCCCCGCCGTCCCGGCGGGGCAGCCGCAGCTGGGCGCTGTCTCAAAGGTCTTGACCGCCGCCGCCTCCCGGTCCAGCCCCGCGCGCCCGGGTGCAACGTGCGCCGTGACCGCCAGCGTCCAGGTGTCCGGCCCGGCGGGATCGTAGCGCAGCGGCAGATGGATCACCACCTGCGAGGCCGGCGTGACCGTCACCTTCGCCGTCACCTCGGGCGCGCCGGCGGCGGCAGGGCCCTCATAGAGCGCGAAGGTGTAGTCCTGCGTCCGCGGCGAACGGGTGAAGGGGACGTCCACCCCGTAGTCGCAGCTGTAACCGTCCTGCACCGCGACCGTGACCCCCGCGGCCGCAAAGACCGCCGCGCCCGCCGGCAGGGCGCATGGAAAAGAGCAGAGCAGGCAGAGGCTCAGGAACACTGCCGGGATTTTGTTTTTCATCGGTTGCCCTCCCTTTGACCGCCAGTAACGATTTCTAACGGTCCCCATCCGCCGGGGAAAGGATAAATTGGCGGCAAATCCCTTGCAAAACATCCCAGAAGAGGATATAATTAGAAAAAATTCTCCTCTTTTTCCGGCTTGTGGGAAAAGGTGGAGCTCCGAAAGCAAAAAACGGACCGTTAGAAATCGTTTCTAACGGTCCGTTTCAATTTTAATCGATTCTTTTTACAGGCAATCCCAGTCGCCGGCTAGAGCACCGGCAGCTCAAACCAGAAGGTGCTCCCCTTGCCGGGCGTGCTCTCCACCCCGTAGTCGGCGTGGTGCAGCTCCAATATTCCCCGCACGATCGAGAGCCCCAGCCCGCTGCCGACGGCGGCGCGCTTATGGGCCTTGTCCACCTTGTAGTACCGGTCCCAGATCAGCGGCAGCTCGTCAGCCGCGATCCCCGCGCCGTTGTCGATCACCTCGAGGCGCACCCTGCCCTCATGAACGGTCTGGCGCACGGTGATGGACTTGTCCTCGCCGGTATAGTTGATGGCGTTGTTGATGAGGTTGTAAATCACCTGCGAGAGGCGTACCTCGTCGGCGTTCACCATCACTTCCGCACCGTAGTCGAAGCGGATCTGATAGCCCTCCTGCCCGGTCAGCTTGCCGTACCGCCCGATGATCTCGCGCACCAGCGCGGTCAGACTGAACTCGCCCGGGGCCAGCTCCTGGGTGCCGGACTGGAACTTGGAGATGTCCAGCACGTCGCTGACCAGGGTGCTCAGGCGGTTGGCCTCGTCGATGATGATCTGCACATTCTCCGGGGTATTCTCCCCCGGCAGGTCGCGCATCACCTCGGCATAGCCGGTGATCATGGTCAAAGGGGTGCGCAGGTCGTGCGAGATGTTGGCGATCAGCTCGCGGCGCAGCTGCTCGACCTTGGAAAGCTCCTTGGCGGCGTAGTTGAGGGTATCGCTCAGCTCGCTGACCTCGCGGTAGCCCCGCCCGCCAAAGCGGGTGTCGTAGCGGCCACGGGCCAGCTCCTTGGCGCTGTCGTTGATGGAGATGATGGGCTCTGCGACCCGCCGGGAGAGCAGCAGCGCGATAAAGAGCGAGAGCACGAGCAGGATGACCGTGATATAGCCGAGCTGGACGCGCAGGGTCTCCACCGTCGCGTTGATCGGGGAGATGACCGAATTTAACAGGATGATCGCGTCGGTGCCGTCCGCGAAGGTGACGATCTCGGCGTGGATCATGCTGCGCATGACGACCTCCCGCTTCTTTTTATAGCCCCGGCGGTCCTTCTCCCAGTTCTCTTCCCCGCCGTCCCCGTCCTGCTTGTCGCGCATGGCCTCGTGCGGAGGAAGGACGAAATCGGTCGAAAAAGTCTCAAAGGCCGTCCCGCCGTTCCCCTCGGCCTTCTCGAAGCACTGCTCCACGAGCGCCTGGGCCGGGAGCTTGTGGATCATGCAGTCCGGGCGGATGTCCACCGAATAGAGCTCCTCCCCCTGTGTGGAGAGGATCCTCACACAGATGTCGTCCCGGTTGGCGATCCCCTCGAGGTAGGATTGCAGGTCGCTGTCGTTAATGTTTTTAGCTATACTCTCCGAGGCGCTTTTGATCGCCCGGGTTTTGATCGCCTGGTAGAAGCTGTCCAGAAAAACGATCTGGAAGAGCCAGAGCAGCACCAGCAGCGCCCCGACAAAGGCGCTGAGATAGGCGAACACCTTCCATTTAATGCTGAGCTCTTTTCGCTTATTCTTCAAAACGGTATCCCACCCCTCGCAGCGTGACGATATGGCCGCTGTAGCCGCCGAGTGTGCGGCGCAGCAGCTTGATGTGGGTGTCGAGCGTGCGGTCGTCCCCATAGAAATCATAGCCCCACACGTCGCTGATCAGCTTTTCGCGCGTCAGGGCGATCCCGCGGTTCTTGACCATGTAAAAGAGCAGGTCATATTCCTT
Organism: Harryflintia acetispora; assembly: GCA_004340125.1. Classification (GTDB taxonomy): domain Bacteria; phylum Bacillota; class Clostridia; order Oscillospirales; family Ruminococcaceae; genus Harryflintia; species Harryflintia acetispora. Next base: position 84,705 of record SLUK01000002.1, on the reverse strand, counting down.
GGGGGACATGTCTACACGCTCCGAGTCGATGGTCACCACCCGCCCGGTAAAGTCCACCGTCAGCCCGCCGATCGAAACGATTTCCCGCTGCGGCTCCCCGTCCCCCCGCGCGCTGCGCTTTAGGATGGCCGAAACGCGCATCATCAGCTCCTTGGGCGAAAAGGGCTTGACCACATAGTCGTCCACCCCCAGCTCGAAGCCGTGGATTTTGTCGTATTCCTCACCGCGCGCCGAGAGCATCAGCACCGGGGTGTCGCAGAACTTGCGGATCTCCCGGCAGGCAGAAAAGCCGTCGAGCTCGGGCATCATCACGTCCATGATGATGATGTCGAACGCTTCGCTGCGGCAGACCTCCACCGCCTCCATCCCGTCCTGTGCCTCGCTGACCTCGTGCCCCTCGAACACCGCGTATTTTTTGATCATGGTACGAATTTTCTCTTCGTCGTCCACCACCAGGATCCTGTACATGTCATCCCTCCGCCACAACTCTGTCCTTTTCTGATGATACCATAATTCATTATAAAAAGCGACTGTGACGGATTTGTGATGAAACCGTGAAAACTGGCCAAAAAACCGCGGCGCGCTTCTGGCGCGGATTGACAAGGGTGCAGCGCGATGCTATACTGTCCCTGAACTGAATAGCGGGAATGGGCCATGGAAGCTGGGTGAGAATCCCACGCAAGGCCGTTGCTGTATTTCGCCGTCGTTTCCGGCATGCGCCACTGAAATCTTTTTGGGAAGGCGCCGGTCACGGCATCCGATTATGGATGCAAGCGATAAGCCAGAATACTTGCCTGTTCCCGGCCGCGCAAAGCGGCACGTGCAGCCCTGCGGACACCGGGGTCCTGGACATATGTGAGGCATACCGAGGGTATGTCTTCTATCTGTGCTCAGACCAAGCGCCTGCGGGGGATCCGCGGGCGCTTTTTATTGCCCTTTCGCGGGCCGTCTGTCCGGCCCGCCGGCAAATAGGCTAAGGAGCTTGAAAGAAAGGAACGAATAGAAAATGAAGAAGAACGTCAAAAAGATCGCCGCTTTGATCCTGGCCCTTTCCATGTCCCTGCTGGCCATGGCGGGCTGCTCCGGCACCCAAGCGGATTCCTCAAGTGAAAGCGGGGCTCCCGAGGCGGGCCCGGCCGCCGGGAGCGAGGAGGAGAGCTCCTCCACCGCCGAATCCTCCGCCGCTGCGGACAAGGCCCTGCTGGTGGTCAGCTTCGGCACCAGCTACAACGACAACCGCGACCTGACCATCGGCGGGGTCGAAAACGCGCTGCAACAGGCGTTCCCCGAATATGAGGTGCGCCGCGCGTTCACCAGCCAGATCATCATCGACAAGCTGAAGGAGCGCGACGGCCTGTCCATCGACAATGTGACCGAGGCGATGGACCGCCTGGTCGCCGACGGCGTTCGGGAGGTCGTGGTGCAGCCCACCCATGTGATGAGCGGCTATGAATACGACGACGTCGTCGCCGAGGTCACCCCCTATCAGGACAAGTTTGATTCCCTCAAAGTCGGCCGGCCGCTGCTGGATGCCGACGCGGACTACGACGAGCTTGCCGCCGCCATCACCGCTGCGACGAAGGAGTATGACGCCGAGGGCACCGCCATCGTGTTCATGGGCCACGGCACCGAGCACGAGGCCAACGCCGCCTATGCGAAGCTCCAGGAGCACATAAGCGCCGCCGGCCACGGCAATTACTTTATCGGCACGGTCGAGGCCACGCCTTCTCTTGACGACGTTCTGGCGCTCGTCAAAGACTCCGGCGCCGGCAAGATCGTCCTCCTGCCGCTGATGATCGTTGCGGGCGACCACGCCAACAACGACATGGCGGGCGATGAGGAGGGCTCCTGGAAAAATGTCTTCGAGCAGGAGGGCTTCGAGGTCGAGTGCGTCCTCAAGGGCCTCGGCCAGTACGAGTCGGTTCAGAAGATGTTCGTTACGCACGCAAAGGCGCTGATTGCAAAGTAACCGCCGGCGCCCGGGCACCCCGCGAACGGCTTTGACAACCGCGCCGCGACGGGGTAAAATACAAACAACGATATTTGAACATTTTTCGGCAAATTGCCGCCTTATAAGGAGAACGTCTGCATGAAAAAAAGTCATATCCTGCTGGCCGCCCTGCTGGCTTGTATCCTCGCCGCCGGGTGCTCCCCCAAGACCCCGGCCCCCGAGGGCGCGCCGAGCGCGCCGGTTTCGAGCGCAGAGAGCGCCAATGAGAGCGGGGCGGACGCCTCCTCAGAGAGCGAGAGCCAGCCCGCCGAAGAGGAAAAACCGGAGCCGGTCTACGCCAGCCAGATCAAAGAGGGTACATACAAAATCGAGGTCTCGTCCAGCTCGTCGATGTTCCGCATCGTCGATGCGCAGCTCACCGTGGCAGGCGCAGAGATGTCGGCCCTGCTGACCCTCAGCGGCACCGGCTATGAAAAGCTCTACCCCGGCACCGCCGAGCAGGCGCTCGCCGACACGGACGAGAAGTGCATCTACTTCGTGGAAAACGAGGAGGGCAAGTACACCTATCAAGTGCCGGTCCCGGCGCTGAACGTGGAAGTCGACTGCGCCGCATGGAGTATCCGCAAGGAGCAGTGGTACGACCGCACCCTGGTGTTCCAGTCCTATTTGATCCCACAGGAGGCGGTTTCCGAAAGCGTCTCCTGCCCCACTCTTCCGGATGGGCAGTACACGGTACAGGTAACCCTTGCGGGCGGTACCGGCCGCACGTCGGTGGAGTCCCCGGCCGCCCTCCGCATCGAAGGCGGCAAGGCGGTCGCCACCCTCGTGTGGAGCAGCCCCTACTATGAATTCATGAAGGTGGACGGCACCACTTATAACCCCTTGGGCGAGGGTGGGAATTCCACCTTCGAGATCCCCGTCACGCTGGACGAGGATATGGCGGTCAGCGCCCAGACCGTCGCCATGAGCCAGCCGCACGAGATCGAATACACCCTGCACTTCGATTCGGCGACCCTGGAGCCGGCGGCGCAGTGATGAAAAGGATACGGTTTCTTGCCCTCGCGCTTGCCGCCGCGCTGGCATTTTCCCCGCTCGGCGGCTGCGCGTCCAGCTCCCCGGGCGGGCCGGCCGCGGGGCAGGACGGCGCCTGGCGACCCGAGCGCAGCATGGAATTGCAGTACGCCAAAAACTTTGCCGTGGACTACTACCGCGGCGGGTACGCCCTGATCTCGATCTCGGACGGGAGCCGGTACTTGGTCGTTCCGCAGGGACAGCAGGTCCCCGAGGAGATCGGGGAAGATGTCGTCGTTTTACAGCAGCCGGTGGAAAACCTCTATCTCGTCGCCACCTCGACAATGTGCCTCTTCGACGCGCTGGACTCCCTGCAAAGCATCCGCCTGTCCGGGAGCCGGGCCGAGGACTGGTACATCGAAAACGCGAAGGAAGCCATGGAACGCGGGGAGATCCTCTATGCGGGCAAATACAACGCCCCGGACTACGAACTGATCCTCTCGAATTCCTGTTCTTTGGCGATCGAGAACACCATGATCAACCACTCTCCCGAGGTGAAGGAGAAGCTCGAGGAGCTCGGCGTGCCGGTGCTCGTCGAGCAGTCGAGCTTTGAAAGCCACCCCCTCGGGCGCACCGAATGGATCAAGCTCTACGGCGTGCTGCTGGGCAAGGAAGAGGAGGCCCAGCGGCTCTTTGATACGCAGGCGGCCTATCTTGAGGAGCTGGCAAGCGAGGAGAACACCGGCAAGACGGTGGCCTTTTTCTACATCAGCTCGTCCGGCTACGCCGTGGCGCGCAAGTCGGGCGACTATGTGACCAAGATGATCGAACTGGCCGGCGGCAACTATATCTTTGAGAACCTGGGCGACCCCGAAAAGGCCACCAGCACGGTCACGCTGGAAATGGAGCAGTTCTACGCGACGGCCAAGGACGCGGACTACATCATCTACAACAGCACCATCGGCGGGGAGCTCTCCTCCCTCGACGAGCTGACCGCCAAATGCGGCCTGCTCGCCGACTTTAGGGCCGTGCAAAACGGCAACGTCTGGTGTACCGACAAGAACCTGTTCCAGGAGACGACCCAGCTCGGTTTGATGATTTCGGACATTCATCAGATGCTCGTTCAGGGGGACGACGGCCCGGGCGAGCTGCACTATATGTATAAGCTAAGGTGACGGCGCCAAGGGCGCGCCGCGGGGGAAAGGATATGGAAATGAGGGGAGAACGCGCAAAAAGGCAGCTGCGCTACTGCGTTGTGGTGGCGCTCTTCCTGCTTCTCTTCGCCGCGCTGGTGCTGATGAACATCCAGCTCGGCAGCGTGAGGCTGGGAACGCGTGAAATCGCCGACATCCTCTTTTTCGGGGGCGGCAGTGAAACCGGCCGGGGGATCATCTGGAAGGTGCGCCTGCCGCGCGCATGCGCCGCCGTCATCCTGGGCGGGGCGCTCGCGCTGTCGGGCTTTCTGCTGCAAACCTTTTTTAACAACCCCATCGCCGGACCCTATGTGCTGGGCATCTCGTCGGGCGCCAAGCTGACCGTCGCCATCTTCATGGTGGCGGCGCTCAGCCGTCACCAAACCGTCAGCTCCGCCTCCATGATCGCGGTGGCCTTCGTCGGGGCCATGCTCTCGATGGGCTTCGTGCTGCTGATGGCGCGTACCGTGCAGCGCGCGTCGATGCTGATTGTCAGCGGGGTGATGATCGGCTATATCTGCTCGGCGATCACCGATTTCATCGTCACCTTCGCGGACGATGCGAGTATAATCAACCTGCACAACTGGTCCAAGGGCAGCTTTTCGGGTGCCTCGTGGGAGGACGTGCGGGTCATGACGGCGGTGGTGCTCATCACCTCGGCAGTGGTTTTTTTGATGTCCAAGCCCATCGGCGCTTACCAGCTGGGCGAGGGCTATGCGCAGAACATGGGGGTCAACATCAAGGTGTTCCGGGTGGTGCTGGTGGTGCTCTCGAGCGTGCTGAGCGCCTGTGTGACCGCCTTTGCCGGGCCGATCTCCTTTGTTGGGATCGCCGTGCCGCACCTGGTCAAGTCGTTTTTAAAGACCTCGAAGCCGCTGATCGTAATCCCGGTCTGCTTTCTGGGCGGGGCAATCTTCTGCCTGGGGTGCGACTTGATCGCCAGGACCGTTTTCGCGCCGATGGAGCTGAGCATCAGCTCGGTGACCGCGGTGATCGGCGCGCCCATCGTGATCGGGATCCTGCTGAGAAAGAAGGTGCGCGGCTGATGGCGGACTACTTTTTTAAAACCAAGGGTCTCACCGTCGGCTACGGCGGCGTGCCCCTGATCCGCGACATCGGGATACAGCTGCAAAAGGGGCAGATCCTGACCCTGATCGGGCCGAACGGCTCGGGCAAATCGACGGTGCTCAAAAGCATTGCGAAATATCTGAAAACCATCTGCGGCACGGTCTACATCGGCGAGGACACGATCGACGGCATGAGCAGCCTCGCCCTCGCAAAGCAGGTGGCCGTCGTGCTGACCGAAAGGCTCAAGACCGAGCTGATGACCTGCGGGGACGTCGTCGCCACCGGGCGCTACCCCTATACCGGGATGCTCGGCATCCTCTCCGCGCAGGACCGTGAGCAGGTGCAGGGCGCAATGGAGCTGGTAGGGATTTGGGAGCTGCGCGAGCGCGATTTCACCGAGATCAGCGACGGGCAGCGCCAGCGGGTGCTGCTGGCGCGGGCGATCTGCCAGCAGCCCCAGATCATTGTGCTCGACGAGCCGACCTCCTATCTCGACGTGCGCTACAAGCTCGAGCTGCTGGGGATTCTGCGGCTGATGAGCAGGGAGCGGGGCATCACCGTCATCATGTCTCTGCACGAGCTCGACTTGGCGCAGCGGATCTCCGACCTGGTGATGTGCCTGAGGGGCGAATACGTCGTTCAGATCGGCCCGCCGGAGGAGATTTTTTGCCGGGAGCTCATCTGCAAGCTGTATGATCTCAGCAACGGCAGCTACAATCCCCTCTTCGGCAGCTTCGAGATGGAGCGCTCCCCCGGCGAGGCGGCGGTGTTCGTGATCGCGGGGGGCGGCACGGGGATTCCCGCCTACCGGGCGCTGCACAAAAGCGGCATCCCCTTTGCCACCGGGATCCTGCACGAAAACGACGTCGATTACCAGCTGGCCCGCGACCTGGCAAACGAGGTGGTCTATGCCCCCGCCTTCGAGCGGATCGGCAAGGCGGCCTACGCCCGGGCGCTGCAGCGGATGAAAGCCTGCGGCACGGTGCTCTGCTGCCTGAAGAGCTACGGCGAAATGAACCAAAAAAACCGGGAGCTCTTCGAGGAGGCCGGGCGGCTCGGGCTGCGGATTATCGAAAGCGCGCAGGAGCTGTGACGCTGCCAAAGAGAAAACCAAAAATCCCGTATCTTCCTGCGGTTTCGGAGAAAACTAAGACTGCAATCAATGGGAAAGGAAGATCGAGATTGAAACAAGCGGACAAGCAAAACAAGAAAAACGCCGGCGCCCATGCGCAGCCCACCCGGCAGGCGCTGCGGCTGACGAACCTCAGCGACGAGCGCACCGACCCGCTCGGCAGCTACACCGGCCAGCCGGCAAATCCCAACGAGGTACCGGTCCAGGACGCGGACGATCTATAAAAGCGGCCCTGTGAGCCTTTGGCTCACGGGGCCGCTTCTTATTTGCCGAGCAACCGGTTCAGGGTCTCCCAAAGTACTTTTAGATCGATCGGCTTTGCCACATGCTCGTTCATCCCGGCCTCCAGCGCCGCCTGGATGTCCTCGGTAAAGGCGTTGGCGGTCATGGCGATGATCGGGATGGTTTTGGCGTCGGGGCGCTCCAGCGCGCGGATGGCGCGCGTGGCCTCGTAGCCGTTCATCACGGGCATCTGGATGTCCATGAGCACCGCGTCGTAGGTCCCCGATCCGGCCTCGGCAAAGGCGCGCACCGCCTGCATGCCGTCGGTTTTCACAACGCATTGTCCCCCATACATCTGCAGCAGCTCGCAGAGGATTTCGGAATTGATGGCGTTGTCCTCGGCGACCAGGAAACGGCGCCCGTCGAGCGCCCGCTCCCGCCTCATGTTTTCGGCTCCCATCTCGATTTGGGGCGCGGCGCACGGCGCCTGGGCGGCCGCCTCGCACTCCAGCTCCACAAAGAAGGTGGTGCCCTTGTGCAGCTCGCTCTCCACCGAGATCCGGCCGCCCATCAGGTCGACGAGGCCCTTGGTGATGCTCAGCCCCAGCCCGGTGCCCTCGACGCGCTGGGTGTTGCCATTGCGGGTAAAGGGCTCGAAAATGTGCTCCAAGAACTCCTCGGACATGCCGATCCCGGTGTCGCGCACGGTGAAGCGGTAGCGCACGTTCCCCTCCCCCCGCTCGGGCGGGAGCTCCTCCACCGCGAAATACACCTCCCCGCCCTCCGGGGTAAATTTGACCGCGTTGCCTATGATATTGATCAGGATCTGGTTGATCCGCAGCGGGTCCCCGTAAAAATACGGGTGGCGCAGCTCGGGGATGCTCACCCCAAAGCGCAGCCCGGCGGACAGCGCCTGCGACGAGAGCATGGCGCAAAGCTGCTCCGCCAGCTCGGGCAGGGAAACATGCATATGGTTTAAAGTGATCTTGGAGCGCTCGATCTTGTTCATATCCAGGATGTCGTTGATCAGGCTGAGCAGGTGCCGCGAGGAATAAGAAATCTTGCGCAGGCAATCCTCCACCCGCCCCTGCTCCCCGATGTGGGCGATGGCCAGGGAGGTCATGCCCATGATCGCGTTCATCGGCGTGCGGATGTCGTGGCTCATCGAGGAGAGAAAATCGCTCTTGGCGCGGTTCGCTTCCTCGGCGAGGGCCAGCGCCTTCTGAAGGGCCTGTTTGCTGCGGCGCTCGGCGGCCAGCATATCCGTCACGTCCGCGCGCACCATGCAGACCGTCTTGTGGTCCCGGTCCCCCCACAGCACATTTACCTGCTTATACCGCAGCCCCTCCTCCCCGTGGTAGGGGAAGGCGACGTCGTAGCCCGAAGGCTTCTCCTCAAGCCGCCGGATCATGGTTTTGAGCTGGAACTGCTCCCCGATCTCTTCCCTTCCCTCGCCGCCGGTGTAGTAGCCCACGATCCGCTCCAGAGAGCTGCCATAATCCTCCACCTCGAAGGGCGGCAGGTTTTCCAGCACCGTCTGGCGGGTGTACATGGTCATGCGCCCCTGGTCCAGGTTGATGAACCCCAGCAGCTCGAAGGTATAGGCGATAACGTTGAGCAGCCCCTGCTGCTCGCGCACCGAATCGGTGATGTCGGTCCTGGCCAGGCAGATGCGCCCCAGACGCAGGTCGGTGGCCGAAACCGTCAGGTTCTTGGTCAGGATGTCCCCCTTCTCCTGGATGGAATAGGCGAAGGAATAGGACCCCCGGCTGCCGAGCCGCCCGATCACATACTGCGGGTCGAGCATTTCCTGCACATGCTGCTTGTCCTTGGGCAGCACCTGGTGCTGCAGCATATATTCGATGTGCTCGGAGTGGCAGCCCTGCCGCACGGGGACGTCCCCGCGGGTGGTGTCCCCGGTGAGGATGGTGTAGCAGTCCCTTCGCAGGTCGACATCCGCCACCAGGTCGTAGCTGGCGACAGAAAGCTGATGGAGGATCCGGTCCGAGATGGTCTGCTCGGTGATGTCGGTCACCGTCAATATCCCGGTCACGTCGCCGGTGTCGGGGGTCTCCACCAGGTTGACCTTAAAGCGCGCATAGCGCCCCAGCTTTTCGTAGGGCAGCTGGATGAAGCAGTCCCGGATCAGCTCGGTATCCCCCCTTTGATAGGCCTCCAGGGAGGGGGCGTTGAGATAAGTCTCTAAAAATTCCCGCCGCTCGCCGGGATCGGGCAGCAAATCCGAAAGGCCGGTAAAGAACTCCTCGCGCACCGTGCCGAAGGTGCGGAGCAGGCCGGAATGGGTGTGGTCGATGATCTCCAAAATCTGGTTTCGGGTGATGTTGCAGTGGCCGACCACCAGGGCGTTGGGCCCCGGCATGCGGTAGTGCTGGAGGATCAGGTCGTTGTACTGCTGCCGCAGCTGCTCTTTCTCCTCGAGCTCGCGGGTCATGTCGTGGTAGACCGCGTAGACCCGGCTCTCCCCGCCCTCGCTCTGAATGATCGAAAGGGTGTTTTTCACCCAGACATAGCTGCCGTCGCCCTTCTTGAGCCGGTAAATGATCTCGCAGCGGCTCTCGCCGCCGGCGATATAGGCGGCCATCTGCCCGTTCACACTCTCCCGATCGTCCGGGTGCACCCCGGCCATGGCGTCCTGCCGGTAGAGGTCCCAGGCTTCTGGCAGCGTCATGCCGGTCAGCGCGGCAAAGCCGTCGGACAGGAATTCCGGCACCGGGCGGCCGTCGCGCTCATAGCGTATTACGGCGATCCCGCCCGCGAGATGCTTGACCACCGTCTGGAAATACTGCTCCAGGCGCTCCCGCTCCTTTTGCGCCTGTACATCCTCGGTGACGTCCTGGACGTACTTGACGTAGGCCGGTATCCCGTTCCAGTCGATCTCGCGAAAGCGGGTGCTGAAATACCGCCCCTCGACCCCGAGCGCCATCTCGTGCTCTTTCCCGTCCGGGGCGTGGCTTTTGAGGGTACAGAACTCACAGGGCGCCGTTTTGCCGTGCAGCGCCGCGTAGCACTTTTTCCCGACCTGGGTTTCCTCCCTGCCGAAGAGGCGCTTCGACTCGTTGGAATAAAGCAGGTCGTAGTTTTCCTTGTCGATGACGTAGATCCCGTCCGCCGTCTCGTTGGCTATACTCTTAAACAGCCGCGATTCCGCGGAGGACATGCTGGTGAACACCGCGTAAAAGCGGGGATTCTCGGACAGCGGGCCCATGCGCCGGCCGTTGAGGTGGATCCAGATCAGGCTTCCGTCCTTGTGGCGCATGCGGTAGGAGATGTCCAGCACGCCGCCGCTCTCCAGAGCGGCCTTCGCCGCCGCGCGCACCCTTTTTTGATCCGCCTCGTAGACGGTGTTGAGCGCGTCATCCCCCACCAGCCCGCCAAATTCTTCCCGCGTATGACCTGAGAGCGCCATCACCCCGTCCGAATAATAGGTCGGGACAAAGCGGGAGCCTTCGACCCGGTAGCTGGCGATCCCGCCGGGGATGGAGCCCAGCAGATGGTCCATCTCCAGCTGCGCGTTTTTGAGGTCGGTGATGTTGTGGAACACGCAGTAGAGCAGCGGGCAGCCGTCCTCCTCGCCGATCCACTTGGCCTGGACGCGCACCCATACGAGCTGCCCGTTGCGGTGCTGCTTGCGGAACTCGAGCCTGGCGCCCTGATGGGTCCTGATGATCTCCCCGGCCCTTTCAAGGACGGCGGGGACATCCTCCCAATAGATCATCTCGGCCGCGTCCCGCCGGATCAGCTCCCGGTACTCCTCCACCGAGTATCCGGTCAGCTCGGGCACGCCGTCGGAAAAATAGGCCGTCTCAAAGATGTCGCTCACCTTATAGATGGCGATCCCGCCCGGGATCGTATTGATGATCTCCTGCATCTTTTCGCTGGTGGCGCCGAGCTCCTGCTCCAGGCGCTTTTGTTCGCTGACATCGGTATAGACGCAGTAGAGGAGCTTGCCTCCCTGCGGCTGGGACTTGACCGACCCGTCCAGGCGGATCCAGCGGTACTCCCCCGCCCTGTCGTTCCACAGCCGGTAGGTATGCTGCATGACGCCGCCGCACTCCAGCGCCCGCTTCACCTTTTCCTTGAGGAGCCCGAGGTCCTGCTCGTGCACCCCCAGATAGCTCGTCTCCCGCTCCACCTGGCTGACGTGCTCCTCGGAATAGCCCATGATCTCGTAAAAAGCCGGGTTATGGAAGACCGGCGAAATCTTTTTGCCGTCGGCCAGATAGACGCAAAGGCCGCACGGGACGCTGCTGAAGGTGCGCAGCAGCTCCTCGCGCAGGGCGCTGGAACGCTCCTCCTCCCGCTGCCGGTCGGTGACGTCCAGGATATATTCGATGTGCGCCGGCTGCCCGGCCCAGTCGATGAGCTTGCCGCTGAGCTGGTAGGCCCGCCCGTTGAGCGGGTGGTGATAGATGCGCTCGAGCAGCTCGCAGCTGCTCATCTGCCCGGCATGGCAAAAGGGGCATGGCTCCTGAAAGCCCGCCGCCCTGTAGCAGGTGAGCTTCCCGCCGTCCCCATCGAGCTGCAGGGATTCCTTTGCCAGGCGGTTACAGTAGAGCAGTTCCCGGCTCTCCAGGGCGCTGACCAGGATGGCCACCGGCGCGTTGTCCAGAACCTGTGCCATCTGTTCGGTGGAAGGACGGCCCGTTTGCTCCATGCTCCTCACCCTTCCTTCAAATTGTCCAGCAGCTCCCGCGCCCTTTGAAACTGCGCGAGGATCTCTTCATGCATAGACTTGTAGTCGCGCTCCTCCCGGGAGCGCAGCGGCTCGACGATTTCGCAGACGGCCCTATAGAGCGGCTCCAGCCCCAGGTTCCCCGTCACGCCCTTGAGCGTGTGAGCCGCCTCGAAGGCGCCGGTAATATCCCCCGCCGCGAGCGCGTCGCCAAGCCTCTGCAGATTGTCGTCCGCGAACAGCATGCCAAAAAGCCGCAGATAAAGCGCCTCATTGCCCATAAACCGTTCCATGGTAACGTCATAGTTTGCGCCGTACGCCTCAAAGCACTCCCTGAAACTGCTCATTTTCCTCTTCCTCTCTTTTGCAAATGAAGTCATACAGCGTCTGATAGAGCCGTCCCGGGTCGATCGGCTTTGCCAGGTGCGCGTTCATCCCGGCCGCCTTGCTCTTGTCGATGTCATCGTCAAAGGCGTTGGCCGTCATCGCGATGATGGGGATCGTCTTGGCGTCGGCATTGCTCAGGTGGCGGATGTTGGAAGCGGCGGTCAGGCCGTCCATCAGGGGCATGCGGATGTCCATGAGGATCGCGTCGTAATACCCCCGCGCGGACTTGCTGAACAGCTCCATTGCCCGCAGCCCGTTTTCCGCCGCCTCCACCTTGAAGCCCTTGCTCTCGAGCAGCAGCACCGCTACCTCGGTGTTGAGCAGGTTGTCCTCGGCCAGCAGCACCCGTTTGCCGGTGAAGTCGTAGCCCGCGTGCTCCTCGGGCCTTGCCGCCTCCTCCTTTTCGCCCAGGGCCTTTGAGAAGGCGGAGACCAGGGAGGACTTGAACATCGGCTTGCTCATCAACAGGTTTACCCCCGCGAGCTTGGCCTCGTGCTCGATGGAAATCCAGTCGTAGGCGGTCATGATGATGATGGTGACCTGTTCTCCCACGATGGCCCGTATACGCCTCGCAGTCTCGATCCCGTCCATATCGGGCATCTTCCAGTCGATCAGGATCATATCGTAATATTTCTCACCGGCCCAAAGCCTGCGTACTTGCTCGACGGCCTTGTGCCCGCTGTCCACCCATTCGGCCTTGACCCCCATCTCGAGCAGGGTGACGACGGCGCTCTCACAGACGGCCACGTCGTCGTCGACCACCAGGGTTTTGAGGTGGGAGAAGTTGTAGCTGTGCTTCTTTTGATGGTGCGGCTTCTCCTCCCCGCTGAGGCCCAGCTTCACATCCACGGTGAATTCGGTGCCGATCCCCTTGATCGAGCGCACGTCGATCCTGCCGCCCATCATGTCCACGATGTTTTTCGCGATCGCCAGCCCCAGCCCGGTGCCGCCGAACAGGGCGGTGGTCCCGGCCGACTCCTGGGAGAAGGCCTCGAAGATATGGGGCAGGAACTCCTCGTCCATGCCGATCCCCGTGTCGTTGACCACGAAGCGCAGCGTGGCGCTGCCCTTCCCCCGCCGGTGCTGGGAGACCGAGAAGGTCACCTTTCCCCCCTCGCCGGTGAATTTGATGGCGTTGCTTAAAACGTTGATCAGCACCTGCTGCAGCTTCATGGCGTCGCCGATATAGTAGTCGTCGAGCAGCGGGTCCACCACGCACTCGTAATCCAATTCCTTGGCGCTCGCCTGGGCATGGCAGATGGAATTGAGCCCATTCAGGAATTCCTCGGTCGGGATCTTCTCGTTTTTAAGCAGCATCTTCCCGCTCTCGATCCGGCTCATATCCAAGATGTCATTGATCAGCGAGAGCAAAAAGCGCGAAGAAATCCCGATTTTGGAGATGCAGTCCGCCACCTGCTCGTCGTCCCCGATGGCCTGCGCGGCAATGGTGCTCATCCCGATGATGGCGTTCATCGGGGTGCGGATCTCATGGCTCATGCGGGAGAGGAAGTCGCTCTTTGCGGCGTTGGCCTGCTTGGCCGCGATCAGCGCGGTGGCGAGCTCCTCCTTCTGGCGCTGCTCCTGGCGGACCACGTCGGTCACGTCGGTGCGCGTCAGGCAGACGCGCCCGAGCTCCCGGCTGATGTAAAAGACCTGGAAGCGCTTGACCTGCGCGTCGCCCGCCTCATTTTTCATCTCCGCCACGAAGGAATAGGACTCCCGCTGCTCCAGCTGCTCCCTGACGTAGCCGTAATCCAGGTTTTTGAGGTAGACCTCCCTGGCCGACTCATCCATGAACCGTCCGGCGAGCGCACGGATCTCCTTTTGAAATTCGCCCGTATACGGGATGCGGTTGCGGCTGCCGTTGAAGAAGAGCATCCGGTACGCGTCGCGCAGGATGTCGACCTCCGTCACGCTGTCGTAGTCGTGCGCCGCGATCCGTTTGAGCAGCTCCTCCTGCAGCTTCTGCTCGGTGACGTCCATGGTGTAGAAAAAGGCCACGACGTCCCCGCTCTCCGGGTCCCGGCAGGAGCGCAGCCCGGTGTTGCTCCAGAAGAGCTGATCGTCCCCCGACCTGCGCAAAAACTCGAACCGGTAGTCCACCTTCCCGACGTCGAAGTCGGAAAGCACCTTCTCCCGCGCGAGGGTTCGGCGGATTCCCTCCCCGCAGGCCGGGTCCAGCGCGGAGGAAGCCATATTCTCGATGGCCTGGTCATAGGTCCCCTTCGTCTGCCCGACGGGCAGGCTGGCGTTTGAAAGATGGCTCTCCACCCTGTTTTGGGTGACGTTGACCCGCCCCTGCACGCTGCCCTCGGCCGCCGCATGCTCGGTGAAATAGGCCAGCTCCTGGTCGTAGAGCTCCCGCATGCGTTCCTGCAGCTTCTTCTCCTCGGTGGCGTCCACGCACACGCAGTAAAAATACCGCTCGCCCGACTGCTCGGTGAGCAGCTGCGCCTTGACCGAGCCCCACTTGACCCTGCCGCCTTGGCAGATCAGGCGGTGCTCCGTATGTATGTTGTTCCCATCCCTGAGCTGCTCGGCCAGCCGCCGGAAAAGCCAGGGCAGGTCCTCGGAAAAGATCACGGCGGACATCCGGTTGCCCATGACCGCGAACTCCTCCCGGGTGTAGCCCAAAAACTCGAACAGGCCATCGTTGGCGCTGATGACGGAAAGGTGCTCGTCGTACCGGCAGCGGAAGACCGCGCCGGGGATATTGTTATAGAGATGCAGGACCTCCTCCTGCGCCTCCCGCTGGGGCGTGATGTCCACGCAGACCGAGGCGATGGCCGGCCTCCCGTCCTCCGCCGTCAGCCTGCGCCCGAGGTCATGGACCCAGATGTAGGAGCCGTCCCGCTTTTTCATCCGGTACTCCACGACGTATTCGCCCTTCTCCTCCAGCTGGCCGGCCACGCTCCCGTCTACCATCTCCCGGTCCTGCGGGTGCATGCAGTTGGAGATCATGCCGCCGATATCAGAAACGAACTGCTCCTCACTCTCGTACCCAAGGTAGCGCAGCATCTGCTGGTTGATAAAATAGAAGGGGAAGCCCTCCTCGATGTAGCCGCCCATCATCCCGCCGAGCAGGGAATCGTTGATCAGCTCCTGGCGTTGGCGGGCGATATTCTCCATCACCAGCGCCTTTGGATAATGCTCGTCCCCCTGCTGGCTGCCGCTCGGCTCGGCGAAGTGCAGGCTTTTGATCTGCCACCTGCCCCGCCCGTCCTCCAAAAGGGTCATGAAACAGCGCAGATGCCAGGAATAGAGCGGGTTTTTAAGCGTCATTTGCCAGGACATGCTGTACAGGCTTTCCGCCAGCTCCTGCTCCTGGATCAGGCCCAGCTCGCAGGCAAACGGCTCGGGTATCTCCGCGATGTCCTGCCGCAGGTACTGCTCCATCTGCTTCGTCCCTACGGCAAACTCGTTTTCGCCGGTGCCGACGAAATGCACGTCGTCCGACAAAAAAGCCATCGTCCCCGCGACGTCGCGCTCCTCGAACCAGGCCCGGCAGAGGGCGCGCACCGTTCCTTCGAGCGTCATTTGATCTCTCATCCGTCCTATCCTTTCCACAGGCAGCAGCCGCCTTTGTTATCGCTCTTGGCGCGGTAGAGGGCCTCGTCCGCCCTGGCGATGACATCGGCCAGCGGCTCCTGTGCGTGGCAGACGGCGATTCCCGCGGAGCACGCCGCGGGCACCCGGTCCGTGCGGCAGCTCTCCCGAAATACCCGGCAGATTTCCTCTCCCTTGGCGAGAGCGGCCTGCTCGTCCCCCATACGCTGCATAATGACGATGAATTCGTCCCCGCCGTAGCGGGCCAGCAGGTCGCTCTTGCGGGTATGGCGGCTCAGCAGCGCGCCGAACCTTTGGATCAGGCCGTCCCCCTCGAGATGCCCCAGGGTGTCGTTGATCTGCTTGAGATTGTCCAGATCGAACAGGTAGACCGCCACCGGCAGGTCCTCCTCCCGGATGGGATCGCACGCCGCGCTCAGCCCGCGGCGGTTGAGCAGCCCGGTCAAATAGTCCCGGTAGGCCTCCTTTTCGAGCGCGCGCTCCCGCTGCGCCGAGGAACGTATCCCGACAGTGCGCATGACGCGCCGCCAAAGGCTCTTCTGCGAATAGGGCTTGCAGACGAAATCGTCGGCCCCAAGCTCCAGCGCGCGCTCCTCCAGCTGCTCGCTGGGCGGCGAGGTCGCGATCACCGGGATGTTCCAGATGTCCCGCATCCCCACAAGCTGGTCCAGCACGTTGAAGCCGGCGCAGTCCGGCAGGGTCAGGCTGAGCACCACCGCAGCGACTCTGTGCTCGTTGCCGTCGAGGGCGGCGAGCGCCGACGCGCCGTCGGGCGCGCCCACCACCTGGTAGCGGCTGCCGAAGGTCTGCTGCGCCTGGACGCGGTAGCTTTCTTCCTCGTCGGCGACCAGCAGGAGCGGCCTTTGCTGGGCCCTAAGCTTTGCGCGGTGGGGCGCCTTCTCTTTGGAAGCCTTGGCCGCCTCCAGAAGCAGGACCTCAAACTCGGCCTTTGGCATCGGCCTTGCGAAGTAGTAGCCCTGGACGTAGTCGCCGCCTATTTCGCGCAGCCGCTCGAGCTGCGTCTTGGTCTCCACCCCCTCGGCCACGACGCTCAGGTTCATCCAGCGCGCAAGGTCCATGATGAAGCGCAGGATCCCCTGGTCGGCGGGCTTGGCGGTCTCGCTCTGGATAAAGTTCATATCCAGCTTGAGGATGTCCAGCGGCATCTTATTGAGCATATTGAGGGAGGAGTACCCGCTGCCGAAATCGTCCATCTCGATGACGAAGCCCAATTCGCGCAGGCGGTTGACCGTGGCGATGATCTGGCCCGGGTTTTCGGTGTAGGCGCTCTCGGTGATTTCCAGATGGAGCCGGGAGGGCGGGAGCTTATATTTCTGGATCAAATGGATCAGGATGTCGGGCAGGTCCGCCTGGTAGACGTCGGCCCTGGAAACGTTGACGGAAACCGGAAGCGGCTCATAGCCCTTTTCCTCCCACTCCCGCAGCATGGCGCAGACCTTTTCCCAGACGTATTGGTCCAGCCTGGTGATGAAGCCGTTGCGCTCAAACAGCGGGATGAACTCCCCCGGATGCTGGAACCCCCACTGCGGATGGTTCCAGCGCACCAGCGCCTCGGCGCCGGCGAGGCCGCCGTCCTTTATGCTGTATTTCGGCTGCAGGTAGACGACAAACTGCTCCTGGGCCAGCGCGGCCTCCATTCCCTCGGTGATCGTCTGCTCGCGCAGCAGCTTGCCGCGCAGCTCGTCGTCGTAGGTGGCGAAGTATTTGCCGTACTGGCCCTTTATGCTGCGCGCCGCCAAAAGCGCACGATCGCACATCTGCTCGACCGGGACCGTTCTGTCGACGATGTTGTATATCCCCCATTTGACCACGACGTTCTTCGCATTGGGCAGCGCGTTGATCAGCGCGTTTGCCTCGACGAACAGTTTGTCGTTATATTCCCAGTGGCGCTCCAGCAGGCAGGCGAAGTGGTCGGCGCCGAAGCGCCCGCAAATCCCCTTGCCGCTTACAAACTTCGTGTACAGGTCGGCCACGCCGCAGAGCAGACGGTCCCCCGCCGGCACGCCGAAGATGTCGTTGACCAGCTTGAAGTTTTCAATGTCCGAGCAGACGATGTCAAATTCCCGCTCGGGGCTTTGCTGCAGGGTCTCCTTCACGCGCTGGTAAAAAAACTCCTTGCTGTAGAGCCCTGTCAGCCGGTCGTATTGGAACTGGTTGATCATGGCGGCGGTCTCCCGCAGGTTGATCAGGCTGGCGACCCGGTGCAGGATGATCTGCGGCTTATAGGGCTTGGCCACAAAATCGTTGGCGCCGTAGGAGAGCGCCGTGACCTCGTCGGATTCGCTGCCGCTCTGGGTCGTGACGATGACCGGAATGCCGGAATAGGCGGGGTCCGCCTTGATAATTGAGAGGAAGGTATAGCCATCCATCACCGGCATAATGATATCCAGTAGGATCAGGGAGATTTCGTCCTTATGCTCTTTAAGCAGGGACAGGGCCTCCTGCCCGTTTTCCGCCTCCAGGATCCTGTATTCCGCAAACAGGATTCCGCTGAGCACTGTGCGGTTTATTTGGTTGTCTTCCACAACCAGAATCAGCTTCTGTGGCATCCTTTAACATCCCTCAAATCCCGCACAACCGTTAGCTGGCCGACCCCTCGATTATGGCGCTAACAAGCCCGTCGATATATTATTGATATTGCTCTAACTTTACCATAAAAGCAAGTTGATAACAATAGCGCGCACGGGATGGTTTTTAAGAAAACCACATCTATAGTAATTTAATTAATGCAATTTTTGAAGCTTTAATCCAATTGTTTCATACAGTTCTTGGACTCTCGCACATCGTTTTCTCATTAATATTACTTCTGCTTCAGTACATTGCAGCCATTTAAACTTTTCTATTTGGGATAAGATAGTAATAACCTCTTTTTCTGTCCTGTTCAAATAAGAAATCACATTGTCATTCTCTACAGATGTAATCTCTCCTGTAGCATCAGAAACGATATTCTGAGTTGCTATAGCCTTTTTATCCAACTTTTCATTTACAAATTCTCCATTTTCTGAAACCAGTCGATATGTACCTCTACCTTCTCGACGAATTCTCGAGTCCTTTTCCTTTAATTGATATATAGTAGAACGGATTATCGTACTATTAGGAGATATATTAATACCAGATTCTTTTAGTCTTTCTCTTACTTCTGCAACCGTAAGTATCCCTTGAGAATCAAACAGTTCTTGTATTGTTTTTATCACACTTGCTCTTAATGACATCCTTCTCCGCCTCCATCTTTCATGATATCTTCGGGAAGTACTTCTAATGCAGTTGCTAACTTGCTAAGAGTTGAAATACCTATGTTCTTTACCCGTCCACATTCAATACGATGTATCTGACTTTTACTAACGCCTGACTTCTCTGCTAATTTATCTTGTGACATTTCTTTTCTTTGCCTTAGACGTGCAATTTCCAGTCCCATGTCTTTACCAGTCGTACTAATATCCATTTATATCTTCCTTTCCTCTGCTTTCTTTTAAAACACTATATCATACAATATACATAGTGCCAATGTCTTAAATGACACAAAATTATTATTATAGAGGAAAAGTCATAAAATTAGAAGGGCATTGTCATATTAATAGATTTATGCCTGATCTTTTCGGTCTATTGTTAGGCACAATATTAGGAAGTTAAAACTATCCAGTTTGTTGGGCTTACTGATAGCTAATATATTTTAGGGCTGTATTTTTCAATTATTTGAAGTTAAATTTAAGAAGTATCCCTAGCTACTAAAATTTTGCTTCCTACTCTGGCGTCACAAGACTGCTTAAATAAAGAAAGCTTGCTAGATTAATAATCTAGCAAGCTTTCATGGTTGCGGAGGCAGGATTTGAACCTACGACCTTCGGGTTATGAGTTCAAATTAAAGCATTTCACAATTTTTTATAAAGTGGAGGAAAGTCTCTTTTCATGCGGGATGAGAGAGAGTTGCTTTTTATTTCTTTCCGCATTTTTTAACACCTTTTTATAATTTTGTTGAATTTTTATTGAATTTTAAAGACGATTGGGGTCCCTCCTCAACCGCCTTCAAAATGCTTTTTATACTTTTCCGAGGAAAAGCACGGTTTTTATGAAGCTCGACAGATACTTTTCTAGAAAACAAAAGTCAAATGGATTTAAGCTTTAAAATGTGCTTTACAATTTTTAACATCTCCTGTTTTTCTTCTGTAGACAGACCATTAAGTTCAAAGAGAATGTTGTTCACAATTTCATCTGTGGCAGTTGTTTCAATTGCTTGGTCGCAAAATAGCTCGGACAAGGTTAAGCCGAAAGCCCCAGAAATTTTTTCTATTAATTTTATCGTCGGGTTCTTTTCATCTCTTTCAATCTGTCCCAAATAGGCCGTGGTTATCTCGGCTCTTAAGGCCAGCTGCTCTTGAGACAGGTTGCGTTCTGCCCTTAAGTACCTTATGCGATTTCCTATACTATAGTTTTCCATGTAATAATCACCTATAATTATTATAAAGCAGTTGCATTTATCTATTCAAAGTGATATAGTATTTTATAAATATAATTACTATAGTTTGTTTTGAAAAGGATATTATGAAAAAAATAGCAAAAAAATCACAAAAAAAAATCTTAATAAAGACTTTAAGTATCTTTGCAATCGTGAGTTTCTGTTTACTACTTCTGCTAATAATAATTATCAGTATAGAGAGCGGTGAAGATGATCATTATTTGGTATTCAGTGAATTAGGTGGAAGTAACTACAATGAAGAGATCGCACTTACAGAGCAAAGCAGCTCTGAACCTATTCTTACCTTTGAATTGGTTGCAGGAGAAGCCGGAGAGTATGGAAAGCTCGTTACCTATAACAAGGGAACGGAATTTGAAAAAACATTTTATGCCTATTATGTTCCTGCCAGTGTTTACACCGTTACAAATGTGGGAGAATATATGGGACAAATATGCATATACAGTGGTGAAACTTACATTACCGAGGAAGGATGGGAAGAGCCTGCCGAATCCTTTGGAGTCGAATTATTAGATGTTGATGAAACTACTACAATCACAGTGAAAGATGGTCAATATATAGAGATACAGGCTCCGGACGAGTTTTGTTTTAAAGCACAATAAATTGTATTGTCACAAAAACAGCAGGCAGATTGATCGATAAAATCAGTTTATCTGCTGTCCTTTTTTACTCTTTTATAGAAAGCCTGATATTTGTCTCAACAATAAAATTTTTCCTAAAAAAACTTTCGCAGTACCTCTCTGCAATTGTTATATAGCCCTGCTTTTGCAATTCCGCATTCAGCTGTTATATAAAACCGCGTGTTATCTCCCAAAATGTCGCTTCCCTGTTTCTATGTTTCTTTTTCGCTGGCAGGCATTATATTGAAAACAATATTGCAATCCTGCTCCGCTGGCTCGTTGTCCCTTGGCCGCTCTCCTACAATATCCCGAATGGCGTTGAAGGCCGCTGTATTCCCCTGTAAGGCGCTTTTCATCTGTGCGGCCACAAGTGCCATAGCAACCGTACAACCCACTTCTGACAGCTTGTAGGCCCTTAGTCCTGCCATTATCTCTTTATCAGCAGGCATTGTCAGTAAAATGGTTGCCGCCTCTCTCAGCACTTTTTTGTGAGCCTTAGCCTGATTGCTTGCCACCGCCCCCTTTTGTGCAATCTCTTTGCGCTCTCTTTGTGTACGCTTGTTCAACGGCTTTAAATTCTGCTCATTCGCCATTTTTAGCCTCCTTTTCTATACCTCCACAATAGTAAACCTCTCATATCATATTAGTCCGTTGCATATAGCCTCTGTTCAGACAAACCCTGATTTTAAGGCGTTTTATCCGGCTTTGGCAATCTCTTTTTCTTGTAAAACAGGGGAGGGATACTCCCCCGCTTCTATAAATCCATCTAGGGCCTTTTTCATTGTTTCAACAATCGTTTCGATCTCTGTTTTTTCTATAAATAAGATTCTGTTGTTGCGCCTAAAATACTTTAACCACTCTGTAAACTTCCCGCTATGTATCTTGCTGTATAAGCCTTTGACAATCTCCCTTGTAAACAGGTCATTGCTATAGCGGCGTACAAATTCGCTTAAATTCTTCGTTTGCGTCGTATTGCCGCTACCGCTTTCAGTTTGCCACAATTCATAAAGGGCGCTGACACGTTGCCTCTCGACGACTTCTATGCCATACAGCAAGCCGCTTATTAGACTGCGTAGCTGCTCAAGCACACTATACACATCTTTGCCGTTGATATTCTTATACCGAAATTCAAAACGGCTGTACGGGTGCTTGTTATCGCTTTCGAGGGCCTTATTATATATCTGCAACTCAAAGGCGTTCCTCCCATCCCTTTTTATCGTCAACGCCCTTTTGCGTTTAGTGTTTACATCTTGAATGTCGATCGCGTTTTTTATGCCCGTTATCGCAGAAACTAATGAAATGATGTAAAGGCTGTATTTATAGATATCGTCATATTTTAATGTCGTGTCAAATGCGATATCCAGCCTATCAAACTGCCATTCGGAAATGCCCAGATTAGCTTGTATGCGTTCTATAGCGCTTAGGAACCTTACAAGGCTGCTTATCTCTACTCCGAATGCTTTATTGACGTTTAGCGGGTACAGATAGCCTCTGTCGGTTTGTCTTGCTTTCGGTTTAATGATATAGGGCTTTTTGTTGACGGCCTCAATCGGCAAGGGCATTTCAGAGGACAGCATTTGACAGGTGTGCACGATCACCCGAAAGGTAAAGGCAATATTGCTGTCGCTCATTCGTTTAGGCCCCTTTGCGTAGACACCCCTTAGATTTAAGATACCGCCGCAATTCCTTTACCGTTGTAAAAGACTGTATTGCTCTACTATTCTGGGTGGCGAAAAAGCGTACTGCTTCGTTGTCATTGCTCGACAAATAATAGCCGTTCTCTGTGTTTGATAAAATATAATTATCAATTCCTTCCTCTGCATGCCAATCACGCCTAAAGTGTTGTACTTCCGCTTTTAACCGCCGCTGGCTATCCTCCGATGTGTTCCGTCCCATAGCAGCGAGAATCCCTGCCGCCTTTATCCCGCTTGGTGCGCCGATATGTTTGTTGTCTCTCAAAAATTCCACGATATAATTACTCATTCGTGCCGCCTCCTAAAGAGTTTAGCTGCTTCACCAGCAGGTCATAGTTTACAAGGGCTTTGTTCCCGGCATAGATAGCGGGTAGCTTTCCTTGCTTGCACAACAGTCGCAAAGCGTGTTCGGGTAATAGTCCTGTCGCAGCAATCTGCTTGATTGTCATCATCTTCGGATTGTCAGCCATTCTCTTTCACCTTCTTCTCAAACTTTGCTTCCGCTCTCTTTTCCCAATAGCGCATGTTGATCGCTCTCACCTTGTCCTTGTTTTCCGCGCGCCACCTTCTAAAGTAGGCGTTGCGTTCCTCCTTTGCCAGCTTTTCAATATCGTCCATCTGCAATTCCTCCAATAATTTTTGTTTTTCTATTGATCTGCTCCTGTCTTCGTAGTATGATGAACCTACAAGAAGATAATAATAAATTGTACCAATATTTAAAATGTGTAGAAAATATTATTTTAAACTTTCTGTTTGGAAAATGGTAGAAAATAGTCGACCATTAGGAGGAATAAAAAATGAAACAAAAAAGTACCGCCATTAGCGATACCCAATCAGAGAAAATTGCTATCAGATTAAAGGCCTTGCGAGAAGAAAAGGGAGTATCACACGAAACACTTTCAAAGGCAACCGGGATTAGCAAGGACGCTCTGATAAAGTATGAAAAAGCGGTGCAGCCCCATAGCAGTTTTGGAGCCAACAGGGGTATGAGTATAGATTTTGCTGTAGCTTTAGCTCGTTACTATGACGTATCAACAGACTACTTGCTCTGCAATACTGATATAAGGTCCCCGGACACGACGGTTGGCGATATATGCACGAAAACAGGGTTGAGTGAAGCGGCAATATATTCTCTTGTAAACCTAAAGAAAATGCGCTTACAAGAACTTAATTCCGACCGTTCTCTCTATAGTAACGACGGAAATACGGCTATATATAGAATGATGAACGCTTTAAATGCCTTGCTTGAAAAAGACAATGGCAACGACATTTTAGGCTGTATTGGGGACTATCTGTATAACACACATATTGACGGATACGAGGAAGATTCGGATGGTATTAGGCGGATATTACCCGCCGAAGAATTAAACGATACGGACTTGTATTTGAAGATCATGCCGCGAATTAAAGTCTTCCAGAAAGAATTAGAACAGGAAACAGCAAAGGAGAGCGGTAAGAATGGCTAATATCCAAGAGCGGCGGAACAAGGAAGGAAAACTTATTTCCTTTTCCATTCGTGTACACCGTGGGCGCGGGCCGGACGGCAAACAATTGAAACCGTATACGACCACTTTTGAAGTGCAACCGACATGGAAAGAGGAAACGGCACGTAAAAAAGCGGAGGCGTTCGCAAGCGTATTCGAAAAGGAATGCCGGGAAGGAATCAGGGCGGATAACCGCCAGCGCTTTGATGGGTATTGCGATTACGTCATCAAGCTCAAAGAGCAACGAGGGGCTAAGCACTCCACAATTGTCAGGTACAGAGAGCTAGCAAAGCGGATATACCCCCATATCGGACATATAAAACTGTGCGACTTGCGGGTAGACCATCTTAACGAGCTGTACACGGCACTGGCGACCGAAGGAGAAAATAAAAAAACAGGCGGTAAACTGTCCGCTAAAACAATAACGGAACATCACCGCCTGATTTCCACCGTATTGGAACAAGCCTTCAAGGAGCGGCTGATTGTGTTCAATGTCGCAAGACAAGCCGTACTGCCCCGAATCGAGAAAAAGGAAATGAATCACTTCCAACCAGAGCAAATAGAGGCCATCCGGGAAGTCCTTGAAAATGAACCGCTTAAATGGAAAACGCTTGTAGACCTATTGATTATGACAGGGGCTCGACGTGGGGAAATCCTTGGCCTAAAATGGGAATCGGTGGACTTTGAAAAAAACCAGATACATATCTGCAACAACGTCTTATATTCCGCCGACAGGGGTATCTATGAAGATACCCCAAAAACAGAGAAATCAAAAAGATACATTACGCTGCCAAAGGCCATCATGGCAGAATTGTGGGAATATCGGAAGGAACAGCGGAAGGAGTTTCTAAAAGCGGGAATCCCCGATCGGGCGGATGGCTTTGTGTTTGCGCAGTCAACGGGAGAAGCCATGCACCCCGACAGTGTGACGGACTACCTGAAGAAGCTCGAAAAGAAATACCATCTGCCGCACCTCAACGCTCACGCTTTCCGGCATACTATGGCAAGCCTGCTATACTTTAACGGGGTGGATAGCGTTTCGATTTCAAACAGGCTAGGGCATGCGCAAGTCAGCACGACGGCCAACATCTACGCGCATGTTATCGAAGAAGCAGAACAACGAAGCGCGGATATTTTGTCCGATATTTTTATGAAAAAGGCATGATTTGCAGATTAAGTTGAATTATTGTTGTATTTTTCGTCTGTTTTGCAGCAAAAAAAAACCCCGTATCAGCCGACTTTGGCTTAAATACGGGGTTTCTTAATGGTTGCGGAGGCAGGATTTGAACCTACGACCTTCGGGTTATGAGCCCGACGAGCTACCGAACTGCTCCACTCCGCGATATCTGCCTCTTTTTGAGTGCTTAGTTATTATAGCATATCTGATTTTATATTGCAAGGGGGTATTAAAAAAATTTTACAGGGTGTATAACTCCCGTCAAATCGAATGTTGCGCGAGCCTTTTTAATACGGTATAATAAGCTCATATCATCTGCCAAAATTTGTAACAGATGACGTAAAAAGGAAGAATGGGGGACTTCTATTATGTCCATGCACGAAATCGAAAGCCTGGTGGAGTACAGCGTTCTGGCGGTGGCCGCCGCCGATCCCGTTCCGAAGGAGGCGCGGGATATCGTCCACAGTCTGTACCTTTTGCAGGATCAGTTCGACTGCGGCTATACCCTGCTGCGTACGCAGCAGGAACTGGAAAAGCTAAAATACCTCTTTATGCTGCCGCCGGAAAACCTGCCGGAACCGGAACGCGGTGAAGCCATGGCTTTGCGCGGCGAAGGAGGTTTTTTCGGCAAGCCGTCTACTTATTATTATCAGAAAGCGGGCCGCGCCTGCGTGACGGCCGGAAGCCCGCTTTGGGAAAAGCTCTGCCAAAACGGCACCATTACGGGCGAGGGGGCGCGCCCGGTACATGAACTGCCGCTGCTGGAGCTGGCCCATCTGACGGTTCCCCTGCTGCGCTTTCTGGATCAGGAAATCCGTGTGCAGGCGCAGGGGCTGTGGTATACCCTCTTCCCCGTCTTCTCCCTGATCATGCTGGACGAAGAGGACGATGAAACCTTAAAACAGGTGCTCGCGCTGCGCGATCTGCTGGCGACGCCCGAAGCCTTTTCGTTCTGTGAAGAGTCTCCTGATATCGAGGATGAGATGGATGCCGAATGGTTCGCCCCTTATCTGGAATGGCGGCAATCGGGCGGCGTGGCCAACGATCAAGAGCGCCGGGAGAAAATCATGCAGCTGCTTGGGCAACAGGACTTTCGCGCGGCCTGCGCGTTGGCCGACGGCCTGCCGGACGATCAGGAGCGCCTCTACTTTCGCGCGGTCATTTCGCTCAAATATTACCAATCACCCGTCCTCGCCGGCGGGAAACGCCCTCCCGACACCGACGCCTTCGGGCTGCTTTCCCTGCCCGGGACCCGGGAGGCGCTCGCCTCGCTGATTGGAAAGCTCCCGGGGCAGGATTGGGGACTGGGCCTGAGCCTGGCCTGCTGCGACTTCCTGCTGGACGGGGACTACGAAAAGGCATTTGGGGTGATGGCCCGTGCTTTTGAAAAGGAGCTTTATAAGGTGCTGGAGACAAAGACGGACGAACGTGACCGCCAGTTTTTTAGCGCACTGTACGCGCTGACGTTCTACCAGGCGGTCGACCTGAACCTGCCGGCGCAAAAAGATGAGAAGCGCCGGCTGATGAAAGCCAGGGCCGGCACGCTTCTCTCCTTGCCCGAAGCGAAGGAGGCCTTTCTCGGGTTGCGGGGCAAAAAGCCGGAATCGGACTGGAGCTGCCTGTATAACTGCGCCATCTGCTGCATTTTGATGGGGGATGGTGCCGAAGCGCGGACGTATTTCGAGCAAGCCGCTCAGCTCAATCCCAATAATCCCGCGATCCCCATGGCGCTGGATCAGCTTGACCAGACCATGCAAGGGCGCTCCCCCTGGGAAGAGGACTAAGCCGCGCCGGAAGCGCGCGCAAGAAAGTGCTGGGAAACGGCATGAATACCGGCTTTTTGCAGCAGTCATAAATTTGGTCACAATTTTGGTTAGATATTTTCTGTTTTGTGACTGCCGTATGACCCATCCATGGCATACTGGTATCATCAGGTAAAGAGTTACAGTATTTTATGGATATAGGGTGGGATTCATAATGAAGAAAAACAATCGCAGAATCGCCGAGGCTACCGCTTCCCTGCTGCTTTGCATGGCGATCCTCCTCACCGGCGTGAGAGCCGAGAACCTTCAGGGCGCGCGCAAGGTGATACGTACCGCGGCCGCTCCCGCTTCCAAACACGTTTCCCTTCCCACCGAGGAACTGTCCGAGGAGCGCATCCCGCTGGCCAGCCCCGAGGAAGTATTCGGCCAGAACGCCTCTTCTTCCGCTCCGGTCGTTACGATCCCCGAGACCGCCGTCCCGGCTGCCGCGTCCATCACCACCCAGGATGATACCGGCGATGACGATTCTGCCGCGGCCAGCGCGCCGAAGGCCTCCAGCCGTACTTCCAAGCCGAGCTCCTACTGGGGCGAGACCACCCCCTCCCGCAAGTCCTCCGGCAACAGCTCCAACACCACCGGCACCGGTGATCTCAGCGGCAATGATGACAACGCCAATGACGGCAATAATGAAGACAGCAAGCCCGTGCCCCCCGTGGCCAAGCCGGACGGCAACGACGACAACAAACCGGGCGACAACGACAATAAAGAAGACGACAAAAACGACGAGAAGGATCCCACCATCGGCGACACCGGTTCGGAGAACGATCCCGGCACGGATGACAACGACCCCAGCACCGGCGACAACGACAAAGACCCCGATACCGGCGACAACGACAAAGACCCCGATACCGGAGACAAGGACCCGGGTGCCGATCTGACCAGCACCGTGGCCATCAAATGGCTCGGCAACACAAACGACCTGCTCGGCGAGTTCTATGCGCTGGACTCCGCCAAGGAAAAGCAGGAGCTGCTGGGTATTAAAGACAACAATTTCTCCAACGACAGCTTCCGCAGAAAGCTGCACCGCGAAAACGGCGACAGCTGGGAGAAGCTCGAGAGCGAGATCGTCGCCGCCACCCAGTATCAGCAGGGCAGGACCATGTACGTGCAGCCCTACCTGATCAACCGCAAGGGCAGCCAGTTCGACGTTGTGATCTATGCCAACACCTCCACGGACGCCATCGGCCAGTGGACCACCAACCTGATCTACGACTCCGACAGCGAAATCTGGTATGAATACGTCAAAAAGCACCCCTACAACAACAGCCGCGAGGCCTATAAGCTCAACTATGCCAACAACATGAGCTGGAGCGAGCTGAGGGACGAGATCCTCAGCGATGAAAACTGGGTCGCCATCGACGGCTCCGCCGCCCAGCCCGCCGTGCTCTCCATGAGCCGCTCGATCGTCGCTTTGAACGCCACCCCCATCGACCAAGAGGAGATCACCATCGGCGCCTCTGAAGAGGCCGGGGAGATGGAGGAAACCATCGACGAAGTTGAGGAAGAGACCGAGTCTGAAACCGAAGAGGAAGAAGACGAGGATTCCGAGGACGAGGACGAAGCGCATAAAATCGGCTCAATCGTCGCCATCCCCGAGGAAGAGACCGGGTCCCCTGTGATCGAGAAAGAAGAGGCTACAGAGCTGGAAGACGAGCAGACCGAGGAAGAGGAAGCGACCGATGAGCCGGAGGAGACCTCCAGCGAGGAGGACGCCCCCTCTGACGAGACCGAAGAATAAAGATTTCAAGACTGCCCGGCAGCGCTGCTGCCGGGCAGTCTTTTCGTTTGCCGCCGCATGGCGTCAGGTAGCTTTTTGGGCAAAAAGACATTTCCTTCCTGTGCAAAATCAGGGCAAAAGCGACAAAAAGTCATATCCAGTTTACAAAATATTAAAATTTACCTTGTATTTCGCCGCCTGTTCCCCTATAATCATAACGTAACAGCAAAATAAATCAGGCGCTCACTCGTATGGATTCGCAGAGAGGGTCCGCTGGCTTTTGGCAGCTGGAATTCCTCTGCACGACGGGGCCCGGCGGTATCCTGCCAAAACCGGGCTTCTCCAATCATGGAGGGAACGGTCTTTTTTATTTTGCAGGGGAAAAAGAAAATCGGAGTAGAAAGAGGAGGAGTCTAAAAACATGCTCGAACGTTTCTTTGGTCTTAAGGAGCACGGCACCACGGTGAGAACCGAGATCATCGCCGGTATCACCACCTTCGTCACCATGGCCTACATCATCTTCGTCAACCCGAATATGCTCTCCACCGGTGCGGCGGCAACCGGATCGGACCAGCAGGCGGTCTTCAACGGCGTCTTCTTCGCCACCTGCCTTTCCGCCTTCATCGGCACCGCGCTGATGGGCCTGCTCGCACGGGTCCCCTTCGCGCAGGCGCCCGGCATGGGGCTCAACGCCTTCTTCACCTTCACCGTCATGATCGGGATGCAGATCGCCTATCCCCAGGCGCTGGCCATCGTGTTCATCTCGGGCTGCCTGTTCATCATCATCACCGTCTTCGGCCTGCGTGAAGCGATCATCCGCGCCATCCCGAAGAACATCCGGATCGCCATCAGCGCCGGTATCGGCCTGTTCCTGGCCTTCGTCGGACTGCAGGGCGCGGGGCTGGTCGCCAACAGCGATTCCACCCTGGTCAATCTGGTCGACTTCTCCAAGATGAGCGACCCCGAAATGCGCACCACCGTCATCGGCGCGATCATCGCCTTCCTGGGGATCGTGATCATCGCGGCCCTCTCCAAGCTGAACGTCAAGGGCTCGATCCTCATCGGGATCGTGGTCTGCACCATCCTGGGCATCCCCTTCGGGATCACCCAGCTGCCCGAAAACTTCACCATGAATTTCGGCCAGCAGTTCCATGACTTCACCACCACCTCCTTCCTGGCGCTCGACTTCGGTGGCCTGTTCGCCAACACCACCAGCGTGATCGAGGGGATCTTCACCATCACCATGATCGTCATCTCCTTCTCGCTGGTTGACATGTTCGACACCATCGGCACCCTGCTGGGCACCGCCCGCAAGGCCGGCATGCTGGATGACAACGGCCAGATGCCCCGCATGAAGCAGGCCCTGCTCTGCGACGCGATCGCCACCACCTCGGGCGCCCTGCTCGGTACCTCCACCGTCACCACCTACGTCGAGTCCACCGCCGGCGTCGCCGAGGGCGGACGCACGGGGCTGACCGCCTGCACCACCGCGGTGCTCTTCCTGGTGGCCTGCATCTTCGCCCCGGTGGTCGGGATCATCCCGGGAGTCGCCACCGCTCCGGCGCTCATCTACGTCGGCGGCCTGATGATCTCCTCCATCAAGGATTTGGAGACCGAAGACATGTCCGAGGCCATCCCGGCCTTCCTGTGCATAGCGCTCATGCCGCTGACCTACTCCATCGCCAACGGCATCGCCTTCGCGCTGATCTCCTACGTGCTGATCAAGCTGATCTCCGGCCAGTTCAAGGACATCCGCGTCATCACCGTGGTGCTCAGCGTGCTCTTCGTCATCCGCTACCTGCTCATGTCCCTGTAAGGACGGCAAAACGTAACTTTGGCAGCCCGGGCCGTTGGCCCGGGCTGCTTTTTATTGCGTGGGCGCATTTAACGAACCCATGCATATCCGCTTTCTCACCGAAAGGGCCGCGGGAAATTCCCGCGGCCCTTTCGGTTTTGGGGGCTCAGTGCCCCCGGTGTTTTTCTTTTTTGCGTTCCTTGCGAAGCTCGTACTGGCGCTGCCTGTCTTCCTCGCGCCGGCGCTTGCCGTTTTCTTTGCGCTGCCGGACGCTCTCCTCGTGCAGCAGGGCTAGCGCCTGCTGCGCCTTGGTGCCGCTGCCGGAGCGTGCCAGCTGGCGCGCGGCCTCACGCTGGGCACGCTTGGGATTTCCCGCGCGGGCCCCCTCCTCCCCCGCCGCGACGGGCGGACTGAAGCGAAGGGAGCGCCAGCCGCGCAGGAAATGCTCGTACACCGTGTAGTCCTTCGGCTCAGCGCCGAAGACCACCCGCGCCGCGGTGAGCCGTCCCTCCTGCCGGCGCTCGAACACGCCGACCCAGAACGGGTCCTCGAAATAGACTGTCAGCCGTACCTGCAACCTCATATTCAGTTCCTCCTATATGATTCCTACAGAGAACGGACAACCCTAGGAGGCAGGTTACTGACCGCTATTGCGGCGCCGGACTACCAACCGGCTTACGTGTTTTTATCTCTGCTGTTCCATTCTATCCCTTTTGTCCGCCTGTTTCAAGCGTCTGTTTCTCACCTTTCGTTCACAGTTCTGCCCGTCTTCACAAATCCTTCTCTAAAAGTTCAAAGAGAATTTCGATTTGCGCGGCGGCCTCTTTCGCGATATAATAACTACTGACCTGCCTGCAACGGACAATTATGTGAATTCTTATGTCCGTGACGCCTGGCGCTCGCCCTGTCCGGGCGAAGGCTCGCGCTCCGCTGGCCACACATAGATGGGAAGTGTTAACTTGAAGGAAAGGATGCCCAGGAAGCCAAAATTTCATGAGGCGCTGATCACCGTCGGCTGCCTCGCCGTCATCATGTTTTTTGCCATCGTCGTCTTCGACGCCTCGCCGCATATCCCCATGCTGCTCGGCTGCGCCATCGCGGGGCTGGTCGCGCTGAAGGCCGGCGGCTTTCGCTGGGAGGAGATCCAGGAGGGGATGCTCGGCGGGATCACCCAGGCCCTCGAATCGCTGATCATCCTCATGCTCATCGGGGTGCTCATCGGCGTCTGGATCGAGGCGGGCGTGGTCCCGGCAATGATTTATTACGGGCTGCGGCTCCTCTCCCCCCGCTTTTTCCTGGTGGCGACCATGGTGATCTGTTCGATCATCTCGATGGCGGTCGGCTCCTGGGGCACGGCCGGGACCATCGGTCTGGCCTTCATGGGAATCGCCCACGCGATGGGCATCCCCGCCCCCCTGGCGGCGGGAGCGGTCATCTCCGGCTCCTACGTCGGGGACAAGCTCTCCCCCCTCTCGGACACCACCAACCTCGCCTCGGCGGTCACCGGGGTGAATGTCTTTGACAACGTGCGGCATATGTTCCCGGTCGCGGGCAGCGCTTATCTGCTCGCCGCGGGGATTTTCACCGTGCTTGGGCTGCGCTATGCCGGTTCCGATCCAGCGGTGCTGGAGAACATCCACGCCCTCTCGGATTCGCTAAACGGGCTCTTTGTGATCAGCCCGCTCTCCTTCCTGCCGCTCGTGCTGCTGGTGGTGTGCATCCTTTTGAAGGTGCCGGCCATCCCGAGTATCGGGGTGGGAATCCTCGCCGCGGGGGTGCAGGGGGTGCTCACCCAGCACGTCCCGATAAAGGGGATGTTCGAGGCCGCCTACGGCGGGTATCTCAGCCAGACCGGGAACGAAATGGTGGACGGGCTGCTCAGCGCGGGCGGGCTCGAGGCGATGATGTTTTCGGTCTCGATGATCATCACCGCCATGATGTTCGGCGGGATCATGGAAAAGACCGGGCAGATGGAAGCGCTGATGGCCCCGCTCATGCGGCATGTGCACAGCTTCGGCGGGCTCGTCGCCACCACGGTGGCCACCTGCTTTGCAGTCAACCTGGTGCTGCCCGAGCAGTATATCTCGATCGCCATTCCCGGGCGGATGTACGCGCAGGAATACGATAAGCACGGCGTCTCCCGCCGGGAGCTGACCGTCTCCCTGGGGGCGGGCGGGGCGGCGACCTCGGCGCTCGTGCCCTGGAACACCTGCGGGATGTTCATGCTCAGCGTACTGGGGGTGTCGGCCTTCGCCTACGCGCGCTACGCCTTCTTTAACCTGCTCATGCCGTTTTGCGCCATCCTGGCCGCCTTCCTCTTCAAGCGCAAAACGCCCTATCAAAATATGAACCCACAAACACAGCAAGAAACGCTTTAGCAGAAAGGACGCTACATATGGAACCAATCCTGTTTGTCAACGCCTGCGTACGGGGGGAACAGTCCCGCACCCTGCGCCTTGCGCGGCATTTCCTAAAAACATACGCCGCGCTGCATCCGGACGAGGAAATCTATGAGCGCGACCTGTGCGCCCGGCGCCTCGAGCCGCAATACCCCGAAGTGCTCGCCGAGCGGGACCGCCTGTGGGAGGCCGGGAAGCTTAGCGATCCGCTCTTCGACGAGGCGCACCGCTTTGCAGAGGCGCACAAGATCGTTGTCGCCGCACCCTTTTGGGATCTCAATTACCCCGCGATCCTCAAAATTTATCTTGAACGGATTTCGGTGTGCGACATCACCTTCGGCTACGACGATGCGGGGCGGATGAAGGGGCTCTGCCAGGCGGGCGGTCTGCTGCTGATCACCACCCGGGGCGGCGACTTTTCGCTTCCGGGGAGTTCCTGGATGGAGATGGGCGCGCGCCACCTCGAGGCGCTGTGCGCCATGTACGGGATCGGGCGCTTTCACCTGCTCGCCGCCGAGGGGCTGGACGACATAAACCTCGATGCCGAAGCGCTGCTGCACGCGGCGATGGAGCGCGCGGACGCGCTCGCTTGCCAGTTTTAGTAAAAGAGCGCCCCGGGCCGTCCGGCCCGGGGCGCTCTTTTTATTCCAGCAAGCGGGCGGCGCAGTCCTCCAGGCCCTCGAAGAAGCGGCTGATCTGTACCCCGTCGCTGACGCCATGGGAAAATTCCCCGCTCACCGGGATCAAGGTTCTCTCCCCCTCCCGATAAAACTTCCCGAAGACGACGAAGGGGGTAAGATCCTCCTTTTGGTCCCCGAAAAACTGAAAGGAAGAAAACCGGGCGCCCGGCATGGCGCTAATCCCGACGATGTTTTTCGGCAGTACCTCGTCACAGATTAGCCGTCCACAGGTTTCCCCCCGCTCGCTGTCCTCCAGAAAGCGGCGGTAAAACTCCGTAAAGTCGGGCGCGTATTCGGTATACTTCATTGAAAAGAGCTCGCCATTGTCCCTTCTGGGCAGGGTGTAAAAGGGATGGAGCACGTCCCAAATCCCGATGTTATGGTTCTCGTCGTACCCGTAGCGGTATTCCTCGTGCGAATTGACTACCCGGCAGACACAGTAAATCAGCGCCGGGTAGAGCCGCAGCCCGCGCTTTTCCAGCGCCGCGCGCAGCTCTGTGATGTCCATCTGCACCGTGACGTAGATTCCGGTGCGGTGGAAGGCTTCATAGATTTCCCGGCGCTCCCAGCGCTCGTAGTCGATCGTTTGAAAAGCCATCGTTC
This sequence comes from Harryflintia acetispora, assembly GCA_004340125.1. Classification (GTDB taxonomy): domain Bacteria; phylum Bacillota; class Clostridia; order Oscillospirales; family Ruminococcaceae; genus Harryflintia; species Harryflintia acetispora. Next base: position 50,997 of record SLUK01000002.1, on the reverse strand, counting down.
CCTCCTAGCGAAGCGGCATCGGGTGGCCGATCGCTCCCTGCAGCCCGCAGATTTTTGCCGCGAAGCGCGCCCCCGCCTGCAAGGCCTTGCGATAGATCGCCTCGCCCTCAAGCCCCGCCTTGACCCCGGCGGCGTATTCCAACAGAAACGCGGTGATGAAGGAGTCCCCCGCCCCCATGGTGTCCACCACCTCGGCCTTTTCGGCGGGCTGGCGGTAAAACGAATTTCCATCGAAGAGCAGCGCCCCCTCGCTCCCGCGCGTGGCCACCGGCACCGGACACCCCAGCGCGTGCAGCTCCCTTAAAAACGCCTCGGTCCGGGACCAGTCCATCCCGGAGCAGGAGACGAAACCAAAGTCGACATGCGGCGCGACCCTCCGGAGATGCCCGGGCGTGTACCGGTCGGAAAAGTCGTAGGAGAGGGGCACCCCGGCGCTGTGCAGCCGTTCGATCTCCCTCTCGGGCAGCCGGGAATTGATCGAGGCCGAGATGACGTCGAATCCGCGGATATACCGCATGTCCTCCCCGGTAAGCCGGATCGGGAAGCGTCCGGTCACCCCGCCGTCGTTAAATTCCCCGAACACGCGGTCCCCGTTTACCAGCTCGACTTCTGCATAGCCGTTTTCGCCCTGCTCATGGCGGCAATGGGAGATCTCCACCCCTTCTTTTCGCAGGACCTCCTCGTTGGCCCTGGCGGCCCCGTCGCTGCCGAATACGCCGAGAAAGGCGCTTTGCGCCCCGAGCCAGCGCGCATAGACGGCGACATTGAGCTCGTTCCCGCCGGGGTACATCACCCCGAGCGCGGGGTACTTGTCCACCACATTGAGCCCAACCGCAATCAGCTTTTCCATCTCTGTAACCATTCCTTTCCCGGGAATTTAAAGAAAGATCATCTGCTCCCATCCTAACGCCCGCCGGCATCATTTTCAAGGGGAAATTTCCTTTACCGGCTGACGAATCTATGATAAGATACCCTTGATGGCAATTTCTCGGGATAAACCGGCCGTCCCGGTTTAAGTCTTAAAATAAAGGAGCTTTTCCATGAAACTGATTTCCTGGAACGTCAACGGCCTGCGCGCCTGTGTGGGCAAGGGCTTTGAAGATTTCTTCACCGCGTCCGGCGCCGATTGCTTCGCGGTGCAGGAGACCAAGCTGCAACCCGACCAGATCGAGCTCGTGCTCCCCGGCTACGAGCAGTACTGGAACAGCGCCGAGCGCAAGGGCTACTCCGGCACCGCAGTGTTTTCAAAGCACCCGCCGCTGTGGGCCGGCTATGGGCTCGGCATTTCTGAGCACGACACCGAGGGGCGGGTCATTGCGCTGGAATACAAGGATTTTTATTTCGTCACCGTCTACACCCCCAACGCCCAGCGCGGGCTGACCAGGATCGACTACCGCATGCGCTGGGAGGACGCCTTCCGCGCCTATCTAAAGGAGCTGGACGCAAAAAAGCCGGTCATCGTCTGCGGGGACATGAACGTGGCCCACAACGAGATCGACCTCAAAAACGCCAAGTCCAATGTGGGCAACGCCGGCTTCTCCAACGAGGAGCGCGGCAAGATGACCGAGCTGCTGGAAAGCGGCTTCTGCGACACCTTCCGCGCCCTCTATCCCGATAAGACGGGCGCCTACACCTGGTGGTCCTATATGTATAACGCCAGGGCCAACAACGCCGGATGGCGGATCGACTACTTCCTGGTTTCCGAGCGGATCCGCGGCTGCGTCAAGGACCATATCATCCATCCCGAGGTCTTCGGAAGCGATCATTGCCCGATCGAACTTTGCCTGGAGGGGTTGGAATTTTAACCCTTTTTTGCTCCAAAAATTTGCCCGAGGACTAGACAAGCCCGCGCCTTTGTGCTATAATAATTTTTGTTCTGATCCGGAGGCGTAGCTCAGCTGGTCAGAGTGCCTGCTTCACACGCAGGAGGTCCGCGGTTCGAGCCCGCGCGTCTCCACCACATAAAAAACGACTTGTAGTGACAAGTCGTTTTTTTGTTTCTAGCCCCGCTTCTTTCGATTGGGGTTTTCCGGGAACCAGCCCCGCTCCACCCGCCTGCGCTGCTCTCTGAGCTCGCCGATGCTCCACAGGCAGGTGAAGCCCAGCACTCCCAAAGTGGACGAGACGATCACAGAATCCGGTAGCAGCGAGAGCAGCAAAAAGCCGATCCCCGCCGCCAGGAACGCCGGCCAGACGCGCGCCCCAAAATAGTACTCGCACTTGATAACGACCGGATGGAACAGCCCGATGATCGCAAAGGAAATCAGCCCGATCAGAATTCCGCTCAAACGCATATCAAATCCCCCTTTGCCAAAGTATATGCCCCCGCAATGCCTGTTTTTCGTCACCGGGGCGTTAAAAGCGGAATACACTGATAATAAATCCAGGAAAGGGCGGCGATGGCTTATGGAACAGCAGACGGCGGATTCCCTGCTCGAAGAACAGCTCCCGGTGCTGGACAAGGCAGCAATGTTCATTTTGATCACCATTGCCGCCGTGACGCTTTCTTTTTACGGCGTGCTCATCCAGCGCAAGCAGCTCACCGATGCCGCGGCAGGGCGGGAAACCCCCGAGGCCTGCCAGCTCTTCAGCGTACAGACGGTTTCCGCCGTACTGGTCCTCGCGGCGGTGCTCTACTACTTCTATCTTACCGGCCAGGCGGTGAAGGGCTCCTTCGATTCCCCCTGTGACAAGAAGCTCAAATCCCTGAACCACTTCTCCAACGGTCTGGTCCTCGGAGCGGCGATGATCCGCCTATACAACCTGTTTTTCTCCCGCGCCATCGCTCCCTGCGAGGGGACGCAAGAGGCCGCCGAAGAGGAACTGGAAAATTCTCTTCCCGTTTAGGGCAACAAGATATAGATTACCGGTTGCTTTTTAAATCTATATATGGTATATTGATACCATCAAATTGAGACAAGGGTGGTATACAATATGGAGCAGATCAACATCACAGGCGGCAGCCTTTCACAGCAGGAAATTGACGCCTACCTCGCGCACATCCGCGCTCAGAACCCCGGGCGTACCATCGACACCGTCGACATCGAGCTGGACGGCGAATACGTCAACCTGAGCTACAAGCTGGCGCCCGTGCCCTATGAGAGGATCCGGCGGATCACCGGATACCTGGTGGGCACGCTGGACCGCTTCAACAACGGCAAACGCGCCGAGGAGCGCGACCGGGTCAAGCACAGCGTCGCCATCTGAAAATCCAAAAAGGGCTCCGTACCGAAAAGTACGGAGCCCTTTTTCCATCAATCAGTATTTTATGTACCGGTCCCCGACCTCGCCATAGGTCTTGCAGAAGACCGAATAGGCCGGCAGCCCGGCCGCCGTGAGGTCCTGCTCGAGCTGCGGGTCGAACAGGTAGGTGGTCCCCCCGATGTCGGCCTCGGCCCATTTATGGTAGGCATAGCCGCCATTGGCGCTTCCGGTTTCGCCCTCCACCAGCCGCGCGTCGATCCCCAAAGTGCGCAGCATGACGATCAGCGCCGAGGCGTATCCGTTGCAGTACCCGACCTTGGAGGTGAGCGCGACGGCCGCAAAGCCCTCGACCTCGCCGCAGTCATAATAAATATCCGCGCAGGTGGTGTCCCCCGCCTCCACGTTGAGGTAGCGCATCTGGTTGCCGTAGGACATGTTCTCCACCAGATAATCGTAGCAGGCCGCCACCTTATCGTAGGTGCCCATCTCCTCGTCGCAGAGCTCGTCCATCGTCTCTTCCACCAGTTCCCCGAGCTCCTCAGACTGCAGGCTCTGCGGCTCCAGCTCCGCGCCGTCCAGCACTTCCTGGGCATCCGTACCCTGTGCGAAGGCGCCGGCCGCCGTCGAGAGGGCGAGCGCCAAGGATAAAAGCAGGGTTCCCGCTTTCTTTCGCAAATTCAATCACCACGCAACAAAATTCTTTTCCATACCTTGTCCATTATACGAAGCGTGCCGGAATTTGTCAAGAAAGAGGGGCTGCCGCCAAAAATCACCGCCAACTGAATTTTTGAGGGCCGCACGGCAGAAACTAAGGGTGGGAAAATCCCGGATTCCGGCGCGCCGCCCGCCGCAAAGATGGCGGCAGCCGCGCGCTGCGCGGAGAATGGAGGCCCTTATGCTCAAAAAATATCCCGACCTTTACAGCCTGATCGACCAGGAACCCGAAGCGGATCAGTTTTACAATTCCCTGCCCGACTATGTGCGCGAGATGATCAGCCAGCGCGCGACGAGCGTCAATTCGTTTGAAAGCCTGCAAAACTATGCGGACAACCTGCTGCAGGGGGATCGCTGAAGGTGCCGAAGGAATATGACGACCAGCGCATGCACGCATACTTTGCCTCCCTGCCCGCGGCGGTACAGCAGGAGATTCGCCGCTCGGGGGTGCACATCTCCACCCTCGGCGAGCTGCAGCTCTACGGCGAGCATCTGCGCACCCTTCGCGAGTGCGAAAAAGAGGATTGAAGGCGCCGCTTCTTTTTTGAAAACCGGGGATTAACGCCACGCCCCTCCCAAAGTATTGAAAGCTTTGCTTTCAATACTTTTTTTGCGCGGTCCGGAAGCCCGCGGGCCCCCTTTTCTTTGCCGCGCAATTGACAGCCCTGTGCGGGCTATTGTATAATGCATCTTGCGGCAATGGCGCCGCAAGATATAAAGATTCTGATAAATTTGAGTGTCAGGTGGGTTTCAATTTGCAGAAGTATAAGGGCATCCTTTTTACCATCCTCTCGGCGACCATCTTCGGCTTTACCCCCATCCTCGGACGGATCACCTACGACGGCGGAAGCAACGGGATCACCCTCACCTTCCTGCGCTCCATCCTGGCGCTGCCGGTGCTCTACTTCCTGGTGCGCCGGCGGGGGCTCTCCATCCGGGTCGCCCCAAGCGAAGTGAAAAAAATCCTTCTCACCGGCGTGGTCGGCTCGGCGCTGACCACCATCCTGCTCTACTCCTCCTATACATACATTTCCGTCGGGATGGCCACCACCCTGCACTTCGTCTATCCGCTGGTGATTTCGGTGGCCTGCGTCGTCCTCTTCAAGGAAAAAATGACCCCCTTGAAAATCTGTGCGCTGGTGCTCGCCACGGCCGGGATCTTCTTCTTCGCCGACAAGAGTTCGGGCGGCTCGGCCATGGGCTTTATCCTGGCGATCGCGTCGGGATTTTTCTGGTCCTTTTACGTCATCTACCTCGATAAATCCGGGCTGAAGAATATGTACTACTTCAAGCTCTCCTTCTACCTGTGCAGCGTGGCGGGGATCACCGCCGGGCTCTTCGGGCTGGTGAGCGGCCAGCTCGCCGTGCTCCAGCTGACGCCCAAGGCGTGGCTGTATTCCTTCATTGTCGCCGTGCTCACCTCGGTGGGGGCGGTCACCCTCTTCCAGCTCGGCGTGCTCTACGTCGGGCCGTCCACCTCGGCCATCCTCTCGACCTTCGAGCCGATCACGAGCATAGTCTGCGGCGTGCTCATACTGGGCGAGTCGCTCTCGCTGCTCAAGATTATCGGCTGCGTGCTGATTCTCTCGGGCGTGATCCTGATCACCCTCTCCGAGTCCAAGAAGTCGCCGCCCGCCGATCCTCCCGCCGAGGACGACACAGACGGCACCGGGAGCGACGCCGTGGAGGTACCGGCATTGGAGCCCCGGCAGCCGCTGGAGCAATAGCGTGTCTTAAGCCTTTTCCCAAAGGACTGAAAGCGTTGCTTTCAGTCCTTTTTTTCATCATCAGGCCCCCGGATCGCCGGGGCTCCCGCTGTCCGCCGCCAAAACCGGCATCCCTTTTTATGATCCGAAATCCACCGCTTTGCATAGGATGGTGTGCCGGAGTTTATCCGCCGGCCCTGCGCGCCAACCGCGCAGGAGACACAGAAAAAAGGATGTGAAAGCTTGCAGGAGATTCCAATCAGCGGGATCGACATCTCACAATATCAAACCTCCCGCGCCAGGATCGATTTTGAGACGGTCTACAGCAGCGGGGTGCGCTTTTGCATGGTGCGCGCGGGCTGGTGCGGCTATGACGGCGGGCTGGCGGCCGACCCGAACCTCGAGGTGACCATCACCGACGCGCTCAAAGCCGGCGTGCAGGTCGGGCTCTACGTCTACTCCTACGCGCGCAGCGAGCAGGCCGCCAGGCGGGCCGCGCAGGAGACGATCGCCCTGGCCCGCGGGTACCGGATCAGCTATCCCATCGCCATTGACGTGGAGGACTCGCGCCTGACCAGCGTACTGACCAAGGAGGAGATCACCGACACGGTAATCGCCTTTTGCAGCGAGGTGGAGCGGCTCGGCTACTATGCCATGTTCTACACCTATTTCTATTTTGCCAAGCTCTATCTCGAGATGGAACGGCTGGACGCCTACGACTTCTGGCTGGCCGACTACACCCAGAAGCCGGACTATCAGGGCGAATACGGCATGTGGCAATACACCGGCAGCAGCGGCACCTGTCCGGGTGTCAAGGGCCCGTGCGACCGCGACTGGGCCTATAAGGACTATGCCGCCATCATAAAGGCGGCGGGCCTCAACGGCCTGTCTCCGATCGAAGGCTCCCCCACCGGCCCCCAAGAGGGAAAGCCGGGCCAGCAGGAGCCTTTCCCGGAGGGCACGCCTCCCGCGCAGCCGCCGGAAAATCCAGACGGATCAGGATCACAGCCGGATACCCCTTCCGGCAGTCAGGGCACGGGGCTCTTCGCCGCCCTTCGGCGCCTGCTGCTCCGGATCATCAGGTTTTTCCGGCGGTTGTTCTAGTACGCGTTCCCCGCCCGCGGGCGGGGATTTACATAGGTCACAAATACCATTTTTACATAGACCAGGAGGAATCTTTCGTGATGAATCGCAATAACAGGTCATCCTCTTCCCAGCCCGCCGCACGGGATGTTCCAACGACCCCCGTCGCCCCCGAAGGCGGACGTCCGGTCGCTCCGGGCCCCGACGTCCCTGTGCCGCCCATCGCTCCCGAGGGCGGTCGTCCGGTCGCTCCGGGCCCCGATATTCCGGTACCGCCCATCGCTCCAGAAGGCGGTCGCCCGGTCGCTCCGGGCCCCGATATTCCGGTACCACCCATCGCCCCGGAAGGCGGCCGCCCGGTCGCACCCGGGCCCATTATGCCTCCCGCGCAGGGCTACTGCCGGGTGCGCTTCCTGCACGCGGCAGTGGGCTATGCCCCTCTGAACGTGGTCGTGGGCGGAAGGATGATGGCGAACAACCTCGCCTTCGGCGAGCTGACGGGCTACCGCAACGTGCCGGACGGCTTTCGCACCGTGGTCGTGCGCTCGGGAAACGGCCTGCTGCTGCGCAAAAATTTCCCCTTCAAGTCCGGGGAGACCATCACCCTCGCCATCGTCAACGCCCCCTCGGGTATCGAGCTGGCGCAGATTAACGACATCCCCTGCCAGAACGTCTCGCGCAGCCTCTCCTGCCTGCGGGTGGTGAATCTCATCTACGACTCCCAGGCGCTGGACATGAACCTCTATGACGGGCGCACCGTCTTTTCCGACGTGCGCTTCAAGGAAGCGACCCCCTTCAAGACCATCCGGCCGGGGCTCTACTTCTTCTACATCACCCCCACCCCGCTCGAGGCGGACATCGAAACGGTGGAGGACATCTCCTCCGACTTCCCCCGCCCCGACGTGCTGGTCTCCTTCGCGGCGGACATCGGCGAACGCTCGACCTATACCGTCTATCTGCTCGGCTCAGTCTCCCCGGATTCCATCCTGAAGGTCCTGCTGGTGGAGGACCCCCGCTGAAGCCTTCCGTCAATGGAATGCGCCCTTCTCAAAGTATGGCAGGCGACGCCTGCCATACTTTGAGAAGGGCGCATTTTCGGCTTATTCGGTGATGGGCTTTGCTTTTTCCTTGGTGTGCTTGGGCTTTCCCTGCAGCTCAGGCACCGGCGGCACCTCGTTTTTCGGAGGCTTGTGCGCGGGAGAAGGCCGCTTCATTCCCTGTTTTGCCATGTTAATCACCTCATCCATTAGGATTTTCCAAAACTTCCGAAATATTACACCGGGCAAAACAGTTGACAAAAGATTTAAAAACTGCTATACTAATCATGTATTCTAAATGTACCAAATGAACTCACATGTTTTTGTAAGTCATGGTCCGTTTCATGATTTACAAAAGCATGTGAGTTTTTCGTTGCCGGTCTTTTCCGTGCACACCAAGTACGTCTCTGAATATGAAATTTATAAACAGGAGGTACCTAACATGAATAAGGGTACGGTAAAATGGTTTAACGCGGACAAGGGCTTTGGCTTCATCTCCAACGACGAGGGCGGCGAGGATGTCTTCGTGCATTTCTCTGCGATCGTCAGCGACGGCTTCAAGACCCTCAACGAGGGCCAGAAGGTCACTTTCGAGACCGAGGCTGATCCGAAGAACAGCGGCAAGCTGCGCGCTGTCAACGTCTGCCCCGCGTAAGACGAACAAGGATAAAAAGCTCCCCCTTAAAAAGGGGGAGCTTTTTTGTCATTTTGTGCGTCCCGGCGGCTCTGTTCCTCCCAGGTCCGCCTGGTGGCCGTTCCGGCGCGCTTTGCCTAATTGGGCGTGATCGTCCCTTTAGCGCCCCGGATTTCCCGGCGGAATAAACGAAAACCCGCTCAAACGGCCATAAGCCATCTGAGCGGGTTTCCTGGTGGGAATAATTGGGCTCGAACCAACGACCTCCTGCATGTCAAGCAGGCACTCTAACCAGCTGAGCTATACTCCCATCTCTGTGCGAGAAATATCGCGAATATTATTTTATCGCATTGCTGTGAAAATGTCAACCTCTTTTTTTCATTTTTCCCGTTTTCCTCACAATTATCTCAGCTGTGCCGAAAATCCTCGACCACTTCGGAAAAATGAATGGGCGAGCATCCGGCCCGATTGAGCAGCCCCGCCAGCGCCTCGAGCTCTAAACGCTCATCGCTCAGGCGGCAAAAACGCGCGCCTCCCTCCTCCTGCAAGCCGTAGCACATCCGGCCGTCCACCGTCTCGCCAAAGACCGAATAGACCGGTTTCCTGTTTTCCATCCGGCATCCTCCTCCAAATGTCCCATTTGTCCTGAGGATACCATAATTTTACAGAATTTGGAATCGAATTGTGACGAAAGGAATTTTTTTACAATACATTCCCATTGATGACCAATTGAAAGTTCATATGGAAGTAATTGGCCGCGCGGCGGCAGAGAAGCATCCGCCCGAGAAAAATCTCGAAATAGTCGAGCATGGTCCCGGTCTTGGTGTCGATGGTCAGGTTGAGCGAAAAGAGCTCGTGGCGCAGGTCCACGATCAGCTGGGACTGCTCGACGGCGTAGTTGACCCGGTCGTGGATGTCGAAGGAGGCCTCCAGCTGGTTGCGCACCCGGGAGCGGCGCACGTCGCTCTTGTCCGCGAGGATCAGGGCGGCGGCGACCTCCCCCACCGGCACGGCGGTGCCCTCGTCGTGGTTGCCGATCGCGCCGATCACGATTGCCACCTCCCGCGGGGGCATCCCCAGCTTATTGAGGATGCGGTAGGCCATCAGCGCGCCGCTCTGGGCGTGGTCATTGCGGTTGATCACGTTGCCGATGTCGTGCATGAACCCGGCGATCCGCGCCAGCTCGCAGGTGCGCTCGGGATAGCCCAGCGTCTGCAAAATGTCAAAGGCCACCCGGGCGGCCTTGGTCACATGGGCGAAGGAATGCTCGGTAAATCCCTGGGCGCTGAGCATCTGGTCCGCCATCTCGATATAGGTGCGGATTTCCTCGTTGCTTTGGATATCGTCATAGACGATCAGATTTTTGTCCAAACCGTTTCTCCCTTTCCGCGGATGGTATCATATATCTGTGGTTATTATACCACCCCGGCAGAAAAATTCCCACCCCCGGCGGATGGGCCTCCCGCAAAAGTTGCGAAAAGATGGACAAAAGTTGCAGCACCTCCAAAAACAATTGACGCGGCGGCAGCGGGGAGATATACTGAAATCCGGAAGCAAAACCGATAAGGGAGGTAATATAGATATGGCAGTTTTGGTCACCGGCGGCGCCGGATACATCGGCAGCCACACCGTGGTGGAGCTCCTTAAGGCGGGTTACGAGGTGGTCGTGGCCGACAACTTCTCAAACTCCAAGCCCGAGGCGCTGCGCCGGATCGCGCAGCTCGCCGGCCGCGAGCCCCGCTTCTATGAAAGTGACCTGCTGGACGGGTCGGCAGTCGAACGGATCTTTTCGGAAAACGAGATCGACTCGGTGATCCACTTCGCCGGGCTCAAGGCGGTGGGCGAATCGGTCGAAAAGCCGATTGAGTACTACCACAACAACCTGACCGGCACTCTGGTCCTCTGCGACGTCATGCGCCGCCACGGCTGCAAGCGGATGGTCTTCTCCTCCTCCGCCACCGTCTACGGCATGCACAACACCGCCCCCTTCACCGAGGACATGCCCCTGTCCACCACCAATCCCTACGGCAGCACCAAGCTCTTCATCGAGCAAATGCTGCGCGACGTCCAGGCGGCGGATCCCGACTGGAGCGTCATCCTGCTGCGCTACTTCAACCCCATCGGCGCGCACGAAAGCGGGCTGCTGGGCGAAAATCCCAACGGGATTCCCAACAACCTCTTTCCCTATATCTCCCAGGTCGCGGTGGGCAAGCTGCAAACGCTCAGCGTCTACGGCGACGACTACGACACCCCGGACGGGACCGGCGTGCGGGACTACATCCACGTCGTGGACCTGGCGCTCGGGCACATCAAAGCGCTGGAATACGCGGCCGCCCACAAGGGGGTCGAGGCGATCAACCTCGGCACCGGCAAGGGCAGCAGCGTGCTGGATGTGGTGCACGCCTTCGAGCGCGCCAGCGGCCAGAAAATCCCCTATGAGATCAAGGCGCGCCGCGCCGGGGACATCGCCACCTCCTATGCAAACTGCGACAAGGCCAAGCGCCTGCTCGGCTGGGAGGCCGGGCGCGGCCTCGACGACATGTGCCGGGACGGGTGGGAGTTTATCCGCCAAAACCCCAACGGCTTATAATCTGTTTTCCCTTTTTCCCGATAGAACCCGCACAGGGCCCGCAGCTGTCGCTGCGGGCCCTGCTGCATACCAGGGATTATTGCAGGTTGATGTACCGGTTATAAGCGAAGCCTACCACCCCGCCGTAGCCGACCACGTCCCACTCGCCGATGTCCGAATAGACGGTGATCTGTGCGCCGTCCGGAATGCGGCCGATGACCGCGGCGCCGGTGTTGGGCCTATTGCGGATGTTGAGGTTGGGCCCGCCGGTCTGCACGATCCCGACGCGCTCGGGCTGCGGCTCGACGAAGGGGATGCCGAAATATTCGGTCATCGAGCGCACGATGGTGCGCGCGATGGCGTCGATGTTGTCTTTGATCCATTGGGCGTCCTGCCAGTTGTCGTGGTAGGCCACCTCGATGAGCACGGCGGGCGCGGTGGTGCGGCGCACCTCGGCCAGGGAGGAGGTGGGCAGGGCCTGCACCATCTGGGGATTGGGATAGATCTGCTTAAAGTTGCGCACCAGGATGTCGGCGAAACGCTTGCTCGACCAGTTGCCCGGGCGGTAGTAGACGTCGGTGCCCTGCAGCTGTCCGCTCAGGCTCTCGGGCGAGGCGTTGGAATGGATGGCGACGTGCAGGTCGTAGTTGCCTGCGTTGGACTGGGCGATCGCCTCGAGCAGGGACTGCTCGGTGGAGTTGCGCACATATTGGATCCCGCTCGCGCGCAGGTAGGGGATCATCGCGTCCACGATCAGGTTCATCATCTGCTCTTCGTTGCCGCCGTTGACGTATTGGTTGAACTCCTGCAGGGAGGGGCTCAGATATACCGTAGGCATAGGATACCTCCATCTCTCATTTTGTCGTTTTATCCTATGCCAAAGGGGCAAAAAGGGTGCGCTTCCCGCACTTTTTTAATAAAGACATTGAATATCCATTGGTCAAAAATTCGGCTGCCGGGCCCGCCCCCTCTTGACAAAACCGGTTTCTTCCTGTTTGATAGAGAAAGGAAAACAGGAGGGAAATCTATGCTGCTGATCAAAAACGCAAACGTCTATTCCCCCGCCCCGTTGGGGCTCCGGGATATCCTCATCTGCGCCGGGCGGATCATCGAGCTGCGGGAGGGGATCGACTATTCCCTGCCGCAGCTCACCGTGCTGGACGCCGGAGGAAAGCGGGTGCTTCCCGGCTTCATCGACCAGCATGTCCACTGTATTGGGGGCGGCGGCGAGGACGGCTTCGCCAGCCGGGTGCCCGAGCTGGATATACGCGACTGCATAGGGGCCGGGGTGACCACCCTGTGCGGGCTGTTGGGCACCGACCGGCACACCCGCAGCCTGCACGCGCTGCTGGCTAAAGTCCGCGCGCTCACCCTGGAGGGGATCACCGCCTACTGCCTGACCGGCTCGTACGAGTACCCCAGCGTCACCCTGACCGGCGAAGTCGGGGAGGACATCTGCCTCATCCCCGAGGTGCTGGGGGTGAAGATCGCCCTGTCCGACCACCGCTGCTCCTACCCCACCGTGCAGGAGCTCACCCGCCTTGCCAGCGAGGTGCGGATCGCCTCCCTGACCGCCAAAAAGCCGGGGGTGGTGCACATCCATGTAGGCAGCGGCAAGGAAGGGATCGCCGCCGTCTTTGAGATCGCCGAGCGCACCGACATCCCGGTGCGGCACTTTAGGCCCACCCACATGTGCCGGCATCTCGACCAAGCCGCCAAGCTCGCAAGGATGGGCGGCTATCCCGACCTGACCAGCGGAGAAGGGGTGGAAACGGCGCTGCTCCAGCTGATGGAGTGCGCGCCCTTCGGGCAGGTCACCCTGAGCTCGGACTCGAACGGCAGCGCCCCCATCTGGAACGAGAAAAAAGAAATGGTCGGCATGGGGGTCGGCAGGATGACCACCCTCTATGAGACCGTCCGGGCTCTGATCGGCAAGGGGGTGCCTCTCGAGCGGGCCATCCTGCCCATCACCGAGACTGTGGCGAAAGCCCTGGAGCTCTATCCGCGCAAGGGCGCGATCGCTCCGGGCAGCGATGCCGACCTCGTCTTTTTGAACGACGACCTATCCATCGACACAGTGCTCGCCAAAGGGCAGGTCATGATGAAGGAGGGCGACATCCTCGCCACCGGCTACTACGCCTCCCTCTGAGCCGGCAGCAAAAAGCGCCCCGCATGGAATCCATGCGGGGCGCTTTCGTATTCACGTTTAGCCCTTGGCGATCCGCGCGGCCAGCGCATCGTTGAGCACGGCGTAGACCGACTCGTAGAGGTCCGGGCTGTAGCTTTCACTCTCCAGCGGGTTCCCCGCCTCCTCGAGCCTCGCTTCGATCTCCTCCCCGCCCGCGAGAATCTCGCGCACGGTCTGGTCCACATAGGGCAGGTTGTCTGAAAACAGCCCGAGCGCTTCCCCTGTGAGCGCGGTGAGATAATTCTCCGCCCCGGTTTCCAACGCCTGCTTTTGCGCCGCGTTGTAGCTCTCCGAGAAGTCGAGGAGCTTCGCCGCCACGATGACGATCTTCAGCGAGCTGCCCGCCGTATCCGGCTCGTATTGGGCGATGGAATCCAACACTGCCTTCAGCGCCGCCTCGTCCACCGGCTCGCCGCTCTCCCCCTCGGGCGAGGGATCAGCCTCTTTTGCCTGCGAGGACTCCTGCTGCGAAGCCTGAGAGCTTTGCGGCAACGCTTCCTCACTGCTCTGCGCCCCTTTCTCCCTGGCGCCGCAGCCGCTCATCGCCAGCAAGGCGGCGCAAATCAGCGCAATCCATCTGCCTTTTATCATACAAAAATCCTCCCTCGGTCAAAGCCCTTATCGAATGATTTATCTTAGCATTTTTTTGCCCGTTTGGCAACAACGGCTTGTACACGGCCGCCGCGCGGTTCGACCGTATTCGACATGTAACCGGTTATCTTCGCACTATACTGAGGGTGAGGTGATTGTTTTGAAAAGATTATTCTCTGTTCTGATCGTTTTATGTCTGATTACCACCAGCGCCTTTGCACACCCGGGACGCACCGACAGCGCCGGCGGGCACAAGGACAACAAGAATGTCAGCGGGCTCGGGCCCTATCATTACCATCACGGCTATCCGGCCCACCTGCACACAAACGGGGTCTGCCCCTATGAGACGCCGGTCTCCCCCGCCCCGGAGGCTGCCCAAGTGCCAGAAGCCGCTCAAGCGCCAGCCGCGCCCGCTGCGGGCGCAGCTCCCTCCGCACCTGCCGCGCAGACAGAGCGGGAAAAGGCCGAGTTCCTGGACGCCTATATCGCCATCATCGTCGACGGCGGGAAGGAGTACCACACCCTCGACTGCCCCGTCTACGCCGCAGGGGAAGACTTCATCGCCTACAACGTCTCCAAGGCGCAAAAGCTGGATTACACCCCCTGTGCAAAATGCCATCCCGCTGCTGCGGCGAAAACCGACCGGGAGAAGGCCGAGTTCCTGGACGCCTATATCGCCATCATCGTCGACGGCGGGAAGGAATACCACACCCTCGACTGCCCTGTCTACGCCGCCGGGGAAAACTTCTGCGCCTACAACGTCTCCAAGGCGCAGAGCCTGGAATATACTCCTTGCGCCAAATGCCACCCCGCCAACTGAACCCGCAAGTAAACAAAAAACAGGCTCCCCGCTTGGGGAGCCTGTTTTTGTTCTGTTTCTCTTACGCCTTGCCGACGCAGCCGAAGAGCTCCATCTTCTCCTTGACGGTGGCCTTGATGGCCTCGACGCCGGGAGCGAGCAGCTTGCGCGGGTCGAAGCCCTTGCCCTGCTTGTCCTTGCCCTCTTCGATGTACTTGCGGGTCGCGGCCGCGAAGGAGAGCTGGCACTCGGTGTTGACGTTGATCTTGCTGACGCCCAGCGAGATCGCCTTTTTGATCATGTCCGCCGGGATCCCGGTGCCGCCGTGCAGCACGAGCGGCATACCGTCGGCCGCCTGCTGGATCTTGGCCAGCGCGTCGAAGTCCAGGCCCTTCCAGTTGGGAGGATAAACGCCGTGGATGTTGCCGATCCCCGCGGCGAGGAAATCGATCCCCAGATCGGCGATCATCTTGCACTCGGCGGGGTCCGCGACCTCGCCCATGCCGACCACGCCGTCCTCTTCGCCGCCGATCGAGCCGACCTCGGCCTCGATGGACATGCCATTGTCATGCGCGAGCGCGACGAGCTCCTTGGTCTTTTCGATGTTTTCCTCAATCGGGTAGTGGGAACCGTCGAACATGATGGAGGTAAAGCCCGCCTCCACGCACTTCTTGCACCCGTCGTAGGTGCCGTGGTCGAGGTGGAGCGCCACCGGCACGGTGATCCCCAGGCTCTCGTCCATCGCCTTGACCATCTCGGTGACGGTCTTGAAACCGCACATGTATTTGCCCGCGCCCTCGCTGACGCCCAAGATGACCGGGGCCTTCAGCTCCTCGGCGGTTTGCAGCACCGCCTTGGTCCACTCGAGGTTGTTGATATTGAACTGGCCAACCGCGTATTTGCCTTCCTTTGCCTTTTTGAGCATTTCTGCAGCAGCTACTAACATTTTACAAATCCTCCCGCTTTTAAGATGGTTTCATTATACACCAAAGCCTATCCGAGCGCAACATCCAGGATCATCATAATCAGGAATCCCGTCATCACCCCGGCGGTCCCGATGTGCGAATGCTCACCCAGGTGCGCCTCGGGGATCAGCTCCTCGACCACCACGTAAATCATCGCCCCCGCCGCGAAGGAGAGAATCCAGGGCATGATCCCGGCAACCTTGGCGGCCACCAGCACGGTGAGCACCCCGGCGATCGGCTCCACGATCCCCGAAAGGGCCCCATAGACGAAGGAACGGCTCACCGAAAGCCCCTCCCGGCGCAGCGGCAGGGAGATGGCCGCGCCCTCGGGGAAATTCTGCAGCCCCATGCCGATGGCCAGCGCCATGGCGCCCGCCAGGGTGGTGGCGCCGCTCCCCTGCGCGGCCAGCGCGAAGGCCAGCCCCACCGCCATCCCCTCGGGGATGTTGTGCAGCGTCACGGCGAAGACCAGCATGGTGGTGCGCCGCAGCGAGGAGGGCAAGCCCTCGGGGGTATCGGAATCGGGATGCAGGTGGGGAAGCAGCCGGTCCAGCAGCAGCAAAAAGAGCCCGCCGAGCACAAAGCCCCCCGCCGCCGGCACCCAGCCGGGGAGAGGGCTGCCCTCGGCCATCTCGATGGCCGGGATCAGCAGCGACCAGACCGAGGCGGCGATCATCACCCCGGCGGCAAACCCCAGGAAGCTGCGCTGGAACTCCTCCCCCGCCTGCTTGCGGAAAAAGAAGACCATCCCCGCGCCCGCGGCGGTCGCCAGGAAGGTAAAGCCGGTGCCCAGCAGCGCCAGCAAAACCGGATTGTAGGTTGTCAAGATAATTCCTCCTTCTGTCTTAAGGGCATTGCGTCCGGTTGTCCCGCCGTACGAGAGGCTTTGGGGGCCTCGCCTCCAAAAGGCTTGGGTAGGCGTAGGTCTTGCGGTAGGCCCCTCCCCAGACCCTGCGCGCGCGCCAGGCGCGGATCGCCTCCAGGTCGAAATCCGCCAGCACCAGCCCCTCGGCACGCTCCCCGGCCATGGCGAGGGTATTGTCTATATAATGCCCGGTTTCGCTGTAAACTATCGGGCTGAAGGCGCAGGAACATCCCCAGCCGAGGCCGGGATAATTGGCCATCGCCACCCCGACCATGTTTTCAAACGCGCGGGTGCGCAGCTGCCCGAGCCGCAGCGGATCCATCGCCCCGGCGTTGGGCACCACGATCAGCTCAGCCCCCTTAAGCATGAGCTCCCTTGCGCTCTCGGGGTACTCCCGGTCGAATCCGGTCATCACCCCCAGGCGCACCCGGCCCCCCTCGAAGGGGAAGTCGCAGACGGCAAACCCCTCCCCCGGCTCGAGCGCGCGCTCGGCGGAAAAATCGCAGGTATGCACCTTGGCGTAGCGCATGAGGATTTCCCCCGTGGGGGAGATGACGACCGCCGTGTCCTGCGGCAGCTTCTTCCCCTTCGAGAGGCAGGTCGCCACGATCCCGAGCCCGAGGCGCCGCGCCTCCTCCTGGAAGGAGCGCATATACGCCCCATGCTCCAAGAGCGGGCGGCCGAACGGGACCTCATAGCCGCTGGACCAGATTTCGGGGAACACCACGAGGTCGGCCTTCTTCTGCCCGGCCGCCCGGCAGCACTCCAGCCCCAGCTGCAGGTTTGCGTAGGAATCCCCCCGCACCGCGCGGCGCTGGACCAGTGCGACCCGCAAAGGCCTGTCAAACGGCTCCCTCATCCACCGCTCCTCCTTTCTCCGGGATTGGCGTCAAGGCTTAAATATCCATTGTTCCCCATAAGGATACCACATTTTTATGTTTTTTTGAATCGGCTCCTCATTTTTTGATTGTCTGTGCGCGCTTTTTCCTGTAAAATAATGATATATGTCCTGTTCCGCCCAAGACCGACACATCAGAAGGAGGCCGATATGCAACAGATTTTAATCGGCGGCGCAGTGGTGCTCCTGCTCTGCGTCGCATCCAGCAAGCTCTTCTACCGCCTAGGCGTGCCCAGCCTGCTGATCTTCCTGGTGCTGGGGATGCTCTTCGGCTCGGACGGGATCGGGGGGATCTGGTTTTCGGATTTCGAGCTCTCCCGCCAGCTTTGCTCGATCGGGCTGATCTTCATCATGTTCTACGGGGGCTTCGGCACCAACTGGAGGGCCGCGCGCCCGGTGATCGGCCCCGCGGTCGCGATGTCCACCCTCGGGGTGGTGCTCACGGCGCTGCTCACCGGATGGTTCTGCCACTTCCTCTTCGGGGGGAACATCTGGCAGAGCCTGCTCATCGGCTCGGTCGTCGCCTCGACCGATGCGGCGTCGGTCTTTGCCATCCTGCGCTCGCGCAAGCTGGGGCTTAAAGGGGGCCTTGCCTCCCTGCTCGAGATCGAAAGCGGGAGCAACGACCCCTTCTCCTATATGCTCACCATGGTCATGATCACCTTCCTGACCGGCGAGGGCAGCGGCGGCGGGATCACCCTCATGCTGGTGCGCCAGCTCGCCTTCGGCCTGGCGCTGGGGGGCCTTCTGGGGCTGGCGGCGGTGTTCGTGCTGCGCCGGATCAACTTCGAGATCGACGGGCTCTATCCCATCTTCGTGGTGGGGGTGGTGCTGCTCGGCTATGCGCTGTGCGAAACGCTGGGCGGGAACGGGTATCTCTGCGTCTACCTCATCGGGCTGATCGCCGGGAACAACAAGATTTTGCATAAGCGCTCTCTGGTGCACTTCTTTGACGGGGTCTCCTGGATCATGCAGATCATCCTCTTCTTTACCCTGGGGCTGCTCTCCTTCCCCTCTCAGCTGCCCTCGGTCATCCTGCCCGGGGTGTTGCTCTCCCTGTTTATGATCTTCGTCGCGCGGCCGCTCGCCACCTTTTCGATCCTCTCCTGGTTCAAAATCCCGCTGCGGCAGCAGCTCCTGGTCTCCTGGGTGGGGCTGCGCGGCGCGGCCTCGATCGTGTTCGCCATCTATGCGGCCTCGATGGGGCTGAGCCTCGGCACCGACATCTTCCATATGGTCTTTTTCGTCGCCCTCTTCTCGGTCAGCGTACAGGGCACCCTGATCCCCTGGGTGGCAAAGCGCCTCGGATTGGTGGAGGCCGAGAGCTCAGTGCTCAAAACCTTCAACGACTATGAGGAGGAGGGCTCCACCCAGCTGCTGGAATACGAGGTGAAGCACGACAGCCGCTGGAAGGATCAGACTCTGATGGAGGCGGACATCCCGCAGGAAATCCTGGTGGTGATGATCAAGCGCGGGGGCGAGGTGATCATCCCCAAGGGTTCGACCACCATCCGCGAGGGGGACGTCCTGGTCCTCTGCGGGAAGGAACTCGAGCCCCTGCTGCAGCAGGCGCAGACCGAGCAAAATCCATCTTAGTTTTTAGTAAAATAAGAAATTTCTGATCAATCTGACGAAAAACGCTTCACTCCTCTTGACAGCCAAAGGGTGGTTAAGGTATGATAAGCACCATAAATCAGAACACTCATCATGCGAGGAGTTTTCCAGTATGGCAGTTACTTGTGCAGCAAACAACAAATTTTTCTTTTACTTTAGCCAGGGCTATTTCTTTAGCGCCGGCTTTTTTTGCTGCGACAAATTAAATAAACTGCCAAAGACCGCTTCACTGCCCGCCTAAGGGGCAGCAGGAACCACCCGTGCACACAGGCCGGTACTTTTGGTAGCAAAAGTACCGGCCTTTTTGTTTGTCTTTGCAGCTTTTTGCTAACCGGTGGCGAAAGGCTCAAAAATATAGTAAACTGTTTGGAGGAAACTATCATGGTCGTCATTCTCAAAAATAACATACAGCAGGACAAGCTCGACAATTTTATCCAGTGGCTGAGCGATCAGGGGATCGAGGCGCGCCCGACCAAGGGGCTGCACACCACCATCCTGGGGCTGGTGGGCGATACCGCAAAGCTCGACCTTGATACCATCAAGGCGGTGAGCATCGTCGAAGACGCCATCCGGATACAGGAGCCCTACAAGAATGCCAACCGCAAATTCCATCCGCTGGATACGGTCGTACAGATCGGGGAGCTCAAGATCGGCGGGGGCAACTTCCAGGTGATCAGCGGCCCCTGCTCGGTGGAGAGCGAGGCGCAGATCACCGAGGTGGCCGACCGGGTGCACAAGGCCGGCGCACGCCTGGTGCGCGGCGGCGCCTTCAAGCCCCGCACCTCGCCCTATGCCTTCCAGGGCCTGCGCGCCGAGGGGATCGAGCTGCTGCACGCGGCCAGGAGAAAGACCGGCATGCCGATCGTCACCGAGGTCATGAGCGCCTCGCACCTGCCGCTGTTCGAGGACGTCGACGTCATCCAGGTCGGCGCGCGCAACATGCAGAACTTCGAGCTGCTCAAGGAGCTCGGGAAGCTGAGAAAGCCCATCCTCTTAAAGCGGGGGCTGGCCAACACCATGGAGGAGCTCCTCATGAGCGCCGAATACATCATGGCCGGGGGCAACATGAACGTCATCCTCTGTGAGCGGGGGATCCGTACCTTCGAGACGGCCACGCGCAACACCCTGGACATCTCGGCGGTGCCCATGCTCAAGAAGCTCAGCCACCTGCCGGTGGTGGTCGATCCCAGCCATGCGGCCGGGATCAACTGGATGGTCGAGCCCCTCTCGATGGCCGCCATCGCGGCCGGCGCGGACGGCCTGATCATCGAGGTGCACAACGACCCGCAGCACGCCCTCTCGGACGGCCCGCAGTCGCTGACCCCCGACCAGTTCGACGAGCTCATGCCCAAAATCAAGTCGATGGCAAGTTTCATGGGCAAGAAAATGGCCGACTAAGTAAGGAGTGAACCCCCTATGCCAACCATCACCGTCCATACCGCCGCCCCCTATGATATTTTGATCGGCCAGGGGCTGCTGCAAAGCGCCGGGGCGCGCATCCGCGCCCTGCGCCCGAAGGCCAAGGCCGCGGTCATCACCGACGACCGGGTCGACGGCCTCTACGGAACGGCGCTGATCCGGTCGCTTGAAAGCGCCGGGATCGAGGCGGTTAAATTCGCCTTCCCGAACGGCGAGGGCAGCAAGAACCTTTCCACCATGCAGGATATCTACCGCTTCCTGAATGAAAGCGGAATCACCAGGAGCGACCTTCTCATCGCCCTGGGCGGCGGGGTGGTCGGGGATGTGACCGGCTTCGCGGCAGCCAGCTGGCTGCGGGGGATCGACTTCGTGCAGATCCCCACCACCTTCCTCGCGATGATCGACTCCTCGGTGGGCGGCAAGACCGGGGTGGACACCGCCGAGGGGAAAAACCTGGTCGGCGCCTTCTGGCAGCCGGTCCTGGTGCTCTGCGACAGCGCCACCCTCTCCACCCTGCCGCAGGAAAACTTCTGCGACGGGGTGGCCGAGGCCATCAAATACGGGGCCATCTTCGACGAAGCTCTTTTCGACCTGTTGGCTTCGGGAGCGGTGAAGGAGCATCTGGAGCAGGTCATCCGCCGCTGCGTGGACCTCAAGCGCGAGACGGTCGAGCGCGACGAGCGGGACACCGGGCTGCGGCAGCTTTTAAACTTTGGACACACCCTGGGACACGCCATCGAAAGGCAGAGCGGCTACGCCGTCAGCCATGGGCGGGCGGTCGGAATCGGGATGGCCGAGATCACCCGGCGCAGCGAGGCGCTGGGCCTCACCGCTCCCGGCAGCGCCGCCAAAATCGAGCGGGCGCTGGCCGCCTACGGGATGGCCGACCGGTACGACGGGAACCTCTGCGACCTCGTGCCGGCCATGCTGGGCGACAAGAAGCGCCACGGCGCGAGCCTTACCTTCATCCTGCTCGATAAAATCGGGCGGGCCAGGCTGCACCCGGTCCCGGTGTCCGAGATCGGCCCGTTCATCGGGGCATAGGGGGAACAAAACATATGGATATAACCATCACCCCGCGCCGTCTTAGGGGGACGCTCGAAGCGCCCCCCTCCAAGTCGGCGGCCCACCGCGCGCTGATCTGCGCCGCGCTCTGCCGGGAGGGGGAAAGCGTGCTGCACGGCCTCTCCCCTTCGCAGGACATCCTCGCCACCCTGGGGGTACTGCGCGCGCTGGGGGCAAAGATCGACCTTTGCGGCGGTACGGCCCGGGTGACGGGGATCATTTCCCCGCCGCAGGGCGCCGCCTGCGACTGCCGCGAGAGCGGCTCGACCCTGCGCTTTCTGCTGCCCGTGGCGGGGGCGCTCGGGGTAAACGCCACCTTCCTTGGCGCGGGCAACCTCCCGCAGCGGCCCTATTCCCTGCTGGCGGGACAGATGGAGCGGCACGGCGCCGCCTTCTCGCGCAGCAGCGGCATGCCCTTCTCGGTCATCGGGCGGCTGCGCCCGGGCTGGTACGAGCTGCCGGGCGACGTCAGCTCGCAGTACGTCTCGGGGCTCCTCTTCGCCCTTCCGCTGCTGGAGCGCGGCAGCGACATCGCCTTGAGCACTCCCCTGCAGTCCGCCGGATACGTGGAGATGACCGTCGCCACCCTGCGCCGCTTCGGGGTCGACATCGAGGCGCGCCCCTACGGCTGGCACATCCCCGGCCGCCAGCGCTACCACAAGCGGGAGGAGACCATCGAGGCGGACTACTCGAACGCCGCCTTCTGGCTGAGCGCCGGGGCGCTGGGCTCCCCTGTCGCGTGCGCCGGGCTGGACCCGGACAGCCCTCAGGGGGACCGGGCGATCGTCCGGCTGCTACGCGGCTTCGGGGCAACGGCCGGGGGGGACGATCCCCTCTCGGTGCAAGGCGGCCGGCTGCACGCATGCAGAATCGACGCCTCGCAGGTGCCCGACCTGGTGCCCATCCTGGCGGTGGTCGCGGCGCTGAGCGAAGGGGAAACCCTGATCGAAAACGCCGGGCGGCTGCGGATCAAGGAATGCGACCGCCTCGCGGCGATGGCCGACTGCCTGACCAGGCTGGGCGCGAAGGTGTGCGAGGGGCCCGACTATCTGCGAATCAGTGGCGCTCCCGCCCTGCGCGGGGGCGAGGTCAGCGGCTGGGGGGACCACCGGATCGTGATGGCCTGCGCCATCGCCGCCACCCGCTGCGAAGGACCCGTGACCATCCGGGGAGCGCAGGCGGTGGAAAAGAGCTATCCGGATTTCTTCACCCATTATCGAAATTTAGGAGGGAAAATTGATGTCCTCTAGCTGGGGAAACAAGCTGAAGCTGTCCATTTTTGGGGAGTCGCACGGGCCGGGGATCGGCGCGGTGCTCGACGGGCTGCCCGCCGGGGAGCATATCGACATGGACGAGCTGCTGGCCTTCACCGCCCGCCGCGCGCCGGGGAAGGATTTGACCTCCACCCCGCGGCGGGAGCAGGACCTCCCCCGCTTTCTGAGCGGGATTTTGGAGGACACCACCTGCGGCACGCCGGTGTGCATCCTGATCGAGAACACCGACACCCGTTCGGGGGACTATCAGCGCACCGCCGCCCTCGCGCGGCCGGGGCACGCCGATTTTACCGGCTATTTTCGTTACCAGGGCTATGGCGACATCCGGGGCGGCGGGCACTTTTCCGGCCGCCTGACCGCCCCGTTGGTGGCCGCCGGGGGGATCGCCAAGCAGATCCTTTCCCGCTACGGGGTCGAGGTGGGGGCGCACCTCTGCGCGGCAGGGGAAATTCAGGACGACCCCTTCGACCCGGTGAATCTGAAAAAGGAGGAGCTGCTGCTCCCGGGCTCGCGGCCCTTCCCGGTGCTCAGCGAGGAGCGGGGCAGGCAGATGCGGGACGAAATCGAGCGCGCGCGCCTATGCTGCGACTCGCTGGGCGGGGTGGTGGAATGCGCCGTCCTCGGGCTGCCGCCCGGGCTCGGCGACCCGATGTTCGGCGGGATCGAGAACCGCCTCTCTTCGATCCTCTTCGGCATCCCCGCCATGAAGGGGGTCGAGTTCGGCGAGGGCTTCGGCAGCGCCAGGCTGCGCGGCTCCCAGAACAATGACCCGTTTTACATGGACGGCGAATGGGTGCGCACCCGCACCAACCGCCACGGCGGGATTTTGGGGGGAATTTCCTCCGGCATGCCCATCCTCTTTCGCTGCGCCATGAAGCCGACCCCCTCGATCGGCCAGGAGCAGCAGACGGTCGACTACATCCAAAAGAAGGACGCCACCCTGCTCATCAAGGGGCGGCACGATCCGTGTCTCGCGGTGCGCGCCGTCCCCTGCGTCGAGGCGGCAAGCGCGCTGGCGATCCTGGACCTATTATTGGAAAGCGGGGTGCTCTAGATGGATTTGGAGGCGTTGCGCGGCGAGATCGACGAGATCGACAGCGAGCTCGTGCGCCTTTTCTGCCGCCGGATGGACACGGTGCGCGCGGTGGCGCAGTACAAGAGTGAACATGGTCTGCCGGTCTTCCATCCCGAACGGGAACGCAAGGTGATCGAAAAGGTCAGCGCGCGCGCCGGCAAAGAATACGGCACCGGCGCCGGGGTGCTCTTTCAGACCATCATGGACATCAGCAAGAGCTACCAGCATATCCAGCTGAGCGGCGAGCGGGGCGCCCGGCTGCGCGCGCAGATCGGCGCCGCACTGGGAAGCGGCGCGACCCTGCCGAAGAAGGCCAGGGTCGCCTGCCAGGGGGTGCCAGGCGCCTATTCCCACGAGGCGGCACGGCAGATGTTTCCCTCCCCCGACCTTTCCTTCTGCGGGCAGTTCGAGGACGTGTTCGAGGCGGTGCGCAGCGGGGAATGCGACTATGGGGTGCTGCCGATCGAAAACTCCAGCAACGGCAGCGTGACGCGGGTATACGACCTGCTGCGGGATTACCGGCTCACCATCTGCCGCTCGTATAAGCTGCCGGTCAACCACTGCCTGCTCACATCGGGGGAAACCGATCTTCAGAAGCTGACCGATATTTACTCGCATGAGCAGGGGCTCGGGCAGTGCTCGCAGTTTTTGCGCCAGAACCCGCAGCTGCGCGTGCACATCTACCGCAACACCGCCGCCGCGGCCAAGTTCGTCGCCGATTGCGGCAGCGCTACAGCCGCCGCAATCGCCAGCGAGGAATGCGCCAGGCTCTACGGCCTGACGGTGGCGGCGCGGGACTTTCAAAATGCCAGGCAGAATTTTACCCGCTTCATCTGTATGAGCCGGGAGCTGATCATCGAGCCGGGAGCGAATAAGATCAGCCTGTCGCTGACCCTGCCGCACACCGCCGGGTCGCTCTACCGGCTGATCAGCCGGTTTGCGGCACAGTCCTTAAACCTCACCAAGCTCGAGAGCCGCCCGCTGCCGGACACCGACTTTGAGTTCCTCTTCTACTTCGACTTCGAGGGCTCGGTGCGTGAAAAGCCGGTACTGGACCTGCTCTGCTCGCTGCAGGAGGAGCTCGGGCACTTTGAATTTTTGGGGAACTATAAAGGATGAAGGAGACGTTTACCTGCTCGCTCTGCCCGCGCCGCTGCGGCGCGCGGCGCACGGCGCATGCGGGGGAAGGAATCTGTAAAGAAGGGAGCCTCCCGGTCCTGGCGCGCGCGGGCGTGCACGAGTGGGAGGAGCCCTGTATCAGCGGGACGCGCGGCTCGGGGACGGTGTTCTTTTCGGGCTGCGCGCTTCGCTGCGTCTTCTGTCAAAACCATCAGATCAGCGCCGGGGGGTACGGCGCCGAGGTTTCCGTCTCCCGGCTGCGGGAAATCTACTTCGAGCTGATCGCAAAAGGGGTGCACAACATCAACCTCGTGAACCCCACCCACTTTGCCCACGCCGTGATCGAGTCGCTGCATGAACCGCTCCCCGTCCCGGTGGTCTACAACTGTGGCGGATATGAGCGGGCGGAGACTCTGCGCGCCCTGGCGGGCAAGGTGCAGATCTACCTGCCCGACCTCAAGTACCTCGACCCCGCATTGGCAGCCCGCTACAGCGGCGCGCCAGACTATCCCGGGGTTGCCAAGGCCGCAATCCTCGAGATGGTGCGCCAGGTGGGCCCCTGCGTCTTCGACGACGAGGATATTTTGCAGCGCGGGGTGGTGATCAGGCACCTGGTCCTGCCCGGAGCGGTAGACAACACTCTGGACGTGATTGACTGGGTGAACGAGACCTTCGCCCCGGGAGAGGTGCTCTTCAGCCTGATGAGCCAGTACATCCCCTGCGGGGAGGCGGGCCGCTTCCCCGAGATCGACCGGACGATCAGCGAGGAGGAATACCGGCGGGTGGAGGACTATCTCCTCTGCTGCTCTCTGGAGGACGGATATTTGCAGCAGCGCAGCGCGGCAAGTGACTGCTATATCCCGCCGTTTGACTTGGAAGGAGTGCTGAAAAATGAATAGGTATCGCTGCGTGGTGAGAAAGGGGCTATGTGGGATCGAGGACACCATGGCCATCCGGGTGCGGGTATTCCACGACGAGCAGGGCTTCACCGAGGTGATCGACGAGACCGACCCGGTGGCGCACAACATCGTGCTCTACGACGGGGAGCGCCCCATCGCCACCGGACGCCTCTTCCCCTACCGCGACGGGATCTACAAGATCGGCCGGGTGGCGGTCGAGCAGGAATACCGCCGGGGAGGCACCGGCCGCGAACTGATGGCGCAGCTCGAGGCGCTGGCGCGCAGCCTCGGTGCACAGGCGATCCAGCTCTCGGCCCAGGAGGGCGCAATCGGGTTTTATGAGCGGCTGGGCTACGCCGCCTTTGGGGAGTGGTACATGGACGAGCACTGCCCCCACCGGGACATGACAAAGACGCTATAGGGAGGGCCAAATGGAGACGATCCTTCACCCCATCGAGCCGGTGTATGACGCGCGCTCCCGCATTTTGATGCTCGGCAGCTTCCCCTCCCCCAAGTCCCGGGAGTACGGCTTTTACTACGGGCACCCGCAAAACCGGTTTTGGAAGGTGCTCAGCCGCATTTTGGAGGAGGAGCCGCCGAGAAGCAACGAGGAAAAGTGCCGGCTGCTGCTGCGCCATCACATCGCGCTCTGGGACGTGCTACATTCCTGCAAGATCAAGGGCGCGGCGGACGAGAGCATCGCCGACCCGGTCCCCAACGACATGGGACGGATCCTGGGGGCGGCCGACATCCTGGCGGTCTTCACCACCGGCGGCGCCGCCACCCGGCTGTTTCGGCGGCTCTGCACACCGGTGTGCGGAATCGAGTCGATCCCCCTCCCCTCGACCAGCCCGGCCAACTGCCGGCACTATGACCTCGAGCGGCTGGTGGAGGCCTACCGGGTCATTCTGGAATATCTGAAATAAACGAGCAGCCACCCGGCCGGGTGGCTGCTCGTTTTTTAACTATAGATTAGCCCATCTTTTCAATCATCCACCTCAGCACGCTCTCCCGCCCGCAGGAGAGGCTCGCCTGCAATGTCATCCCCTGCCGCGCGCCCTGCGGTAGCGGGCCGCCGAGGGCCACTCCGGCGGCGTAGCGGCGCTCCTCATCGGGCGCGTCCGAAATCTCCTCCACCTCCCCGGCGAAGGACTGGCCCGGGAAGGCGTCGAACTCCACCGTCACCGCCTGGCCGGGGTGGGCGCTCGCCACCGCAGTCTGCGGCAGATAGATCTGCACCTGTCCGCTCGGCAGGAGCTCGCCTGGGACCCGGACGGTCTCTTCCACCTGCACGAGGCAGGCGTAGGCGAATGCCCCCGCCAGCGCCAGGACCATGAAGGGGATGACGCGCGGCGGGCGGCTCTCCAGCAGCTCGCGGCTGTCGGTATATTCCGCAAACGTATATTCGATCACCTTCATGCGCTCACCCCTCCCCCGCGCCGGCCGGCTGCAGCATCTGGTTTTGCCAGAGGGCGCGGTATTTGCCCTCCACCGACATTAACTCGTCGTGTGTGCCGCACTGTACCACCCGTCCCCGGTCCAGGACATAGATCCTCTCGCAATGCATGATGGTGCTCAGGCGGTGGGCGATGACCACGGTGGTCACCCGTTTGGGGAGCGAGGCGAGCATCCCGGCGATCGCCTGCTCGGCGATGGAATCGAGATGACTGGTGGCCTCATCCAGGATCAGGAGGTCCGGCTCCCGCAGCAGCGCCCTTGCAATTGCCAGGCGCTGCTTCTGGCCGCCCGAGAGATTGGAGGCGCCCTCCTCGAGCAGGGTGTCGTACCGGTCGGGCAGCCGCTCGATGAATTCATCCGCCCGGCATCTTCGGCAGGCGGCGATCACCTCTTCCAGGCTCGCCTGCGGCGCGCCCAGGCGCAGGTTTTCCAAGATGGTGCCGCTGTAGAGGAAGATGTCCTGCGGGACGTAGGCGGTCCTTTCGCGCAGCGCGGCGAGCGAGAGGTCGCGGATGTCGTATTGACCGAAGCGGATTTCCCCCTGCGCGATGGGGTAAAGTCCCAGCAGGAGCTTACAAAGCGTCGTCTTGCCCGAGCCGCTCTCCCCCACCAGCGCGACCCGCTCCCCGGCGCGGATGTCGAGGTCGATCTCATGCAGCACCGGCTCGCGCAGCCCGTAGCCAAAGGTGAGCGAACGCACCGAAATATCGGTGCAGAGGCTTTCGGGCACACATTTGCGGCGGTCCGCGCCGGTCAGCTCGGGGGTTGCTTCCAGCAGCTGCCCGAGACGTTTGGCGGCGACCACAGCCGCCTGCATTTCGGGCTGCAGGTCGATCAGGTTTTTGATCGGCTCCAAGAAGAAAAGGAGCAGCGCGTCGAAGGTGAGCAGCGCGCCGAAGGTCATCTCCCCTTGCAGCACCAGCAGGGACCCGGCCCAAAGGATTACCATCCCGCCGACCAGGGAGACCCCGCCGCTGAGGGTTTCCTGCAGGTTCTCGCACCGCCCGGCGCGAAAGATGCTGCGCAGCATCCGCACAAACTTCTGCTCGGTCTTCCCCGCCACCTTCTCCTCGGCCCCGAAGGCCTTGACAGTCTCGATCCCGTCGAGCGACTCGACGAGATAAGAGGTCAGCTGGGCATTGTCCTCCATCGCCTGCTCGTTGGCGCGGCGCATGGCGGGGCCGAGCGCCAGCACCAGCGCGGCATAGAGCGTCACGATCAGCACTGAGATGAGGAAGAGGCGCGGGCTTTGCCAATAGAGCAGCACGGCGCCGCCCGCCGCCATCAGGGTGTCGAGCAGCAGCGTGATGGCGGCACCCGAGACCGCCTCGCGGATTTTTGAGGTGTCCTGCAGCCGCGAGATGATCTCACCGGTACGCCGGGAGCCGAAGAAGCCCATCGGCAGGCCCAGCACATGCTGGTAGCTGCCCAGAATCAATGGGATGTCCAGCCGCTGGCTGAGATAGAGCATGAGGTGCCCGCGGCAGCCCTCGAGCGCAACGCGCAACAGGTAGAGCGCCAAAATGCCGATGGACACCGCATGCAGCGTCCGCGCCGCGCCGAAAGGGATGATCGCATCCATCAGGAATTTGTAGTAAAAGGAGGCGCCGATCCCAAGCAGGGTGATCAGCAGCGAGGCGAGCAGGATCAGGCCGAGCAGCTTGCGCTGCGGGGCCAGCAGCCGCAAAAACTGGCGGAACACGCCCTTTTCCCGGTTGCCTCGCTCAAAGCCGGCCGAGGGGGCCAGCAGAATGAGCGCGCCGCTCCACCCGTCGAGAAAGTCCTCCAACGGCTGGCGCAGCAGCCCCTTCGCCGGGTCGGCCACCAGCACATGCCGCCGCCCCACTTGGTGGAGCACCACATAGTGCCAGACCCCCTCCGGGGTTTTGACGTGGGCGATGGCCGGGAGCGGAAAGCGGCTGCGAAGCGCTCCAGCGTCCCCGCGCACCGCCTTGGCGAAAAGGCCCAGCTCCTTTGCCGCCGCCAACAGCCCGGCGGCGCTGGTGCCCTGCCGGTCGGTGCAGGCGGCCTCGCGGATTCGGCCGATCGGCATCTTCAGCCCATATTGCCGGCAGACGGTTGCCAGACAGGCCGCGCCGCAGTCGGTCACATCCTGCTGCCGGATGCAGTAATAGCGCGCCATGCTTCCCTCCCCTTTCCACTAAAAAGATAGAGCCACCCTTTGGGGTGGCTCTATCTCATAAGGGATGTAAAGAAGCCGCAGACTAACGGACTTTAGAGGTTTTCTTGGGTTTACTCTTGAATTTATGGCCAGATTTTATTGTTCCTCTAACATAAGAACCGCCGCCATTGATCGAATCAAGCTCTTTCTTCGAGGAAATTTCCTCAAACAGGCCAATCGTCTTTTTCTCCATGTTGTCTGATCTCCTTTTTTATTCCGTATTTGGGCAGACATTGCACCGCCTACCAGAATAACCAAAGGAGCATAATCCCTCAATTGATTTTGCACACCCCGCTTCTTTCTCAGCGAAGCTTCTCCGGGCTCCAAAGCCGCAATATTATTTTTATTAAAATTGCCGATAGTCCCAAAAGGACACGTCGATCGTCAAATTTAGCATATCATTCTTTCTTGGCGGATTCCCGTGAAACCGGTCGAAATCCTCCGATTTAAAGATTCGGTTGTCGGTTTCCTCCCCGCTCCAGCCGCTCGGGCACAGGCAGATAGATTCTGGACAGGAGAGGCCATTAAAGCCGTTGACCAGGCTTTTGAGCGGCAGTTCGCGGTTTCCGCTCAGCCTTTCGTTGTGCCCGACATAGAAAGCCCAGCCGGGCGAAAGCAGCCCGCGGATGAAGATGTTGAGGTCGGGACAGTCCATCGCCCTGTATTTTTCCAGCCTGACGCCGGGAATGGACAGCGCCCGAACCCGTTCCATCGTCTTGTCAAACGACCCGATATCCACCACCAGAACCTCGTCCACCTCGCCGAGCAGACTGGCGATGCACTCGCAGACCGTGCTTTCATTGTCCAGTGTAATTAAGATAGCCGTCAGCCTCTTCGCGTGACTGCACCCCACAACCCGCATGAGTGCCAGAGTGATGTCCTCGCGGGAAAACACATCGAAGAGCGGAATCATCCGGTCCCATACCTCCTGAATTTCGAGCGGGACAGAAACGAGATGCCGGGTGATGGAAAGCAGGTAATCAATCCGATTGAGAGAAACCTGATCGAACAGGTATCGTTTCTTGATATAAAGCAGATATTCCCGTTCAAAGAGCCAGAAGTTCCAATGCAGCTTTCGGCTCCATATACATCCTCCACCACGGCAAAAAATAAGGGACGGCGGCCATAGCCCCATCCCCAAAGCGCCGCTTGCATCCAGTATACGGATTTTTTGAAACGCCGGCAGCAATATTTACAAACCATGCGCGATTTTGCGCACAGTTTGTCGAATTACCAAATATTATCTTATTTCTTCGTATATTTTGTCAGGAACTTTCAACGAAATTTCAAGGCTGAAAGAGTGATCGTCACTGTCCATTGTCAGGACGCCGCCGTACTTTTCTACTGCCGCACGGATACCGGGCAGTCCGAAACCATGACTGGTCTTGTCCTCTTTTGTCGTAAAGAT
Source organism: Harryflintia acetispora (assembly GCA_004340125.1). Lineage (GTDB taxonomy): Bacteria > Bacillota > Clostridia > Oscillospirales > Ruminococcaceae > Harryflintia > Harryflintia acetispora. The sequence goes on along the minus strand of SLUK01000002.1, from coordinate 20,231 downwards.
TTCGCCGTCCACAATTTCCACCTTTTCCTTGACCGAATTGCGAATGCTGTAAAACCAAAAGCTATTCTTGTGGACGTAGGTATTTATTTCGATCAGGGAATTCTTGAGGCCTTCGCAGGCCTCGATCGCGTTTTCACAGGAATGGCTTAGAATCAACCCGAGGTCATCCGGCGGCATAAATTCCCGGTCCGGCAGAATCGCGTTGATCTTCATTGTGATTCCCCGTTCCGAGGCAAGCGCATGGTAATGTCGGAATACGGCATCGGCCGCCGTGTTTTCGCTAAAGAAGCGTGGCGTCGATTTCACAACCTTGTGCAATAAGGTTTCCAAATCATTTGTGGCCCTTTCCAAGTTGCCAAGCTGGACGTTATAGAGGGCTGTAATCAACTTACTTTTCATGTCATGACGTATCTTTTTCGTTTCATTTATTGATTCGTCAATCCGCTTATTGTGTTCTGTCTGATAAACCAACTGCTTGGATAGCGCAAACCTTTGACTGTTAATCATTCTATTTTCAAAGATTTTCTTCAGACAAATATAAGCCATTGTAATAAATTCCATTACAGCCAAAGCAAGAACTGTTAACAATATTAAGTTTGTTATATTTTGATATTTAAACGTTTTCAAGATAGTAATTTGTGTTAAAGGGAACAAAATTAAAAACATTAAACTGTATGCAATTGATTGTTTTATCGAAAGTTTTTCTATCATACCGCGTACTGTATACCCATTTCTAAATTTCCTTATAAAAATAAATAAAGGAATCAGCAGTACACATCTTGATAAAATTAATAGTAAGGATGATAAGAAAATTTCAGTTAATTCAAAGTTAGCTTGAGCAATGGTACCGGCTAAGATTAACGATTCAAAAGCATAACAGAGTATCCGAACCAATAATATGGTACCTAGTTTATTTATTAGTTTATCACGGTAAATAACCAAGCAAGCAATCGCAATATAATTATTAAAAATTTTATCTTTTGTGTCAAAGTAGAAAATATCCACATAACAAATCAGCAAAAGATAAATTCCGAGTACTATTGCTGTCGATTTCGCCTTCGACCACCTGCGCGTCAGGAAGGTGTCAAACATAAACAGATGGGTAAATAGATCGATGCTTTCATACAGCCAGTCGATTAAAATATTAGTCAGCAAACGCCGGCACCCCTTCCTTGAGATATTGGTGCATAGCCAGGCCCAGCGGTTTTGCGGCCTTTTGACTCAATTCGGCTTCACTGCCGTCATCCATGTAGACTTTTCCCATCTTGCCACTGTAATTGTCGACGTGCTTCAAATTGACAATATAACTGATGTTGACTTTGAAAAAGCTCCTGCCCCTGAGCTCCTTTTCCAAAACCTTGAAGGTCTTCTTGACCAGATAGTCCTCGTCCCGCGTATGGATGACAATTCCTCTGCCATCGGGATTCGACCGGAAATACAGAACGTCGCCGTACCGGATTTTCTTTTCCCCATCCCGATAGAGCACCGTGAATTCCTCGCCCTTGAGACGGGCAAGCTCTTCCTTCGTCGAAAGATAGCTCTCTTCCAGCTTGTTCGCCAGGATCGACTTTGTCAAATAACGAAATACTCCATGCTCATAGCCTTCGTAAGAATATTCCGGGTGGACGGTCGTGAAGACCACGATCGGCACCTCTCCGCCGTCGTTCCGCTTTTTCTGATAAAACTTCGCAACGCGCCGGCCGTCGATCTCGTCCATCTCGATGTCAAGATAGACCAGCTCGAACCGCTCCCGGCTGGCCAGCAGCTCACGGCCGTTGGCAAATTCATGAACGTCGCACTCCTCGCCGAAGTCGAGCAGCATTCTGATTAGCAATCCTTTGAATTCGTCCCGGAATACTTCATCGTCGTCACAAATTGCGATACGCATGATGTCCCCTCCAAGCTGTTACTCCTTGGACTTGTGGACCTCACGCAACAATTCCATGTACTCGCCCAATTCCCGATGCTTCTCGCTAATTGCCCTGATGAGCCCTTCTTCCGTCAGGTCAACCGGATTGTCGCGCCGAAACGACACCTGCTCGTCGATTAACCCGAGCAGATAATCCAGCGTTACGTCGAAAATCCGCGCAATCTTGATTTTCATCTCGTCGTCAGGATTGCTGCGGTTGGTCTCGTACGAGGAAATGGTATGATAGGAAATGTTCAGCTCATTCGCCAAATCCTGTTGTGTGAGTCCCTTGTCCTTTCTTAAATCGGCCAATCTGTCTCCACGCATATTATACCATCTCCCGAAAAAAATGAAATACGAATCTCACTCCAATTGTCAAAAGATTAACAGGCACTCGCCCTATCTCTCCATAACTCTCCATAAGTGTTACCCGTATTACCTTTTTGGGATTTCTGCTTTCCCTAACTCGGCCTATCACACCACAGCACGCCGTAAGTTTAGTATTACGATAGTATAAAGAAAAGCCTTAACCATTCATTCGTGGTCAAGGCTTTCGTTTTTTACTGTATTTCTTCTATTTCTCCAGTATCTTTGTTTACATGGTATTCTTTAAGGAGCATACCGCTGAAACGCAATTTTGCATCATGTTCTTCTTTGTCAACATATTCATACACAGACACATCGAGCAGATTTCCCATGACAGAGATTTTAGTTGTTGTCTTGTAATTGAAGTTGACTATTGCATGGATTTCATCATCGCTCTTGAAATACTCTTTGTAGTAGTCCAAAGCATAGTCCTGCATTTCAATGTTTTCTGCGATTGAGGCAATTCTCCAATTACCTGTCACATCATTAGGAACATTGGTAACCACAAAGGAAATATCATCTTTTGTTGTACTTTCGTTTTGCTTTTCCTCTGTATGCTGTTCTGCTGAACTGATAGTGTCCTTTGCTCCGTCCTCAACGCTGTCTTTTGTTCCAGTATTTCCGAAGATAGCGGCCAGAATAACGACAACGATTACCCAAAACCACCACTTCTTGAAAATCGGCTTTTTGACTCCGTTTTTGGTTGCTTTATCTTTCATAATGCCATACCTCCAAGTTTTGGTTGATATTAGCATTATAGCAGAGTGTAATACAAAAGTACAGTATAATTTTAACTCACTATTGTGTCATAGTTTTATGTCCCTTGTCAATACTATAATGTAATTAAAATCAATGGAGGAATTGCATTATGGAGAAATTTATCGTAACACCTAAAGAAGATAAATCTGTCACCATGACGATACGCATAGATAGAGCCTTGCAAGAGGAATATAACGATTTAGCAGCTAAGACGAATCGTTCTCGTAATGAACTAATCAGCATGGCTTTACAATATGCCCTTGACCACATGGAATTGAAAGATGAATGATGACTAAATGAGAGCCTTTGGATTTTTTTCCTCTGGCTCTCAATTATTTATGCGTTCAATCGTAAGAACTCATTTACCTTTGTTGCTACTTCCTCTTGCTGTTCCTCAAAGCTATGAGCATAGATGTTCATTGTAGTGGAACAGGTTGAATGTCCTAATGTCTTTGATATTTCAATGATATTGACTTCCAGATAATTGAGCAGGGTAGCACATGAATGTCTCAACCCATGAAGCGGAATAATCGGTAATTCCTCTAATCCCTCAGCCTTTGCTTTTTCTGGATTATTCTGCACCCACTCATTATAGCGGTGTAAATGCTTTGTGAAATACTGATAAGGTGTTGTATGCCCCATAAGCTTTCCGTCTGCTTGAATGAACAGATTACCGCCATTGCTCAAATCGCCTTGCCATGCAGTACCATGACTAAATCGTGTCTGTATGTACTCAAAGTGATACTGCTTCAAAAGTGGGATTACATCATCTGGAATAGATACCTTTCTGACAGATTTCTTTGTCTTAGGCTCTTTATAATCAAATCCGTTTTCCGTCATACCCACAGACTTTGAAATAGAGATTTTCTTTTCCTTAAAGTCAATATCATTCCAGTGCAAAGCAAGTGTTTCGCCTTTTCTGAATCCGCAGAACAATGAGAGAGTAAAGAACACTTTGTATTGTGTAGGCACAGTATAGGATTCTGTGTACTCATTCACATAGTATGGTTTACCTGTATCATCAATACGCTGATGGCCTTTGTAGGTTACCTCGTATGACATATCCAGAGATTTCATAAACATCAATGCTTGCTTTGGAGTAAAGAACTTTAAGCCCTCGTCCTCGTCTTTTCTCTTTGGTTTTTGTGCGTCTTGGCAAGGATTGTTCTCAATCATGCTGTAACGCTTGGCTGTCTTAAAAATCAGATTCAACACATTAGCAAATCTCTTTATTGTACCTGCGGAATAATCGTCAACCAGAGTTCTATAAAAGGCTTCAATGTGTGGTGTTTTGATATGAGCAATCTTGTCTCCCTTAAAGTAGGGAATGATTCTACTTTCCAAAACCTGTTTATATCCTGCATAGGTACCATAAGCAATGTTATCTTTAACACTCTCAAGCCATTTGTATGCAAAATCTTCAAATGACATTTTTTCTGCGTTGTAGTCGTAGCCATATTTCAGTTTATCTTCCATATCCATGGCATACTTCTTCGCTTCTCGTTCTTGTTGTTTGGGTGTTGCTGACTGATTGACTGAATATGTAAGATTCTTAACCAGTTTGTTTCCCTTTTTATCGTATCCTTGACAGATAACTATAAATTCTGATACCACATCAACAAGCGGCCATTGCTCGCTGTTTTGCTCTGTATCTTTTCATGGATTTGCTGATTCGTGCGTTACGAGTGCCATAACTGCAATTTTCCTTGTTTGTCATAAGTTCCAGATTGTCAATGCAATTATTCGTTTTGTTTTCGTCCTTATGATTGATTTGCATACCCTCTGGAATTGCACCTTTATGTGCCATGTAAACAAGCCTATGCACTCTCATGTGCTTTTTGATTCCCTCATCATTAAACACATCGACCTGTTTATATCCTCGTTCTGTAATACCTTGTGGTAAAAGCCTGTCACTTTTTAAGCTATACACCTGCCCGTCAGTAGAAATAAGATACCTTGAAAATCCCTCTGCCTGTTCCCATTCAACAGGGGTATTGCTTTTATGCTGTGTTACTCTCTCCGTCATTGCTCTCAACCTCCGTTTCGCCGGTATTGAGAAACTCAATGAATTTATCCACATTCACAAGAAACTTATTACCGGACTTAATATGTACGATTTTGTTCTGTTTGCACATTTGCCAAAGTGCTTTATATGAAATACCAGATTCATCTGCAAGAGTCTGTAAAGGCACCATACGAGGAATGCGTACATCTGATACAATAAAGTTAAACTCCTGCTCTGGTAAAGTGTTCGTATTATTCGCATTATTCTTCTTTGCCATTTTGTATTCTCCCTTTCGATTAGGGACACGAATACAAATTCATCTGAACTATTGTATTGTTGTCCATGTTTTTGTGTTTGCTCCGTCTGGACAACTGGACTATTCTTTAGTGACCGATTTATTTTATTCTCAATTTTATGTTTATCCCCAGAGGTTCTCTGTTGACTTCTGGTGAACTTTTATCCTATACCATAGGAATACATTACCTTATGACTTCTGATTCAATCTGGATTATCCTGTGTTATTCTGGGATTATCCTTTATGCTGTCTGTTCGTCTGGATTCCATGCGGAAGGCTTCTTAAACGCATTGACCTGTTTTTCAATGTTTCTAAGGTGGAATCCCTGCATATACACAGAAGCAAGCCCCTGTTCAGCTTCTTTCAGTTCAGATTCTTTCAATCTGTCAAAAGCCTGTTCAGCAGAAGATTTACTACCCTCAAAAGCACGCTCCCTAATCTTTGCAGATACCATATCAGCATAAGCAGGATATTTAAGCAGTTCCAGAACAGCCTTGCTACCGATAACACCAGAATTGATAGAATCTGTCAAAACCTTAGTAATACGGTTTGCATGATTGCTGTTCATTACCTTAGGCATCTGAGACATAAGCTGAAGTGCTTTGCTCTGTACTGCCTGTGTATCGTCCTGTTCGTTTGCATAGTCATAACCACGATTGCGGATTTCCTCAACTCTGTTATTCATACGGTCATACACAAAAGCATTTTCAGCAACCATATCCTGCAATTTGCCCTGGAGTTTTTCATAGATTTCATTTACCATGTTCTTATCTACACGCTTATACACAGAAATAAAATCTCTGACGCTTGCAACCAGAATACGCACATCATCAATGGTCTTTGTTTTTCTGAACTGTTCAAGCAGTTTATTGTAGTTCTCAACGATAGTCAGCCCGTTGTTTGCAATAGTATTGACTTTAGCCATTTTCTTCTTCCTCCCATTCGATATTTTCGTTTTCGTCTGACACAATCACAAATCCTTGTTCCTTGTAGAATGTATCATACGCACCTTGCGTTACCTCTGTGGTAACTGTTCCGTTTGTAATCTTTACCATAGTTATTCGTCCTCATTTTCATCTGGGGCATTGTTCCATTCATCTTCCCAGTCATCTTCGTTCCAGTCCTCGTTTTCTTTACCGTATGGAACAATCCTAATCACAGTAGGAGCAGTATCTTCTGTACCGTCTAAAAGAAAAGCAGTATTTGCACCATAAGCCTTGTCAATGATGTACTTACAAGCATTGAATCGGTCCTTGTTATATCTGTCATTGGCAATCTGGATTATGCTTTGCAGAGCTTCAACGGTAGAAGATTTAAGCAACCTCTGAAATTGCTCCTTTTGTGATTTCTGCTCTGCGGTTTGCTTAGGTCTGCCTTTTGGATTACCACTTTGTCCTTTAGCATAAGGCATAGAAAATCACTCCTTCCTACATATCATAGATGTTCACGCTCCTTGTTGTAGGATTCCAGTTCTCTATGAATTTCTGTTTTACTTTGTCTTGTGAGAGATGAGATAAAATCTCTTGCTTTTCCTGTATCTCTGCTTTGAGAGATTCAATCAGCATATTGTAAGCCTGTGTTCCCGTTCTGGGTTTGTGCTTCAATGTAATGTCTGCTGATATGCGTTCTACCTGCATTAGTGAACACCCCCTTACTGTTAATGTACTGTTATCTGTTTGTGTATCTGTCTCATATAATTATGGACAAGATTTGATTTTTGCAATTTGCTCAAATGCCTTGTGAAACACCTTTTACACCCCAATGAATGGTGGTTTATGCTCAATTTATGAGATTTTCAGTTTTTCAAGTTTGGGGTCGCAGGGTAACATCGAATGTAACTTTTCAGACCTGTTTTATCCTAAAGAGTTGTGCATGAGTTTGAGCGTTCTAAGCACATCCTCTGGAAAACCCATATTTTTCTCTCGATAAAATGAAACAATGCGTTTTGAGCTATCAGGCTGTTTCTTGAATACATACCACTTCTTTAATGCCTTGCGTAACACCTCAGTATCTACAATGAGTTCCTTACACTTAATCAAAGTTTCGCTTACTTCCTTTCGTGGAGTAGAGCAAGTTAAACATTCAAATATCTCTTGCACACAAGCATTCAGCATAGGCGTAATATTCTTTTTGCATATCTCGTCAAAGGTTTCTTGGTACTGGTCAATCAGCGCTTTGATTGCTTTCCTTGTGAGAATGTCCTCTAATGATTTCTTGCTCGAATACATACGGTCAAGCATTCTGTCTAAGAACACCAATTCCACACGAATCAGATTTGACTCAACTTTAAGATTGCCTGCTTGCCTTTGCTGAAAGGTTTTGTCATACACCTTTAACACCCATTCATGGGGCTTGGTTGTTGTGATTCCTCGTTCTGGTTTCCTGTGTGTTTTTCCGTTTGGGTCGGTTTCCTTATAAACAGTAACCTTTGCAAATGACCTTTCAAACAATCTAATCACATCCTTTGGCTTACAATTCCCAACGCATTTTATCGTTAGATTGCACTCCATTTTTGTGACACTCATCATTGAGAGAAATTCATCAGAATACTTATCCTTTAAGTGCTTTTGCAAATATGACCTCATGTGCTCAATGACTTGGTTTCTTACCAATTCGATTTTGATACAATCAGATAGTTGAAATGGCTGCACATTATTTGGCCTGATTGCGTTAGGCAAATTCACATAAGCAGACAGTTTGCCACCCCAACAAGATATTTTCATAATGTCATTTCCAGATTCATTCGTGAGATTTTCCTCTGGAAGATTTATGCTCTCTAAGCCTTTTATTGTAAGTTGCAGTTGAAAATTCATTCCGTCTGCACCTTGTAGTTTTTTCTTTCCCATTTTCACACCTCGCCCATTGCTTTCTTTATGTCTTTGATTATTGAAGCTGTTTCCTTGATAATTGCTTCGATTAAAGCAATGTAGCTTTCAGCATAATAATTTCTTTCGTCAGTCTTTGCTCCGTTCATATTCAATACCTCACATTCTTTGCTCACATATATTCATCAATGCAATTCACATCAATGCTGTTCAAGATTTCCCTTAACTTGATAAATTCTTCCTTAGAGAAAGTGATACCACGCAAAGGATATTGCAATCCGTCTCTGTCAGATACTCGCCATGCTCTAATATCAAACACAGGCTTCTTGTCGTTCCACTTTACAATCGACACTTCCTTTGAGAATCCACGAAAGCCCACCATGATAGTGTCAATATGTTCCTTAACTTCGTACTCGGTAACCTTACCAGCATTACACGCAAATTCATGCTTATTTGTTTTGTTATCCATTTTCCTTGTTCCTTTCCTTTTGATTTTAGGCAACAAAAAAGAGAAGCCAGTTAAACCTCGTCTAAAGGTAACTTTGCTTCTCTAAGCATTCAAAATATTAAATTAACTTGTCTTTTCCGACCTGTATATATTATACCACATTATTTTCTGAAAGTACATAGGCAAAATAAACTTTTTTCCTTATTTTTCCGACTATTTTCTTGAGGTCCTTTTTATATATAATCCTCAGATTAACCAGATTGACCCCAGATTGATTTTAATGGATTAACCTATATTTTATATATCCTATTCCTAAAAGTCAATTCTGGATTATCTGGGAACTTCTGATGATACCCCTTAAATAAACAGTAATACAATAGTATAAAGTTGTTATGCCTATCCACAAAATACAAAGAAAATTAAGGGCAAATAAACCGAAACTCATTTGTTCAGTTTTGCATTGTGCAGTATGAGAGATAATTGTCTGAAAAGCCTTTAACTGCAATACTTTGTTGACCTTTTCTGCCTTGCAAAAAGTAAAACTCAATGCTATGCTTTTGCTATATTGCTTGTGATGTCAGTATTACGCTTGCTGAACAAACAAGCACAATCATAGAAAAATATATCTTACTTTCCGGGAATTTCAGCAGAAAATTAGAATTCACCACGATTTTGTCCGAGATTCTACTAAACGGCTGTATCTGTAACGTCGAATATCATCGAAATCCGCCTTGGATTGCCGCTTGGATGAGAAATGGTTTTATGCTATACTAGCATTATAGCATCTTACCGAATCCAATTTAACTGGGGGCTATAACATGAAACCTCTTATCGGAATGACCGCCGCGCTCGAACCGGCTGTCGGCGCGTTACAAACAAACTCCTGGAGCCTGTACAAAACCAACCACGACTATGTGGATTCGGTGCGCCGCTCGGGCGGCACGCCGCTCATGCTGCCGTTCGGTACTTTGGAGGAGGCCAGGCAGTACGCCGCCGCGATCGACGGGCTGCTCGTTCCCGGCGGCGGGGACATTGCGCCCCTGCTCTACGGGGAGGAGCCGATCAGGGGGGTGACCTATGTCAGCCGCGACTTTGACCGCTTCGAGATCGAACTAATCCGGGAGGCCGCCAGGCTGCATAAGCCCATCCTCGGCATCTGCCGGGGGCATCAGGTGCTCAACGTGGCCTTTGGAGGGACCCTTTATCAGGACCTCCCCTCCCAGCTGCCGGACACCATCTGCCACTGCCAGGCCAACGAAATCCGCGGCGAGCTGTTCCACAGCGTCTCGCTGGTGCCGGGCAGCAAGGCGGCTTCCCTCATCGGCAAGACCGAGATCGAGGTCAATTCCTTCCACCACCAGGCCGTCAAAAAGCTGGGCGAGGGGCTCGTCTGCTCCGGCAAGTCGCCAGACGGGGTGGTTGAAGCCATCGAGGCGAAAGAAGGCTTTATCGTGGGCGTGGAGTGGCATCCGGAGAACCTGTCCGAGCACCATGCGGAATACAAGCGCCTCTTTGACGGGTTCGTCGCCGCCTGCGCGAAATAGACCGGGATATATGGAAAGGCCCTCAGCGAATGCTGAGGGCCTTCTTTGTCCTTGTCATTCCTTCATCTTGATGTGCAGGTCGGCGGCGCTCTCGTCCACCGTCACCACATAGGTGGAACGGCTGGAGAGCACCAGACTGCGCGCGGCGTGGACCGGCTCGCCGTACTGGTCATAGGCGACCTTGAAGATTGAAAAGAGCGGATCGCCCGGCGCACACATCAGCACCCGGCTGTCCGTAAGCGAGCACAGCTCGATGTCAAACTCCCGGTAGGCCTTACTCAGCACGATCCCGTATTCCTCCTCGAGCAGCCGGTAGGTCGACACGTCGTCCTGCACCCGGGTGAGCAGCTCGGGGAAGCGGTAGGCCGAATAGTAGGCGGTGTCGAGCATCAGCGGCGCGGCCCCGTCGTACATCACCCGCCGCAGCCGGATCACCGGGTCGCCCGGGGCCACCCCCAGGCGCTGCGCGACCGGCTCCTCGGAGGGGATGAGCCCCTTTTCCAGCACCAGGCGCCGGGAGGTGCGTCCCGAACGGGACATCTCGTCGGAATAGCCGCGGATGTTGTCCATGCTCTTCTTCTGTTTTTGATTGGCCACGTAGGTGCCCTTGCCCTGCCGCCCCTCGAGAAGGTTCTCTCCCGCCAGCTCCTTGAGCGCGCGGCGCACCGTCACCCGGCTGACCTCGTACCGCTCGCAGAGCTCCGCCTCGGAGGGCATGCGCTCCCCCGGGCGGTAAACCCCGCTGATTATGTCGTTTTTGATCAGCTGCTTGAGCTGGTCATACAGAGGTTTGGAGCTGTTGGTATTGAGCATCGTATGCCCGCCTTCCATATAGAAAAACCGGGCCGCCCGGCTCTGTGCGCGGCGGCCCGGTCCCTCGTTTTAAAATAAATGATTACAGCTTGTGCGGATAGCCGAATCCGCCGGGAATGGTGCAGGTCTTGGCCGCGCAGGTCGCCGCAAAGTCGAGGGACTCGACCGGATCGCCGGTGTGGGTGTACTTGGTCAGGAAGCCCGCGATAAAGCTGTCGCCGGCGCCCATGGTGTCCACCACCTCGGTCTTCTTGATCCCCTGCTCGTAGAGCTTGCCCTCGATCGAGAAGAGCGCGCCTTTGCCGCCGCGCGTCACACCGACGATCTTGGTGCCCAGCTCATGACAGGTGCCGATCAGCTTCTTGATCTCCTCTTCGCTCAGATCCGCGCCCGAGAAGAAGCCGTATTTGGCGTAGGGGCAGACCTTCTGCAGGTATTCCTCATCGCGGTAATCGGAGAAGTCGAACGAAAGCTCGACCACGCCCTGGAGCTTATGCAGCTCATGCTCCAAAAGGGAGTAGCAGCTGCTGTGGCAAAGGTCGAACCCGCCGAGATAGGCGAGGTCGTCCTTGGTCAGGCACATGCTCACGATCTGCTGCGCGGTGTCCTTGGCGATCCCGCCCACGAAGATGCGGTCGCCCTCCTCGTTGAGGTTGACCCCCGGCTGGCCGGTCGGGGCGTGCAGGACGCGGGAGCGCTCATAGCTGATCCCTTCCTGGTCGAGCGCCCACTTGAGGTACTCCGCCTTGTCGTCGTCGCCGAAAACGCCCATATAGGCCGCTTCCTCAAACCCGTCGCGCTTGCAGTTGACCGCGACGTTCACACAGTTGCCGCCCGGATAGTATAAGCCCTGATGGAGATAACAATCGCATACGTTGTCGCCAAGACCAATCATTCTCATAGGTGATACAGCTCCTCTTTTTTTATATTGGGGAAATGACTCCGAACCGGTTTATAAACCCCAAAAATGAGGCCCGATACGAAACGAGCCTCATTTTTGGATTTTGAATCGTCAGATTTTCAGCGTATGGATTAGTACTCCATTCTCCACATATAGCGGCGCACGCTCATCGGATGGCCTCTGTGATCGGCCAGGGTGTCGGCATAGTCGCGCAGCACAACGCCGGCAACCAGCGGGCAGAAGTAGCCCTTCAGATCGTCGCAGACGCCGTCCATGTCGAACTCCTCGGCATCGATGAGGGTGATCTCCTTGCTGAACTTCTTGCAGAAGGCATGCGCTCTCTCATCGAGCGGGCGGCACTCGTCGAGGCCCTTGATGATGATGAACGGAACGTCATAATCGGTGATCTCGAACGGGCCGTGGAAGTACTCGCCGGAATGGATCGCGGAGGAATTGATCCACTGCATCTCCATCATCAGGCAGATGGCGAAGGAATAAGCGACATCATAGTTGGCGCCGCTGGCCATGGTGTAGAGGATGGTGGCTCTCTTATACTTCTCACCGAACTCCTGGGCGCGCGCGGCGTATTTCTCCTTGTTGGCGGCGAACAGCTTCGGGAGGTTGTCTACGCACTTGATGGCGCGCTCATATTTCTCATTGGGCTGGATGGCGTTCAGAATGCCGAACACAACCGCATAGAGCATGGCGTCGCGGCCGTTGGAGTCGTCCGCCTCGTCCTTGGTGTTGTAGTGCACGTCGAACTCGCCAGCCTTCCACAGCGGGGAATCGACCAGGTGGGAGAACGCGATGGTGGTGGCGCCCTTCTCGCGGGCCAGCTCGCAGGCCTTCACAGTCTCGGGGGTGTTGCCGCTGTGCGAGCAGGTCAGCACGACGGAATCCTTGCCCAGCGCCTTCGGCATACGATGCACGAACTCGTTGGAAGAATAGATGGTCGCGGGGATCTCGGTCTCCATGTCGAATATGTACTGGGCCGGGCCGAAGAAGGCCTTGGAACCGCCGCAGGCGATCAGATAGAAGTGGTTGATTTTGCCCTTCGCCTTAACCGCGTTTACCGCAGCGGCGACCTGGTTGAGATGTTCCTGAGTCATTTCAAATTCCTCCTGTTTACTTGTATTATGTTGTGTTACAACATGCTAAACCGTTCTGGCTATAGAATATACTCCGCTAGCGCTTTTGTCAAGAGAAATCCGCAAGTTTTTGTGTCTATTTTCTAAATTGTTCTATATTGTACTCTTACCACCCCGCACAACCCGCAGAAACAAGCCGTCCGCCGGACAGGACCAGGATTTTACGGATTGAGAATGATCGCGGGGCGCACCGAATAGGAGGTGCCAACCGGCCCCATGCTGGTAACGCCCCCCGACGGGAGCAGGACGGTACAGGCATAAACCGGGGCGACTGGAAGGCTCGAGTCCGGGGAGCGCAGCCACGCGCGGGAACCGGCATTGGCATACGCCACGGCTACCGGCGTATAAAAGGAGGGGGTACTAGCCGTCACTCCGCTGTCGGCAAAGTGGCAGAACTGCCTGGTTTCGGGGTAGCTGTCCGGCACACCCGCGAGATAGCCATAGATTTCGTAGAAGCTCGGCAGCCAAGCGAGGTCCTCCACATACTTGTGCGCGGACAGCTTTTGCTGCCAAGACGGTCCCAGGCTTGCCGCGAACTCCTGGCAGCTCGCGCGCACCGCGCTCGTGCTGTAGGCGTTGTCGCCGCCGAACATACTGCTTGCCGCGTTGAAGTTGGCCAGCAGCACCACCGATCCGGGCTGCCCGCCATACTTGGTACCGTCCTCGTCAATGACCCACCAGCTGCGCCCCGCCCAGCTTACCGTCTGCCCGAGCTTATCCGGCGCGATGGGGTTCCCGCTGTCGTCCGGTGGGCAGGCGTCCACCGCCACGGTGGCCGCGGCGGCCACCTTTCCGCCATAGACGCTCGCCGTAACGGTAGCCGTCCCCCGCCCCACCGCCGTGATCAAACCGCTGTCGTCCACCGTGCAGACGGCCTCGTTGCTCGAAGCCCAGGACACCGGGGCGGTGTAATTTTTCACCGTCATATAAGGGTGGCCCGTTGAGCCCGTGGCCCCGGCGCCCGGGTTTTTCTGGGCGGCGAGCGCGAAGTTTTTTTGCCCCGGCGCGCTGTCGCTCCAGAGGTACAGCGGACCGCTCCCCAGTGCCCCGTGAGGGCCTTGCAGCGTCAGGCCCTTGATGGCGTTGTAGGTCATGGTGACCGTCTTGCTGGCCCCCTTTCTCAGCCCGGCAAACAGCCCCTTCGGCTTGGAGGTAACGGTAATGGTGAAGTCGGTGTCCTCCTGCGGCGGGTTCTCAAAGGGCAGGTAATAGGTATACTGCCACCCATCGGTTTCCGTCTTTGCAGCGTCCGCCGCGATGGTCCGCCCGCCGCCCGAGGCGGACACGGCAAAGCCATCGATGGCCTCGTCATGGGCGCTCACCGGCAGGATGATATATTCGCTTTCCCCCACGGCCCCGGCCGGGAGGCGCAGGGCCAGCAGAAGCGCCAGTATGGCGAGCGCCGTCAGCCGTTTCGTCATCATATTTCCTCCTTTAATAAGACCGTTAGCATAGGCTGCTTGCGGTCTTCCCTCCGGGGGGAAGAGACGAAAAAAAGACCTTTTTCTTGCATTTTCCGCCAAAGGAGGATATAATTAGGAAAAGATTGGGAGGCAGCAAAGAGTTTGCTCCACCCTCCCGCGAAAAGCCAGACGTTTGGGACCGCAAGCAGCCTATGCTTACGGTCATTTTATTTTGTGCAAAACGTTGAAACCACTTTAAGCGGGTGCTATACTAAAAACCGAATCAGGTCTCGGCCTGTCGTGGGAACCATATCCATATGGATAGAGAAGTTTGGAAGGCGTGAGCGGTTTGCAGACAGTGCGCAAATCCCCCCTGCCGGTGCGTGCCGGCAGATTTTTGGAGCGTCATTTTTCGGGCGAGGGCATTGCGATGCGGGACATCGTCGCCCTGATCATTCCCATCCTGGTGGACCAGGCCTTCGTGGTCTGCCTGACCCTGCTCAATACCGCGATGGTCAGCACCTCCGGAGTGGCGGCGGTCAGCGCGGTCAACATGGTGGACTCGCTCAATATCTTCCTGCTGCAGGTTTTCATCGCGGTGGCCACCGGCGGCACGGTGGTGGTCGCCCAGTACCGCGGCAGCGGCAACGAGGAGATGGTGGTGCGCTCGGCCGCGCAGGCCATTTCGGCGGTGGCAATCCTCTCGCTCGTCATCAGCGTGCTGCTGATCATCTTCCACGGCCCGGTGCTGGGAGTCCTCTTCGGCAAGGCCGAAGAGGATGTGATGGAGAACGCGCGCGTCTATCTCATCGGCAGCTGCGTCTCCTACCCCTTCATCGCGGTGGTCGAGGCCTGCTGCGGCGCGCTGCGCGGCGTGGCCGAGACCAAGTCCTCGCTCGGGCTCTCGCTGGTGACCAACCTCGGCTACATGCTGCTCAACGTCCTGTTCATCACCGTCCTCGACCTGGGGGTGCGCGGGCTTGTGATCTCGCTGATCGCCTCACGCCTGATCGGGATGGCGATCTCGCTGCTCTATCTGAGCCTTTACAACCACACCCTGCACTTCCATATCCGCGATGCGCTCAAAATCGACCCCGCCATCCAACGCCGGATCATGTTCATCGGCCTGCCCTTCGCCGCCGAGCAGATGTTCTTCAACGGCGGCAAGCTGCTCACCCAGACCTTCATCGTAGGGCTCGGCACCCTGTCGCTGACCATCAACGCCATCTGCTCGTCGCTGACCAACCTCTTCCAGATCGGCTCGAACGCGCTGAACCTCGCCGTGGTCACGGTGGTCGGGCAGTGCATGGGCCGGCGCGATGTGGCGGACGCGCGCAAATTCGTCAAGTCCTTTATCGGGCTGTCCACCTGCTCGTTTATTTTGGGGGCTTCGGTCATGCTGCCCCTCTTCCATCCGCTCGTCTCCCTGTTCCATCCGCCCGCCGAGATCGTGCCCACCATCTTCACCATTGTGGCCATGACCGCAATCGGGCAGCCGCTGCTCTGGTCGATGAGCTTCATCACCCCCTCGGCCCTGCGCGCGGCGGGCGACTCGAAGTTCACCTCGGTCGTCTCGATGTGTACCATGTGGCTCTTCCGGGTGGTGATGGGCTACGTCTTCGGGATCACGCTCGGCTTTGGGATCATCGGCGTCTGGGCGGCGATGAACCTCGAGTGGGGGGTGCGCGGGCTGGTATTCATGCTGCGCTTTCGCGGCAACAAATGGCATGCGCACCATGTGATTTAACCTTGGATATCCGTCCATATTGGTTCATATAAGGAGGTCATTGCAATGATTCATCAAAGTATTACCGAGCTCATCGGCTCCACCCCGCTGCTGGAGCTTTCCCGCCTCGAGGAAGCCTATAGCCTGAAAGGGCGGCTGGTGGCTAAAATGGAGTCGCAAAATCCCGCCGGCAGCGCCAAGGACCGCGTCGCGCTCTCGATGATTGAGGCGGCCGAACGCGCGGGGGCCCTAACGCCCGGCTCGGTCATCATCGAGCCCACCAGCGGAAACACCGGCGTGGGGCTGGCCGCCATCGCGGCGAGGCGGGGCTACCGGGTGATCCTGACCATGCCCGAGACGATGAGCGTCGAGCGCCAAGCACTTCTGCGCGCCTACGGGGCCGAGATCGTCCTCACCGAGGGGGCCAAGGGGATGAAGGGCGCCATCGCCAAGGCCGAGGAGCTCGCGGCCGCCTCGCCCGGCGCGTTCATCCCCGGCCAGTTCGAGAACCCCGCCAACCCGGCGGCGCACCGCGGCTCGACCGGGCCGGAAATCTGGAAGGACACCGAGGGGAAGGTGGACGTGTTTGTCGCCGGGGTGGGCACCGGCGGCACCCTCAGCGGCGCCGGCGGTTATCTGAAGGAGCAGAATCCCGCGGTACGGGTGGTGGCCGTTGAGCCCGCCGCCTCCCCCGTCCTCTCGAAGGGTACCGCGGGAGCGCACGGAATCCAGGGCATCGGCGCGGGCTTCGTGCCGAAGAACCTGGATACCGAGATCTACGACGAGATCATCCCGGTGGAGGAGGGGGACGCCTATGCCGCCGGGCGCGCGCTCGCCCGCAAGGAGGGCGTGCTCGCGGGGATCTCCTCGGGCGCGGCCGTCTGGGCGGGAATCCAGCTCGCCCGGCGGGACGAGAACGCCGGCAAGCTGATCGTGGTATTGTTGCCCGACACCGGCGAGCGCTACCTCTCCACCCCGATGTTTAAAGAAGTCTAACCGAAAAATTCCCAATACGGCATAGCCAAAGGGCGCCCGTCTTTTCTTCGGACGGAAAAGTGATTCTGTGCCCTTTCCAAAGTATTGAAAGCAAAGCTTTCAATACTTCCGATATGGTAGTTTCGGAAAGACTATGCCTTATGTTATAATAGTACCCGGCAACGCCAGAAAACAATAAATGAGGTTGACGTATGAAAGCAATTATCTTCGATGTAGACGGCACCCTGTGGGATACCACCCACGTCGTAGCCAAGGCCTGGAACCAGGCGATCAAGGACTGCCATATCCCCTACCGGGGGACGATCACATCCGACCGGCTCAAGCAGGAATTCGGCAAGACGATGAGCGCGATCGCGGCGAGCGTCTTTTGCGAGCTGCCCCTGGAGCAGCAGTTCCCCGCGATGGAGGACTGCGTACGCTACGAGGGAATCTTTATCCCCAAGCACGAGGGCAGCCTTCTCTACGAAGGGGTCAAGGAGACGATCCCGCAGCTCGCGAAGGACCGCAGGCTCTTTATCGTCTCCAACTGCCAGGGCGGCTACATCGAGCTGTTCATGCGCAAAAACGGCTTTGAGCCTTATATCACCGACTTCGAGTCCTTCGGCAATACCGGCCGCCCCAAGGGGGAAAATATCCGCCTGATCATCGAGCGCAACGATCTTCGCGAGGCCTTCTACGTCGGCGACACCCAGGGGGACTACGAGGCCTGCCAGCTGGCGGGCGTCCCCTTCGTGTTCGCCTCCTACGGCTTCGGGCAGCCCAAGGGGTACGCTGCCAAAATCGACCGCTTCTCTGATCTGCTGACCCTTTCGCTTTAGGCGATCCGCCACTTTTATAAAAGGAGAGCTGCCCATGGCCCGTCCGCCCGGCGACGTAACGCCGCCCACCCCGGCGCAGCAGGAGCGCTTCTTTACCGTCTGCCAGCAGGTGCTCGCCGACCGCAAAGGCGGCGGGGGCCCCACGGGCGGGATCGGCACGCTGGGCGAGCGGACCCTGCACGCCGTGCTAAAATGCTATCTTGAGCCCGACGAGACGCTGCACGAGGTGAAAATCGGCCGGCGGGTCGCGGACATTGCCCGGGAAAACGAAATCGTGGAGATCCAGACCCGCAGCTTCGGGCGGCTGCGCGAAAAGCTCGATCGCTTCCTGCGCGAGCGGCCGGTCACGGTGGTCTATCCCATCGCGCGCATCAAGTGGATCTACTGGCTAAACGAGGAGGATGGCTCCCTGACAGAGAAGCGCCGCTCGCCCAAAACGGGCGCGCCGTGGGACGCCTTCTACGAGCTCTATCAGCTGCGGCCGATGCTCGGGAGCGCGGGGCTGCGCTTCCAGCTTCTCTTTCTGGATATGGAGGAGTACCGGCTCTTAAACGGATGGAGCGCGGACCGCAAGCGGGGCTGCACCCGCTTCGAGCGCATCCCGCTCTCGCTTCGGGGGGAGCTCCTGCTCGATTCCCCCGGCAGCTGGCTTTCGATGGTCCCGCCCGGCCTGCCCGAGCCCTATACCTCCCGGGACTTCGCCAAGGTCGCCGTCCTCTCCCGCCCCACCGCCCAGAAGGCGCTGAGCGTGCTGCTGCAAACCGGGGCGGTCGAGCGGGTGGGCAAGGAAAAAAACAGCTACCTCTACCGCACCAGGACATGAAAGGAATGGTCATGATGAAGGTCTATCTGCTCGATACCGGCACCCTTTTGGCGGACAAGGGCGGGATCGTCTACCGCGGCGGGGACGCGCCCAAGGAAACGGTCCGCCTCCCCGTGCCTGCCGTGCTGATCGATCATCCGCAGGGGAAAATCCTCTACGACACCGGCTGCCACCCCGACGCGATGAAGGGCTACTGGCCGCAGAACATGCAGCGCGCCTTCCCGCTGACCCAGGAGCCCTCCCAGCGGCTGGAGCGCCAGCTGGCGCTGTGCAATACCACGCCCGGGGAGATCAAAACGGTGGTGATCTCCCACCTGCATCTCGACCACCTGGGCGGGATCTACCTCTTCCCGCACGCCGACGTCTACGCGCCCAAGGCGGATTTCCTCCACGCGCTGAGCGAGACCCACCGGGTCAGCGATCCAGAGCGCCACGGCGGCTACATCAAAAATGACCTCGAACAGCCGGTGAAGGAATACCACCTCATCGAGGGGGATTACACCCTCGCGCCGGGGGTGGAGCTTCTGAGCCTGCCCGGGCACACCCCGGGGCTGCTCGGTATGCTCGTGCAGCTGGATTGCGGCACGCTGCTCTTCCCCCAGGACGCGGTCTACACCGCCGAAAACTACGGCCCGCCCGCCGTCCCCGCGCGTAGCCCCTACGACCGGGAGCTGCTGCTCGCCTCGATCGAGCGGGTGCGGCGGCTGCAAAAGGAGTACGGCGCAAAGGTTTTCTTCCCCCACGACTGGGATTTCTGGCAGACGGTGCGGCGCGCGCCGCAGTTTTACGAATAAGCGGGGGAACGGATATGTTTGGAAGAAAAAAAGACAAAGAGCCGCGGCAGACAAATGAAGAGCGCTTCCGGGCCGCGCTGGAAGCGATCGGGCTTCCACCGGACCTCGATTTCGAGCAGGCAAAAGCGTATCAAAGCAGCACCAAAACCTATGAGCGAACGGTGGACGGCGTCAGCGTCACTTATACCCAGAAGACGGTCAACGGCAGCACCGCCTGTTTCAAGGTGGAAAACGGCGAGGAGTTCCCGGTCTCCGAGGCCGAGTTTAAGGAATTCCGGGAGCAGGTCGGCGGCCGGCCGGCAAGGGAGCGGCCCGGGGCCAGGGCGGACTCCCCCTCCCCGCCCAAAAGCGCGGGCAGGCAAAGCCTTACGCTGCGCTGCCCTTCCTGCGGGGCCAAGAACAAAATCGAGGCGGGCGAGTGGGATTACTGTTCCCGCTGCGGCGCACAGATTTTTGGAGAGCAAAAATAAAAAGTGGGAAAGGGCCCGGCAGCTAATGCTGCCGGGCCCTTTCCTGCCGGTTTTTGTTGCATTTTCAGCCGGGATATGGAATAATGAAAGCAACACAGGTGTTGCAGAAACCTACACCTTTGCCAATCCCGCATTTTTGCCGCGGCCAGCCTGAAAAACGGGCTGGTTTTTCCTGTTTTCAGGGGAAA
>SLUK01000001.1 GCA_004340125.1 Harryflintia acetispora | reverse complement strand
CCGTGCCGCGCACCGTGAGGTCTCCAACTGCCCACACACCCCAGTATCCCATGCCCGAGGCCGAGATGCGGCTCTCGCCCTCGAGCACCAGCGTCATCCCCTCGTACAGGAAGAGGCCGTAGTCGGCATTCACCGCAAGGTCGAGGCCGTGCAGCGTCGCCGTCCTGCTGCCCGCCTCCCAAACGAGGCTCCCGCCCCGCGCGCTCAGGTAGGTCGTGTCGCTGTTTACCTTATACAGTTTGATCCCATCCCCGTCGGGGACGGTAACGGTGTTCCCCAACCGGGGCTGCCCGCTGCCCAGGCCGGACCTGCTTTCCACCGCGCTCCCGCCCGGGGGCAGGCTGAACCCGCCCGGCACGCCCGGCGCCGCCCCAGCCGGCAGAACGCAAAGCGCCAGCGCCGCCGCCAACACGAATGCCATGATCCTGTTCTTTCCCATTTTGTCCCGTCCTCTCTGCGCAAAGGTACACCTTTAGAAAGAGCGGGATTTCCCCTGAAAACAGGAAAAACCAGCCCGTTTTTCAGGCTGGCCGCGGCAAAAATGCGGGATTGGCAAAGGTGTAGGTTTCTGCAACACCTGTGCTGCTTTCATTATTCCATATCCCGGCTGAAAATGCAACAAAAACCGGAGAGGGGCCCGCCGGGCGCTCAAAGGGACGGCGCGGGGAGAAAGCCGGGCCCGCCACAGCATTATGCCCCATAGACGCGAAAAAAGCCCCCGCCGGCCGGCGGGGGCTTTTCAATCGGTCTTATTACTTGCTGATGATCTCGACGGTGTCCTTGGCGATCATCAGTTCCTCGTTGGTCGGGACGACCCAGACCTGCACCTTGGAGGAGGGGGCGGAGATCATCATCTCGCTGCCCGAGGCCGACTCGTTGGCGGTCTTGTCCAGCTCGATCCCCATGAACTCCAGCCCCTCGCAGCACTCCTCGCGCAGCTCGGACGAATTTTCGCCGATCCCGCCGGTGAAGCAGACGGCGGTCAGCCCGCCCATGGCGGCGGCATAGGAGCCGATGTACTTCTTGATCTGGTAGCGCAGCATGTCGCAGGCGAGCTGGGCGCCGTGGTGATGGTCGTTGTTCTTGGCGTTGACCAGGTCGCGCGCGTCCGAGCTGAGGCCCGAAACGCCCAGGAAGCCGGACTTCTTGTTGAGCATGTCGCTCATCTCGTCCGGGGTCATGTGCTCCTTGTTCATCAGGTAGGTGACCACCGACGGGTCGACCGCGCCGGAGCGGGTGCCCATGATCAGCCCGTCGAGCGGGGTGAAGCCCATGGTGGTGTCGTAGCACTTGCCGTCCTTCACCGCGCTGATCGAGGAGCCGTTGCCCAGGTGGCAGACCACCACGCGGGTCCCCTCGGGGCGCTTGCCGGTGATTTCGAGGTACCGGGCGCTGACGTAGCGGTGGCTGGTGCCGTGGAAGCCGTATTTGCGGATGTGGTATTTCTCATAGTACTCGTAGGGCAGGGCGTACATGTACGCCTTCTCGGGCATGGTCTGATGGAAGGAGGTGTCGAACACCGCCACCATCGGGGTATCCTTGCCGAACACCTCGACGCACGCGCGCATGGCGGCCGCCTGGGGGGGATTGTGCAAGGGGCCCAGCTCGGAGAAGGACTCGATGTCCTCGATGACCTTTTCGGTGATTTTGGTGGAGACCTTGTAGACCTCGCTGCCGTGCAGCACCCGGTGGCCCACCGCCGAAATCTCCTTCACATCCCCGATCACCTTGCCCTCGCCCGAGGTGAGGACCTTGACGACCTCCATGAACGCTTCCTTATGGGTGGGGAAGGCCACCTCATACTGGATCTTCTTGCCATCGTCGGTCTTGTGGGTGATCAGGCCGTCCACCCCGATGCGCTCGCAGTTGCCCTTGGCCAGCACATGCTCGTTTTGCATGTCGATGAGCTGATACTTCAGCGACGAGCTGCCGGCGTTTATTACCAATACCTTCATTTGCTGCTTTCCCTCCGAATATTTCAGTTTTCTTGACTTTGACTCAGATAGTTATATATTATTACATTAAGGTAAAAATTTCAAGGGCAAGACGGAAGAAACCAGAGAAAAGGCGGGATGAAAATGCGTGTCGCGGGGATCGTGGCGGAGTATAACCCCTTCCACAACGGGCACCGGTACCAAATCGAGGCGACCCGCCGGGCGGGCGCCGAGTGCGTCGTGGCGGTGATGAGCGGCAATTTCGTGCAGCGGGGCGAGCCCGCCCTCCTGGGGAAATTCACCCGCGCGGCGGCCGCCCTTTCGTGCGGGGTCGACCTCGTGCTCGAGCTGCCGCTGCCCTTCGCCGCCGCGGGAGCGCAGCGCTTCGCGCGCGGGGCAGTCGCCCTGCTCGACGCGCTCGGCTGCGTCGACACCCTCTCCTTCGGCAGCGAATGCGGGGCGCTGCCCCCGCTGCTGCAAGCCCGGCTGGCGCTGGAGGACGAGCGGGTGCGCGCCCGGCTGCGCGCGCTGCTCAAAGAGGGGCAGCCCTTCGCCGCCGCGCGCCAGCAGGCGGTGGGCGAGCTCTTCGGAGAAGAGGCCGGGGCGCTGCTGCGCCAGCCCAACAACATCCTGGCGCTCGAGTACCTCGGCGCGCTCGGGAGCCTCGGCAGCAAAATCGAGCCCTTCACCGTCCCCCGCAAGGGGGCCGGGCACGACAGCGGCGCGCCCGTCGGGGCTTTCGCCAGCGCCAGCGCGCTGCGCGCGCTGGCAGTAAAGCAGGGGGTATCCGCCCTCTCCCCCTATGTGCCGGCAGAAGCGCTGGCGTGCTACCGCGGCGCGCCGGTCTGCGCGCCGGGGGCGCTCGAGCTCCCGCTGCTCTCCCGGCTGCGCGCCCTGGCGCCCGGGGAGCTGAGAGCCCTCCCCGAGCTCAGCGAAGGGCTGGAGCACCGCCTTTATAAGGCGGCGCGGCAGGCGCGCGGCCTCGGCGAGCTCTATGCGCTCGTCAAATCCAAGCGCTACTCCCACGCGCGGGTGCGCCGCCTGGCGCTCGCCGCTTTTTTGGGGGTGCGCGACGAGGACGGCGCCCTGCCCCCACCCTACATCCGGGTCCTGGGGTACACCCCGGCCGGGAAGGAGCTGCTGACGGCCTCGAGCGCCGCCCTGCCCGTCGGCGCCTCGCTGCGCCGGCTGCAGGAGCTGGGCGGGCGCGCCCAGCGTCTGGCGCTGCTGGAAGCCGCCGCGGGGGATCAATATGCGCTGCTGTGCTCCCCGCGCCTCAGTTGCGGGCTGGACTACACCCATCCGCTGATCCGCTCTGCCGGCCCGCATGACGAAACCTGTTCCGGTTAACCGACGGCCTGGCGCAGGGCTGAGAGCGTTTCATCCGGGAGGGTGTAGTATGCGGTCAGCATCTCCTCGGACAGCCTCATGTTCTTGACCGCCTGCGGGGAGATCACCGTCTTTACGAGCGGGGAGTCCTGATAGAGGGTGAGGTTCAAGATGACCTCGTACTCCCGCTCCCCTTCGGGGTCCTCCCCGGCGAGCAGGGTCTTTTCCTGCCACACCACCAGCTCGTACTGTGCGGCGGGCTCGGGCTGCGGCGCTTCGGCGTCCGCCCAGTCCTCGGTGGGGGTCAGCAGTCCGACCGTCTCCTGATCGTCGATGGTCTTGAGGAGTTCTCCCCCATCGGAATAGACCTCGACCTTGCAGGCCTTCGGCTCCTTTGCGGCGGTATGCGCACAGCCCGTGCATGCCACCAGGACGCCGGCCAGCAAGAGCAAAAGTGCTTTTTTCATCCCAAGCCTTCCTTTTCGATCAAATTTCATGTCCCATCTTACCGCGCCGCGCCATCTTTTGCAAGGGAGTTTTTGAGGGAGGCGTTGCGCGAACAGGGAAGATTTAGTATAATAAGAAGAATCAAAGGCTAAAATCCCCTAAAGGGAAAAGGAATGATTATAAATATGAGAAAACAGCTTGATAAGACCTATGATCCCAAGCAGTTTGAGGAAAAAACCTATCAGGCGTGGCTGCAGGGCGGATACTTCCACGCAAAGCCGAACCCGGACAAGCGTCCCTACACCATCGTCATGCCGCCACCCAACATCACCGGCCAGCTCCATCTGGGCCACGCGATGGACTGCACGCTGCAGGACTGCCTGATCCGCTTCCGCCGCATGCAGGGCTATGAGGCGCTCTGGCTTCCCGGGGCGGACCACGCCTCGATCGCCACCGAGGCGAAGATCGTGCAGAAGCTCAAAGAGGAAGGGGTCGACAAGCAGGACCTCGGCCGCGAGGGCTTTTTAAAGCGCGCCTGGGAGTGGAAGGAGCAGTACGGCGGGCGGATCGTCGAGCAGCAGAAGAAGATGGGTTCCTCCTGCGACTGGGACCGCGCCCGCTTCACCCTGGACGAGGGGTGCTCCAAGGCGGTGAACGAGGTCTTCTGCAAGCTCTACGACGAGGGGTTGATCTACCGCGGCGAGCGGATCATCAACTGGTGCCCAACCTGCAAGACCTCGATCTCGGACGCCGAGGTGGAATATGAGGACCACGCCGGCCACTTCTGGCATCTGCGCTACCCCTTCACCGACGGCAGCGGCTACATCGAGCTTGCCACCACCCGGCCCGAGACCATGCTGGGCGACACCGCCGTGGCGGTCCACCCGGACGATGAGCGCTACAAGGCGATGGTGGGCAAGACGCTCACCCTGCCGCTGGTCGGGCGGGAAATCCCGCTCATCGCCGACGAATACGTGGATATGGAGTTCGGCACGGGGGTGGTCAAAATCACCCCGGCGCACGACCCGAACGACTTCGAGGTCGGGCTGCGCCACGAGCTGCCGGTCATCAACGTCCTAAACGAGGACGCCACCCTCAACGAGCAGGGCGGCAAGTACGCCGGGATGGACCGCTATGAGGCGCGCCGTGCGATCGTGCGCGACCTTGAGGAGGGCGGCTTCCTGGTGCGCACCGAGGACCACCAGCACAACGTGGGCGCCTGCTACCGCTGCCGCTCGGTGGTCGAGCCGCGGGTGAGCAAGCAGTGGTTCGTCAGGATGGAGCCGCTGGCCGGCCCCGCGATGGAGGTCGTCAAAAACGGCAGCCTGCAGTTCGTGCCCGAGCGCTTCGCCAAGATTTATTACCATTGGATGGAGAACATCCGCGACTGGTGTATCTCCCGCCAGCTCTGGTGGGGGCACCGGATCCCCGCCTGGTACTGCGACGACTGCGGCGAGATCACCGTGGCAAAATCCGCGCCCGAGCGCTGCGCCCACTGCGGCGGCTCCCACATCCGCCAGGACGAGGACACGCTCGACACCTGGTTCTCCTCCGCCCTGTGGCCCTTCTCCACCCTCGGCTGGCCGGATAAGACGCCGGAGCTTTCCTACTTCTATCCCACCGACACGCTGGTGACGGGGTACGACATCATCTTCTTCTGGGTGGCCAGGATGATCTTCTCCGGGGTCCACAACATGGGGGAGATCCCGTTTAAAAACGTCTTCATCCACGGGCTGATCCGGGACGCGCAGGGGCGCAAGATGTCAAAGTCCCTGGGCAACGGCGTGGACCCGATGGAGGTCATCGAGCAGTACGGCGCGGACGCGCTGCGCCTGACGCTCTGCACCGGGAACAGCCCGGGCAACGACATGCGCTTCTCGGACGAGAAGGTGCGCGCCTCGCGTAACTTTGCCAACAAGCTGTGGAACGCCTCCCGCTTCATTTTGATGAACCTCTCGGACGAGGTCACGTCGCTCGACCTGCCCCAGGAGCTGACGCTGGAGGATCGGTGGTTTTTGAGCCTATATAACCGCCTGGTCCGCGAAGTCACCGACAACCTCGAGCACTTCGAGCTCGGCGTGGCGGTGCAGAAGCTCTACGACTTCATCTGGGATATCCTGTGCGACTGGTACATCGAGCTGACCAAGGCGCGCATTGCCGCGGGCGGCGAGAGCGCCAAGCGCGCCCAGCAGGTGCTGGTGCATGTGATGGGCGGCGCGCTGCGGCTGCTGCACCCGTTCATGCCCTTCATCACCGAGGAGATCTGGCAGGCGCTGCCCAGCGAGGGGATCAGCGAAAGCGTAATGGTCGCCCCCTGGCCCGAGTACCGCCCCGAGCTCTGCTTCGAGCGCGAGGAGGAAGAATTCTCGAAGATCATGGAGGTCATCAAGGCCGTGCGCAACCGGCGCAGCGAGATGAACGTGCCGCCCAGCCGCAAGGCCAAGCTCTATATCGCCACCGGGCTGCCCGAAACGATGGAAAAGGGCGCCGCCTTCTTTGAACGGCTGGCCGGGGCGTCCGAGGTTGAGATTGGGCAAAGTTTTTCGATCGAGGGTGCGGTGCAGGTGGTGACCGGGGATGCGCGTATCTTCATCCCGCTCGGAGAGCTGATCGACCTTGACAAGGAGCGCGAGCGGCTGCAAAAGGAACGCGAGCAGGCCGAGCAGGACGTTTCGTTCTTCGGCAAAAAGCTGGAGAACCCCTCCTTCGTGGACCGCGCGCCCGAAAAGGTGGTCAATGCCGAACGCGAAAAGCTGCAGAAGGCCAAGGACCGCTTGCAGAAGATTGTCGAGAGCCTGGAGGCTCTGAAGTAAAGAACGGACTGCGGCGGCAAGCTATTTTAGCTTGCCGCCGCTTTCTTTGCCAGGAAATAAAATGACCGATAGCTAAGGATGCTATCGGTCATTGTTTTATGTTTTTTGCGCGGTGGCCGGGCGTTTTTCCCACCACCTGGAAATCTTAGCCTAATTATA
Organism: Harryflintia acetispora; assembly: GCA_004340125.1. Lineage (GTDB taxonomy): Bacteria > Bacillota > Clostridia > Oscillospirales > Ruminococcaceae > Harryflintia > Harryflintia acetispora. The sequence continues at coordinate 538,070 of SLUK01000001.1, read as the reverse complement.
TCCGATTCTGGCAGGAAATGCAAGAGGATCCCATGTTTTGTGGGCCCTTCCCCCACACGGTAAGACCGCCAGCATCCTTATCTGGCGGTCTTATTGTTATCCCGGAGGTATTGCCATGAAACGCCTGCTTTTTGCCCTGCTCGCCTGCTGCGTCCTTGCCTTGCCCTGCCGGGCAGAGGCTGCGGGCCCCTCGCCCGGCCTCCTCGTCCCGATCATTCCCGACGCGCGCACCGGGCACTATCAGATCACCGTCTCGGACGCCGAAACCATCACCGCCGCCAGCGTCACCCGCAGCGTGGAACGCACCGGGATCACCACCAAAACCGACGTGTTCGTCGAATATCCGCTCGACGTGGAGCACCCGCGGACCTACTATGTCACCGTGACCGCTATCCCGGAGGCGGACCGTGTCGGGCTGGAGACGTCCACCTCCAAGACGTCCCCCGTCGCCACCGGCTGCTGCCCGGGGGTGGAGGGAGCCTTCATCCTCGGCAGCGGCAGCGCGGCCGACCCCTATCAGGTCTACACCCCGGCGCAACTTGGGCATGTGCAGCAGCACCTGGACGCACAGTTTGCCCAAAAGCGGGACATCACCCTCACCGGGACCTGGACCCCGCTGGGCACGCTCACCGGCGTGTATGACGGAGGCGGGTATTCGATTGGCGGGCTCAATTCCACAACCGGCGGGCTGTTTGCATCTTTGAGCGGAGCCACGGTAAAAAACATGCGTCTCACCTCGCCCACCGTTGGAGGAATGTACTATGTTGGCGGGATTGCCAACGTGATGACCGGAGCGACGGTCGCGGACTGCTCTGTAACGGGCGCCAATGTTTCCGGTTCGGGTTCGGACGTCCTCTCCACCGGGGGGATCGGCGGGTTGGTGATCAACACCAGGTTTGAACGCTGCACCGTCACCGGGACGATCGGGGGAACGGCGCAAGTCCAACTCCATCAGGGTGGGATCGCCGGGCATAACACCAGCTCGGTCTATATCGGCTGCCTCTCCTCGGTCCAGTTTTCCGGCTCCGCCGTGTATGCGATTTATACCGGGGGAGTTTCGGGCGCCACCGAAAACAACGCCTCTCCCATCACCCTGCAAAACTGCCACTGGACCAATCCTGCGCATGCCGTGGGACGCGCCGCCGAATATGGCGGCAACTTTACCCCCAACACCGGCGACAGCTTCGGCAACTCCCAGGTGCCCTCGATTGACGGATTATCCTAAAAACGGCCGCCTCCAAGTGTCTTGGAGGCGGCCGTTTTATTCTTCCGTCTGCGGGTGTAAAAACGCGTAGAGGGCGTTGGCCGCGCGCTTGTTCATCCCCGGCGCCGCCTCGAGCTCCTCCCCCGTCGCCGCGCGGATCTTGTCCAGGGTCCTAAAATGCTTGTACAGCGCCCTGGCGCGGGCCTCCCCGATCCCCGGGGCGTTCATCAGCTCGAGCTGCAGCGAGGTGGTCCGGTGCTTCTTGCGCGAGAAGGAGATGGTGTAGCGGTGCACCTCGTCCTGCACCGAGGTGATGAACGAGAACACGCTCTTGTGCGCCGAGATCTGGATCTCGCCCCCGTCCGAGGCGATGGCCCGGGTGCGGTGCTTGTCGTCCTTGACCATGCCGAAGCAGGGAATCACGAGGCCCATCGCGTCGAGCACCTCCTTGGCCGCGGCGACATGCCCGGCCCCGCCGTCGATCAGCAGCAGGTCGGGCCGGCGGCCGAAGCCCTGCTCCCCGCCCTTTTCCCCGGCCTCGCGCAGCCGCTCGAAACGGCGGGTGAGCATCTCCTTCATGCTGGCATAGTCGTCCGGCGCGCCGGCAACCGACTTGATGGTGAACTTGCGGTAGGCGCTGCGCAGCGGCTTTGCCCCCTCGAAGGCCACCATCCCGCCGACAATGGTGCTCGCGCCGATGTTCGAGATGTCGTATGCCTCGATGTACTGCGGGCTCTGGCGCAGCCCCAAAAGCTTTGCCACCTCGTCGAGGAGCGCCACCTCCTTGCCCGAGGCCTTCATCCGGTGGGAGAGGTACTGCGCCGCGTTCGAGCGGCACAGCTCGACAAGCTGGTTCTTCTGCCCACGCTGGGGGATGACGAGCTCGACCTTGTGCCCGGCGCGCTCGGTGAGGTAGCGGGCGATCAGGTCCCCATCCTCGCACTCCCCGTCGAGATAGACCTGCCGCGGCAGGTCGAAGTTGTCCCGGTAATAGCCCATCAAAAACTGGGCGCGCACCGCGGCCGGGTCGCTGTCGGTGCTCAGCAAAAAGTCCTGCTTGTCGCAGAGCCGCTCGTGCCGGTAGTTCATCACCGACACCCCCACCCGGTCGCTCCCGATGGCCATCGCCATGATGTCGCAGTTGTCCACCCCGGCGTAGAGCACCTTCTGCTGGCCGCTGATCCGCCTGATGGCGGCGATCCTGTCCCGCAGCCGGGCGGCCTTCTCGAACTCGAGGTTTTCGGCGGCCTTCGCCATTTCCTCCTCGAGCTGCTCGCAGAGCCCCTGGCTGTTCCCCTTGATGAAGCGCAGCGCCCCGTCCACCGACTCGTTATACTGCTCGAGCGGGATCTTCCCGGTACAGACCCCCATGCACTGCTTGATGTGGAAATTGAGGCAGGGGCGCCCCTTACGGAAGTCCTGCGGGAATTGCCGCTTGCAGGTGGGGAGCATAAAAATCTTGTTGGCCTGCTCGACTGTCTGCGAGACGACGTAGGACGAGGTATAGGGGCCGATCACCTGGCCGTCCTTGGGGGGCTTGGATTTCACCCAGTCGATCCGGCGCCAGGGGCCGTCCGTGATATGGATATAGAAATACCCCTTGTCGTCCTTTAACAGGATGTTGTATTTCGGGGAGTGCTGCTTAATCAGGCTGCTTTCCAGCACCAGCGCCTCGAACTCGCTGTCGGTGAGGATGTAGTCGAAATCCTTGACATTCTCGACCATCGCCAGCACCTTGGGGGTGTGGCTGTCCAGGGCGCGGAAGTAGCTGGTCACCCTGTTTTTCAGGCGCTTCGCCTTGCCGATGTAGATGATCACCCCGTCCTTGTCCCGCATGAGATAGACCCCCGGCTGCAGCGGCAGCTCGTTGGCCTTCTTGCGCAGGAGGGCTATATGCTCCATGTCCACCATACCGTTCTCCTTCTTCGGGTACGAAAACACGCCGTCAGAAAGGCTTTCTGACAGCGTGCACATTGTTCTTGTCCCGCATGGCGGGACAAAGCCAAAGCAATTATTCTTGAAACTTACTCGGCAAAGCCGCTCTCAACCAGCTTGACAAGCTCATTGACCGCCTGCTGCTCATCCGGGCCGTCCGCAATGATCTTGATGGTGGTGCCGCCGACGATACCCAGCGAAAGGACGCCGAGCAGGCTCTTCGCATTCACCCTGCGCTCTTCCTTCTCGATCCAGATGGAGGATTTGAACTCGTTCGCTTTCTGAATGAAAAAGGTAGCCGGACGCGCGTGCAAACCAACCTGATTCTGAACGGGAACGTCTTTTACAAACATAATCGTTACTCTCCTATTTCCAAGATTACTGTCACAGATTAACAACGGGACCAAAATAGCCCAGAAACGCTACAGCCTTATTATAACATACCGCTTGTCTTCGTCAACGCTTCTTGAAATTCTTTTGCGCCCATTTCCCGCAATTTCTGCTTGTTATCCATCAATTTGCAAAATCCGCCGACCTTGATTGTACATCTAATACAAAAAGTTTTCAACAATCTCGTATAGGATGAGCAACCGCTGCGCTCCCGATTTACCTGCCAATCAGGTGGTTCCGCTCTCTTCCCTATCCGGCTGCGCCCTTTTCAGGGCATCGATATATTCTATGTCGCTTTTATCAAGTTGTGCCTGTGCGAGCATATCCGGGCGGCGGCGCAGGGTGATTTTTACCGCCTCGCGCCTCCTCCAGCCCTCGATATTCTTGTGGTGCCCCGAGAGCAGCACCTCGGGCACCGGCCGCCCCATCCAGACCGGCGGGCGGGTGTAGTGCGGATATTCGAGCAGCCCGCTCTGATGGCTCTCCTCGGTGTAGCAGCTCTCGTCCGGGAGCACCCCCTCGCAGAGCCTGCCCACCGCGTCGCAGACCACCAGCGCCCCGAGCTCGCCCCCGGTGAGCACGTAGTCCCCGATCGAGAGCTCCTCGTCCACGATTTCGTCCAGAATTCTCTGGTCCACTCCCTCATAGTGTCCGCACAGCAGGAGCAAATTATTCATGTTTGCAAGCTCCCCGGCGCGCCGCTGGGTGAAGACCCGGCCCTTGGGCGAGAGGTAGATCACATGCGGGCGTACCCCGCGCAGACGGCAGAGGTAACGAAAGCAATTGTAGATCGGGCCGGGCTGCATGACCATCCCCATCCCGCCGCCGTAGGGCGAGTCGTCCACCCGCCGGTGCTTGTCCTCGGTGAAGGCGCGGATGTCGTGGCAGTCGATGGTCAGCTTCCCTGCCGCGCGCGCACGGCCGATGATGCTCTCATCCAGCACCCGCCCGCACATCTCGGGGAAGAGGGTCGCAATGTCGATGATCATTCCTCAAACAGTCCTTCCAGCGGGCGGATGTCTATCCTGCCGCACATAACGTCGATCTTGACAATCACCTGCGGGATGGCCGGGATCAGCCGCTCCTTCCCGTCCGGGAAGCGGATGTGGTAGACGTCGTTGGCGCCGGTATGGGTCACGTCGCACAGCTCCCCGTAGCGTTCGCCGCTGTCGGCGTCGAACACCTGGAGCCCGATGATGTCCTGGATCAGATGCTCCCCCTCCCCCAGCGGGATTTCGTCCCGATGGACGTAGAGCACCTTTCCGCGCAGGGCCGCCCCCGCCTCGACAGAGTCCACCCCGCGCAGCTTCAAGAGCACCATTCCCTTGTGCACCCGGCCGCTTTCGACCTCGACGAGGTTGCCGACCGTGCCCAGGTGGAGCCGCTTGCGCTTTGCCAGGAAGGCGGGCTCGTCGCACCAGGGCTCGGCCTTCACCTCGCCGCGCACCCCGTGGGTGGTCACGATCTTCCCGGTTTCGATGTATTCCTTCATTTGGACGCTCCTTCCTCCCCGGGGCCTGCCGTGCCGTCCCCGGTAAAAGAAACCGGGAAAGCACCTGGGGGCCCCGAGGTCCTCATGCTTTCCCGTTTTGCTCGTATTGGGGGTCTTCAGTCGATTTCGACCATGACCTTCTGGTCCGCGCGGGTCGCGCAGGCGCGAACCACCGTGCGGATGGCCTTGGCGATCCGGCCCTGTTTGCCGATCACCCGGCCCATGTCGTCCGGCGCGACGTGCAGATGGTAGATGATGACGCCCTCGGCGTCCGGCTCGTCGCGGGTCACGGTGACCGCATCCTTCTCATCGACCAAACCCCTAGCGATGGTGCGAATCAGCTCTTCCAAGATTTTGGGACCTCTCTTTCCTCACGCCTTACAGCACGCCCTGCTTCTTGAGCAGCGCACGCACGGTATCGGTCGGCTGGGCGCCGGTCGAGAGCCACTTCTTGGCCTTCTCCCCATCGATCTTCACCACGGCCGGGTCCTTGGTGGGGTCGTAGTACCCAACCTCCTCGATAAATCTGCCGTCGCGCGGATAGCGGGAATCTGCCACAACTATGCGATAGAAGGGAGCCTTCTTCGCGCCCATCCTTCTAAGTCTGATCTTGACTGCCATTATCTTGTCACCTCCTGAATCTTTCTATTTATCTTTATTCCGAAGAAGGAATAAACACACTTACCTCATTGGCGGGAAGCCCATGCGCGGACGCCGCTTGCCCTTTTTGGGGGCGAGCTGCTTCATCATCTGCTGCATCTGCCTAAACTGCTTTAAGAGCCGGTTGACCTCCTCCACGCTGGTGCCGCTGCCCGCGGCGATCCGGCGCTTGCGCGAGGGGTTGATGATGTCCGGGCGCTCCCGCTCGCGCAGGGTCATCGAATTGATGATCGCCTCCATGCGCTGCAGCTCCCGCTCGCCGCGCTGGGTATCCTCATCCCTCAGCTTTCCCTGCAGCCCGGGGATCATCCCCAGCACCTGGGAGAGCGGGCCCATATTCTTCACCTGCTTCATCTGTTCGAGCAGGTCGGTCATGTCAAATTTATTTTCCTTGAGCCGCTGGGCGGTCTTGATGGCCGCTTTCTCGTCCATCTCGGTCTGGGCCTTCTCGATCAGGGTGAGCACGTCGCCCATCCCCAAAATCCGCGAAGCCATCCGGTCGGGATAGAACGGCTCGAGGTCCTCGAGCTTTTCGCCGGTGCCCACGAACTTGATCGGCTTGCCGGTCACCGCGCGCACCGAAAGCGCCGCGCCGCCGCGGGTGTCGCCGTCGAGCTTGGTTAAAATCACCCCGTCGATCCCCAGCGCCTCGTCGAAGGAGCTGGCCACGTTGACCGAGTCCTGGCCGACCATCGCGTCGACCACCAGCAGGATTTCGTGCGGCTGCACCCGCGCCTTGATGGCGCGCAGCTCGTTCATCAGCTCTTCGTCAATGTGCAGCCGTCCGGCGGTATCCAAAATCACCGGATCGTAGCCGTAGTCCTTGGCGTACTTGAGCGATTCCTCGGCGATCTTCACCGGGTCGCCCTGGCCCATTTCAAAGACCGGGGTCTCGACCTTGGCGCCCACCACCTTCAGCTGCTCGATGGCCGCCGGACGGTAGACGTCGCAGGCGACCAGCAGCGGGCGTTTGCCCTCCTGGCGGAAGTGCCGGGCGAGCTTTGCGCTGTGGGTGGTCTTACCCGAGCCCTGCAAGCCGCACATCATGATGATGGTCGGCTTCTTGGAGGAGAAATTGATCCGTGCGTTGGTCGAGCCCATCAGCTCGGTCATCTCGTCGCGCACGATCTTGATCACCTGCTGCGCCGGGGTAAGGCTCTCGAGCACCTCTTTGCCCACCGCCTTCTCGGTCACCGCCTTGACAAAGTCGCGCGCAACCTTGAAGTTGACGTCGGCCTCCAGCAGCGCCAGGCGCACCTCGCGCATGGCTTCCTTGATGTCCTCTTCCTTGAGCCGGCCCTTGGAGCGCAGGCGCTTGAACGCTTGATTCAGTTTTTCGCTCAGTCCTTCAAATGCCATTCGTTACTCCCAGCGCCTCTATCGTAAATTCGGTTTCTTCTATTCGTCCTCGCTCAGCTTCATGGCGAGCTGCACGATCTCCCCGGCCTTGGTGTAGATCGAGGAGGCCATCCCCAGCCGGTCGCTTTCAAACTGGATGTCCTTGGCGCACTGCACGATCCTGGAAAGGGACTGCTGAATCCCTCCGAACCGCTCGGCCAGCCCCAGCCGCTCCTCCAGCTCGAAGAGGGTCGCTTCCGCCCGCTTGATCGAATCGCGCACCCCCTGCCGGGTGATCCCGCTGTGGGCGGCGATCTCGGCGAGAGAGAGGTCCTCGTTGTAGTACAGGTCCACGACCTCTTTCTGCTTGTCGGTCAGCATGTCACCATAAAAATCGAACAGCACGGTTACCTGTAGATTTTTGGGCACGGCGGCATGACCCTCCTTTTGTAGCGGCCGGTTTGTAAAGGCGATCCCTTTACATTTGACAGCTTTTTTATTATACCCTGCCAGACGTAAACTGTCAAGTTTTTTTCTTTACACCCGGACATGGCAGAATTTCCCTGTTGTGCTTTTGTTATTATAGCGCTCTGAAATAGGGAAAAACGGCTGAAGGGTGTCGAGCAAAAAAGTTTGTCCACCGTAGTGAGCTGTGTAGCCGAGACACTAAAGTATCCGGTTTCCAAAGGGGCTAAGGTGCCGATGGTGCCATGCCCTTCTGGCGGGTACGGGCGGATGGGCGCACGCATTTTTGGCGCCCGACCAAAAATGCAGGCTCGCTTCGCGAGCGGTGCGCCTCACGGGCTGGAAACGAGCCGTTTCCCCAGACGCCTTTTAAGGCGTTGGACCCCCTTTCGGGTCAGTCTTTGGTTTCCAAAGGACTAAGTCCTTTGGCGGGTGCGGGCAGCGCCCGCGGCCTTTCCGGGCTGCCACTACTCGCGGCTAGAAAATCCTCCTTCGGATCAGGAAGGGAAGCAAAAACCTTCCAGTGGAAGGTTTTTGCGTGGGGAAACCCTATCAAGGGGTTTCCCCATGGCGGCAAAGCCGCCATCTTCTCCCAAGGCAGTGCCTGTGCCCGCGCACCCGCCGGCAACACTTCCCGAGTGGTCCTCCTCCGCCCGGCCGGCAGTTCTTGATCGACCGGGGGCCTTGGCCTTCTCGGGGTATCCCGAGAAGGCCAAGGCCCCCAAAACCGCTGTAAGACGACGGTGCTAATCGAAGTGCTTGAACCCTTTTCCAAGCACGTCGCCGGCGGTGCATCCGACGATGAAGGCATGCGGGTCGATGGACCGCGTGATCTCCTGCACCCGGTAGAACTGCGCCTTGCTCACCACGCAGAAAATGATGTTGAGGTGCTCGTGCTTGTAGCCGGTCTCGCCGTTGAGCAGGGTGGTCCCGCGGTGGAGCTCCACCAAGATCCGGTCGCGAATCAGATCGCTGCGCTCCGAGATGATGAAGAGCACCCGGTTGGTGTTCGAGCCGTAAATCATATTGTCCATCACCAGCGAGGAGGTGATGATGGTCAGCGCGGCGTAGAGCGCCGAATCGATGTTTCCATAGGCGAAAACCGACAGCACAACCACCACCAGGTTGGAGCCCATCAGCAGCTTGCCGATCGGGATATGGTGGAACCGCTTCTGCAGCAGGGCGCTGACGATCGAGGTGCCGCCGGTGGTCGATCCGCTGATATAGACCGCCGCAAGCCCAACGCCCATCAGGGCGCCGCCGAAGAGGGAGGCGAGCAGCGCATCCCCCTTATACTGGGGCATCCAGACGACCAGCAAGTCGATGCACACACTCGACATCGCCGTGGAAATGGCGGTGCGGATGGTGAACCCCTTGGAGATGTGAAGCCATGCGAGGACCAGCAGCGGCACATTGATCAGGAAGGTGGTCAAACCGATCGGGAAGCCCCACAGATAGTTCATGATGGTGGCGACGCCGGTCACGCCGCCCGGCGCGATGTGATGGGGCGCGGTGAACATCTGCACCCCCATTGCATAGGCGTAGTTGCCCACCAGGTTGAGCCCAAAAAAGCGGATATATTCCTTCAGCCTGCTCTGCCCTTCCATATCCCGTCTGCCCCTTATCGTCCAAATATTTTGTTGTTGTATCGCAAGTCCGCGTTGTATTATACTCCCTTTTCACAGAGGGGTCAATGCAGGAAAAACCTCAAATTCGCAAGTAATTTGGTGCAAAACGCAGGAAACTCTTCACCCTTGCCCATGGTGCAGCTTTTCCGGCGGCAGAACACAAAAAAGCGGGGAGCCGCAGCCCCCCGCCGAAACCCTGGTTCAGTGCTTTTTAAGCGCGATTGCCGCCCTGGCCTTGGCGGCCAGGTTCTGCGCGGTGAGCCCGAAATGCTCGAGCAGATCGACCGCCGGTCCGGAGCAGCCGAACACATCCTCGACGCCGACGCGCAGCACCGGCGCCGGACAGCCCTCGCAGACGGCCGAGCAGACCGCCTCGCCCAGGCCCCCGATCACGCTGTGCTCCTCGGCGGTCACGAGCGCCCCGGTCTCGGCCGCACAGCGCAGCACCAGCTCCCGATCCAGGGGCTTGATGGTGTGGATGTTGACCACCCGCGCCGAAACCCCCTCCTCTTTCAGCAGCTCGGCCGCCTCGACGGCCCGCCAGACCATCAGCCCGGTGGCGATTAGGGTGACGTCCTGCCCGTCGCGCAGCACGATCCCCTTGCCCCACTCGAAGCGGTAGGAGGCGGGGTCGTTGAAGCAGGGCACCGCCAGCCGCCCAAAGCGCAGGTAGACCGGGCCGGCATACCCGGCCGCCGCGCGCACCGCCGCGCGCGCTTCGGCGTCGTCCGCGGGGTTGATGACCGTCATGCCGGGGATGGTGCGCATGAGAGCGATGTCCTCGTCGCACTGGTGGGTCGCGCCGTCCTCGCCGACCGAGATGCCCGCATGGGTGGCGCCGATCTTCACATTGAGATGGGGGTAGCCGATCGAGTTGCGCACCTGCTCGAAGGCGCGCCCGGCCGCGAACATGGCAAAGGAGCTGGCAAACGGGATCATCCCGCTCGCGGCGAGACCCGCCGCGACGCCCATCATATTCTGCTCGGCAATCCCGCAGTCGATGAAGCGCCCGGGACAGGCCTTCTTAAAAACACCGGTCTTGGTGGCGGCCGCGAGGTCCGCGTCCAGCACCACCAGCCGCTCGCAGGTGCCGCTCAGCTCGGCCAGGGCCTCGCCGTAGCTCTCCCTGGTCGCCTTCTTTTTCATCTCCGCCATCCTCAGCGCCCCCCTTCGTAAGCTTCCAGCAGCTTCTGTAACTCACCCATCGCCTGACGGTACTGCTCCTCGTTCGGCGCCGTACCGTGCCAGGAGGCCTGGCCCTCCATGAAGGAGACCCCCTTGCCCTTGGTGGACTTGGCGATGATGGCGGTGGGCCCATCCTTTGTCTGGCGCGCCTGCGCGAGGGCGTCCGCGATCTGCCCGTAGTCGTGCGCATCGATGTTGATGGTGGCAAAGCCGAAGGCGGCGAACTTCTCGTCGATCGGGTAGGGGGAACAGATGTCCTCAATATTCCCGTCGATCTGCAGCCCGTTGTTGTCCACGATCAGGCAGAGGTTGTCAAGTTTCTGGTGCCCGGCGAACATCGCCGCCTCCCAGACCTGGCCCTCCTGAATCTCGCCGTCCCCCAGCAGGGCGTAGACCCTATAGTCCTTGCCCATCAGCTTGGCGGCCTTGGCCATCCCGCAGGCGGCCGACACGCCCTGCCCGAGCGACCCGGTGGACATGTCCACCCCGGGAATCCCCTTCATGTCCGGATGGCCTTGCAAACGGGAACCGATATGGCGCAGCGTCCCGAGCTCCTCCACCGGGAAGTAGCCCCGGTTGGCGAGCGCCGCATAGAGCCCGGGCGCGGCATGCCCCTTGGAGAGCACGAACCGGTCCCGGTCCTCCCACTCCGGGTTCTGCGGGTCTATGCGCATCTCCTGAAAATAGAGATATGCCAGAATGTCCGACGACGAGAGCGCCCCGCCCGGATGCCCGGATTTCGCGTGATAGACGCCCTCTATCACGCCGAGACGGATTTTGGTTGCCGCGATCTGCAGCGCCCGTGTTTCCTGCTGGGTCATTGTGTTCGATCATCCTTTCCCTTCGGCCTGTCTTCCCAATCGGTTTCTTCTATTCTTTGGTCTGTTCCTCCAGATATTCGATCAGCTGCGCGAGCGCACCGTCCATGCAGGGGCAGAGCACCTTCTGCACCCGCCGACGGACAAATTCATCCGCCGAGCCGGGAGCCGCGCTGAGCGCCGCCACCCGCAGCATTTCAAGGTCGTTTTCGTTGTCCCCGATGGCCGCGATGCGCTCCCGATCCACCCCGATGAGCGCGGCCGCCTCGAGCAGGGTGCTCCCCTTGGAAACGCCTTTGGGCAGCAGCTCGACGCAGGTCTCGCCGCTCTGCACCACGGTGAAATCCCGCTCGTACCACTCGCCCAGCTTTTGGCGCATGGCCGGAACCTCCTGCGGAGTCTCGCTGATCACCAGCACCTTATAGATGGTCTCCTTCACGTCGTAAATCCCGCAGATCGGGGTTTGCAGCACCCGCTGGCAGAGCCGCTGCCCAAACGCGCTGCGGGAGACCCCCCAATACTTGTCCGCCGTCACCAGCATGACCGCGTGATCCCGATCCATCCTCTCGAGCACCTCGCCGGTGGCCTCCCGGATTTCGGGCGGCATGGGGTGCTCGATTAGAAACTCCCCGCTCTGCGGGTCCATCACGCAGGAGCCGTTGAGCACCACCATCGGCGCGTTGACCGCAAAATCGCGGCAGACCCGGTAGGCCGACTCCCGCGAGCGGCCGGTGGCGAAGGTGAAGCGTCCCCCTTCACCTATGAAGCGGCGCACCGCCTCGATGTTCTGCGGCGGCACCCCGATCTCCTCGATCAGGGCCGTGCCGTCGATGTCGCTGGCGAGCAGCCATCCGCTCAAATTGGCCAAGCGGCCTTCCCTCCTTACGCCATGGGCCGAAGCCCGGATAAAAACTTTTGAAAATAGTCCGGCAGCTCACTGTCAAACGTAAGCCGCTCCCCCGTCAGGGGATGGGTAAACCCGATGGTCTTGGCGTGCAGGCACTGCCCGCCCGCCAACGCCGTTTTCTTCGGCCCGTAGACCGGGTCCCCCGCTACCGGATGCCCGATATAAGCCATGTGCACCCGGATTTGGTGGGTGCGCCCAGTCTCCAGACGCAGCGAAAGGTAGCTAAAGCCCTGGTACCTTCCCAGCACCTGGTAGTGGGTAACTGCCTCCTTGCCTCCCCGAGCGGTCACCGCCATGCGCTTGCGCTCGACGGGGTGCCGGCCGATCGGCGCCTCCACCCTGCCGCTCTCCTGCGGCAGGGAGCCGTGGACCACCGCCCGGTATTCCCGCAGCATGCTGTGCACGGCGATCTGCCGCGCCAGCCCCTGGTGGGCCTCGTCGGTCTTGGCCACCACCAGCAGGCCGCTGGTGTCCTTGTCGATCCGGTGCACGATCCCCGGGCGGATCACCCCGTTGATTGAGGAGAGTCGTCCCCTGCAATGGTAGAGCAGGGCGTTGACCAGCGTGCCGTCCTGGTTTCCCGCCGCGGGGTGGACCACCATCCCGCGGGGCTTGTTGACCACCAGCAGCGCGTCGTCCTCGTAGACGATACAGAGCGGGATGTCCTGGGGCTGCGCCTCGGGCTCCACCGGGTCCGGCAGGAGGAGGACCACCCGGTCCCCCTCCGCAAGCTTGCAGCTTTTGAGCACCGGCGCGCCGTTTAAGGTGAGCGCCCCGCCGGCGATCAGCCGCTGCAGGCTGCTGCGGGTGAGATCCCCGGCGCACCCGGCCAAAACGACGTCGACCCGCCGGCCCGCCTGCTCGGGGGAGACGGTAAACTCAAGCCTCTCCATCAGCGGTCCAATTGCTTTTTGCGGCGCTCCTGCCGCGGCTCGATCAGCAGCAGGTAGACCACCAGCAGGAAGGTCCCGCTGACCACGCAGCAGTCCGCGAGATTAAAGACCGGAAAATTGATCGGCACGAAGTAGATATAATCCACCACAAAGCCGCGCAGCACCCGGTCGATCAGGTTCCCCACCCCGCCCGCGAAGATCAGGCAGAGGGAGACGATCATCAGCGGATGGCTCACCCTGCGCGAGACGAGCAGCACCAGCACCGCGATGAGCACCGCGGTGGTGACCCCGACCAGCAGCCCGGTGCGGTTTTGCAGGATGCTGAACGCCGCGCCGTAATTTTCCCGGTAGAGCAGGTGGAGCACCCCGTCGATCAGTCGGATGTCCGGTACGGTGGACAGGTAGCTGGCCGCCCACCACTTGATCAGCTGGTCCAGCCCGATGAGCACCCCCGCGCCCAGCAACGATAGGTATAAAAACATGAGAAAACTCCTAATTGTAAAATAGCCATACCCAAATTTTGCGGCGGGGCGCCATTGCCCCCGCCGCAAAATATCCGGCCTTTATTCCCCGATCACGCCAGCGCACCGTGCACAGAGGGTCGGATGGCCTTGGTCCTTGCCGACCGTCTCGCTGTACATCCAGCAGCGCTCGCACTTTTCGCCCTGCGCGCGAGAGACCGAGACCGACAGCCCCTCGACTTCGCCCTGGTAGCTGCCCGCGACCCCGCGCGCAACCGACACCGACGAGACGATGAACACCTCGGGCAGGTTCTGCTGCGCGGATAAGAACTCGTAAAGCTCCCCGTCGCAGCAGAGCGTCACCGCCGCCTCGAGGGATTTGCCGATCAGCTTGTCGTTCCGCGCGTTCTCCAGCGCCTTGTTAACGTCGTCGCGCACCGCGTGCAGGCGGTCCCACTTGTTCAAGAATTCAGCGCTCTCGGCGTATTTCCCGTTTTCAGGGATCTCGTTATACATCACCGAGCCGCTGTCGTACCTTTCGTCCGCGGGGATATACTGCCAGATCTCCTCGGCGGTGAAGCAGAGGATGGGCGCCACCAGCAGTGTCAGATCGCGCAGGATGCGGTACATTGCGCTCTGCGCGGCGCGCCGGCGGCGGCTGTCGGCCGCCTCGGTGTAGAGGCGGTCCTTGATCACGTCGAGGTAGAAGTTGGACAGGTCGATGGTGCAGTAGTTGTGGATCGCGTGGAAAACGATGTGGAAGTCGAACGCGCCATAGGCTTCCTTGGCCTTGGCGGTCAGCTCGCTCAGGCGCACCAGCGCCCAGCGGTCGATCTCCTCGAGCTGATCGTAGGGCAGCAGGTCGCGCTGCGGGTCGAACCCGTCGAGGTTGCCCAAGATGTACCGCGCGGTGTTGCGGATTTTGCGGTACGCCTCGCTGAGCTGCTTGAGGATTTCGGGGGAGATGCGGATATCCGCGTGGTAGTCGCTCGAAGCGACCCACAGCCGGAGAACGTCCGCGCCGTACTGCCCGACGATGTCCTCGGGCGCGATCCCGTTTCCGAGGGATTTCGACATCTTGCGCCCCTCGCCGTCCACCACCCAGCCGTGGGTACAGACCGTCTTATAGGGGGCCTTCCCCCGCCAGGCGACGGCGGTCAGAAGGGAGGACTGGAACCACCCGCGGTACTGGTCGGCCCCCTCGAGGTAGAGGTCGGCGGGCCAGCGCAGGTTTTCCCGCTCGTCGAGCACCGCCGCGTGGGTGCAGCCCGAATCGAACCAGACGTCCATGATGTCGGTTTCCTTGGTGAACTCCTCGTGTCCGCAGGCCTTGCACTTGGTGCCCGCGGGCAGGATGTCGGCAGCGTCGGTGGTGTACCAGGCATCCGAGCCGTGACGGCGGAACAGCTCGGAAACCGCCTTAATCGAAGTCTTGTCGATCAGCTCCTTGCCGCAGTGCTTGCAGTAGAAAATGGGGATCGGCACGCCCCAGCGCCGCTGGCGGGAAATACACCAGTCACTGCGGTCCCGCACCATGTTGGTGATCCGCCCCTGGCCCCACTCGGGGATCCACTCGACCTCGTCGATGGCCTTGATGGCCTCCTCCTTGAACGCCTCGACTGAGCAGAACCACTGCTCGGTGGCCCGAAAGAGGATCGGGCTCTTGCAGCGCCAGCAGTGCGGATACTGGTGGATGATCTTTTCAATGGCGAAGAGATGGCCGCTCTCCTCGAGGGCCTTCGCGATCGCCTTGTTGGCTTCGTCGGTGGAAAGGCCCTGGAACGGCCCCGCCTCGGCGGTCAGCACGCCCTTGGAATCCACCGGCACGATGATCGGGATGTCGGGGTAGTTGTTGACGCAGACCTCGTAGTCCTCAACGCCGTGGCCCGGCGCGGTATGTACGCAGCCGGTGCCGCTCTCGAGCGTCACATGGTCGCCCAGGATCACCCGCGACTCCCGATCCAGGAAGGGGTGGCGGCAGGCCATGTTCTCGAGCTTCTCGCCCTCGAAGCTCGCCACGATCTCGTATTCTTCGATCTTCGCCGCCTTCATGGTGGGACCGATCAGCTCGCGGGCAACGACGTAGTATTCCTCCCCGGCCTTCACCAGGCAATACTCGTACTTCGGGCCCAGGCAGATGGCCAGGTTCCCGGGCAGGGTCCAGGTGGTGGTGGTCCAGATGACGAAGTAGACCTTGCTCTTGTCGACGCCGAGCTCCGAGAAGAGGCCCTTGTCGTCCTCGACCTGGAACTTGACGTAGATCGAATGGCAGGGGTCCTCGGCGTATTCGATCTCGGCCTCGGCCAGGGCGGTCTTGCAGTCGGGGCACCAGTAGACCGGCTTTAGCCCCTTGTAGATGTAGCCTTTTTCGGCCATCTCGCCGAAGATTTCAATCTGGCGCGCCTCGAATTCGGGGCGAAGGGTCAGATAGGGGTTTTCAAAATCGCCCAGCACGCCCAGACGCTTAAACTGCTCACGCTGCACGTCGACGTATTGCAGTGCGAACTCGCGGCAGTGCTCGCGCAGCTCGACCGGCTCGATCTGGGTGCTGTCCGCCCCCAGCTTCTGCAGCGCCTTGCGCTCGATGGGCAGGCCGTGGGTGTCCCAGCCCGGGACGTACTCCGAACAGTAGCCCGACAGGTTCTTATAGCGCACGATGATATCCTTGAGGACCTTGTTGAGCGCCGTGCCCAGATGGATGTCCCCGTTGGCATAGGGCGGGCCGTCGTGCAGGATGTACTTCGGCTTGCCCGTATTGCGTTTTATAATCTCTTGATACCGCCCGCTCTCGTCCCAGTTTTTGGCCATACCCGGCTCCCGCTGCGGCAGCGCCGCGCGCATCGGGAAGTCGGTCTTGGGCAGGTTCAGCGTTTTGTTGTAATCCACCGTTCGTTTCTCTCCCTTAGCTTTTTCTTGTTTGTCCCAGAAGCGGGACGCCCTCCTGTCCCGGGGGCTCTCCCCACACGGGGCGGGGAATAAATCATCCCGCAGGGGCGCGGCCGGCGCCGCCCTCCTGCGGGTAAATCGCATATTTTATTTGCGGGTCAGATCGTACCCTTCGCCGAACTTGAGCTCCCCGAAACGGCTCTCCCGCGGCATCTCATGCGCCGAAGCCTCGGGCGCCGCCGATTCCTCGGGGCGCTCCTCCTCCACCGCGGGCTCGGGCAGAGGCTCCTCGAGCGGGCGCTCGGGCTCGGCCGCCTCGGGCGGGACCGGCGCTTCCTGGCGGGGCTGCGGGTTCTGCGAGCCGTTTATGATCTCCTGCGCATCCACCGTGACGTCCTGGCCCGGCATCGAGCTGATCAGCTCGAGATGCTGCTTATAAAGCACCAGCAGGCGGCTCTTGAAGTTGGAGACCTCCTTCTGGATCTTGGTGAGGGTGAACTGCTCGCGCTCGATCTGCGCGCGGGCGGCGCCGACGAGGCGGTCCGCCTCCTGGCGCGCGGCACCGAGGGTCTGCTCGGCCTTCTGCTTGGATTCGCGGATGATGCTGTCGCCGAGCTTCTGCGCGCCGAGCAAGGCCGCGCGCAGGCTCTCCTCGTCCTCGCGGTACTCCTCCACCTTCTGGGCGAGCGCCATCAGCTTCTGCTCGAGCTCGGCCTTCTCCGCCTCCAGCTTCTGGAAGTCGGTGGCCAGGCGCATGGTGAACTTGTCCACATCCTCCGGCTTGTAGCCGCCACCGAAGCCGGCTTTCTCGAATTTGTAGCTGATGATATCGTTATAAGACAACATTGACATGCCCTCCAAGCTAACAGTATCGTTTTATGTTGACGCAAAGCCGACCCTTGCGGGTGGTCTCCCCGTTATGCTCCAAAATAAATTTGCCCTCGCCGCGCACTGAAATCTTACATCCGCTGTTCAGCTGTCGTTCCACCCGCTGACAGGGCAGCGAGTCGACGCTCACAAGCCCCGCCGCAATCTTCTCCTGCGCGCGCTCGCGCGAAAGCGAGCAGACGGCGGCAACCACGCAGTCCAGCCGCAGCGAGGCGAGGCTGACGCGCTGCTCCTGAAAGCGTTGCTCAAAGTCCACCGCTTCGCTTTCGCTCTCCTGGAAGGCGAGCCCGACCTTCCCGACTCGGTCCATCTGCAGCACCAGCGGCGCGAGGCGTTTTTGCAGGAATACCCAGGCTCCCTGTCCATCAACCAGAATATCGCCCACCATCTCGCGCTTTATGCCCAGATTCATCAGCGCGCCCAAAAAATCGCGGTGGCAAAGAGAAAAACCCTTCGGAATCCGCGCCGTCAGCACGGCGAGCGGGAAATCCTCCCCCTGCGCCTCCCAATACTCGGGGAACACGCCGAGCATGCGGCGCGAGGCGTCCTGCCACCCACCGAAAAACAGGAAGGGCAGGCCGCTCCTTTGCGCAAGCGGGAGGCAGAGCGCCTGCTGGCGCTCGTCCAAAAACTCGGAAAACCGGGGCGCCCCCTTGCTTCGCACCCCTTCGATCAAATCCCCTATATGTGCCAAAAGCGCGCTGTCCGCGCTCATGGAGGCGGACAACGCTTAAAAGACCACGCCGCTGCTCTCGAGCTCGTCGAGCAGATCGCCCATGATGTCGACGTTGTACGGCGTGATGATATAGGTGCTGTTTGCAACCCGCTTGATCTGCCCGTTGTTGGCGTAGGCCACCCCGGAGAGGAAGTCGATCAGCCGGCGGGAAACCTCGCGGTTGGCGCTCTCGAGATTGAGGACCACCGTGCGCTTTTGATTGAGATGGTCGGCGATCGAGCTCGCATCGTCAAAGCGCTCGGGCTTGACCAGCACCACCTTAAGTTGGGTGGTCGCGTGGATATTGACCACCTTGTTCGAGCGCCGGGTGCTCCCCTCGATGGGAAGCTGGGTCGCGTCGATGGTGGGTGCTGCCGCCGGCGCTTCGCTGCCGGTCGCGTTCGGAACGTCCAGCCCCTCCTCATCGTAGTAGTCGTCCTCTTCCACCCCGATGAAGCCTCTGAGCTTGTCCATGATACTCATAAACCTATTCTCCCTTTAGAAACTGTGCCCGCGACGGTGCGGCACACGCGGCGCGCGGCCCAAACCAAACCCGCGCGCCTGTCAGCGAAACAAAACCGTTCCCAGCCGGACCATTGTCGCGCCATGCTTGACGGCAAGCTTGTAATCGCCCGACATGCCCATGGATAAACAGTCCATACAAACATTATCTCTATTTTGGGCGCGAATGTCAACATATAGCGCGTGGATTTGTGAAAAATACTTTTCCATCTGCAGGGTGGTGCACTCCAGAGGCAGAATGGTCATCAGCCCGCGCACCGAGAGACTTGGCAGCTCGCGCAGCGCATCCACGAATTCCCTGGCCGCATCCGGATGGACGCCGCTCTTGTTGGGGTCCTGCCCGATGTTGACCTCCACCAGCACCTGCAGCTGCTTGCCAATCGCCGCCGCCTGCTTATCGAGCTCCTTCGCCAGCGCGATCGAGTCGAGCGACTGCACGCAGTCCACCATCTTTACCACCCTGGCCGCCTTGTTGCGCTGCAGGTGGCCGATGAAATGGATCTCCACCCCGTCGCGGCGGATTTCGTCATACTTGCCGCTCAGCGACTGCTCGCGGTTCTCGCCGATCAGGTCGATCCCGGCCTCGATGGCGGCATTGATCGTCCCGGCGGGAACCGTCTTGGTCACCGCCATCAGCCGCACTGCCGCCGGGTCGAAGCCGCCGGCGAGCGCCGCGGTGTGGATGTTCTCTTTAATGATCCCGATCCGCTGGCGCAGCTCGCAGACGCCCGGCACCGGGTTAGAGCTTGATAATTTTTCCATCTTCCAGACCGTTCCCTCCTATGATCACTTCGTCGAAGCGCTGCAGCCCCGCCCTCTCACCGTAGCTCTCGCTGAGGATGACGTACCCCTCCTGCTCGTTTTCATACAGAATTTCCACGGGCTTGAAGCGGATGACGGTGGTCTCCAGCACATAGACCCCCCGCTCGCCCTTGTTATAGCGGATGCAGCCGCTGGGCAGCTTGTAACCGGTGATCCGCTGGAAGCTGATGTCCACCTTGTGGGTGCGCAGGTTTGAGAGCTCCTCGCTCATCTCGTCGCACCGCAGCAGCACCACGCCCCGCGCCCCGGCGCTGTCCTCCAAAATCTTATGTACCTCCCCGTCGAAGGGCTTGGTGCCCGAAAGGCCGAAATCCAGCTCCACCGTCGCCCCCTCCTGGAAGCGGCTGAGGTCGGCGGCGTTGACCATCACCGCGCAGTACCAGATGTGGGAGCGGATCATCTTTCCCACCTGGGCGCCGGTGTCCTCGGGCGAGGCGCTGATGTAGGAGGCGTATTCATCCACCGGGATGTCCTCCATATTTTCGGGGCTGAGCAGTTCCTCGAACCCGTCCACCGTCTTGGTGAAGTAGCCCGCCTCGGGCGTGATCACCGCCTCCTCGTCCGCGAAGCTGGCGCCCAGGGTGAGGATCTCCTCCTCGAGCTGCGCGATCCGGCCGTCGTACCCGTCCTCCTTGGCGGTGGCGAGATTGCGCCGGTTAAGTTGGTTGAGGATCTCGAGGCGCAGCTCCTGCGTCTCGCTTAAAGTCCCGCGCGCGGCGTTCCCGGCGATGGTGTCGATGTCCGCATAGACCCGCTGCGCCACCGTATCGGTCTGCAGGATCAGCGCGTCGCCCGTGCCCGAGAGGGATTGCAGGTTTTGCAGCTCCTTTTGCAGCTCGTCTCGGCGCATCTGGTCGGTGATCTGGCTGCGGTCGGTGACGTAGCGCGCCACCGGCGCCTCCTTGGCGACATGGGCCCCGTCGGTGTAGAGATAGACGAGGTTTTCCTTTGCCGCGCCGGGGAGAACCTCCTCGTCCCGGATGGCGATCGCCTGGGCGGTGAGCTTGTCCTCGACCACCGCCTCGCGCGCGGCCACCGTCTCATAGTCCACATAGAGGTACCGCCAGAGCTGGAAGCCCGCATACCCCAGTGCGCAGACGGCGCACAGCGCCAGCATGATTCTGGAGAGTACCTTGCTCATTCGGCCGGGGTCTCCTTGCCCTCTTCCTCCATCATGGCGATCGGACGCGCCGGGATGATGGTGGAGATGGCATGCTTATAGACCAGGTTCTGTTTCCCGTCGCAGTCCAGGATAACGGTGAAGTTGTCGAACCCCCGCACCTTGCCCTTGAACTGGAAGCCGTTGGTCAGATAGATGGTGACCATGATTTTTTCCTTGCGCGCCTGATTTAAAAACAGGTCCTGTAAATTCATCGCTTTGTTCATGATTTTTCCTCCGAATCAGGTTTACCGACCGCTTTTCTGAATGGTTGTATCTTAAACTTTATTATAGCACAGTTTGTCCCAGGGCGCGTAAAAATTTTGCCGAAACCTTTACCCGCGCGGCGCCAGGCCGAGGGCCTCCCCGGTCAGCTGCGCCGCCCTGTCGGAAAGCTGCGCGGGGGAATCGTATTCGTCCACATAGAGCCAGGCGTACCGCTCATCCCGTTTAAACCAGGTCAGCTGCCGCTTAGCGTACTGGCGGGTGCGCAGCTTGAGCCGCTCCACGGCCTCTTCGCGCGTGCACTCGCCCAGCAGGTAGGGGTGCAGCTCCTTATAGCCGATGGCGGCGCAGGCGGTGGGCCCGGGGTCCCGCTCATAAAAGCGGCGCGCCTCCTCGAGCAGCCCGCTTTCCATCATACGGTCCACCCGCCGGTCGATCCGCCCCCACATCCCGGCCCGCTCGCGGTAGCCGAGCGCCAGCGCGAAGGCCCGGTAGGGGCATTCGCGCCCCTTCGCGCGGCGCTGGTGCTCGCTCATCGGTACGCCGGTGGAAAGGGTCACCTCCAGCGCCCGCAGCACCCTCCCCCGGTTGTTCGGGTGGATTTTGGCGGCCGCGCCGGGGTCGAGCGCGCAAAGCTGCCGGTACAGCGGTTCGATCCCCTCGCGCTCGGCGCGCTCCTTCAGGTCGGCGCGCAGCGCCGGGTCCCCCGAAAAGCCGCTAAAATCCAGATGGTCCAAAATTGCGCTGATGTAAAGCCCGGTGCCCCCGCAGAGCACCGGCAGCTTCCCACGCGCATGGATTTCCGCGATGGTTTCGCGGGCGAGGGCGGCGTAATCGGCGACCGAAAAGCTCTCCCCGATGGGCAGGAAGGAACAGAGGTGATGCACCGCCTGCGCGCGCTCCTCACGTGTCGGGGCGGCAGTGGCAATCTCCATCCCGCGGTAAATCTGCATCGAGTCGGCGCAGACTACCTCGCCCCCAAAGCGGCGGCACAGCTCGATAGCCAGCCCCGTTTTGCCCGAGGCGGTCACCCCCGCCACCACCAACAGCGGCTGCTTCATCGCGCGTCCCCCTCCCAACTTCCCGGTATCATCCTCAGGCCCTGCCGAACATCCGCTCGATCTGCGCGCGGGTGAGCACGGCGGCGATCGGCCGTCCATGCGGGCAGAAGCGCACCTCCTCGTGCTCGTCGAGGAGCCTCACCAGCGCCTCGAGCTCCCGCGGGTCGCTCACGTCGTTGGCCCGGATCGACGCCTTGCAGGCGATGGAGTGATAGATGTCCTCCACCGCCTGCACGCTGAGGCGGCCCGATCCGGCCGAGAGCTGGGAGGCGATCTGCTCCACGCTCTCCCCGGCGCGCGACGCGTCGAGCAGCAGCGGCACCTCGCGCACCAGCACGCTCCCTTCCCCGAAGTCCTCCACCCCGAACCCGAGCTCCTCGAGCAGGGGGAGGCTTTGCAGGATCAGGGCGTATTCCTCCTTCGGGAGGGTGACCGGCACGGGGGTGAGCAGCAGCTGCCGCTCCTTGCCGCCGGCGGCGCGCAGCCGCTCGTAGTTGAGCCGCTCGTGGGCGGCGTGCTTGTCGATCAGGATCAGCTGCTCGTCGCACTCGAGCAGGATATAGGTGCGCAGCAGCTCCCCGATCAGCCGCGCGCCGCTGTAGCGGCCCCGCCCCGCCTCTTCGCCCGGCAGGGTGGACTGCACGGTTTCCCGCTCTTTCTCCTTCTTTGGGGCCGGCTCCTCCCTCTGGGCCTGCTTCGAGGCGTAATGGCTGAATAGCTGCGCCGTCTCCTCCTGGGTGGGGGCGTGCAGCTCGAGCGCCGCATCGTCCGCCTCGGTCCCGGACGAAAACAGCTCTGCCATCTTTGCGGGCGCGCTCTGCGCATGCGCACTTTGCGCAGGCACAACTTGAGTAGGCCCACTTTGGGCCATAGACTGCGCCTTGCTGCCGAAGGGGCGCAGGCGCGGCACATAGATTTCAGCCTCCCGGGGCGCTTCGTCCCGCACGGGCAAAGCCTCCCGCCCCGGGGTGGCGGAAGCCTTCTTTGGGGATACAAGCGGGTCCGCGCCAACCAGAACCGGCTCCTTCCGCGCCCGCCCGGGGGCGGGCACAGAGCGGGCGGGTGCGCTTTGCGCCTCCCCGGGAGCCGGGGTGGGAGTTATCTGCGGCTCCTCCCGCTTGCCGGTGAGGGATTCGGGCGCGGCGACGCCCTGTAAATCCAGCCTCTGCAATGCCGCGCGCACCGCGTAATAGACCGCGTCGAAGATCAGCTTTTCGTTTTCAAAGCGCACCTCGAGCTTGGCGGGGTGCACGTTGATGTCAAAGGTGCTCGGCGGCAGCGAAACATCCAGCACGCAGGCCGGGAACTTCCCCTTCATGATCGAGTGGCGGTAGGCCTCCTCGAGCGCCGCCATGCAGGTCTTGGAGCGCACATACCGCCCGTTGATGTAAAAGCTCTGCATGGTGCGGTTGCCCCGCCCCTCGCTCGGGCGGCTGACGAAGCCCGAGACCCGGACCCCGCGGCTTTCACTGTCCACCGGGACCAAAGTGGCGAAAAACTGCCGCCCATAGACGGCGTAGAGCGCGTCGGCGAGCTTTCCGTTGCCGGGGGTGTGCAGGGTGATCTTCCCATCCCGGATCAGCTTCCAGGAAACCCCCGGATGGACCACCGCCAGCTTGTCGATCACCGAGGCCACCGCGTTTGATTCGGTCACGTCCTTTTTGAGGAACTTCATGCGCGCGGGGGTGTTATAGAAGATGTCCCGCACCACGATGGTGGTTCCCACCGGGCAGCCGGCCTCCTTCTTCTCGGTCTCCTGCCCGCCCTCTATACAGTAGCGCACCCCGGTGTCCGACTCTGGCGTGCGGGAGAGCACCTCCACGCGGCACATCGCCGCGATGGAGGCCAGCGCCTCGCCGCGAAAGCCCATGGTCAGGATGTTCTGAAGGTCGTCCGGCTCGCGCAGCTTGCTGGTCGCGTGGCGCAAAAACGCCTTGTCGATCTCGTCCGCGCCGATCCCGCCGCCGTTGTCGCTCACCCGCATATAGGTGATCCCGCCGCGCTGGATCTCCACCGTGATCTGGGTGGAATGCGCGTCGATGGCGTTCTCGACCAGCTCCTTGATCACCGAGGCCGGCCTATCGATCACCTCGCCCGCCGCGATCAGCTCGGCCATTTCCCGGCTGAGCACGTTGATTTTACCCATAGGAATAACCATTCCTCTCTAAAAGTTTGGTGCCGGTTTCGCTGCGCGAAATTGCCGCCTTTGGCGGCAAAGGCGCAAAACTCCTTGTTTGAAAGTTCACTTTCAAACTGACCGCCTCCTTCCGTTGTTATATCAGGTTCTTGAGCTCCCCGAGCACGTTCATGGCCGCCAGGGGAGTCAGGTTGTTGAGATCAATCTCCCGCAGCCGGCGCACGATCTCGCTGTCATCCGACTGGCGGATCACGATCTGATCCGCCTCGGGCTCGGCGGGCCGCTTCCTTTTGTGGCTCGAGGGGGCGTCACCCGCCTCGAGCGAGCGCAGGATCACCCCCGCGCGCTGGATGACCGGGTCGGGGATGCCGGCGAGCTTGGAGACGTAAATGCCGTAGCTGTCGTCCGCCCCGCCGGGCACGATCCGGCGCAGGAAGATCACATTCTCCCCCTGCCGCTTGACCGCGATGTTGTAGTTTTTCACCCCCTCGAGGTCCTCCTCGAGGGCGGTCAGCTCGTGGTAGTGGGTGGCGAACATCGTCTTTGCGCCCAGGCGGCGCTTGTCCGCGATGTACTCGACCACCGCGCGGGCGATGCTCATCCCGTCGAAGGTCGAGGTCCCCCGCCCGATCTCGTCGAGGATGATCAGGCTGTTCTTGGTGGCGCTTTTTAAAATCTCCGCCACCTCGCTCATCTCCACCATGAAGGTGGACTGCCCGGTGGTCAGGTCGTCCGACGCGCCCACCCGGGTGTAGATCCCGTCCACGATCGAGAGGTTGGCGCTCCTGGCCGGCACGAAGCAGCCGATCTGGGCCATCAGCACGATCAGGGCGGTCATACGCATATAGGTCGACTTCCCCGCCATGTTGGGCCCGGTGATGATGGCGATCCGGTTTTGGTTCATGTCGAGATACACGTCGTTCGAGACGAAGGGGGTGCTCTTGACCATCAGCTCCACCACCGGGTGGCGGCCCTCCTTGATCTCGATGGTACCGCTCAGATCCACCTGCGGGCGGCAGTAGCCGCCCGAGAGGCTCACCCGCGCGAAGGAGCAGAACACGTCGAGGCGCGCCACCAGCCCCGCGCTGCGCTGGATCCGGGAAAGGTTTTTGCAGACCTCCCCGCGCACACGCTGATAGAGCTCCTGCTCCACGCGCTCGATCTGCTCGGTGGCGGTGAAAATTTTATTCTCCAGTTCCTTGAGCTCGTCGGTTATGTACCGCTCGCAGTTGGCGAGCGTCTGCTTGCGGATATAGGTCTCGGGCACCAGTTCGAGGTAGCTCTTGGTCACCTCGATGTAATAGCCGAACACCCGGTTGTAGCCGATCTTGAGGTTCTTGATCCCGGTGCGCTCCCGCTCGCCCGACTCGATCCCGGCGATGAAGCCCTTGGCCCCGCTGACGAGCGAGCGCAGCTCGTCGAGGTTCTGATCGAACCCCGCCTTGATCACCCCGCCGTCCTTGAGCGCGATGGGCGGCTCATCCGAGACCGCCCGGCCGACCAGGTCGGCCACGTCGTCGAGGGTGTCGAGGTCCCGGTAGATGTCCCGCAGGTACTGCGCGCGGCACTCCCCCAGCAGCCCGCGCAGCTGGGGCAGCCGCCGGGCGGTGTACTCCAGGCTCTTGAGCTCGCGCGGGCTGGCGTTGCCATAGACGATCCGGGACATCAGCCGCTCGAGGTCGAAGACGTCGGACAGCGCCTCCTCGCACTCCCCGAGGAGCATGGTGTTATCATAAAGCTCCCCCACCGCATTGAGTCGTTTGGAAATCCTAGTGGGGGAGAGCAGAGGCTTTTCCACCCACTGGCGCAGCAGCCGCTTGCCCATCGCGGTGTGGGTATGGTCGAGCACCCAGAGCAGGCTCCCCCGCTTTTCCCCCGCGCGAAGGGTGCGGATCAATTCGAGGTTGCGGCAGGCGGTCAGGTCAAGGTTCATGTAGTCCTCGCCGCTGTAGAGGTCCAGCGTGTTCAGGCACTCCAGCCCCCTCTGCTGGGTTTCGCCGAGATAGCGCAGCAGGGCGCAGAGCGCAATTTGCAGCTGGGGCTTGTCCGCGAGGGAAAGCAGCTCGAGGTTCTGCGCGCCGAACTGCGCGGGCAGGACCTCGGCGCACTCCTGCTTCGAGACGGACGAAAAGTCGAAGCCGCTCACCACGCAGCCCAGGCGCTCCTTTAAAAAGGCACGCAGCCCGTCTTCCAGGGATCCCCCGCCCGCCAGCTCCCCGCCGAGGAGCACCTCGCTGGGGGAAAAGCGGCCGAGCTCGCTTTTGAGGCACTGCACATCCCCCTCGACCTGGCAGGCGCGCACCTCGCCGGTCGAGATGTCCGCAAAGGCGCAGCCGTAGCCGCCTTTGCCCGCATACAGCGAGGCGATGAAATTGTTCTTCCCCTCCTCGAGCATGTTGGTCTCGAGGATGGTGCCGGGGGTGACCACCCGGATGACGTCCCGCTTCACCAGCCCCTTTGCGGCCTTGGGGTCCTCCATCTGCTCGCAGATGGCGACGTTGTAGCCCTTCTCGATCAGCCGGGCGATGTAGGCCTCGCAGCTGTGGTAGGGCACCCCGCACATCGGCGCACGTTCCTCGAGCCCGCAGTCCCGCCCGGTGAGGGTGAGCTCCAGCTCCCGCGAGGCGGTCAGCGCGTCGTCGAAGAACATCTCATAAAAGTCGCCCAGGCGGTAGAAGAGGATCTTGTCCTTGCACTTCTCCTTGATGGCCATGTACTGCTGCATCATCGGGGAAAGATTCTGCGTCTGCATGAAGTCTGCTCCTTTGCTCTAAGCTTTGGGGAAATTGGAAAACGGGGGCGGACCGCTCTCAATCCGCCCCCTCGTTAGACTTTGTTCAGTGACAGCCCGAGCACCCTTCGCAGCTGCCGGAGCAGCCGGTCTGCTCCTCGATCGAATCGGGGTCCTCGCCGTTGACGCTCCCGGTCAGGATCTGGGTGACGAAGTTCATCATCCGGTCGACCTCCTGCTTGGTCGTGTTGTAGGCGATCATGTTCGGGTTGTTCATGACCTCGGCGTAGATCTCCTTAATTTCTTTGTCGAGCTGCGCGATCCGGTCGGTGTCGCGGTCGGCCTTGCCGAGAACGTTGTTGAGCTCGAGGCGCTTGAGATTGAATTTTCCGATCAGCTCCTGCAGTTTTTCGTCGCTGTCGTTGTGCTGGCGCGCCAGGTTGTAGGCGATCACCTTGTCGTCCTGCTGAATCGCCTTGCCGAGCTCTCGGGTCATTTTGATAATATCCATGTTTCCTTCTCCTTTTTCCTGATTACTCTATCATTTCCCCGCAGACCGCCCAGTTAAGCGCCCGGGTAATTTTTACCTGTAAAAATTGTCCTGCCAGGGCCTCATCCCCCGCAAACTGCGCGATCACGCCGGATTCGGTCCTGCCGCTCATCATTCCCTGCTCCTTGCCCGGCCCCTCGCAGAGGACGCGCAAGGTCCTGCCCACCATCTGCTCGTGAAAGCTGCGGGTGACCTGCTCCTGCGCCGCCAAAAGCTGCCGAAACCAGCGGGACTTCTCCTGTGCCGGCACCGGGTCGGGAAGCTGTGCCGCAGCGGTCCCGCCGCGCTTTGAATAAAGGAAGGTGTAGAGCGCGTGGAAGCGCACTTCCTTCACCAGCTCCAGCGTCTGCAAAAAGTCCTCGTACCGCTCCCCGGGGAAGCCGACCATGATGTCGCTGCTAAAGCTCACGCCCGGGATGCGTTCCCGCGCATATTCGACCAGCTCCTTGTACTGCGCGGCGGTGTAGCGGCGGTTCATCCGGCGAAGGATTTCGTCGCTGCCGCACTGCACCGGCAGGTGGATGTAATTGCAGACCTTCCCGCATTCGGCGATGGCGTCGATCAGCTCTTTGGTGCAGTCCTTGGGGTGGGAGGTCATGAACCGGATCCAGAAGTCCCCCGGAAGGACGTTAAGCTCCCGCAGCAGCCGCGGGAAAGTAACCTCCCCCTCGAGCCCCTTGCCGTAGGAATTGACGTTTTGGCCCAGCAGGGTGATCTCCTTATAGCCCTCGGCGATCAGCTCCTTCGCCTCGCGCAGCACGTCCGGCATCGCGCGCGAGTGCTCCCGCCCGCGCACGTAGGGCACGATACAGTAGGTGCAGAAGTTGTCGCACCCCTGCATGATCGGCAGCCAGGCGCGCACCTTCCCCTCCCGGCGCACCGGCAGGTTCTCGACGATCTTCTCCCCCGGCTCCCGCCCGTCGATCACCCGGCGGCGCTCCTCCAAAAGCCGCAGCAGCAGCTCAGGCAGCCGGTGGGCGGCGTTGGCGCCGAAGGCGAGGTCGACATAGGGGTAGCTTTTTCGCAGCCGCTCGCGCACCGCCTCCTGCTGGGTCATGCACCCGCAGACGGCGATGATCATATCCGGCCTTGCCCTCTTGAGGTGGGAGAGCGCCCCGATGTTGCCGAAGACCCGCTCCTCGGCGTTCTCGCGCACCGCGCAGGTGTTGAAGAGCACCAGATCGGCCCCCGCGCTGTCGGGGCAGAAGCCGAAGCCGAGGGACGCAAGCAGCCCGCAAAGATGCTCGCCGTCGCTCACATTCTGCTGACAGCCGAAGGAGTGTACATAGGCCAGCGGCGGATGGTCGTACCGCAAAGAGAGCAGCTCCTTGATCCGCTCGGTTCTAGTCTGCGCCAGGGCGCCGTCGATATAATCGGGAAGATAGCTCAAAACCGGTGTACTCCTTCGTTAAAGTCAGGTTATATCATACCACTTTCCTCTCCTTTTTTCAATACGCAGGATTCGACGCTTTCGTACAAAACCGCATGGGGCAACTGGCAATCACAGCGGCTGAGGCCTTGTTCCGCCAGTTCCCCCATGGAACCCCTTCCATTCGCAAATTGGCTCCGCAGGCCCACCGGGCCTGCTCCCCGCCAAATTTGCTCTGGCTGTGTCCCTTCGGCGGGCAAAGCCCGTCTGCGGGACTAATTTTAATTTTTTGTAATACAAAGGGAGCAAACCATGCGGTTTGCTCCCCCAGGAGACTACAGGATGATTAAGCTCTTGTCCGAGTGGGTCAGGTCGTCGCACCCGTCCTCGGTGACGATGACCATGTCCTCGATCCGCACCCCGAAGCGTCCGGCCAGGTAGATCCCCGGCTCGATCGTCACGCAGCCGCCCGCCTTGAGGACGGCCTTGCTCGCGGGCCCGAGGCGCGGGTCCTCGTGCACCTCGATCCCCACGCTGTGCCCGAGGTTATGGCCGAAGCACCCGCGGTAGCCGGCGCCGTCGATATAGTCGCGCGCCACGCGGTCCACCTCGGCGCAGGGCACCCCCGCGCGCACCGCTTCGAGGGCGCGGCGCTGCGCCTCGAGCACCGTCGCATAGACCTTGCGCTGCTCGTCGCTGACCTTGCCCACCGCCACGGTGCGGGTCATATCGGCATGGTAGCCGCCGATGACGAAGCCCATGTCGAACATCACGAAATCCCCGCTTTCGATCTTCTTGGTGTCCGCGCGGCCGTGGGGGAGCGAGGTCTTCTTCCCCGAGATGGCGATCATGTTGATGTCGCGGTTTTCGCTGCCGTGGCGCTCCATATAAACGCCCAGCTCCAAAATCAGGTCCTGCTCGCTGACGCCGGGCTTGATATAAGGCAGGATAAACCGGAAGGCCTCGTCGGTCAGGTCCTGCGCCCTTTGCAGATGGGCGATCTCCTCGGGGGTTTTTACTTCGCGCAGCGCGTCGATGGCGCTTTGCAGCCGCCCGTCGCGCAGCACCTCGGCCGGGAGCCCCCCGGAGAACCCCTCGAAGGCCGAGATGGTCATATACCGGTTCTCGATCCCCACGGTTTTGACCTGGTGGTGCAGGATCAGCTCGCCGAGCTGCCCCATCAGGTCGTCCTGCAGCACCACCTCGCAGTTTTTGACGGTGTCCCTCGCCTTCTCAATATAGCGGAAATCAATGAGGAAGTAGGCCTTCTCACGGGTGATGAAGAGCGTCCCCGCCGAGGAGGTCATGCCGGTGAAGTAGAAGCGGTTGGGGCCGCTCGTGATCAGCGCCGCATCGATCCCCTCATCCATCGCCGCGCACAGGCGTTTGATCGGATCCATTGTCCATCGTCCTTTCTTGTCGTTTAAAACCGGGCCGGGGAGCCGCTTTCGTTCCAGAGCCCCAGGTCCTGTCGCAGCACGCGCAGCGCCTCTTCGAGGTCCCGGCGGGCCAGCGCCCGCACAATCATCTTGTGGGTGTCCACGTCCAGGATGATCGCGGTCTTGTGCCAGCGGTCCCAGTGAAACTGCGCATAGGCGCGCAGCTGGACGTTCATGCTGCGCTCCAGCTCCTTATAGATATATTCGTTCTGCGCCAGGGAACAAAGCAGCAGATGGAAACTCACGTTGTTCTCCCAATGCGCGACGATCTCCTGCTCGCTGTGGGCCAGCTGCTCGGATTGGACCAGGAACTGGTCGAGCCGTTCAAAGTCGGCGGCGGTCAGGGAGCCGGCGCACTGGCGCAGGCAGTGGGACTCGAGCACGCCCCGAAACTCGATAATCTCCCGCACGTCCTTCTCCGTGTAGGCGACCACCTCGTAGCCGAAGCGGGGGATGCTGCGCAGCACCCCCTCGTTGCACAGCTCGATGAGCGCGTCGCGCACCGGGGACTTGCTCACCGAGAAGCGCTCGATGAGCTGCTTTTCGCTGAGGATGGCGTTGGGCGGGTATTCGCCGCTGATCACGTCCCGGATCACCGCGGCGTAAACTTGCTCCTTTAAGGATTTCTTATCTGCCATCGCCGACGCCGTCCCCGCTGGTCTTGGAGAGCATGATGTCCAGAATCACCTTGTCGGTGATCTTCATCCCCTCCATGGTGAGCGTGCCGAGGTTGTCGATGGTCTGCTCCACATCCCCGGTGACGATCCCCTCGATCCCGGCGGCGCAGACCCCGTCGAGCGCGAGATAGGCCGCCTCGAAGGCCGCCTGCAAAGAGGCGTAGACCTTGAGCGCACAATCCGCCTTGGCCCCGTCGCAGATGATCCCGGTGATGTTGGCGATCATGTTGGTGATCGCCTTCTCGACGGCGCCGTACCCGCCGCCGAGCAGGTAGACCACCGCGCAGCTGACCCCCGAGGCGGCGACCATCGCCCCGCACAGGGCGCTCAGGCGGTCGAGGTGGTGCTTGATGTAGATGGCGGTCATGTGGCTTAAGGTGAGCGCGCGGATCTTCTGCTCCTCGCTCGCCCCCGTCTCGGCCGCCACCACGCAGACCGGCACGGTCGCGGTGATCCCCTGGTTGCCGCTGCCCGAGTTGCTCATCACCGGCATGCTGCACCCGGCCATGCGCGCGTCGATGGCGGCGGTGGTCTGCATGATCGCGAGGTTCTGAAGGTCCTTCCCGACCAGGCCCTTTTTCTGGCGCGCCTGCATGCCCTTGCCGATCATCAGGCCGTAGTCGTTCTTGAGCCCCTCCTGGGAGATGGCGTAGTTTAAGAGGTTGGT
The DNA here is from genome assembly GCA_004340125.1 of Harryflintia acetispora. Taxonomy (GTDB): domain Bacteria; phylum Bacillota; class Clostridia; order Oscillospirales; family Ruminococcaceae; genus Harryflintia; species Harryflintia acetispora. The sequence continues at coordinate 506,846 of SLUK01000001.1, read as the reverse complement.
CTTCTCGATGAATTCCAGGGTTTTGATATCCGCGCCGGAGGCGAAATCGAAGATGTCCCGCAGCGACATGGCGGAAAAATCGATCTCCTCGCCCTTCTCCTCGTCCAGCTTCCGGTTTTGCAGCAGCGTCTCGCCGTCCCGCTCCACCAACAGGAAATGGTTGTGCTTGCCCTGGATGACGGCCCTCCCGCACGCGCCGTCCTTTTTGGCCAGCGCGTCGATGTAGATGGTCTCGTCGTTTTCGGCCAGCGAGACCTTGACCTTGTGCCCGTTTACCCAGCGCTGCGCCAGGGCGATGTCCTTATCGCAGAGCCCGGTGAGCACCTCGAGGTCCTTCCCCGGGTCCCCCGCGGCGAAGCCCAAGGCCGCGGCGTACTCCAGCCCGTAGAGGGTGGTGCCGGGGATGATGACGCTCATGGCGTTCTTTAAAATGTTGCGGCTGACGAGGATCTCCATTTCGGCGATCTCCTCCCGCGCGCAGCCCAGCGCCTCGGCCGCCTTGGCCGCGGCCAGGGCGACCGCCACCGGCTCGGTGCACCCGAGCGCCGGGATGATCTCCTGGTTCATCAGCTTGATATAATCCGTCCAGCTCGACGGCATTTCGTTTTTTTCCATTTTTATGACCATTCCTTTCCCGGGGGCTGCATTGGCTTCTGCCGAAATGGCGGTTGCAGGACCGCCAAGGAGCAAACCCATAAGTTTGAAAGATTCATCTTTCAAACTTTCCCTTCTCTTTAACCTTTGACCGCGCCGGCCATCAAATCCGCCTTTTGGAACTTCTGGAACAGGAAGTAAAGGATGATGATCGGCAGCACCGCGATCGAGGTGCCCGCCATGATGACCGGCCAGGGGGTCGAGAGGCCGTCGCTCACCGGCAGCAGGGAGATGGTGACCATCAGGGTGTACTTCTTGGGGGTGCGCATGAAGATCAGCGGCCAGAAGAAATCGTTCCAGCGCGAGATCATGGTCAGCGACGCCCAGGAGGCCAGCGCCGGCTTGATGATCGGCAGGATGACCCGCGTGTAGATGGTGAAGTCGCGGCAGCCGTCGATCCTGGCGGCCTCGACGATCTCGTCCGGCACCGACATGCAGTATTGGCGCATGTAGAAGATGCCCAGCGCCGTCGCCGCGCGGGGGATGATCAGCGACCAGAGGGAGTTGGTCAGGTGCAGCGAGCGCATGATGGTGAACAGCGGCACAATGCCGACCTCCTGCGGGATGAGCAGGGTGACGAGCACCATCAAAAACAGGGCGTCCCTCCCGGGGAAACGGAACTTCGCAAAGGCAAAGCCCGCCAGCGAGCAGAAAAAGAGGGTGCTCACCGTGCCGAAGAAGGTGACGAAGATGCTGTTCATGGTCGGGTAAAGCATGGGGGCGATCTTGTTGACCGCGCTGTAGTTGCCGAGCGTCGGGTTATGTACCACCAAGGATTCCAGCCCCGAAAGGGTCTCGCTGGTCGGCTTGATCGAGGTGAGGATCATCCAGAAAACAGGAAAGATCGAGATGATTACGATAAAGATCAGGCAGAAATAAACGAAGAAGGTCGTCAGCTTCTTTTTAGAAGTATAATCCATTTTCTCTTCCCCCTTTCCTTAGGCTTCGCCGTTGCGGCGCATGATGAAGAACTGGATGAGCGAGAACACCAGCAGGATCATGGTCAGGATGTAGCCGATCGCCGAGGCGTAGCCCATCTTGAAGATCACAAAGGAGTTCTGGTACATGTACTGGAACATCGACATGTTCGACGAGCCGGGGCCCACCATGACGTACGGCTCGGCGAAGATTTTCCAGCTCTCCACCGTCAGCGTCAAGAAGCAGAAGAAGAGGATGTCGCCAAGACACGGCAGGGTGATCTTGAAAAATTTCTGGAAGACGTTCGCCCCGTCCACCGTGGCCGCCTCATAGTAGTCCGCCGGGATGTTGAGGATTCCCGACATGATGATGATGGTGTACCACGGGGTGTTGCGCCAGACGTAGAGGATCATCGGCGGGATCTTGGACAGCGAGGTGCTCGTCAGCCAGGCGACCCCCTCGAGGCCCATCATCCGTAAAATCTCGTTGATCAGCCCGGCGTTGAAGTCGAAGAGCATGTTGAAGATGAGGCCCACCGCCACGGTGGCGCAGACATAGGGGAAGAAGGTCATGCTCTTGAAGAAGCCCCTGGCGCGCAGCGGCTTATAGCTGAGCAGCAGCGCCACCATCATGGCGAAGAAGAGCACAAAGACGATCGCCACCAGCCAGTAAAGGAAGGTGTTCTGCACCGTGGTCCAGAAGGTGGGGTCCTTGGCGAGCATGACGTAGTTTTGCACCCCCACAAACTCCTTGGGGCCCAGCCCGTTCCACTCGGTAAAGCTTAAAACCAGGGACCAGATCATCGGGAAGAGCTGGAACACCAAAAAGAGGATGAAAAACGGGGAGATGAACAGGTAGGCGTTAAAATGCTTTTTAAAGCCCTTTTGAAAGTTTTTCATAACGTTACCGTGCCTTTCTGTCTTAGACCCGCGAAACCAAACTTGTGCCTTATAAAAGAGGGAGGCTTGCATGCAAGCCTCCCCCGACAGTTCGTTGTCTTTTTCTGCGGCCGCTTCCCAGCGGCGCGCATGCTACGGCGGGCAGGCTTAGTTTTTCGCGGTGCCGATCTTGGCTTTGAGCTGCTCGTCGATATTCTTGATGGTCGTATCCATATCCTGGTCGCCCGCAATATACCGGTCGAGCTCGTCGGAAATGATGGTGTCCGCCTCGGCGTCCGAAGAGGTCACGACCATGTTGGGAGCCGCGTCCTTGAGCCCCACGGTCTCCATCTCCTTGAAGGACTGGTCGCCGTAGAACGGGTCCGGAGACTTCCAGAACGGGTCCTCGGAGAGCGCCTTGGAGATCGGGTTCCAGCACGGACCGTCCTCGTCGGCCATGTTCTGCGCATGCTGGTTGCGGTACTCGGCGGTGAACATATAGTCATACCAGATGTCCTTGAAGAGGTCGGCGTACTTGGCGTCGGGCTTGTTGACGATCGCCATCATGCCCGTGACCGGCGCGCCGCGCAGGCCGATGTCCTCGTACTTGGGCGCGGTCATCATTCTCCACTTGCCGGCGATCTCGGGGGTGTTCTTGCGGATGAACTCATCCCAGAAGGCGCCGATGTAGAAGGTCGCGACCTCGCCATTGCGGATCGAGTCATAGAGCGGGGGCTGCATGACCTGGGAGCGCAGCAGCAGGTCCTCCTTGAAGAGGGTGTCCAGCGTCGAGGCGGCCAGCTTGGTGCCCTCGTCCGAACCGAAGACGACATTGCCCTCATCGTCCCAGATTCTCGCCTTGGCCTGCGGCCAGAGGCCGCGCCGTCCCCAGTAGGCCCAGGTCTTCTGGCTCGGGGAAGCGAAGGAGAGGTAAACCTTCCCGCCGCTCTTCTCCTTGAGCTGGCGGCCGACCTCGATGTAGCCCTCCATGGTGTCCATCTGGGCGGGGTCGATCTCATACTGGTCGAAGATTTCCTGGTTGTAGAAGAGCAGCTGCGGGCGGAAGGAATCGGGCAGCGCGTACATCTTGCCGTCGTACTGCACGTCCCCGGTCACGCCGTCGAGCATCTCGGGCTCCAGCGGCTGCAGGAAATCGGTCACATCCATCAGGATGCCGTTTTTCGCCATGTCCATCATCTGCGCGGTCGCGGTCTGCACCACGTCGGGCATCTCGTCCATCGCGCCGGACTGGTAGGTGAGGGTGACCTTCTTACGGGCATCCTCGCCACCCTCGCACTGGATCATCTCGATCTCAACGCCCTCGGTGGCCTCCTTGTGCATGTCGAACCAGAGCTGGTACTGCTCGAGCATGAACTGCGGCTGGCCGTAGCCGTAGAAGACGAACTTGCCTTCCGGATACTTGGTGGTACCGGAGTAGGTGCCGCCCGCGGCAGGGGTCCCGGCCTCGCTGGAAGCGGGGGCTTCGGCCTCGCTGCTTTCGGGAGCGGCCGAGGAAGACTCGGCCGGGGCCTCGCTGCCGCCGCAGCCGGCGGCGATGGAGGCCAGTGTGCAGGCGGCAAGCAGAGTTGCAATCAACCTTGTTTTCATGTGGTAATCCTCCTAAATGCTTATACGTCTATTCCTAATGAACGGCCCTCGGCCGTTATTCACCTTTCTAGCGGGAAGCGTACTTCCCGGTCGCCTCGACGGCGGTGCGGATGTGCGCGTAGGGGATCTCGGTGGGCAGGGTGCAGTCGGCGCCCAGCAAAAATCCGGTGGTCCCCATCCGGTCGAGAACCGAGTAGACCTCCTGCTCGATGGCCTCCTTCGGCCCGTCGACCAGCACGCCGGCCCGATCGTCCAGCCCGCCCAGGAGCACCTTGCCCGGGAAGAGCTTCTTGCCCTCCTCCAGCGAGGGGTTCTGCTCGTAGACGCCCCAGTTGACCACCTCGCAGGGATAGTCGGTATAACGGCCCAGGTTGAGACGGTCCTTGCAGACGTGCAGGATATTGAAGGCGGGCACCTTCTTCGCCGCTTCGAGGATGCGCAGATCGCAGGGTTTTATGTACCGCTCGAACTCCTCGTCGTTAAAGAGGTAGCTCTCGCCGCCCAGCGCGGCGTAATAGATCCCGTCCACCCCGGCCTTTAAGCTCTCCTCGGTCAGCAGGGCCACCGCCTCGGCGATCACCTGGTAGCCGTAGGACACCGCCTCGGGATTCTCGCGCAGATGCTCGGCCAGAAAGCTGCTTCCCGTCTCATAGCCCGCCGGGCCGCCCCTCGCGTGCCAGGCCGAGGCCACAATTCCATGGATGGTGGCCAGCACGATCCCCTGATCGTGGACCTTATCCAGAATCCGCTTGATGATCTCCACCTGGTCGGTGATGAACTTCGAGTTTCTGGTGAAAGGCTTTATGCTCTTCCAGTCGGAGGCAGTCTTGATCGGCACGTCGTGCGGGACCAGGTTTTCGGTCATGATTTTCATGATGTCCGTGCCGGTCTTCTCAAAATAGTCCAGGTGCGCCTGTACCGCCGCCTCGCCGTTCTGCTTGTCCTCGGTGAAGTGCAGCCAGAAGCCTGCCGGCGTCCGGTCAACCGGTTTTCCGGCAACCGCCGCCAGAACGCGTTCCCTTGCGTTCATATGATCACTCCTCTGATAAGGTTTCTAATAATACTTCTAATATTATCACGTAGCTAGATCATATCATAAATCTGAAATTTGTAAAGGGTATTTTAGTGAAAATCCCCTATTTTGTGAATTCTTGATGAAAATCCCATGTCGGATTTGTGTAAGAAAGAGATTGGGACGAGAGAGGCTGTGCGCTTCTTCCGTCCCAAACGATAACACCCGGCGTCATAAAATTTTGTCGAGCTCGAGGATTGCCGCCACATAAATTTTAATCGAGCGCAGCAGGATCCCGATATTCTGGCTCTCATCCGGCTGATGCGCATCCCCGCGTCCCGGCTCGTAGGGGAGCTTCTCCTCGGGGTCGCCCGGCCCGAAGGCCACGGCGTTCGGGAACTTGCGCGCGTAGGTCCCGCCGCCCATGGTATAGGGGGCGCGCTCGCTGCCGGTGAGCTCCCGGTAGACCCGGCAGAGCGTTTGTACCGCAGGGTGTTCGGCGGGGACATAGGTGCCCGCGTCGTCCTTGGTGACCACAAAGGAGCAGCCGTGCTCCTTGCAGGCGGCGGCGATCTTTTTGCCGATCTCGCCGCCCGAGGCGGTGACGGGGTAGCGGATGTCGAGGTTCAAATGCAGCCCGTCGTTCTCCTCGAAGAGCAGGCCGCCCACACAGGTCAGCTTACCGGTCTGGGCGTCGGCGCAGGCGATCCCGAGCGTCTCGCCGTAATAGTGCTCAAGTGTATCCGCCAGGAAACGCCCGCGCTCAAAGTCCTCCCCCTCGAGCAGCCCGGCGCCGCACAGAAAGCGAAGCAGGTGTCCGATGGCGTTCTTGGATCCCTCGGGGAAGGCCGCATGAAAGGAGATCCCCTCGGCGCTGACCGTCAGGGTGTCCCCTTCCATTTTCGCGCAAATCCCTTCGGCCTCCCCGGCCAGGGCCAGGATTCTTTCCTTGTCAAGGCCTTGGCAATCCACCTCGGCGCTGGCCTGCGCGGGCACGATGTTTCGCGCCACGCCCCCGCCGGCCCGACGCACCCGCGCGGGCTTCGGGAAAATAATGTCCCCCGAGAAGCCGCCCTTTTCCCCGTGGCAGACCGGGAAGCTGCAATCGGTCACCAGGGTGAAGTCGGGCGCCTTGTTCTTGGAGAGGTAATATTCCATATCCTTCATCCCGGTTTCCTCGTTGCAGCCCATGATGAGGCGCAGCGAGTGGCGCAGCGGCACGCCGAGCTCGCGCAGGCAGAGCATTGCGTACAGGTCGGCGGCAAAGGCCCCCTTGTTATCCCGCGCGCCCCGGCCGACGATGTAGCCGTCGCGCAGGGTGGCCGAGAAGGGATCCACCGACCAGCCCTCCCCCACCGGCACGATGTCCAGATGGGCCGCCAGGGCGATCTCGCCCTCCTGCCCCGGTAACACCGCGCTGCCGCAGTAACCCTCGTGGTCGGCGACCGAGAGGCCCTGCTCCTTACAGATGGCGAGCGCACGGTCCAGCGCCCGTCTCGGGCCCGCCCCATAGGGCGCGCCGGGGAGCGGTTCCCCGCGCAGGCTGTCGATCTGTACCAATGCGCGCACCGTCTCCACGATCTGATTCCGGTTCTTTTCTACAAAGCTGTCGATCTGCTCTTGCAATTTCTGATCCAGCATGGTGATCCTCCTCAAGCGATGTTACTGCGGCTGTTGTTTCATAGGCCTGCGCGCAAACCAAGAAGGCGGGATGTTGGTATTGCCCCGGCCGTCTACCGGCTATTATAGCATCCCTTCTCCGTTTGGCAAGCAAAAAACCGCCCGGCCTTCCAAATGGAAGGCCGGGCGGCTGACATAACAATTGGGACCGCTATTACTTTTGAAGCGGCGCATCCGTGATGATAACGTCCCCTGCGAGGGAGGTAGTGAAGTGCAGATACCCGTTTTCATCCATCCAATAATTGGGCGCGGGAATCTGTTTATAAGAGTTGGTCTCTTTGTCATAGTGGTAGAAGTAAAGGGACTTCTGATCCAGCTCCTTGTCCGGCTTGACCGCGATTTCGACCGGCATGCCGAAGCTCCCTTGCTGCGTGAAGCTGATTACCTGCAAACGGTTTTTAAACCATTTGCCAAAGAGCGCCTTGGTGGATTTTGCGCGCTCGGAAACCGTAGAGGCGGACAGGTCGATATCCTTGGTCATCTGCGCGGGGCTAAGGGTCAGCCGCACATCGACGGTACCGTCACCCAGCGTGGAGTCGGCATGAATTTTGACCGGCGTGGTTCCCGCCGCTTCCCCGATCGCCCGCGCCGTGGCCAGCGTCATTGCGCCGACATTCCGGAACTTAACTACAGCGGAAGTGTTTCCGGCCTGCCCGGCCACCTTGAGCGCCTCCCTGGTCAGGTTGACGGCGGTCTCGGTATTGACCGGCCCGCTTATAGGTGCAGGGGCGCTGCCGCCGAGCTTCGGCGCGGTATAAGACTGGTTCCAGTTCCCGCTGTTGTCGTTCTTGTCCTTTCTGCGCGAACTCGTCGACGAGCCGCTATTGTCACCAATGTCGATGGTGATATCGGCCGGGAGGGTGTATTTCGGGAGGTCTTCGCCGTCGTAAAAAGGAATCCAAAAGCCATCATCGTCTTCCCTAGAAAGGACAAAATAGTAATTCCCTCCTGGTACGATATTGGTAAAAGTCGCTACTCCACTTTGGTTTACTTTTTCTTCCCCGGCGTTCCAGTATTCATCCATTGCATCAATTTGATACAAGTCTACTTCTATATTTGTCAACGGTTTCCCATGATCTAAAAACCTTGCGGTAAAAGCTCCCCCCTTCTCCAGCTCGATGTCTGGATATTTGCCATCTGTGGTAGAAAACACCTTGTTTTTGTTGGCCCCATTGTAAGCGGCAAACTCACCTTTTTTTCGGCCAACAACCAAATAGGCTTTCTGACTAACGGAAAGATTGGTGAAGGAAGCAATGCCGTCATCTTTTGTCACAGAAGAAACGATATCATTAGTGCCTCTTATTCTTACATAAACGCCTTGTCTAGGTAGCCCATTCATTGTTACCCGGACGCTCCCGCTTTCCCCAATTTTTAAAACAATATCCGGAGCATTGCCGGGGATAGAGAAAAACTCACCTTGCTCGTCGCCATAATATCGGGCGTTTTGTCCCTCTTCCCTTTCAATCTGAATATAACAGTTATCAAGTTTTGAAAGATTGCTAAAGGTTATCGTTGGATTAGTTCCCAGCGAGCCCCTCAGGTTTTTCTGTGCTATCCGAAAATTGACCTCCCTGGGATGGCGGTAAAACAGCTTGATATTCAGGTCCTTTATTTCTTTTCCATTTTCCAGAGATACCTGGAATGAAATCTTATGACCTTCTTCCAACTCAATACTGGGAATTTCGTCACCAGGAACTGTAAATCTTTTATCGTAAAACTTACCATCATAATTGGCGTATTCATCTGATTCAGATGCCTTGACGATAAAATAGCAATCCCCGTCCGGAACCTTTTCAAATACTGCCACGCCATTTTCATCTGTCATAGCTAAAATATCGCAATCTGAAGCCTCGAAGGGGATACAGCGCAGCGTGACCCATTTGTTTTTAACCGGCTGACCCATATAGGTGACGGTAGTAGACAACCGGTTCCCCGTCTTGAGCGGAATGACCGCGGGAGGATTGACCCCAAGCTTGAACACCGGGCTCTTATATGCCATATAGTCATCAGCAGCCTCGACCTTGAAATAAGCATTGGTATTTGCCGGCAGTCCACTGAAGGTCACCTTTCCATTCGCATCAGATGTCACCTCATAATCGTAATTATACTTCAAAATTACTTTAACATCTGAACGCGGTATGCCGTCCACTGTGACCGTCGCCGTTATAGCACAGCCCTTATCCAGTTCAATGGTTGGCACTTTTCCAGGGAGCGAAAAGGCTTTATCCTTTCCATCATATTCCGAGTATTCAGAGGTGGTTTGAGGGATAAAAAAATAATATTTTTTCCCTACTAGAGAAGGTTGTCTTCCAAATGAAATTTTTCCCTGGGTATCTGTCTTCACCTGCTCTACGTAACTTATATCGTCTTTGGCGTCAATCGTATATAGCTTCACCCACACATCAGGCATCGGCCTTCCGTCGAGCGTGACCGTTGTCTCTACAGTATACCCCTGCGTCAATTCTATTGTGGGCACTGTTCCTGGAAGTGAAAATGCCTTATCTTTTCCATCATATGCCGAATGCTTATCAGTTTTGGCAACTTTGAAGTAATATTTTCCAGAGTCCAAAGAAGGTTTTCTTCCAAATGATGCCTTACCTTGAGCGTTTGTCACTGCGGATTCGCTATAATTCCACCATTCGGTTGCGTGTAATTCCACCTCTACGCCAGATGCTGGCCTTCCGTCAAGCGTTACTGTCGTCTCCATAGGGTAATCGGACTCCCCCATCGTACTCGAGGCTCCATAGGCGACCACGCTAAAGGGCCCGCTAAACGGCAGCCCCGTCAAAACAACGGCCATAAAAAGAATCATGCTGACGATCCGCAAGCTGACCTTTCCTTTTAAACACATAAAGCACACCTCAGTTCTTTGTCTTATCCTCCCCTTTACTATACCACATTGGAAAATACAGTCAATATATTGACGAAAATTGTCGACTTCATTTGGGGAAATTAGACTTTCTAACCAATGTCCAAGAGCCCCGGATGGTCAATATGACCATCCGGGGCTCTTGCCTTATTTGTAATTTGACTTAGACTTTTTCGTCCCTCAAACAGACAACTTCAAATTTCCTACAAATTTCATCATCCAAAAATCAGATTGAACGCCGCGCAGATCATCATCCCCAGCACCGTTGGAATCAAGAATCCAAGCGCGGTCCATTTGAGGCTCCCCGTCTCCTTTTTGATGGTCAGCATGGTGGTCGCACAGGGGAAATGTACCAGCGAAAAGAGCATGACGCAGCAGGCCGTCACCCAAGTCCAGCCGTGATCCACCAGCAGGGCGCGCAGCGCGCTGAGATTTTCCATCTCGATCATATGTCCGGTCGCCATGTAGCTCATAATGATGATCGGCACCACGATCTCGTTGGCCGGCAGCCCCAGAATGAAGGCCAGCAGGATAACGCCGTCCATCCCCAGCAGTTGAGCGAAGGGGTCCAAAAATCCGGCGCAGAGGCTGAGCACACTCACATCGCCGACCATAACGTTGGCCATCAGCCAGATCAGCGCTCCCGCGGGAATGGCGACCGCCACCGCCCGCCCGAGCACGAAGAGGGTCCGATCAAAGATGGAGCGCACTACCACCTTGAGCACCTGCGGCTTGCGGTAGGGCGGCAGCTCGAGCGTGAAGGAGGAGGGTAGGCCCTTGAGCACCGTCTTGGAAAGGAGCTTGCTCACCAGCAGGGTCATCGCCACGCCGAAGAGGATCACACCGGTGAGTAGCAGCGCCGAGAGGACCGAATCGAGCGGGGCCACCAGCGTCCCGCAAAAGAACATGGTGATAATTGCAATAAGGGTCGGAAAACGTCCGTTACAGGGGACAAAATTGTTGGTCAGGATCGCGATCAGCCGCTCGCGGGGAGAGGAGATGATCCGGCAGCCGATCACTCCGGCCGCGTTGCAGCCAAAGCCCATACACATGGTCAGCGCCTGCTTGCCGCAGGCCCCGCAGCGGTAGAAGGCGTTATCCATATTGAAGGCGACCCTCGGTAGATACCCCAAATCCTCGAGCAGGGTGAACAACGGAAAGAAGATCGCCATCGGGGGCAGCATAACCGACACGACCCAGGCCACGGTGCGCCAGACCCCCATGATCAAAAAGCCGTGGAGCCACTGCGGCGCGCCCGCGGCGCTCAACCATCCGCCCATGACGTCCCCCAACCCGAACAGCAGGGTGGAGAGCGCCGCGCTCGGGTAGTTCGCCCCGGTGATGGTCAGCCAGAACACCGCGCACAGGAGCAGCAGCATGATCGGGATGCCGTAGCGCTTGGAGGTGAGCACCCGGTCGAGCTTTAAGTCCCGCGACGAGCGGCGGCTGCAGAAGGTGCGCACCGTCTCCTCATAGATTTCCTGAGCCCGGGTGCCGATCTTCTTGACGACCAGGTCCTCGATCCGTTCGGGGCGTACGCCGGACAGGCGCAGGATATGCCAAGCGTGGCCGAGCGAGGAGTCGAGGTTCTGGCCGGAAGGTTCCACCCCATTTTCCCGCACGAAGCGCAGCGCCAGCTCCTCCTGTGCGCAGAGCAGCTGCAGCGCCGCGAACCGCTTTTCCCGCTCGCCCATGAAGGGCAGGCTCTCTTTGACGGTGTCCAGCGCGTTCTCCAGCACCGGGCCGTAGCCGACCGGCGCGATATCCGGGCTCGCCGGTTCGTCGCAGGCGCGCCCTACCGCCTCCATCAGCTCCTTCATCCCCTCGCCCTGCGCCGCCGAAGCAGCCACCACCGGGATCCCCAAGCGCTTTTCCAGCGCCTTAACATCCACCGTGATCCCCTTGCGCTTCGCCTCGTCCATCAGGTTGACGCAGAGCACCACGTTCCCGGTGATCTCCAGCGTCTGCAGCAGGAGGTTCAGGTTGCGCAGCAGGGAGGTGGCGTCCGCCACCACGATGGTCACATCCGGATGCTCAAAACACAGGTAATCCCGTGCGATCTCTTCCTCCGGCGAGTTTGCCGAGAGCGAGTAGGTCCCCGGCAGGTCGATCACGGTGTATTGCCTGTCCCCATAGAGGTACTCGCCGCTGGCGACCGCCACCGTTTTACCCGGCCAGTTGCCGGTGTGCTGATGCATTCCCGTCAGGAAGTTGAAGACGGTGGACTTCCCGACGTTCGGGTTCCCCATCAGGGCGACGGTATAGCCGCCCGGGGCCGTGCTATGTATCGGCGGAACGCTTTGCGGTGCGCTGTGCAGAAGGGCCATGCTAGATGGCACCTCCCTGCGCGGCGAGGGGGGAAACGCTGATCCGCATGCTGTCGCAGCTGCGCAAAGCGATGATTGCGCCGCACACCTGGTAGGCGGTCGGGTTGCCCGAGGGACTGCTGAGCACCGGCTTGATGACGCTGCCCTCGCGCAGTCCGAGGTCCAGCATCCTGCGCCGCTCGTTTCCGTCAAAATCCAGCGCCTGCACCTTGGCGCTGTGGTCTATATCAAGCTCGCTGAGGCTGATTTGCTTATCCATAGGTGAATCTCCCTTTCTTTTTTGCATTTTTATGGATGCTCCTTGCTACCAGTATATTGGTAAAAAGTTGTCTTCGTTCTCTGCGCCCCCGGACGGGCTCCCCCATTCCTGCCGCGGCGTCCTGTGAGCGGGATGAAAGAAGCACCCCGGCAATTGCTTTTTCATGGAAAAGCGGGTATAATATTTTTTACGCAATGAACCTAATTGTTGGGGGTCATGGAATGAATATACTGATCATCGGCTGCGGCAAGGTGGGGTCCCATCTGGCCAATCTGCTCAGCCAGCTCGGTCACGACGTTGCCATCGTGGACCGCAACCCGGAGAGCTTCGATCTGCTCGACAACGACTTTGCCGGCTTCACGGTCCAGGGGATCCCCATCGACCAGGACGTATTAAAGCGCGCCGGAATCCAGGGGTGCGACGCCCTGGCCGCCGTGACGCGGGACGACAACGTCAACATCATGGTCTCCCAGGTGGCCAAGGAGATTTTCCATGTGCCCCGGGTGCTCGCGCGCATCTACGACCCGCAGCGCAAGGATGTTTTCTCCCACTTCGGGCTCAAGACCATCTGCCCGACCAACATCACCGTCGAAGCGGTCTACTCCATGCTCATCGACACCGACGAGACCAAGCAGCTGACCTTCGACTCGTCGGTGGTCGCCTTCGATACCGTCCCCCTGCCGCTGAAATACGCGGGGGATATGCTTAGCGAGCTGCCGGTGCCGAAGGGGGAGATGCTCCTCGGCGTGCTGCATGAGGACGGCAGCCTGGATTTCGCCCGGGACGGACGGGTGCGTCTGGCGGCCAAGGACCGGCTGATCTACACCAAGCTCGTGGATTGAGCGGAGAGGGAATCACACTATGAAAGTCATCATCGTCGGGGGCGGAAAGGTGGGCTACTACCTCGCGCAGACGCTGCTCTCCCACGGGCACGACCCCCACGTCATCGAAATCAACAAGGACCAGTGCGTCATGCTGGCCAACAACCTGGATATCCCCATCATCTGCGGCGACGGCTCGCTCATCGAGGTGCTGCGCTCGGCCGGGATCGAAGGGGCCGACGCCCTGGTCGGGGTGACCGGGAAGGACGAAAACAACCTGATCATCTGCCAGCTGGCCAAGAAAAAGTTCGGGGTGCGCCGCACGGTGGCGCGGGTCAACAACCCCAAAAACGCCAAGGTGATGCAGCAGCTCGGGGTGGACATCCCGATCTCCAGCACCGACAACATCGTGCGGCTGCTCGAGCGGGAGATCGACATCTCGGCCATCAAGCAGTTGGCCGCCATCAACCGCGGCGAGGCGTCGCTGAGCGAGCTGTCGATCCCGCCCGACTTTAAGCTCAACGGGATCCGTCTCAGCGAGCTGTCCATGCCGGTGGATTCGATCGTGGTCTCGATCACCCGGGATAACAAGCTGATCATCCCCCGCGGCAACACCCAGATTTTAGCCGGGGACAAGGTGGTGGTCATCTCCAAGACCGAGGTGCTCCACGACATCGGGAAAATCCTGCAGCTCACCCAATAGATTTAAAAAGTCCTGCGCACCCGTTTGAGTGCGCAGGACTTTTTATGCCCCGACCACCAGCCGGGTAATGAGCCATCCGATCAGCCCGCAGACGGGGAAGGTGATCCCCCAGGCGAGCGCCATCCGTCCCATCACTCTCAGGTGCACCGTTTCGCCGCAGCGCAGCCCCGCGCCCATCACCGCGCAGGTCTTGGTGTGGGTGGTGCTCATCGGTATGCCGGTGGCGGTCGCGCCGAGCAGCAGCAGCGCGGCGGCAAGGTCGCTTGCACTCCCGCTGCGCTCCCCGAGCGAAACCATCTGCTCGCCCACCGCCTCGATGATCCGCCTCCCGCCCACCAGGGTCCCGACCGACATGACCACCCCACAGAGCAGCACAGCGCCGAGGCTCCCCGAGAGGTCCACCTCGCTGCTTGCCGGAGCGCCCAGCAGGAAGGAGTCGGCCACCAGCAGCACACCCACGAATTTGAGCCCGTCCTGCGCGCCGTGCATAAGGGAGAGGAGCACCGAGCAAAAGAGCTGTATCCGCCGCGCCCCACGGTGTCCGCCCCGCTTCAGCAGCCGCGCACAGGGGCCGCACACCAAAAAGCCCAGCACCAGCCCCCCGGCCGAGGAGAGCAGCAGTCCCCACAGCACCTTGCCCCAGGCCCCCTCGCTGATCGCCGCCCTGCCGCCCAGCGCGGCGGCGGCGCCCGACAGGGCGGCCAGCAGCGCATGGCTCTCGCTGGTGGGAATCCCGAATATCCAGGCAGCCACCGCGAAGAGGATGACCGCCGCCATCGCCGCGCACAGGGCGCTCAGGGCCGAAAAAGGGTCCGTCTGTGAAAAGTCCGCCATCTCGCGGATGGTGTTGGTCACCTTGGGCGCCAAGAGCCAGCTCAGCAGCAGCCCGCACAGGTTGCATCCCGCCGCGAGAAGAGCCGCCCTGCGGAAGGGGAGCACCCCGGTGCAGACGATCGAGGTGATCGAGTTGGGCGCATCGGTCCAGCCGTTGACGAAGATTACCCCCACCACCAGCACCACCAGGAAGAAATAGCCCGTCTGCATGAAACGCCCTCCCCACTTTGTCCATGCTCCATTCTATGGGAAAACAGGCCCTTTCATGCCAGCGGCGCCCCGGGAGCTCTCCCGGGGCGCCTTGATTGCGCTTCTATTCCTCTGTTTGCAGGGCGGCCTTGTAGAGCTCGCCCTTTTTGTGCCCGCTCAGGGAGGCCACCTCGCGGCAGGCCTCGCTCATCGCCTTGCCCGAGGCGGACAGCTTTCGGACCATCTTTACCGCCTCTTCAAAGGAGAGAGCCCCCTCTTCCTCTTTTGCGGGCTTCGCCCCCTCGATCACCAGCACATACTCCCCCTTCGGCGGATGCTCGCGGTAGTAGCGGGCGGCCTCGTCGAGGGTGGTGCGCAGCACCGTCTCATGGACCTTGGTCAGCTCCTTGGCCACCGAGACTTGGCGCGGCCCGAGCGCCCCCGCCAAATCGTCCAATGTATCGCAGAGCTTGTGCGGCGCCTCGTAAAAGATCAGGGTGCGCCGGTCGTTTTTAATTTCCTCCAGATGCGCCATCCGGCTCGAGCGCTTGACCGAAAGAAATCCCTCGAACGAGAAGCGCCCGGTGGGCAGGCCGCTGACGGCCAGCGCCGCGATGACGGCGCTCGGCCCCGGGACCACCTCCATCCCGATCCCGCGCTCGGCGCAGAGGCGCACCAGGTCCTCGCCCGGGTCGGAAATGCAGGGCATCCCCGCGTCGGTGACGATGGCGCAGCTCTCTCCCGCCTGCAGCCTCGAGAGGATTTCCTCCCCCCGCTCGCGCAGGTTATGCTCGTAATAGCTGACCATCGGCTTGTGGAGCCCGAGGTGACTGAGCAGCTTGCGGCTGACCCGGGTGTCCTCGGCGGCGATGAAATCCACCTCCCCCAGCACCTCTGCCGCCCGCGGGGAAAGGTCCCCGAGATTTCCGATCGGCGTGCCCACGATATAGAGCTTACCCATCTATCTTCCCTTCCCATCCGTAAATTTGCCGCAGCTCGGCGGAAAACCCGCCCTGCCCATCCTGGATGAGCAGCGGGGCCTCGACCTTTAAAAAAGGCCGTCCACCGCGCCGCCCCTCGATGAGCACCAGCCAGGGCGGGGTGTTGCCCCGCTTTTGCACCAGGCGCATCCGCTTGGGCTCGATCCCCGCCTCCTGCATGGCGGCGAAGACCTCCGGCAGCCGCTCGGGCCGCTGGCACAGGCAGAGCCTGCCGCCCACCTTCAAAATCCGCGCCGCGCAGGTGCAGACGTCCGTCAGGGTGCAAAGCGCTTCGTGCCGCGCCTTGAGCGCGTGCTCCCGTGCGCTTTCGATCCCCCGCCCCGCCGCCTTGTAGGGCGGGTTGCAGCTGACGAGATCGCAGCTGGCGCTGGGGATGTCCTCCCGGGTGAGCGCCCGCAAATCCCGGCAGAGGGGCAGGATTTCCCCCTGCAGTCCGCTTTCCCCGGCCGAGCGCTCCAGGAGCGCCGCCGCCTCGGGCTGCACCTCGACGCAGTGGCAGCGCGCGGGCGCGCGCTCCCGTCTCCGGTACCAGAGCAGCGCCACGATCCCGCAGCCGCTGCACAGGTCGGCGGCAACCTCGCCCTTCCCAGCCGCGCAGAAGTCGGAGAGGAGGAAGCCGTCGGTGCCGAAGCGATGCGCGCGGCTGACGTAAATTTTCACCCCGCCCCCGAGGCTTTCGGGCCCTTCCATGCGTGCTCCCCCCCTTAAACCAAGAAAACTGCGGGCGCCCGCAGTTTTCCTTGATCCCTTAAAGTTTCTCAGTCGGTCTTCCCCTTGTTGAGGCTGGTCAGGTAATAGTGCCCGTCCTCCTCATAGGGGGCCAGTTTCAGGCGGTAGGTCTGCACATACTCGCCGCCCTCGATCTGGGTGGTGTCGAATTCGGCGGTGATCGTCCCGTCCTCCCCGAGGCTGACGGCCCCGAGCTCGGCACGCTCGTTCAGCGGCAGGTCGGCGTCCATGAAGTAATAGGTGTTCTTCTCGGGGTCGAAGTTGACCGGGTCGCCGCTGGCGATGTCGCCCAGCGTCTGCGCGTTGCCGCTATAGTCCAGGCTCTTGACCCCGTACCAGCGCAGCAGCAAAGCGTCGACGGTCGCTTTGTCTGCCTGGGCGTAGCCCTCGTAGTCCGGCTCCTCGGGCTGCTGGATCTGGCCGCTGAGCTCGGCCCATTTGTAGAGGGACCAGAGCATCTGCACCTGGGAAATCTCCTCGGGCTTATCGAACGATCCGTTGTAGTTGGCGACCAGCGCCAGCAGGTTCCCGCTTTGCAGCAGGTCCTCCACCAGCTCCTTGGCCTCCTCCTCGGTCATCTGCGGCTCGCTCTCCTCGCTTTCCTCGGGGGGCTGCTCCTCCTCTGGAGCCTCCTCCTGCGATGAGCTTTGCTGCACTTCGCTGTCAAAATCCTGCGGCGTGTCCGTGCGCGACTGGCAGGCGCACAGCGCCATAACCGCCGCGAGCAGCAGGGCGATCAAACTTTTCTTCATCGGTCTTCACCATCCTTTGACGTGCGGGAATCCTCCCCCGCGCTCCTTAATATGCCTTGCCCCAGTAAACCATCTCTTTGGCCGGCTTACCGCAGCAGACGCAGGTATCGCTGATATGCTCCTGCTCGAAGGGGATGCACCGCGAGGAGACCCCCGCGACCTCCTTGAGCTTCTCTTCGCACTGGAGGTCCCCGCACCACATCGCCTTGATGTAGCCGCTGCGCTCGTCCGCGAGCTTCGTCAGCTCCTCGAGCGTGGTGGCGCTAAAGGTGCGGCTTTCGCGGTTCTCGAGCGCCCGCGCGAAGAGGGAGTCGTGGATTTCTTTGAGAAGCCGGGGAATCTCGGCCGAGAGCTTTTCCAGCGGCACAAAGGCCTTCTCGCGGGTGTCGCGGCGCACCAGCACGCACTGGCCCTTTTCGATGTCCTTGGGCCCGAGCTCGAGGCGCAGCGGGACGCCCTTCATCTCATACTGGGCGAACTTCCAGCCCGGGGAATTGTCGCTGCAGTCGATCCCGGCGCGGCAGTAGCCCGAGATCATCTTCTTGACCTCTTCCGCCTTCTCGAGTACGCCCTCCTTGTGCTGGGCGATCGGGATGACCATCACCTGCACCGGCGCGATGGCGGGGGGCAGCACCAGGCCGCTGTCGTCCCCGTGGGTCATGATGATCCCGCCGATGATCCTCGTGGACACCCCCCACGAGGTCTGGTGCGGGTACTGGGGCTTGTTGTCCCGCCCCTGGAACTGGATGTCGAACGCGCGGGCAAACCCGTCGCCGAAATAATGCGAGGTGCCGGACTGCAGCGCCTTGCCGTCGTGCATCATCGCCTCAATGGTATAGGTCGCCTCGGCCCCGGCGAATTTCTCCTTGTCGGTCTTTCTGCCCTTGACCACCGGGATGGCGAGGTACTCCTCACAAAAGCGCGCGTAGATGTTCAGCATCTGCTCAGTCTCTGCGACGGCCTCCTCGGCGGTCTCGTGCATGGTGTGCCCCTCCTGCCAGAGGAATTCCATATTGCGCAGGAAGGGGCGGGTGGTCTTCTCCCAGCGCAGCACCGAGCACCACTGGTTATAGAGCTTGGGCAGGTCGCGGTAGGAGTGGATGACGTTGCGGTAATGCTCGCAGAAGAGAGTCTCGGAGGTGGGGCGGATGCAAAGCCGCTCCTCGAGCTCCTGCCCGCCGCCCTGGGTCACCCAGGCCACCTCGGGGGCGAAGCCCTCGACATGGTCCTTCTCCTTTTGCAGCAGGCTCTCGGGGATCAGCATGGGCATATAGACGTTCTGGTGCCCGGTCTCCTTGAACATGCCGTCCAAAATCTTCTGGATATTCTCCCAGATCGCGTAGCCGTACGGCTCAAACACCATGCAGCCGCGCACCGACGAATAGTCGATCAGCTCGGCCTTCTTCACCACATCGGTGTACCATTTCGCAAAGTCCTCGTCCATCGAGGTGATCTCTTCGACCATTTTCTTCTGGTCCGCCATTGGTTCACACACCCTTAATCTTTAATCTTGATTATTCTTCCCCTTCGCCCTTTTTGGGGGAGGTGATCTTTGAAAGCAGGTAGACGATCAGCGAGATGACGATCATCACCACGAATATCCCGGTCATCCCCTGCCAGAGCAGGGTCAGGGCGTGGAAAAGGTCCCCTTCTCCCGCTACGAAGACGGCCGTCGGGCCGTCCGCCCCGCCGATCACGCCGGCATTCATCATCAGGCCATTTAGGAAATTACCCATTCTGTTTTCCTCCTTAACCGAGCATCCCGGGCACGAGCCCCAGGATCATCCCGCCCGCGAGCACCGAGGCAATCTGCCCCGACACGTTCGCGCCGACGGCGTGCATCAGGATATGATTCTGCGAGTCCTCCTTGATGGCCATTTTCTGTACCACACGCGCCGACATGGGGAAGGCCGAAATGCCCGCCGCGCCGACCATCGGGTTGATCTTCTCCTTTAGGAAGAGGTTGAGGACCTTCGCGAAGAGGCAGCCGCAGATGGTGTCAAACACGAAGGCGATAAGCCCCAGGCCCATGATCATCACCGTCTGTATGCTGACAAACCTCTCGGCGGTCATCGAGAAGGAGATGGTGATCCCCAGCAGCAGCGTGACCAGCTGGGCGAGGTTGTTCTGCGCCGTGTCGGAAAGGCGCTCGAGCACGCCGCACTCTCTTATCAGGTTGCCGAACATCAAAAACCCGACCAGCGAGACCGAAGCCGGCGCCACGATCCCCGCGATGATGGTCACGATGATCGGGAACAGGATCCGGGTGGTCTTGGAGACATTGCGCGGGTTATACGGCATGTGGATCTGCCGCTCCTTTTTAGTGGTCACCGCCCTGATGGCGATGGGCTGGATGATCGGCACCAGCGCCATGTAGGAATAGGCCGCCACCGAGATGGCGCCGAAGTACTGCGAGCCGAAGGTCTGGGCCACCAGGATGGAGGTGGGGCCGTCCGCCGCGCCGATGATCCCGATCGAGGCCGCGTCGGTGAGGTTAAAGCCCAGCAGCACCGCCGCGATCACGGTCAGGAAAATCCCCGCCTGTGCGGCCGCGCCGAAGAGGAACATCTTGGGGTTTGAAAGCAGCGGCCCGAAATCGATCATCGCGCCCACCCCGATGAAAAGCAGCAGCGGGAGCGCCTCGCTCGTTTCGATCCCGACCTCGAAGAGCCACTGCACGATCCCGTGCGTCTCGCCCACGCCCGCCATCACCTGGTTGATGGCCCCGGACTGGGGGAGGTTGACCAAAATTGCGCCGAAGCCCATCGGCAGCAGCAAGGCGGGTTCAAAGTCCTTTTTGATCGCCAGCCAGATGAGCAGTCCGCCCACGGCCCACATCACCACCTGCTGCCAGGTGATCTGCAAAAGGCCGTTCAGGATAAAATCCATTTTTTCATTTCTCCTCTTGAATCAGATGGTTCAAGTGCCTGTCCATTTCGCGGCGGGAGTCCCGCCGCGCCCATGTTCTCTTATTATATTATCTTGCCGGCGATTTTTCAACCATCATTTGCTAAAATCCCCGCACAGGGCCGCCAACATGCAAAGAAACCACCCCATAGCGGAGTGGTTTCCAAGAAAACGTTATTCCTCGCTCTCTGCCTCGGGCTCGGGCATGTGCTCGTCGATGTAGCGGACCACGTCCCCCACCGTCTTGAGCTGCTCGATATCCTCGTCCGGGATCTCGGTGTCGAACGCTTCCTCGAGGTTCATCACCAGGTCCACCACGTCCAGGGAGTCCGCGCCCAGGTCATCGAGGATGGAAGCTTCCGTCGTCACTTCGTCACTTTCGATGTCCAGCTGCTCGCAGAGGATGTCCCGCACCCTGTCAAAGGTCTCCATTTTTCGTTGCCTCCTTCAGTAACGTTGCCTTGCCGCCGGCAGGCGGCCGTCTCTTCACGAAAATCATCATACCTGTTTTTGCCACATTTATCAAGGGCCATGCAGGATTTTTATAATTTATTAACAGTTTCTTTTCCCAAGCCCCTTTGTCCACAACCCAGGGCTGTTCTCGTTATATGCCACAAAATTATGGATTATACCTTTTAGAATTTCTTCATCCCCTTTTCCCTCTTTTCTTTCGCTTTTTGGAAAAATAGGGTATAATCATAGTATCCCGATATGGAACATGTGTTTGTGACAGATTGGAGGATCCGCCATGCAGTTTGCCCTTCTGGGCCATCCGCTCGGCCACAGTCTCTCCCCGCAGGTGCATTCCCTGCTCGCGCGCTGCACCGGGGCAGAGCTTCAGTATACCCTGCGCGACGTGCCGCCGCAGGAGCTTCCCGCCGCAATGCCGGGGCTTCTGGGGCTCGACGGCTTCAACGTCACCATCCCCTATAAAGGGGAGGTCGTCCCTTACCTCGCGCGCCTCGATACGAGCGCCGCGCGCTACGGCGCGGTGAACACCGTCGCGCCCTCCGCTGAGGGGCCGGTCGGCTACAACACCGACTGTACCGGCTTTCTGCGCTCGCTGGGGGATTGGAAGGAAGGGCTGGATAGCGTCTTGGTGCTGGGTGCCGGCGGCGTTGGGCGGATGTTCGCCATCGAGTGCGCGCGTCTGGGCGCCGCCGTCACCCTCGCGGTGCGCGAAAGCTCGCTGCCGCGGGCCGGGGCGCTGGCAGAGGAAATCACTGCCACCTACCAGGTCCCTGCGCGCGCCCTGCTCATCGGCGACGCGGCAAAGGGGGACGAAGGCTACAGCCTGCTGATCAACGCCACCCCCTGCGGGATGTTCCCGCACTTGGACGAATGCCCCGCGCCGGACGCGCTCATCGAGCGGTGCGGGCGGGTGTTCGATTGTATCTATAACCCTGACAAGACCCGGCTGCTGCGCCGCGCGCAGGAGCTCCAGAAACCCGCTTTGGGCGGGCTTCGCATGCTGATCCTGCAGGCGGCGGCCGCGCAGGAAATCTGGTACGGGGCCAGGTTTCGGGAAGACCAGCTACAAGAAATCGAGGAGCGGCTCGCGCAGGTGCTGCGCAAGGACGGCTCGAAGGAATAGAAACGGAGGAAACCGCTATGGGAAAACCGATCGTGATCTGCGGCTTCATGGGCAGCGGCAAGACCACCGTGGGGCGGCTGCTGGCAAAGCGCCTGCTGGACAAGTTCATCGACCTCGACGAGGAGATCGAGCAGACGCAGAAAATGTCCATCCCCAATATCTTTAAGGAAAAGGGGGAGGAATATTTCCGCGCGCTGGAGCATGTCACGCTGCAAAACGTGCTGCGCTCCCCCGGACCGTTCACCCCGGTCGTCGCCGTGGGGGGCGGCACCCTGATGGACCCGGACAACGCGGCGCTGCTGAAGGAGTACGAGTGCTATGTGGTCTACCTCTCGACCGACTTTGACATCTGTTATGAGCGGATCAAGTCCAGCAACCGCCCGCTGGTCATGCAAAATACCCGCGAGCAGCTGCGCGCTTTATACGACCAGCGCCACGAGGTGTATGCGGGGCTGTGCAACACCCAGCTCTATAACCACGGCGCGCCCGAGCGCACGGTGACCAATATTATCTCCCTGATTAACCCCTTGAGCATCCAAAAGCTCTGACATCTTTGCGCCCTGTTTACATATCATAGGCATGATACTTCATATTGTCAGGGGGATGAGCCCATGTGGGCCAACGAGCAAACATTCTATCAAATCTATCCGCTGGGGTTTTGCGGCGCGCCGAAGGAGAACGACGGCGTCGCCGTCCCGCGCATTCGCAAGGTGCTGGACTGGTGCGATTATCTCGATGGGCTCGGGGTGGGGGCCGTCTATTTCTCCCCCCTCTTCGAGTCCGACCGGCACGGCTACGACACGCGGGATTACCGCAAGATCGACTGCCGCCTGGGCGGTAATGAGGATTTCGCGGCGGTCTGCGGCGCGCTGCATGAACGAAACATCCGGGTGGTGCTCGACGGGGTCTTTAACCACGTCGGCCGGGGGTTCTGGGCCTTTCAGGACGTGCTCCAAAACCGGGAGGCCTCTCCTTACAAGGACTGGTTTTATCTGAACTTCGGTCAGCCGAACGCCCGGGGCGACAATCTTTCCTACGGCGACTGGGAGGGGCACGACGAGCTGGTCAAGCTCAACTTGCAAAACGGCGCGGTCGTCGAGCACCTCTTTTCCTGCATCGAGGGCTGGGTGCGTGACTTCGGGATCGACGGGCTGCGCCTGGACGTGGCTTACTGCCTGGACCGGGAATTTTTAAAACGCCTGCGCCGCTTTTGCAGCGAACGCTTCGGGCCGGAGTTCTTCCTGGTGGGCGAGGTGCTCTTCGGGGACTACAACCTCATCTGCAACGACGAAATGCTTCACAGCTGCACCAATTACGAGTGCTACAAGGGGATGCATTCGAGCTTCAACAGCGGCAACATGTTCGAGATCTCCTATTCCCTGAACCGGCAGTTCGGGCCGGAAAACTGGACCCTTTATAAGGGCAAACATCTGCTCAGCTTTGTGGACAATCACGACGTTTCGCGGATCGCAAGCCTTTTGGCGCAGCCGCGCTGCCTGCCGCTGATCTACGGCCTGCTCTTCGGCATGCCGGGGATCCCCTGCCTTTACTACGGCAGCGAATGGGGCGCCGCGGGAACAAAGGAGCCCGGCTCGGACGACAGCCTGCGCCCGTGCTTCGAAAGCCCCCAGCCGAATGAGCTGACCGCCCTCATCCAGCGCCTGATCGCCCTGCGCAAGGAGTATAAGGCGCTCTGCTACGGGGACTACCGCAACGTCGCCGTGCAGAGCCGCCAGCTTTGCTTCGAGCGCAGCTTTGAGGGGGAGCGGGTCCTCGTTGCCATCAACGCGGACGAAAACGAGATGCCCATCCCCTTCGCGCAGGGGGCGCAGGAGCTGCTGGGCGGGGAGCGCGCCGGGGCGGCGCTGCCCGGCTTCTCGATGGGCTTCTACCGCTTATAAGACCGGACTGAAAAGGGGCCGCGGGAATATTCCCGCGGCCCCTTTTTGTTTTTCCATTATAGCTCCCCGAGCCGGTGGTTGATCTCGCGCAGCGCGTAATAGGCGTCCTCAAAGATGGGCTGCAGCTGCCGGTAGCGCGCGACGTTCTCCTTGATCGGTTCGGTCACGCTCTCGACCTTGTGGAAGGCGTGCACCGCGCCGAGGTCCTGATAGACCCCCACGCAGATCCCCGCCAGCACCGCCGTGCCGAGGCTCCCGGCCTCGTCCGAGATGTTGGTCTTGACGATCGGCATGTTGAAGCAGTCGGCCAGGATCTGCCGCCAGACGGCGCTCTTCGAGCCGCCGCCCACGATCCGCATGCTGGTCATGTCGTCCTTGATCCCCTGCATGATCTTTAGGATGATGGTCAGGTTCATCGAGACCCCCTCCATCACCGCGCGCAGCATCTCGGCCCGGGTGCTCTCCCCCCGCAGTCCCAGAAAAGCGCCCTTCGCGCCGTTGTCCCACAGCGGAGCGCGCTCCCCCATCAGATAGGGCAGGAAGATCACCCCGCCCGCGCCGGCGGGGCAGCTCTCGATCTCCTTGTTGATATAGTCGTAGGCGCTGCCGCCCCCCGTCTTTGCGAGCTCCTGTTCGTAGAGGCAGAGCTGGCTCTTCATCCAGTTGACGCTCAGCCCCCCCGCCTGCATGGTCCCCCCGTCGCTGTAGGTGCCGGGGGTGAAGGCGCCCTTCTGGATCCGGCAGCGCGGGTCCATCCCGGGCGCGTCGGTAATCCGGCTCACCCAGCTCGAGGTGCCGAGGCTGGTGTAGGCGTCCCCGGGGCGCAGCACCCCGATCCCGATCATCGAGGCGCGCCCGTCGCCGACCCCCTCGGCCACCGGCGTGCCGGGGGCAAGCCCGGCCTCTTCGGCCACCGAGGCGCGCACCTTCCCGATCAAAGTGCCCGGCTCGACGATGTCGGGGAACTTTTCGACGTCTGCGCCCGCGGCCTTAAAGATCACCTCGGACCAGCAGCGCCCGTACATGTCATAGGCGTGGGTATAGCCCGCGTCGCTCGGGTCGGTGACAAACGATCCGGTCAGCCGCGCGCCGATGAAGTCCTTGGACTGCATGAACTTATAGGTCTTTTCATAGGTCCCGGGCTCGTGCTCCATCAGCCACATCACCTTTTCGATGGTGAAGTTGGCGCTGGGGCGTATCCCCACGATGTTGTAAAAGCTCTGCAGGCGCACCTTCTCCTCCAGGGCGGCCGCCTCCTTGGTGGCCCGCCCGTCGGTCCAGATGATCGAGGGGCGGATGGGCTTGCAGTCCCGGTCCAGCGGCAGGCAGCCCATCATCTGGCCGCTCAGGGAAATGGCCGCCACCTCGGCGGGGTCCAAGCCTTCGAGGATGGCGTGGTTGTTTTTGCAAAAGGCTTTCCACCAGTCCTCGGCGTCCTGCTCGGCCCAGTTGGCGTTGAAGTAGTGCACCGGATAGCTCTCCAGCCGGCTGCGCAGGATGGTTCCGTCAAAGGTGAACAGGGTCGCCTTGTCGGCCGAGGTGCCGATGTCGTGGGAAAGCAGATATTTGGCCATGGGGTTCTCCCTTCTCTCTCTTGTCAGCGCGCGTCCGCCTGCGCCGCGATTTTGATGGCGCTGCCAGCGCCGACCCCGAACCGGGAGACCCCCAGGCCGATCATCTGCTCCACCGTTTCGATGGTGCGGATCCCGCCCGCCGCCTTCATCCTGATCCGGCCGCGGTTGGCTTTGGCCATTATCTCGACATGGTGGAGGGTGGTCGGATCGGGCAGCTTGCCGGTGGCGGTCTTGACGAAGTCCGCCCCGCCCTCGATGACCAGCTCGGTCGCCTTCATGATCTCCTCGTCCGAGAGGATGGACACCTCAATAATGCACTTGAGGGGCTTATCGCCCACCGCGTCCTTGACCGCGCGGATGTCGCGGACCACCTCGTCGTAGAGCCCGGACTTGAAGAGGGGGATGTTCATCACCATGTCGCACTCCTGCGCCCCGAGCGAGATGGCGGTCTTGGCGGCAAAGGCCTTGACCTCGCAAAGGTCGCTCCCGTTGGTGGCGCTGCACCCGGCCCCGGGCAGGGTATCACTCCCCTGCAGCCCTTTTACAATCATCGGGATGAACCAGCGGTTGGTGATGAGGGAGTAAAAGTGATACTCCTTGGCTTGTGCGATCAGCTCCTCATATTCCTTCACCCCCGCCAGGGTGGTGGTCAGCGTCGCATCGGTCATCCGGCAAAACTCGTAGCCTGTTATCATATCATGTCTCCTCCCTTATCTCTGGTTTGCCGCTTCGATCAGCTTGATCCCGCTGCCGAAGCTCACCCCGAAGCGGGAGACGCCCAGCTCGATCATCCGGTCCACCTTCTCGAGCTCCCGAATCCCGCCCGAAGCTTTCATTTTGATCCGGCCCTTGACCGCCTCGGCCATCACCTCGATGTGGTGCACCGTCGCCGGGCCGTCCCGGCCGACGGCGGTCTTGACATAGTCCGCCCCGCCCTCGATCACCAGCTCGCAGGCCTTTCTGATCTCGTCGTCCGACAGCAGCGGGGTCTCGATGATGCACTTAAGTACATGGTCCCCCATCGCGTCCTTGACCGCGCGGATGTCGCGGACCACCTCGTCGTAGAGCCCGGACTTGAAGGCGGGCAGGTTCATCACCATGTCGCACTCGGTGCAGCCGACGCGCAGGTCGTCCTTGGCGAACAGGACCTTGATCTCGGTGGGGACCATGATCCCGCCGCAGCCCGAGCCGACCACGATCCCGGTGCCCCGCACCCCCTCCACCAGCATGGGGTAGAAGCAGGGCACGCCGATGACCGAATAAAACCCATATTTCTTGGCCGCGTCGATCAGCTCCTGGGTCTGCGCCTTGGTCGAGCAGGGGGCGATCAGGGTGCCGTCCATCATGGCGGCGAGTTGTTTTCCATTGACAGGCATTGCGCTTCCTCCTTCTAGCGGTTGTCGGCGGCCTGCATGATGGCAAGCCCGCTTTGATAGCTTACGCCGAACCGGGTCACCCCGAGCTCGATCATCTGATCCACCGTCTCAAGGTCCCGGATCCCGCCCGAGGCTTTGATCTGGATCCTCCCCTTTGCCGCCCTCGAGACCACCTCGATGTGGTGGACGGTGGTCGGGCCGTCCCGGCCGACGGCGGTCTTGACAAAGTCCGCGCCGCCCTCGATCGTAAGCTCTACGGCCTTCTCGATCTCCTCATCCGAGAGCAGCGGGGTTTCGATGATGCACTTTAAGATGTGGTCCCCCACCGTGTCCCGCAGCACCCGGATGTCCTCGACGACCTCCCTGTACATCCCGGACTTGAAGTAGGGGAGGTTGATGACCATGTCGAACTCGTTGCAGCCTAAGGACAGGCCGTTCTTGGCATACTCGGCCTTGATGTAGCTGGGCTGGTTGTCCCCGCACCCGCACCCGAAATGCACGTCGGTGCCGCGCAGCGCCTCGGCGATCACCGGGTAGAACGGCCGCGGCCCAAAGACGCAATGGAAGTGATACTTCTTGGCATAATCGAGCAGCTCCCTGGTCTGTTCGAGCGTCGAGGTCGAGTGGATGAGGGTACCATCCAGCATGTGGGCAAACTGGGTTCCGTTGACGGGCATAGCTGATTCCTTCCTTTCCTCTGAGGGCTGTTTGTGACTTCTACCTTGCGTCGGCCGCCTCCATGATTTTTAAGGCGCTGCCGACCGAAACGCCGAACCGGGTCACCCCGAGCCCGATCATCTCCTCGACCGTTTGGAGCGTGCGGATCCCGCCCGCCGCCTTGATCTGCGCCCGGCCGCGCACCGCCTTCGCGATCAGCTCGACCTGGTGCACCGTGGTGGGCTGTGGGATCGTGCCGGTGGCGGTCTTGACGAAGTCCGCCCCGCCCTCGACCACCAGCTCGGCGGCTGTTTTAATTTCCCCGTCATCCAGCAGCGGCACCTCAATGATACACTTCAAAACGTGATCGCCCACCGCCTCCTTGACCGCGCGGATATCCTCGACGACCTCCTGATACATCCCGGATTTGAAGTAGTGCAGGTTCATCACCATGTCGATTTCTCCGGCTCCCAGGCGCAGGGAATCGAGCGCGGCATGCGCCTTGAGGTAGCCCGGCTCGCAGCCGGTGTCGGTGCAGCAGCCCGAGCCCGCGATGGTGTCGCTCCCGCGCACCCCCGCGGCGAGCAGGGGTACAAAGCAGCGCGGCCCGATCACCGAGAAGAAGTGGTGTTCGTGCGCGAGCGCGATCAGCTTCTCCATATCGTCCTTGGTGCAGCAGCTGCCGATCTGGGTGGCGTCGAGCATGCGGCAGAAATCCTTACCACGTAAGGTCAAGAGGTACCACCGTCCTTTCACAAGTTGGGAGTGGTTTTGCCTTCCTGATTCAGTGTATCGCAGGGCGGTGGGAATGTAAAGATGGGCGCGGGTGTTTTCTCCCGTTTCATTAAAGAACGTGGATAATTTCTGTTTATAACGACATGCCCCAAAACGCATTTGTTGATATTCACAATATTTAAGGCAATAATTTTATACAACATTCCAAAATGTGAACAAATACCGCATTGACGGGCGCGTTCTTGTATTTTATAATGGAGTTGAGAAGCAGGTTAGACACGGCCGGCGCGTCAGCGCCAGTTGGAAAGGTGTGAGCAAGCTATGAAAAACATCAAACGCCTCCTGTCCCTTTGCCTGTGCGCCGCACTTGCCGCGGGCCTCTGCCTGACGGCGGCCGCACAGAATTCCATCCTCCCCCGGGCCGCGGTTGTCATCCAGGGTGAAAACGGAGCGGGAATCGAGATCAAGGGAAATACCGTCTGGGTATCGGACGACAGCCTCGCCGGTTTTCAGCTCATCGATCCCGTCACCGGCGAAGCGCTGCTGTCCGGCGAAGAGCTCGCCGCGCTGAGGGAGTCCCTTCTCTCAGATGAGGGGTGCGATTTCACCGGGCTTTTGGAGGAATACCGCCTCGACCTCTATTTTGTCGGGAGGCTTGACCGGATCAACGCCTTCCAAGCCGGCGCCTTCAAGGGGATCACGGTCTGTGAGGGCTCTTCTGCCCAAAGCCTGATCGCCAGGGACGGCGGCCGGTTCAACGTACTGGGCGACCTGCGCTACGGCGAGGTCTACGGCGCCGATACCCGGCTGCACATCACCGGAACCGCCGGGACGGTTCAGCCCTACGCCGGCGGCTTTGTCGGCGCGAAATACGGCGTGGTGGATTTCGTCAACGGCTCGATGAACGACACCGGGGGCTTCCGCACCCGGATCGCCCAGCGGGACAGCAAGCGTAGGTCCCACACTCCGGAGCTGGTTTGGAACGACGACGGCGTGTACGGCTATTGGCAAGACGATGCGTTTATCCCCGTCTTCTAGCCCCGAACGGCATGGGCTTATCCCGGAATGGTTGTTACTCCGCTAAAAGGGAGCGGGCAGCAGATCGTATCTGCTGCCCGCTCCCTTTCCTATGGGTGCCTCCGGAAATTCCTTCGGTCTTATTTTATTCGTCGTCCTCGATCGGCTCGATCAGGCCGTAGCTGTCGCCCTTGCGCTTATACACCACGCATATTTCGCCCTGCTGCGCATCGCGGAACATGAAGAAGCTGTGCCCCAGCATGTTCATCTGCAGGATGGCCTCCTCCACGCTCATCGGCTTGACCGGGAAGCGCTTGGTCTTCACCACGCTGTAGTCCTCGGCCTCGAGCGCCGGGTCATTATATTCCGGGGCGAAGGCGTCGGTACGGAGCCGCTGCTCGAGCTTGGACTTATTCTTGACGATCTGCCTGACCAACAGGTCCACCACCGCCTCGAGGGAATCCATGCGGTCGTTGGTGGTTTTCTCCGCGCGGAAGTTCATCCCCGCCGCGCGCACGGTGATTTCAACCGTCTCCCGCTCCCCTTCATTGGTCACGGTGACGACAGCCTCGGCGGTCTCGTCAAAAAATCTATCCAGCTTGGAGAGCTTTTTCTGCACACGCTCCTTAAACGAATCTTTTACGGTTGTTTTGCGGGATTTGATGGTGATGTTCATATACACAGCCCCTTTACGGATAGTCTGCGCCACTATGAAATTAGGCAAAATTCATAGTTTTGCTATCTTTAGTATACCATACGCTATGTAAAAAAACAATGAACAATTCCCAATATTTCCATGAAGGGTTCTAACCAGCGGCCGTCGGGCATAGGATATTACTTTGAGCCCTTACAGCGTCGCGCTCTGGTGCCGGGTGACGTGGCACCCGAGGCTCACCGCCGCCGGCAGGCAGGCGATATGGGTGGGGGCCGCGAGGATATGCACCCCCAGCGCGGTGGTGCTGCCGCCAAACCCCTGCGGCCCGATCCCCAGGGCGTTGATCCGGCGCAGCAGGCCCTCCTCCATCTCCCGGTAATAGGGGTCGGGATGGGGCTCGTCGAGGCTGCGGCAGAGCGCGCGCTTCGAGAGCAGGGCGCACAGCTCGAAGTCGCCCCCCAGCCCCACGCCCACAATCACCGGCGGGCAGGGCTTGCTGCCGGCGGCGCGCACCGCATCCACCACAAAGTCGCAGACGTCCTCTCTGGAGGCGGAGGGCGAGAGCATGCTCTGTACGCTCATGTTTTCGCTCCCGGCCCCCTTCGGCGCCACCGTCAGGGTAAGCCGGTCCCCCTCGACCAGGGTAACATGCAGGATGGCCGGGGTGTTGTCCCCGGTGTTCTTGCGCCGCAGCGGGTCGGCCACCACCGAACAGCGCAGATACCCCTCCAGGTACCCGGCCGCCACCCCCGCATCCACCGCGCTCTGCAGGGTGCCCCCGGTGATGTGCACCTCCTGCCCCAGCTCGGCAAAGACCACCGCCAGCCCGGTGTCCTGGCAGATGGGCAGATTGCACTCTCGCGCCGCCTTCCGGTTCTCGATCAGATCTCCGAGCACCTCCCGCCCGAGCGGGGAGGTCTCCCCCGCCAGCGCCCCGTCCATCGCCCGGCAGAGGTCGCCGGTGAGGGTATAGTTTGCCTTCATGCACAGCTCGCGCACCGCCGCGCTGATCTGCCGCGCCGTAATTTCCCGCATGTCAGAAGCTCCCCCTTACCAAAACGCCGTTTACCAGCACCGCGTCGGGCTTCGCCCCCAGGGCGAGCGGGTCGCCGGAGTAGAGCAGGATGTCCGCATCCTTGCCCGCCTCGAGCGAGCCGACCCGGTTTGCGATCCCGCAGAGCCCTGCCGCCGTGATGGTGATCGCCCGCAGCGCCGCGTCGTAGTCCATCCCGTTTTGATGGCAGAGCCCCGCCGAGAGGGCGAGCATCCCGATCGGCACCTCGGGATGGTCGGTGCAGATGGCGGTCCGCACCCCGGCCGCCGCCAGCTTCCCGGCGCCCGCCAAATCGAGGGCGCGCAGTTCGGGCTTGCTGCGCGAGCCGATCACCGGCCCGGCGATCACCGGCACCTGCCGCGCGGCGAGCAGGTCGGCCACCTCGTGGCCCTGAGTGCCGTGCACGATGGTGTAGGAAAAGCCGAATTCCTTCGCGATCCGCACCGCGGTGAAGATGTCGTCCGCCCGGTGGGCGTGCATCTGCGCGGGAATCTCCCCGCGCAGCAGGGGGATGAGCGCCTCGCACTTGAGATCGAACTCCGGCTCGTCGGCGTCCTCGTCCTCCCCGGCCTTCTGCAAGTCCTCGATGTACCGCTTGGCCTTATAGAGCTGCTCGCGGATGATGGCCGCCGTTGCCATGCGGGTGATCGGGGTCTGGTTCTTCTCGTTGTAGACCGACTTTGGGTTCTCCCCGAAGGCAAACTTCATCGCCGCCGGGGCGCGCACCACCATGTCGTCGATACACCGCCCGTAGGTCTTGACCGCGCAGAACTGCCCGGCCAGCGGGTTGGCGCTGCCCGGCCCGGTCATCACGGTGGTGACCCCGGCCTCCAGCGCCTCCGAGAAGCCGCGGTCCAGCACGTTGATGGCGTCGAT
Organism: Harryflintia acetispora; assembly: GCA_004340125.1. GTDB lineage: Bacteria > Bacillota > Clostridia > Oscillospirales > Ruminococcaceae > Harryflintia > Harryflintia acetispora. The sequence goes on along the minus strand of SLUK01000001.1, from coordinate 475,266 downwards.
CCCCCGCAGGTGCGGCGTGCTCGGGTCGGTCATCTCGTTGCCGTCGTCCCCCTCGAAGCCGAGGGAATCCTCCCACATCCCCAAGTGGCAATGCGGGTCGACGAAGCCGGGGTAGGCGCGTTTCCCCTTGCAGTCCACCGTCTCCTCCCCCGTGCGGGGCAGGTCGGCCCGGCTGCCGACAGCCTTGATCCTGCCGTCCTCGATTTGGATGAACCCATCCCCGATCGGCTTGCCGGCCGCCGGGTAGATGGAAAGATTGACGAGTATCATAACATCCTCCAGAAAGTGATATTTTTCAAAATAAATTTGGACAAGACTATTTACAAATATTGTAAATTATGTTATTATATGGTTGTCAAGCAAGGGAAGCCAAGCCCTTTCTTGCGTCTGCCGCCCCACCATGCGGCAGAGAGTGCTGTGCACGAAACTTTCCGGCTGACCCAGCGCCCATCCAGCCCATGCGGCGCAGGATGCAGCCAGACCTTTCACTTCCCCAAACTTCTTTTTTGTGCCTTTTACTTCGTCTTCGCGCCGCTTAAAAAGCGGCGCTCTTTTTTTGCCCGCCAGGCGGGAAAGGCGATTAAGTAAAGGCCAAGGCCCCGAGTCGCCCGTTATCCGGGAGGCGCGACCGAAGCGCCCGGCAGCTCTGCGTCGCTCCTCGGGCGGGTACAAGAATTCCCCCGCCTTGCGACGGGGGAGAACGTGCATTATTTTCTTCCGCGGCGGGAATTCTGATGCTTGACGTTCATGGTCTTCTTCATGTCGGACATCTTATCGTCGCTCTGCTGCATAAACTTGGAGAGCATATCCTCAAAGCTGGCCGGCTGAGGCGGGAACTGGGATGCCAGATTGCTCCGGTTTTGCTGCCCGCCCCGTCCCCGGTTCGCGTTCGGAGCAGGCCTCTGGCCGCCGCTGCGTGGAGCGCCGCCTCCGCCCGCCGGGCGGGGAGAGCCTCCGCGCGGCGCGCCGCCCCTCGGGGGGCCGCCCGCCGGACGCTCGGGCGCTGGAAGGGTGCGCTTGATGGATGCGCTGATCTTCCCATCCTCGGAAATATTCAGAATCTTGACCTTGACGACCTGTCCCATGCTCAGATGCTCAGAAATGTCGTTGACATAGGTCGGCGCGATCTCGGAGATATGGACCATTGCCGTCTGGTCGTTCTCGAACTTGACGAATGCGCCGAACTTGGTGATGCCGGTAACCTTCGCCTCCAGGATATTCCCTACTTCTACCTGCATACTGTTTGCAGTTCCTCCTCAGCTTTGTTGCCCCTCAAATTTTATATGCGAATGCATCAGCTTCCCGATGCATTGATATACACCGTCTCATACGGGTAAACGAAATCAAGCCGCTCGCGCGCGGTACGCTCGATATAATCCATGTCGTCGCCCTTGCTCAGCTGCAGCTCCAGCTCCTTGTTCTCGATCCGCTGCTCCTCGCACTTGCGCTGGATGTCACTGAGCTCCGCGCGCCGGGCCGTGATATCGGCCTGCAGCTGGATCAGGGAGACCCCGGAATAGATCGCAAAGGCGATCACCGCCAGACGAAACAGTTTATTCTTAGGCGTGTGGCGCACCGGCGCCTTGCTCTTCTTTGCCCTCATGACGTTTCGCTCCCTTTTTCCCGCGGCGTTTGTCTCTTTCAGATATAACTAGATTATACAACATAACACGCCTGCGTTTCAAGGCGTAATTCGCTTTATGGCAAGTTTTTTTTGAAAGAGCGCCAAAGAAGCCCACAATCCGGATGAAAAGCCGCGCAACCCAGTGGATCACCCGGTAAACCGGACGCAGCAGCAACCGGTAAATGACCCGCGCGATCCGCCGGATCAGGCTGATAATCGCCTTCGAGCAGGCCATCAGCACCCTTGACAGGGTATAGTAGCAGAGCAGGGCCCCGAGCAGCTCGCCGAGCAGGATGAAATAACGGATTTCCCCGTGGTTCTCAGCGATCATGAACAGGAAGGTTACCACCGCGCACACCCCCCAGAAGAGGATGTCCTCGGCCATGACCAGCGGCGCGGGGTTATAGACGGCGATCCTGAGAATGCGGAACAGATCGTATAGCAGCATGAGGCCCGCCCCGAGCAGGATGGACCAGAAAAACAGCAGGGTCTGCTGTGCGATATTGACCTCCAAGAGCCGCAGCCCCCTCTCCCGAATTACGGATTACTTGAAGAGACGGGAAAGGAACCCTCCCCGCTTGGGCTGCGCCTCGCTGTAGCTCAGCGACCAGATTTCGCCCTCCAGGTCGAGCTCGCCGGTCTGCACGTCGATCTTGTTGATATGCAGATCGAACCCCTTGATGGTCAGCTCCCCCAGCTCGGTGAAGGCGATCACCGACTGCTCGTCGTAGCTGTCGATGTCCTGCACCCCCGAGATGGAAAGCCGGTGGCGGTCTTCCAATATTACATTGTGCGGCTGCTGAAAGCCGGTCTTTTCCTTTTCGTCGCTCATGGATCGGTATCCCCCTCGTCCCAATTTTTCACGAACCGGTATACCAATCTATATGCCGCGCCCCTGCGCTCTATTCCCCGGCGGCGAGCACCTCATAGAGCAGGGGGGCGTCGTCCTTGGTGGCAAATTCCGAAACCTTGAGCACTTTTACCTTGAGTGGGCGCTGCCCGAGCGCGATCTCGATGACGTCCCCCTCTTTGATGGGATAGCTCGCGCGCGCCGGTTTGCCGTCCACCAGGATCCGCCCCGCGTCGCAGGCCTCGTTGGCGATGGTGCGCCTTTTGATCAGCCGGGTGACCTTGAGGTATTTGTCCAATCTCATGTCCTTCCTCCTTTATCTTTTCCATTGTATCTCGCCCCCCGTGCTTTATGCGTGGAGGCGGATAACTAAAATCCCCGGCAGCCCTCACAGGGCACCGGGGATTCCTGATCATGTTGTTAGACCAACTCGATGATGGCCATCTCGGCAGCGTCGCCGCGGCGCGGTCCGATTTTGATGATTCTGGTGTAGCCGCCGTTCTTGTCCTTGTATTTCGGGGCAATATCATCAAAAAGTTTTTTCGCAACATCCTCTTTCGTGATGAAAGAGTACGCCTGACGCTTGGAGTGGAGATTATCAAGTTTCGCCGTCGTGATCATCTTCTCGGTCATCGCACGGACCTCTTTGGCTCTGGTAACGGTGGTTTCGATCTTCCCGTTTTCGAGCAGATAGGTCACCATTGCGCGAAGCATAGCCCTGCGGTGGTCGGTGCTCCTGCCGAGCTTTCTGGTACCTGGCATCGAAATTCACTCCTTCTTTGCAACTTTGCATGATGGTGGGGCATGGCCCCCAGAGGAGACTTCTCTCCTATTCTTCTTCCTTGCTGAGGTTAAAGCCCAGGCTTTCCAGCTTGCTGATAACCTCTTCCAGGGATTTCTTTCCAAGGTTGCGGACCTTCATCATCTCTTCGGGAGACTTGTTGATGAGGTCGTTTACCGTATTGACGCCCGCGCGTTTTAAGCAGTTGAATGCGCGCACCGACAGGTCAAGCTCTTCAATGGTCATCTCAAGGACTTTCTCGCTCATGTTGTCCTCGCTCTTTTCGAGGATCTCCGTGCTGCCCACCTCGTCGGACAGGTCCACGAAGTGGTTGAGTTGTCTATTGAGGATCTTGGCTGCCAGACTGACCGACTCCTTGGCGGAGATCGTACCGTCAGTCCAGACCTCTAATGTCAATTTGTCATAGTCGGTGATCTGCTCAACGCGGGTATTCTCAACCGTGTAGTTCACCTTCAAGACGGGGGTGTAGATGCTGTCGACATAAATCTTGCCGACGATCATTTTGTCTATCTGGTTGCGATCGGAAATCGACTTGTCGCCAAGCATCTTCTCTTTCATCAGCTGCTTGTTGCGGTCGGCCGAGACATAGCCCTGCCCCTTGTCGATCACGATCTCCATGGAAAGGGTCGCGCCCTCTCCCAGGGTGGCGATGTGCATGCTCGGGTCGAGGATCTCAACGTCCGAGTCACACTGGATATCGCCCGCCGTGACTTCGCACTCGCCCTGCGCGTCGATATACACGATCTTGGGCATATCGCTGTAGAGCTTGGCGGTCAATCCCTTAATATTGAGAACGATTTCGGTAACATCCTCTTTCACGCCCGGGATCGTGGAAAACTCGTGCTGGATCCCGTCAATCTTAATCGATGTGACCGCAACACCAGGAAGCGAGGAGAGCAACACACGCCTTAAACTGTTACCCAGCGTCGTACCGAATCCGCGGTCGAGCGGCTCGACGACAAACTTGCCATAGGTCCCATCGGGTTTGAGGTCGACCATCTCGATTTTGGGTTCGATGATTCGTACCATAATTGGTCCCTCCCTTTAAAGGTTCGCATTCCCATGCTGATTTCTGTTCGCTGCCCGTCCACACGGACGGGCGGGCCAGACCAGGATTACTTGGAGTACAGCTCGACGATGAGGTGCTCTTCGACGTCGAGGTCGATGTCCTCACGGTTCGGAAGCTGGATCACTCTTGCCTCAAGTTTATCCTTGTCGACATCGAGCCACTTCGGAACAGGACGCGCGCCGTTGGTCTCAACGACCGCCTTGATCTTGTCCGAATTCTTGCTCTTGCCCGCGACAGCGATCACATCACCCGCTTTGAGCAGGTAGGACGGGATATCCATCTTTTTGCCGTTGACCGTATAATGGCCGTGGCGGACCAGCTGCCTGGCCTCTTTTCTGGAAGCGGCGAAGCCCACGCGGTAAACCACGTTGTCCATGCGGCTCTCCAGGATCCTGAGCAGGTTCTCACCGGTCATGCCGGGCTTGCGCTCAGCCATATCGAAATATTTCGCGAACTGGCTCTCGAGCACGCCGTAGAAACGTCTGGCCTTCTGCTTCGCACGAAGCTGGAGCCCGTACTCGGAAGTCTTCTTGCGGCCCTGGCCGTGCTGTCCGGGGGCATAGGCCCTGCGGGCAATCGCGCACTTGTCAGTGTAGCAGCGCTCACCCTTCAAAAACAGTTTCTGTCCCTCACGGCGGCACTGACGGCAGACCGCGCCGGTATATCTTGCCATTTAGATTGCACCTCCCTGTATCATAACTATACGCGTCTTCTCTTGGGCGGACGGCAGCCGTTGTGAGCGATCGGGGTGACGTCCTTGATCATGCTCACCTCAAGCCCCGCGGCCTGCAGCGCGCGGATGGCGGCCTCACGTCCGGAACCCGGGCCCTTAACAAACACCTCGACACTCTTGAGCCCATGCTCCATGGCAGCCTTGGCAGCGGTTTCAGCCGCAGTCTGGGCCGCGAACGGGGTGGACTTTCTCGACCCGCGGAACCCGAGCCCGCCCGAGCTTGCCCAGGAAAGCGCGTTGCCCTGCGTGTCGGTGATGGTCACGATGGTGTTATTAAAGGTGGATTGGATATGAGCAGCACCACGTTCGATATTCTTGCGTTCACGACGACGGCGTGTGGTCTTTTTGGCCGTAGCTTTAGCCATCTGCTAATCCCTCCCTTATTTCTTCTTGTTGGCGATGGTCCGCTTCGGACCTTTTCTCGTGCGCGCGTTGGTCTTGGTTCTCTGACCACGCACCGGCAGGCCCTTTCTATGACGGACCCCGCGGTAGCAGCCGATCTCCACCAGGCGCTTGATGTCCATTGCGGTCTTGCGGCGAAGGTCGCCTTCCACCTGTACGTTGTGGTCGATATAGTCACGCAGCTTGGAAACGTCTTCCTCCGAGAGGTCCTTGACGCGGATATCGGGGTTGACTCCGGTGGCGGCGAGAATATCGTTCGCTGTTTTGCGGCCGATACCCAAAATATAGGTAAGGCCTATTTCGACCCGCTTATCCTTCGGCAGGTCTACACCAGCAATACGAGCCATACTTTTGTTGCACCTCCATTATCTCGGTTGTGAGCGGCAGCTCGCGCTGACGCCCGCTTTTCTAGCCCTGGCGCTGTTTGTGCTTCGGGTTCGAACAAATAACCATTATGCGGCCTTTGCGCTTAATGATCTTGCATTTTTCGCAAATAGGCTTAACGGAAGGTCTTACTTTCATAGGGTTTACCTCCTTGTAAATGCCTCTTGAAACATCAAAACTCTGACGGCGCCGCCGGTGCTCACTTCGAGCGCCAGGTGATGCGGCCCTTGGTCAGATCGTACGGGGAAATTTCCACCGTCACCTTGTCTCCGGGCAGAATTCTGATAAAATTCATGCGCAGCTTTCCGGAAATGTGCGCCAGGATCTGATGCCCGTTTTCGAGCTCCACCTGGAACTGCGCGTTGGGCAGCGCCTCGATGACCTTGCCCTCGATCTCAATTACATCACTCTTCGACAAGCTTATTTCCTCCTATCGCACTCTGGGTCGAGCGGGTCTGATAGTTTGTCAGCAGCTTTCTGAGCCGTTTGTCAGTTTGAACGTCCTCTTCATTTGCCCTTTGGCTTGTCGGGGCCAGGTGCTTTTGCCGCTTGCGCTTAGGGTGCGCGAGCGGCCGCAGATCGCCGTCGGCGATCCAGGCGAAATCCTCCTCGGTCCTGAGGATGACGAAAAAGCGTCCCTTGTCCCGCCCCGCCTTGGAGCACACAATCTGGCCTGCCGTCAACGCCGTCCCTCCTCTAGTCCGGATCGGTTAGGATCACGGGACCATTCTCGGTGATGGCCACGCTGTGCTCAAAGTGAGCCGACAGGCTCCCGCTGGCGGTTATCACCGTCCAGCCGTCCTTGAGCCTCTTTACCGCGCGGCCGCTGACGTTGACCATCGGTTCGATCGCGAGGGTCATCCCGCTGACCAGGCGTGGTCCGTGCGAAGCCTGCCCGAAGTTCGGCACCTCGGGGTCCTCGTGCATATCCCGCCCGACGCCGTGCCCGACATACTCGGTCACCACGTCGAAGCCCGCCGCTTCGACCAGAGCCTGCACCGCCGCGGAGATGTCTCCGATCCGGTTGCCGGCCGTCGCCGCTGCGATCCCCGCCTCGAGGCCCGCCTTGGTGACGCGCAGCAGCTCCTTCGCCTCGTCGGAGATCTCTCCGCAGGGGAAGGTCGCCGCGTTGTCGCCGTGAAAGCCGTCGATATACGCGCCCACGTCCACGCTGACGATGTCGCCCTCATGGATGACGCGGGAGTGGGAGGGGATGCCGTGGATCACCTCGTTGTTGATCGAGATGCACGCGCTCGCCGGGAATCCGCCATAGCCCAGGAATGATGGAATCGCGCCCTGAGACCTGATGAATGCTTCGACCTGCTTGTCGATCTCGCCGGTTGTGACGCCGGGAGCGACCAGCTGGCCCGCCAGGCGCAGCGCCTGGCCTGAAATTTTTCCAGCCAGCCTCATCTTTTCGAGTTCCGGCCGGTTTTTCACCACTATCATACGGATTATGCCTCCAGGGCTTTGAGGGTCAGGGCGGTGGTGTCCTTGATGTCCTCCTGGCCCTCGACCACCTTGAGCTTGCCCTTGGCGGCATAGTAGCCCTTGAGCGGCTCGGTCTGCTCGTGATAGACATGCAGGCGCTCCCTGACGGTTTCGGGCTTATCGTCCTTGCGGATGATGAGCTCCCCGCCGCACACATCGCACGCCTCGCCCTTTTTGGAGGGCTTGTAGTCGACGTGGAAGGAGGCGCCGCATTTCTGGCAGACCCGCCTGCCGGACATCCTTTTGAGGATCGCCTCGTCGCTCACCTCAAGGTCGATCACCCGGTCGATCTCGACCCCCATCTTGTCCAGCGCCTCGGCCTGAGGCACGGTGCGGGGGAAGCCGTCGAGGATGAAGCCGTCCTTGCAGTCCTCCTGCGCCAAGCGGTCCTTGATGATGCCGATCACGACCTCATCGGGGACGAGCTTCCCGCTGTCCATATAGGACTTGGCGGCCTTGCCCATCTCGGTGCCGTTTTGCACCGCTTCGCGCAGACAGTTTCCTGTGCTGATCGTCGGGATGTGGAGATGCTCGCAAATGACCTGGGCCTGCGTGCCCTTACCGGCACCCGGAGCTCCTAGCAGAATTAAATTCATACCGTTCCCTCCTAATCACGATCCCGGATTATTCCAGGAAGCCTTTATAGTGGCGCATCATCATCTGGCTCTCCAGCTGGCGCACGAAGTCGAGCGCGACGCCGACGACGATGATGATGGTGGTACCGCCCAGCGCGATGTTCATCTTGGCGATGGCGCCCAGCGCGATCGGCAGGATGGCGATGAGCCCGAGGAAGATCGCGCCGACTAAGGTCACCTTGGAGATCACCTTGGCGATGAAGTCGGAGGTGGGCTTGCCGGGACGGATACCGGGGATGGCGCCGTTGTTGCGGCGCAGATTGTTGGCCATCTCAAGGGGATTGTACTGGATGGCGACGTAGAAGTAGTTGAACGCGATGATCAGCAGGAAATAGAGGATCGCGTAAACCGGTTTGTTGTAATCGAACACGCCCAGCAGCTTGCCCCAGAAGCCGGTCGCCTGCGGGTCCACGAACGCCTTGATGGTGCCGGGGATCGCCAGCAGGGACGAAGCGAAGATGATCGGCATGACGCCGGACATATTCACCTTGATCGGAATGTGGGTGCTCTGCCCGCCGTACATCTTGCGCCCCACCACGCGCTTGGCGTAGGTGACGGGGATGCGCCGCTCGGCCTGGGTCATCAGAACGATGAAGCCGATGACCACCACAAAGAGCGCGATGATGGCCGGGACAAAGAAGTAATACTGGTCGCCGATCTTGAGATACTGGTACATCATGGCGATCACGTGCGGGCCGCGGGACACGATGCCGGAGAACAGCATCATCGAGATGCCGTTGCCGATGCCCTTCTCGTCGATCCGCTCGCCGAGCCACATCACGATCAGTCCGCCCAGTGTGAACGAACCGACGATCACGACGGCCGCGAACACCCCGGAGAAGCCGGAGACGTACTTGACCGCGTTCTCGTTGCGCAGCATGACGTAGTAGGCGATGGCCTGCAGCACGCCGAGCCCGAGCGTGGAGTAGCGAGTGATCTTGTTGATCTTCTTGCGCCCATCCTCGCCTTCCTTGGCCATCCGCTCGAGGGCGGGAATGGCGACGGTCAGCAGCTGGATGACGATACTCGCCGTGATGTAGGGCGAAATGCCCAGTGCGAAGAGGGTGGCGCGCTCAAACGCGCCGCCGGAGAGGATGTTGATGAAGCCGAGCAGGTTGCCCCCGCCGTTGATCATATTCTGCATGGCAGCCGGGTCCAGATAGGGCACCGGGACCGCCACCGCACCGAAGCGGAAAATCAGGATGATCGCCAGGGTAAAGAGCATTTTATTCCGCAGATCTTGAATCTTCCACGCGTTTTTTAACGTTTCGAACATTCTAGATCACCTCGGCCTTCCCACCTGCTGCCTCAATTTTCTGCTTCGCAGAATCGGAGAAAGCAGCCACCTTGACCGTGAGCTTTTTGCTCAGCTCGCCGTGGCCGAGGATCTTGACGCCGTCAAGCTCCTTCTTGATGATGCCGGCACTTTTCAGCGCCTCGGCGTCCACCACCGCGCCGTCCTCAAACTTGTTGAGGGCCGAAACGTTGATCGCCGTCATCTTGGTTGCGAATATATTGACGAATCCTCTTTTCGGGACACGTCTCTGCAGGGGCATCTGACCGCCTTCAAAGCCCGGTCTCACACCGCCGCCGGAGCGTGCGTTCTGGCCCTTGTGGCCCTTGCCCGCAGTCTTGCCGTTGCCGGAACCCGCGCCTCTGCCCTTGCGGAACCCTTTGTGGGTGGAGCCGGGCACCGGAGAAAGCTCATGCAATTTCATCTTCCTGCACCTCCTTAGTTGATTACTTTACTACCTCGACGAGGTGGCTGATCTTCGCGATCTTGCCCGTGGTTGCAGGGTTGTCGGGCTGGTTCGTCACATCGCCGATCTTACGAAGGCCGAGGGAATTTGCGGTTGCAATCTGGTCTTTCTTGCGGCCAACTAAGCTCTTTTTCAGTTTAATTGTAACTTCTGCCATCTTGCACCCTTCCTTATCCTAAAATTTCCTGCGCGCTCTTGCCGCGGATGGCGGCAACCTCGTCGACATTGCGCAGAGCCTTCAGTCCGCAGACTGTGGCGGTGACGACATTGCACGGGTTGTTCGAGCGCAGGCACTTGGTGCGGATATCGCGGATTCCCGCGACCTCGAGCACGGCACGTACCGGACCGCCCGCGATAACGCCGGTGCCCTTGGGGGCCGGCTTCATCAGAACGCGGCCGGCGCCGAACGCGCCGACGATCTCATGCGGAATCGTGGTGCCCTTGAGCGCGATCTTGCACAGGTTCTTTTTCGCATCCTCGATCCCCTTGCGGATCGCATCGGGAACCTCGCCCGCCTTGCCGATCCCGAAACCGACGATCCCGTTGCCGTCGCCCACGACGACCAGCGCAGCGAACTTGAAGATCCGTCCGCCCTTGACCGTCTTGGCGACGCGGTTGATCGATACAACCTTCTCGCTCAAATCCAGAGTTGAAGCGTCTATTCGAGTCAAAAGTATACCTCCCTCGCTAGAATTTGAGGCCGCCCTCGCGAGCGCCTTCTGCCAGTTCCTTCACGCGGCCGTGATACAGGTATCCGCCGCGGTCGAACACGACCTCGGTGATCCCCTTCTCCTTGGCCTTGGAAGCTAAGGCCGCGCCCACGCGCTTGCTGGCTTCCTTGTTACCGCCAAAACCGTCGAAATCCTTGTCCATCGAGGACGCGCTGCACAGGGTAACGCCCGCAACGTCGTCGATCAGCTGGGCATAGATGTGTTTCGCGGAGCGGAATACATTCAGGCGGGGACAAGCAGCGGTGCCGGAAATCTTCGAGCGCACCCGGACATGCCTGTGAAGCCTGGCTTTATTGCTGTCTGGCTTTTTCACCATAAGTTCTCACTCCATTCCTTACTTCTTGCCGGTCTTGCCTTCCTTGCGGATGATGATCTCATCGACATACTTGATCCCCTTGCCCTTATACGGCTCGGGAGGACGCTTGCCGCGGATCTCGGCCGCAAACTGGCCGACGCGCTGTTTGTCCGCGCCCGTGACCACGATCTTGTTGGGAGCGGGCACCTCGATGGTGATCCCCTCCGGCTCGGGCATGGTGACCTGATGGGAATAACCCACGGTCAAAACCAGGTTCTTGCCCTGCTTGGCGGCTCTGTAGCCGACGCCGTTGACCTCCAGCTCCTTGGAAAAGCCGGTGGCGACGCCGTTGACCACGTTGGCGACCAGGCTTCTGGTCAGGCCGTGCAGGCTCTTGTGCTCCTTGGAGTCGCTCGGACGGGAAACAGTGATGACGTTCCCTTCCATACAAAGAGCCATCGCGGGGTGGGCATCCATCTCCAGCTGGCCCTTGGGGCCCTTTGCGAAGACATGGTTGCCGTCGAGCTTGACTTCCACGCCCGCCGGAACCGTAATCGGTTTTCTACCTGTACGTGACATTCTCTGACACCCCCCTACCAAACAAACGCAAGAACTTCGCCGCCGACATTCTCCTTGCGAGCCGTCTTGTCGGTCATAATGCCCTTCGGAGTGGACAATATCGCGATTCCAAGGCCTTTCATGACCTTGGGTGCATCCTTGCAGCTGGTGTATATACGCAGGCCGGGTTTGGAGACCCTGCGCAGTCCTGTAATTACCTGGGATTTGTTGGGACCGTATTTTAGCGCAATACGGATGATTCCCTGCTTTCCATCATCAACGTTCTGGAAGCTCTTGATATACCCCTCGTCCAGAAGGATCTGCGCGATGGCAGCCTTCATCTTGGATGCGGGAATATCAACCGTATCATGTTTCGCTGAGTTCGCGTTTCTGATACGCGTCAACATATCAGCGACTGTATCGGTAAGATACATACCGTCAACCTCCTTTGCTCGTGCTTGTGCTTACCAGCTAGCCTTTTTCACGCCGGGTATCTGACCTTTATAAGCAAGTTCCCTAAAGCAGATACGGCAAATACCGAATTTGCGAAGATAAGCGTGCGGCCTGCCGCAGATCTTGCACCGGTTATACGCACGGGTAGAGAACTTAGGAGTCCTTTGCTGTTTGACTTTCATGCTTGTTTTAGCCAAGAATCGTTCCTCCTTACTTTGCGAACGGTGCGCCCATCAGCGTTAAGAGCTCACGAGCCTCTTCATCGGTCTTCGCGGTGGTCACGAAGGTGATATCCATGCCGCGAACCTTGTCGATCTTGTCATACTCGATCTCCGGGAAGATCAGCTGCTCGCGAATACCCATGTTGTAGTTCCCGCGGCCGTCGAAGCCGTTGGGATTGATCCCCCTAAAGTCGCGAACGCGCGGCAGCGCGACGTTGAAGAACCGGTCGATGAACTCGTACATGTTCTCCTTGCGCAGCGTCACCTTGGCGCCGATGTTCATGCCTTCGCGCAGCTTGAAGTTTGCGACCGACTTCTTCGCCCGGCAGACGATCGGCTTCTGGCCGGTGATCGCCGAAAGGTCGGTAACGATCGCGTCGATGATCTTCGGGTTGTCGCGGGCTTCGCCGCAGCCGACGTTGATGACGACCTTCTCAAGTTTCGGGATCTGCATGACGCTCTTGTAGCCGAATTTCTTCATCAGGGCCGGGGCTACTTCTTTTTTGTAGTAGTCGTTTAACCTAGCCATGTCTTCTCCTCCTCACTTTAGAAAGTCTCGCCGCAGTCTTTATGATTGCAAACTCTTTCCTTGGTACCGTCTTTCAAAATCTTGTGGGACACGCGGGTCTTCTTTCCACACTTCGGGCAGACGGGCATAACCTTGCAGGCGTACAGGGGAGCCTCGGCGGAGACGATCCCGCCCTGCTGACCCATCGCGCGGGGCTTGACGTGCTTGGTCGCGACGTTGATCCCCTCGACGATGACCTTGCCCTCCTTGGGGCTGGTCTCGAGCACCTTGCCCTTTTTGCCCTTGTCCTTGCCGGAAATGACCTCTACGGTGTCACCCTTTTTCACATGCAATTTGTTCATATGGTCAGCACCTCCTTACAGAACCTCAGGGGCGAGGCTTAAAATCTTGAGGTATTCCTTGTCGCGCAGCTCCCTCGCCACAGGTCCAAAGATACGGGTGCCCCTCGGGTTTTTGTCTTCTCTTATAATAACGGCAGCGTTTTCGTCAAAACGGATATAGGTCCCGTCGTTGCGGCGGACACCCTTGGCTGAACGCACGATCACTGCCTTTACAACATCGCCTTTTTTCACGGTGCCGCCGGGAGCGGCCTTCTTGACCGAAGCCACCACCACGTCGCCGATATTGGCGTATCTCCTGCGGGAGCCTCCCAGCACGCGGATGCACATGAGCTCCTTCGCGCCGGTGTTGTCGGCTACCTTGAGACGGGTCTGCATCTGTATCACAGAGCGTTCCTCCTTTCGGCAGAATGATTATTTCGCTTTCTCGATTACTTTCACAAGTCTCCATCTCTTGTCCTTGGACAGGGGACGTGTTTCCATAACCTGCACCTTGTCGCCGATGTTGCACTCGTTCTTCTCGTCGTGCGCCTTGAGCTTATAGGTGCTCTTCATGATCTTTTTATAAAGGGGGTGCTTGACGTTGTCCTTGACGGCAACCACGATGGTTTTGTCCATCTTGTCGCTGACAACGGTTCCAACCCTGGTTTTTCTGAGGTTTCTTTCGCTCACAGCCTGCTCCTCCCTTCCAAATTACTGCGCGCTCTTGTCAGCATTCTCGGTCATCACGGTCATGATGCGTGCGATATCCTTCTTCACCGCATTGATGCGGGCGGGATTTTCGAGCTGATTGATCGCGTGCTGGAAGCGCAGGTGGAAAAGCTCGGCTTTGAGGTCAGCCAGTTTTTCGTTAAGCTCTGAGGCGGAAAGTTCTCTAATCTCAACAGCCTTCATTACTCCTCACTCCCCTTTTCTTCCTTACAGACGAATTTGCACTTGACCGGCAGCTTGTGCGCAGCAAGACGCATGGCCTCGCGGGCGAGCTCCTCGGGAACCCCGCCGATCTCGAACATCACGCGGCCGGGCTTGACAACGGCGACCCAGTATTCCGGGCTGCCCTTACCGGAACCCATTCGGGTCTCGGCCGGCTTCTCGGTGATCGGTTTGTCCGGGAAAATCTTGATCCAGACCTGGCCGCCACGCTTGATATAACGGGTCATGGCGATACGGGCCGCCTCGATCTGATTCGAGGTGATCCAGGCCGGCTCAAGAGCCTGCAGGCCAAAATCGCCGTAGGTCACGGTGGTGCCTCTGGTCGCCTGGCCCTTCATGCGGCCTCTGTGAACTCTGCGGTACTTTACTCTCTTCGGAAGCAGCATTATCTTTTGCCTCCTTCCCTGCGGGGCTGTCTCACGTCGCCCAGAACCTCTCCGGCGTAGATCCAAACCTTAACGCCGATTCTGCCATAGGTCGTATTCGCCTCGGCAAAGCCGTAGTCGATGTCGGCGCGCAGCGTCTGGAGCGGCGTCGTGCCCTCATGGTAATGTTCGGTCCTCGCGATCTCCGCGCCGCCCAAACGGCCGGAAACGCAGACCTTGACTCCCTTGGCGCCCAGTCTCATCGCTCTCTGGATCGACTGCTTCATCGCGCGGCGGAAGGAAATCCGGCGCTCGAGCTGGCTGGCGATGCTCTCGGCAACGAGCTGTGCGTTCTTGTCGGGCTGTTTCACCTCGACGATATTGACGAAGACCGCAACCTTGTCGGTCTTGTTCTTGTTGATCAGCTTCTCGCACTGCAGGCGCAGCTTCTCAATCTCGGAACCGCCTTTGCCGATGACCATGCCCGGCTTGGCGCAGTGGATATGGATACGAACCTTGGTCGCGTCGCGCTCGATCTCGATGCGCGGGACGCCTGCGGCGTACAGGGTCTTTTTGAGGAACTTGCGAAGATTGTAGTCCTCAACGAGGGTATCGCCGAAAGCACTGTCCTTAGCAAACCAGCGGGAATCCCAGTCCTTGATTACGCCCACGCGAAGACCGTGGGGATTCACTTTTTGGCCCATAGTTTACCTCCTCTTTCAGCTTATTCCTTTTCCTTAAGGACAAGGGTGATGTGTGACGTTCTCTTTAAAACCCTGTTGGCTCTGCCCTGGGCTCTGGGCCGGATCCTCTTGAGAGTGGGACCGGGAGTCACAAAGCATTCGGCAACATAGAGATTTTGCGGATCCATGCTGTGGTTGTTCTCGGCATTGGCGATCGCGCTCTTCAGCAGCTTCTCCAGCAGCTCACAGGCGGCCTTGGGAGTATGCTTAAGAATTGCCATCGCCATGTCGGTCGGCTTGTTCCTGATCAGGTTCAGCACGATCTCGACCTTGCGCGGCGAGATGCGGGCATATTTCAGATAAGCCCTTGCTTCCATTATTTCTCCTCCTTTCAGCCCTGCTCTATTTGGTCTTTCTTGCCCCGGCATGGCCTTTGTAGGTTCTGGTAGGCGCAAACTCGCCGAGCTTGTGGCCTACCATATCTTCGGTGATATAAACCGGAACGTGCTTGCGTCCGTCGTGAACGGCGAACGTGTGTCCAACGAAATCCGGAAAAATGGTGGAGGAACGGCTCCAGGTCTTGAGCACGCGCTTCTCACCGGAAGCGTTGAGCTCCTTCACTCTCTTGAGCAGCACAGGCTGCACGTATGGGCCCTTCTTGATACTTCTACCCATTGATCATCTGCCTCCTTTCAGCCCGCGTTACTTCGCGTTGCGGCGTTTGACGATAAACTTGTCGGAGCGGTTGTGGTGCTTGCGGGTCTTGTAACCGAGGGTCGGCTTGCCCCACGGGGTAACCGGGGACGGGCGGCCGATCGGCGACTTGCCCTCACCACCGCCGTGCGGATGGTCGCAGGGGTTCATGACGGAACCGCGCACCGTCGGGCGCACGCCCATGTGGCGCTTGCGGCCGGCCTTACCGATCTTGACGTTCTCGTGGTCGACGTTGCCGACCTGGCCGATGGTGGCCATGCAGCCGACCGGCACGTTGCGAAGCTCGCCGGAGGGCAGGCGCACCAGGGCGTAGGCGCCCTCCTTGGCCATCAGCTGGGCCATGATCCCCGCGCTGCGCGCGAGCTGCGCGCCCTTGCCGGGATAGAGCTCAACGTTGTGGATGAAGGTACCGACCGGGATGTTGGTCATCGGCAGCGCGTTGCCCGGCTTGATGTCGGCCTTTTCGCCGGCCATCACGATGTGCCCGACCTTCAGGCCGTTGGGCGCCAGGATATAGCGCTTCTCGCCATCCTCATACTGCACCAGCGCGATGTGGGCGCTGCGGTTGGGGTCGTACTCCAGGGTGAGCACGGTGGCGGGCATGTCTCTCTTATCTCTCTTGAAGTCGATCACACGGTATTTGGTGCGGTTGCCGCCGCCCTTGTGGCGGACGGTGATTCTACCGTTGTTGTTGCGGCCGGAGTGCTTTTTCATCGGTTCGAGCAGGCTCTTCTCCGGCTTGACCTTAGACAACGAAGAGAAATCGGTGACGGTCATCGACCGTCTGGACGGCGTAGTAGGCTTATAGCTTTTAATAGCCATTCGATTTCACTCTCCTCATAACTGAAATTAGCGGGACTTATGAGTCATCCCATACAATAGAACCGTCCGGCGTTGCCGCCCGGTTCATTCAAAGAATTCCTCTCGGTGCACAGCACCTCGCGCCGCTGTCGCGGCAACAGAATTCTTCTTGTGAGGCCGCGTCGCGCTCGCGCGCTTCCTGCCGCCGGTGGCGGCCGCGCGGTTTTTCTCATTAAGAATCCTCGGTGCACACGCTGTCGCGGCAACAGAATTCTTCTTGTGAGGCCGCGCCGCGTCTTGCGTCCGGGGCCTCGAGGGATTCCGGCTTAGACCATGCTCTCGAAGAACTCGATCCCCTTGGAATCCTCTTTCAGGGTGATGACGGCTTTTTTCCACGCGGGAGTGTAACCGCCGTGCATGCCCTGTCTCTTATACCGGCCGCGCACGTTCAGGGTGTTGACTTTGGCAACCTTCACGTCGAACAGCTTCTCGACCGCCTGGGCGATCTCGATCTTGTTGGAATCCTTCGCGACCTTAAAGGTGTATTTCTTGTCCGCAACACCGGCCATGGTGGCCTCGGTGATGATCGGCTTGAGAATGACGTCGTGAGCGGTTTTCATTACCGGTACACCTCCTCGATCTTCTCTACGGCGCTCTTGTCGATAATGACCTTATCGTAGCAGAGCAGGTCGTAGGCGTTGATGGTGTTGACTAAAGCGGTCTTCACCCCGGGGATGTTCGCCGCGCTCTTGATGACCTTGGCGTCCACGCCCGGCATGACGATCATCGCCTTGCGCTCGGCGCCGAGGGCTTTGAGCATCTCGACCATCGTCTTGGTCTTGTAATCCTCGCTCGCGATCTTGTCGACCACGACCAGGTTGTTCTCCTGCACCTTGGAAGAGAGCGCCGACTTGATGGCCAGCCGCTTGACCTTCCGGTTGAGGGTGTAGCTGTAGTCGCGGGGCTTGGGGCCGAGCGCGATACCGCCGTGGCGCCACTGCGGAGCGCGGGTGGAACCCTGGCGCGCATGGCCGGTGCCCTTCTGTCTCCAGGGTTTCTTGCCACCGCCGCTGACCTCAGTGCGGGTCAGGGTGGACTGGGTGCCCTGGCGCTGGTTGGCAAGATAGTTCTTTACCGCATCGTGGAGAACGGACTTGTTGGGCTCGATCCCAAAGATGGCGTCCGAGAGGGTGATCTCGCCGACGCTCTTGCCGGTCATATCCACTACCTGTAAATTTGGCATAGTGCTTCCTCCTTCCCTTACGCCTTCACGCTGTCGGTGATGTACACCAGTCCGCCTTTCGGACCGGGCACAGCGCCTCTGATCGCGATCAGGTTATTTTCCGCATCCACCTTGGCCACCGTGAGGTTCTGGACCGTCACTCTTTCGGCGCCCATGTGGCCCGGAAGCTTCTTGCCCTTGAACACTCTCGACGGGCTGGAGGTCGCGCCGTTGGAACCCGCGTGCCGCGCAACAGGACCGGAACCGTGGGTTTCCTTGAGCCGGTGGTTGCCGTAACGCTTGATGGTGCCCGCGTAGCCTTTGCCCTTGGAAGTGCCGATCACATCGATTGCGTTGCCGCACTCGAAGGTATCCGCCTTGATCAGGTCGCCGACATTCAGCGCGGAGCAGTCATCGAGCCTGAATTCCTTGAGGTGTTTTTTCGCCGCAACATCCGCTTTCGCGAAATGGCCCTTCTGCGGCTTGTTGACTCTCTTGTCCGAAACGTCGCCATAACCGATCTGCACGGCTTCGTAGCCGTCGTTTTCGGTTGTTTTCTTGGAAACGACGATACACGGACCCGCCTCGATCACCGTGACGGGGATGACATTTCCCTTCTCGTCAAAGATCTGGGTCATGCCGACTTTTTTGCCGATGATACATTTTTGCATGGGTTTGGTTTACCTCCTTCGGTTATTGGTTGGCAGTGTGCCAACTTGACCTGCCGCCCCTCCTGAGCGGGCGGCGATGAGCGGCTGGACCTTAGAGCTTGATCTCGATGTCCACGCCGGCGGGGAGCTCAAGACTGGTCAGCGCTTCCACCGTCTTGTTGGACGGGCGCAGGATGTCTATGAGTCTCTTGTGGGTTCTCATCTCAAACTGTTCGCGGCTGTCCTTGTACTTGTGGACCGCGCGCAGAATGGTCACGATCTCCTTCTCGGTCGGCAGGGGAATCGGGCCGGATACCCTTGCCCCGGTGCGCTTCGCGGTCTCCACGATCTTCTGCGCAGACGCATCCACCAGAGAGGAATCATAACCTTTCAGTCTGATTCTGATTTTTTCCTTGACTGCCACTTGCCATCGCCTCCTAATTCTTTGTCGTGAGGCTCCTTTTAAATTCCGAACACGCCGCCGTGTGTTCAGTCGCTTTGCATAGAAAAACCGGATAAACCCTTCGCACGGGAGCCGAACCCTTCTGGGCGCGGCCCGCGCAGGTTTAGCCGGACTTCATGCCTGTCCCACCGCAGGCCAAAGAGCCTGTCGGACGGACCACGACACAACCTGTCGGTATTTAAAGTCGCCCGGTTTGAAATCGGACATACTCGGCGGAAATTACCCGCAAACTGCGGCAACCTCCCGCTTCAACGCATATCTTGTGCAGTCACGCTTAAATAATATACCATACCAAAGGAAAGAATACAAGTTTTTTCAAAATATTTTTCTTGAAACCCGTAATTTTATGAAAAAACGCCGTCCCGGGGGTGTTTTTTGTCCCCGGAACGGTCATTTTGCTGCAATATACGGCCTGTTTTCAGCATTCCCAGTCGCAGACCACCCGCTCGGTGATCACGGTATGGATGTATTCCTTCATCTTTAAATGCTCCGGGTGGTCCTGGTAGAAATCGAGCGCCGCCCGGTCCCGCAGCTCGGTATACAGGCAGAGGTCGTACCCGGCGGGGTTAAAATTGATCCCCACCTCGGCGCGCTGCAGCCCCTCCACCTTCCCCGTCAGGGCCTCGAGCCCCGACTTGATCTTCTCCGCGGCCTCCTGCCGCTCCCGCCCGCTGTCAAAAGCGCGCAGCTTCCACATCACAATATGCTTGACCATATGCTTCCTCCCTTTCTTCCCTTATCTTGGGGCGGCCGGCTCCGGTTTAATCCCGGTTCCGGCGCCAATATTTGCGGTCCAGGCTGCGGTACTGCACCGCCTCGGCGACGTGCCGGCGCTCGATTTTCTCGCTGCCGTCCAGGTCGGCGATGGTGCGGGACACCTTGAGAACCCGATCGTATGCCCGCGCCGAGAGGCCCATCCGCTCAAAGGCCCGGCGCAGGACCTCCCGCGCCTCGCCGCTCATCTGGCAAACCTCCCGTACCATGCCGGGGGCCAGATGTGCGTTGCAGTCGGCCCCGGTCCATTCCCGGCGGGCCAGCTGGCGCTCCCGCGCGGCGATCACCCGCGCGCGGATGTCGGCCGAGCACTCCGACTCGGCCCCCGCTGACAGGGTGTCGAACTCCACCGGCATGACCTCGACGTGCAGGTCGATCCGGTCCAGCAGCGGCCCGGAGACCCGCCCGATGTAGCTGTCGATCTTCTTCTCACCGCAGATACACTCCTTGGCCGGATGTCCATAGTACCCGCAGGGACAGGGGTTCATCGCCGCCACCAGCATGATCGTGCTCGGGTAGCGCAGCCGCGCGTTTGCCCGGGAAATGGTCACCGCGCCGTCCTCGATGGGCTGGCGCAGCACCTCCATCGCCGCGCGGGAAAACTCGGGCAGCTCATCCAAAAAGAGCACTCCGCCGTGGGCCAGGGAGACCTCGCCCGGGCGCGGGATGGGCCCGCCGCCCGAGAGCCCCGCCGGGCTGACGGTGTGGTGCGGCGCGCGGAACGGCCTCGTGCGCAGCAGCGGGGTATCCGGCGGCAGCAGCCCCGCCACCGAGTGGACCTTGGTGATCTCGATCGCCTCGGCGAAGGAGGGCGGAGGCAGGATGGACGGGATCCGTTTGGCGATCATGCTCTTCCCGGAACCCGGGGTGCCGATCATCAAAAGATTGTGCCCGCCCGCCGCCGCGATCTCGGCGGCCCGCCGCGCCATCGCCTGGCCCTTGACGTCCTTAAAGTCCGGCAGGAGCTGCGCCGGCGCCTGTGAAAGTTCGAGCGGCGGCGCGGGCTCGATCGGCTTTCGCCCGGCAAAGTGGTCGAGCAGCTGCATGACGCTTTGCACCGGGTAGATGTCGATCCCTCCGGCAATGGAGCCCTCCCGGGCGTTGGCCGCCGGAAGATACACCCCGCGCAGGCCCTGCTCCTTCGCCTTGAGCACCATCGGCAGTATGCCGGGCACCGGGCGCACCTCGCCCGAGAGGGAGAGCTCCCCCAGAAAGGCGAAGCCCTCGAAGGAGCCGGGCAGCTCCCCCAGCGCGCCGAGCAGTCCTATTAATATAGGAAGGTCGTAGAGGGTGCCGCCCTTGCGCAGGTCGGCCGGGGCGAGATTGACCACCACCCGGCCGGGGCGCAGCTCCAGCCCGCAGTTGCCCATCGCGGCCTTGACCCGGTCCCGCGCCTCCTTGACCGCCGCATCCGGCAGCCCGACGATTTCAAAGGCGGGCATCCCCCGGTGGTGGTCCACCTCCACGGTGACCGGGAACGCATCGATCCCCATCAGGCCCAGGCTCATGGTCTTTGCAAACATCCGCTCGTCCTCCCCAGCTGTCGAATCCTGTCGCCTTATTGTACCATGAACGGCGCGCAAATGGTATACCCTCCCACAGATATCCCGGCCCGCTTGCGGCTAG
This sequence comes from Harryflintia acetispora, assembly GCA_004340125.1. Lineage (GTDB taxonomy): Bacteria > Bacillota > Clostridia > Oscillospirales > Ruminococcaceae > Harryflintia > Harryflintia acetispora. Next base: position 454,160 of record SLUK01000001.1, on the reverse strand, counting down.
GACTCCGTCTCCTCCGCCTCGCAGCGGGGGACCGGACAGCGCCCGAGCAGGAAGAGCAGCAGCCCCACCGCCGGCAGCAGCGCCGCGGCCAATGCGAGATAGGCGCTGCCGATCCCGTGCCGCCCGCCCAGCGCCCCGGCGGCGGGGGAGGCGCCCATCATCAGCACGCTGAAGGTCATCGAGCCGATCGAGATCAAGGTGGCCCGCTGATCGGAGGGGATCATGGAATTGAGCTCCCGGTCGTTGACGGTGGCCAGCGCCTCGCTCCACATTGCGCTCAGGAAACCGCCCGCCACCCCGAGCAGGAGGCCATTTCCCGCGGCGAACAGCAGCCCCAGCGCCGTCCCGGCGCCGCAAAGCGCCAGGGTCTGCCGGTAGCTAATACGCTTTGCCAGCAGGACCGCCGCCTTCGCCCCCGCCATCCCGCCGAGGCTGACGCCCAGCAGCAACAGCCCCAGCAGATAGGAGGAGGCCCCCTGCTCGGTCAGCTGCTGCTGCAAAAAGAAGCCGCAGAGAATGCTCCCCGTCTCGACCGCCGACCCCGCCAGCATGCACAAAAAGGCGCGCGGGGTGCGGCGCAAAAAGCGCAGGGAGTCCTTTGTCTGCCGGGCCAGCAGCCTTGGCAGCTGACGCAGCCCCAGGCGGGGCCGCTCGCGCTGGCGCTCGGTGACTGCGGGCTCGCGCAGCGCCAGCGCTGCCAGCGCGCCGCAAAGCCCCAGCAAAACGTCGAGCCGGTAGCACCAGCGCCAGCCGATGAGGAGCGCCACGCCGCTGAGCAGGATCCCGCCGCCCTGTGCCAGGCGAAAAAGCAGATTTTGATTGGAGCACACCCGCAGATACCGACCCGCCTCGCGTTCCTGCAGCAGGGAATCGTAGGTGATCGCCTCCCGGGTGCCGGAGGCAAGGTTATACTCCATCGCGCAGAGCCCCAGCGACAGGCAGACGCCGAAGATGTTGGTGCTCATCAGCATGCCCAGCGCCGCCGCCCCGCTCATCAGCCGGCTGCAGACCAGGGTGCGCTTTCGCCCGAGCAGGTCGGCGAGCATGCCGCTGGGCACCTCGCAGCAGAAGCTGACCACATGGAAAAAGCCCTCGGCGATCCCGACCTCCAGCAGGGAAAACCCCCGCATGAGGAGGAAAATGACCCATACCCCCTCGCCCAGCGAGAAGCCGCTCAGGAGCTCATATAAATAGAGGCATTTGATCTGTTTGTTGAGATTCATCGCGTTTCCTTCCCGTCTTTCAAATATTTGTGAAAGCCGGGGCAGGAACGCCCTGCCGGCAAAACAAAAGGCCGCAGCGACGCTGCGGCCCAAAATTCCGATTGGAATTGCCGTCACCGTCTCAAAAAAGGCGCACCTGTCCCGTCGACGGCAAAAACGTTTCCTTTCTGGATCCGGACACAAACCATCTTCCAGCCCACCGCGGCGCGCCTCCCTTCCTTATAATAAAACCAATTATATCGGAATCGGGCGGGCATTGTCAAGCGCGGCGGCGGCAAACCGGACAAAAATTTGGATTATCCATTTCCAAATTCAGCAAAAAATGATAGAATAAAGGAGTAAGCTAACTCTTAACCACTATAACCGGAGGTGCTCGAGATGAGTGATTCTCATAAGCTGTATCAAACCTGGTGCGAGAAGGTGGACGATCCCGCGCTCAAAGCTGATCTGCTGGCCGTCGCAAACGATGAGCCGGAGATTGGCGACCGCTTCTACCGCACCCTGTCCTTTGGCACGGCCGGGCTGCGCGGCGTGCTCGGCGCCGGCACCAACCGGATGAACGTCTACACCGTGGGCGCGGCCACCCAGGGGCTCTGCCAGTGGCTGGGCAAGAAATATGGGGACGCCGCGGTCGCCATCGCCTACGACAGCCGGAACAACTCCACCCTGTTTGCGCAGCGTTCGGCAGAAATTTTGGCTGCCAACGGGATCAAGGTACATATCTTCGACGAGCTCATGCCCACCCCGGCGCTCTCCTTCGCCATTCTCCACCTGCACTGCCAGGCGGGGATCGTCGTCACCGCCAGCCACAACCCCGCCAAGTACAACGGCTACAAGGTCTATGGGCCCGAGGCTTACCAGCTCTCGCCCGAGGAGGCGGATGAGGTCCTGCGCGAGATCGAAACGGTGGACTATTTCGGCGGGATCAAGACCATCCCCTTCGAGGAGGGGCTGCGCACGGGAGTGATCCAGTACATCGGCAAGGATACGGTGGACGCCTACATCGACGCGGTGCTCAGCGAGCAGGTGGACAAGGACATCTGCCGCCAGTCGCCCATCAGCGTGGTTTACACCCCCTTAAACGGCGCGGGCAACCACTGCGTGCGCAAAATTTTGGACAGGATCGGGGTGGAAACGGTCGCGGTGGTGCCCGAACAGGAGCAGCCCGACGGCGACTTCCCGACCTGCCCCTACCCGAACCCCGAGGAGGCCACGGCGATGGAGCTGGGGCTGCGCCTCTGCGAGCGGCTGGGCTATGACATCCTGCTCGCCACCGACCCGGACTCCGACCGCGCGGGGGTGGCGGTGCGCCACCAGGGCAGGATCGTGCGCCTGAGCGGCAACGAGATCGGGGTGCTCATGCTCCAGTACATCGTGGAGCGCCGCCGCGAAACGGGCACCCTGCCAAAGGACCCGATCGTGGTCAAGTCGGTGGTCTCAACCAAGCTGTGCGACCGGCTGGCAGGGGAGCTCGGCGTGCAGGTGATCGACGTGCTGACCGGCTTCAAGTACATCGGCGAGCTGGTGGCCGAGCTCGAGCAGAAGGGCGAGGCGGACCGGTTCTTATTGGGCTTCGAGGAGAGCTCGGGCTATCTCACCGGGCCGCACGCGCGGGACAAGGACGCGGTCAACGCGGCGATGATCATCTGCGAGATGACCGCCTACTACAAGTCCAAGGGCAAGACCCTGCTCGACGTGCTCGACGGGATCTACAGCGTCTGCGGGCGGTACCTCAACGTGGTGGACAGCTACACCTTCGAGGGCGAGGACGGCAGCGTGAAGATGGCCGGGATGCTGCGCGCCCTGCGCGCCGGGGCGCCGAGCGAGATCGGCGGCCATGCGGTCGCGGCCACCGGGGACTATCTGAGCGGCAAGCGGGTGCTGGCGGACGGCGGGGAGGAGACGATCACCCTGCCCGAATCGGACATCCTCGAATACACCCTCGAAAACGGGGCCAGCGTGATCGTGCGCCCCTCGGGGACCGAGCCGAAGATCAAGGTCTACTATTCGCTGAGCGCCGCCACGTTGGAGCAGGCGCAGCAGCTCTATGAGCAGGTTTCGGCCGGTGTCAAGGCGCTTTTGGGCGTCTGAGTGGATTTCCTGAAACTTCTGCTTGCATTTTAAAATGAACTGTGCTATGATTAGTCGTACTACCGATATGGACGAGGTCAAGCTCCTCGTCGGCTGAAAGAGGTGAAAGATATGAAGAAGGGTATTCATCCGAAGTACGAGCCCACCACCATCACCTGCGCTTGCGGCGAGGTCATTGAGACCCGTTCCACCAAGAAGGACATCCGCGTGGAAATTTGTTCCAAGTGCCATCCGTTCTTCACCGGGCGGCAGAAGCTGGTCGACACCGGCGGACGTGTGGATCGTTTCAACAAGCGCTTCAACCTGGGCAAATAAGAATGATAAAATGGCGCGGAGGTTTCCGCGCCATTTTTGTTTTGCTGTCAAATTCATTCGGAGGAGGCGGGTTTTTGTGGATTACCGGACCATCCGGCAGGAGGCCAGCGATGAATTTACCGAGCGGCGCTCCCGCTTCATCGGCACCGCGAGACCGGTGCAGCATGAGGCGGAGGCGACCGAATGGATCGCCGGTCTTCGCCAGAAGTATTGGGACGCTTCCCACAACGTCTATGCCTATATTCTGCGTGAGGGGAACCTGCGCCGCTATTCGGACGACGGCGAGCCGCAGGGCACCGCCGGGCTGCCGGTACTCGACGTGCTGCAAAAGGAGGGGCTCTGTGACCTCTGTGTGGTGGTCACCCGCTATTTCGGTGGGATTCTACTGGGCGGGGGCGGGCTGGTGCGCGCCTACTCCCACTCGGCCAAGCTGGCGGTGGACGCCGCCGGGATCAAGACCATGCGCCCGTGCGCCGTGCTGGAGCTGGACTGCGACTACTCCCTCTACGGTAAGATCAGCTACCTGCTGCCCCAGTTCGGGGTAAAGACCCTCGGCAGCGACTTCGGCGCGGCGGTCCATCTGCGGCTGCTGATCGCCGCCGGGCGCAAGGAGGGCTTTGTAAAACAGCTCCAGGAGCTCAGTTCGGACACGGTGCACCCCTATCTCGTCGAGGAATGCTTCGCCGAGCTGGACTGAGATTCCCTTGACAAAAAAGCTGGAAGAGTTATGATAATACTGCCGCGATCGGAAACGCGGCAGTATTTCTGTTGATAGACCAATCGACGAGGAGAGGATCCTATTGCAGCGAGCCCCAAAACAGCCTGACCGCCACTCACTCCGGCAGCTCCAGCGGCGCACCGTGCTGCTGTGCTTTCTGGCTTACACCGTATCATACCTCTGCCGCACCAATCTCTCGGTGGTGCTCACCCCGCTGGGCCAGGACCTGGGCGCCAGCCGATCGATGCTCGGGATGGCCGGGACCGTCTTTTTCTGGACCTACGCGCTCGGTCAGCTGATCAGCGGCGGGTTCGCCCAGCGGCTCAACGCCAAGAACATGGTCTTTTTGGGGCTGCTCTGCTCGCTTTGCTGCAACCTGCTCATCGGGCTTTGCCGCAGCTACTTGCTTCTGACGGTGCTCTGGGGGCTCAACGGCTTCGCTCTTTCAATGATCTGGTCCTCCATCGTGCGCATCTGCTCGAGCTGGTTCACCTCCGGGCAGTACGGGCAAGTCTCGGTCATTATCTCGCTGCCGACCACCGTGGGGTACGTCCTCTCCTGGGGAATCACCGGACTGCTGATTAGCTTTGTCAGCTGGCGCTGGGCCTTCTTCCTGCCGGCCGCCTGCACGCTAATCTTTTTAATCTTCTGGATGTTCATGGTGCGCAATTTCCCCGAGGAGTTAGACCACTCCCTCGAAGAGCTGTGCACGGAGGAGGCCGAAACCGGCGGTCCCGGGGCGCCCGCCGCGGAGGCGCCCGCCAAGCCGGCAGTGGGGCTCTTAAAAATCCTGCTCAGCTTCACCATGGTCATCACCGCTATCATCTGCATGGTGCAGGGCGCTGTCAAGGAGTCGATCAATCTCTGGACACCGACCATTCTCGGCGACCTCGCGGGCGAGGGGGCAGGGGGGCTGGTGTCGATGTCCTCCATCCTGGTGCCGGTCATCGGCACGGTGGGGATCCTGCTCTCCTCTTGGATCGACAAGAAGTCGAAGGGCCGCTCGAACATCTCGCTCTTCCTGCTTTCGGCGCTGCTCCTGGCGCTCAGCCTCGGGCTGATCGTGCTGCAGCGCAGCTTCTTCGGATCGGTCGGGGTGATCAGCGCGATCATGGCGGTGCTCTATTGCATCAATGTCATCACCACTGCGATCGTCCCGCTCAAATTTGCCCACACCGGACGCAGCGCCCAGCTCTCGGGAATCCTCAACTTCCTCACCTATCTGGGCGCGGCCCTGGGCAGTATGTTCACCGGGATTTTCAGCGACGCCTTCGGCTGGAACGGCGCCTTCTTCCTCTGGGCCGGGCTATGCCTGCTCGCCTTCGCGGCGGTGGTCTTCTCTTTGTTCGAGCGAAAAAAAGTATAGCCAAAAGGACCGGAGCATGTGCTCCGGTCCTTTTGCTTATAATTCCAATTGGTCAATGACCTCTTTGAGCGCCCGGGCCGACTTCTCGAGCGCCTGCTGCTCGCCTTCATCGAGCGGCACATCGAGGGTCTGCTCGATCCCCCGCCGTCCGACGATGCTCGGCAGCCCGAGGCAGAGGCCGTCCAGCCCATAGTGCCCGCTGACCAGCCCCGAAACAGTGAGCACCGAATGCTCGTCGCGCAGGATGGCCTCGGCGATCCGCAGCACCGCCAGCGCAATGGCATAGTAGGTCGCCCCCTTCTTCTGGATGACCTCGTAGGCGCTGTTCTTGACCTCGTCGTAAATCTCCTTCATGCAGGCCATGTCCCCGCATTTCTGGCAGCTGCGGCAGAAGTCGGCGATGTCCACCCCCGAAACATTGGCGCTGCTCCAGACAGGCAGCTCGGTATCCCCGTGCTCGCCGATGATGAAGGCGTGCACGTTGCGGCTGTCCACCTCCAGGTGCTCGCTGAGCAGATACTTGAGCCGGGCGGTGTCCAGCACGGTGCCCGGGCCGATCACCCGCTCGGGCGGGAAGCCGGAAAGTTTCAGCGCCACATAGGTCAGCACGTCCACGGGATTGGCCACCACCAGCAAGATACATTCCCGGTTATAGCGCACGATCTGCGGAATGATCGAGCCGAAGATGCGGGTGTTTTTCTGTACCAGGTCGAGCCGGGTCTCGTTCGGGCCCTGGTTGGCCCCGGCGGTGATGATCACCAGCGCACAATCGACGAGGTCGCAGTAGTCCCCCGCCCAGACGTTCACCGGGCGCACGAACGGGTCGCAGTGGCTCAGGTCCATCGCCTCGCCCTCGGCCTTCTCGCGGTTTTGATCGATGAGCACCATCTCGGAAAAGAGCCCGCTGCGCAGCAGCGCAAAGGCGGTGGTCGCCCCGACGAACCCGGTGCCGATGATGGCGCATTTCTGGATATTCAGCATAACGGCAAAGCCCCCTTTTTCGGTTAGTTTTTCCGAAAAGGGGGGCTTTATGTTTATCGGCCCCCGTTCAATGCGATAAAGTGGGAGAAGGCCCGCAAGGCTGAAGCCCCGCTCTATCATCCCCCTGTCAAGAGGGTGACGATATATTTTTTACCCCAAGCAGGAACTCGCTCAACGTCCTGTTCATCCTGGCGCCCGAGTTATAGGGCATCTCCCCCGCGGCAAAACCGACATTGGCGCCGTAGTTCTGGATCCCGATCACCCGGCTCTGCAAATCCAGAATCGGCGCGCCGCTCTGCCCGTGGGAGATGTCGAGCCGGTAGAGCAGGTCGTCCTCCCGCACCAGCGAAAGCATCCCGTGCGCGAGCAGCGGGCTTTGCATGGCGCCGTCATACCCGGCGATGAGCGCCTCTGTGCCGGCGAGGGCCGAATCGGGATACGTCTCCCAATCGGCCAGCTGCAGCGGCTGCACCTCCTCAAAGGGCTCAAAAAACGCGATCACCCCGTAGTCGGAGCGCCAATCCCGGTCCTGCTTCCACCGCTCGGGCAGATAGAAGCCCGCGTTGTCCTCCCGTAATTCACGGCTGCCGAAGGGCGCCCCCTCCGCATTGAGTCCCGGGTAGACGGTGACCGACGCCACCTGCCCGCCCCGCCCGTAGCTGGTGTCATAGAGGCAATGTCCCGCCGTGGCGAGCAGCCCGGGGCCGTAGAGAAAGCCGGTCCCATCGCCGGTGGTTCCGTTTTGGTAGGTGATCTTCAGTTTGCAGATGGCGTTGTAGGGGGCCGCCGTGGTGTCCGCCACCGGCACACGGTCATCCTCCCCGAAGACGGTGCCCTCCTGTGCGGCGGCACCCTGGGAAAGAAAAAGAAAGGACAGAAGAAATGAGAAAATCAAAACCAGTTTTTGCATGGCTTCCTCCCGTTTTTCTCCATCATACCGGAAATTGCCGCCCGCTTACAAGCGGTAAATCCTGGGGGCAAAAAAATTGGCCCCGGAGTGGTAATCCGGAGCCCAGAGCAGAGAATTTGGTTTATCCAGCGGTTTTGGATCAGCAAAGTTTGGGCTGCCGGCGCTGCGGCAGCGCCCAGAAAAGGGAGCCGGCCGCGATCGGCAGATAGAAGGTCACCAGCCTCCAGAGCAGCACGGCCAGCGCCACGCTGCCCGCACTCGGGAAAAAGAGGCCAAAGAGGACGAAGAAGCTGCCCTCCGCCCCACCCGACGCGCCCGGAAGGGGCACGAATGAGGAGACCATCAACACAAAGGCGCTCGCGCAGATCACGGTAAAGGCCGAGACCTCCCGCGCGCCCAGCGCGAGACAAACGAAGTAGGAAGCCGCGAAGAAGGCGGTCAGCTGCAGCACGGTCATCACGACTAAGCCCAGCAGGATCCAGCCGCTGCGGCGCAGCAGGCGAAAGCTCTTGGTGAAGCCTTCGATTTCCCGGGAAAGCTTCTCCGTCATCTCCTGCGGGCGCTTGCAAAGGCGAGCCTTGCACAGCAGCCGGATGAGCGCCATCCCGAGCGCCTTTGCCGCCCTCGGGAAGAAGCAGATGCATACGAGCCCCACCACCACGGCAAAGTTGACGCAGAAGCCCACCAGCACCAAGACGGAAAACCCGCTCACCCGGCTGGCGAAGTAGGAGAAGCGAAAGAGAAGAGTAATTAAGGAGTAAACGCTCAGCACCGTCTGATAGACGATGAACTTGCACAGCAGCGCCGACGAGGCCTCGCCCAGCGGCATGCCGCAGCGCGCGAGCCGCCAGGCCTGGACCGGCTGTCCGCCGCTGGCGAACGGGGTGATGCAGTTGAAGAGCTGCCCGATCATCGAAACGCTGACGCTGTCCGACAGCCGCTGACCAGGATAAACCCGCTTGGCGGTCAGGTGGAGCGCCAGGCTCTCGAAGAGCCAGTAAAACAGCATGCAGCCCAGCGCCCCCCACAAAAAGACGGGGTGCACCCGGCGCAGAGCGCCGAAGATGGCCGCCGGGGTATCCACCAGGAAGAGGCACCCGACCACCACTGCCGCCGTGACCAGCAGCACCAGAAGGTTAAAGATGTTTTTGCGCTTCATAGGCTTTTCCCGCCCGGTGGGGCAGGCTCCTTTTCTGTTTCATGGTCTGCCGCTCGTAGACCGTTTCATAAAACTCGTTCCACATCCGCGCCACGCTCTCGCGGCTGTAGTATATATGCCCCTGATGGGACATCTCCCGCGCTGCCTGTAGTGCTGCGGGGGATTGGCGCAGCCGCTCGATCTCGCGCACGAAATCGTCGTTGTCGTGGCCCTTGAGATAGAAGTCGAAGAGAATGTTCTCATACAAGCTCAAGTCCCGCACCAGAATGGGGGTCGAGCAGTTCATCGCCTCCAGGATGGTCATGGGGAAGAGCTCGCCGTAGGAGGGGAGGAACATCACGTCGCTCAGGTTATACAGCCCGTTCATCTGCCCGCGCTCGACGAGCCCGAGCAGCCGCACATTTTCGGGCAGGTTCTTCGCCGCCTCGCGTATTTCCTTGTAGCCGTCCGAGATCGCCCCGAAGGCGAAGTCCCCGGCCCAGAGGAAGGTGACCTGCGGCAGCCTTTTTGCCACCTCGAGGAAGTCGAAGAAGCCCTTGCGCTTTTGCAGCTGCCCCACGCAGAGGACCACAAAGGCGTCGTTGTCGATGTCGTATTCCCGGCGAAGGCGCCCGCGCTCCTCCCCCGCCACCGGGTAAAACTCCTCGCTGCTGACAAAATTGGGGATATAGCGGATCTTTTCCTTCGGGATCCCGTATGCGGCCAGCTTTTCCACAAAGTCGGGATTGACCGTCACCAGATAGTCCATACTCTTGTAAAAGCGGATGACATAGCGGTAAAAGACCGCCTTGCAGAGCCCCGGGAGCTTAATGCTGCTCTCCAGCGTCTCGGGCAGGAAGTGCACATATCCCACCGCCGCGCCATGCAGCTTGACAAACGGCAGGGACAGGAAATAACCCAGGTTGATGGTGTGGAAATGCGTGATATCGTACCGGCCGCTTTGGTTTTCGCTGACCTGGAAGCGGCCGGCCAGCTCCCCGCTCACCAGCGAGACCTGTTCCTCATAGGCGGAGAGCACCCCCTGCCCTTTGATGGTGTCCGCCCGCGAACGCATATTGATCCGGATCAACGTCCTCACCCTCTCTTAGGTTTCCTCACTGTTTTTATCCTATCACGGAAAGCTCTAATTTTTCTTAAAACAATCCGTCAATTTTCTTACAATGTGGTTTAACTGTATTAACCGAACTAACTGTATTAATTCGATTAATACAGTTATACCATAGGTTTTTTCAATTTGCAAGCAAAACAAGGTGGAAATTTTTTAAAATTTTCCCGTGCATTTGTGAACAATGTGTGAAGTCCCGTTTGCAAAGCAAGGGGCGATTGATTATAATGGATTTATCTTTTACGGGAAGGGGGCTCGGCGATGGAACACGGTCAACCACTTGTGACGGTGATCATACCACTTTATAACGGGGCGCGCACCATTGTGGAGACCCTGCGCTCGGCCTGTGCGCAGACGGTGCGGGAGCTGGAAATCCTGGTGATCGACGACGGCTCGTCCGACGGCGGCCCGGCGCTGGTTGAAGACTTCTCCCGCGACGACGCGCGGGTGCGGCTGCTGCGCAATGAGAAGAACCTCGGCGTGGGGCGCACGCGCAACCGCGGTATGCGGGAAGCGCGGGGGGAGTATCTTGCCTTTTTGGACAGCGACGACCTTTGGAAGCCGCAGAAGCTGCAGCGTCAGCTGGCGCTGCTCGAAGAGACCGGAGCGGACCTGTGCTTCGCCGCCTATGCTTTCATCGACGAAGCCGGGAAGGAAACCGGGCGGGAATACCGGGTGCCGCAGTCGGTCGACTACGACGGGCTGCTGGGCGAGAATGTGATCGGCTGCTCGACCGTGGTGCTGCGCCGCAGCCGTACGCAGGGTTTTTGGATGGACCCGCACTACTTTCACGAGGATTACGTCTTCTGGCTCGAGCTGCTGAAATCTGGCTGCCGGGCCGTGGGGATAAACGAGGTACTGGTGCTCTACCGCACCGGCGGTCGTTCGGGCAACAAGCTCAGAGCGGCAAAAAACCGCTGGATCGTCTACCGGAAAAGCCAGCGTCTCGGATTCTGGCGCTCCTGCGGCTGCTTCTGGCGGTATGTGAAGGGGACGCGAAAAAAATATTTTTAGGTTTCATTTTTACAAGTATTGGGATTCTCAAGGGTTTACAACCCTTGAGCAGGTGCGGGCAGAGCCCGCGGCCTTTCCGGATTGTTGGCACTCGCGGTTACAAATCCTTCCAAAGATCAGGAAGGGGAGCAAAAAGCTCCCTGTGGGAGGTTTTTGTGTGGGGAAACCCTATCAAGGGGTTTCCCCATGACGGCAAAGCCGTCATCTTCTTGCGTAATACAAAAGTAAGGGCCCGGGGTTTCCCCCGGGCCCTTTTTATCAAAGAATAATACAGATCAAGCCGCCGCAGCCTTCGTTGATGATCCGCTCGATGGTCTCCTGCAGCCGCATGCGCGCGTCGGTCGGCATACGGTAGAGCTTGTTGTGCAGCCCCTCGTTGACCAGGTCATGCAGGGATTTGCCGAAGATGTTCGAGTCCCAGATCTTTTCGGGGCTCTCCTCAAACTCCTTAAGCAGATACATCACCAGCTCCTCGCTCTGCTTTTCGCTGCCCACGATGGGCGAGACCTCGGTGTTGATCTGGGCGCGCATCATGTGGATAGAGGGGGCGGAAGCCTTGAGGCGCACGCCGTAGCGGCCGCCCTGCTTGACAATCTCCGGCTCCTCGAGCTCCAGCTCATCCAGCGAGGGCATGACGATCCCGTATCCGGTCGCCGCCACCTCCTCGAGCGCCCCCTCGATCTTCTGGTATTTGCGCTTGATCTCGGCCAGCTCGATCATACAGGGCATGAGCGCCTCCTCGCAGGAGATATCCAGCCCCGTGGCCTCGGAGAGAATCCGGTAGAACAAGGTCGACGGCGTAACCACCCGCAGCCGCACGCAGCCGGTGCCGAGGTCCACCGAGGCCACCTTGACCTCGCGGATGTTCTCGCACTCCGCCATATCCTCGAAGCGCGGCCCCACCTCGCTGATCCGCTCGATGTCCTTGGCGCAGCCGCAGATCGCATCGTAGACCGAGGTTTTGAGCCAATGCCCCTTTTCGAGCGAGACGATCCAGCGCGGCAGGTCGAAGCGGATCTCCCGGATGGGGAACTGGTAGAGCACCAGGGAGAGGATCTCCTTGATGTCCGCTTCGCCGAGCTCCAGGCAGCTCTTGGCGATGACCGGCACCCCGTAGCGCTCGGAGAGCTCCTGCGCCAGCGCCTGGGTGCGCTCGGCGGTCGGGTGCACCGAGTTTAGGAGCACCACGAAAGGCTTGTTGATCGCCTTGAGTTCGGTGATGACCCGTTCCTCGGCCTCCTCATATTCGTCCCGGTCCAGGTCGGTGATCGTCCCGTCGGTGGTGACCACCAGCCCGATGGTGCTGTGCTCGTTGATCACCTTCTGGGTGCCGATCTCGGCGGCCATATTGAAGGGGATCTCGTTTTCAAACCAGGGGGTCATCACCATGCGGGGCTGGTCGTTCTCAACATATCCCAAGGAGCTCGGGATGATATACCCCACGCAGTCGATCAGCCTCACGTTCATCTGTACGTTGTCCCCGAGGGTGATCGCGACCGCGTCCTCGGGCACGAACTTGGGCTCGGTGGTCATGATGGTCTTGCCGCCCGCGGATTGAGGCAGCTCGTCGATCGCCCGCTCGCGCTTGAAGTCGCTTTCAATGTGGTCGATGACGACCTCCTCCATGAAGCGCTTGATGAAGGTGGATTTCCCGGTGCGCACCGGCCCCACCACGCCGATATAGATGTCGCCCCCCGTGCGGCGGGCTATGCTCTGATAAATGTTGGTCTGCATAGTTGTCCTCCCCTTGTGCTGTTTTCGAAGTTTCATCCCGCCGGCCGGGCGGGGGCACCGCGGCGCTTACACCACCGGGATCAAAAGCATCCTCTTCTCGCAAAGGCGGCCGCCCTCGAGCGAATTCTCGCTCATCACCGCCGCGAGCGAAGTGTTGTACCGCTTGGCGATGTCCCAGATGTCCTCGTCCCGCTCGGCATAATAAATGATCAGGGAGGCATCCTCGCACTCGCGCTCCTTGGGTTTCGTGGTGTCGCAGACAATGCTCGCCGCCACGCTGGGCCGCGTCACCGAATAGATGCACCCGCAGAGCAGCACGTCTGCGCGGCACTCGAGCTTATCGGCGCCCACCATGCTGTACGAGCAGGAAAGGACGGCGCCGCGCGGGGCGAAGATCACGCTGTCATAGCTCTCCTCGAGCGGGATTTTGTACTCGCACTCCTCGGGCTGCTCGTGATAGGTGATCTCACCCGACTCGCTCTGGCAGAACATCCCGTAGACCAGCTTGGCGGTGATCAGCACCGCTCCCCCCTCGTAGCGGGAGGAGGCGTCGGCCACGGTGCAGAACAGGTCGATCACCGAGCGCACATCCGAAGGCAGGTCGACCATCGCCTTGTGTGCGCAGGTCTCCTCCACCACCTTGATCAGGTTCATGCAGGCCATGGGCACCTTCTCCATGTGGCAGTCGAACTCGGTGGAATAGCAGTCGGTGATCAGCTGCAGCTGCTGGCGGCGGTGGGAGCGCACCCGTGCGTTCAGCGAACAATCCATCGCGAACAGCCGGCTCTCCCCCTCGAGGTTGACCTTGGGCGCAAATTCGCCCGAGATAACGCCCAGCTCCACCTCACACTGGCAATCCTCGTCCACCCCTTCCACATCCACGATCTGGCTGATGGGCAGGGAATACTCCATGATTTCGGGGGCCATGCCCTCGCCGTCGGGCTGGTAGAGCAGATGGACCATCAGCTCCCCCTTGACGACCACCTTGCCGCTGATCACCTTGTAGTCCCCGAGCCTTGCCACGCATTCCTGGCGGATCACACTCTGCACCGCCGGCTTTGCGGCGCCCAGCTGCAAGTCCTCATGCATGGTGAACTGGCAGGAGACATCCCCCGCGATCTCGGTGATCTCGCTGCTGGCGCTGCGCAGCTGGATCCCGGCCCCGTCCGCGTCGCAGACGACCTCCTCGCTCTTGCGCGAAAAGACCCGGCACTCCAGCGTGACGGCGCAGCGGATCTCAAACCGGCGCTGGTTGACCGCGCGGCAGTTGACATAATCGGTGCGGCAGCAGACGTCCACGATCGGGTCCTGCACCTGCATCTTCAGATCACAGCTCTTGGTATAGGGCAGCCTCTGCTCGCTGCAGCGGATGTTCCCGTCATTTCCCAGGTAATAGACCTTGAGCGCGCAGCTGAGATCCACCGTCAGCTTGTCGCCCACGATCTGGCTGGAGATCACCTTCGCCGTGCAGAAGCAGCGCAGGATTTTCACGATGTCCGGACAGTAATCGGGCAGCAGCACGTCGCTTTCCACGGACTGCTCGAGATTCCCTTCGTACACCATTTCGTTTATAACAACCGCCTGTCTCGAAACACTCAGCTCCATTCGGATGTTCTCCCCTTTTCCATTTTCTACTCAAATATATGAGGACACGCCATGCAATATACCCTTCTTTCTGCAAAACAGGGGGCGCAAAAGCGTAAAATACGCTTTTGCGCCCCCTGCAGGCGTTCCTATCCCGGGCATCCTCAGCGCAGCTGCGCCGCCCAGTTCCCGTTTTCAAAGACACAGATTTCATTGCCCAGCTGGTCGATCCCCACCACCGTCATATCGGCGGTGCCAATCATGAAATCGACATGCACCAGCGAATCGTTGGCCCCGGCCCTTACCAGCTGCTGCTTGCTCATCGCGGTCCCGCCCTGCAAGCAGGAGGCGTAGGCGCGCCCCAGCGCCAGGTGGCAGGATGCGTTCTCATCGAACAGGGTATTGTAGAAGAGTGTCCCCATGTCCGATATGGGCGAGCAGCTAGGCACCAGCGCCACCTCGCCCAGGCGGTAGGAGCCGTCGTCCACATGGATCAGCCGCCGCAGGGCCTCGAACCCCTTTTTGGCGGTGTAATCAAGCACATAGCCGTTTTCAAACATCAGCGAGAAGTCCTCGATCAGGGTCCCCTCGTAGTTGAGCGGCAGGGAGCCGGTCACCACCCCGTCCACCCGCTCGCGGTGCGGCAGGCAGAAAACCTCCTCGGTCGGCAGGTTGGGGAAGAACCCGACCCCGGAGCGGGTCGTTTGGGAGCCGCCGCCCCAGACATGCTTGCGCGGCAGGCCGAGCACAATGTCCGTCCCGCTGCCGTTATAAAAGTGCAGCGAATCGAACTGCTGCATATTGAGCCAATCCCGCCGCTTTTTAAGCTGGCGGCCGTGCTCCTTCCAGGCCTCCTCCGGGTCGGGCAGGTCGGCGCGCACCGCCCGGAAGATCGCCTCCCAGAGTCTGCGCACGGCCTCCTGCTCCTCACAGTCCGGAAAGACCTTGCGCGCCCAGGGCTTGGTGGGGGCGGAGATGATGCTCCACTGCACGCCGTTTACATCGAGTACATTATGGAATGGTTTATACGCTTTGAAGAGCGCGCGGGTATTGACCGCCTGCTTTTGGCTATCCACATCAGAAAAGATTTCGGGATCGCCCGCGGCGATTTGCAGCACGGCGGCGCCCTGTTCGGCATAAGAATTGCGGGAATCGGCGAGCCAGGCGGGCACTGTCTCGAAGACCTCGAGGGCAGCGTGCTGGAAGCGGATTTTCTGAAATTTTTCGTCCGAGTAATGGATGGTCACATCGCGCGCGCCCGCACGGTAAGCCTCCTCGGCGATCAGGCGCGCGAAGGGCGCGCAATCGACGGGGGACATGAGCAGCAGTTCCTGTCCCGGCTGGAGATTGACCCCGGTGCGCACGGCGAGGGTAGCATAATTTTTGAGACAGCTTTCAAAATTCATGAAACGACCACCTTTCCCGGTTTATCACGCTACTATTTTAACATGAACCGCCGGATTCAGCAAGCGGGCGGCGGGGCGCCGCAGCCGATTCGCGGTGGCGAGCCGCCACGCCCGATTCGCGAAAGAACCAGGTTGCAACGCAGACATGCTCAGCCCGCGCTTTTAATGAGAGCGCGACGAAGTGGGGTTACAAGGGGGCGACGCCCCTTTGGCGGGGCGTGGGGCAGCGCCCCACGGTCTTAAAAGCGTAGCGAGGCGCGGGGAGGGGAGGCCGAGCTTCCAGTGGAAGGTCGGACGGGGAACCCCCAAGAGGGGGTTCCCCCAAAGCGGCGAAGCCGCAAAAAATTCGCTAAATGACTGAACTCAGCACACTCTAAGTAAAAATATTATTTCGTATTATTTTATAATAAAATGCACTATTTTCTACCAATTACGATATTATTGTTTCATTAAGGAGTGAGCTATATGAGCCCGGTCACTAGCCCATTGAAAGAAAGGGTCAGCATCACACTGGATAGTGATGTTGTAAATAAAATTACTCAGTACGCCCGTATGGACGGAAGGAACTTTTCGCAGTACATAAATTTTGTTCTTATGCGGCACATCCGTGCAGTGGAGAAAAGACAGAATGAAAAGAAAACCCTTTAGGCTCTATGGCTCCTACGTCGCCGTCCTGCTCGAGCTCTTGGCCCTGCTCAGGGGCTGTACCATTCAGATTGAAAAGGAGGTATCCCCTTGCGTGCTTACCACCCGGGAGACGATTGCGGACGCATCGTCTTCGACCCCGACGAGATCATGCGCAAACGCGGCCTCACCGATGCCGGGCTCTGCCGCCGCGCCCAAATCCGCCCCGAACAGCTCCGCCGTTACCGCCAAAACAAAATAAGATTCGTAACCCTCGATGTGGCCGAACGCCTCTGCTTCGCACTGGAATGTCAGTTTACCGACATTTTCCACTATCTCCCGCCCGCGGAGGATTCCGCTGCCGGGGAGGATTCCGCCGCTGCCGGGGAGCAGGGTGCTCCCGGGAAGCAGGCTTTTTAGGGGAACCCCCTCTTGGGGGTTCCCCCTCGGCCCTCCACTGGAGGCCCGATTCCCCCTCCCCCGCGCCTCGCTGCGCTTTAAGACCGTGGGGCGCTGCCCCACACCCCGCTCAAGGGTCAGGAACCCTTGAGAATCCCTTTATACAGAACGCGGGCTGAGCACTTCTGCTTTGGATCTAGTTCTTTCGCGTATAGGGAGCGGCGACTCGCCGCACAGAAAAACGCGGTGGATTTCTCCACCGCGTTTTTTGTTCGTTTATTGCCGTATTTTTAGTTTTCCTCTTCATTCCAAGAGTACATCTTGCGCAGCTCGCGCCCGGTCTCGATGAGCTGATGCTCGCTCTCCCTGCGCCGCATGGCGTTGAAGTGCGGGCGGCCTACACGGTTTTCCAGAATCCAGTTGCGCGCAAAGGTGCCGTCCTGGATCTCGCTTAGCACCTTCTTCATCTCCTTCTTGGTCTCCTCGGTGATCATCCGCTTGCCGACCTCATAATCGCCATATTCCGCGGTGTCAGAAATCGAATAACGCATCCGCTCAAAGCCGCCCTGGTAGATCAGGTCAACGATCAGCTTCATCTCGTGGATGCACTCGAAATATGCGCTTTCCGGCTCGTACCCGGCCTCGACCAGGGTCTCAAAGCCCGCCTTCATCAGCGCGGTCACGCCGCCGCAAAGCACGCACTGCTCGCCAAACAGGTCGGTCTCGGTCTCCTGCTTGAAGGTGGTCAAGAGGCAGCCGGCTCTTGCGCCGCCGATCCCGGCCGCATAGGCCAGCGACAAATCGAGCGCGCGCCCGGTGTAATCCTGATACGCGGTCACCAGCACCGGCACGCCCTTGCCCGCCAGGTACTCGCTGCGCACGGTGTGCCCCGGGCCCTTCGGCGCGACCATGAACACGTCCACGTTCTTCGGCGGCACGATCTGGCCGAAGTGGATCGAGAAGCCGTGCGCAAAAGCCAGCGCCTTGCCCTCGGTGAGGTTGGGCTCGATGCTCTCCTTGTAGAGCGCCGCCTGCTTCTCGTCGTTGATCAGGATCATGATGATATCCGCCGCCTTGGCCGCGTCAAAAGCGGTCATGACGGTCAGCCCGGCCGCCTCGGCTTTGGCCCAGGACTTGCTGCCCTCGTATAACCCGACGATCACCTTGACCCCGCTCTCGTGCAGGTTGAGCGCATGGGCATGGCCCTGCGAGCCGTAGCCGATGATGGCTACCGTCTTGTTGTCGAGCAGTCCGAGGTTGCAGTCGCTCTCATAAAAAATCTTTGCCAATGGTAACATCTCCCTTTTTATAATTTCAGCAGATACCTACTTTTTCCCGTTTCCTATGGTGTCCGTGCCCTTTTGCAGGGCCACGGTGCCGGTGCGCACGATCTCCCGGATCGAGAAGGGCTTGAGCATCTCGATGATCAGCTCCACCCGCTCCGGGGTGTCGCTGAGCTCGATGGTCATGGTGCCCAGCGTGATGTCGGCGATCTTCGCGCCCATGATGTCGCAGATGTTCACAATATCCGGCCGCTCGCCCTGGCGCGCGGCCACCTTGATCATCAAAAGCTCCCGGCAGACCAGCTCCCCCTGGGGGATTCGCCGCACCTTGATGACGTCAATGAGCTTGTTGAGCTGCTTTTCCACCTGCTCGGCCACGTAGGAGTTGCCCTCCACCACGATGGTCATGCGCGAAAGGGTCTTGTCCTCGGTCACCCCGACGGCCAGGCTCTCAATGTTGTAGCCCCGCCGCGCGAACAGCCCGGAAATGCGGGAGAGGACACCGGCCTGGTTTGCCACCAGGATCGAAATCGTCTGTTTCATCTCCCCCACCTCCTAAATCGAGCTCTCATCGGGATCGACCACACATTCCAGCAGATACGGCCCCTCGCTTTGCAGCATCTCGCTGACCGCCAGCGGGATGTCCATTTCGTCGCTCAGCCGCGCGCAGGGGATGCCATAGGCCGCGGCCAGCTTGAGGAAATCGGGGCTCCCGTCGAGGAAAATCCCCGAGAGGGTGCCGCCATATTGATTCTGCTGCAGCTCGCGCACCATGCCGAGCCGCCCGTTCTTCATCACGACGATCTTGACGTCCAGGCCCTCCTGGCAGATGGTCGCCAGCTCGTTCATCTGCATCTGGAAGGAGCCGTCGCCGCAGATGACCACCGTCTGGCGGCCGGGGGCGGCGAGCTTGGCCCCCACCGCAGCGGGCACCGAATAGCCCATGGTGCCCATCCCGCCCGAGGTGAGGAACCGCCCGTTTTGAAACGAGAGGTGGTTGGCCGCCCAGATCTGGTTCTGGCCCACATCCGCCGCCACCACCGCGTCGGGGGACAGCTGCTGCGAAAGCCCGCGCACGAAGACGCGGGGATTGACGCTCCCCTGCCGGGGCGAAAGGTCGTAGCGCACCGCCTGGCGCTTTTCCTCCAGCAGCCGGATCCACTCCGCGCTCTCGCAGCGCCCGGTGCAGCCCAGCAGCTGGGTCACCACGTTTTTGGCGTCCCCCACCAGGGGAATGGCGGCCCCGACGTTCTTGCCGATCTCGGCGGGATCCACGTCGATATGTACCACCCGCGCGCGCTTCTCCACCACGCCCGGCGAGGTCATCGCCCGGTCGCCGGCCCGCGCGCCGATGATCACCAGCAGGTCGGCGTTGTGCACCGCGAAGTTGGCCGCGCTGTTGCCGTGCATGCCGAGCATCCCGTAAAAGAGGGGATGCCCGCTCGGCACCGCCGAGAGGCCCATCATGGTCGAGACCATCGGCACCTGGCACTGCTCGGCCAGAGACAGCACCTGCCCGCCCGCCCCGGCGGCGAGCACCCCGCCGCCCAGGCAGATGAGCGGGCGGTAGGACTCCATGACCGCGTCCGCCACCCGGCGGATCTGGGGCGGATTGCCGCTGACGGTGGGCTTATAACCCCGGATATTGACGGTATCCGGATAATTGAATTCGATCATTTCCTTCTGCACATCGATCGGGATGTCGATGAGCACCGGTCCCGGCCGCCCGGAGGAGGCGATATAAAAGGCCTCCTTCATGATCCGCGGGATCTGGGTGGGGTCCTTGACCAGCCAGCTGTACTTGGTGAAGGGCTCGGCCGCGCCGGTGATGTCCGCCTCCTGGAACACGTCCCGCCCGATCTGGTCGCGGCTGACCTGGCCGGTGATGGCCACGATCGGGATGGAATCCATATAGGCGGTGGCGAGCCCGGTGATCAGGTTGGTCGCTCCCGGGCCGCTGGTCACCACCACCACGCCAGGACGCCCGCTCACCCGGGCATAGCCCGAGGCGGCGTGGCCGGCATTCTGCTCCTGCCGCACCAGTACGTGGTGGATCGGGGAGCCCGCCAGACTGTCATAAAACGGACAGATCGCCGCGCCCGGATAACCAAATACGACCGATACGCCCTCGTGTACAAGTGCTTCCACCATGCCCTGTGCCACTGTGATCATCGTCTGTCGCGCTCCTTTCGAAAGGTTTATTTCAATAATTATACGCTTTCTGCTATGCTCCCGTCAAGATATTTCACCACTTTGCACTGTAAAACGGTGAAGCGGGCCGGTCAAAAGCGCTTTGGAGCCCTTTTCATTCCAGCGCCGCCACATTTTGCACATTGACTTCTTCGGGAGGGTGTTCTACAATATTTTTAGCTTATCCGACTCCGCCGCACTGACAGAACCTCAGCCGCTGCGCGACGCAAATAACCGGCAATCTTACATAGAAACAGGAGAACACTATGATGAACGACCCTCAGCAGCTACTCTTTTCCCTGCGTTCGATGACCGTCTACCGCGGGCTGCTCCAAGACCCCGCCGTCAAGAGCCTCTTGCAGCTGCTCGACAGCCGCGAGTGCCCGCCCGCCCAGGCGGCGAAGAGCTACGGCGACCTCTTCTGCACCCTGACGAAGGCCGGGATGTCCTTAAGCGACTACCTGTATGAGCAGGTAGTCTACGACGACAACCTCTATACCCGCCTGTGTGCCGGGAACAAGCCGGTTCCCGAGGCGCTGCTTGCGGCGGCGCGCCACGACCTTTCGGCCATCGGGAGCCTCGCGTACCTGGGCGCGCAGGAGCTGAAAAGTCACCTGCGCACCTGCTACCCCACCCTGGGCGATGCGGTGGACGCGCTGCCCGAATATTCCTGCGAACACGCCCGCTTCACCCTGCACGAGGGCGACTGGGCGGCCGAGGCCGAGGCGCTGCGCGAATTCTGCCGGGATAACGGCTACGGCAAGTTCGCCTGCCACCACGTCTTCGTACCGGACGAGGACGCCAACCTGGCGCCGCTCGAGAGCTACGACCCGGTGACACTCGAGGACCTGATCGGCTACGAGCAGCAGATCAACACGGTCAAGGAGAACACCCTGGCGCTGCTCGCCGGGAAGGGCGGGGCGAACATCCTGCTCTACGGCGACAAGGGCACCGGCAAGAGCTCCACCGTCAAGGCGGTGGCCAACTCCTACGCCGACCGCGGCCTGCGGCTGATCCTGGTCAAAAAGTCCCAGATTCTGCTGCTGCCGCAGGTCTTTTCCCAGCTGGCCCAGAACCCGATGAAGTTCATCATCTTCCTCGACGATCTGTCCTTCTCGGACATCGACGACAGCTTCTCCGCGCTCAAGTCGATCATTGAGGGCGGCGAGCAGGTGGCGCTTTCCAACGCGGTGATCTACGCCACCACCAACCGCCGCCACCTGGTGCGCGAGACCTTCTCCTCCCGGCTGGGGGACGAGGTCCATCTCTCGGACAGCCTGGACGAGGCGGTCTCCCTGTCCGACCGCTTCGCGATCACCCTGACCTATCTCAAGCTGGACCGGGCGGAATACATCGCGATGGTCTGCGAGATGCTCGCCCGCGCAGGGATCGCCGACAGCGACGAGCTGCGCGCCCAGGCGCTGGCCTACTCGGTGCGCAAGGGCGGCTACTCGCCGCGGGTGGCGCACCAGTTCGTCGCCCAGAAGCTGCGCGAGCTCTAAACAGATTTGACTGACATCCCGGAAAGGACGTGCCCGTTTGAAAGGACTGAAAATTTGCACCCTGGCGCTCACGCTGGCAACGCTGCTGTGCTCCTGCGCGCTGGTGGACTGGATCGACGGCTTCATGGAGCGCTTTCAAAAGGACGAGAAGCCCGCCGTCTCCTCGAGCGAGCCCGAGCCGGTGGACCCCAACTGGCCGGTGGAGATGGGGGACGTGACCATCGAAAAAAAGCCCAAACGGGTGGTTTCGCTGAACCCCTCGATCACCGAGCTGGTCTTCGACATGGAGCTGGACTCCGCCTTAAAGGGTGTGGACGACTACTGCGCCTACCCAGAGCAGGCAAAGGAGCTGCCCCGCTGCGGCACCGAGGCCATGCCCGAGGTGGAAGCCATTGCGGACGAGGACGCGCAGCTGGTGCTGGTCTTAAACGAGCTGCCGGCGGCGCAATACGAGGCGCTGCTGCAGGCGGACGCCGAGGTGATCGTGCTCGAAAAACCGCAGGAGATTGACAAGCTGCCAGAGTATTACGAGCAGATCGCGACCATCTTCCTGGGCAAGGAGGACGGGCCAAAGCGGGCGAAGGAATTTGCCGAGCCGCTGCTGGCGGCCTACGATGAGATCACAGAGGCGGTGCGGGAAGCGGACGCGCCCCGGCCGCTGGGGTGCTTCATGGCGCTGCTGCCGCTGACCATGGCGACGGGGGACAGCCTGCAAGGGCAGCTGCTGGAAGCGTGCGGGATCGAAAACGCGGCGGCAGAGAACAGCGACTGGCAATACCCGGAGGACCAGCTCCTGGCGTTCAATCCGGAGGTGCTGGTGTTTGACACCCGCACGGCGACGCTGGACGAGGTAAAGAATCATTATAATTATAAGACCACGCCCTGCGTGGTAAACGAGAGGCTGTTGGCGGTAGACGGTTCCGCAATTGAAAACGGAGGCAAGCGGTTGTTTGAGACGGTGCTGGAGATGGCACGGTTTGCCAACGCAAAACTCGATCTGCCCGAGCGGCAGCGGGGCGCTGCGGCCGATTCGCGAAAGGACTAGTATACAGGGCGGCCATGCTCAGCCCGCGTTCTAAATGTGAGCAAAGAGAAGAACAAATAAAAACGCGGTGGATTGCTCCACCGCGTTTTTCGTATTATTAAAAAATGGATTCCAAGGGGGCGACGCCTTCTTGGCGAGGAGTTTGAGGGCGAGGAGCCCTCATAAAGACGTAAAAGGTGCGGGGGCGGCGAGCCGCCGCGCCCGATTCGCGAAAGAGCCAGCGTGCGTGCGGTAACGCTCAGCCCGCGTCCTGAATAGGGGGATTCTCAAGGGTTCTCGACCCTTGAGCAGGGTGTGGGGCAGCGCCCCACGGTCTTTAGCGCCAGCGAAGCGCAGGGAGGGGAGGCAAACCTTCCAGTGGAAGGTTTGACGGGGAACCCCCAAGAGGGGGTTCCCCACTTATTCCTCGTTACTTTCGTCGGTTTCCTGAGAAAGCAATTTGTATTGCAGGCTCAAAAGTTGATTAGCGGTTGAAAGTAAGAATTGCTGCGTTTCAGGCAATAAACCTTCAAAGATTTCGCTAAATTCTTTAATATAGGGCGAAGAGGAAAACATTTCACCCTCCCCATTGCGAAGCCAACTTTCGCTAATATGAAAAACAGAACAAATTAATTTTATATTTTTGTCGGTCAAGGTATTCTTTCCGCTTTCTAACATGGAAAGTGTTGTCTGAGTCAAACCAATTTGATTGGCAAAATCAGTTTGATTAATCTGTAGCTGCTTTCTTATCGCTTTTATTCTATCACCAATGTCCATCTTTACACCTCCAATTTTTAATATTAATATATCAGAAATTTAATGAAATTGCAATGGTTATTAAAAAATTAATAAAATATCTTGACAAATTATTGTATAAATGATATATTAATATTAGAAAATTAATAAAGAGGTGACGAGCAGTGAAGAAAACCACCAAGGAAATGATTGACATTATGAAAAGGCTTTCACCACAAAACCAAATGTATGTGTTGACATTGGCACGGGTTGCTGAGGTTGCGGAAGAAGCTGCTAAAAGTAAAATTCCTCAAACAAATAAAAGAGGGAATAGGTAAATGTCCTCCTATCTTCTCTCCTCCTTGGAGTTCTTGGCGCGGGGAGGGGAGGCAAACCTTCCAGTGGAAGGTTTGACGGGGCACCCCCAAGAGGGGGTGCCCCACTATAGACTATATATGGTCCACATAGTTAGAATAAAAATTATAATTAAGGACAAGGGTATTCTCTAAAGAGCAATTAAAATTCTTCTATAGATGTAACCTTTCAATTTTTCATATGTTACCCTAATTTTGACAGTATTTTAGTCGACAGAGGTATTGCAATGGATATTGCCAAGCGTTTAAGACAACTTCGAGGAGAAAAAGGACTTTCAATCAACGGGCTCGCTTTAAGGGCGGGCCTTTCTCAAAGTTTTGTCCGGGACATCGAGCTTGGCAAAAAGAAACCGGGAGTCGAAAGTCTCCAGTTTTTGTGTGAGGCGCTTGGTATTTCACTCAGAGATTTCTTCAACGAAGAAGCTGAACCAGATCCAATCAGTCACAAGCTCAAGCAACAAATTTTTCGGTTGAGCCCCGAACAACAGGAGAAACTGTTAGAGTTTCTTAGTGAGATAAAGTAGGTGAATATGTTGTCCTCCTCCCCCCTCGCCTCCTACTACAGGGCTTTCCAGGAATTATGTGTGAATTCCGGCTGTGACCCCGAGGAATCACCGCTGCGCATAGTCGCTTATTTTCTCGTTCTCATTTTTATTGGCCTTCTTTTCTCTATCTCTAAAAAATATCTTTCCATCCTCGTCCCAGAAGAAGATGACCTCTATGCGGTATATGAGCTGATTATATTTTTGCTCGCATTGACCCTGATGCTTCTTGCCTTCGGCCTGTTCTCAAAGGCTGGGCCGGCTCCCGCGAAAAAAACAGTAAAAATTCGGGAGCCGGTACCGTATTCCTCTATACAGGAAGTCAGCGCGCCGGGAAATGGACTTTTAGGGGCACCCCCTCTTGGGGGTTCCCCGCGCTTAGAAGTCTTACAGGACGCGGGCTGAGCGTTACCGCACGCACGCTGGCTCTTTCGCGAATCGGGAGCGGCGGCTCGCCGCCTCCGCGCCTTTTGCGTTTTTATGAGGGCTCCTCGCCCTCAAACTCCCCGCCAAAGGGTCTTTAACCCTTTGGAATCCCTTGGCTTTTCACATAACATGAAGAGGCCCCGGACCAATCGGTCCGGGGCCTCTTTCCCAATGGGGAATTAGTCTTTGTTGTAGAGCTTGGACAGTCTGACCAGGTGCTCGTATTTGTCCGCCGCAACCTTGGTCGCCTTCTCGAACAGCTCCTCGGCACGCTCCGGGAAGGAGCGGGTCAGCGAGCTGTAACGTACCTCGCTCTCGATGAACTCCTTGTAGTCCGCCTTCGGCTCCTTGGAATCCAGCATGAACGGGTTCTCGCCCGCCTCAGCCTTGCGCGGATCGAAGCGGAAGGTGTGCCAGTAACCGGACTCCACCGCACGCTTCATCTCCATCTCGGACTGGGTCATGCCGCCCTTGATGCCGTGGTTGATACACGGAGCATAGGCAATGACGATCGACGGGCCGTGGTAGCTCTCCGCCTCGACCATCGCCTTGATGCACTGGTTGTAGTCCGCGCCCATCGAAACCTGGGCCACATAGACGTAACCATAGCTCATCGCAATCGCCGCCAGGTCCTTGTTCTTGACCTCCTTGCCGGCTGCCGCAAACTGCGCGACCGCGCCGACCGGGGTGGCCTTGGAGGACTGCCCGCCGGTGTTGGAGTAAACCTCGGTGTCGAAGACCAGGATGTTCACGTCCTCGCCGGAAGCAATGACGTGGTCCAGACCGCCGAAGCCGATGTCGTACGCCCAGCCGTCGCCGCCGAAGACCCAGACGGACTTCTTGCTCAGGTACTCCTTGTACTTCACGATCTCCTTGGCAAGGTTCGACTTGCTCTTCTGGAGCAGCTCCACCAGCTTGGCGGTGGCAACCTTGTTCTTGGAGCCGTCCTCAACAGTGGAGAGGTACTCCTCGCAGGCGGTTTTCAGCGCCGCGTCCTTGGTCTCCTTGGTAAGCTCGCAGACCTTGGCGATCAGGCTCTTGCGCACGGTGGCCTGCGCCAGGTACATGCCGTAGCCGTACTCGGCGTTGTCCTCGAACAGGGAGTTCGCCCAGGCCGGGCCGTGGCCGTCCTTGTTGACGGTGTAGGGGGTGGAGGGAGCCGAGCCGCCCCAGATGGAGGAACAGCCGGTCGCGTTGGCGATATACATCCGGTCGCCGAACAGCTGGGTGACCAGCTTGGCGTACGGAGTCTCGCCGCAGCCCGCGCAGGCGCCGGAGAATTCAAGCAGGGGCTGCTTGAACTGGCTGCCCTTGACGGTGGTCTCCTTGAACTTCTCGAGCACCTCGGGTTTCGGGTCGAGGCTCTGGCCGTAGGCGGAAACCTCCTGCTCGTGAAGCTGGGTGTCGAGCTTCTCCATGACCAGGGCCTTGTTGCCCTTCTTGCCCGGGCAGACCGTGGCGCAGACGCCGCAGCCGGTGCAGTCGAGGACCGAAACGGTCATCGCGAAGTTGTAGCCGGGCATGCCGGTCATCGGCAGGCTCTTGGTGCCCTTCGGGGCCTTCTTGAGCTCTTCGTCGCTCAGCACGGCCGGACGGATGACCGCGTGCGGGCAGACGTAGGAGCAGAAGTTACACTGGATACAATTCTCGGGCTGCCAGCAGGGAACGTCCACCGCAATGCCGCGCTTCTCGTAAGCCGCGCTGCCCTGCGGGAAGGTGCCGTCGGCAACATCCTTGAAGGTGGAAACCGGCAGCTCGTTGCCGTGCTGGGCGGTCGCCGGGTAGAGCACGTCGTTGACAAAGTCCACCAGGTCCTTGCGATCGCCCGTGGCGACATGCACCTTGGCGTCGTCCTTGGCGTCCTTCCAGGAAGCCGGGACCTTGACCTCTTTGTACTCCTTCGCGCCGGCCTCGATGGCGGCGTGGTTCATCGCAACGACCTTCTCGCCCTTGCGCCCGTAGGTCGCGGTGGCGGCGTCCTTCATGTATTTGATCGCGTCGTCGGCCGGGATGATGTTGGCCAGCGAGAAGAACGCGGACTGCAGCACGGTGTTGATCCGGCCGCCCAGGCCGATCTTGCGGCCGATGTCGATGCCGTCGATGATGTAGAACTTGATGTCGTTGTCGGCGATGAATTTCTTCATCTTGCCGGGCAGATGCTTGTCAAGCTCCTTCTCATCCCACGGGCAGTTGAGCAGGAAGGTGCCGCCCTTCTTGAGGTCCTGAACCATGTCGTACTTGTCGACATAGGCCGGGTTGTGGCAGGCGACGAAGTCGGCCTTGTTGATCAGGTAGGTGGACTTGATCGGGTTGTGGCCGAAGCGCAGGTGGGAAACGGTCAGGCCGCCCGACTTCTTGGAGTCGTAGTCGAAATAGGCCTGCACGTACATGTCGGTGTGGTCGCCGATGATCTTGATCGAGTTCTTGTTCGCGCCCACGGTGCCGTCCGAGCCGAGGCCCCAGAACTTACACGCGGTGGTGCCCTCGCGCTGGGTGTCCGGCGCGTTCGGGTCGCGCATGAGCGAGAGGTTGGTCACATCGTCGTTGATCGAGACGGTGAAGCGCGGCTTCTCGTTGTTCTTGGCGTTGTTGTACACCGCGAAGATGTCCGCCGGGGTGGTGTCCTTCGAGCCCAGGCCGTAGCGCCCGGAGAAGGTCTTGACGCCCGCGAACCTGGAGTTCTGCAGCGCAAGGATCACGTCGAGGTAGAGCGGCTCGCCCAGGGAGCCGGGCTCCTTGGTGCGGTCAAGCACGGTGATGGTCTCCACCGTCTCGGGGATGGCGCGCAGCAGGTGCTCTTTGGAGAACGGGCGGTACAGGCGGACCTTGACCAGTCCCACCTTGTCGCCGTGGCCGTTCATGAAGTCGATGGTTTCCTCGATGGTATCGCAGACCGAACCCATGGCAATGATCACATGCTTGGCATCGGGAGCGCCGTAGTAGTTGAAGAGGCTGTAGTTGGTGCCGATCTTCTCGTTGACCTTGCCCATGTAATCCTCAACGATCGCCGGGAGGGCGTCGTAGTAGGGGTTACAGGCTTCTCTGGCCTGGAAGAAGATGTCCGGGTTCTGGGCGGTGCCGCGCAGGACCGGGCGCTCGGGGTTTAAGGAGCGGTGACGGAAGGCATCGACCGCATCCCAGTCGAGCATGTCGGCGAGATCCTTGTCGTCCCAGACCTCGATCTTCTGCAGCTCGTGGGAGGTGCGGAAGCCGTCGAAGAAGTGCAGGAAGGGGACGCGGCCCTTGATCGCGGCCAGGTGCGCCACGGCGCCCAGGTCCATGACCTCCTGCGGGTTGCCGGAGGCCAGCATGGCGAAACCGGTCTGGCGGCAGGCGTACACGTCGGAATGGTCGCCGTAGATGTTCAGCGCATGGGTGGCAACGCAGCGCGCGGAGACGTCGATCACCGCGGGAAGCAGCTCACCGGCCATCTTGTACATATTCGGGATCATGAGCAGCAGGCCCTGGGAAGCGGTGAAGGTGGTGGTCAGCGCGCCGCCCTGCAGGGAGCCGTGCACCGTACCGGCGGCGCCCGCCTCGGACTGCATCTCGATGACGTTGACCTCCTGGCCAAACAGGTTCTTACGGCCGCCGGCCGCCCATTTGTCGGTCACCTCGGCCATAACTGAGGACGGAGTGATCGGATAGATCGCAGCAACATCGGTAAACGCATAGGATACATGCGCCGCGGCATTGTTGCCGTCCATGGTTTTCATCTTTCTTGCCATGTTTTTTTATTTCCTCCCTTTGGATTTTTTTGCCATTTTCCTGTCAGATAAACTCTGATTATCCACCTGAGATTTTATCACGTTTACCACCTTCTGTAAAGGGTGCGAATCCCGTTTTTTACCGGGTATGACAAGATTTTATCATTTTTTCGGCAATCTTTTGGGAAACACCCAAAGGGTGCCCGCAACCGGGGAGGAATAGTCAGCTTTTCCCCCAACAATTCGTTTTTTTCGCGCCGCGCCCCGGGGTGCAAAAATCCCCCTTGTTATGCGCGGCCGGCTTGACAGTCCTTTCCAGATGGCCTAGAATCAAAATCAGGTTGGAATTTTGAAAGGAAGATGACGATGAAACGACGGCTGCGAGCATTTTTGCTTATCTGCCTCCTGCTTGTCTTTGCCCTCCCCGCCGGGGCGGCGCAGGTCGCGGCAAGCGGCAATCTATCCTTGAGCATAACCGAGGACCAGATGGCCTTCGGGCTGGACCACTGGCTGGGGCGCGGCGACTTTTTCGGGGACCTGCTCAGAGAGAGCACCCCCAACGTGCGCACCAAGCTGGAAAGCAGGGCGCTCCCCGCTAAGGCAAAGCGCCTGGAGATCAGCGCCGACTACTGCGGCGTGCTGGTCGAGCCCTCCTCCACCGGCAAGCTGGAGCTGCTCCTCGCCGGGGTGAAGGAGGCCGACCGGGACAAGTTTTCCGTCAGCCTGAGCACCGGGGCCGACGGGGTGCTCCGGCTCACGGCCAAGGGGGACGAGTCGCTGCACTTCATCAGCATGAAGGAGGGCGCCCTGGTCAACACGGTGGTGCTGCAATTCCCCGCCGCCCGGCTGGCAGAGCTCAAGCTGAGCGCCGGGTACGGCATGGTGCGCTCCTTCGACCTCGCCGAAGAAACCACCGGGAAGACCGGCAGCGGCACCCTGGAAATCCGGGATGAGACGGTGCGTGGGAACTGCACCATGGAGAGCGAGAGCGGGGATGTGAAGGTGAGCGGCAGCGCCGACGTCAGCGGAAAAATCCGCCTGACCACCGAAAACGGGGACGCGCAGCTCAAGGGCGGCGCGGTGGGCGGGCCGGTCGAGCTGCGCTCCAGCAACGGGGACGCCCTGCTCTTCGCCGACTCAGTGGGGCAGGCGGCGCTCAGCACTGCCAACGGCGACGCCCTTCTTGAAACCGGCGCCATGCAGGGGGACGTCACCCTCACCAGCGGCAACGGGGACGTGGCCGTGCGCTTTCGGAAGGCGCCGGAAAACCTGGGGCTGACGCTCAAAGCCGGGAACGGCGACCGTATCCTGCCTCCCGGCTGGAAGAACGGCTACTCCCGCGGCAGCGGGAGCCCCTCTCTCACCCTGGAATCGGGCAACGGGGACATCCTGGTCCGGATCGGCCAGGGCAAATAAAGCCGGGAAGGATATCATTTTATGAAAACCATTCTTTTTGTTCTCTTGGACCAATGGGCGGACTGGGAAGCCGCCTATCTTTCCTCCGCGCTGCGCATGCTGGGACAGGGCCGCTATGTAGTTAAGACGGTCTCGCTGACCCGCGATCCGGTCGAGTCGATCGGCGGCTTCCGGGTGCTTCCCGATTACGATATCCATTCCCTCCCGGCGGATTACGAGGCTTTGATCCTGGTCGGGGGCCTGTCCTGGCGGCAGGAGGCCGCCCGGCAGGTCGGGCCGCTGGTGGAGCGCTGCCTCAGTGAGCGCAGGCTCCTGGGCGGCATCTGCGACGCCTCGGGCTTCCTGGGCACGCTGGGCGTTTTGAACGACGTTTGCCACACGAGCAACGAGCTTTGCGACCTCGAGGCCTGGGCGGGGGACGCCTACACCAACCGGGAAAACTATGTCATGGAGCCGGCCGTGCGCGGACGAAACGTCATCACGGCCAACGGGACGGCCTCTCTGGAGTTCGCCCGCGAGGTCCTGCTGGCGCTGGAGGCAGCGCCCCGGGAGAAGATTCTGGAGTGGTACGAATTCCACAAGCGCGGCGTCTATGAGGTCCCGATCCCCAAGATGTGAACAAACGGCAAAGCGCCCGCCGGTTCCCCGGCGGGCGCTTTTTTATTCGAGCGGCAGCACACTTTTATAGAGCGCCGCGTGCCGCGGGGGAATCCGCCGGTCCAGATGATAGCAACCGAACACCCAGAGCCTAAAGCGGCAAGCGTCCGAGACCTCCTGCAGGAAGACATGCAACAGGTTCTGCCGGTCGGTCTCCATGTCGATGAAGCCGCGCATCCGGCTCGCGCAGTCGTGGGTGACAATGAAGTCCACCTCGTTTTGGCAGCGCGCGAGGCTTTGCCTGGCATGGGCGAGCTCCCGCTCATCCGGCAGCTCGCTTTCCCACCAGGAGACGCCGGGGATGCGCATGTCCACGTCCGGGCTCTCCCCGCCGCCGAAGGTGAACACCCGCCTGCCCTCGATGGTGTACACCTCGCCCCGCGGCAGGTAGTAGAGCCGGCCGCTGATGCTCTTCGCCTTCCCGCCGCAAAAATCGACCTGCGGATACCGCGCGAGCAGCTCGAGGTTGTCGTGGGTCCCCTCGACAAAGCAGATGTTGTACCGCTTTTTCCCGAGCCGGCGCAGGATGCGCTGCTCGCGCTTCGAGCCGTCCCACACAAAGCCGAAGTCCCCGCAGACGAAGAGGGTGTCCCCCTTGCGCAGCCGCCGCAGCTCCCTGCTTTTGAACCGCCCGAGATCGCCGTGCAGGTCCCCGGTCGCGTAAAGCATGGCGTTTTCCTCCTTCTCGCGCTAGCGCACCGCCTGGCGGATGGCCCCGTCCAGATCGTCGATCAGGTCCTGCGGCTCCTCGAGCCCCACCGAGAGGCGGACCGTCTGGGCCGAAATCCCGGCAGCCTTCAGCTGTTCGTCGCTCAGCTGCGAGTGGGTGGTGGTGGCCGGATGGATCACCAGCGAGCGGGCGTCCCCGACGTTGGCCACATGCATCCAAAGCTTCAGGCTGTCGATGAAGCGCATACCGCTGTCCCGCTCGCCCGACAGGCCGAAGGTGAAGACGCCGCCTGCCCCCTTGGGCAGCAGCTCCTGCTGCAACGCGTGGTACTTATCCCCCTCGAGCGAGGGGTAATTGACGAAGGACACCTTGGGATGGCCCTGCAAAAATTTTGCGACAGCCAGCGCGTTGTCGCAATGGCGGCGCATGCGCAGGGAGAGCGTCTCGATCCCCTGCAAAATCAGGAAAGCGTTGAACGGGCTTAAGCACGCGCCCACATCCCGCAAAACCAGCGCGCGCAGACGGGAGATGAAGGCGCCCTCGCCGCAGTCCTTGCCGAAGACCACCCCGTGGTAGCTCGGGTCGGGCTGGTTATAGAGCGGGTAGCGCTCGTTGCCGTAAAAACGGAATTTCCCGCTGTCCACCACCACCCCGGCCATCGAGGTGCCGTGCCCGCCCAGGAACTTGGTGGCCGAGTGGATTACCAGATCCGCCCCAAGGTCGATGGGCCGCTGCAGGTAGGGGGTGGTGAAGGTCGAATCCACCGCCAGGACGACGCCATGCTTATGGGCGATGGCGGCGATCTTCGGGATGTCGGCCACGTTGCAGTTGGGGTTGCCCACCCCCTCGACGAAGAGCAGGCGGGTGCGCTCATTGATGGCCGCCTCCCAGGCTTCGAGGTCGTCCGGGTCGACGAAGGTGACCTTGATCCCCAGGCGGCGCAGGGTGGTGTCCAGCATATTGATCGCCCCGCCGTAGATGCAGATTGAGGAGACGATCTCATCCCCCTCTTCGGCGAGGTTTAAGATGGTCTGGAAGATGGCGGCATGCCCCGAGGAAACCGCCAGGGCTCCGACCCCGCCGTCCAGGTCGGCCACCCGCCGCTCGAGCAGGTCGACGGTGGGGTTGCCGAGCCGGGAATAGATGTTCCCCGCCTCCTTGAGCTCGAAGAGGGCCTTCGCGTGCTGCGAATCGTTGAAGGTATAGGCGGTGGTCTGGTAGATGGGGGCCGCCGCCGAGTGGGTGTCAGTATCGGGGGCCTGCCCCGCGTGGATCATCCGGGTGTCAAACCCCCAGTTTTCCTGCGCCATGCTTGATTTCCTCCCTTATCATTCGGTCTTGATGGGTGAATAAACTGTAAAATTTTGCGCCGTATGCACCAAAAAACGCCCCCGGCACTGTACAAAAATCAAATTTCGACTATAATAATTAGTATCTGGTGCAAAGTTCTGCCCGGCCGTCGGCGCATATACCCGGCCGCGACGGCCATCCTAATTTTTTGCGGCTCCCGGCGGCTAAGGCCGCGGGAGCGGGGAACGTTATTACTATACTCAGCTTTTCAAAAAACTTTTTTGAAAAGTTGAGCCCCGCCCAAGGCGGGGATTCCGCTCGTAAACTCGCTCAAATGTGGTAGGGAACCACTGGTTCCAAAGGGAATCAAAGATTCCCTATACACAAAACGCCCCCCTCCTCCCTACAGCCCGGGGCTATCGTTCTTTACAGGAAGCCTTATTACTATACTATAACATCCACAGGAGTTTGTCCATATGCGTAAACTTGCTTTTTCCCTCTGTCTTCTCCTCTCTTTGAGCCTGTGCCTGTCCTCGCTCGCCTCGGCGGCCTACATGCCGGACGAGAACAAGGACTTCAAAACCAATTCGCAGGCGGTGTACCTCTACAACACCGATACCGGCACGGTGATCTACCAAAAAAATGAGCAGATGAAGCTGCAGCCCGCCTCCACCGCCAAGATCATGACCGCGGTGCTGGCGCTGGAGAACACGGACGATCTGGACGAGGAATTCACCTACCCGTCCTACATCTTCAATATGCTCGAGCCGGGGGTCTCCCAGGCCGATGTGCGGGTGGGAGAGACCATGACCATGCGCAAGGCGCTCTATGCGCTGATGCTCCAGTCCGACTGCTTCTCGGCCCTGGCCATCGCCGACCGGATCGGGGACGGGGACATCGACGCCTTCATCCAGATGATGAACGACAAGGCCAAGGAGCTCGGGGCGGTCAACACCAATTTCGCCAACCCCCACGGGCTGTATGACGAGAACAACTACACCACCGCCTACGACCTGTTTTTGATCACCAAGTACGCCGTCGACGTGGACGGGTTCATGGAGATTGCCTCCACCCCGGTCAAGGACATCGGTCCGACCAACATCCATTCGGAAGGGTACAACATGATCACCACCATCCTGCCGATGATCAAGAGCAGCGAGTACTACTACGAGCCCATCCGCGGGATCAAGACCGGTACGCTGGACGAGGTGGGGCGCAACTATGTGTCGATGGCCTCCAAAAATGGCTACACCTACATTCTGGTGCTGCTGGGCGCGCCGATCTACGACAGCTCCTCCACCGGCGAGGACGGCAGCCCGGTGCCGCTCGCGCAGAATACCGTCTTCCAGGATGCGATCAATATCTACGAATGGGCCTTCAACGGCTTCGAGAGCAAGATGCTCCTCGAAAAGGGCAAGAGCGCGGGCGAAGTCAAGGTGCGCCTGTCCAAGGACGCCGACCACGTCGGCCTGCTCGCCTCGGAGGACTTTTCGGCCCTGGTTCCCAGCGAGTACGCCTCGGGTGTAGTGCTCCAGCCCCACATCCCCGAAACGGTGGACGCGCCGGTCAAGCGGGGAGACAAGATCGGCACGGTGGACATCGTGCTGGCCACCGAGGTGCTCGGCACGGTGGACCTGCTGGCCGAGGCGGACATCTCGCGCAGCCAGACGCTCTATATCCTCGACTACATCAAAGGGCTCTTCAAATCCTTCTGGGTCAAGTTCGCGGTGATCCTGGTGATCCTCATCATCGCGCTTTATATCACGCTCATGGTACTGCGCAACCGCTACCGCAAGCGGTACCGCCGGGCGCACCGGCACCGCGGCTAATGGTTGCCGGGAAAAACATCTGGGGTGCTTAACATCCGCTCTTAGCGGAAAATGAGGGGGAGCAAACATCATGTATATCCTGTCAGTTTGTCTGCTGGCGCTGAGCCTGCTGCTTTCCATCGCGGTGCTGGTCTTCCGCATCCGTGGCCTGATCCGCCAGGACGAAACGCTGCTGTCGGTCCTTGTGATTGTGCTCACCGTGATCTATTACATCGCGGTGGCCTTCCAGATCCTCAACACCTGGTGGGTGATGGGTGAAAACCTGCTGGCGAGCCCCGAGCTGATGGGCCGCTGGCAGAACGTCGTCGTCTATCTGCTGGCCTTCGTCGCCTATGCGGTGCTGCTGGTGCTGGCGCTCCTGCCCTCGTCCGGGGGCGGCCAGAAGAGCGAGAGCGTCGAGGCGGTGCTGCTCGGGCTCGACGGGGTGCTGCTCGACGACGAGCGCGCCATCCGCGAAGCGGCCATCATGGCGCTGCGCCTGCACGGGATCGAGGCGACGCCTGCGGATTTCGGCGACTTCGTCGGGATGGGCGAGGACCGGCTGATCGGCGGGGTGGCCGAAAAGTACGGCAAGCCTTACAGCGTAGACATGAAGCGGATGGCCTATGAGTTCTACGACCGCGACTGCCGAAAGTACATCACGGTGTATGACGGGGTGGTGGACATGATCTATAAGCTCAATGAGCGCGGCTACCGCCTGGCGGTCTGCTCGGACGGGGATGGGCGCAAGGTGTCGATCGACCTGGAGTGCATGGGGATCGACCGCGAGGTCTTCGACGCCGTGATCAGCGGCAACGACATCGTCAACAAGAAGCCGCATCCGGAAATCTACATCACCGCCGCGCGCAAGGTGGGCGCGGCGATCGGCAAGTGCGTGGTGGTCGAGAACACCGTGGCCGGCGTGCAGGCCGGGCGGGCCGCCGGGGCGATCGTGGTCGGCGTGACCACCGCCTTCAGCGCGGACCAGCTGATCAGCGCCGGGGCGGATTACATCATGACCAACACGGTCGAGCTGCCCGAGGTGGTCTCCAAAATCCGCTGACACCCTTCGCGTGAATTCGCCAAATAAAGAGATGCTTGCGGGCAGCAGACCGGATCTGCTGCCCGCAAACTTATGAAAGGCGGGGGACGGCCGGGGCAATTTTTGTAGAATCCACCGAAATTTTATTTTTCCGGAAGGGATTGCGCCAAAAAAGAAGTATTACTAGTTACAATCTATTATTTTACAGAAAAAGGGGGAGTGAACATGACCATCCGGGAAAAGAGCGAGCGCGAGGAGCGCGAACGCCTGAGCCCCTACGCCAAGTGCTGTCTGGACAGTGCGGGCCGCCAGCGACCCGAGGAGCCCTGCCCCATGCGCACCGACTTCCAGCGGGACCGGGACCGGATTTTGCACTGCAAGTCCTTCCGGCGCCTCATGCACAAAACCCAGGTGTTCCTCTCCCCCGAGGGAGACCACTACCGCACCCGGCTGACCCACACGCTCGAGGTCTCCCAGATTGCGCGCACCATCGCACGCAGCCTGCGCCTCAACGAGGACCTGACCGAGGCGATGGCCCTCGGGCACGACCTGGGGCACACCCCCTTCGGGCACGCCGGGGAGTACGCGCTGCGCGAGGTCTGCGAGCACGGCTTCGTCCACGCGCAGCAGAGCGTGCGGGTGCTCGAGCGCCTGGAAAACGACGGGCGCGGCCTCAACCTCTGCGCCGAGGTGCTCGACGGGGTGCGCTGCCACTCCTCCGGGCAGCGCGCGCAGACTTTGGAGGGACGGGTGGTGCGCTACGCCGACAAGATCGCCTATATGAACCACGACATCGACGACGCCATCCGCGCCGGGGTGCTGGGGATCAGCGACATCCCCTGGGATTTGCAGTACATATTGGGGCGCACCAAGTCGCAGCGGATCACCGCCATGGTCGTCTCGCTGGTGGAGAATTCCTCGGACGACATCCGCATGAGCGAGGATATCCAGGGTGCCTTCGACAAGCTGCACAAGTTCATGTTCGAGGCGGTCTACACCAATCCCGCCGCCAAGGGCGAGGAGGGCAAGGCCAAGGAGGTCGTCAAATCCCTCTTTTCCTATTTCGTCACCCATCCGGACAAGCTGCCCGGCGAGTACCACGGCATTTTGGAAGAGGAGGGCGCGCATCGCGCGGCGAGCGACTACATCTCCGGCATGAGCGACCGCTATGCGGTGAGCACCTTCCAAAGCCTCTTCATTCCCAAGTCCTGGAGCCTCTAGTGACAGGCTGTCGCCCCCGATTCGCGGTGGCAGGCTGCCACCCCCGATACGCGAAAAGACTTTTGCGGTCTCGGCCATGCTCAGCCCGCGGCGGCAGGCTGTCGCCCCCGATTCGCGAAAGAGCTAGTTTGTAAAGCGGCAGTGCTCAGCCCGCGTCCTGAATTGCGGGATTCCCAAGGGGCTAAGGCTCCTTGGGCGGGGCGTGGGGCGGCGCCCCACGGTCTTTAGCGCCAGCGAAGCGCGGGGAGGGTGAATCGAGCCTCCAGTGGAGGCTCGAGGGGGAACCACCAAGAGGGGGTTCCCCAAAAGCCCGAGCGTAAAGCTCCCCTGTCGAAACGGCGCTGCGAAGCCGGGGCGTACAGCGTGAAAAAACGCATAAAATTCGAGAATCCCGCGAAGGCGGGCACCGAAAAAAATTTTGATGTCTAAAGCCGCCAAAAGCAGCTATACTAATTTTAGAAGGACCCGAAAATCGGGCGCAAAGGAAGGAGGAATGCCGGTTTGATCCCGGAGTCGTTTATACAGGAACTCAAGTTTTACAGCGACATCGAACAGATCGTCTCCTCCTATGTCCATCTGAGTAAGCGGGGCAAAATCTCGGTCGGGCTCTGCCCTTTCCACAACGAGAAAACCCCTTCCTTCACCGTCTACCCCGACACCCAGTCCTTCTACTGCTTCGGCTGCGGGGCGGGCGGGGATGTGGTCAGCTTTATCCGGCGGATCGAAAACCTCGAATACGTCGAGGCGATCCGGCTGCTCGCGCAGCGCGCGGGGCTGCAGATGCCCGACGATACGCAGAACGACGAGGCCGCCCGGCTCAAAATGCGCATTCTCGAGCTCAACCGCCAGGCCGCGCGCTTCTTCCATCACAACCTGACCACCCCGGCGGGCGCCACGGGACTGCGTTACTTCCGGGAGCGGGGCCTTTCCGACGACACCATCAAGCGCTTCGGGCTCGGCTACTCCCTCGAAGGCTGGAGCTCGCTGTGCGACCACCTCAAGGGCCAGGGCTTTACCGAGCGCGAGCTGCTCGAGGCGCGGGTCGCCGCGCAGGGGAAGAGCGGCAAGGGGTGCTACGACCTCTTCCGCGGGCGGGCGATGTTCCCCATCATCGACCTGCGGGGGAACGTGATCGGCTTCGGCGGCCGGGTGATCGGCGAGGGCGGGCCCAAATACCTCAACTCCCCCGACACCCCGGTCTTTAAGAAAAGCCGCAACCTCTTCGCCTTAAACCGGGCAAAGTCTTCCAAACTTGATGGGCTGATCCTCGCCGAAGGGTATATGGACGTGATCGCCCTGCACCAGGCGGGGTTCGACAACGCGGTGGCCACCCTGGGCACGTCGCTGACGGCTGAGCAGACCCAGCTGATAGCCAAATACTGCAACGAAGTCACCATCGCCTACGACTCGGACGGCGCCGGGCAGAACGCCACCCGCCGCGCGATCAACCTCTTCGCCGACGTGGGGGTGAAAATCCGGGTGCTCAAGATGGAGGGCGCCAAGGACCCGGACGAATACATCAAAAAGTTCGGTGCTACCCGCTTCAAGCTGCTGCTGGAAAATTGCAACAACGCCATTGAATTCGAGATCTCCAAGCTGCGCGCCAAGTACGACATAGAGACCGCGGACGGGAAGGTCAACTTCCTAAACGAATTTTCCAAGCTGATGGCGGGGATCCGCAACCCGGTGGAGCGGGACGTCTACGTCAAGAAGGTCAGCGGCGAGCTCGCCGTCTCTCCCGAGGCGGTGCTCCAGCTCATCGGCACCAACGTCAAGCGCAAGGTGGGCAGCGAACGCAAGAAGCAGCAGCGGGACCTTAAAATGTACGTCGGCGCGGGGGCGATGGGCAAGAGCAACCCGCAGCGCGAGCGCAACCTGCGCTACGCCCTGGCCGAGGAGCGCCTGATCGCGCTGCTGCTCAAAAACCCCGACTACTACGAATACATAGCCGCCAAAATCAGTCCCGGGGATTTTGTGACCGACTATAACCGGGAAATCTTTGAAAAAATCAGCGAGCGGCTGCAACAGAACCAGTCCATCGAGATGATCTCGCTCTCCTCGGTGCTCGACATCGAGGACATGGCCTTCGTCTCCGGGCTGTTCGCATCCCAGGTCAGTGAAAAACATCCCTTAAGTGAAGCGGATGATTATATAAAGACGATCCTGCAAAAGAAGAATGAGAAATCCAGCAGTGAGGTCGCGGCGATGGATGAGCGGGAGCTCGGGGAGTACCTGCGCACCATCGCGGCGAGAAAGAAATAGGGGGAAATGAATTTGGCAGACAAGAAACAGGTTATCAAGGAACTGATCGACAAGGGCAAGGAGAAGGGCCGGGTTACCACCAAGGAGCTCAACGACGTGCTCGAGGAGCTCGACTTCGACGTCGAGCAGGTAGATAAGCTCTACGACACCCTGGAGAGCTACCATATCGACATCGTGGAGGACATGGCCTCCCCGCTCGAGGAGGACTTCAAGGCCCCGATGGCCACCAACGAGGATTTGGAAAGCTCCCTGTCGGCTGAGGGGATCAATATCGACGACCCGGTCAAGGTCTACCTCAAGGAGATCGGCCGGGTGCCGCTGCTCACTCCGGAGGAGGAAATCGACCTGGCTACCCGCATGGCGGCGGGCGACCCTTATGCGCGCAAGCGCCTGAGCGAAGCCAACCTGCGCCTAGTGGTGAGCATTGCCAAGCGGTATGTCGGGCGGGGCATGCAGTTTTTGGACCTGATCCAGGAGGGGAACCTCGGGCTGATCAAGGCGGTGGAGAAGTTCGACCACACCAAGGGGTTCAAGTTCTCGACCTACGCAACCTGGTGGATCCGCCAGGCGATCACTAGGGCCATCGCCGACCAGGCGCGCACCATCCGTATTCCGGTGCACATGGTCGAGACGATTAACAAGGTCAAGAAGGTATCCAGCCAGCTGCTGCACAAAAACGGGCACGACCCGAGCGCCGAGGAAATCAGCGAGGTGCTGGAGATGCCGGTGGAAAAGGTGCGCGAGATCATGCGTGTCGCGCAGGAGCCGGTCTCGCTGGAAACCCCCATCGGCGAGGAGGAGGACAGTCATCTCGGGGACTTCATCCCGGATGACGACGCCCCCGCCCCCTCGGACGCGGCCAGCCACATCCTTCTCAAGGAGCAGCTTTCCGACGTGCTCTCCACCCTGACCCCGCGCGAGGAGAAGGTTTTGCGCCTGCGCTTCGGGCTGGAGGACGGGCGTAGCCGCACTCTGGAAGAAGTTGGAAAGGAGTTCGACGTCACCCGCGAACGAATCCGCCAGATCGAGGCCAAGGCGCTGCGCAAGCTGCGTCACCCGTCCCGCAGCAAGAAGCTCAAGGATTATCTCGATTAGTTGACAAAATTAGTATATTATTCTATAATAGATCTCATCGAAGCCCACGGAGGTCTATTATGCACATCACGCTGGAAGCGGATTACGCCATACGCATTGTATATTGCCTATCCCACGCCGGGAAGCGCACCGACGCGAAGTCGATTTCGGAGCAGACGGGGGTAACCCTGCGGTTTGCGCTGAAGATTCTGCGCAAGCTGGTGGCGGCGGGGATTGTGAAGTCCTATAAGGGCACGCAGGGCGGATATGAGATTGCGAAGGACCCGTCCGAGATCACGCTGCGGGCGGTGATCGAGACGGTGGAAGGGCCCTACACGCTTTCGCGCTGCGTGTCACCGGATTTTGTCTGCTCGCATCCGGGCGAGGGGCCCTGCCGGTTCAATGCGGCGTTTGCGGAAATATCGAAGATGGTCAACGAGAAGCTGGAGACGGTGACCTTTGAGCAGCAGGCTGCTGCACCCGATTCGCGAAAGGACTAGTGTGCAGGGCGGCAGTGCTCAGCCCGCGCTGTAAATATGAGCGCGGCGAAGAACGGATAAAAAACGCGGTGGATTTCTCCACCGCGTTTTTCTGTTGCGTAAAGAAGTGGGATTCCAAAGGGTTAAAGACCCTTTGGCGGGGAGTTTGAGGGCGAGGAGCCCTCATAAAGACGTAAAAGGCGCGGGGGCGGCGAGCCGCCGCTCCCGATTCGCGAAAGAGCCAGCGTGCGTGCGGTAACGCTCAGCCCGCGTCCTGTAAGACTTCTAAGCGCGGGGAGGGGAGGCCGAGCTTCCAGTGGAAGCTCGGACGGGGAACCCCCAAGAGGGGGTGCCCCCAAAAGGCCATTTCCCGGCGCGCTGACTTCCTGTATAGAGGAATACGGTACCGGCTCCCGAGTTTTTACTGTTTTTTTCGCGGGAGCCGGCCCAGCCTTTGAGAACAGGCCGAAGGCAAGAAGCATCAGGGTCAATGCGAGCAAAAATATAATCAGCTCATATACCGCATAGAGGTCATCTTCTTCTGGGACGAGGATGGAAAGATATTTTTTAGAGATAGAGAAAAGAAGGCCAATAAAAATGAGAACGAGAAAATAAGCGACTATGCGCAGCAGTGATTCCTCGGGGTCACAGCCGGAGCTCTCCAAAAATTTTCGGAACGCCCAGTAGTAGGAGGCGAGCGGGTAAGAAGTCATAGCGTGGCTCCTGTTTCTTTTGTTGTTTTTGGGGAACCCCCTCTTGGGGGTTCCCCTTCGGCCCTCCACTGGAGGCCCGATTCCCCCTCCCCGCGCCTCGCTGGCGCTGAAAGGTCGTGGGGCAATACACTCACCTATTTTATTTCATTTAGAAAATCTAAAAGTTTTTTCTGTTGTTCCACGCTTAGCCGGTAAATTTGTTTTTTCAGCTCACTACTTACCAATGTGTAATCCTTTTCTTCGCTGAAAAAATCCTTTAGACTTATATTAAGCGCCTCGCATAAAAATTGGAGGCTTTCGACTCCCGGTTTCTTTTTGCCAAGCTCGATGTCCCGGACAAAACTTTGAGAAAGGCCCGCCCTTAAAGCGAGCCCG
Organism: Harryflintia acetispora; assembly: GCA_004340125.1. GTDB lineage: Bacteria > Bacillota > Clostridia > Oscillospirales > Ruminococcaceae > Harryflintia > Harryflintia acetispora. The sequence continues at coordinate 412,741 of SLUK01000001.1, read as the reverse complement.
TTGATTGAAAGTCCTTTTTCTCCTCGAAGTTGTCTTAAACGCTTGGCAATATCCATTGCAATACCTCTGTCAACTAAAATACTGTCAAAATTAGGGTAACATATGAGAAAAAGAAAGGTTACAGCTATTGAGTTACTTTCTAAACTCTTTTGTGGGGAACCCCCTCTTGGGGGTTCCCCGTCAAACCTTCCAGTGGAAGGTTTGACTCCCCTCCCCGCGCCTTTTCGTCTTTTTGAGGGCTCCTCGCCCTCAAACTCCCTGCCAAGGGGGCGTCGCCCCCTTGGAGCCCTGCATTGCAAGCAATTCCCCTAACCTAACCAGTATAAATAACTCAAAAGAAAAATATACCAACGATTGATTGTATTTTAAAAAAATTTTGTCTGTTCATTTCCCGCACAATGTGCTATAATGACAAAAATGCAAATTTTCCGCCTTTAAAAGTGTGCCCTGTGAGGTCATAAGGCAAAGCCGGTTCCGGCGTTTTTTGCGTGCGTTACCGTGCCCGCGTCCTCACTTTGGACAGCGGGCTTTTTTGCGGCAAAACAAGAGAGAGAGGGAAGTCAAATTGAGAGAAGTTAAATTTAACAGCAAAAACCTTTTGCTGGGCGTGCAGCACCTGTTCGCCATGTTCGGTGCAACCGTCCTCGTCCCGGCCATCACCGGCCTCAATCCCGCCGTCGCCTTGATTACCGCCGGTATCGGCACCATCATCTTCCACCTGTGCACCAAGGGCCAGGTGCCCGTCTTCGTCGGCTCCTCCTTCGCCTTCATCGCCGGCGTCCAGATCGTTATGCAGGGCGATCCCGCCCGTATCCCCATCGTGCAGGGCGGCATCATCTGCGCCGGGCTCGTCTATGTCGTCCTCTCCATCCTGGTCAGGCTCCTCGGGCCCGACCGGATTTTAAAGCTCTTTCCGCCGGTTGTCACCGGGCCGGTCATCGTCGTCATCGGCCTTACCCTCGCCCCGAACGCCCTGGGCAACGCCTCGCAGAACTGGATCGTCGCCATCATCACCCTGGCCACCGTCATCGTGGTGAGCATCTTCGCCAAGGGCTACTTCAAGCTCGTCCCCATCCTGCTCGGAATCGTCGTGGGCTACGCCGCCGCGATCGGCTATGACCTGATCGCGCACCCGGAAGTGGCCCTCGTCTCCTTCTCCCCCATCCTGGAGGCCGACCTGATCAGCCCGTTCTGGAAGATCGGCGAGTTCTTCACCCTGCCAAAGTTTGACCTCTCCGCCATCCTCACCCTCGCCCCCATCGCGCTGGTCACCTTCATGGAGCATGTCGGCGACATCACCACCAACGGCGCGGTGGTCGGCAAAAACTTCCTCAAGGACCCGGGGCTCCACCGCACCGTGCTCGGCGACGGCCTGGCGACCATCGCCGCCGGATTGCTCGGTGGTCCGGCCAACACCACCTATGGCGAGAATACCGGCGTGCTCGCGGTCACCAAGGTCTACAATCCCTTCGTGCTGGAGCTGGCGGCGGGATTCGCCATCCTGCTCGGACTGTTCGGCAAGTTCGGCGCCACGCTGCAGACCATCCCGGTGCCGGTGATGGGCGGTGTGTCCATCCTCCTGTTCGGGATGATCGCCTCGATCGGAATCCGCACCCTGGCGGAGTCCAATCTCGATTTCAGCCACTCGCGCAACCTGATCATCGTGGCGCTCATCCTGGTCGTCGGGCTCGGCCTCTCCGCCGGGGTTTCGATCGGCGGCTTCCAGATTTCCGGCCTCTTCCTGGCGGTCGTGCTCGGCGCCGTCGCCAACCAGCTCTTCCCGGCCGAGGTATAAGCAAAACATACAACGGGTATTTTCCGCCCCGGCGGGAAATACCCGTTTCTTATCTTGACATTTCTCTGCCATGGTACTATGTTAAAACCATCCGATCGAAAGAAGGGGTCCCCGTGTCAAAAACAGAGCTAAAAGACGAGGTGTCCGCCCTGGCCCAAAGCCTTGGGGCCAACCTCTGCGGGGTGGCCGACCTGGGCGCGCGAAAAGACTTCATCGCCGAAACCTACGGCGAAAAGTGGGCGGCGTATCCCCGGGCCGTGTCGCTGGCGGTGTTCTTCCCCCGCGAGGTGGTGCTCGAGCAGCTTGACGGCCCGACGCGCAGCTACAGCTATTTCTATGCGGCGATCAACCGGCAGCTGGATACCATCGGGCTGGCGGTGTCCAACCTGCTGCAAACAAAGGGCTGCCGGGCCTATCCGGTGCCGACCTCGGACTACCGGCTGGCCGGGGAGGCGAAGGGGCTGCACGAGCGCCTAGCCGCCGGGGAAAGCCCCGAACCCTTTCACACCGAGCGCGTCGGGATGTTCAGCCACCGGCTGGCCGCCGTCTTGGCGGGGCTGGGATGGGTGGGCAAGAACTGCTCGCTGATCACTCCGCAGGCGGGGCCGCGGCTGCGCCTGACCACCGTGCTCACCGACGCGCCCCTCCCGCCCGGGAAGCCCATTGAAAACCGCTGCGGCAGCTGTACCCGCTGCCGGGATATCTGCCCGCCCCGGGCGCTCAAGGGCGTGGCCTTCCGGGAGGAGGACCCGGTGGACGTGCGGCTGGACCGGGAGAGGTGCAACGCCTATCTCGACCGTGTGGCTTCGGTTTTCGGGCGGCACACCTGCGCGCGGTGCCTCGCCGTCTGCCCCTGGGGAAGAAAATAGCCGGCCACGGGTTTCACTGGGAATGAAAATGTGTTAAAATGATCTTTATCGAATCTTATCCCAAACGACGGGAGGAACCATTATGTCCTTAGAATTCCCTGAGCAATACATTCCGCGCCTGGACGTGCTGGAGACCGAGATCGCCATCAAGCTCGCCAAGGACACCTTCGAGCGGGAGCTCGCGCGCGAGCTCGGGCTCATGCGGGTTTCGGCCCCGCTCTTCGTGCGGCCCGAGACCGGGCTCAACGACGACCTCAACGGGGTCGAACGCCCGGTGCAGTTCGACGTGCTGGACATCCATTCGGACGTGCAGATCGTGCATTCCCTGGCCAAGTGGAAGCGCCTGGCTCTAAAGCGCTACGGCTTCAAGCCCGGGACCGGGCTGTACACCGACATGAACGCGATCCGGCGGGACGAGGAGCTGGACAACATCCACTCGGTCTACGTCGACCAGTGGGACTGGGAGAAGGTCATCACCGCCGCCGACCGCACCCTTGCCACCCTCTATTCGGCGGCAAAATCGGTCATGATCGCGCTGCGCACCACCGAGCGGCTGCTCGTCTCCCGCTTTTCACCCCTGACCCCCTTCCTGCCCGAGGAGATCACCTTCCTCACCTCGCAGGAACTTGAGGACCGCTATCCCGCCCTCACGCCGAAGGAGCGGGAGGACGCCGCCGCCAAGGAGTTCGGCGCGGTGTTCATCTCCCAGATCGGCGGGCCGCTGCGCTCCGGGCTTGCGCACGACGGGCGAGCGCCCGACTACGACGACTGGCTTCTAAACGGCGACATCCTGGTGTGGTATCCCCTGCTCGGGCACGCCCTCGAGCTCTCCTCGATGGGGATCCGGGTGGACGCCGCGGCGCTGAGCCGGCAGCTGACCGCCGCCGGGTGCGACGAGCGGCGCAGCCTGCCCTTCCACCGCATGCTGCTGCAGGACAGGCTGCCGCTGACCATGGGCGGCGGGATCGGCCAGTCGCGCATCTGTATGCTGCTGCTGTACAAGGCACACATCGGCGAGGTGCAGGCCTCGGTCTGGCCGGACGGGATGATCGAGGCGTGCGAGGCGAGAGGGATTCATCTGCTGTAAGAAACGACTCACAACTGGAAAGGGGAGCCCCGATTGGAGAGTAAAAAGATTTTCGGACGCAGGGTTTTCAGCGACAAGGTACAGCGCCAGCGGCTGCCGGCGGACATCTACGAAAGCCTCAAAAAGACCCGCCAGCAGGGGCTGGAGCTCGACCCCCATGTGGCCAAGGAGGTCGCCCGGGCCATGATGGAATGGGCGATCGAGCAGGGCGCCACCCACTATACCCACTGGTTCCAGCCGATGACCGGGATCACTGCGGGCAAGCAGGACGCCTTCCTCTCGCCGAGCGGGGACATGGAGGTCATCGAGGAGTTTTCGGCCACCGCGCTGATCAAGGGCGAGCCGGACGCCTCCTCCTTCCCCTCGGGCGGGCTGCGCGCCACCTTCGAGGCGCGGGGCTACACCACCTGGGACCCGACCTCGCCCGCCTTCGTCAAGGACGGGACGCTCTATATCCCGACCGCCTTCTGCTCCTATACCGGCGAGGCGCTGGATCAAAAGACCCCCCTGCTGCGCTCGATGGAGGCGCTCTCCGCCACCGCCCTGCGCACCCTGCGCCTGCTGGGAAACACGACCTCAAACGCGGTTATCCCCACCGTCGGGTGCGAGCAGGAATACTTCCTCATCGACCGCGAGAAGTATGAGCGCCGCCTCGACTTAAAGCTCTGCGGGCGCACCCTGCTGGGGGCCAGGGCCCCCAAGGGCCAGGAGCTCGACGACCACTACTGCGGGCGGATCCGCCTGCGGGTGGCGGCCTTCATGCGGGAGCTGGACCGGGAGCTGTGGAGCTACGGGATCGTGAGCAAGACCCGCCACAACGAGGCCGCGCCCGCCCAGCACGAGTTCGCCTGCGTCTACGACACGGCGAACATCACCTGTGACCACAACCAGCTGGCGATGGAGCTGACGCGCATCGTCGCCAAGAAGCACGGCCTCGCCTGCCTGCTGCATGAAAAGCCCTTCGCCGGGGTCAACGGCTCGGGAAAGCACGACAACTATTCCCTCTCGACCGACGACGGCAGGAACCTCCTTTCGCCGGGGAAGGACCCGCAGCACAACCTGACCTTCCTGCTGTTTCTGGCCGCCTTCATCCGGGCGGTGGATAAATACGCCGACCTGCTGCGCCTGTCGGCCGCCTGCGCGGGGAACGACCACCGCCTGGGCGCCTGCGAGGCGCCGCCGGCCATCATCTCGATGTTTTTAGGCTCGGCGCTGACCGAGATATTGGAGAACATCGCCGCCGAAACGGCCGGCAACGGCTACCGCCTCGGCTCGATGAGCACCGGGGTCTCGGCGCTGCCCACCTTTGAAAAAGATGACAGCGACCGCAACCGCACCTCCCCCTTCGCCTTCACCGGCAACAAGTTCGAGTTCCGGATGGTCGGCTCCTCCCAGTCGATCGCCATGGCCAACACGGTGCTCAACACCATCCTGGCCGATTCGCTCCACTGCTTCAACACCCGGCTGTCGATGGCCGACGACGTCGAGCTGGAAATCGCCGCCATCGTGCGGGACACCATGCACGACCACGGGCGGATCATCTTTAACGGCAACAACTACTCCCCCGAGTGGATCGTCGAGGCCGAGCGGCGGGGACTGGAAAACATGAGCAGCTCGCAGGCCGCCTTCCCCGCCTTCACCCGCAAAAAGAACGTGGAGCTGTTCGAGCGCTTCCACGTCTTCTGCGAGGCCGAGTGCCGCGCGCGGCAGGAGATCATGTTGGAAAATTACAACAAGGTCCTCTCGATCGAGGCGGCCACCATGATCACCATGGTCTCCCGCCAGCTCTATCCCGCCGCCGTGCGGTACGTGGGCGCGGTCGCCTCGGCCTATCGGAGCGTCCAGGAGGCGGGGGTTCCCCTGCCCAGCGCCAGGGCCCACCTGGAGGACGCCGCGGGGGAAGCCGACCAGATCGCCGCCGCGCTTCATGCGGTGGAGGAGCGCTACCGGAAGCTCTCCTCCATCGGCGACCCGATGGAGGAGGGAGCCTTCATCCGCCAAGAGCTGATCCCGGCGATGGAGGAGCTGCGCCGCCACTGCGACCGGTTCGAATCCATCTCGGACAAGGAGTCCTATCCCATCCCCGACTACATCGACCTGATCCACAGGGTCTGATCCGAAATATCGCCTGCGGGCCGCCGGTTTTACCGGCGGCCCGCAGCTTTTCTATTTGCATTCTAATGTCGTATTCTCCGTCATTTAAAAAGGACAAGTCGCATATACATGGAACAAATCCATCAAAAAGGAGCGAGAGAGTATGGGACATGAAGCAATCGGGTCCATCATCAACAGCCTTCCGATCGGGACGATGGTCGCAGCGCCTGTCCTTGCCGCCGTTGAAGCGCAAAAGAGCATCTCCAAGGGCCTGGCCGAATACGTCAACGAGGTCGGCCTGGATTCCAACGGCAATGTGCGGATGGTCACCTTCCAGTATAAAGAGCAGGTCAAGGACAACCAGGGGCAGGTCAGCGATGCGGACCGTTACATCCAGGCGCCCTTCCTCGCCTTGACCGGGCTGCCCAACTTCGCCATGGAGGAGGTCAACGTCAGCTTCGATCTCGAGGTGAACACCGCCGAGGCCGAGAAGAGCGAAACCACGGCCGGCTCGAGCTCCGACGGTAAGATCGGCTTCTTCTTCGGCCCCAAGGTGAACTTCAGCGCCAGCGTCAGCCACAAGTCGGAGCAGACCCGCACCACCGACACCCGCGCGAAATACTCCTTCAATGTCTGCGCCCGCAGGCAGGGCCCGCCCGAATCCTTTATGCGCCTGATCGACGCGGTCACCGCCACGGTCGCCAACCCCAGCCAGACCAAGCCCGCCCTCTCCGACAACCTGCTCCAGGATCCGTCCTCAGGCGGCGGTGGCGGCGGCCAGAGCTGATCGCCGACCGGGCAGAACAAGATGATCAAACCGGCATACAGGAAAGGAACGTGCAGACAAGATGTTTGAAAAATGGAAAAAATCGCCCCTCAAAGGGAAGGGCGGGACGCTCGAAACCACCCTGGCGGACATTGTGAGGGGGATCCAGTACTGCGTCAACTCGGCCTCCGAGATCGTGGACCGGCAATACGTCGCCCAGCTGGACCAGTATTTCGAGAATGGGAGGCCGCTGGTCTATCCGGTGGAGCTCCCCGACGGCTCCAGGATGGAACTTCCGCTCTTCACGCTGATGAACCACTCCGCCCTGGCGCTGGACAAAATGAAGGTTTCCATGACGGTGGGGGTCGACGAGGTGAACACCAAATCCACAGACGTTCCGATCGCGAACAACGAAAATTTCAAGCTGGAGCGCGCCTCCTTCCAGGTGCGCATGGGCGCGCCCGCAAAGAAGAACGGCGGACAGGGGGTGCGCCTGGAAATGACCTTCAAGGCGGGAGAGCAGCCCGAGGCGGTGGCGCGCCTGGCCGAGCAGCTCTGCAACGGGATCAAGCTGTATGCGGGCCCGCCCGAATCCGCCGAATAAATACTCCTGAAAGGGGGAAGCGGGATGCCCCGGCCACTGTTCGTTACCCAACCCAACGGCCGCGACGCCGGACCGCCTGCACGGCGGGCCCGCGAGCGGGCCAATCCCGGAATCAGCATCTGCTGCTACGCCTACGCCACCTTTAACGCGCTCCACCGGTTGGTGCCTCCCCCGGTGGGTTTTGCCGCCGCCTTTCCGAATACCGCCGCGATCGACGCCTTCATCAGGCAGAACTTTTGCGCCGGGCGCAACGCCCGCATGGGCGGCAACATGGCGACCGTGTTGAACGCGCTCCAGGCGCAGGGCATCGGCGCAGGGCTGCAGCTCGCCTCCTGGCAAAGCACCCTCAGCGCCCAGCAGGTCTTTAACCGGCGCGCCCGCGCAATGGTGTTCGGGGTTTCCTTCGGCGCCGACCGCCACTGGATCTTCCTGGACAATGCCTGGCAGATCGGCGCCGCGCCAAACCAGCAGGTCCTGATCCATGCAATCGACCAGCAGAACACCGGGCGGGACTACACCCTGCTGCTCGATCCCGGCATCAACGTCATCGGGCAGACCTTCGACACCTGCGAGGCGGTGACGGGGACGCCGATGTCCCCGGCCAACTACGCCGCCCTCAGGGCGGGGCCGGCCCTCGCCCCGCGCAATTATGTCATCAACCGCGTCGAAACCCTGCATTAGACAAAATAAACCCCCGGCGCCCCAAAGCGCCGGGGGTTCTTTTATCCGTTATTCCTCTTCCTCGTCGTCCGGCTGGGGCTCCTGCGCCTCACCGGGCTCCTCGGGTTCCCCGGCCGCGCCCGCCTCGTCCGGGTCGACCGACTCCATCTCGGCGGCATAGTAGTCCACGTCGTTGGGCTCCTCCGCCATCAGGTCGTCTTCAAAATCATCAAAATCGTCGCACAGGACGCATTTCTTCTTGCCAAAATAAGCCAGGAACGCAACGACCGCGCCGACAGCAGCGATCAGCAGCGCCAGGATCGAGATAAATGTGCTCTTTTTCATGGGTCCATACACCTCCACATCGTTACAGGCCGCGCGGACAGAAGGCCCGCGCACACACCAGTAGCTTTTCCATATTCCTCATTATAATACGATCCCCGGGAAATTACAACCGGATAACTTGTAAATATTTCATATGCAGTCTATGAATAAAGCATGTTGCCCCGCCGCGCCCGGAAAGTGCCGCATAAAAGCGGGTATCCTAATAGACAAAGCGTAAAAAGCTCTTTTAATCTTATCCAAAACATGGTATGATTCTATATTATGGCGGTCCGTGCGCCAAGGGGCGGACCGAAAACGAATGAAGGCTGCTAAAAGGGGCAAGCGAAGATGAAACAGGAAAAATCATGCGGCGCCATCGTGTACCGCAACTTGCAGGGCGCTACCCAGCTCCTGCTGATAAAGCACCGCTTCTCCGGGCACTGGTCCTTCCCGAAGGGCCACGTCGAGCCGGGGGAGCACGAAAACGAGACCGCCCTGCGGGAGGTCAAGGAAGAGACCGGGCTGGACATCCAGCTGGTGGACGGCTTTCGGGAGAGCGTGGAGTACTGCCCCTCGCCCGACGTAAAAAAGCAGGTGGTCTATTTTCTCGCCACCCAGTGCGGCGGAACCCTGCAGCGGCAGGAGAGCGAGGTCAGCGAGGTGTGCTGGCTGGACCTCGAGCGCGCGCAGCGGGAGGTCACCTTCAACAACGACAAGATGCTCATCCGCAAGGTGAGCTCCTTTTTGGGCAAAGCCCAGAATAAAAGAGGGTAAGGAAACAACATGAAGGACAAGGCGCAGCGGCGCAAGAGCATTATGGCCCTTTCGCCGCGGGTCATCATATTCAGCTTTTCGGGGATCATCCTCGCGGGCACCCTGCTGCTCATCCTGCCCTTTTCCAGCAGGACCGGAGCCTATACCCCCTTTTGGGATGCCCTCTTCACCGCCACCAGCGCCACCTGTGTGACCGGGCTGGTGGTCTACGACACCTATCAATATTTTTCCCCCATCGGGCAGGGAATCATCCTCTGCCTGATCCAGATCGGGGGGCTCGGGCTGCTGACCTTCACCACCTTTTTCAACATCCTGGTAGGCAAGAAGCTGGGGCTGCGCGGCATGCAGGTGGCGAGCGACGCCATCAACGCCGACACCTTCGAGGGGCTGCAAAAGCTCATCCAGACGGTGGTCGCCGTCGCGCTGATCGTCGAGGCGATCGGCGCGCTGATGCTCTGTGCCACCTTCATCCCGCGCTATGGGCGGGAGGGGGTCTGGATCTCGGTCTTCCTCGCGGTTTCGGCCTTCTGCAACGCCGGGTTCGACATCCTGGGGCGGGAGGGGACCTTCGCTTCGCTTAGCCACTACAACGGCAACTTCACCGTGATGTTCACCATCATGGCGCTGATCGTGATCGGAGGCCTCGGCTTCGTGGTCTGGCGCGACCTGCTGGAGTACCGGCGCACCCGGCATCTCAAGCTGCACACCAAGGTGGTGCTCGGCATGACCGCCGGGCTGATCATTGCCGGTTTTTTCCTCTTCCTGCTTTTGGAGTGGAACAACCCGCGCACGCTGGGGGACATGGAGTTCGGCAACCGGCTCTCGGCCGCCCTCTTCCAGTCGGTCACCACCCGTACGGCGGGCTTCAACTCGATCGACATCGCGGGGATGGAGGACATCACCAAGCTGGGCGCCTGCCTTTTGATGTTTATCGGCGCGGCGCCGGGCTCGACGGCGGGCGGCATCAAGGTGACCACCCTGGCGGTGATCATCATGACGGTGATCGCGGTCATCCGGGACAAGGACGACCCGATGGTCCTGCACCGCCGGGTATCCAAAACGGTGGTCTTCAAGGCGATCGCCGTGATGGCGCTGAGCTTTATGGCGGTGGTGGTCGCCTTCGCGGTCATCCTCTTCACCTCCCACCTGCGCGGCACCGGGGTGAGCAGTATAGACGCGCTCTTCGAGTCGGTGTCGGCCTTCGCCACGGTGGGGCTTTCGGCGGGGGTGACGGGGATCGCGAGCATCCCCTCCAAGATCGCTCTGAGCCTCACGATGTTCATCGGCCGGGTGGGGCCTGTCACCTTTGTGCTGTCCCTTGCCCTGCGCCCGAGCAAGAACCGCAAGGAAGTCATCCCCGAGGGGAAAATATATCTTTAAAGCAGGACCTCCCGTGTTTGGGGAGGCGCGGAAAGGACGTTTCATATGAAGCTGGGTATCGTCGGGCTGCCGAACGTCGGCAAGTCCACCTTATTTAACGCCATCACCAACGCCGGCGCGGGGAGCGCCAATTACCCGTTCTGCACCATCGAGCCGAACGTCGGGATGGTCAGCGTACCGGACAAGCGGCTGGATAAGCTCGCCGAGATGTACGAGCCGGAAAAATTTACCCCCGCGACCATCGAGCTGGTGGACATCGCGGGACTGGTCAAGGGCGCCTCGAAGGGCGAGGGCCTGGGCAACAAGTTTTTATCGAACATCCGCGAGGTGGACGCGATCATCCATGTGGTGCGCTGCTTCGAGGATGGCGAGATCGTGCATGTGGACGGCTCGATCGGCCCGAAGCGGGACATCGAGACGATCAACCTCGAGCTGATTTTCTCGGACATCGACATCCTCGAGCGGCGGATCGACAGGAGCGCAAAGGCCGCCAAGGGGGACAAGAAATTCCTGCAGGAGGTCGAGCTGCTGGGAAGGCTCAAAACCTTCCTCGAGGAGGGCAACAGCGCGCGGGGCTTCGTCTGCGAGAGCGACGAGGAGCGCGCGATCCTCGCAGGCCTCCCGCTGCTTTCGGCAAAGCCGGTGATCTACGCGGCCAACCTCAGCGAACAGGATTTTGGCGGTGGGCTCGACGGGAATCTCTTTTATCAGGAGGTCTGTGCGCTCGCACAGGACGAGGGCGCCCAGGTCATGCCGATCTGCGCCAAGCTCGAGGAGGAGCTGGTGGACATGTCGCCCGAGGACAAGATGCTCTTTTTGCAGGAGCTCGGGCTCCAGGAGTCGAGCCTGGACCGGCTGATCCGGGCCAGCTACAGCCTGCTCGGGCTGATCTCCTACCTCACCGCGGGCAAGCCGGAGGTGCGCGCCTGGACCATCAAAAAGGGGACCAAGGCGCCCCAGGCGGCGGGGAAGATCCATTCCGACTTTGAAAAGGGCTTTATCCGCGCCGAGGTGATCTCCTTCGACGATCTGATGGCCTGCGGCACCATGGCCGCCGCCAAGGAGAAGGGGCTGCTTCGCCTGGAGGGCAAGGACTACGTCATGCAGGACGGGGACATCGTGCTCTTCCGCTTCAACGTGTAATCATAAGCGGGGCGTGCGAATATACATAGGTGGGACTAAGGCGCAATCGGAAAGGAGCTTTTTTATGGCATTTCAGGCGATTTCTCCCAAGGAGATCGGGGAGAACCTCATCCATCTGCTGGACGACCGTTGGGCGCTGCTCACCGCAGGGGACCGGCAGGAGTATAACACCATGACGGTCAGCTGGGGCGGCGTGGGCGAGCTGTGGAACCGCGAGGTCTGCTTCGTCTTTGTGCGCCCGCAGCGGTACACCTATCAGTTCATTGAGAAATACGACGGCTTTTCACTCGCTTTCTTTCCCGAGAGTGAGCACAGCCACCTGGCGCTGTGCGGCTCCAAGTCGGGGCGGGAGATCGACAAGGCCGCGCAGTGCGGCTTCACGCTCGCCCACGAGGGCGATGTGCCCTATTTCGAGCAGGCCGAGCTGGTAATCGTCTGCAAAAAGATCTACAAGCAGGACATCGACCCCAAGTGCTTCCTCGATCCCACCATCGAGAAGAACTATAACGGCGACTACCACCGGATGTACGTCGGACAGATCGAGAAGGTCTTAAAGAAGTAAAAAATCGCAAAGCGTAAGCGAAGCAATAAAAAGTTTGCGGGCAGCAGATGGAATCTGCTGTCCGCAAGCTGTCTTGATCCGTATGCCTTTTATTTGGCGATCAGGCCGGCCAGCGCCTTGGCCGCGAAGCCGAGGTGCCGGGGCGCGGCCTCGGTGAAGAGTCTGAGCGCCTCGGCATAGGAAAGCTCGCCGGGCTGGGCGGTATACGCGCCGCGCGCGACCTCGCCGACGGCGACGGGGGCGCTGGCATAGCCGCCGACCGCAAGGTGGGAGGCGACGGCCCGCCCGCCGACCGCCACCTGCCCCACCGCCAGGCCGCCCATGGCAAGAAGCCCGACGGCGCAGCCCCCAAGGGCGACCGCCCCAACGGCGAGCCCACCCAGTGCCAAGCCCCCGAGCGCGAGGCCGCCGAAGGCAAGCAACCCCAGCGCGCAGCCGCCAATGCTGATTATTCCGATACCGAGCCCCCCGAGGGCAATCCCCCCGCAGGCGACGTTGCCGATCGCCACGATCCCCTTGGCGACATGCAGCCCGCGCCCGAGGTTGATGTGCACCAGCGGCAACCCGAAAAGGCGGCGCCGGCTCTTATATTCGTACCGGCCACATCCATATCCCAAGCAGGCGGACGGCGGGCTCTGCGCCGCACTCCCCTGCTCCATGCCGGATGATGGTTCCCGCCCGGCCAGCTCGTCGAGGGTGACGCCGTAGAGGGAAGCCAGCGCGGCGAGCTTGTCGAGCTCGGGGCGCGAGCGGTCCGCCTCCCACTTCGATACCGCCTGCCGGGAGACCCCGATCCGGTCCGCCACCTGCTCTTGCGAGAGGCCCTGCGCCCGGCGCAGCCGGGATAGCGTATTCCCAAGTTCCATGTTGATGACCATTCCTTTCCCGGGGCCTGTCCCCTTTGTTTCAGAGAGTCCTGCTGTGTCCTTTTAAAGATACTAAATTTTTCTCCCGAACACCACCAACCGCCGCAAACAATTTGTCAACCGCCGGTTGCATATCCCCTATAAATACTTTTGGCAGCAGCCTATGGACGGTTTTTCGCCGGCGGTGTAAAATGGTGTGGGGGTGGTCGCGTGTATCTTGACAACCAAATTGGGACGTATGTGTTTCTCGCCCTCTGCGCGCTGAGCGCAATCGGGATTTGCGTGGCGGTCTACCGGTACTTCTGGGGAAAGACCGTCTCCTGCCGCGCCACCTTGCTCGACAAATACGAAACCCACTATCAATCGGTGGGCCGCACGGGAGGACATATGAGCGCACAGTATGTGCTCGTCTTCGATCTCGAGGGTAAAATCAAAAAATTTACGGTCAGCGTCTGGCTCTACGATTCGGTACAGAAGGGGGAGACCTGCCGGATCACCTGCCGGAACGGACGGCTGATCAGCATAGACTGAGCGGGGCGGCGTTTACCGAATAAACGAAAAGCGTTAAAAGAATTTTCACCACTGGCTGACAATTTAAGGTATAATATCATTATACCATGCCTGTAAACGGCCTAATGGGCCATTCACGCAGGCGGCCATTCAGATTTGTGCAACGACAACGACCGAGCGGCATCCCCTCCCGCGAAACGGCAGGCGGGAACGGGGTTTCATGTAAAAAGTAAAGGAGTGTAGAGGAATATGTCAATGGGTAAGATTCTGGTCGCGGACGACGACAGCAACATCGCGGAGCTGCTTCGCCTCTATCTGGAAAAGGAAGGGTACACCGTGGCCATCGCCAGCGACGGCGAGCGGGCGCTGGAAAAGTTTTCGGAGGAGAACCCGGACATCGTCCTGCTGGACATCATGATGCCCAAGCTCGACGGCTGGCAGGTCTGCCGGGAAATCCGCAAAAAGAGCAACTGCCCGATCATCATGATCACCGCCAAGGGCGAGACCTTCGATAAGGTGCTCGGCCTCGAGCTCGGGGCGGACGACTACGTGGTCAAGCCCTTTGACGCCAAGGAGATCGTGGCGCGGATCAAGGCGGTCATGCGCCGCACCGGAAAGAGCACCGACGCGCCGGACGTCAAGGAGGTCTCCTATGACAAGCTGGTGGTCAACATGACCAAATACGAGCTCAAGGTGGACGGCAAGGTGGTCGATACCCCGCCCAAGGAGCTCGAGCTGCTCTACCACCTGGCGAGCAACCCCAACCGGGTCTACACCCGCGACCAGCTGCTCGACGAGGTGTGGGGGTTTGAATACTACGGCGATTCCCGCACGGTGGACGTGCACGTCAAGCGCCTGCGCGAAAAGCTCGAGGGGGTCTCGGACCAGTGGGCGCTCAAGACGGTGTGGGGCGTCGGCTACAAGTTTGAAGTAAAGGAATAACCATGCAAAAAAGCCTGTTCACAAAATATTTCGCGGTCTGCGCCACCATCATCCTGTTGGTGTCGGCCGCCTTCGGGCTGGTGCTGATGGTGCTGACGGCGCAGTACTTTAAGCAGGATAAAATGGACCTGCTGGAGAACAACGCCCGGCACGCCGCGGCCCTGGCTTTGGTGGACTACCAGTCGCACAACTTCGAGGGGATCGACAAATCGACGGTGACCGACTACTTCTCCCTGCTTTCCAAGTCGATCAATTCGGAAATCTTCCTCGTCGACATGAGCGGCAAGACCCTGCTTTGCACCCACCGTTCGCCCTGCAACCACACGGCCTATCTGGTGCCGGAAAGCATCGTCGACACGGCGGCGGGCGGCACCTATGAGGAGCTGGGAAAGCTCGGCGGGATCTATACCGAAAACTATTATACCGTCGGCGTGCCGATGACCTCGGGCGACAAGGTGTATGGGATCGTCTTTGCCTCCACCCCGGCGACCGCCTTCAGCGCGCTGCTGGCCCAGACCTTCCGCATGTTCATCCTCAGCGCCGTCGTCGTCATGCTGATCACCTCGGTCATCATCTACTTTGTCACCAAGCGCCTGGTGCGTCCGCTGCGCGAGATGCTCGACGCCACCCAGAGCTTTGCCAAGGGCGACTTCTCGGTGCGCGTGCCGGTCGAGCGGTACGACGAGATCGGCAAGCTGGCGATGGCCTTCAACAACATGGCCACCAACCTCGCCTCCCAGGAGACCATGCGCCGTTCCTTCGTGGCCAACGTCTCGCATGAGCTCAAAACACCGATGACCACCATTGCCGGCTTCATCGACGGCATACTCGACGGGACCATCCCGCCCGAGAAGCGGGACAAATACCTCGGGATCGTCTCGCAGGAGGTCAAGCGCCTCTCGCGGCTGGTGCGCTCGATGCTGGGCATCGCGCGGATCGAGGCGGGCGAGATGAAGCTGGTGCGCACCGACTTTGACATCAATGACATCGTCTGCCAGACGGTTTTCACCTTTGAGCAGCAGATCGAGCAAAAGCGCCTCGAGGTGCGCGGGCTGGACGCGGGCAAGTTCATGGTCAACGCCGACGTGGACCTGGTCCACCAGGTGGTCTATAACCTGGTGGAGAACGCGGTCAAGTTCGCCGACGAGGGCGGCTACATCGAGGCCAACTACACGCAGGAGGACGGCCGGGTCTTCGTCGGGATCCGCAATTCGGGCGAAGGACTCTCCAAGGAGGAGATGCCCAAGGTGTTCGACCGCTTCTACAAGACCGACCGCTCCCGCAGCCTGGATAAAAACGGCGTCGGGCTGGGGCTGCACATCGTGCGCTCCATCATAAATCTGCACGGCGGAGAGATAATAGTAAAAAGCGTGCAGGGCGAATTCTGCGAATTCCGCTTCTCCTTGCCCGCGGCGCAGAAAAGCACGCAGAGCCTGTTCCGCAAGATCGAGAAGAACAAGCCGCCTCTCAAGGATTGATACCGGAAATCCTATCACTTGGCAATACCACAATCTAAGCGGTAAGCTGGAGGGAAAGACATGAACGACTATAACAACCAAAACACAGGCAACGGGGAGGGGAACAATCCCTACCGCCCCAACTGGCAGACGCCCAACTCTCCCCCGAACAACGACTACAAGGCCGGTTACTACCCGTCGCAGGGGCCCGGCTCCTATCAGGGGGGCGGCAACCACTACGGAAATGACTACCAGAGCAGTCCCCCCAAGGAGCCGCAGGAGCCCTATAAATACGACTTCAGCGACTACGACAGCCAGGATAAGAACCCGGACAAGAAACCCAAGCGCCCGGGCAAGCGCGGGCTGGCGGTCTTCTTCTCGATCGTCGGGGTGGTGGTCGCCGTTTCGCTGGTGGTCTTCGCCGGATACGGCGTCTATGCCATGATGGGCGGCGAGGTCGGGATCATCGGCGGGGAGGACGTCAGCTCCTCCTCGGCGGCCGAGCCCAAGAATCCAAACGCGCCCCAGCTGAGCATCGCCTCCTCGCCGGAGCTGGGCGGCGAGAGCGCCCTGGACGGGGGGCTCACCAACGAGGCGATCGCCGCGTCGGTCTCCCCCTCGGTGGTGCGTATCACCAACTGGCAGAGCCAGCTCGGCGTGGTTGGCGAAGGGTCGGGGATCATCATGGATAAGGACGGCTACATCGTGACCAACGCCCACGTGGTCGAGGACTACACCGGGCTGCAGGTCACCCTGCCCAACGACGAATCCTATAACGCCGTGGCCATCGGCACCGACACCGCGACCGACCTCGCGGTGATCAAGATCGAGGCCGATCCCATGCCCGAGCTGACCGTGGCCGAGTTCGGCGACAGCGACAAGCTGGCGGTGGGCGAGCGGGTGATCGCCATCGGCAACGCGGGCGGCTCCGAGTTTTCCGGCTCGGTCACCAGCGGGATCGTCTCGGCGCTCAACCGCCAGATCGACACCAGCACCACCCGCCTGCGGGTCATCCAGACCGACGCGGCCATCAACCCCGGCAACTCGGGCGGGGCGCTGGTCAACAAGTATGGCCAGGTGGTCGGGATCAACTCCGCCAAGTTCATCAAGGAGGGGTATGAGGGCCTGGGCTTCGCCATCCCGATCAATTCGGCCAAGCCGATCGTGGACGATCTGCTCAAGAACGGCCGGGTCACCGGCCGGCCCCGCCTGGGGATCAAGGGCGGGGACATCACCAGCGTGATCGCCCAGTTCATGGGGCTGCCGGGGAACATCACCGGCGTGCAGGTGGTCTCGGTCGACACGGCCTGCGACATCGCCAAGCAGGGCGTGGTGCCCGGCGATGTGCTGATCAGCATGGCCGGCGAGCCGATCGAGTCGATGAACGACCTGAAGAACCGGCTGTTTGAATACAAGCCCGGCGACAAGGTGGAGTTCGAGGTCTACCGCCCGGCCACCTCCCGCGGAGGCAAGGGCAAGACCTTCACCATCACCGTGACCCTCGACGAGGACACCGGGGAGGAAAGCTTCGGCGAGGAGAGCTCCTCCAGCCAGAGCGACCCGCAGTACGGCTACGGCGACTACGGCGACTACGGCGGGTACGGCGGCTATGGCGACGATTATCCCTACCCCTTCCCGTTTTATTGATGATTCTTTGGAAGGCCGGTGGCCTCCCTGAAAAGGGCCCGCCCCGCGCAAGCTGTCGGCATTGCGCGGGGCGGGCCCTTTTAAAAAGAGAGGAATCTTTTAAAGTTTAAGTGTTGGCAGATGCTTCATTATCCGATGAGCCGCGGCTTGGAGGCCAGCTTGGGGACGCCCACCCGGAAGGTGTCGCCCTCCTCGTCGGTCTCGTTTTCGTCCAGGACGGCCTGGTTGGCCTCCAGCCTGGCCTGGGCGGAGAGGTACATGGTGGTGTCGGTGGCGTCCCAGCCATAGGCGTTCATCACCAGCCGCTGCAACTCCTCATAGCCGCGCTGGATGGCCACGTCGCAGGTCCGGCCGTTGGTGTTCACGAACCAGAAATCCTTTGTCTCGGTGACGGGCCAGTTGAGCGTGAAGCCCTTGATGAGACGCACCCTAACGATAATCTTGGCAGGAATTTCGATTCCGGTCTCGCAGACCTCGCCGTCCCCCATGGTGGCGTGGACGTCGCCCATGGCCAGCAGGGCGCCGGGCACCTGCACGGGGAAGTAGACCGTCGCCCCGGCGCGGATGAGGCGGCTGTCCATATTGCCGCCGCCGGGGAAGGAGTAACCGGAGGGGACCGGCTCGCCGGCCGGCGCGGTGCCAATGACGCCGATCATGGGATCGACGGGCCACTTCACATCGTTGAAATGGGCGTAGCCGTCCTTGATGTCGATCATCTTGGTGCGCAGCTCGCAGGTGGACCAGAGGGCGCCGAAGCCCTCGATGGTCAGGATCACGCCCTGGTCGGCGATGTCGACGTCCAGCACGTCGACCGCCAGCACGTCGCCCGGCTCGGCCCCTTCGATAAACAGGGGCCCGGTTGCGGGGTTGGTGTGGGTGAAGTCGATGTTCTCCTCATGGTCCGCCTCACTTTTGATCTGCCCCTCGAAGCAGTCGTGGGAGATGAACTGGACCACGTCCCCGCTGCAGGCATGGGCCTCGGGGGGATTGTCCTTGGAAAAGCTGTAAACGAACTTTTTGAGTGTCAGCATGGTATTGCCTCCGTTAAAAGTTATTTAGAAAATGAATCCGCAGACCAGGTACAACACCGCCGAGATGCCCGCGAAGATCAGGGAATAGGGCAGGCAGTTTTTCGCGTGATAGGCGGATGGGAGCCCTGTGGAGCTGGCGGTCAGGGAGGTGAAGTCGCACACGTAGCAGAAGTTGTTGCCGAAGGCGCCGGCAGAGATCATCGCCGCCGCGCACATATAGGGGTTGGCCCCGATCTGAACGGCCAGGGGCAGGATGACCGGGAAGGCGATGAGCAGCAGGTTCCAGTTGAGGCTCATGGCCGCCTCGCTGCAGCAGAAGATGACAAACAGCAGGAACGGCAGCAGATGGGGATTCGCGAACTGGCCGGCGATGCTCACCAGGTATTCCGTATAACCGATCTCCTCCAGCACGCCGCCCAGGATGTAGCTGAAAAGGATCAGGATGTCCAGATAGACGAACTCCTGCGTCCCTTCCACGATGCAGTTCTCAATATCCTGGGTGCGGATGATCCCCCGCAGCATATAGTACGCACAGAGGACCGGGAGGATGATCAGCATGGCGGGGACCAGGTCCCAGTCATAGAGGTAGGAGATGATGATCAGCGCCACGATGGGGGCGAAGAAGTCGAACAGGTTGCCCTTGCGCTTCTTCGGAGAGGTCTCCTCCTCTTCCTCGTCCTCGATGGCGTCGACCTCGCTATAGACGCTGGGGTCCGGATGCTTCATCCCGCCGATGCGCGGCAGGATCCCCAAAGCAAACAGCAGCGAGCCGATGATGGCGACCCAGCAGTAAAAGCTGAAGGGCACCGTCTTGATGAAGGACATCAGCCCCTCGCCGTAGGAGCTCGCAAATCCGTCCACCACGAAGATTCCCGCCATGAAGGCCGTCCAGCCCGTGAAGGGGAACAGGGCGCGGATGGGCTCGCCCGTGGTCTGGATGATGAAAGCGCCCTCCTCGCGGGGCACCTTCTCCCGGTCGTAGATGGGGGTCATGACGCCGCCCAGCACCGTGATGTGCATGTAATCGTCGAAGAACATCGGGAACTGCATGAGCCAGGTCCAGAGGTTCAGGTGCTTGGCACCCTTGGCCTTCCTGCGGATGATGTCGCCGAAGGCCCGGGTGGCGCCGGTCGCGCTCAGGAGCTTTACCATGATGTTGAGCAGCGCACAGTTTAAAATGAGCCAGACGAAGTCGTCGTTCTCCATAAAGGCATAGATCATTTCCTGGGTGCCGTCCACGAGGTTCTCGTTGGCGTAGAGCAGCACAATTCCCATGAGGGCGCCGAAGATCAGCGTCTCCAGGATGCGCCTGGATAAGAATGCATAATAGAGTAAAAACAAAAGCAGCACTGTACCCATGGCAGCGCTGATTTCCTGCGAGGTCCTGGCAATGACGAAGCATACGATCAGCATGACGACCGCCACGCCATAGGTCATGACCTTGTGCAGCAGCGAGTTCTGATCGTTTAAAACCGACAAGAACCCTTCCTTCCCTTTTTCACCGCTCATAAAAAACGACCTTTCTTTTCCTCTCTTTTTGTCGCTTATCCCGCCTCGCGCAGAGCGAGACAAACACACCGATACAACTATATTCCTTTTGTCATAACAAGTCAAGTTTTGGAAGCGCGGGTCTCATGATAAGACATTTTGCGCCGCCCCTCCCCTGTAGCCTTTTCCCAGCTTTCCCTTGCAGGAAACGGGCGGATGTATTATGATAGAACTATCCTCTTTGGAAAGGATGCATTTTCGTGAAGAGAGTATTTTCCTTGTTGCTGACGGCGGCATTGATCGGATCGCTCGCCTTCGCGGCGGGCTGCGCGGCCAGGATCGAACCGGTCTCCAGCCGCACGGTTGAGGACGACCTCGCCGGCGAGCCCGGCGATTCCGGCAACGAGCGGCCCGCAGGGCCCGAGGCGCCGCAGGAGGCGGGCGAGACCTTCGGCGCGCCGCCGAGCAAGACCCACGACGGGGAGGGGGACGCCTCCGACCCAAATGCGCCCTCTGTTGACGAGGCCCCTTCCGAGCCGGAGCAACCGTCCGGACCGTCACAGGCGGACGGAGAGGCTTCCCAGCCGCAGGACGGGGTGACGGCCGAAATGTACACCGAACAGGGACAGTACCCGCTCGGCACCGAGTCGGTTCGGGTCTTCATCCTCAACAAGGGCAGCGCCGAGCTTGGCTACGACGCTTACTACTCGCTCGAGCAGCAGCAGGGCGAAAGCTGGCAGGAGGTCCCGGCCGAGCTGTCCTTCGAGGATTGGGCGGGGATTCTGCCGGCGGGCAAGGAGACCAGCCTAGTGACCGACCTGGCCCCCTTTGCCGGGCAGCTGCAGGCCGGGCGCTACCGGATTGTCAAAAAGCTCGACGAGCAGGTGTTCTACGCCCCCTTCGAGCTGGTATAGTACGATCATATGAATGGAGGTTTTACAATATGGATCAGGAACTGATGGAACGGATCGACACATTTTTGGAGGCCAACCGCGGCGCGCTGGTGGAGGACCTCTTCGCGCTGGCGCGCATCCCGAGCGTGCGCGCCGGGGCGCTGGACGGCAAGCCCTTCGGCGAGGAGTGCGCGAGGGTGCTCGACTGCGCCATCGCCATGTGCGAGCGGGAGGGGCTCAAGACCAAGAACGACCAGTACTACTGCGGCAGCGCCAAGTACGGCGAGAGCGAGCATGAGATCGGCTTCGTGGCCCATCTGGACATCGTGCCCGCCGGGGACCGCGACGGCTGGGACACCGAGCCGTTCGAGCCGGTGCTCAAAAACGGCACCGCCTACGGCCGGGGCGTGCGGGACAACAAGAGCGGCATGGTGAGCGGCCTGTACGCCATCAAATGCATCAAAGACCTGGGGATTCCCTTAAAGCATTCCCTGCGCCTGATCATGGGCTGCGCCGAGGAGACCAGCATGGAGGACATCCCCTACTTCCTCGCCCACAACAAGGCGCCCGACTTCTGCCTGGTCCCGGACACCCTCTTCCCGGTCTGCCACGGGGAGAAGGGCATCTACGGCGGCGACTTTTTGATGGACGCCGGGGAGGATTTCATCGAATTCAAAGGCGGATTTGCCACCAACGTGGTGCCGGACAAGGCGCACGCCATCGTCAAGGGGTCCTTCGACCTCGCCGCCCTGCAGGCGAAGGCGCCGAAAAACATCCAACTCAGCGCGCACCAGGACGGGCTGCTGGTGAAAGCCTCGGGCACCACCGCGCACGCGGCTCTGCCCGAGCAGTCGGTCAACGCCATCCGGGTGCTGGCGGACTATATCGCCACAAACGGGCTTGTCTCGGGCAAGAGCCTCGAAGCCGTGCGCTTTATCAGCGAGATGCTCTCGGACAACTACGGCGAGCACTTCGGGGTCGCTTTTGAGGATGAACCCTCGGGCAAGCTGACCTGTATCGGCGGCATGGTGGATCTCGAAGGCGGGAAGATCAAGCTCAACATCAACATCCGCTACAGCGTCACCCACCGCGGCGAGCTGATCACCGAAGGGCTGCAGCGCTGTGCGAAGGAGCATGGGGTGGAGTACGTTTTCGACTCCGACTCCAAGCCCAACTACATCCCCAAGGATCATCCGGCGGTGGTGCAGCTGACCAAGGTCTACGCCGAGGTCACCGGCACCGAGCTGCCCCCCTATGTGATGGGCGGCGGAACCTATGCCCGCCACCTGCCCAACGCGGTCGCCTTCGGGCCGGACGATCCCGAGGAGAAGCTGCCGCTCGGGCAGGGCAACTGCCACGAGCCCAACGAGTGCCAGTCGATCGACGGGCTCTTAAAGGCGGTAAAAATCTACATCTGCGCGCTGCTCGAGCTGGATAAGACCCTCTGAGCATATCGGCCGAAAGGACCGGGGAAGCCCCCGGTCCTTTTTTGATCCCGGCTCCGCCGCGTTTTTCCATTGAATTCAGCCGGGGCAGACGGTATAATGAAGGTATTCGTATGTAGTGCTACCGCCGCGGAGGGACCCATGAAGATCAAGCGCCTGATTCTGCTCCTGCTGCTCCTGTTTATCATCCTGCCCGCCGTATTGATCTGCGCCGTGGGTACGGTACGCTTTTGCCGCACCGCCGACGCCCTCACCGGGAACAATGTGCGCGCCGTAACCTCCCTTCAGGCCCAGAGCCTAGAGGACTTTTTCGCACAGCGCGCGGCGGACCTGCGGATCTTCTCCAAATTGCCGGACACCCTCGACCTGCTCGGGCAGCATGCAAAGGGGGAGCGCCGGGAGAATTACCCGGACCTGCTGCGGGAGAGCAATATCATCCTCACCACCCGGGTAAGGGACCAGAGCTTCGCGCTGCGCATGTCCCTGCTCGACAGCGAGGGAGTCGCCCTCGCCTCGAGCGACGAGGGCTTCATCGGCGAGCGCACCCTCCTGTCCCAGGAGGACTGGGTGCGCCTGAGCCAGGACCAGGTGGTGATTTCCGATCTGCGCACCACCCCGCGCTTTCAGGACGGCCTGCCCCACTTTTTCATCGCCTATCCCATCCTGGTCGACGGCTCGTTTGAGGGGGCGGCCATCACGGTGATGGACTGCAGCTATTTCAGCCGGATGATCGGGCAGGATTTCTCCTTTGAGACCGGCACGCTGACGGTGCTGGATCCCTCGGGGCAGGTGGCCGCCAGCGGCAACAGCCAGCTCAAGGGCTCGGTCTTCGAGCTCGGGGTGGAAAATGACCTCGGAATCCAGTGGCAGGCGATCGACCCCGCCGCTGCGCCGTCGGGGAGCCTTCGCTTTTCCATCGGCGGGGTAAAGAAGCTGGGGTATTACTCGACCGTCGCCGCCCCGGGGTGGACGGTGCTCGGCGCGGTGGACCTGTGGGAGCTTGAGGCGCCCGTCCGCCAGGCCCTGATCTCCACCGGCTGGGCGGTGGGCGCGCTGGCGCTCGCCTTCCTGGTGATGTACCTGGTGCTCAGCCGGCAGTTTTCCTATCCGCTTGTCCGGCTCAGTGAGTCGATCCGCCGCATGCGCCAGGGGGATTACTCCGACCGCTACGTCTACAACAAGCCCAACGAATTCGGGGAGATTTCCACGGCCCTGGGCGAGCTGATGGATGCGGTGCAGACCAAGCAGGCGCAGCTGACCGAGAGCAACCGCGACCTTGAGGCGCTCACCGCCAACATCCCGGGCGGGGTGCACCGCTGCCTTGCGGACGAATACGGCACCTTCGACTATGTCAGCGAGGGCTATCTCAAGCTGATCGGTTACACCCAAAGCCAGCTGGAACGGGTCTTTCACAACCAGTTTTACTATACCATCTATGAAAAGGACCGCGAGCAGACCATGCGGCGGCTGCGCGAGCAGCTCGAGGCCGGGGACGAGGCCGAGCTGGAATACCGGCTGGTGCGCCCGGACGGGACTGTCATCTGGGTCTATGACAAGGGGCGCCGGGTGCGCGGCTCAAAGGGGGAGGATCTCATCTACTGCGTGCTGCTGGACGTGACCGGGTCCAAGAAGGCGCAGGAGGAGCTGCGCGCCAACGAGGAGAGGCTGCGGATCATCCTGGACCAGACCGAGGATATCATCTTTGAGTGGCACCTGCTGGAGGACTGCGTCACCTATTCGGCCAACTGGGAGCGCAAATTCGGCCGCCCGCCGGTCTATCACAATTTCGTGGAGGAAGCGCTCGCCCAAAAGGATGTGCATCCGGACGACGTGCCGGCCTTCGTCGAGCTGATGGGAGCCATACAGGAAGGGCGCCTCCCCTACGGCCAGGCCGAGCTGCGCCTGCGCCGGGGCGAAGGCGCGTCCGGACAGTACATCTGGTGCCGGCTGCGGGTCACCGCCCAGACCGACCGGAGCGGCCAAGTCTACAAGGCGGTGGGGGTGATCGTCGACATCGACAGTGAGAAGCGCGCGGCGCTCAAGCTGCTCCAGAAGTCGCAGCGCGACCCGCTGACCAAGCTCTATAACCGCAGCACCGCCTATAAGCTGATCAGCGGCATTTTGGAACGCGAGCGCGGCCCCCACGCGCTGATGATCCTGGACATCGACGACTTCAAGTCGGTCAACGATTCGCTGGGCCACCTCTTCGGCGACGCGGTGCTCACCGACATCGCCGCGCGGCTGACCAAGCTGAGCCGGCCGGGCGAGATCGCCAGCCGGATCGGCGGGGACGAGTTCCTGCTCTTCCTGCCGGGGGCCGGCGGGGAGGAGGCGCAGGCGCAGGCCAAAGAGATCGAAGCGGCGCTGCGCCACACCTTCAAAACATCGTTCCAGGAGTACCGGCTCACGGCGAGCCTGGGGCTGGCCCTCGCGCCGGAGCACGGCAGCAGCTACACCGCGCTGTTCCAAAACGCCGACACCGCCCTCTACGCCGCCAAAAAACGGGGCAAGGGCTGCTGCTGCCTCTACAGCGAAGGGGTGCGCGCCGAAGCGCTGCACGGTGGACAGGGCGAAACCATCGGCCATGTGCAGACCGTGATGGAAACCCGGGGCGGCTGGAACGAGCGCCTCTCCGACCAGATTTTTAAAATCCTCTATGATTCCAAGGACACCGCCACCGCGGTCCGGCTGATCCTGGAGATCGTCGGGCGGTATTACGGCGTCTCCCGCGCTTATATCTTTGAAAACTCGCCCGACGACAGCGCCTGCTCGAACACCTATGAATGGTGCGCCGAGGGGGTCAGCCCCGCAAAGGATTCCCTGCAGGACATCCCCTATTCCACCGTGGGGGACTATCCCGCCAACTTCAACGAGGAGGGGGTCTTCTACTGCGGGGACATCCACGCCCTGCCTCCCGGACTCTATGAGCTGCTCGCGCCGCAGGGGATCAGCTCGATGCTCCAGTGCGCCATCCTGGACGACGGACGCTTCAAGGGGTACGTGGGCTTCGACGAGTGTGCCGCCGCGCGGCTCTGGACCAAGGAGGAGATCGACACGCTGACCCTGGTCGCGCAGATCGTGGGGATCTTCCTGCTCAAGCAGAGGGCCCAGGATAAGCTGGCCGCCGCCTACGAGCGGCAGCGCTCGGTGATGGACAGCATGGACAACTGGACCTACGTCATCAACCAGGAGACCTATGAGCTGCTCTACCTCAACCACAAGACTCAGCTCATCGCACCGGACGCCAAGGTCGGCGAGCGCTGCTACGAAGCCTTTTTCGGCGGGCGCAGCACCCCCTGCCGCCAGTGCCCCATGCGCGCGCTGCGCGAGGATGCAAGCAACTGCACCATGGAAATCCACAACAAGGTGCTCGGCGTTTGGAGCGCGGCCACCGCCTCGCGGCTGGACTGGGAGGAAGGGGTGAAGGCGGTGCTGCTCTGCTGCAACGACATCACCAAATACAAGGAGCCAAAAGGGCCGGCATCCCGGGGAACAACGCCGGAGGCCGGCTGACCGGAGCATCGCTGCGAACAGCTTAAAAGGGGGTATCGGCCGGAAGACCGATACCCCCTTTTGTGTTCCTTTTCCCGCGCCTGTCATTGCGGGAGCGCAGAGGCCCCCTCGCCCTTTCGCAGGGCCTTGCTTTGCCGCAACAATAAGAAGGCTATCACGCACCAATAGCCAACAAGGGCGGGCAGGGAGGCCTCTATTCCGAAGGCGCCGCCCGTGAGCAGCCGTGAATCGGTGGCGATGGTATAGTTTAAGATCGACGTCCCGCTGTGGCTCGTGCCAATGTCCACAATGCCGCCGAGCATAACCAGGTTCCAAATGCCATGCACGACGATGCCCGGACAGACAGAACCGCTTTGATAGCAGATGAGGGAAAACATAATCCCCACGCTGGTCCCCGCGACCATCAATTGGACAAAGCCTGAAAAGCCAGGGCTTATCCCGATCAAATGGAAGGCGGCAAACGCGACGGAAGGAATTAAAATTGCACAAACCCTGCCGCCCCTGGCTTCAATGATCCTCATGACGAAACCCCGGAAGACCATTTCTTCCGTTATGCTGGCGGTTATGCAGGTCGCGAGCACAGCAGTAACAACCCGCTGTAAAAGCTGAGCAGAATTCAACCTGTTAAAGGAGAACTCGCCGGGTACAAATACCACAAACCAAAGGCTTACCAAAACCGGAAGCAAAATGGCGCAGGCCCACCAGGCCGGACTCGCTAAACTCAGCTTAATGCGGCAATCCGCCATACTTATATGAAGGATCTTTTTGCAGTATAAAAACAGAAACCAATAAGTAAATACAATCTGGATGCCCGACGAGACAACGATCGAAACAACCGGCTGGGAAAATAAAGACGAAACCCCGGACAGCAGCTGGCAGCCGAGCCAGATGGCGAATCCTGCCAGTACGTGCAGGGCCGTCTTGCAAAGGCCGGGCTTCATGATAGCGTTCATTCCTGTTCTGTCTCCCTCTTCAAAAGATTTGACGGTACCAATCCATATTCGCGGCTCATTTTGCCGCGGCTATCTCAGGGAATTGAAAATCCGGCGGAAGTCCTCCAGTATCTCGGTGTGGGTGAAATCCTTGTGATAGACCATGTTGATCTCGCGGATCATGCTGCTGTTCTCGATCGGCACCACCGCCAGCCGCCCGGAATGCTCATCCTCGCGGCAGGCGCTGTGCGAGATGACCGAAATCCCCAAATCGGAGGCGATCAGCTCCTTGATGGTGGCGATGTTGTCGATCTCGATCATGATGTTGAAGTCCTTGATGTTCGCCCCGTGGTTTTGCAGATAGCTCTCGAAAAGCCGGCGCGTCCCCGCGCTGCGGGAACGCAGGATGAAATTCTCCTCCCGCAGCTCCTGCAGGCTCACGCTGCTGCGCCCGGCCAGCCGGTGCTTCGGGGAGACGGCCAGGCAGAGATAGTCAGTGTCCAGCAGCACCGAAATCAGATTGGGGTCGCTAATCTTCCCGTCCACGATGGCGATGTCCGACTCGTAGGACTTGAGCCGGTCATAAATATTTTTTATGGTATCTGTAAAGATGTTGATGTGGACCTCGGGGTTCTGCAGGCAGTAGGTGGCGATCACCTGGGGGACCAGGTACTCCCCGGCGGTGGGGGTGATGTCCACCACAAAATGCCGTATGCGCGTGCGGCTGTCCTCGATGGCCTGCTTGCAGTTGTTGTAGATGGCCATGGTCCTTCTCGCATATTTCACCAAAATGGCCCCCTCGGGGGTCAATTTCAACTCTTTTTTATCCTTATAGAAGATCTGGATTCCGAACTCCTCTTCCAGCTGCCGGATATGGTGGCTCACCGCCGGCTGGGTCAGCGACAGGATCTGCGCCGCCTTGGTATAGCTTCCCGCGCTCACCAGGGTGAGAAGGGTGCGGGTTTTGTTGTCGATCATGCTAGGGCCTCCCCGTCTCGGACAAATTATCATTAGCAGATTTTATATTACGCTTATAAAATATAATTTGATTTTATCACGAAGGAGGCCTATAATCAAGACTATCAAAACATGATTTGTGGTTTCCTCCCCACTGCACAGCTCCTTTTCCCCTAAAAAAGGACGGACGCGCCCCACCGGGCCGTTCGTTTTTTGTTTGCAGCGAGGTGCGCACTCCACCGCCCAAATTTTGAAGGAGGCAGATCCTCTTGTCCGATATTCTTGTCAGCGCAGGCCCGAGCGCCTGTATCATCCTCTCCCTGGCGGTGATCCTCTTCGCGGGATTTCTCGCCACGCGGGTCACCAAAAAGCTCAAACTCCCCAACGTCACCGGGTACATCCTTTCCGGGGTGCTCATCGGGCCGTTCGTGCTGAAGATCGTGCCGCAGCAGGTGATCAGCGGGATGGACTTCGTCACCGACATCGCGCTGTCCTACATCGCCTTCGGGGTGGGGAAATATTTCAAGCTCTCCACCCTGCGCCGCAGCGGGGGGAAGGTATTCGTGGTCACCCTCTTCGAGTCGCTGGCCGCGGCGGTGGTCATTTCGCTGACCATGATCTTTATCTTCCGGCTTCCCGTCGCCTTTTCGCTGCTGCTGGGGGCCATCGGCTGCGCCACCGCGCCGGCCTCGACCATCATGACCATCCGGCAGTACCACGCCAAGGGCGAGTTCGTCAACATGATTTTGCAGGTGGTCGCGCTGGACGACGCCGTCGCGCTGATCGCCTTTTCGGTCTGCGCGGCCATCGCGCGCAGTCTGACCAGCCCCGGCGGGCTGGACTTCGGGGTGGTGGTGCTGCCGGTGCTGCTCAACCTCCTGATGGTGGCCTTGGGCGCGGTGCTCGGGGTGGTGCTCCACCGGCTGATCAACGACCGGCGCTCCCGCGAGCACCGGCTGGTGCTGACCAACGCGGTCATCCTCAGCCTGACGGGGCTGTGCACCATGCTGGACATCTCCCCCCTGCTCGCCTGCATGGCGCTGGGCACCGCCTACATCAACCTGAGCGGCAACAAGGAGCTCTTCAAACAGATCAATCACTTCGAGCCCCCCGTGCTGCTGATGTTCTTCGTCCTCTCGGGCATGAAGCTCAACGTCCCCTCCCTGGTGAGCGCCGGGGTGATCGGGGTGGTCTACTTCTTCGTGCGCATCCTCGGCAAATACCTGGGCGCTTCGCTCGGCTCGGCGCTCAGCGGTTGTTCGCCCGCCATCAAGCGTTACCTCGGCCTCGCGCTGATTCCCCAGGCCGGGGTGTCCATCGGCCTGGCGGCGCTCGGGCAGCGCATGCTCCCGGCCGAACAGGGGCTCATGCTCTCGACCATCATCCTCTCCTCGGCCGTGCTCTATGAGATGATCGGCCCGGCCTGCGCCAAGGCCTCGCTCTTCCTCTCCCATTCGGTGGAACCCGAGGAGCTCCCGGACCACCATAAGGGCAAGCCCAAAGCCGGGGCGGTGGATGAGACGGCGGCCGAGCCCGGGCACGAGCTGCCCCAGACACTGGAAAAGGTGCACGCCTAGTTGGATGAATCGAAGCCGTGGAGGAATATCCTCCCCGGTTTTTCCTGCCCCTTGCGAAACAGGGCAAAACCCTATATACTGGTTCCAGGAGCCAGGATGTATATTGGAAATAGGATACCATCCCCCTGCGGGAGTACAAGGAGGATCACCATGGCAATCATGAAAAGCGACATTGTGGGCGAGGTGCTGGACCGCTATCCCCAGACCGCCGCGCTCTTTTTGGAGATCGGGATGCACTGTCTGGGCTGCCCGTCGGCGCGGGGCGAGACCATCGAGGACGCCTGCCTGACCCACGAGGAGGACTGCGATGCCCTGCTCGCGCGGATCAATGGGCTGATCGGCTGATGGACCTGCTGCACAAGCTCGACGGGCGGCTGCTCACCGCCTGTGATTTGGTGCGCCCGGGCGCGCGGGTCGCCGACGTGGGAACCGACCACGGGTACCTGATCTGCCAGCTCGTCCTGAGCAAAAAGAGCCCCGGCGGGGTGGCCTGCGACATCCGGGAGGGCCCGCTCTCCAGCGCGCGCGAGCTGATCGCCCGGCTGGGGCTTCGGGAGCAAATCTCCGTGCGGCTCTGCGACGGGCTTCGCGGGGTGGCCCCGTCGGAGGCCGACGACATCGTGATCGCCGGGATGGGCGGGGAGCTGATCGCCGATATTATAGAAGCTGCCTCCTGGCTGCGCGACCCGCACTACCGGCTGGTGCTCCAGCCGATGACCAAGGTCCCCGAGCTGCGCCGTTATCTGGCGCGGTCGGGTTTCCCGGTATTGCGCGAGCAGGGCGCCCGGGCGGGGCGGTTTTCCTATACCGTTATATCCGCCGGGTATACCGGCGAATGCCGTGAGCTGAGCGAATTCGAAGCCTTCGCGGGAAAGCTGCCCGAGAGCGGGGACGCGCTCTCGAGCGCCTGGCTGCTCCACGCCGCCGCGCGGCTGCGCGCCATCGGGGACAGCCTGGCGAAATCCGATACGGACCGTATAAAACGATCTGATTATTACAAATTATCTGATGAGCTCCTCGCCGCGGCCGGGGAGGAGCCGAAGGGAGGAGACCGCCTTGACGGTACGGGAAATTTATGAGGTGATCGACCGGCAGATCGCGCCCTTTTCGCTGGCCGAGAGCTGGGACAACAGCGGCCTGCTCGCCGGGGACCCCCAAGCGGCCGTCACCCGGGCGCTGGTCTGCCTCGACATTACCGGGGACACCATCGCCCAGGCGGCAGCGGCCGGGGCGCAGCTGATGATCAGCCATCACCCGGTGATCTTCGACCCGCTGCGCGCCGTGCTCAAGGGGCACCCGGTCCACACATTGATCCAAAGCGGGCTTTCGGCCATCTGCGCGCACACCAACCTGGACATCGCAGAGGGCGGGGTCAACGACTGCCTGGCAAAGGCGCTGGGGCTTCGCGACCTCGGGCCCTTTGAGGAGACCGGCGAGGGGGCCTCCCTCGGCCGGTGCGGGACCCTTCCCGAGGAGATGAGCGCCGGGGAGCTGGCACAGCGCCTGCGCGAGGCCCTGGCCCCCTGCGGCGGGGTACGGTATCTCGATTGCGGGAAAGCGATCCGGCGGGTGGCCGTCTGCGGCGGCGCGGGCGGCTCGCTGATGGAGCGGGCGGCGGCGCTCGGGGTGGACGCGCTGATCACCAGCGAGCTCAAGCAAAATATCTGGCTTTCGTGTAAAGCCGCCGGGCTTTCCGCCTTCGACGCCGGGCATTACGACACCGAGCGGGTAGTGCTCGGCCCTTTGCGCCGGCGGCTGGGGGAACTGATCCCGGGGGTGGAATTCCTTGAAGCCGAGGACGAGGGGATCGTGCGGTATCTTTGAGCCCGGCCCCGAAAGTTGCATTTTAAAAGGGTTTGTGCTATAGTAGGTGAGCAAAATCCACAATTCATGAATGGGACGTTTCTAAGAGCGAAGTTTGGAAGTGAACTTTCAAACATGGAGTTTCATTTCGCATGGCAAAACCGGTATGAAACATCCAGAGAGGAAGTATCTTTAAAATGGAACTGCTTGGTAAAAAGCTGGGCTGGGGCACCTTCGCCTTTCTGCTGGTGGCGATGGGGCTCTGGATGGTCCTCGATTTCGGGGATGGCAGCGCCGGGGACGCGCTGGTGAGCGCCATGGGGCTGCGCCCATACGCGCAGGGCGGGCTGCACTATACCGCCTGCTATTCCCTTGTGTTTATCATCCCGGCCTTTCTGCTGGGACAAAAGTACCGCAGCCAGCTGCTGGCCCGCGCGGCAATGTTCGGCGCGGTGGCGGTGGGCTTTGGCGTAATCGTCTCGATTTTCGCCCTGGCACTGTGAAATCTTGCAAATCGGCAGAGCTTCTGCCGATTTTTTATTTTTAACCTGGAGGAAAATTACTATGGCCATCGACGGCATTTTTTTGAGCCTTCTGGCTCGCGAGATCGAGCCGCTGTGCGGCAACGCCCGGGTGGACCGGGTTTTCCAGCCGGCGCGCGAGACGCTGATCCTCGCGCTGCGCGCCAAGGGCGGGAACCAGAAGCTCCTCATGAGCGCGAGCTCACAGACCCCGCGCATCCAGCTGACCGCGGGCAGCTATGAAAACCCCGCCGCGCCGCCGATGTTCTGCATGCTGCTGCGCAAGCACCTCTCGGGCGCCAAGCTGTGCGCGGTCAGCCAGGTGTCGCTGGACCGGATCCTCATGCTCCACTTTGAAAACCGCAACGAGCTGGGGGACCTTGTCACCCTGCGCCTGGCGGTGGAGATCATGGGACGGCACTCCAACATCATCCTGCTCGGGGAGGATGGGAAGATCATCGACGCGATCAAGCGGGTGGACCTGCAGACCTCGTCGGTGCGCCCGGTGCTGCCCGGGCTGCCCTACCAGCTCCCGCCCGGGCAGGACAAGCTCAGCCTCCTCGAAAGCGAGCCAGAACAGGTGCTCGAACGCATTTGCTCCTATCCCGAGCTGCCGCTGCACAAGGCGGTGATGAACGCCATTTTGGGCATTTCCCCGGTGGTGGCGGGCGAAATCGCCGGCTACGCCCTGCGCGGGGGCGAGGGGATTGTCTCCTCGCTGGACGCAGAGCAGCTCTCCCGGCTGCGCTTCTTCTTGCAGGAGATGAAGGAGCGGATCGCTGCGGGCGGAACGCCCACCATGCTGCTGACCAAGGAGGGGAAGCCGAAGGACCTCTGCTTTCTCGAAATCACCCAGTACAGCGGCCTCATGCTCACCAAGCATTACGAAAGCTACAGCGAGCTGCTGGACGCCTTCTTCCGCGAGCGGGACCTCAGCGAGCGCATGCATCAGCGCAGCGGCGACCTCTTCCGCTTTCTGGCCAACACCAGCGAGCGGATCGAGCGCAAGCTGCAGCACCAGCGCGAGGAGCTGCTGCAAAGCAGGGACCGCGACAAGCTGCGGGTGCAGGCCGACCTGATCAATTCGAACCTCTACCGGCTGCAAAAGGGGGAGACCGTGGCAAGGCTCGAAAACTTCTACGAGCCGGATTCCCCCCTGATCGACATCCCGCTCGATGCGCGCCTGACCCCGGCGCAGAACGCCCAGCGCTACTATGCCGAATACCGAAAGGCCGACACCGCCGAGCGCATGCTCAAAACCCTGATCGAGAAGGGCGAGGCGGAGTACGCCTACATCGACACCGTGCTCGACGAGCTGCTGCGCGCCACCTGCGAGGCCGAGCTCGACGCGATCCGCGAGGAGCTGATCGCCACCGGCTATATGCGCCGGCGCGGCACGGGCCGGGAGAAGAGGCCGCAAAAGCTCGGCCCGGTGCGCTACCGCTCGAGCGACGGCTTCCAGATTTTGCAGGGGCGCGGCAACGTGCAGAACGACCAGCTGACCATGAAGGATTCGCAGAAGGGTGACATCTGGTTCCACACCCAGAATATCCCCGGCTCCCATGTGGTGATCCGCACTGAGGGGAAACCGGTCCCGGAGCGCACCCTGGAGGAGGCGGCCAAGATCGCCGCTTACAACTCCAAAGCGAAGCAATCCTCGCTGGTTCCGGTGGATTACACCGAAATCCGCAACGTGCGAAAGCCCGCGGGCGCGCGGCCCGGCTTCGTGCTCTACGTCAATTACCAGACCGCGGTCGTGACCCCCGACGAGGAGCTCTGCGAGCGGCTGAAGGAGAAATAAGCGAGGCTGCCGCAGCGAACCCTGAGAATGGATGCCCATGCAAAAGCAATGGGATTCTTCTCAAGGGGCTACGCCCCTTGAGCGGAGAGTTTGAGGGCGAGGAGCCCTCATAAAAGACATAAAAAGCGTAGGAAGGGTGAATCGCACCTCCGGTGGAGGTGCGAGAGGGGAACCCCAAGAGGGGTTCCCCTGCCCTTTGTGCTAATTTACAGTCCTATTCTTTTTTCTGGGATAAGGGGTCCTCTCATCGGTGAGGCCCAACAAATAGTCCACGCTGGTTTTGTGATGCAAAGCCAGTTGAATCAGCACATTCGTCGGGATATCCCGCTCTCCGGTTTCATATTTGGAATAACCCGGCTGGGACATATGAAGAAGTTGCGCCAACTCTGTTTGAGACAACCTTTCATCTTCCCGCAGGTCACGAATTCTCGGATACATTTTTATCACCCAAAGAAATCATATCTAATCCATTTTAGATTATTGATTTTTAATCCGTATTGGATTAAAATATGCAGAAGGGGTGATAAAATTGGATTTTATCCAAGAAGTTTTCGTGGAAATATTAAACAACAGCGAGGTTTCCGTTGAAATTAAAGGCTGGGATAACGAGACGTTGTTGGCGGCGTACAAAGATAAGGCCGCGCTCAGTCTGCAAAAGATCAAAAACATTTTAGAGGATGTGGCACTTTCGGATTTTGACTGCATTGAAGAAATCCTTAATGTCTATAAAAATCTGGGTTACATCATTAATCACCGACATGACTTTGGCTAAAAAAAGCGGGAAGGCATTGCCTTCCCGCTTTTATCCTTGCATATCCCCCTCCCGCTCGAGCTGGGAGAGGTCGTACGGCGTGCGCTGATAGACGAAGTAGTTGAGCCAGTTGGAGTAGAGCAGGCTCGCATGCGAGCGCCAGCAAAAGATGGGCGTAGCCCCCGGGTCGTCGCCGGGGAAATAGTGCCTCGGCAGCTCGATCGGCAGCCCCCGTTCCCGGTCCCGCCGGTATTCGCCGGCCAAGGTCATCCGGTCGTACTCCGAGTGGCCGGTGACGAAAATCTGCCTGCCGTCGCGCGAGGCGGCGATGTAGACCCCGGCCTCGTCGGACTCGCTGAGGATTTCCAAATCCGGGCAGGCCGCGATCTCTTCGCGCCGCACCTCGGTGTGGCGGGAGTGCGGCGCCCAGAACACCTCGTCGAAGCCGCGCATGAGCATGTGGCGCGGGGAGAGGTTGCGGTGCTCGAACACGCCGAACATCTTTTGCCGAAGCGGGTATTTCCCGATCCCGTAGTGAAAGTGCAGCCCCGCCTGCGCCCCCCAGCAGATGTGGTAGGTGGAGTAGACGTGAGTGCGGCTCCAGCGCATGATTTCGCATAGCTCCTCCCAGTAGTCCACCTCCTTGAAGGGCAGGTTTTCCACCGGCGCGCCGGTGATGATCATCCCGTCGAAGCGCTGCTCCCGCACGTCCTCGAAGGTCTTGTAAAACTTGAGCAGGTGCTCGCTGGGCGTGTTTTTCGAGGTGTGGCTGGCGGTTTGCAGCAGCTCCACGTCCACCTGGATGGGGGTGTTGGAGATGAGGCGCAGCAGCTGGGTCTCGGTCTCGATCTTCTTGGGCATCAAGTTGAGCAGCAGGATCCGCAGCGGGCGGATGTCCTGGCTGTGGGCCCGGCGCTCGGACATGAAGAAGATGTTTTCCTCCTCGAAGATCCGCGCCGCCGGCAGGTCGTTGGGGATATTGATCGGCATTTTCGTCGTCTCCTTATTCCAGCTCGTCCAGAGTGAGGGTGTACGCGGGGAGGAACTCCTTCATAAAAACCTCCACCTCGGGCAGGTCCATCTCCCGCAGCGCCCGCTCGGTGGCCTCCCGGGCGCGGATAAACTCGCGGTTGCCCATGCGCTCCTCCTCCAGGCATTTGATCAGCGCCCCCAGCTTGTCCGCCGCCTTGACGAGATCCAGCACCTCCCTGTCCTCACAAAAGAAGCTCGCGCGGTATTCGTCCTCAAGGTCCTGCGGCAGCATGGAGAGCAGCTTTTCGGCGGCGGTGCGCTCAATCTCGCGGTAGGCGTCGCGGATGGCGGGGTTGTAGTACTTGACCGGGGTGGGCAGGTCCCCCGTGATGATCTCGGGCGCGTCGTGATAGAGCGCGCAGAGCACCGCCTTCGCGGTATCCACCTGCCGGCCGAAGCGCCGGCGGGCGATCACGCAGAGCGCATGGGTCAAAATCGCCACCTGCAGCGTATGCTCGCTGAGGGTTTCGTTGCTGGAATTGTGCATGAGCGACCAGCGGGAAATATATTTCATCCGGGAAAGATAGGCGTAAAACTGATTATCCATCGTGATCCTCTCTAATAATAAATGGTGTACCTCCCCCATTATAGCAATCCCGCCCTGTTCCTGCAATTGCCGTGGTAAAATTTACATTTGGGGAATGGTCTCAATTGGATAATTGTGATATAATTATTGAGCCAATTGTGACCAAATACAATCGCCTCACGAAAGGAGCGATTTTTGCTTGAAGCTCAAGATATTTTCCGATCAGCGTTACGCCTGGCTCCAGGCGTTTATATACGCACTGCTCATCAGCACCCTGGTCTTTTTGCCGTTCGTCATCATGGACAAGGGACTGTTTTTCTACTACGGCGACTTCAACGTCCAGCAGATCCCCTTCTACCAGCTGGTCCACCGCGCCGTGCGCAGCGGGGATATGGGCTGGAACTGGTACACCGACCTCGGCGCCAACTTCATCGGGTCCTACAGTTTTTATAACCTCTACTCCCCCTTCTTCTGGCTGACCCTGCCCTTCCCCACCGAGGCGCTGCCCTACCTGATGGCGCCGCTGCTCGTCCTCAAGACCGCCTGCGCGGCGCTGACCGGCTGCCTTTACATCTCCCGCTTCGTGGCCGACCGGCGGTATGCGGTGCTGGGCGGCCTGCTCTACGCCTTCTCGGGCTTTGCCACCTACAACATCTTCTTCAACCATTTCCACGAGGTTATCGTATTTTTCCCGCTGCTGCTCCTGGCGCTCGAAATGCTGGTGGTGGACGGCAAGCGGGGGTACTTTGCCATCGCGGTGGCGGTCAACTGCATGATCAACTATTGGTTTTTCATCGGCTCGGTGGTCTTCACCGTGCTCTATTTCTTTGTGCGCAGCGCCAGCCACGGCTGGCAGATGGACTGGCGCAAGTTCCTCCTTGTCGCGCTCGAGTCGGTCCTCGGCGTGATGGCCGCCTGCTTTGCGCTGGTCCCCTCGGTGCTGGCGATTCTCGGCAATCCGCGCACCACCTCGGACAACATCCTCACCGGCTGGGGCTTCTGGCTCTATGGGCATGAGCAGCGCCTGCCGGCGATTCTGGAAAGCATCTTCTTCCCGCCCGACATCCCCAGCCGCCCGAACTTCTTCCCCGACCACGGCGCGAAGTGGGCCTCCCTCTCGGCCTGGCTGCCGATGATCGGCCCGGCCTTCGTGCTGGGCTATCTCTTCTCCACCCCGCGCAGCTGGCTCAAGCGGCTGCTGCTGACCAGCCTGGTCATCGCGCTGGTGCCGGGGCTCAACTCGGTTTTCATCCTCTTCAACCACTCCTACTACGCGCGC
This sequence comes from Harryflintia acetispora, assembly GCA_004340125.1. Lineage (GTDB taxonomy): Bacteria > Bacillota > Clostridia > Oscillospirales > Ruminococcaceae > Harryflintia > Harryflintia acetispora. The sequence continues at coordinate 375,712 of SLUK01000001.1, read as the reverse complement.
TGGTTCTATATGCCGCTGCTGCTGATGGCCCTCGCCTCGGTGGTGGCGCTCGAGCGCTACCGCATCCGCCACGCCTCGGTGGACCTCATGCGCGGGCTGCGGTGCACGGCCGTCATCTGCGGCGTGATCGTCTTCGCCATCGGTTTCACCCCCCAGGAGGTGGACGGCGAGGAGGTCGTAGGGCTGATGAAGTATCCCGAGCGGTTCTGGATTTATGCGGCGATCGTGGCGCTCGGGCTGCTCACCGTCTTTCTCATCATGCGCTACCTCTGCGACCACCCGCAGTTTTTCAAGGTGTTCGGCGTTTCGCTGGGGTGCATCTGCGTGATCTATTCGGTTTCGATGATCGCCATGGGCCGCCAGCATTCGGACGACCGGGACTGGATGAAGTCGATCGCCATGGATGGCGCCAAGGAGCTGACCCTGCCGGACGAGGGCACCTTCGCGCGCGCGGACATCTACGACAACATGGACAACCTCGGGATGTACTGGGGGCTGCCCAACATCCAGGCCTTCCACAGCATTGTCCCGGTCTCGCTGATGGAATTCTACCCCTCGGTCGGGGTCAAGCGGGACGTCTCCAGCAAGCCGCAGCCGGAATATTACGAGCTGCGCAGCCTGCTGTCGGTGCGCTGGCTGTTCGTGGACGAGAACGAGCCTCAGGAGCACCAGCCCTCCACCCCCTATTTCACCCCGGTGGACAATCAGCTGGGTTTCAACATCTATGAGAATGATAATTTCCTGCCGATGGGCTTCGGGTATGACAAATACATCACCCGCCAGCAGTTCGAATCGACCGACGAGACCCTGCGCGCCAGGCTCCTGCACAAGGCGGTGCTCATCGAGGACGACGACGTGGACAACATCCGCCAGATCATCGACCGGCTGCCGATCAGCCTGGAGGAGGACCTGACCGAGTCGGCCTACCTGCAGGACGTGGAGGCGCGCCGCGCCAGCAGCGCCGGGCTCTTCGAGCGGGACAACGGCGGCTTCACCAGCGAAATCTTCCTGCCGAAGGACGAAATCGTCTTCTTCTCGGTCCCCTATGACAAGGGCTGGAGCGCCACCGTCAACGGGATCGAGACCAAGGTGCTCAAGGTCAACGGCGGCTTCGTCGGGGTGCCGGGCGCGGCGGGCTATAACCGGATCCGCTTCGACTACCGCGCCCCCGGCCTGACCGGCGGGGTGGCGATCACCATCTTCGGGATCATGCTGCTGGCCCTCTACCTCTTTGTGACCCGCCGGCCCGGGCCCGAGGAGGGCAAGCGCCGGCCCGACCCGCGCCGGCGGCGCGCCGCGGCCGAGCTCTTCCTGGATTTGAGCCAAAAAGAAGTCCGGGAGGAAACCCTCCCGGACGCGCAGGACGAAAGTGCGGAAAACTTATTCGAAGCATTCGGCGCTCCTGGCGCTGGCACCGGCCCTGCTCCCGTCCTCGGAGCGTCTGAAGCGGACCAGCAGGAAGACGGCCAGCAGCAGGCAGAGCAGCTCGCGCACGAAGGAGCTCAGCCAGATCCCGGTCTCCCCCATCAGGAAGGTCATGACGGCCAGGCAGACGGTGATCAGCACGATACCCCGGCTGATCGAAAGGACCATGGCGTTGCGGGGCTTCTCGATGGCGGCGAAGTAGCCGGAGAGGACGAGGTTGAATCCGCCGACGAGGAAGGTAAGGGAGTATAGCCGCAGCGACGTGATGGTGTGGGCGTAGGCCTCGGCATTATCCGGGCTGATAAAGATCCCGGTGAGGAAGGGCGCGCCTAGCACGCAGATCAGGAAGCAGACCACCGAGCTGATGGCGATGGCGATCACGCCCAGGCGCAAAAAGGCGTTGCAGGACTGGCGGTCACCCCGCCCGTGGTTGAAGCTGACCAGCGGCTGCATCCCCTGGGTGATCCCCCCCATGACCGGGGTGACGATGTTGTTGATGTAGCTGATGACGGTGAAGCTGACCACCCCGGCCGCGCCTGAAACCATCAGGATGGCGCGGTTGAAGAGGAAGACGATAAAGCCGAGCGACAGCTCGCCCACACAGTCCGAGACGCCCACCTTCATGGTGCGCAGGATGGTGCGCGGGCTCAGAGGGAAGCGCACGAAGCGCAGCCGCGCGCCCTTGCCCAGGAAATGGATCATGTAGATGGCGGCGGTCACCAGCTGGCTGAGGCCGGTGGCGATGGCCGCGCCCTTGATCCCCCAGTGCAGGCCGAGCACGAAGACCGCGTCCAGCACGATGTTGGTCACCGCGCCCGCGCAGATGCCCAGCGTCGAGAGGACCGGATGCCCGTCGGCCTTGATGAGCACCTCCATGGCGTAGGAGACCAGGAAGCTGCCGTTAAAGACGATGATCGGCCCCAGGTAGTGCTTGACATATTCCATGGTCCCGTCCGCCTCGCTGGCGCCCAGCAGGGTGGCCAGCCGCTCGAGATTCAGCAGCGCAAGGGTCAGGATGACGAAGGAAATCAGGATGAGCAGCACGATGGTGCGGGAGAAGGCCTCCTGGGCCTTGCGCTCCTCCCCCTGGCCGAGATAGATCGAGGCGACGGTCGCGGTCCCCATCCCGAACAGGAGGGAGGTCGCGAAGATGAAGCTCACAAACGGCATGGAAAGGTTGACCGAGGCGAGCGCCAGCTCCCCGACCCCGTGGGCCACGAACAGGCCGTCCACCATGGTGTAGATCGCAAAAATCCACATCGAGGTGACCGAGGGTACGGCGTATTTTAAGAATTGTCTGAGACGCGATGTTTTTGCCGGTGGCATGGGTATGACCTCCAAACTAAGATGTTGTGTGTTCCGACGATTCTTATTATAAACCTTGGTACCGTCCCAAGGTCAAGGGTTTATTTTAAAAGGTTTTGAGGTGGGCGGCTTGAAGGAATATTATAAGATCGGCGAAATCTCGAAGCTCTATGACATCGGCACCGACTCGCTGCGCTACTATGAGGAGCTGGGGTTGCTGAACCCCAAGAGGGATTCCAACGGCTACCGGCTGTACAGCCTGCGGGACATCTCCAGGCTCAACGTGATCCGGGAGCTGCGCACCCTGGGGTTTTCGATGGAGCGGATCAAGAGCTATCTCGACCACCGCACGCTGCACTCCACCTTGGAGCTGCTGGACGACGAGCTGGGAATGATCGAGCGCAAGATCGCCGGGCTGCGCCGGCAGCAGCGAGACATCCAGGGCCGGATCAAAAATTTGAGCCCACGCGGCGGGGTGCGCTTCGAGGAAATCAGGGAGGAGCAATTTCCTGAGCGCCCGGTGCTGATGCTGGCGGGGGAGATCACCCGGGATGAAGAATTTGATTTTCTCATCAAACGCCTCAGCCGCCGGACCGAGAATACGCTCTATATCCTGGGGAATACCTACATCGGGGCGACGCTGCCGCTGGAATATCTGCAAAATGATATTTACAATCAGTTTAATTCTGCATTTTTTATACTGAATGACCGGCATATCAAGCCGGATTTCATCCTGCCGGGCGGGACCTACCTGACCCTGACCTACCGCGGGCCCTATACGCAGAGCAAACGGCTGTATGGGAGCCTGAAGGAATACGCCAGGGAGCATGGATGGGTTTTCAGCCACGACCCGATCGAGCTGTACCGGGTGGACATCAACGAAACGGCAGACCCGCAGGAATTTGTGACCGAGATACAGGCGAGTGTGAAGGAAAAATAGGGTTGGGGGATTTAACCTTCCGGACAACCCCAAGCTTCGCTTGGGCCACAGGGAAACCCCTTGATAGGGTTTCCCCACGCAAAAACCTCCCACTGGGAGCTTTTTGCTCCCCTTCCTGATCTTTGGAGGGCTTTTGTAATCGCGAGTGGCAGCAACCTGGGAAAGGTCGCGGGCTCTGCCCGCACCCGCCCAAGGGTTTGTAAAACCCTTGGGAATCCCGGGATTAAGACCGGCATTTTCTGCACAGACAGAAAAGAGGCCCGGGACCATCGGTCCCGGGCCTCTTTTTGTAATATTCTTATTTCAGGTTCGCTTTGAGGGTGTCGAGCTCGTCATGCAGCTCCTTGGGCAGTCTGTCGCCGAAGGTCTTGTAGAACTCCTCGATCCCGTCCGCTTCCTCTTTCCAGAGGTTCTTGTCGACGTCCAGCAGTCCTTTGACGGTCTCGACGGAGATGTCGCCGAGGCCCTCGATGTTGATGTCCTCCGCCTTCGGCTCGAAGCCGATCGGGGTCTCCACCGCGTCGGCCTTGCCCTCGCAGCGGTCGAGGATCCACATCAGGACTCTCATGTTGTCGCCAAAGCCCGGCCAGATGAAGTGGCCTTCGTCGTCGGTTCTGAACCAGTTGACATTGAAGATCTTCGGGGCCTTGTCGCCCAGGCGCTTGCCCATCTCCAGCCAGTGGCCGAAGTAGTCGCCCATGTGATAGCCGCAGAACGGACGCATGGCCATCGGGTCGCGGCGTACAACGCCGACCGCGCCGGTCGCCGCAGCGGTGGTCTCAGAAGCCATGATCGAGCCGACGAACACGCCGTGCTGCCAACTCCTGGACTGGTAGACCAGCGGAGCGGTCTTGGCGCGGCGGCCGCCGAAGATGATCGCAGAGATCGGAACACCGGTCGGATCATCAAACTTCGGGCTGACGCAGGGGCAATTTTTCGCCGGAGCGGTGAAGCGGCTGTTGGGATGCGCGCCCTTCGAGCCGTCGGTGCAGTCCCACTTCTCGCCCTTCCAGTTGAGCGCGTTCTTCGGCGGGTTCTTGTCGAGTCCCTCCCACCAAACGGTGTTGTCGTCGAGGTTATGCACAACGTTGGTGAAGATGGTATTCTTCTTGGTGGATTCCAGGGCGTTGAAGTTGCTGTGCGCGTTGGTACCCGGCGCCACGCCGAAGAAGCCGGCCTCCGGGTTGATCGCCCAGAGTCTGCCGTCGTCGCCGATTCTCATCCAGGCGATGTCGTCGCCGACCGTCCAGACCTTGTAGCCCTTGTTCTTGTAGACCTCGGGCGGGATGAGCATGGCCAGGTTGGTCTTGCCGCAGGCGGACGGGAAGGCCGCCGCGATGTACTTGACCTCGCCCTGCGGGTTCTCGATGCCCAGGATCAGCATATGCTCGGCCATCCAGCCCTCGTTCTTGCCCTGGTAAGAGGCGATGCGCAGCGCAAAGCACTTCTTGCCCAGCAGAACGTTGCCGCCGTAACCGGAGTTGATGCTCCAGATGGTGTTGTCCTCGGGGAAGTGGACGATGTAGCGCTTCTCCTCGTCGATGTCCGCCTTGGAATGGAGGCCGCGCACAAAATCGTTGGAGGTGTCGCCCAGCTGCTTGAAAGCGTCAACGCCCATACGGGTCATGATGTCCATGTTCAGCACGACGTAGATCGAGTCGGTCAGCTCGACGCCGACCTTCGAGAGCTTGGAGCCGATCGGGCCCATGCAGTAGGGGATCACATACATGGTGCGGCCCTTCATCACGCCGTCGTACATCTTGGTCAGGCGCTCGTACATCACCTTCGGGTCTTCCCAGTTGTTGATCGGGCCCGCGTCCTCTTTATTGCGGGTGCAGATATAGGTTCTGCCCTCCACGCGCGCCACGTCGTTGACCGCGGTGCGGTGCAGCAGGCACCCGGGGAGCTTCTCCTCGTTGAGCTTGAGCATTTCGCCGGTGGAGCAAGCCTCCTCGCGCAGCGCTTTGAGCTGCTCCTCGCTGCCGTCGATCCAGACAACCTTGTCCGGTTTGCACAGCGCGACCATCTCGTCGACCCAGTTGAGTACGTTCTTGTTGTTGGTCATTCCTGTTTGCCTCCATTTCCGCCGGCAGCATGCCGGCTTGTATTGCGTGCCTCCGGCGCATTGTCCAAAGGCCATTCTTGATGATGCCCGCAGAAAACATCAAATTTTCCACAACTATCATTATAGAGAAATGTAAAGCGCTTTTCAAGCGCTTTCGTTAAAATTTCTACAAAATTTCATGAAAAGTTCAAACTGTGCCCTTCCTCTTTAACGATTCCTGTATAGCCTGTCCAGCCGACCGCAAAAAAGAAGGACGGGGCGCGGCTACCGCCGCACCCCGTCCGCCCGCTGGCGAGCCTTTTATAAAAGAGGCCTACTAGCAACCGCAGCCGCAGCCGCCCTCGCAGCCGCAACCACCGCAACCGCCGCAACCATTGCCGCACCCGCAGCCATTGCCGCAGCCATTGCCGCCCCAGCCGCCGCAGCAGCAGATCAGGACGATGATGATAAGTATCCACCAGCAACCGTTGAATCCGTACATAAGAATTTTCCTCCTAAATTGAGATTTCACCATATACTATGCCTTGTGGGTAAAAATGGTTCCCTTTCGCCGTTCTTTCGGAAGAATAAGATTTGGGGCCCGCGACCATACTTGTTAATGGTTCTGACAAAGCAATTTCTGCATAAATTGGTAGAGGGCAAATCGCCTTGCAAAGCCTGCGGCACCATGCCGCCGGAAGGTCTTGCCGTCAGCCTTAGCACTGGGAGGTCATCACTCTTTGTACCGTTTTTCATCACTCACACAAAAAGCCAACGAGGCGCTCAACTGCGCCATACAGCTTGCCGGAGAGCTCGGGCATACTTATGTAGGCAGCGAGCATCTGCTCCTTGGACTGCTGCACGACGAACAAAACGTTTGCCGCCTTGCTTTCCCGGACAAAAAGGTGACCTACGAGCGGCTGTATCAGCTGATCAGCGATGCGGTCGGCCGCGGATGTCCCTGTGTGCTTACCCCTTCCGATTTTACGCCGCGGCTGCGGCGGATTCTCGAAATGGCAACCATCTACTCTAGGATATGCACGCAGCCCAATGTTGGTACCGATCATATTTTCATGGCGCTGTTAAAAGAGCCGGAATGCTATGCCCTGCGCTTTTTAAAACTGATGGAAATTGATCCAGAGCGCCTCTACCGCACCCTGACGGCGGCCGCCGCGGCCGCCGCCCCGACCGCGGCCGAGCGCGCCGCCCAGCCGAAGGGTGCCACCGGCAAGAAGGGGCTGCTCGAGCGCTTTTGCCGCAACCTGACCGCCCTGGCGCACCAGGGCCTGCTCGACCCGGTGATCGGGCGGGAGGAGGAGCTGCGCCGGGTGGTGCAGATCCTTTCCCGCAGGCAGAAAAACAACCCCTGCCTCGTCGGGGAGGCGGGGGTCGGCAAGACGGCCATCGTCGAGGGGCTCGCCCAGATGATCGCCTCGGGCGACGTGCCGGCGAGGCTGCTGCCCAAGCAGGTGCTTTCGGTCGACATCGCCCTGCTGGTGGCGGGCACCAAGTACCGCGGAGAATTCGAGGAACGCTTTAAAAAGCTGCTCGACGAGGTGGTGGCCGCCGGGAACGTCATCCTCTTCATCGACGAGCTGCACACCATCATGGGCGCGGGCGCGGCCGAGGGGGCGGTGGACGCCGCCAACATCTTAAAGCCGCAGCTCGCGCGCGGTGAGATCCAGCTCATCGGCGCCACCACCATCAAGGAATACCGCAAGCACATCGAAAAGGACTGCGCCCTCGAGCGGCGCTTCCAGTGCGTGCAGGTGGGCGAGCCGGGGGTCGAGCAGTCGATCGCCATCATCAAGGGGGTGCGCGAGCGGTATGAGCAGCACCACGGCATGCTGATCACCGACGAGGCCATCGAGGCGGCGGTCAGCCTCTCCCGCCGCTACGTCCCCGAGCGCTATCTGCCGGACAAGGCGATCGACCTGATCGACGAGGCCTGCGCCATGGTCACCCTGGACGCCAAGAAGGAAGCGGATTCCTCCCTGGAGGGGCGCTGCGAGGCGGCGCTGCTCGAGGGCGACTTCGAGCTGGCCTCCACCCTGAGCCCCCAGCGCCTGGCCCAGGACCGGGACGGCAGTTACCAGTTCGGGCTGCTCTCGGGCGCCTCAACCCCCTGCCGCTCGCTGGGGGCGCAGGACATCAAGCGCCTGATCACCCTCTCGACCGGGATCGCAACCGACGCCGACGCGGACGAGGGGATGAGCGCCGGGGCCCTGGCCGAACGCCTCAAAAAACGGGTGATCGGGCAGGAGAAGGCTATCGAGGCGGTCTCACACGCCATCGCCCGCGCCAAAAGCGGGCTGAGCGACGAGCGGCGCCCGATCGGTTCATTCATCTTCCTGGGGCCGAGCGGAGTCGGCAAGACCGAGCTGGCCAAGGCGCTGGCCGAGGCCATCTTCCAGGATGAGCACAGCCTCATCCGGGTGGACATGAGCGAATATATGGAGAAGCACACCGTCTCCCGCCTGATCGGGGCTCCGCCCGGCTACGTCGGGCACGACGACGGCGGCATGCTCACCGACCGGGTGCGCACCCACCCCTATTCGCTGGTGCTGCTCGACGAGATCGAAAAGGCCCATCCGGACATCTTCAACCTCCTCCTGCAGATATTGGAGGAGGGCGAGGTCACCGACTCGCAGGGCCGGGTGGTGAGCTTCCGCAACACCGTCATCATCATGACCTCCAACCTGGGGGTGGCGCAGCTCGGACAGATGGCCTCCTTGGGGTTCGGCGCCGAGAGCTCGGACGGATACAAGAAGAGCGAGGGGATTGCCGGGCTGCGGCGCTTCCTGCGCCCCGAGCTGCTCGGGCGGGTGGACGAGATCGTCTCGTTCGGCACCCTGAGCGACCAGGAGATCGCCAAGGTCGCCTCGCGGGAGCTGGAGATGCTGCGCGAGCGCCTGGAGCGCAAGGGGGTCAGCGCCTCCTTCACCGAGGCGCTGGTCAAGGAGACCGCGCGCCGGGGCTATCACAAGGCGAGCGGAGCGCGCGAGCTGCGCCGGGTGATCGCCGCCGAAATCGCCGACCCGCTTTCGGATAAGATCCTGCACGGCGAGCTTTCGCAGGGGGATGAGATCGTCTGCGACTTCGACGGGAAGGAATACCGGTTCCAGATCGGGCAGGGCGCGGCGGTCTGAAGTGTCCGCGCCTTTCTGTAATTTGCAAAACAATTGGGATTCACAAGGACCGGGGGTCCTTGTGTGAAGGTTTGGAGGCAAAGCCTCCAAGGTTTTTTCGCCTCAATAAAAAGGGGAATCGCGCGTAGCGCGAGGGGGAAAACCCCGAGATGGGTTTTCCCCACCTCCTTAGTAAAACAAGGTCCCGGGCGCCGCCAATCAGGCAGCGCCCGGGACCTTTCGCAAAGAGGATTTACAGGTTGCTCCAGCGCAGGTTCTTGCCTCCGTCGATCAGGATGGATTCGCCGTGGATATAATCCGAGTCGTCGCTGGCGAGGAAGAGCGCCAGGTTGGCGATGTCCTGCACGGTGCCCATGCGCCGGGCGGGGATCTTGTCGAATTTGCGCTTGGTCTCCTCGGTATAGCCCGAGTTCATGCGCGTGTCGATGGCGCCCGGGCAGAGGATGTTGCAGCGCACGCCCTTGGTGCCGTATTCCGCGTCGACCTCCTGGGTCAGGCCCATCATGCCGAATTTCGCGGTGATATAGGGCAGCGGCGACAGGCCGGTGCCGCGGATCCCGCTGGCCGAGCCGATGTTGACGATGACACCCTTGCCCTGCTCGACCATATGGGGGATGGTGTACTTGCAGATCAGGAACACGCCGCGGATATCCACGTCCATGATGAAGTCGAACTGCTCCGCAGTGATCTCGCACAGCGGGCGCGGCGGGATGAACACGCCCGCGCAGTTGACCAGGATGTCGATCCGCCCGAAGGCTTTGATCGTCTGGTCGACCATTGAGATGATGTCCTCTTCCTTGGCCAGGTTCACGTCGATCCCGACCGACTTGCGGCCGGTCTCCTGGATGAGCCGCACGACCTCCTCGCCGTCCTTGCCGTCGGTCGGGGTGGCGCCGGAGTAGTAGCTGACGGCCACGTCGGCCCCCTCGCGGGCGAATCGCAGGGCGATTTCGCGCCCCATTCCGTTGGAAGCGCCGGTGACGAGAGCAACCTTGTTTTCAAGTTTCATAACGTTTTCCTCCTCAATCTATTCAATTTGTGTTCCCCGTAGAGTCATTTCGCGGCAGCCTTCTGGGCCACCCGGCGGGAATTGATCCGCATGGCCGCCAGCAGGGCGATCAGCGCCAGCGCGGCGAGCACGCCGGAAAGCACGAACACGTTGACATAGCTCCCGAAGGCCTCCACGCACTTGGCGGCCGACATGGGCCCGATGAACGAGGCCACCGTATAGCCGCTGTACATGACCGACCAGTTGGAGGACATGTGGGTGACGCCGAAGGTGTCCGAGCAAAGCGCCGGGAAGACGGACATAATACTCCCGAAGCAGAACCCCACGACGGACAGCGCCAGCACAAAGGTCGGGAAGGAGTGCACAACCCCGAAGAAGAACATATCCGCCGCGATGATGATAATGATGGCCAGCACCGTGCGGTAGCGGCCGATCTTATCCGAGAGCGAGCCCATGATCAGGCGTCCGGCAAAGCTCATGACCGCCAGCAGGCTGACCATCATGGCCCCCTGGGAGCCGGTCATGCCCACCAGCTCCTGCCCGATCCCCGAGGCGTGGCCGGTCATGATCATGCCGGCGGTGGCGCCCGTCATCAGCACGAACCAGAGCAGATAGAATACGGGGTCCTTGACCATTTCGCCGGTGCGCTTCTCCTGCAGGATGCCCGTTTTCACTGTGGCGACGGGCGGCTCCCAGCCCTCGGGCTTCCAGCCCTTGGGGGGCGCGGTGATCAGCCAGAAGGTGGCGGCCATCAGCACCAGGAAAATGGCCCCCAGGCCCTTGAAGGAATTCTGTACGCCGAAGCGCTCGAGCAGGAAATAGCCCAGCGGGGCGAAGGGCAGCGGGGAGAGGCCCGAGGCGCCGATAACCAGCCCGTTGGCCAGGCCCTTGCGGTCGGGGAACCAGCGCGGGATGGTGGAGACCACCGTGTTGTACCCGAAGCCGGTCCCGATCCCGACGATCAGGCTGAAGAATATGTAGAGCTGCGGCAGGCTGCGGGCAAAGCCTGTCAAAAACCAACCGCCGCCCCAGAAGATGAGCGCCACCAGCATGAGCTTCTGCGGGCCTACCTTGTTCTGCAGCTGCCCGGAGACAAGGTTTGCAAAGAACGTGACGAGCAGCAGCATGGAATAGGCCAAAGACACCTGGCTGAGCTGCCAGCCGTTCGCCTCCATCAGGGGGGCGTTGAAGATGCTCCACACATACGTGGCGCCGAGGCAGATGTTGTTGATTACCAAAGCCGCAAGAATGACCCAACGATTTCTTTCTTTTACCAAAGCCGATCCCTCCATCAAACGAATTTGTTTCTGACGGCAGCGCCGCCGCGCCTCCTCCTTTCACAAAATAATCATGGATATTTGAAATATTTTATTAAATTTCAATATTCATTGACAATATTATAACAAATTGATAAGATGAAATAAATCAACAGTTTACTGTCCAGCATGCCAACGAAATGATGTCAGAAGGGGCGGTAAAAGGGGCATAACGTTAAAAAAGCCTATTTTTCATCCATCTGTCGTCCCGGCTTCGCCGGGGCCGGGGCGGGTCCCGGGAAAGGAGTGGTCGTCCGCGTGGATATCCGGTACATGAAATATTTTTTGCAGATTTGCAAGGCGGGGAGCATACATAGGGTGGCCAAGGAATCCTACATCAGCCAGCAGGGGCTCAGCCGGATCATCGCCGCCATGGAAAGCGAGCTGGGCTTTTCTTTGCTGCACCGTTCCCGCAGCGGGGTGACCCCCACGCTGCAGGGCGAGGTGTTTTACAAATACGCCCGGCGGATCGTGAGCGAATACGAAGCCATGCACGAGGAGCTCGGGCTGATTATGGAGCCCGTCCACGAACAGGTGAGCGTGGTTTACGCCTATGGGGTGCTCAGCCAGCTCACCATGCAGATCCCCAACGCATTCCGCATCGACCATCCCGAGATCGACCTGCTGATCGGCGAATATCCCTACTTTTCCGCCGAACGCATGGTGCAGGACGAGAAGTTCGACCTGGGCTTTGCGTACCTGCCCATCGACCGGGAACGCTTCGATTTTACCCCGGTCTTTAAGGCCCCCTGGCCGCTGCTGGTCCACAAGGACAATCCCCTTTCAAAAAAGAGCACCGTCACCTGCGCCGAGGTCGCGCAGCAGAACCTGGTGCTCATGAGCGAGAGCTTCAAGGGGCATTTCACCTTCCTCAACCGCTGCCGGCAGCTGGGGATCACCCTCAACGTCATTGCCACCATCAACGACCTTTCCGAGTCCTACAAGTGGGTCCAGGACAACGAAGCCGTGGCTTTCTCGACCTTTCAGGCCTGCTCCCAGATCAACGACCCCGACATTTGCACCCTGGTGCTGGACGACGAGGTCTGCGTGGCCAACATCGGGATCATCTGCCGCCGGGGGGAGCCGCTTTCCCCTGCCGCGCAGACCTTTTACGACTACACCGTCGATTATGTGGACGACCTGCCGCCCGAAAAGCGGGAAATCCGCTGGCCCCGGACATAATAATAGGCGGGGGAAGCTAAAAAAGGCAGCGCCGGAAGATATCTTCCGGCGCTGCCTTTTCATTTGTTTTTAGTGGATTTCAGGGCCCTGTTCGTCCTGCCCCTCCTGGCCGTAGCTCCCGTCGCCCGGTTGGCCATAGTTTTGCTCCCCACCCTCCTGGGGGAAGCCGGGAGCCTGCGGAATGTGCGGCGGCACGAAGCCCGAATAATCGGGGTGCAGCTGCTCATACTCGTCGATGGCGGTGTTGAAGAAGGCCACCGAGGCGGCGTTGATGTAGAGGCTGACCGCGAAAATCCCCGCGATGAAGACGATCAGCATGAGCATGAGCAGGGCAATCGAGCCCAGCCCCGGCCCGGCGATGGCGACAAAGACGGTCACCACCAGGAAGGGGACGATACACAGCAGCATCCAGCCGATGAAGGAAAGCTGGAAGGTGAAGTAACGCCAGACGTACTTGCCGCCGATCTTAAAGGAGCTGCCCAGCAGCTTGCCGAAGGTGATCGAACGGTTGCGCAGCGCGATGAAGTAGCTGGCCATCATGAAGGAAGAGATCAGCATGGCCAGCACCATGACCAGCAGCATGCACAGCAGGAACGAGCCCAGCATGGAGGAAAGATTGATATTGGACTGAACCCCGCCCAGCAGCCCGATGGATACGCTGGCGAAGATGCTGCCCAGCATGATGATCATGATCGGAATCATCACCGCCATCATGATGACGGTCAGGATCAGGTTGACCCCGATGACCTTGAGCGAAACCCGGTAATTGGAAAAGAAATCGAACAGGTTGCCCACCCGGCACTGGCGCTTGTAATAGACCATATTGTTGATGTGCAGCAGCCCGAGCATCAGCGGATAGGTGATGAACAGGATGGCGATCGACCAGATGAAGGTCAGCGCCTGGCTGTTCCCAAAGAACATGGAAATTAAGGACAGCCCCACCGAAATGCCGAAATATGCAAGATAGCTGCCCACGAGCAGGCCCTTGTTTTCCCCAATCATCTGCCGGCCCACCGCGCGCGCCTCTTTTGCTTTAATCAAACTAACATCTCCCTCGTCAAAACATCGTTTTATCTATATGATAGCATGGAATGGTCTAATGTCAATCAAATTTTGGAGCTTCTTGCAGGATGGCCTCGTAAAATGCTATAATGGGCCTCATGATACGGGAAAGGGGATTTTTATGGTGCAGAAGATCGCGGGATACATGCGCAAGGCGATCGCCGAATACCAGATGCTCGAGCCGGGGGACCGCCTGGCGCTGGGCATTTCGGGCGGCAAGGACTCTCTCGCCATGCTCGCGGGGCTCTGCCGGCTGCGGGAATATCTGGATATCCCCTTCGATATGGAGGCCTTCACCCTCGACCCCGGCTTTTCGGGGGAGCAGACCGACTATTCCCCCATTGAAGCGCTCTGCCGGGAATGGGGGGTGCCCTATACCGTGCGGCGCACCGGGATTGGGGAGATCATCTTTGACGTACGAAAGGAGCAAAATCCCTGCAGCCTCTGTGCGCGCATGCGCCGGGGCGCGCTGCACGACCTGTGCAAGGAACACGGCTGCAACAAGCTGGCCCTCGGCCACAACTGGGACGACGCGGTGGAGACCTTTGTGATGAACCTCTTCCAGGAGGGGCGGATCGGCTGCTTTTCGCCGGTGACCTATCTTTCGCGCAAGGACCTGACCGTCATCCGGCCGCTGATCTACGCGCCTGAGAAGGAGATTCTCGGCGCGGTGCGCAAGGAGGGGCTGCCCATCGTCAAGTCGAAATGCCCGGTGGACAAGACCACCAACCGCCAACAGACCAAGGACTGGCTCGCCGAGATGGACCAAAAGGACCACGGCTTCTCCAAACGGCTCTTCGGCGCGATGAAGCGCGCCCATGTCGACGGCTGGTGAGCGCACATGGCGCGCCCGAAAAATTACTGATTCAAGCATAAACATGCCTGTTCCTTCCAATAGTAGCATTGAAAAAATCTTTGGAGGGAACGATATGGAATTCAAGGACAGCAAGACCTTTTCCAACCTGATGGCCGCCTTCGCAGGCGAGAGCCAGGCGCGCAGCAAATACAGCTCCTATGCCGACAAGGCCCGCAAGGATGGGTACGAGCAGATCGGGGATATTTTCGACATGACCTCGGACAACGAGTGGAAACACGCCGAAATCTGGCTCAAGTACCTGCGCGGGGGCGAACTGCCAGGCACGCTGGACAACCTTAAGGACGCCGCAGACGGCGAGCATTACGAGTGGACCGAGATGTACCCCGACTTTGCCAAGGTAGCCAAGGAGGAGGGCTTCACCGAGATCGCCGCCAAGTTCGAGCTGGTGGCCAAGGTGGAGAAGGAGCACCATGAGCGCTACGTTAAACTGCGGGACAACCTGAGCCAAAACCTGGTCTTCAAGCGCCCCACCTCGATCACCTGGATCTGCCGCGCCTGCGGCCACATCCACGTCGGGGAGAGCGCCCCGGTGGTCTGCCCGATCTGTGGACGCCCGCAGGCCTTCTTTGAAGAGAAGAGCGACAACTATTAATTAAGAAAAACCTGGGAGGGACCGCCGCGAGGCGGTCCCGAATAAAAAAGTATCGTACGAGCGAACGGCATAGTCAGTTGACTATGCCGTTTTGCTGTTCGTCGCGTTCGTATCCGGCAGTTCAATCACACCAACACATCAGCTCCGTTTGCAGGATAGCAACCCTTTCCCGTAGCTCCTTCTGTTCGGCTTCGTAACCGCCGGACAGCTTTGTAAACCGTTCGTCAGAGATTTTTCCAGATACGCCGTCCTCATAAAGCCGCCCCAAAAGCCTGTCCCGCTCTTTGCCCGCCACACGGCCCGGATTTTCATGAAGGAAGCCCACAAGAGAGACAGCATCAGCGCGCCGGAAAGCTCCGTGGCCGAAGAGCTCAAAAAGGGTTTAGAGGCGGCGGCGAGCTTCAAAGCAAGCGAGTTGGAACGGCTGGTCATGATTTTCTGCAAGCAGACGAGGCTGAAATACAACCGCTTAACGGAGGAAGAAAAACAGTGGCTTGTCCGGAGCGCGCACAAGCTCGAGCCGGCGAAAAGCCCGATCAGTCGGGGAAGCAAGAGGCGGTGACGGGTTGGACGGGGCTACTCAGACTTAAGTAGGTTAGGCAGGTCCATAAAATGTCCTAAAAACCTGAACTACACATAACCTAATGAGTATGGTACTATGTAAAGAGAATACATTGAATTGAAAGGACGTGCCTTATGTGTGAAAAAAGCCGCTGCTCTTGGGCGGGGGATCTCCCCATATACATAGACTACCACGACAATGAGTGGGGACGGCCCGTACATGACGATGACAAGCTGTTTGAAATGTTGATTTTAGAGGGAATGCAGGCCGGGTTGAGCTGGCTTACCGTTCTCAAAAAAAGAGAGGCGTTCCGGGAAGCGTTCGATGGATTCCAGCCAGGCAAGGTAGCTCTTTACGATGAGAGAAAAATACAGGAGCTGCTGGCAAACGAAGGAATCATCAGAAACCGTCTCAAACTGAACGCCGCTGTAACAAATGCCCAAGCGTTTCTAAAAACACAAGAAAAGTACGGGAGCTTTCATAAATTCATTTGGGCATATGTGAATGATACTCCAATTCAAAACCACTGGGAGAAAATGGAGCAGGTGCCGGCCACAACCCCACTCTCGGACCGAATCAGCAAAGATTTGAAAAAGATGGGATTTCGATTTGTCGGCTCGACGATCGTCTATGCGTTCATGCAGGCTACGGGCATGGTGAATGACCATATGACGGATTGCTTTGTATATCAGGAGGGCAAGGCATAATTTTACATCCGATGTTGCACATTTCCATAAGGAGTATTAAAAAGAATGTGTCCCCTTGTGGGACACATTCTTTGCTTATAGGGGGGGATCCTCCCCAACGAAGCAAATATTTTGGCCCATAGGGCCAAGATGGGCAAGTGTGCATACGCTTGCCGCTATTGTTTGAGCGGAAACGCCCCTTCCCCAGCCGGTACGGTTTCCCCCGTCCCGTCCGGGACGAGTTTCAGCAGCACAGAGGCGTAAAACACCCCGCCTTTCTGCTCGAACTGCACCGTGCCGCCGTACCGGGCGGCGATCTCCCGCATCGAGGCGGCCCCGATTCCGGCCCCCTCCCGTTTGGAGGAAAGCGGCGTGTCCCCGTCGAACACCACGGGCGTCGCGCATGGATTGTCCACCAGAATTAAAAGCGTGGAGCCGCCCCGACGCTTTACCCGGAGCTTGATGGCCTGCGGCCCTCCCGCCGCCTCCCGCTTGCAGGCTTCCACCGCGTTTTCCAGCAGGTTCCCCAGCAGCACCGTGATGTCCGTACCGGACACCGGGCAGTCGTCCGGGTAATCTACTCCCGCTTCAAACTCGATTCCGTTATCCCGCGCCAAGGCCGCGTAGTAGCAGACAATGGCGTTTACCACGTCGTTGCGGCAATACCGCTCCCAAGTGTCCGGAGGCAGGTGGGTCTGATAGAGGTCGATGTATTCCGCAAGGCCCTCCTTGTCGTCATGCTCTATGTAGGACTGTACCACGGCCAAATGCTGCCGGAGGTCATGGCGGGCCTTGCGCGTTTCATCCATGTACGCCGCCAGCAGGTCATATTGCTTTTTCTGCGCCAGCAGGCTCCGGTCGGCGTACCGGAGCGATTCTTCCAGCTGCGTCCGGCTCCGTGAGATTTCCAGCACCCGGAGCGCCACATGGGACACATAGCAGGCCCCGAACAGCATGAGGTAGCGGCAGACTAGAAACTGCCATGAGGCGAAGGCGTACACGTCGGTCACGGTACAGTAAAGCAGGCCGAACAGCGTGGAAAACAGTGGGATCTTCCAGAACCGCCGCCAGATTTCCGGGTCCTCGATTTTCAGCGCGTCCCGTACCGTATGGAGGAAAAACCGGAGCAGAAACGGACAGGTAATCAGGTAGATCACAATGCGGGCGACGTTGTAGACCAGATAGGGGTGCCGGCCGGACATGTCCGGGAAAAAACGGCTTTCAATAAAGTTCGCGTTGCCCATGACAAAAAACTGCCACGCCAGCGTGAGCAGCCAGGTAAACAGGAGCTTGGGCAGGGTGTCCTTAATCAGCGAAAAGGCGCAGGCCAGATATGCCAGCATAAAGACGTAACGGAGAATGGTCGTCCACCGGGCCGCCGCCTCATAGCCGCCCAGGTTGACGGCGTAAAAGGACGCGCTGTACGCCGTCGTCAACACCAACTGCACCAGCACCACATACCGGAAGGGAATCCGCAGCCTGCCGCGAAAAATCCAGTACCGGGGCATGGTAAAGGGAATGGTATCGAGGAACGGGAACAGCAGCACCATCAGCGTGTCCATCATGTTCATCATAAAAGCGCGTCCTCCCTTTCCCGCTGGAACAGATAGGAGCTGTACAACCCCTCCAGCGTCTTTTTCTCCCGCTGGGCAAAGGGGACGCTGGCCCCATTGTCCATCAGGAACGCCAGGGCGTCGATGCGCTCCACCCGTTCGGCGTTGACGATACAGCCCTTGTAGCAGGTCAAAAACTGCGGGTAGGGGGCCAGCAGACCGTTCAGCTCCCCAAAGGGGACGCGGAACCGGAGGACGCCCCGCCGCTCCGTGTGAATTTGGGTATAGTGTTCGTCCTTGTCGCACCAGAGGATTTCATGGAGCAAGACGCGCTCCTGCTTCACTTGGATAAAACGTGCGCCCCGTATTTTCTCCACCCCGCAAAGCTCCATTGTCTTTTCAAAATCGCCGTAGCCATAGGGCTTTACCAGATACCCGCAAGCCCGCACCCCGTAGCTCTCGACGGCGTGGCTCTCGCTGGTGGTGACGAACACCAGCGCCGCCAGCTTGTCCCTCTCGCGGATTTTCCGGGCCGTGTCAATGCCGGAAAGCCCGTCCATGTACTGGTCGATAAAAATAATGTCCCACGCCTCCGGCTGGAATTGGGACAAAAATTCCTCCCCGCTGGAAAACTCCTTCACGCTGGGTGTCTCC
Source organism: Harryflintia acetispora (assembly GCA_004340125.1). GTDB lineage: Bacteria > Bacillota > Clostridia > Oscillospirales > Ruminococcaceae > Harryflintia > Harryflintia acetispora. Next base: position 357,356 of record SLUK01000001.1, on the reverse strand, counting down.
CCGGCGTAATGCTCGCTAAAATATTGGTGCAGGCACTTTTGTAAATCCTCCCGGCACGCTTCCAGGTCGTCTATGATTGCGGCTTTCATGTCCGAGGCCCTCCTTCCTTATCATAAATTTTTTTGATGTCAAGACCATTTTACCGCAAAAATCCCGTTTTGGCCATGCAAGTCGCGACCAAAAATGTCAAGTTACGGCCACCCCCTTGAATACCGCCATTTTTTCGATTATCGTGAAAGTGTAGAAAACGATCTGGACAGGAAGGAGGCCGCGTATGTGGAACATGATTGTCTGCGACGGTGACAAGCCGGAGCGGGAGCAGCTCATGGAGTTGGCCCGCCGGTGCTTGGAGAAAATGGAGATGGAGGCAACGGTCACGGGCTGCGCGGGCTGGCCGGAGCTGGACGGCATGGCAAAGCGGGCGCTGCCGGACGCGGTGATCGTGGCGCAAAGCGGCGTGGAGGGGCTGAACACCATCACCAGCGCGCGGCTGCTGTCCCGGAAAATCATCTGGTTTTCCGATCTGGATTTCGGGGTGCAGGCGTACCGGCTATGTGTGCCGTTCTTCTGCCAAAAGCCGGTTACGCGCTATAAGATGGAGCAGGCGCTCTCCCGGTTCATGGAGGATTGCCAAGGGGCCGGGTAAACAGGGATTCAAATAAGCAATCAAAGCGGATTGGAAGGGGGTATACTCCCTTATCCGTCCGCATACCAAGCGATAGGCGGGAACGGTTTATGATTAGAAATGGGAAACGGATAAGGGCGGTGCTGCTGGCCGCCGCGCTGGTGTTTACCCAGCTGGGGGCCACGGCCTACGCGGCGGAACCCCCGGCAGACGCCGGCCTGTGCGAACACCACCCGGAGCACACCGCGAAGTGCGGCTATACGGAGGCCCGGCCGGACCACGATTGCGAGCACCAACACACGCCGGACTGCTACGCGGACGAGCCAATCTGCGGCATGGACGAGGACGCGGAGCAGACGGACGCCGACGCGGGCCACACGCACGGGCAGGCGTGTTACGCGCTGGACTGCCCCCATGAGCGCGGGGAGCATGATGCCGATTGCGGCTACATGGAGGCTGTCCCGGACCGGTCCTGCGGCTTCGTCTGCAAGGTCTGCGCCGGGGAGCCGGACAAGGACATCGGCAAAGAGGAACCCGCCGCGGACAAAAACGATTTGACCCCGCCCGAGAAAACGGGGCCAAAAAACGTTTCGCCGAAGGGCGGGGAGGCTGTCACCGTCACGGCCTTTGACGGTCTGGACGACGAGGTGGAATATCAGATTGTCCCGGCCGGTACGCCGCTGGACGATCTGACCCTGCCCGCCACGCTGGGCGCGTCGGGCTACATCGTGGCCGGCGGCGCCGACCCGGAGCCGGAGGCAATCACCATAACCGGCGTGGCGTGGGAGCCGGACAGCCCGTGGGACGATACCGCCGGGCAGGGCGGCTATACCTTCACCCCGATCCTTCCGGCCGGTTATACGCTGGCCGGCGGCGTGGAGCCGCCGGAAATCAATGTGCGGATCGGCGGGGCAATCACGTTTGCCCTTCAAAGCAGCGTTCTGACCGCGGAGTTTGACGACAACGGCAGCGGCGGCACAGACGCGGACAACAACAAAATGAACGACGCCATTGCCGCCGCGTTTGCTGTCCTCCCGGCCGACAGCTACAAAACCATTACCACCATCAAGCTCACCGGCGACGCGGCGGAGATCACAAAATGGAACTGGAAATACCTGATCGGCCGATACGACGAAAGCAGCGGCTGGGACAGCCTGACGGCCCTCGACCTGTCCGGCATGACGAACCTGACCACGGTTAAGAATGATACGGGCTATACAGGCTCCAATCCGACAAAGCTGAAAACCGTGGAGCTGCCGGATACGATGACTGAAATTGGGAGTTATGCGTTTCAGAACTGCGCAAACCTCACCCTGCAAGAGCTGCCAAAAAAGCTGACCAATATTGGGGATCATGCGTTTAGCGACTGTACGAGCCTTGCCCTGCAAGAGCTGCCGGGCGGCGTAGCTGAAATAGGGGATTCTGCGTTTTCGAGCTGCTCGAGCCTTAACGAGATCATCATGGAACCCATGACCGCGCCGACGCTGGGGAATGACGTTTTTAAGGGCACAAACATCACTTTCTACGTCCCCAAGGACGGAACAGGGTATAACAGCGGCGGCTGGGAGAACTTGCACACGGTGGAGTACAGCCCCACCACGGCGCTCTCCCTTCCGGCCACGCTGATACTGTGGTCAAATGGACGCCGTACGCTGACCGCCACATTCACGCCGGACGACGCTACATTCAAGGATATTAGTTGGGAAAGCAGCGATACCGGCGTCGCCACGGTGGACAAGAACGGCAACGTAACCGCCGTGGCGGCAGGAACGACGACCATCACCGCCACCTCCCGGCAAGGAAGAAAAACGGCCACCTGCGCCGTTACCGTGAAAACCGCGCCGCCGGCCCTTTCCATCACGCTGAACATCATTGCCCCCAGCCACGGCGTCCTCACCGTCCGCGAGGGCGATTCCACCGGCCGCCTGCTGGCGGACGGGGATCGCATCTCCGACGGGACGATAGTTTGGGCGACGGCCAGCGCCGACCCGGGCTGGCAGGTGGACGGCATCGAGATTGCGGGCAGACGTACGCCACGCGATACCGTGTCGACGATGCTGGTTGGCGACGGCGTCTGCGAGATCTCCGCCAAAATCTCCCCCGCCCCCTATGATGCGCAGGATCATACCTCCAGCCGCCATTATACCACCACCCCGGAACCGTCGAAACCCGATAACCCCGTGCTGGCCGTGGTCGAGCTGCCCGTGTCCGTGGGGAGCGGCGCGGCCACCGGCAAGCCGGACGACGGGCGCACGGCGTCGGCCATAGCCGGGGCTGGGAGGAACGCCAAGGCCAGGACAAACGGTATCGCGGTACGGTTCGACGCGAAAACGTCCCTGGCCTACGACGGCTTTTCCATCGTGATTGCGCGGGCCACCCTTGACCGGCTTATCGCCGCCAAGGTAAAGTATGTCACCTTGAACACCTCCATTGTGGATATGACCTTTGACCTTGCGGCGCTGCAGGAGATTCAGAAACAGGCCACCGGCGACATTGCCCTGACCGCCGTCCGGGAAACCGGCCTTGCCGGGGACGCGCGGGCCGCTGTCGGCTCCCGCCCGGCCTACCGGCTGGCCGTGGGCTATACCGGCGCGGACGGCAAGGCGGGGACCATCCAGAGCTTCGGCGCGGGCCGCGTCACCCTGGGGCTCGCCTACAAGCCAGTCGCCACCGAGCAGACCGGCACCCTGTTCCTGGTTTACAGCGCGGATGGCAAGGGCGCCCAGTGGCTGTACCAATCCAGCTACGACAGGAACAGCGGGAATGTGATCGCCTCCACCGGGCATCTCAGCGTGTACGGCGTGGGCTATCAGACGGCCCCGGCCTTTACCGACACCGGGAACCATTGGGCCAAGGCGGATATTGATTTCGTGGCAAGCCGGGGCCTGTTCCAAGGCGCAGACGGCGCCTTGGGCACGCCGGAAACCACGTTTTCCCCGGATGGCACCATCACGCGGGGCATGTTCGTAACGGCGCTGGGACGGCTGGCCGGGATAGACCCCGCCTCTTATCCCTCCAGCCGGTTTAACGACGTTGCCGGTTCCTCTATCTATGCCCCCTATGTGGAGTGGGCGGCCTCCAAGGGTATTGTGAGCGGCACGGGCGAAAAGACCATCTCGCCCGATTCGGCGATCACCCGTGAACAGATGGCGGTCATTATGCAGCGGTACGCCCAAAGGCTGGGGTACACCCTCCCCGTGGCGCGGAAGGCCGTGACATTTACGGACGAGAACCAGATCACCGGCAGCATGAAGGGCGCGGTGCAGCGGGTCCAGCAGGCCGGGATTATGAGCGGCAAGGGCAACAACCGCTTCGGCCCCAAGGACTCCGCCACCCGCGCCGAGGCCGCCGTGGTGCTGCGCCGGTTTGTGGAGGTCGTCATCGACCGTGACACGGCGGGCGGCTGGGGACAGAACGACGCCGGACGCTGGCTCTACCATCTGGACGGAAAGCCCGTCACCGGCTGGAAACAGATAGAGGGGAAATGGTACTGGTTTGACGCTGCGGGCCTCATGCAAGCCGGGGGCTGGAAGCAGGTCGGCGATAGCTGGTACTACTTCTACCCGGACGGCAGCATGGCCGTGAGCACCAAGGTGGACGGCTATGAGGTCGGGCCGGACGGGGTACGGAAGGAAAAGGAATAGTCAAAAACTGCAAAACAGGGGCGCGAATGATTCAACGTCATTCGCGCCCCTGTTCCGTTTGGGAGTGGATTTGCCCCACACTTTCCCTTGCTGCTCTTTATATCCGTCCGTGAGTTTTGGGCGGGATTTCACCTGAAGCAAAGCAGCCCACAGCGCATAGCATAAGGCCAAAATGCTTGCTTAAAAGGACGCGATGATTTGCTGTTTTTACATATGGGCAGCCAGCAAATTCCAGCTTGTAGGGCTGCTTAAACTTGCGCTGCTTGGGTTAAGGTGGGCAAAATTGGGGGTTGGACGACCAAACTGAATCGTCTATTGTCCCCTCCTGCCCCGCGATCTCGACGGGCTCTTCCCGCGCGCCCTCATTGTCAAGGACTAAATTATCGCCGCCTGAAAAGAAAGTATAGTCTATGTAGCGTCCCTGCCCGTCCTGATAGTAAACGCTTTTATCGCGTCGTCGGCTCGCGGCGGCGTTTTAATCCGCATACCTTCTGGCAAAAAGGGAGGGACCGCCTCGCGGCGATCCCTCCCTTTTTATGCGTCCCGGGATCGCTGTAGCAGCCACTGCGCGGCGATCCCCGCGGCAGTGATCAGGATTATCCCGATCCCCGAAATCAAGAACCACATATGCACCCCGACCCATTCGGCCACCGGGCTGCCGATAAGCAGCCCGACCGGCATGGAAAAGGAACCCGCCAGCGCCAGGAGGGAAAATGCCCGTCCCATCTTTTCGGGCGGGATGCTCGACTGCATGTAGGCGACGAGCGGGATGCTGTGCACGTTGCCAAAGCCCCCCATCACCCCGCAGGTGACGGTAAATACGCACCACGCCCACATGGTGGGGGGCAGCATGCCGCAGAGCGCGGCCGTGACGCCGATTCCCAGGAGCCCGAGATAGGCCACCGCCAGGTGCCGCCGCACCTTGATCACGCTCCCGAACAGCAGCGCGGACACCATCATCCCCAGCGCATACGCCACCTCGACCGCGCTGCCGTGCCAGGCCGAGGCGCCGAAATAGTCGCTGGTCATCAGCGGGTAGAAGGAGGCCAGCGGCAGATAGAAGATCATGCAGAGCGTCTCCACCGAAACGATCAGCAGCAGGGGTCGGTCCTCCAGATAGACCCGAAGGCCCTCTTTAAGCTCGCCCAGTGTGCTCCTGTGCTCCTGCGGCGCCGGCTCGAGCTTCGGGACGGCGACCGCCGCCAGGAGGCCGCTCGCGGCGAGCGCCCCCAGAAGGTCGGTCAGCAGCACCACCGGCAGCGGGAAGGCGGCATAGAGCGCTGCCCCCAGCGCCGGTCCCAGCAGAAAGGAGCCGGACGCGAGCAGCTGGTTCCACCCGCCCACCTTGGTCAGTTCCCCGGCCGGAACGATCTGCGGGATCAGCGCCTGGATGGCCGGCTGGTGGAAGGTGCTGCCCACGCTGCGCAAGCCCAGGATCACCAGCGCCGTCCAGACCGGCATGTCATACATCCAGAGCAGGACTGCGAACGCGGCGGCGACCAGGCCGATAAACAGGTCGGCCGCGATGCAGATATGCTTTCTTTGGTAGCGGTCGGCGGCTATACCCGCCACGGGGCTGAGAAAGGTCATCGGCAAAAAGGCCACCAGCCCCGACAGGCCCATCATAATAGCCGAGCCCGTCTCGCTGGCGATCCACCAAATCAGTGCGAACTGCACGGCCGAGCTGCCGATCAGGGAGGCCATCTGCCCGATGGCAATGGTAAAAAACTTTCTTTTCCAGGTCTTGTTCATTGGGTTCTCCATAGTCGGGCCCGCCGGCTGTTATTCCTGCTTTTGGGCCGCCGGTTCGTCCTCGCGCATATTCTGCAAAATGGCGCGCATCTCCTCCAAAATGTCCTCGCCCGGGCGCAGGCGCACCGCGATGTAGGGGCGCTTGCCGCCCGAGACCATCACCCGGCCCTTTAGGCGGGAGGCGAGCAGTCCGGCCCCCTTCATGTCCAGCGGCTCCTGGAAGAGGAGCACCGCGTCGTCGCGCTGCTGGATCTCGCTGATCCCGAAGTTGGCCGCCATGTTGCGCAGCAGCGAGACGTCGATTAAGCCCAGCACCGCCAGCGGCGGCTCGCCGAAGCGGTCGATCAGCTCGTCGATCACGTCGCGCGCGTCCTCGTCGCTACCGATGGCGGCGATCTTCTTGTAGATGTCGATCCGCTGGGTGAGGTTCTGGATATACTCCTCCGGGATGTGGGCCGACACCCGCAGATCGATCATGCACGCCTCCGAGCGCTGCTGCACCGGCTCGCCCTTCTGCTCCATCACCGCGTCGCTCAAGAGTTTTAAGTACATCTCGTAACCGACCGATTCCATATGCCCGTGCTGGGCCGCGCCCAGGATATTCCCGGCGCCTCTTATCTCGAGGTCCCGCATGGCGATTCGGAAGCCCGACCCGAAGGAGGTAAATTCCCGGATCGCGCTCAGGCGCTTGGAGGCCACGTCCGAGAGCTCCTTGCCCGGACGGAAGGTGAAGTAGGCGAAGGCCCGCCTGCTGCTGCGCCCGACCCGCCCGCGCAGCTGGTAGAGCTGGGAGAGGCCCATGTTGTCCGCGTCCTCGATGATCAAGGTGTTGCAGTTGGCCACGTCCACCCCGGTCTCGATGATGGTGGTGCAGACCAGCACGTCGATCTCATGGTCGATCAGCTGCTGCCAGATATTCGAGAGCTCCTCCTCGTTCATCCGCCCGTGCGCCACGGTGATCCGCGCGTCGGGCAGCAGCTCCTGCAGCCTTTTCGCGGTGGAGTGGATGCTGTCGATCCGGTTGTGGAGGTAGAACACCTGCCCGTCGCGGCGCAGCTCCCGCCGCACGGCCTCGGCGATCACCCCCCAGTCGTGCTCCAGCACATAGGTCTGCACCGGGCGGCGGTCCACCGGGGCCTCCTCGATGGTGGACATGTCCCGTATCCCGCTCATCGCCATGTTGAGCGTGCGCGGGATCGGGGTGGCCGAGAGGGTGAGCACGTCCACATTGGTACGCAGCTGCTTGAAGCGCTCCTTGTGCGCCACGCCGAAGCGCTGCTCCTCGTCGATGACCACCAGCCCGAGATCCTTAAACTCCACGTCCTTTTGCACCACGCGGTGGGTGCCAACCACGATGTCCACCTCGCCCTTTTTGAGCCGGCGCACCACCTCGGCCTGCTGCTTTGGGGTGCGGAAGCGGGAGAGCAGCTCGACCGTGACCGGGAAGCCCTCGAAGCGCCGGCGGATGGTGCCGAAGTGCTGCCAGGCGAGGATGGTGGTGGGAACCAGCACCGCGCACTGCTTGCCGGCCTCCACGCACTTGAAGGCGGCGCGAAGCGCCACCTCGGTCTTGCCGAAGCCCACGTCCCCGCAGAGCAGCCGGTCCATCGGCACCGGGCGGCACATGTCCGCCTTGATCTCTTGGATGCAGCGCAGCTGGTCGTCCGTCTCCTCGTATTCAAACCGCCCGTCGAAGTCCCGCTGCCAGTCGTCGTCCTCGGGGAAGGCGTAGCCCTTGGTGTTCATCCGCTGGCCATAGAGCTTGATCAGCTCCCCGGCCATCTCGTCGACCGCCTTCTTGACCCGCTGGCGGGTCTTCTGCCACTCGAGGGAGTTGAGCTTATTCAGGCGCACCGCCTTGTCGTCCGAGCCGCCCACGTACCGGCTGACCATGTCCAGCTGGTTGACCGGCACGAAGAGCGCATCGGTCCCGGCGTAGCGGATCTTGATGTAGTCCTTGGTGACCCCGTGGATCTCCCGCTTGATGATCCCCTCGAACACGCCGATCCCGTGGGAGACGTGGACCACGTAGTCCCCGGGCGTCAGGTCGGAAAGGCTCTTGAGCGCCTCCCCCTTCTTGTGCCGGCCCCGGCGCTTGGGGGCGACCTGCCGGTGCTTTTGGTGGGTGAGGACCGCCAGCTTTATTTCAGGGTACTCGAAGCCGGCGCTCAGCGTCCCGGCGGTGACCGAGACCTTGCCCGACGCGCAGGCCCCGTCCGGGGAGAGAGCGGCGTCGATCCCCTCCTTGATAAGGTCGGCGCACAGGGTGGCCGCAGCCTTCTCGCCCCCGGCGTAGATCAGCACCCGGTAGCGCTGGGAGAGGAAGTTTTGCAGATCGTCCACCAGCACCGAGAGGTCCCCGCTCCAGCTCGAGAGCTGGATGGCGCTCACCTGCAGCAGCTCCTTGAGGGGGATGTCGGCCATGCTGCGCGCGAAGGTGTCCATCACCACCGAGCGGTTTTTACAAAGCCGCGCGGTGAGGGCGGCAAAATCGTCGTAGAAGTCGCAAAGCGCCGGGAAGAGCACCCCCTCCTCCAAGAGGGCGGCGGTGTCCTCGTCCAGCTGCCACCTCGAATTTTTGAGCGCCTGCACGCAGGTGATGGGTTCGCACAGAAAGATGGTCGGCTTATAAAAATGCTCGAACAACGTCGCCGGCTGCTCGTAGAGCAGGGCGATGTATTTGTCGATGTTTTGCAGGGTGGCGCCGCCGGCGATCCGCTCGACATCCGCCTCGATGTGCTCGCGGGCTCTGGCGGCAAACTTGCCGCGAAGGGTCTTCGCGTGCGCTTGCAGCTTGCGCACCAGGGCGGCCGGCTCGCCGAGGAGCACCTCGCGCGCCGGGGTGATCTGCACGCTCTCGAGGGGGTTTTCCCGCCGCTGGCTCTCCACCTTGAAGGTCCAGATGCTGTCGATCTCGTCCCCCCAGAACTCGATCCGCAGCGGGTCGGGATAGAGGGGGGCGAAGATGTCGAGGATCCCGCCGCGCAGGGCGAACTGGCAGACCCCCTCGACCTGTTCGGCGCGGGTGTAGCCGCAGCTGATCAGGACCTCCACCAGCTCCTCGATGTTGTAGCTCTCGGTGCAGCGCAGCTCAAGGGTATGCCGGCGCAGCGCCTCGGGCGGGATGGTGTGCAGCAGCGCCGCCTCGGCGCTGGCAGTGACCACCCGCAGCGAGCCGTGCGCGAGGGAGGAGAGCACCCCGAGGCGCGCGTGCTCGTATTCGAGCGAGGCGCCCTCCACCTCCCGCAGCGTCAGCTGGCGCGCGGGGAAGGGGGCGGCGTACTCCCCGCCCCACAAAGCGTTGATGTCCTCGGCCATGCGCACGGCGGACGCCTCGTCCGGGGTGATGACCAGGACGGGGGACTCCTCCCCGGCTGCGAGGGAATAGATGAAGTGCGCCTTGTGAATGCCGCCAAGGCCTATCACGCAGGCCGGGCAGTTGCCGGCGCGCAGGGCATGGCGCAGGGTGTCAAACTGCTCGAGGCCATCGAGCAGGGACTGGTTCTTTCGCTTTTCCAAATTCTCGGCTCCTTTGCTCAGGCTCCGTTATAGCGGTTCATGGCTTCGGCGATGTTTCCGCCAAGGATCAGCTCCACCGCGTCGGTACAGCGCTCAATGGCGTTCGCCAGCTGTCTAAGCTCATCCGGTGTAAAGCGGCTGAGCACCCAGTCGGCCAGGTCGTAGTCCGGGTGGGGCTTTTTGCCCACCCCCAGGCGCACCCGGGGGAACTGGTCCGAGCCGGAGAGGTAGATGATGTTCTTCATCCCGTTGTGGCCCCCGTCGCTCCCGCGGCGGCGCACCCGCAGCTTCCCCGGCTCCAGGGTGATGTCGTCGTAGAGGATCAGGGTGCGCTCGGGCGGGATCTTATAAAACTGCATCGCCTCGCAGACCGCCTGCCCGGACAGGTTCATGAAGGTCGAGGGCTTCATCAGCAGCGCCCGGTGCCCGCCGATCATGCAGTCGTTGCAGGAGGATTTGAACTTGAGCCTATCCAGGCGCACCCCCGCCCGCCCTGCCAGCGCGTCGGCGGCCATGAAGCCGGCATTGTGCCGGGTCATTTCATATTTTGCCCCGGGATTTCCAAGCCCCGCGACGATATACTCCAGCTTGCCGGACGGCTGGTACTCCGAAAAAAAGTCCTTCATTTTCTGAAACATGGGGTCGTGCGCTCCTTTGCCGGTTAAAAATTTACGCTTGCGGGCATGCAATTAGCCCTTAATTCCGCGAAAGGGGGGAATTAAGGGCGAAATGCAACTGATTCTCGGGTAATCTCAGGATGGGACGGCGGGCGGCAGAATATGCGCGCCCGCCGAAAAGGACAATGAATCGTTAATGGCTACACAAAGAGGGGGGAGACCGGCTTATCCTTATAGATGCGCTCGATCGCCTCGGCGAAGACGGGGGCCACCGGCAGCACGGTGATCATATCCGAGCTCTTCTCCTCGGGCAGCGGGATGGTGTCCAGAATCACCAGCTCCTTGATGACGCTCTGTTCCAGCCGGCTGATGGCCGCCCCGGAGAGCACGCCGTGGGTCGCGCAGGCAAAGACCTCCTTGGCCCCGCCCTTCTCGACCAGGGCGCCCGCGGCGTTGCAAAGCGTCCCGGCGGTGTCGATCAAATCGTCGACGATGATGGCGCTCTTGCCGCGCACGTCGCCGATGATGTTCATCACCTCGCTGACGTTCGCCTTCGGGCGGCGCTTGTCGATGATCGCCAAGGGCGCGTCGAAGCGCTCGGCGAACTTGCGCGCCCGGCCGACCGAGCCGAGGTCGGGGGAGACGATGACGATGTCCTCCTTGTTGGGGAAGCGCTCATCGAAGTGGGGGATCAGGATCGGCACGCCCAGCAGATGGTCCACCGGGATGTCGAAGAAGCCCTGGATCTGGGGCGCGTGCAGGTCCATGGTCAGGACCCGGTCGGCCCCGGCCGCCGCGATCAGGTCGGCGCACAGCTTGGCGGAGATCGGGTCGCGGGCCTTGGCCTTGCGGTCCTGGCGCGCATAGCCGAAGTAGGGGATGACCGCCGTGATCCGCCCGGCCGAGGCGCGCTTGAAGGCGTCGAGCATGATCAGCAGCTCCATGATGTTGTTGTTCACCGGCGAGCAGGTGGACTGCACCACGAAGACGTCCGAGCCGCGGACCGATTCGCCGATCGAGACCGAGATTTCACCGTCCGAGAAGGTCGTCACCTCGCTCTTGCCGACCGGAAGCCCGAGGATTTTCGCCATCTGGGCCGCTACGTGCGGACAGGAGTTTGCCGCGAAGATTTTGATGTCCTTACCGTGTAGATTCATGCCTTTTTACCACCATTTCCTTTTATGTATTGCACTTTACGCCGCCCGCCCGGGCGGCGACAGCTTCCCTACCCTACCGCTTTTTGATCCTGAATTTCTGCGCCCAGCCGGGCTTTACCACCTGCCTTGCGCGCGCAATGGCCAGCGCCCCGTCCGGCACGTCCTCGGTGATGGTGGAGCCGGACGCGGTGTACGCGTTGTCCCCGATACGCACCGGGGCGACCAGGCTGTTGTTGCAGCCGACGAAGGCGTCGTCCCCGATGACGGTGCGGTACTTGCGGTTCCCGTCGTAATTGGCGACGGCCACCCCGCAGCCGAAGTTGCACCGCGCGCCCACGTCGCTGTCCCCGATATAGCTCAGGTGCGCCACGCTGGTGCGCTCCCCGATATGGCAGTTCTTGAGCTCCACGAAGTCCCCGATCTTGGCCCCGTTCGCCACCACGCAGTCCGGGCGCAGCTGGGTGAACGGGCCGATCCTGGCCCCGTCCCCCACCCTGGAGGAATAGATCTGGCTGGAGTTGATGAGCGTGCCGTCCCCGATCACGCTGCTGTCGATCAGCGAACCGCCGGTGATGGTGCAGCCCTTGCCGATGGAGGTTTTCCCCTTGATGATGACCCCAGGATAGATCGCGGTGTCCGGGCCAATCTCGGCGTCGGGCGAGATGAGCACCCCGTCGGCGCAGACGATGTCGACGCCCTGTTCCATCAGCGTATCCAGCACCCGCATGCGGGCGATCTCGCCGAGCTTTAAGAGGCCCTTGCGGTCGTTGGCCCCGAGCACGATGTCCCGGTTCGGCGAGCAGTAGGCCCGCACCCGCCGCCCGTCGCGCACCGCCACCTTGACGGTATCGGGCAGGTAGTATTCCCCCTGCACGTTGTCGTTTTCGAGCTTGGGCAGCGCCTCGAGCAGGAAGTCCACCTTAAACCAGAAGGAGCCGGAATTGATCTCCCGGATCGCCCTGGCCGCGTCGTCGGCATCGGCCTCCTCCACGATGGCGGCCACGTTCTTCTGGTTGCGCACGATCCGCCCGTAGCCGGTCGGGTCGTCCACCTCGGCGGTGACCACCGTGACGTCGCACTCCTGCTCGCGGTGCAGCCGAAGCGCGCCCCGAATTGTCTCGTCGTCAATGAAGGGCGCGTCCCCGTTCAGGACCAGCACGTCCCCGCCGCGGTGCGCCTCTAAAAATTCCTTTGCCTGCATGACCGCATGCCCGGTGCCCAGGCGCTCCTGCTGCACCGCAAAATGCGTCGTCCCGTCGAACAATCCGCGGATCTGCTCCCCCTCGGGGGAGATCACCACGCACATCTCGTCGATCTCGGCTTTCTTACACCAGTCCCGCACCCAACAGATCATCGGCTTAAAAAGCACCTCGCTGAGGACCTTGGGCTTTTCGCTCTTCATGCGCTTTCCGTTTCCGGCCGCCAGGATCAGGGCGGCGAGCTTCGAAGAAGACGGCAAATGCAGCACCTCCGCGCATAGTGATTCACCGTTTGGGCCATATTCCCAGAGAAGGGAACCCCAACCGGTGTCATTTCATCCATACTCTCTTTACAGCCTCTTTATTATCGCAATTTTTGGAGGCTTTTTCAAGGGGCAGGGGAGCGAAATTTAACAATTCTTTGAATTCACACAAAAATGCAAAATTTTTTCAATAAAATGTGGAAATGCCGACTGGCTTTTGTTATAATGAAGAAGAGCGTGCAGACAGGCAGCAAAAATGCCGGTCTGCACCCTTTTGGCGGACGGAAAACTGTCGCGGAAGGACTTCCGCATGAACAGGTTTTCAAATAGAGCAGATTAAGATATTGGGAGGTAAAACAATGGCAAAGTATGTCTATCAGTTCTCTGAGGGCAACGGCAAGATGCGCGAGCTCCTCGGAGGAAAGGGCGCGAACCTCGCCGAGATGACCAACCTCGGCATGCCGGTCCCCTACGGCTTCACCGTTTCCACCGAGGCCTGCACCCGTTACTACGACGACGGCAAGGTCATCGCTCCGGAGATTGAAAAGGAAATCTTCGAGCACCTGGGCAAGCTGGAGGAGAAGGCCGGCAAGAAGTTCGGCGACGTGAACAACCCGCTCCTCGTGTCCGTGCGCTCCGGCGCCCGCGCTTCCATGCCCGGCATGATGGACACCATCCTCAACCTCGGCCTCAACGACGAGGTGGTCGAGGGCTTCGCGAAGCTGACCAACAACGACCGCTTCGCTTACGACTCCTACCGCCGCTTCATCCAGATGTTCTCGGACGTCGTCATGGAGCTGCCGAAGTCCAACTTCGAGAAGATCATCGACGAGATGAAGGAGAAGAAGGGCGTCAAGCTGGACACCGAGCTGGACGCTGACGACCTCAAGGAGATGGTCAAGCGCTTCAAGGCCTTCTACAAGGAGCAGAAGGGCACCGACTTCCCCTGCGAGCCCAAGGACCAGCTGATGGAAGCGGTCAAGGCCGTGTTCCGTTCCTGGGACAACCCGCGCGCCATCTACTACCGCAGAATGAACGACATCCCCTCCGACTGGGGCACCGCCGTCAACGTACAGATGATGGTGTTCGGCAACACCGGCGACACCTCCGGTACCGGCGTTGCGTTCTCCCGCAACCCCTCCACCGGTGAAAAGAAGCTCTACGGCGAGTTCCTGATGAACGCCCAGGGCGAGGACGTGGTGGCGGGCATCCGCACCCCGCAGTCGATCGACGAGCTCAAGAACATCATGCCCGAGATCTACGACCAGTTTGTCGGGATCGTGAACAAGCTCGAGGACCACTACCGCGACATGCAGGACATGGAGTTCACCATCGAGAACCGCAAGCTCTACATGCTGCAGACCCGTAACGGCAAGAGAACCGCCACCGCGGCCATCAACATCGCCGTCGACCTGGTCAGCGAGGGCATGATCGACAAGAAGCAGGCCGTCCTGATGATCGACCCCAAGCAGCTCGATGCGCTGCTCCACCCGCAGTTCGACGCGGCCGCCATCAAGAAGGCGCAGCCGGTCGGCAGCGCGCTTCCGGCTTCCCCGGGCGCCGCGTGCGGCAAGGTCGTCTTCTCGGCTGAGGACGCGGTTGCGTTCAGCCAGAAGGGCGACAAGGTCGTCCTGGTCCGTCTGGAGACCTCCCCTGAGGACATCGAGGGCATGAACCACGCCGAGGGCATCCTGACCGTGCGCGGCGGCATGACCTCTCACGCGGCGGTTGTCGCGCGCGGCATGGGCACCTGCTGCGTCGCCGGCTGCGGCGATATCGTGATCGACGAGGAGAAGAAGGTCTTCACCCTCGGCGGCCAGACCTTCCACGAGGGCGACTTCATCTCCCTCGACGGCACCACCGGTAAGATTTACGGCGAGGCCATCCCGACCGTCCCGGCCAGCCTGTCCGGCAACTTCGGCACCATCATGGAGTGGACCGACGAGTTCCGCAAGATGGGCGTGCGCACCAACGCCGATACCCCGAGAGACGCCAAGCAGGCCCGCAAGTTCGGCGCCGAGGGCATTGGCCTTTGCCGCACCGAGCACATGTTCTTCGAGGGCGAGCGGATCAAGGCCATCCGCGAGATGATCTGCTCCAAGACCGTTGAGCAGCGCAAGAAGGCGCTGGCCAAGCTGCTGCCGATGCAGAGGGGCGACTTCGAGGGCATCTACGAGGCCATGGAAGGATGCCCTGTCACCATCCGCTTCCTCGACCCGCCGCTGCACGAGTTCGTCCCGCACGACGAGGCGGACATCCGCGCGCTGGCCGACGAGATGGGCATGAAGTACGAGGAAGTCAAGGCGACCATCGACGGGCTGCACGAGTTCAACCCCATGATGGGTCACCGCGGCTGCCGTCTGGCCGTCTCCTATCCGGAGATCGCCGAAATGCAGACCCAGGCCGTGATCGAGGCCGCCATCAACGTGCAGAAGAAGCATGCTGACTGGAAGGTCGTTCCCGAGATCATGATCCCGCTGGTCGGCGAGATCAAGGAGCTGCAGTTCGTCAAGAAGACCGTCGTCACCACCGCCGACGAGATCATCAAGAAGTCCGGCGTGGACCTGCACTACAAGGTCGGCACCATGATCGAGATCCCGCGCGCGGCGCTCACCGCCGACGAGATCGCGAAGGACGCCGAGTTCTTCAGCTTCGGCACCAACGACCTGACCCAGATGACCTTCGGCTTCAGCCGCGACGATGCGGGCCACTTCCTGGAGTACTACTACCAGAACAAGATCTACGAGTCCGATCCGTTTGCGAAGCTGGACCAGGTCGGCGTTGGCAAGCTGGTGCAGATGGCTGCCAAGCTGGGCCGCGAGACCAGACCGGACATCAAGCTGGGGATCTGCGGCGAGCACGGCGGCGACCCGAGCACCATCGAGTTCTGCTACAAGACCGGGCTCAACTACGTTTCCTGCTCCCCGTTCCGTGTTCCGATCGCCCGCCTTGCCGCTGCGCAGGCCGCGATCAAGTACGACAAATAAGTCTTACGGGATTAATCAGAAAAAGGGCTGTGGAGTGATCCACAGCCTTTTTTTGTCCATGGGGATACCGAATTTAGGGTTTCCAAAGGGTCAAAGACCCTTTGGCGGGTGCGGGCGGAGCCCGCAACCTTTAGCGCCAGCGAAGCGCCGGGAGGGGAGTCAAACCTTCCACTGGAAGGTTTGACGAGGAACCCCCAAGAGGGGGTTCCCTCCACTTTGTCCAAATATCAGGGGAATCCTATTCGCTTTCTTCTTTCCTCGGATAAGGTACCTCTACGTCGGTCAACCCCGCCAAATAGTCCATGCTGGTCCTCAATGCGACCGCAATCCTTTTGCATTGTTCAAAAGTAAAGTGACGCTTGCCATTTTCTAATTTAGCGTAATCGCTTTGATCAATGCCGGTAAGCATCTGCATTTTAATTTGGGTGTATCCTCTTGCTTTTCTCAAGTCCCTCAGTCGACTCATTCAAATCACCATCTATATTATGGCAATTTGACCTATTGACATTAGGGTGTAATTGACCTATTCTATTGAGGGGTGATTTTTTGGACGTTTGTATGGAAATGCTCTGCTGGGAAATGGGAAAGCTCGTTTTGGAAAAGCTTCCTTTGCCGCACACTGATTATTTGAAATTGGTTCAGGACCATGCGGTCCGTGTCTTGGAGGAAATTGTAACGGTTGTTCGTACACCAGACTTGAACGATTTTGAAGTCGTCGAGGAAATTGTTCGAATTCTTGAAAAGCACAACATTTCCGCGGGTTCCTGTCACGATTTTTAAAGTTGCCTATTTGTGGGAACCCCTCTTGGGGTTCCCCTCTCGGACCTCCACCGGAGGTCCGATTCACCCTTCCTACGCTTTTTAAGATTTATGAGGGCTCCTCGCCCTCAAACTCCCCGCCAAAGGGGCGTCGCCCCCTTGGAACCATGTTTTTGCACGCAACAGAAAAGCGCGGCGGATTTTTCCGCCGCGCTTTTTGTCCGTTCTTCGCCACACACATTCAGGACGCGGGCTGAGCATTTCCGGTTTAAACGCTAATCCTTTCGCGTATCGGGAGCGGCGGCTCGCCGCCGCAGGCTGAGCATGGCCACTCTGCACGCTAGTCCTTTCGCGTATCGGGAGTGGCGGCTCGCCACATGCTTAGATGGCTTTGCCCATCTCAAAGGCCTGTTTGAGCCAGTCGCCCTGCTCAATATCGCCCTTGTCCAACACGCTGTCCGCGATCAGCACGCCCCGGTCCTTCCAGCCGAGATAGTCGGTCAGAATCCGGTAGACGTTCTCCACCCCCGCGAATTCGTCGCGCTCGTCGGTGGCCGCTGTCATCAGCAGCACGCTCTCCTTGATTTTGAGCTTGCGCGGGCAGTCGTCCTTATAATACGGATAGAGCCGGTCGCAGACCGACACGATCTGGGAGGGCAGATTGTAAAAATACAGCGGCGCCGCCAGCACACAGACGTCCGCCGACTCGAGCGCCGGGAAAATCGCCTGCATGTCGTCGTCCCGCACGCAGGGGCGCTGCCCCTGCTTCCAGCAGCGCTCGCACGCAAGGCACCCGCCGATCTGTTGGTGGCCCACGCTCACCATGCTCACCTCATGGCCCTGCTCCATCGCGCCCTTGGCAAAGCTCATCGCCAGCATGTCGCTGTTGCCGCCCCGCCGCGGGCTGGATGTGAGCACCAAAATGTTCTTCCTCATTCCTCCTGCGCCTCCTCGCTTGTCACCGTTGTATTGACCGCGCCTTTGCGCTTCGCCTGAAAAAAGGCGCGCAGCGCCCCGGCGCACTCCTCCTCGAGCACCCCGCCCACTGCCTCCGGGCGGTGGTTGAAGGGCAGTGCGAACAGGTCGGTCACCGACCCGCAGCAGCCCGCCTTGGGGTCCCTCGCCCCGTAGACCACCCGGCGCAACCGGGAATTGATGATCGCCCCCGCGCACATCGGGCAGGGCTCCAGCGTCACATAGAGCTCGCACTCGTGCAGCCGCCAGCCGCCGAGCGTTTTACAGGCCTCGTCGATCGCCAGGCATTCGGCGTGCGCCAGCGCACTTTTCCCCGTCTCGCGGCGGTTGTGCGCCTTGGCGATCAGCTCGCCGGATCGTACCACCAGCGCGCCCACCGGCACCTCGCCGAGCGCGGCGGCGGCTTTGGCCTCTTCGAGCGCCAGGCGCATCCATGCACGGTCGTCCATCTTGCCCTCCGTCGATTAAAAAAGATTGAGTATGATCTGCACCACCAGCAAAACCACCACCGCGAGAAGCGGTACCGAGCCGAAGAAGGCGGACAGCTTGCGGCGTTCGGCGCGCGGCACGTCCCGGTGCAGCGGGGTGAAAAACTGGGGCCGGGTGCGCAGCAGGTAAAGCGCCCCGACGACCCCCGCAACCAGGTAAACCACGTTGAGCCCGATATAGGCCCGGCTGACCGATTCCTCCGGCAAGCCCACCAGGAAGAAATTGAGCAGCAGCGGGACCAGGTTGTTGATAAAATGGCAGAGCATGGGCACCAGCAGCGTGCCGGTGCGCAGGGCCAGAAAGCCCAGCAGCATCCCGGTGATGAACGCGTTTGGGAATTGCACCAGGTTGCGGTGCAGCAGGGCGAACAGAAGCGTCGAGCAAAAGAGCGCAAACGGCTCGCCGAAGCGGCGCAGGCTCTGCAAAATGGCTCCCCGGAAAAGCAGCTCCTCGAAGATCGCCGGCATCAGCGCCGAGGAGGCCGCCGCCAGCATCAGCGACCGGACGTTGTCCGCCTCGGGCAGGCCGGGCCCGGTGGGGTGCAGGTTCACCAGCGCCAGCAGCGCGGAGAGCAGCATGGCCACCATTGAGCCGATAACCGAGGAGGCCAGGACCAACCCGGCCGCCGGAAGCGCCTCGCCCGCGCGGGGCAGGCGGCGCGGGAAGACGGTGTGAGCGCCCAGATGCAAAAATGCACACAGCAGCAGGATGGGCAGGCAGTAGCAGATCAGGCTGCTCCAGATGCTGATCACCTCGATGGTGTCGGACGAGGCGATAAACTGGTTGTTATAAATGCGGATGGCCGGGTTCCCCATGCGCATGAGCATGACCACCACCAGCGGCACAAAATTCTGCAATGCCAAAAACGCTATGAGCGTACAACCCAAAGCGTTTGAATAGGCCCGTATCATACTGTTCATATCCGGTTTGCGGGGCCCGTCGGTGAACCCGTAGCCCTGCACGTAGACAAACTCGCGGTCCGGTCCGTCTAGATACTCATTCATGGCAGCACCTGCAGCAATCAGCTTTCGTTAGTTGTATTATACCACAGATTATGCATGAAAAAATAAATGGATTGTAAACAAGGCGTTCCTAACCAACGTCCCGGTACCACTTGCCGCTTCTGAAGCGCAGGAGGTTTAATACCCCGCGCATCCCAAGGTCGGTCGCCATGCCGCACCAGATCCCGTAGATGCCGAGCCCGCAGGGGAAGGCCAGGATATAAGCCGACACCAGGCGGATGCCCCACATGCAAAACAGCGAAACGAAGAACTGGTAGCGCACGTCGCCGCCTCCGCGCATGACACCCACCAGCACGATAGAGGCGTTGAGCAGCGGCTGGATGAGCGCCTCGA
Organism: Harryflintia acetispora; assembly: GCA_004340125.1. Classification (GTDB taxonomy): domain Bacteria; phylum Bacillota; class Clostridia; order Oscillospirales; family Ruminococcaceae; genus Harryflintia; species Harryflintia acetispora. The sequence continues at coordinate 338,015 of SLUK01000001.1, read as the reverse complement.
TGCGCAGCACCCCGCTGGCAAAATGGATGACCTGCGGGTCAGAGGTGAAGATGGACACCAGCGGCTCGGCGAAGATGAAGAGCACCACCAGCATGACCGCACCCAGGATCAGCCCCATGCGGGTGACGATCCGCCCGAAACGAAACGCCATCTCCCGGTCCTCCGCGCCCTTGGCCTGGCCGACTAGGGTGGTGGCGGCGAACTGGATCCCGTTGGCGGGCAGGTAGGAAATCCCCTCGGCGGTGTTGGCGATGGTGTGCGCCGCCAGCGCCACCGTGCCCAGGCGGGAGACCATGGTGGTGTAGATGATCGCCCCAAAGGAAATGGTGAAGCGTTCAAAGGCGACCGGCAGCCCGAAGTAGGCCGCCGTGCGCCAGATGTGCGGGGAAAAGCGCCAGTCCTGGCGCAGGCTGATGTGCGCCTCCCCCTTGCGGCAAAAGGTGGTGATGAGCAGCAACAGCCCGATCGTCCCCATCGAGATGGCCGAGGCGGTGGCCGCCCCGCGCACTCCCCAGCCCAGCCCCGGCAGGGTGATGGGCCCCAGAAAGGACTGGTAGGTCTTGGTGGGGAAGATGAAGAGGGTGTTGAGAATCACATTCAAAACGTTGGTCAGCACGTTGAGCAGCATGGGGGTCTTGGTGTCCCCCGAGCAGCGCAGGATGGCCGAATAGACCGCCGAGCCCATGTGCAGCACCATGATCGAGGAGATGATGCGAAAGTAAGCCCCCGCATCCTCCACGATCCCCGGGTCGGCCCCCAGCCAGACCGGCAGGGGAGAAGCGATCGCCTGGCAGAAGAGGGTGACGAGAATGCCGAAGGAAAACACCGAGAGCACCGCCTGCCGGATCGCCCGGCGGCATTCCTCGTAGTCCCCGGCGCCGATATTCTGCGCCACCTGGATGGAGAAGCCTATCCCGAAGGCGGCGAACAGGCCGTTGAGCATGTTGAGGCAGGAAGCCGTGATCCCCACCGCCGCCGTGGCGTGCGCGCCCAGGGAGCCGACCATCGCGGTATCGACATAGTTGACCATGGTGAGCATGATCTGCTCGATGATCGCCGGCCAGGACAGCAGCAGCACCGTCTGCACCGGATTTTTCCCGAGGCTGAGGACGTTGATCGACTTTTCTGCGGCCAATGAGAACCCTTCCTTCTTCTTTTTGTGCGTCTGTTATCCGGTCAGTGCAGCGCCCCGTACCAGCGGCCGCTGTAAAAGCGCCAGAGGTTGAGGACCCCGCGCATGGCGATGTCCGCCGCCATGCCGCACCAAATCCCGTAAAGTCCCAGATCAAAGACGAACGCCATCAAAAAGGCCACCGGCAGGCGGACCCCCCACATACAGACGAGCCCGACATAGAACTGGAAGCGCGCGTCGCCCCCGCCGCGCATGGCGCCGGCCAAAACGATCTCGCAGTTTTGCAGCGGCTGGACCAGCGCCTCGATCCGCAGAGCCCCCGCGCCCAGCGCGATCACCGCGAGGTCCCGGGTGAAAATCCCCACCAGCCCGCGCGCGCCGAAGAAGAGGAGCGCGAACATCATAACCCCCATCACGATCCCCATCTTGGTGACGATTTTCCCAAACTGGAAGGCCATGTCCCGGTTTTCGGCCCCCTTGGCCTGGCCGACCAGGGTGGTGGCCGCAAAGGAAATCCCCACCGCCGGCAGGTAGGAGATGCTCTCGGCGGTGTTGGCTAAAGTGTGCGCCGCCAGCGCCACCGTGCCGAGATGGGTGACCATCATGGTGAAGATGATCTGCCCGCAGGAGACGGTGACCCGCTCGAAGGCCACCGGCAGCCCGAAACGAAGCGCCAGCCGCCAGACCAGCGGATCGGGCCGCCAATTTTGATGAAAGTCGATGTGCGCCTCGCCCTTGCGCAGGAAGGTGGTGAGCAGCAGCAAGAGCCCCACCGTGCCCATCGAGATGGCCGAGGCGATAGCGGCGCCCCGCACCCCCATCCCGAGCCCTGGCAGGGTGAAGCTGCCGAAGGGGGTGTGGTGGACCGAGGGCTCGAAGATAAACAGGGTGTTGAGGATGATATTCATCACGTTGGTCAGGATATTGAGGAGCATAGGGGTCTTGGTGTCCCCTGAGCAGCGCAGGATGGCCGAAAAGACGGCCGAGCCCATGTGCAGCACCATGACCGAGGTGAGGATGCGAAAGTAGGCCCCTGCCTCCCGCGCCACCTCGGGCGGGGCGCCCAGCCACAGAGGGAGCTGCCCGCCGATCAGCTGACAGACCAGGGTGGTCAGCGCGCCGAAGCCCAGCACCGAGAGCACCGACTGGCGGATGGCCTGGCGGCAGCCCTCGTAGTCCTCGGCGCCGATGCACTGGGCCACCTGCACCGAAAAGCCCACCCCGAAGGCGGAAAAAAGGCCGTTGATCAGCCACATGGTGGAGGTGGTGACCCCCACCGCGGCGGTCGCCTGCGCGCCGATGGCCCCGACCATCGCCGTGTCCACGTAGCCCACCAGGGTGAGCATGATCTGCTCGATGATCGCCGGCCAGGCGAGCAGGATGACCGTATGGACCGGGGAGCGGCCCAGTCCCAGCACATTGACCGATTTTGGCGCCATTGCCTCCACCTCCCGCTCTGCTAATTCTCCTCGGATTGCGCGAGCGCCCGCTCGCACAGACGCTCAAGGTCGCTGTAAACCTCCAGCTGCCCGGCCTCGCGCCGCAGCGCGGCCGCACCGCGCAGCCCCTTAAAATACCAGGCCGCGTGGCTTCTCGCCTCGCGCAGGGCGATGTACTCCCCCTTGTGCGCGACGGCCATCTTAATCTGCCGCAGCAGGATCTCCATGCGCCGCTCCATCGGGGGGGCGGGGAGCAGGGCGCCGTCGCGCAGGTACCGCTCAATCTGGCCGAAGACCCAGGGCGCGCCCAGCGCGCCCCGCCCGACCATGACCAGCGCGCAGCCGGTCTCGTCAAGCATCCGTTTGGCGCTTACCGGGTCGCAGACGTCCCCGTTGCCGATCACCGGGATCGAGAGGCTCTTTACCACCTGCCGGATGGCGGCGAGGTCGGCCCTGCCCGCGTACATCTGCTGGCGGGTGCGCCCGTGCACCGTGACGGCCGCGGCCCCGCTCTCCTGCGCAATGCGCGCCAGCTCGACGGCGTTTTGGTGCTCGTCGTCCCAGCCGAGACGCAGCTTGACGGTGACCGGGATATCCACCGCCCGCGCCACCGCTTCGATGATTTTCCCCGCCAAAACGGGGGTCTTCATCAGGGCGCTGCCCGCCCCGCCGCCCACGATCTTGGGCGCGGGGCAGCCCATGTTGATGTCGATGATATCGGGCGAGAAGCGCAAGGCACTCCTCGCGCAGTCGGCCATCAGGGCGGGCTCGGTGCCGAAAATCTGCACCGCCATCGGGTGCTCGGGCTCCGTCACCTCGAGCAGCAGGGCGGTCTTTTTATCGCTGTAGTGCATCCCCTTGGCGCTGGCCATCTCGCCCACCAGATAGGAGGCCCCGAGCTCCTTGCAGATCGTGCGGAACGAGCGGTCCGCCACCCCCGCCATCGGGGCCAGGGCGGTGTGCCCTTCGATGGTAACATTGCCGATCTGCAAAGAATTTCCCTCCCATTCGCCCCCGTTTTTTTGGAGCGATTTTACACGCGCTATACGAACCATTTTAACGGTTTGCACTTTCAAATGCAAGGGGTTGTTTTTTGTGGTATACTACTTCTATAGATTCGGACCATCCTTAAATTTTGGAGGCAATTTGTCATGAAGCTGCTCTGTCTGGACTCCAACAGCATACTCAACCGCGCGTTCTACGGGATCAAGCTCCTCTCCACCAAGGACGGGGTTTACACCAACGCCATCTTCGGCTATATGAACATCTTCAAAAAGCTGCTCGACGAGGTGCGCCCCGACGCGGTGGCCTGCGCCTTCGACCTGCGCGCGCCCACCTTCCGGCACAAGATGTACGACGGCTACAAGGCCCAGCGCAAGGGGATGCCCGAAGAGCTCGCCATGCAGCTTCCCCTGGTGCAGGAGCTGCTGCAGCATCTCGGCTACAAGATCGTGCAGGTCGAGGGGTACGAGGCCGACGACATCCTGGGCACCTTCTGTGCCCTGTGCGAGCGCCAGGGGGCGGAGTGCGTGATCGCCACCGGGGACCGCGACTCTCTGCAGCTGGTGAGCGAGCAGACCACCGTGCTGCTGGCCTCGACCAAGATGGGCAAGCCCGCCACCACCGTCTGCACCCCCCAGTATATCAAGGAGACCTACGGGATCGAGCCGCGCCAGCTCATCGACGTCAAGTCCCTGATGGGCGACAGCTCGGACAACATCCCGGGTGTCAGCGGAATCGGGGAGAAGGGCGCCCTGGGGCTCATTTCAAAAAGCGGCTCGCTGCAAGCGCTCTACCAGAACCTCGACTCCCTGGGGCTGAGCCCGAAGCTGCGCGAGAAGCTGGAGGCCGGGCGGGAGAGCGCCTTCATGAGCTACGAGCTGGCCACCATCTGCCGCGAGGTGCCGCTGGACGGGGAGCTGTCCCACTATCTCCCCGGCGCGCCGGATTACCCGGCGGCGGCCGGGCTGCTCTCGAGGCTGCAGATGTTTTCCCTCATCAAGCGCCTCGAGATCCCCGAGGGCGCGGCGGCCGCCGCGCCCGCCAGCGAGGAGGCTGTGCCGGCCGCACCGCTATGTAAGGAGGTGGCCGACGGGAGCGCCCAGGACCTTGGCGCGCTGCTGGCGGAGAAGGAGCGGGTGCTGGACCTCTGCCCGCTGATCGCAGAGGACGCGCTGCGCGCCTTCGCCATCGACACGGACGGCAAGGTGCTGCGCTTTACAGAGGATCTGCCGGATTACCAGGCCCTGGCGAAAAAACTGCTGGAGTCGCCCAATCCCAAGCGGGTGCGGGACCTCAAGGCGCTCTACCGCTATGCGTATAAAAATGATATTAATCTACAAAACGTAATATTCGATCTCGAGCTGGCGGCCTATCTGCTCAGCCCGAATTCCACCGAATACACCGTCGGGCAGCTGATGGGCGAATACGCGCTGCCGTCCTGCGAGGCGGTCTTCCCCGACGGGGAGGAGGAGCCCGAGCCCCCGGAGAAGCCAAAGGGCAAAAAGCCGGCCGGCGACCCGCTGCGCGCGCTCTGCCGGGACTGCGCGCAGATGGGCGCGCTCTGCGACAAGCTGCAAAGCGAGGTGGAGCAGGGCGGGCTTTCCACCGTGCTGGACACCATCGAGCTGCCGCTGGCCGGGGTGCTCGCGGCGATGGAGCTCTGGGGCTTCCGGGTGGACGGCGGCGGGATCGAGGAGTTCGGCAAGGCGCTGGACGGCGACATCGCGGGGCTGGAGGAGAGCATCTACGCTTTAGCCGGCGAACAGTTCAACATCAACTCCCCCAAGCAGCTCGGGGAAATCCTCTTCGAGAAGCTCGGCCTGCCCGCCCGGCGCAAGACCAAGAGCGGCTATTCCACCGACGCGGCGGTGCTCGAGTCGCTGGAGGACTATCACCTGATCGTCCCGCAGATCCTCGAATACCGCAAGCTGACCAAATTAAAGTCCACCTATGTGGACGGCCTGCTCAAGGTGGTGGGCCCGGACGGGCGGATCCATTCGGTCTTTAGGCAGACCGAGACGCGCACCGGGCGGATCAGCTCGACCGAGCCGAACATGCAGAACATCCCGGTGCGCACCAAGCTGGGCAGCCAGATGCGCCGCTTCTTCGTCTGCGAGCCGGGCTGGGTGCTCCTTGACGCCGACTACTCCCAGATCGAGCTGCGGGTGCTGGCCCACATCTCGGGGGATAAGGCGATGCGCGAGGCGTTCAAGACCGGCGAGGACATCCACACCCAGACCGCCGCACAGGTGTTCGATCTGCCCCCCCTGATGGTCACGCCCGAGATGCGCTCCCGCGCCAAGGCGGTTAATTTCGGGATCGTCTACGGGATCGGCGCCTTCTCGCTGGCCAAAAACATCGGCGTCTCGGTGGCCGAGGCGGACCGGTATATCAAGAGCTACCTTGCCACCTACAGCGGGGTCAAGCGGTATATGGATGAGACGGTGGAGAAGGCGAAGCGCGACGGCTACGTCACCACCATCCTGGGGCGGCGGCGGTACCTGCCCGAGCTGCAGAGCTCCAACAAGAACATCCAGGCCTTCGGCAAGCGGGTGGCGATGAATACCCCCATCCAGGGGACGGCGGCGGACATCATCAAGCTGGCGATGATCAAGGTCTATAACCGCCTGAAAAAGGAGAAGATGCGCGCCCGCCTGATTTTGCAGGTACACGACGAGCTGATCGTCGAGGCCCCGAAGGACGAACAGGACCGCGCCGGGATGATCCTGCGCGAGGAGATGGAGAACGCCGTCCATCTCGCGGTGGACATGAAGGTGGACCTGGGCGCGGGGGAGAGCTGGTATGACGCAAAGTAGCCTTCGTCCCGCGCGGGAAAGCGACCTGCAAGCGCTCCACGAAATCGAGCGCGCCTGCTTCGGCAGCCAGGGCTGGAGCGAGGAGAGCCTGCGCGCGCTGCTGCAAAACCCGCTTTCCGACGTGCTGGTGCTCGAATCGGACGGAAGGGCCTGCGGCTACGCCGGGATGAACAGCGTGCTGGACGAGGGGTATATAAACGACATCGCGGTGCTGCCCGAATTTCGCCGCCGGGGCTTCGGCCAGGCGCTGCTGGAAGGGCTCATCGCCCGCGCGGGGGAGCGGCAGCTCCGCTTTTTGACCCTAGAGGCGCGGGAGTCGAACCGCGCGGCGCTCGCCCTCTATGAAAAAAACGGCTTCCTGCGCGCAGGGATACGCAGGGGCTTCTACGCGGCGCCCCGGGAGGACGCCATTTTACTGACCCGATATTTTGACTGAGAAGGGATGGACAGCCATATGCCTTTGGACATTCTGGCGATCGAGAGCTCCTGCGACGAAACCGCCGCCGCCGTGGTGCGCGACGGGCGGCAGGTGCTTTCCAACGTGATTAACACGCAGGTGGCCGAGCACGGGAAATACGGCGGGGTGGTGCCGGAAATCGCCTCCCGCCGGCATATCGAGAACATCGTCGGGGTGGTGGACGAAGCGCTGTCCGCCGCCGGGCACACGCCGGACACGGTCGGCGCCATCGCGGTCACCGCCGCGCCGGGCCTGATCGGCGCGCTGCTGGTGGGAGTCAACTACGCCAAGGGGCTCTCGCTGGTCTCGGGGAAGCCCCTGGTGCCGGTGCATCACCTGCGCGGGCATGTGGCGGCCAACTACCTGGCCCATCCGGACCTTGCGCCCCCCTATCTCGCGCTGGTGGTCTCGGGCGGGCACAGCCATATCGTGGAGGTGCTGGATTACACCGGGTATCGGACCATCGGCCAGACGAGGGACGACGCGGCGGGCGAGGCCTTCGACAAGGCCGCGCGGGCGATGGGGCTGCCCTATCCGGGCGGGGTGAGTATCGACAAAATCACCCCCCAGGGTGACCCGCATGCCTTCGAGCTGCCCACCCCGCATGTGAGCGGGAGCGAATACGACTTCAGCTTTTCCGGGCTCAAGACGGCGGTGGTGAACCTTTTACACAACGCGCAGCAGAAGGGCGGGACGGTGCCGGTCCCCGACCTGGCCGCGTCCTTCGCCTATAAAGTGGTGGACATTTTGGTAAACAACACCCTGCGCGCGGCGGAGGATTTCCATTACCGCACCATCGCCCTGGCGGGCGGGGTAAGCGCCAACTCTACCCTGCGCAAGAGGATGGAGGAGGAATGTGCCGGACGGGGGATCGCCCTCTACCTGCCGCCGCTCTCCCTGTGCGGGGACAACGCCGCCATGATCGGCGCGCAGGCTTACTACCAGCTGCAGGCGGGCTACACGGCGGACCTTTCCCTCAATGGCGCGGCCTGCATGGACATCCAGGCCGAATTTTCCTAATACGGACCATTTTCCCAAGGCAGGCCCGGCGGGGGAACGTTTTTTCTTTGGGACAAAGGCCGGCGCTGCGCGCCCTGTTTATGAAAGGAGGACGACAGGTGGAGCAGAAGAACCATATGCAGGGCAAGGCCGAGCTCTGGCTGATCCTGGTGTCGGCCATCTGGGGAAGCGGCTTTATCGGGACGCGGATCGCCATGGACCAGGGCCTCTCACCCTCCTTCGTGCTGATGACCCGCTTCGCCATCTCGGTGCTGATCTTTGGCGCGGTGTTTTACCGGCACCTGCGCCAAACGCTCGACCGCCGGCATCTCATCGCCGGAGCCAGCGCCGGGCTCTTCCTCTTTTTGGGCTACTTCGTACAGACGCTGGGGCTCAAGTACACCACCCCGGCCAACACCGCCTTCCTCTCGTCCACCAGCGTGGTGATGGTCCCCTTCCTGTGGTGGGCGGTGGCCAAGAAGCGCCCCGGGGTACTGACCGTAATTTCCTCGATACTTTGCTTCGTCGGCGCGGCCATCCTCTCGGTGGATTTCTCATCCGGGTTTTCGATCGCCGTCGGCGACCTCTTTTCGCTGATGTGCGCCGTCTTTTACGCCGTGCAGTGCGTGCTGGTCGGACGGTACGTGCTCTACCTCGACGTGCGCACCCTGCTCTTTGTGCAGTTTGGCACCACCACCCTGCTCTCCCTGGTCACCTTCCTGCTGGGGGAGCGGGACTTCGGCTCCTTTTGCTCCCTGCCCGGGATGGCGGCGGTGCTCTATCTCGGGGTCTTCGGCACCTGCGTGTGCTATTTCATCCAGACCTCGGCCCAGCGGTACGTCACCCCGATGCGCATGTCGATCATCATGACCACCGAATCCCTCTTCGGCTCGCTCTTCTCGGTGCTGCTCGGGTACGACAAGCTGACGCTCAGCATGGTCACCGGGGGGCTGATCATCGTGGGGTCGATCCTGCTGCCCGAGCTCCAGGAGCTGCTGCAGCGCCGCGCCCCCGCCCAAAGCGCCACAGGGGAGGAGGCGCCGCCTGCACCCCCTCCCGGCGAAGGAAACGATTGACAACATTTCTCCATTACGTTATAATACGTTATGTACATAGGTGTCTTGAAACAAATGGATAGGAGGCCGTATGCCGAACAAAATGACTACGAGAAGGAAGAGCGAGCTCTCGCTCTGGCTGGTCGCCATTGTATGGGGGACCGGGTTTGTGGGGACCAAGTTCGCGATGGACGCGGGGCTCAGCCCCTCCTGCGTGCTGATGCTGCGCTTCGGGGTGGCGACCCTGACGCTCTGGATCATCTTCCGTAAGCACATCCGCGCCACTCTGGACCGCATCCACGTAAAGAGCGGCGTCTTCGTGGGGGTATTTCTGTTTTTGGGCTTCATGCTCCAGACCATCGGCATGAAGTACACCACCCCGGCCAACAACGCCTTCATCACCGCCACCAACGTGGTGATGGTGCCCTTTTTGTGGTGGTTCCTCATCAAAAAGCGCCCGGGCTGGCAGACCTTCCTCTCTACGTTCCTCTGCTTCGTGGGGGTGGCCATCCTTTCGGTGGACTTTTCCGGCGGGTTCTCGGTCTCCCCGGGGGATCTTTTGACGCTGCTCTCCGCCTTCTTTTACGCGGCCCAGATCGTGCTCACCGGGCGGCTGGTGCTCTCGCTGGACGCCACCACCCTGCTCTTTTTGCAGCTGGGGACCACCACCGTCCTCTCGGCCGTCAGCTTCCTGCTGTTTGATCACGACTTCTCCTCCCTGCTCTCCCTCTCCGGGATCGCCGCCGTGGTCTACATGGGGATTTTCTGCACCTGCCTGTGCTATTTCTGGCAGACCCACGCCCAGCAGTACGTCCCGCCGGCCGAGACCTCGGTCATCCTGGCCTGCGAGTCCCTGTTCGGGACCCTCTACTCCATCCTGCTGGGCTACGACCCGCTGAGTGTGAACATCGTGCTCGGGGGGCTCATCATCTTCGTCGCGGTGCTGCTTCCCGACCTGCTCACGCGCAGGCACCCGCCCGCGCAGGAGCAGGAGGCGGCCGCCGAGGCCGCGGGCGAGCCGTAAAATTTTCATCACAGCCTTGGCAAGCGCCCCGCGCCGTGCTACTATAAGGGAGCAAGCGGGCATTGACCTCCCGACCGGAACGGAGGGATTCTGATGAAGCTCAAGGCACAGGTCATCCGGCGGCGGGACACCGGCCGCCTGACGGGGGAAAACTGCAAGCAGGTCCTGGCGGTGATCGACTACCTGCAAAAGGGGCAGCACCTGCCGCTGGACGAAAAAAACGGCGAGCTGCTCATCCTGCACCTCTGCGACGCGCTCGAGCGGATCGAGCACCGGGAGACCCTGCCCGCCCTCGGCCAGTCGGTCTATGAGGAGGTCACCCGCGAGCCCAATCTCGAGCGGGCGGTCTCGATCTGCCGGGATATCCAGGAGATGATCCCCGAGCTGCAGGCGAGCGAGGCCGAGTACATCATCATGCACGTCGGCGCCATGCTCGGAAATATGAAAAACTAAAAAGTCCCCCGCCGCCCTGGGGCGGCGGGGGACTTTTATTGCTTTACTTCCTGAGCCCGGAGATGAGGTAAAACCCGCTGGTGTCCGCCAGGATGTCCACCGTGAAGTAGGGGGCGAGCTTCTTTGCTTCCTCCTTGGCCGGCAGCAGCCGCTCGGAGAGCTCCTCGACCTTGCCGCCGCTGTGGCGCGCGTTGATGGTCTCCTTGCTCTCGCTGTGGGCGATCATCAGCCGTCCGCCCGGTACGAGCATCTCGTAAACCTTCCCAAAGAGCGCTTCCTTATCCGGGAAGTGGGGGTAGGCGCAGTAGAGGGTCGCGACCTCAAAGCCCCGCTCCTCCACCGAAAAGAGGTCCCCGGCGACGAGGTGCAGGGCGGGGTCGCTGTATTTCTGTCCCGCACGCTCGATCATCCTGTCCGACAGGTCGATCCCCAAGACCTCCCGGGCGCCGTGCGAAAACAGCGCCGGGAAGAGCACCCCCGTGCCGCAGGCGATGTCCGCCACCCGCTTGCCCCGCACGTCGGACAGGGCGACGATAGCGTCCAGCTTTTGCGGGTCATGGGTACAGGTTTCATCCCAGTGCTCGGCCCGCTCGTCGAAAAAGCGCTTGGTCTCCTCGAGTTTGGTCATTTACGCCACCTTCCTTTCCTCCCGCACACGGCCTTCTATCAGCCCGGCGCGCTGCAGCGCCAGCACCAGCAGCGGGATGACAATCAGCTGCAGCGCGATCCCCGGCAGCGCCGTGGCGAACGCGCCCGTCAGAAACGCCGCGAGCCCGTAGGGCTTGCCCGCCACCCCCATGAAGAGGGCGTTCGCCAGCCCCGAAACCAGCCGTCCGCCGAGCATGGCGCCGATCAGGGAGAGGTAGACATTCCGGCCCTGCTTGCGGTAGAGGAGGCCAGTCAGCGCGCCGTAGGCGCAAAGCTCGCACATCATGGCCGGGGCGGTGGGGAAGATGGGGGGCATGCCGGTGATCACGCTCGAGAGCAGCGGGACGATCAGCCCGCAGATGGCCCCGTACTGCCAGCCGCAGATGAAGCCGCACAGCAGCACCGGGATGTGCATGGGCAGCATGACCGGCCCCGCGCCGATGGCGTGGAACATCACCGGCAGCAGCAGCCCGAGCGCCACAAAGAGGGCGGCTAAAATAAGATCGCGGGTGGTTGGCTTTTTCATTACATTCTGTCCTTTCCCTGAGAAAACAAAAAGCACAGCAAAGCAGGGCCGCTTCATGCGGCCGCCTGCCTTACCGGCTCTCGTTTCAATCGCTTTATATTGTGTCGCCGGCCGCCTTCGTGGCGGTCCCAGCTTGTCGACTTTTCCGACAAGCTGCACGAGGCAACCACCAAGCGCTGCGGCTGACGCCTTGCTCCGCCGGTTTCCCCGTGAGGCCCCTTCCCCTCGCAAACCGGCTCCGCAGGCCCGCCGGGCCTGCTCACCGCCGCTTTGCTCTAGAAGTGTCCCTTCGGCGGGCGAAGCTCGCCTGCGGGACCGATTTTCAGTCTTTCGACACACGCCGGCCGCCTTCATGGCGGCCCTATCTTTTTAAAGTATACCAGCGAGCGCAGAGGGAGTCAAGAATTTAGTTCTTGAGGCTCTGGATCGGGGCGGGGATCTGCCCGCCGCGCCGGATCAGCTTCATGGGAGAATAGCGGCTGACCTTCATCACCGGGCCGCTGCCGAACAGGCCGCCGAACTCGAGCTCCTCGCCCTCCTTGTGGCCGATGGCCGGGATGACCCGCACCGCCGTGGTTTTGGAGTTGATCATCCCGATGGCCGCCTCGTCGGCGATGATCCCGCCGATCACCTCGGCCGGGGTGTCACCCGGGATGACGATCATGTCCAGCCCCACCGAGCAGACGGCGGTCATCGCCTCGAGCTTCTCGATACACAGCGCCCCGCAGCGCGCCGCGTCGATCATCCCCGCATCCTCGCTGACCGGGATGAATGCGCCCGAAAGCCCGCCCACACGGGACGAAGCCATCACGCCGCCCTTTTTGACCGCGTCGTTGAGCATGGCCAGCGCCGCCGTGGTGCCGCAGGCGCCGCAGCTCTCCAGCCCGATCTCCTCGAGGATGTGCGCCACCGAGTCGCCCACCGCCGGGGTCGGCGCCAGCGAGAGGTCCACGATCCCGAAGGGGATGCCAAGCCGCCGCGAGGCCTCGCTGCCCACCAGCTGGCCCATGCGGGTGATCTTGAAGGCGGTTTTCTTGATGATGTTGGCGATTTGTGTGAGGTCGTAGTCGTCCGGGGCATTTGCAATCGCCGCGCGCACCACGCCCGGGCCCGAGACGCCGACGTTTAAAACGCAGTCCCCCTCGCCCACGCCGTGGAAGGCGCCGGCCATGAAAGGGTTATCCTCCACCGCGTTGCAGAAGACCACGATCTTGGCCGCGCCGAAGCAGCAGTTGTCGGCCGTGAGCTTGGCGCTCTGGAGCACGATGTCCCCCATCAGGGCGACCGCATCCATATTGATCCCGGCCCTGGTGGAGCCCACGTTGACCGAGGAGCAGACCACGTCGGTCTCGGCGAGCGCCCGCGGGATCGAGTCGATCAGCTCGCGGTCCCCGGCGGCAAAGCCCTTTTGCACCAGGGCCGAATACCCGCCGATGAAGTTGACCCCGACCGCCTTGGCGGCCTGGTCCATGGCCTTGGCATAGCGCACCGGGTCCCCGCCGCTGATCCCACAAAGCAGGGCGATCGGGGTGACCGACAGGCGCTTGTTGATGATCGGGATCCCGTATTCCTTCTCGATCGCCTCGCCGGTGCCGACCAGGCGCTCGGCCCGGTGGCAGATCTTTTCGTACACCTTCTGGCAGCTGCGTTCGATGTCGCTGTCCGCGCAGTCCAAAAGGGAAATTCCCATGGTGATGGTGCGGATGTCTAGGTTTTCATCCTGGATCATCCGGATGGTTTCGAGTATTTCAGTGTTGTTGATCATGACGGATGTTTCCTTTCCCCTGCGCTAGATGCGGTGCATCGAATTGAAGATGTCCTCGTGCATGACGTGGATCATCAGCCCCTGCCCCTCGCCCATGCGGCGCATGATGTCGGCAAGCTCGCTGAGCCCGCAGGTGAGGTGGTCGATGTCCACCAGCATGATCATCGCGAACATGTCCTGCAGCACGGTCTGGCTGACCTCCGCGATGTTGGCGTTGTACTTGGCGCACTCGTTGCTGACCTTGGCTAAAATCCCCACGGTGTCCTTACCGGTGACTGTGATGACTGCTCTCATATGTTCTTTGTTCCTTTCTGTGATGGCGTTATTCTTCCCCGCGCGCCAGCTCGTCGAGAAAGACCTGCGGGTTCATGTCCGACGGGATATAGAATCCGCAGAGGTTCGGCCTGCAAATCTCGGCGCTGTCCGGCGCACAGGAGCGTTTAAACTGTTGGGTATAGAAGCGGCGGATGAAAATCCCCAGCTTATCGCGGATGAAGGCGGGATCGTATTCCCCGGCGAAGGCGATCGAGGCGTAGTTGTAGACCTTGAGCGGCGCGAAGTGGTAGCGCAGGGTATAGTGCAAAAAGAAGTCGTGCAGCAGGTAGGGCCCCAAAATCTCCTCACTCTTCTGGTGCTGCTCCCCGCTCTGGGCCGGGGGCAGCAGCTCGGGGCTGACCGGGGTGTCCAGGATGTCCTGCAGCGTCTCGCCGACGCCGGGCAGCCAGTCCCGCTGCGCGATCAGGGCGACCAGCTCCCGGATGGTGGTCTTATTGAGGCAGATGTTGACGTTGTACCCCGCCAGGTGGTCCCCCCCGAAGGTGGAAAACCCGAGCGCCGCCTCGGAGAGGTCCCCGGTCCCCACCACCAGGCCGTTTTCCTGGTTGGATAGATCGAACAGGATCTGGGCGCGCTCGCGCGCCTGGGCATTTTCATAGACCGCGTCCCGCTTGGCCGGGTCGTGGGCGATGTCCTCGAAATGGGAGGATACGGCATTGCGGATCGGGATGTCCCGCGTCTCGATCCCCAGCTGCTCCATCAGCAGCAGGGCGTTGTAGTAGGTGCGGTCGGTGGTGCCGAACCCCGGCATGGTCACCCCCAGGATCCTCTGGCGGGGATAGCCCAGCAGGTCGCACGCCCTGGCACAGCAGAGCAGCGCCAGGGTGGAATCGAGCCCCCCCGAAACCCCGAGCACCAGCCGCTCGAGCCCGGTGTTGTCCAGCCGACAGGCAAGGGCGCGCGTCTGAAGCGTGAAGAGCTCCTCGAGGTAGCGTTCGCGCTCGCCCGGCTTGTCCGGCAGGTAGGGCGTGCGCGAGACCTCGCGCAGCAGCCCGGCCTTCGCTCCGGTGCAGGGATGGGCGCACAGCGCCTCGCGCTGGCGCTGCGGGGCCGGACGGGCGGCGCGCAGCAGGTCGCAGTCAAAGTCGTGGTAGAGGGCGATCCCCTCCTGCTCGGCGCACTTCTGCGCGAGCAGGTTCCCCTCCTCGGCCACCAATATGTAGCCGCCCCACAGATGCGGCGAGGAGGTGTCCCCCACCCCGCCGTTGACCGCCGCCACGGCGCACGAGGCCGCCGCGGAGAGCGCGCACATCCCCTTGGCCGCCGCCCGGCGGCTGCCGGCATAGACCGGCTCATAGGAGGGGACCAGCACCAGGTCGCACCCGCTGTCCTCCACCTGCGGCAGGTAGTGCGGCAGCCTATGGGGATCGCAGGGCAGCACGGTGAACGAGAGGTCCCCCACCCGAAAGAGGGGAAGCTCCCCCTCATCGGGGGAAAAGCAATAGAGCTCCCCCTTGTAAATCACCGCGCCCGCCTCATAGGGAATCCCGTTTTTCTGCAGGGGCAGGGTGAGCACCAAAAAGCTCTCCAGCTCCTTGGAGCGCAGCAGCAGCCCGTTTAGGGCCTCCTCGCAGGCGGCCAGCAGCGTTTTGGAGCGCATGAGCTCCCCCGACGAGGGCGGGCAGAGCGCGAAGCGGGGCAACAGCACAATGTCCGCCGCCGCGCTGCCCGAGTCGGACAGCAGGTCCAACAGGTCCTCCAGCGCCGCCATCGGGTTGGCGGGCGGGGTGCGGTTGACCAGCCCCAGAAGCCGTATGATCGAATTCATCGCAGGCACCATCCTTTCCTGCTTTTACGAAAAGTTTGTTGCCTCTATCTTAGCACACTTTTTACAATCTATAAACCAGAAATTATTTTACACCCCTCATTTTCTGTGCTATGATGAAATCAGAAATTTACAGCGTCTTTTGGAGGGACTCATATGCTCAATATATTTGATAGCCATTCCCATTCGGACAACTCCCCCGACGGGCATCATTCGGTGACCTACCTCTGCGAGCAGGCGGTGGAGAAGGGCCTGATGGGGCTGTGCATCACCGACCACTGCGACATCGACATCTACAAACGGGACAACTTCGAGCTGCGCATGATCAACTCGAACTTCGAGGTGCGCAAGGCCCAGCTCTTCTTCGGCGACCGGCTCATGCTCACCGCCGGGATCGAGCTCGGCCAGCCGCTGTTCGATCCGGCTCTGGCCGAGCGGGCGCTCGGGCTGCTCAACTACGACTTTGTCCTCGGCTCGGTCCACGTCACCCGCGGCTGGCCCGACTACTACGAGGTCAGCTACAAGGGCCGCCCCATCGAGGAGGTCAACGCGGCGATGGATGCCTACTTCGGCGAGGTGCTCGAAACCGCCAAAAAGGCCGACTTCGACTCCCTGGCCCATCTGACCTATCCGATCCGCTACATCTCGGGGCGGGACGGGATCGAGGTGGATCTCCGGCGCTGGGACGATTTGATCGACGAAATCCTGCGCACGCTGATTGCCCGCGGCAAGGGGCTGGAGCTCAACGTGGCGGGGCTCCACAACGGCTGGGGCCAGCTCTGCCCGCCGAAGGAAATCTTTGCGCGCTACCGGGAGCTGGGCGGCGAGATCGTCACCCTCGGCTCGGACTCCCACCTCGCGCAGGACCTCGGGGTCGGGATCGCAGAGGGGATGGAAGTGCTCCAGTCGTGCGGCTTTCAGTATTTCGCCTTTTATAAGAAGCGCCAGGCGCGCATGCTTGGAATAAGGTAAATGGGGCTGTCCGCCCCAAACCCCGAGGTCTTTTCTTTGTTTGAAAGAAAAGACCCAAAAGAAGCAAACAAAGGAGGGGACACCCCTCCTTTGAGACCACCCCACGCGCGACCACGCGCGGACTATACACACTTTGCGCCCGCCGCAAAATGCGAAGCCCCGCTCCGGAAAACCGGAGCGGGGCTTTTTGCCCGCGAAGGCAATGGATCACAACAACGATGGTGCCCTTTCCCGCGAAGGAGGTATTCCTCGCAGGTGCCCCCTTCGGGTTAATTTCTGGTTTCCAAAGGACTAAGTCCTTTGGCGGGTGCGGGCGGCGCCCGCGGCCTTTCCGGTTAGCTGCCACTCGCGGCCATAAAAGCCCCCTCAGATCAGGAAGGGGAGCAAAAACCTTCCAGTGGAAGGTTTTTGCGTGGGGAAACCCTATCAAGGGGTTTCCCCATGGCAGCAGAGCCGCCCTCTCCGCGCTCCCTTTCCTGAATTCGCCTTTTTTCTTGCTTTTTCCTGCCTGCCGTGCTACAATGTTCTTACAGGGGTTTCCCCTTAAAAAGAATAGCCATGGCAGGCATAATGTGTTACGAGCACATTACGCCCTGCATGAGGTGAGGCACCACCCCATACAACCGGTATCCCGGCACCACGACTGATGCCATTATAACACATTCTTTTCCCTTTGGAAAGAACAGTGTTTATACCGGTTTCCTTGCGACCAGAGCGCATGGATGGGGTTTTCCCCTCCATGCGCTTTTCTTTATGCGCCCCGCAAGGGGCTGGGGTGGCGGGATTCCTACGCTCCGCCACCCCAGGGAGGCCCCTGACCAAATTCGGTCAGGGGGGTATCATCATGGGAGAAGTATTATTAAACCTTTATTACGGAAAACATCCCTTTTATTCTTGGAAGACAGAGGATGAGCAATATATCATCCTGGAGCGTGAGAGCTCGTACCGGGAGCTGTTTTTAAAAACCAGCCTCCCGGATGACAAGCAAGAAGAGCTGATTGACTATCTTAACGTCCACCAGGAGCGGGACATCTATGTCGAAGAGCTCATCTTTAAAAAAGCCTTCGCCCTGGGGCAGCGCGTCATGTACGAATCCCTTTCCTGCTCCGGCGAGGAAGCTCCCGAATACGACGACTAAAAAGGCCTCCCCGATCGGGGAGGCCTTTTTCCGGAGCCGCTCATGAGAGGCAAAGCGCCCCTTTGCTTTATTCCTGGTAAGTGAATATCTTGAGCTTGGGGGCGGTGACGTGCACCCGCTCGCTGGGCTTGCCGTCCTTGTGGTTGTAGTACCACACGTCGCCCATTTCCCACAGGCCGTTCGGGTCGTTTAGGCCGAAGCTCGCCGGGAAGTTGGCGGGATTCGAGAGGTTGGCGCTGCTCAGGGCGTAGCGCTGGACGTTGACGGCTTTGGGCGGGGCCTCCGTGCCATAGGCGTTGGAGGGACCGTCAAACCAGCGGCAGTCGGTCAGGCTGCTCGCTGCGGTGGTGCAGCCCACGATGCCGCCGGTGTAGGTGGCTTGTCCGCCGCTGATCGCGCAGACGCCGTAGCAGTACCTGACCGAGCCCACCAGGTTTTGGACCAGACCTGCCTGATGGGATGCCGCCGCCTTTCCGTAGGCATAGCAATCCGTCACCAGGCTTCCATTTTGTACCAGGCCGCAAAGAACGCCGGCATGGCCGGAAGAGGCGGTGACCGAGACATTGGCGTAGCACTGGGAGAGCGTCGCGCCCGGCCGGCCGTCGCCGACGATGCCTCCGCCGAAGGCATCCGAGGAGGTGAAGGCATAGGGGGTCTCGATGGCCAGACGTTGGATGGTGGCCTTTTCCACATAGCCGAAGAGACCCGACGAGTCCGAGGCGGCGATGCTCATATTCCTCACCCAATGTCCGTCCCCGTCATAGGTTCCGTTAAAACGGGTCGCGAAGCTGCCGATGGGGGTCCAGAGGCTGGTGCCCTGCTCGGCCTCGACGTCGATGTCCCGCACCTGTAAGAAGGATTGCCCTTTGCCGAGATGGTTTGGGCTGTTGATGTGCTGCAGCTGTGCGGCGCTCGCCACCTGGTACGGGTCGGCCGCCGTGCCCTTCCCCACGTAGAACGCGCCCGCCGTCCCGGCCGGACACCCGCAGCTCGGCGGGATGGCGAGGGGCGTG
The DNA here is from genome assembly GCA_004340125.1 of Harryflintia acetispora. Classification (GTDB taxonomy): domain Bacteria; phylum Bacillota; class Clostridia; order Oscillospirales; family Ruminococcaceae; genus Harryflintia; species Harryflintia acetispora. The sequence continues at coordinate 319,475 of SLUK01000001.1, read as the reverse complement.
TCCACCCCCGCCTCCCGGTCCAGCCCCTCCCGTCCCGGAAGGACGTGGCCGGTCACCCGCAGGGTGTATTCCGGCAGCCCGGACGGGTCGTAGGCGAAGGGGAGATAGATATCGCTCCTGTCTCCGCTGGCGCTCACCCCGGCGCGGAAGACCTCGGCGCCGTCCTCCAGGACGGAAAAGGTGTACCGCTCGGTGCGCGGCGACGGGGTGAAGGGGATCTGCACCCCGTAGCTCCCGGCCTCCCCCAGCTCCACCTGCACCGTGGCGGCGGCCGCTGCCGGAGTCGGAAAGAGGGCGGCAAGGCAGCAGGAAACCAGCAGCCAGGCAAGGGACCTTACTTTCATCGAATATGCTCCTTTCGCGCGGGAAGGCCCATGGCTGACAACGGCCCGGTTATCCAATATAGACACAGATAGAATGACCGTTAGTATAGGCAGCCAGGGGCCATCCCGGCCGCGGGTCCGCGCAAAAAAGCGCCGGTTGGCTTGAAAAAGCAGGAAGAATAGGATATAATTAGGACAAGGTTTCAAAAAACAGGAAATTTTATCGGGGTTTTTCCCGCGAACAGACGAAAAAAAGACCCATAGCTGCCTATGCTACGGGTCTTTTTCTTTTGCCTCATTCTGTCAGCGCATGTCGTTGATGATCTGTTGCAGGTGGGCGATTTTTTCCACGCTCAATCCCGTCACCTCGAGGTAGCAGCGGTCGCCGCTGCTGCGGTTGTCCAGCCCCAGGATATAGTCGGTGGAGACGTTGAAAACGGTCGAAATCTTTACCAGCATGTCGATGGAGGGCAGGATATTGCCGTTTTCCCAATTGCTCACGCTCTGTTTCGAGACCCCCAGCCGGCCGGCCAGCTCAACCTGGCTTAGGTCCTGGGATTTGCGCAAAAGCCGGATGCGTTCTGGAAACATGTCGTTCCTCCCCGCCGCCCGCGGGCGGCTGACTAAAATACAGGAAAAGCAACGCTTCCCTTGGTATTAGGATATGATATCTTGATACTAAAATAAAAATACTTAGTATTGTAAAAATGGACAGATTCTGTTATAATAGGTCAAAAAAGGGGGAAAGGGATTTTGTGCTCAGAAAAACACGCTATCATCCGCTATGAGACGCTCAAACGAAGACTTGCCGCCTGCCAGAAGCTATCCCGCCGCCTCTGTGGAGAGATGGACGCCCTGCGCCGGGAGGGGCAGCTGCATGAACCGCTCTATTTTGGCGAATGCCCGCCTCCCGGACTCTCGCCCGCCGGGAAGGTGGAGAAAGCCGCCCGGATCGGCAACGGGCTTTATTTTGTGCGCGCGCGGGGGGAAAAATTCCTGGCGGTGCACGACAGCCTGGCCGAGCGGTACCTGACCGCCATGGCGGCCGAGCTGGGGGAGTGGGAAGCGGACTATTGGTTTTATACCCCGCTCTCCTGCGCGGTGCCGGTCAGCGAGCTGAGCGGCTGCCTGCCCGAGCTGGCGCGGCGGGTCCAGAGCCGCGAGAGCCTCTGGCGCACCCTGCATCTCTATTTTCCCGGCTACACCGGGTTTTATAACGACATCTACGCCGGCGGCAGTCCGATCCCAAACCCGGACGTGGCGCCCTTGCAGTTTTTCGGGGAGTGGGAGGTCTGAATGCCCTCCGCCCCAGGACGCAAAACGGCCCCCGCTCAAGGAATATCCTTGAGCGGGGGCCGGCTTTCTTTGGCGGTCAGGAGAGGTAATGGATCAGGCCGTCGCCGATGGCGTTGGCCATGTTGAAAATGCCCCGGCGGCTGCACAGGTCGTCGTATTCGGCGGGGTTGGTCAAGAAGCCCATCTCGACCAGCACGCTGGGGGCCAAGGTCTGGAGCGTCACCTTGTAGTTCGAGTACTTCGCCCCGCGCGAGGCCCGCCCGGTGTTTTCCACCACGCTGTTTAAGATGGTGGAGGCGAAGGCCTTGGAGATGTCCTCGTAATAATAAATTTCCACCCCGTTGGGCTTGAGCCCATTGAGATTGGTGGCTATACTGTTGCAGTGCAGCGAGAGGTAGAAATCGGCCAGCGCGTCCTGCGCGGGCTGCATGCGGTCGTTAAAGCTCTCCTTCCTGTCCTCGGGGCGCATCATCAGCACCCGCGCTCCCAGCGACTCGAGCCGCTTTTGCACGGCGAGGGCCGTGTCGTAGGTGATGTCCTTTTCCACCGGGCCCTGATCGGCGCTGATCCCGAAGGCGCCCGAATCGGTGCCGCCGTGCCCGGCGTCGAGCGCCACGGTGATCCCGCTCAGCGGCTGGCTGCCGCCCGAGAGGGCGGGCCGGTACTTGCAGGTGATGACGGTGTCTCCATCTTCATAGGAGACGAGATACCCCCAGAGCGGGGCGCCGCTGCGCAGAAACTCCAGGGTGGTGTTCCCGTTTTGCTCCGTGACCTTGACCTTGGAGAAGAGCTCGCTCCCGGACGCGTCGATATTCTCCACTCCGGTGGTGTGGAAGAGCTTGACATAGAGCTTTTCGCCGGTCTGGTAGGCGGTAAAGAGCGGGGCGCCGGTACCGGAGAGGACGAAGCGCTCGCTGCCGGCGTCCTGCGAGAAGCTCACATCCGAGACGCGGTTCCTGTACTCCCCGCCGCCGGTCAGCGGGCGGGCCGACTCCATCGGAATCCAGCCGCCCATCCCGAGCTTGTACATGGTGTCCCCAATCTCGCTGACGTAGTCCACCCCGCCCTTTTTGGCGGTGGTCACGAAGTTGCTGGTCTTGGACTCCTCGGCAAAGACCGAGGCCGAGGTGTCCTTCACCTCGACGAGCAGGGTGTCCCCCTTGCCGACCGCGAAAAGGCTCCCCTCGCTCTGGTAGGAGGTGGTGTTCCCCCCAAACTCCATCGTATAGGTCACCTGCCCGAGCTCCTCGGTCCCCGAGGCGGAAGGGATCTTATACTCCGCCGTGAAGGAGGCGGGCACCCCCTCCCGGGCCTTGGCCTTCTGCTTCATTTGGATGGTTTTCCCGCCCACGCTGGCGGTGACGGCGGCCCCGGCGGGCGCGGTGCAGCGCAGGGTGGCGGTGCTGCCGCTCGTCAGCGCCACGTCGTACAGCGGGGTCATATAGGTGATGGTCTCGATCAGCGAGACCTCTTCCTGCAGCCCGCTGCCCCGGTTGATGGTCACGGTGGCGCTCTGCGCGCCGTTTTGGAAGGTGAAAACGTTCTCCCCCATCGCGAGGGGCACATAGGCGCCGAAGCTGCCGCTCTTGCCGCGGCCTTCGACCTCTTCGCCGTTTAGGGTGAGGGGCTGCTGCGGGTCGGAGTTTCCGGTGAGATAATAGTTTTCGGCGCTGGTGCCGATGTCCTTCGCGGGCCGGGTGATTTGCAGCTGCTGCGGCACCGCGGTGCTCACATGGCTGGTGATCGCCTCGAAGTCGTTATACTCTGCCCCGGCGCTCAGCGTCAGCCCCGAGAACAGGGCGAGGGCCAGCACCATGCAGCCGGCTTTCTTTAGGATTGTTTTCATCCGCAGCCTCCTGATATTTTTGTGGATGGTCGTTTGCACCCATCTTATCATAAATTCGCGCCGAAGTTACAAATAAACTGTAAATTCGGCCTGGCAGAATATGGCGGTGATATAATTTCTCATTGCATTTTGCGCGGTGAGGTGCTAAAATTTAATGAAATGAAACGGCTGATAAATATTAATTATAGAAGGGTGAGGAACATGTACGACGTCAAGGTGGAGCGCACCAGCGCTCCCAAGCAGAAGCCGCTCGACGAGAGCAAGCTGGGTTTTGGCACCATTTTCACCGATCACATGCTGATGATTGAATATGACAAGGGCCAGGGCTGGCACGACGCGCGAATCGTACCCTATGGGCCGATCGCCATGGACCCGGCGGCCATGTGCCTGCACTATGGGCAGGAGATTTTCGAGGGGATGAAGGCCTACCGCGGGGACGACGGCAGCGTCTACCTCTTCAGGCCCCAGGAAAATTTCAAGCGTCTCAATTCCTCCTGCGAGCGGATGTGCATCCCGCAGATGGACGAGGAGCTGCTGCTCGAGAGCCTCAAGATGCTCGTGGAGCTGGACAGCGGCTGGATCCCGGCCGCCAAGGATTCCTCGCTCTATATCCGGCCCTTCATCATCGCCACCGAGCCCAAGCTCGGGGTCAAGTCCTCGGACAGCTACCTGTACATGGTGCTGCTCTCCCCCTCCGGGCCGTACTACCCGAGCGGGCTGGACCCGGTGAAGATCTACGTCGAGCAGAGCTACGTGCGCTCGGTGCGCGGCGGCACCGGCATGGTCAAGACCGGCGGCAACTACGCCGCCGCCCTCAAGGCGCAGGACGAGGCGCATGAGCAGGATTACTCCCAGGTGCTCTGGCTCGACGGCGTCGAGCGCAAGTACATCGAGGAGGTCGGGGCGATGAACATGTTCTTCGTCCTGGGCGACGAGGTGGTCACCCCGGCGCTGCTGGGCAGCATCCTGCCCGGGATCACCCGCAAGTCGGTCATCGAGATGCTGCGCTCCTGGGGCATGAAGGTCAGCGAGCGGCGCATTTCGATCGACGAGGTCGCCGAAGCCTACAAAAACGGCCAGCTCAAGGAGGCCTTCGGCACCGGCACCGCAGCGGTTATCTCCCCGGTGGGCGAGCTCAAGCACGGGGACCTGGTGATGACCATCAACGGCGGCAAGATCGGGCCGGTCAGCCAGCGCCTCTACGACGCCCTCACCGCCATCCAGTGGGGACGCGCCGAGGATCCGTTCGGCTGGAGAGTCAAGGTAAAATAAGAAATGTAAAAAGCTCCCACCCAATGGGTGGGAGCTTTTTTAATTGTGTGCACCAGCCCTTCCCCGCGAAAGGAGCGCGTTTCTTTTCTTCCGGGAGGGGGTTGACGCTGCGCTCTCTGTAAACATTCTTATGTGCGCTCCCGGGGGCTTTTTATTTCGTAAGCTTGCCGATCACCTCGACGAGCTCCTCGATTTTTTGATCCTTCTCCCGCTCGTCCCCGCACATCGCCGCGCCGCGCACGCAGCTTTCCAGGTGGGCGCGCAGGATCTCCCCGTTGGCCTTGCGCAGGATCGCCTGGGCCGCCATGATCTGGGTGGAGATGTCGATACAGTACTGGTCCTCCTCAATCATGCGCAGCACCCCTTCGATCTGCCCTCTGGCGGTCTTGAGCAGGCGGGTCACACATTCCCTGTCCGCTTTCATTGTGACGGTCCTTCCTTTCAGCCTTTATTTCTTTATGGGATATTTGCGCCGGTTCCGGCTTTCCCGGAATGGCGGTCATCAGACCACCTATTCGGCCTCGATCGAGACAACGGCGTATCCCGCCCCGGTCACCGCGGCCTTGAGCGTCTCGTCCGGTACGTCGTGTTCCAGCGTCAGGTGGGCGCATTTGCCCTCCAGGTCCACCGTGGCGCGCACGCCCCCGATGGCGTTCAGCGCCTTCTGTACATGGCTCTGGCAGTGGGCGCACATCATCCCGTCGATCATCATCTTTTTCTTCATTTGCCGATTCCCTCTTTCCACTGTTTCAGTATGGTTTTCCGGTTCTTCCGGTATCGGTTTCGCCACATGCGCTTTACGCTTCCAAAAGCGCAGGCGCAGGGCGTTGGAAACTACACAAACCGAGCTCAGGCTCATCGCCGCCGCCCCGAACATCGGGCTGAGCCTGAGGCCCAGCAGGGGATAGAAAGCCCCGGCCGCGAGCGGGATGCCGACGGCGTTATAGAAGAAGGCCCAGAACAGGTTCTGGCGCACGTTGCGGATCACCGAGCGGCTCAGCTGGAAGGCCCCCACCGCGTCGAGCAGGTCGCTGTGCATGAGCACCACGTCGGCCGATTCGATGGCGATGTCCGTCCCCGCGCCGATGGCGATCCCCACGTCGGCCCGCGCCAGGGCAGGCGCGTCGTTGATCCCGTCGCCGATCATGGCGACTTTGCGGCCCTGCGACTGCAGCTGCCGGACCTTCTGCTCCTTGTCCTGGGGCAGCACCTCGGCCAGGGCCTCGTCGATCCCGAGCTGCCGGCGGATGGCCTCGGCGGTGCGGCGGTTGTCCCCGGTGAGCATGATCACCCGCAGCCCCATCGCCTGCAGCTCCCGGACAGCTTGCTTGCTGGTCGGCTTGATGATGTCCGCCACGGCGACGACGCCCAGCATCTCCTCCCCGCAGGAGAAGTAAAGCGGGGTCTTCCCGCTCGCGGAGAGCCTCTCGCAGTCCGCGTCAAAGGCGGCGGTATCCACCCCCGCATGCTCCATCATCCGGCGGTTGCCCCCGTGCAGGAGCCGCCCTTCGATTTTAGCCTTGACCCCTTCGCCCTCGACCGTCTCAAACTCTCCGGCCGCTGCAGGCGGCAGGGAGCGCCTGGCGGCCTCCCCCACGATCGCGAGCCCCAGCGGATGGCCGCTTGGGGACTCCAGGCTCGCGGCCAGTCGCAGCAGCTCCTCCTCTTCCACGCCCGGTGCGGGCAGCAGGTCGGTCACCTGCGGACGGCCCTCGGTGACGGTCCCGGTCTTGTCCAGCACCACCGTGTCGATGGCGTGGGCGGTCTCCAGCGCCTCGGCAGACTTGTATAGGATTCCGTTTTGCGCGCCCTTTCCGGTGCCGACCATGATGGCCGTCGGGGTGGCGAGCCCCAGCGCGCAGGGGCAGGAGATCACCAGCACCGCGATCCCGGTCGAGAGCGCGAAGGCAAAGCTCTCTCCCAGCAGCAGCCAGACGGCGGCGGACAGCAGGGCGATGGCGATCACCACCGGCACGAACACCCCGCTGACCTTGTCGGCCAGGCTTTGGATCGGCGCCTTGGAGCCGCCCGCCTCCTCGACCAGCCTGATGATCTGCGAAAGGGTGGTGTCCTCACCGACCTTCTGCGCCGTAAATCGGAGGTAGCCCGACTTGCTGACCGAGGCGCCGGTCACCGGGTCCCCAACCCTCTTTTCGACGGGCAGGCTCTCGCCGGTGATGGCGCTCTCGTCCACCGCGGCGGCGCCCTCGATCACCGTCCCGTCCACCGGGATACGCTCCCCGGCGCGGACCACCACCACATCCCCCACCGCGACCTGCTCGATGGGCAGCTCAACCTCCCGCCCGTCGCGCAGCACCGTCGCGACCTTGGGAGCCAGGGCGATCAGCTGGCGGATGGCGTCGCCGGTCTTGCCCTTGCTCTTGGCCTCCATGTACTTGCCCACCGTGATGAGCGTCAGAATCATCGATGCTGATTCGAAGTAGAGATCCATCGCGTACTGGTGCACCAGGGCCGAGTCGCCATGCCCGAGCCCGTAGCCGATCCGGTAGATGGCCCACACTCCATAGATCACCGAGGCCGCCGAACCGATGGCGATCAGGGAGTCCATATTCGGGCTTCCATGGAACAGGGTTTTAAAGCCCACAATGTAATACTTGCGGTTGACGTACATCACCGGCAGCACCAGCAAAAACTGGGTGAAGGCGAACGCCAGCGCGTTCTCGCCGCCCGTCAGGAAGGATGGCAGCGGCAGGCCCATCATATGACCCATCGAGATATAAAAGAGCGGTAATAAAAAGGCAATCGAAACCATCAGCCGCCGCTTCATCTGCCGCAGCTCGCCGGGCGCGCCGCTCACCGGCGGGGGCTGCTCCCCCGCCGGGGCCGCCCCGTGCGGCGCGGCCCCGTAGCCCGCCTTTTGCACCGCCCCTATGATCTGCGCCCCGGTAAGGGCGTTTTGATCATATTCCACCGTCATGCTGTTTTGCAGCAGGTTGACGTTTACCCCGCTTACCCCCTGAAGCCCCCGCACCGCTTTCTCCACATGGGCGCTGCAGGCGCTGCAGGTCATCCCCGTGACGTCGTATTTCTCCTTCATGTCCCGCCTCCTATCCCCCACCCCCGTGGGGTATCTGGCAATAATATACTCCTTCCGTATAGAATTGTCAAGTGGGAACGTCAAGCGGTCCGGGAAATCCCGGACCGCTATTGGTGTTTTTTAAGATAAACCCGGTAGAGCAGCAGCGATCCCACCGAGAGCAGCACCGTCGCCCCGGCGGAGAGAAGGAAGCCGGGCGAGGTGGGCTCGGTGATGTGCTCGCCCAAAAAGGTGGCGGCCAGCATGGTGGGGCAAAGCCCCAGCAGCGACCCGACGAGGTATTTGTCAAAGCGCATCCCGGTCGAGCCGAGAAACATGCTTACAATGTCCCCGGGCAGCAGGTTGATCACCCGCAGAAAGTAGGCGAGGAAAAGTTCGTTCGAGCTTTGCAGCTCCCGCAGCCTCGCGGCCTTTTGATAACGGCTCATCAGCCTATCCATGTATTCCTGCCCCGCCAGCCGCCCGAGCAGGTAGGGCAATGTGGCGCAGACGCACAGCCCGCACAGGTTGACCAAAATTGCGACCGGCGGCGGGAAGAGCACTCCGGCGCTCGCGTAGAGCGCCAGAAGCGGAAAGACCACCGAAAGAGATTTGACTGCATAGGCGCCCACCAGCACCAAGGCGGCCAGCAGCAGATTTTGCGGGGTATAGCGCAGAATGTCCTCGACCGTAATTTTGTCGAGATTTTGCCCAAAGAAGAGAATGACCAAAAGAATCAGAAGCAAGGGGAGCGCTTTCGCCCCCGCCAGCAGCCGGTCCACCCACTTTTGCCGTTTGTTGTCCATTCCTTCGCCTCCCCGCCGGAAATCCTTTCCTCTATTTTACAACAGGCTGTCAAGAAGCGCACCTTCTTTTCCAGCAAAGGATTTTATGTTATAATCTTCCTGGCGATCCAAAATCGCCGCAAGTCAGGGCAGAGGAGGGGGAATCGTTTGCCGAAAATCGGGCTTCGGATCATCAAATCCGCCGTGGCGGTGTTTTTATGCTTCGTTGTCTATGAGCTGCGCGGCGAAGTGGGAATCCCTTTCTATTCGGCCATCGCCGCCATCCTCTGTATGCAGCCTTACGTCGGCAGCAGCAAGAAAGTTGCCCTCAACCGGGTGATCGCCACCTTCCTCGGGGGACTGAGCGGGATGCTCGTGCTGCTGCTGGTGCAGAACACCGTCTTCTCGGGGCTGACGCTGCTGCGCTATTTTGTCATCTCGGCTTGCATCGTGCCGCTGATCTACATCACGGTGCTCTGCAAGAAGCCTTCGGCCTCCTACATCACCTGCGTGGTGTTTCTGAGCGTCACCGTCTCGCACGGGATGGACGTAAACCCTTATGCCTTCGCCGTCAGCCGGATTTTGGATACCCTGATCGGGATCGGGGTCTCGCTGGGGGTAAACGCCTTCCACCTGCCTCACCACAAAAACCGCGACCTGCTCTTCGTGTGCGACCTGGACGGCACCCTGCTGCACAGCGACGGGGCGCTCGGCTCCTATGAGAAGGTCCGGCTGCAGAGCCTGCTGCGCGAGGGGGCGAAGATCACCTTGGCCACCGCGCGCACCCCGGCCACCATCGTCCCCCTGCTCGAAGGGGTGGAGATGAGGCTACCGGTGATCGCGATGAACGGCGCCATCCTCTACGACCTGCGCGAACGAAAATATCTCGGCCTCACCGTCATCCCGCCCGCGCACGCCCAGGCGGTCTGGACGCTGTTTGACGGGGAAGGGGTCAACTGCTTCGCCCACACGGTGGTAAACGACCATCTGCAAATCTATTATACCGCCCTTCGCAACCCGGCCGAGGAAGCGTTCTATCAGCGCCGGCGGACGCTCCCACTCAAGAGCTATCTCTGCGCGCCGCTGCCGCCGGGTCAGGAGGTGCTGAGCTTCACGGTGATCGACACGAGAGAAGCCGTCGAGCGTCTGCACGCGGCGCTCGAATCGCTGCCCTGCGGCGATTCGCTGAGCATCGTGCACTATCCCGGCAGTGAATATGAGGGTTACTACTTTCTCGAAATCTCCAGCGCGGCCGCCTCCAAGGCCCGGGCGCTCGCAAAGCTAAAGGAGCAGCTCGGCTGCCGCGCGGCCGTCGCCTTCGGGGACAGCCTAAACGACATCCCCATGCTGCTCTGCGCCGACCACGGCTTCGCGGTGGAAAACGCCCAGCCCGAGGTCAAGGCGGCCGCGGGCCACCAGATCGGCCCGAACGACTCGGACGCGGTCGTCAAGACCATCGCACGGCTCTTCCACTCCCGCAGCTTCCTCTCGCGCGGCTAACGCCCCAGGCGCTGCTCGCGCAGCCGCCGCCTGCGGCGGCGACGGCGCAGAACCTGGACCCGGCGCAGAACCAGCAGCAGGATCAGTAAAAGCACCGCCAGGGTGGGAATCCAATGAATTTTGGATCCCGCAGGTTCCTTTTCTTCCTGCGGTGCGGATTGCGCCGCCGAGAGCACCGGGCGGTACTGCACCGGCAGGGTATAGAGCGGCTCGTCCGCGCCCGGCAGGGAGAAGGTGACGCGCACGCCGGGGTCCTCCCCGTCGGCCGCCCGCCCGGGCGCGTCGCACTGAAGGAGGAGCGATTCCTTGGCGGTACCTTTGGGAACGGCGAGGCGCACCTCTCCCGCAAGATCGGGCACCAGGGTCCCGGCCTGCTCCTCCCCGCTGTAAAGCGGCAGCTCGGGCAGGGGGAGCTCGGCGGCGGCGAAGGAGACGGGCTCAAAGTTTTCAAAACAGTAGTCGAACAGCTTGGTCGAGTCCTTATATTTCTCCCACTGAGTCTTGGTGTTCAGCGCCACGCAGATCAGTTCGAGGCCGCCCCGGTGCGCCACTGTGACGATGGTGTGGTGGCTCTCGGGCGTCCAGCCGAGCTTTCCTCCGTCGGCCCCCTCGTAGTAATAGGCCGACTCGACGATCATGTGGTGATAGGTGCCGAAGTTGCGCTCCTCCGGCTGCTTGTTGGTCGGGCCCATCTTGTATTCGATTGAACCGAACACCTCGCGAAAGCCCGGGACGGTGAGCGCCCAGCGCGTCAGCAGCGCCATGTCGTAGGCGGTGGTGTAGTGCTGCGGGTCGTACAGCCCGTTGGCGTTGACGAAGTTGGTGTTTTGGGCCCCCAGCTCTTTGGCCTTGCCGTTCATCATCCGGATGAATTTCTCCAGCGTGCCGCCCGCGTTTTCGGCCACGGCGTTGGCCGCATCGTTGGCCGAGGCGAGCATGGCCGCGTGGGTCATGTCATTTAAGGAGACCTCCTCGCCGGGGGTCAAAGCGATATGGGTGCTGTCCCGGTCCACCGAGAAGACCGCCTCGTCGGTCAGGGTGATCCGCTCATCAGGGTCGTGCCCCTCGAGCCCCAGCGCGACGGTCAGCACCTTGGTGATGCTCGCCGGGTACTCCCGCTTGTCCGGATTGCGCGCGGCCAGCACCTGGCCGCTCTGCGCGTCCATCACCACATAGGCGTCCGAGGTCAGCTCCCCCTGCGGCAGCGCCGCCCCCGACGCGGGCACGGCAAGCAGCAATATCCCGATCAGGCAAAAAGCCGGTATGAATCGTTTCATTCCCTCTCTCCCGTCAAATTTTTTCATATCCTTTATGATAACATAAATCCATGACTATTTTTTGAATAATCCCATCCCGGAAAGAAGGTTTTTTCTTGGCGAGATTGATTGTTCCCCTGCTGCTGGCGCTTTCCCTGTGCGCCTGTACTGCCAAGGAGGCGCAGGCCGTGCCCGAGCCCTCCTCCAGCGCGGCCCCGGCCCAGGTAGAGGCCGTGTTTCAAAGCGAGCCCATCCCACAGGCGGTCCGCCAAAAAATGATTGGCGTCTCCTGGGTGGAAAACGAGCATGTCGGCCTTGACGACCTCTCGCTTTGCACCCTGACCTATCATGGCTTCGACGGTGATACCCACACCGGCCAGATGGTGGTCAACGCCGCGGTGGCCGACGACGTGACCGCCATCTTTAAAGAGCTCTATGAGGCGGAGTATCCCATTGAGAAGATATGTCTGATCGACGACTACGGCGCGAGCGACGAGGCCTCGATGGCGGACAACAACTCCTCGGCCTTCTGCTACCGGGTGATCGACGGCACGCAGTACATCTCCAACCACGCGCTCGGGCTGGCGGTGGACATCAACCCGCTGCAAAACCCCTATGTGCGCGGGGATAACGTCCAGCCCGAGGCGGGCAGGGACTACCTCGACCGGGACAACGTGCGCCCCGGGATGATCGTACCGGGGGACGCGTGCTATAACGCCTTCCTCTCCCGCGGCTGGACCTGGGGCGGGGAATGGACCTCCCCCAGCCCGACCGACTACCAGCACTTTGAAAAGGCGCTGGAGTAAAAACCGGCCCCTGCTTTGAGCAGGGGCCGGTTTTTGTTATCATACGGTGTCGAACCGGTAGACGGTGATGTGGTGGTACTCCTCCCCAGCGCGCAGGACGGGGGAGGGGAAGTTTTCCCGCTCCATCGCGTTGGGATAGCACTGGGTCTCCAGGCAGAAGGCGCAGCGCGGCGCGCAGGGCTCGCCCGTCATGGTGTGCGCCGCGGGGGTGAGGAAGTTGGCGGTGTAGAGCTGCACCCCCGGCAGGGTGGTGCTCGCCGTCATCCGCCGCCCGCTCTGCGGGTCGCGCACCTCGGCAAACCGGCGCAGCCCCTCCCCCGGGATCACGAAGTTGTGGTCATACCCGCTCCCCAGGCGCAGCTGCTCATCGTCCGCGCCGATGTCCTGCCCGAGCGGTTTGCCCGAGCGAAAGTCGAAGGGCGTGCCCTCCACCGGGCGCAGCTCGCCGGTGGGCAGCAGGGCACCGTCCACCGGGGTATAGTAGCCGGCGTCCATGCGCAGGACGTGCCCAAGGGCGCTGCCGCCCCCGGCGAGATTGAAATAGCTGTGGTTGGTAAGGTTTACCACCGTGTCCCGGTCGCTGACGGCCCGGTAGTCGATCACCAGCTCGTTTTGATCGGTGAAGGAATAGGTCACGGTCAGATCGAGATTGCCCGGGTAATGCTCCTCCCCGTCGGGTGAGACCCGGCGCAGCACCAGTGCGCCCTCCTCCACCCGGCTGTCGTAGACAAACTGGTCAAAGCCGCGCCGCCCGCCGTGGATGTGGTTCTCCCCCTCGTTTTGGCACAGGCGGTATTCCTTGCCATTCAGGGTGAAGCGCGCGTGTCCCAGCCGGTTGGCGCACCTGCCCACGATCGCCCCGAAGAGGGTACCGCTGTGTTCGTACTCCTCCAGGGTGGCGTGGCCGAGCACCACATTTCCGGGCACCCCCTGGCGGTCGGGCACGAAGAGGGCGCGCACCCGGCAGCCATAGTCGAGGATTTCAGCGTAAGCGCCCGAGGCGTTGGTCAACGTGTAGAGCTTGACCGGCTCCCCGGCCCCGGTATGCCCAAAGGGCTTGGAGGTGATCTGCGCCATAAAAACCCGCTCCTTAAATTACAAATCGTATATTTTGTGGTTATTACTACTGATATGCTTCTATTTTAGCACAGCGGAATGGGGGTTGTCCATCAAAACAGGCACTGGCATCCTACTGTTTTTATACGAAACGCTTGACTTTGGAACTTCTTAAGTGTATACTTAAGAAGTTCCAAAGTGAGGTGATAATTTGGGAGCAAAGAAAATGGGTCGGCCAACTGACAATCCCAAGCCGCATCAAATGACTGTAAAATTCGATAACGAATGCAAGGAAATCATCGACCGCTACAGCGAACAAGAAAACGTCTCCAAGATGGAGACGGTAAGACGAGGGGTTAAAAAGTTGAAAAGCGACCTCAAAAAATGAAGGAAGCGGCACCTCTCTCACAAAGACAGCACCGCTTTCCTACACACAGCTCCGGGCCCGCCTTGCGCTCTCTGCCTTTGTAGAGAGCGCAAATTTTGTCTACACTGAAAATTTTTATAAATAAACCTCGACTTTTCGTCATGCAACTACTATTGTATAGTTGGCGGACAAGAAAAAGGGGGTGAGCAAGTGTCCCCAAAAAAGAAGATGGGTCGTCCACCTTCGGACAATCCCTTGAGCGAGCGGCTTTACGTACGTGTGGACAAAAAGACCCGAGAAACGCTGGACGAATGCACAGCGATCCTTGGCGCCACCCGTTCTGAGATCATTCGCCGGGGAATCAATAAGGTGTTTGACGACCTCAAAAAATGAAGGAAGCGGCGCGCCCCCATCAAGACGCACGCCACTTCCCCACACACAGCCCCCGAAAGGAAGACTGCGTAAATATTTTACCATACGCGGTTTCTCCTTTCAAGGGGCGTGTACAAGAAAGGAGTAGAATGATGAAAAGTGCATTAGAAGAATTGGCCCACAGCAACTTTTCCCCCGAGGGTCGCAGATACAAGGGCGACTCCCTCTACAAGAAGGCCGTTTCCAAAGACCTTGAAAGCGAAAAGAGGCTGCGCGACCGTCTGGATGAGGAGCAAATCCGGTTACTCAACGAGTATTGCGACACACAAAACGAGCTCGATTATTTGAGCGACATAGACAATTTTGTCTACGGCTTCGTTTCCGGCGTGCGCATAATGATCGAGGTGTTCCAGGATAGCAGTCCCATCACCGGTGCAAGGATTTTGGACGATTAGCAAACAGCCGCTGCGGGAGTTTCCGCAGCGGCTGAACTTTTCTGCTGTTTGAAGAGATCGTTTTTGAGGGCACCCCCTCTTGGGGTTTCCCTCTCGAACCTCCACTGGAGGTTCGATTCACCTTCCCCGCGCTTAGTAGTCTTGCAGGACGCGGGCTGAGCACTTCCGGACCCATATGCCGGTTTCTTTCGCGAATCGGGAGCGGCGGCTCGCCGCCCCCGCGCTTCGCTGGCGCTGAAGGTCGCGGGCTCTGCCCGCACCCGCCAAGAGGGCGTCGCCCCCTTGGAACCCTCTTATTCAGGACGCGGGCTGAATATTGCCGCCTTGTAAAGGAGTCCTTTCGCGAATTGGGAGCGGCACCCTGCCGCCGCGGGCCGAGCATGGCCGCCTCGCACGCTAGTCCTTTCGCGTATAGGGGGCGGCACCCTGCCGCCGCTGCCGCCGCTGCCGGAGTGAGAGCACGATCCCCGACACCAGCGGCACCGCCGCACAGTAGCACGCCACCGTCAGCAGCTGCTTCCCAGTCAGCGCCACCGTTAAAAAGACCGATGAGAAGAAAGGATTATACAGCGTAAAGTACATCATCACCGCCGACACGGCCACCGCCAGCACCAGCATGGGATTGTCAAACGGATTGATCGAAAAGAGACCCTTCTCCTCGCTCTTGCACTCGAACACGTGGATCAGCTGGGTCGCCACCAGCGTCAACAGCGCGCCCGAACGGGCGACGATCAGATCGCCGCTCGAATTGAGCAGCGAGACGAACACCGCCAGCGTCGTGATCCCGATCAGCAGCCCGCGCAGGATGATGGTTCCCGCCAGACCGTGCGAGAAAACCGATTCATTTGCCCCGCGCGGCGGACGGTCCATCACGTTCTTTTGCGGGGGCTCCAGCCCCAGCGCCACGGCCGGAAGACCGTCGGTGGCGAGGTTGATCAGCAAAATCTGGATGGGCAGCAGTGGGATCGGCATCCCCATGAGCATGGCGAAGAACATGGTCACCACCTCGCCGATGTTGCAGGAGAGCAGGTAGCGGATGAACTTGCGGATGTTCTGATAGATCACCCGGCCCTCCTCCACCGCCGCGACCAGGGTGGCGAAGTTGTCGTCGAGCAGGATGACCGAGGCGGCCTCCTTGGTCACGTCGGTACCGGTCAGCCCCATCGAAACGCCGATGTCCGCCTCCTTGACCGCCGGGGCGTCGTTTACCCCGTCCCCGGTCATGGCCACGATGTTCCCCTGCGCCTTGAAGGCGCGCACGATCCGCAGCTTATGCGCCGGGGTCACCCGCGCAAAGACCGAGATTCGGGACAGCTCCTGCGCGAGGCGGTCATCATCCATCCCGTCGAGCTCCTGCCCGGTCACGATCAGATCGCCCTCCCGCCAGATTTCCAGCTGTTGGGCGATCGCCCGCGCGGTCACCGCATGGTCCCCGGTGATCATCACCGGCTTGATCCCGGCGCGGCGGCACTTCTTCACCGCGTCGAACGCCTCGCGGCGCGGCGGGTCCAGAAGCCCGCACAGCCCCACGAAGATCATCCCCGACTCCTGCACCCCCGCGCCTCCCGGCGCCGGGAGGTAGGCAAAGCCGAGTACGCGCAGCGCGTCGGAGGCCATCTGGTTGTTATAGCTTAAAATCGTCTGCTTCATGAAGGGGCTCAGCGGCTTGACCCCGCCGCGCGTCAGGCAGCGGTTACACTTGGAAAGCAGGATGTCCGGCGCGCCCTTGCAAAGCAGGAAGCGCTCGCCGCTCTGCCGCGCGGCGATCACCGACATCATTTTACGGGTGGAATCGAAGGGAATTTCCCGCTCCACGCGGAAGCCCAGCTTCTCCCGTGTCAGCCCCGCCTTGGCCGCCATGACCAGCAGCGCCGCCTCGGTCGGCTCGCCCACCACCTCGAAGGCGGCCCGCAGGCCGCGCAGACCGCCGAAGCCCGCTTTCCGCTTGCTTAAGCTCGCATTGTTACAGACCACCGCGATGTCCAGCAGCATATTGACCGCCGTATCCGCCGTGGGGTCTACCTTATGGCCGCCGCTTTGGAATTCCCCGGCGCGCTCCAGCCCGTTTCCGGTCACGGTGAGCGTGTTGTCATAGGTGCGCACCAGCTTGACGGTCATCCGGTTTTCGGTCAGGGTCCCGGTCTTATCCGAGCAGATCACATTGGCGCAGCCGAGCGTTTCCACCGCGGGCAGGCGGCGGATCAGGGCGTTGCGCTTGACCATGCGGCCGACCGAGAGGGCCAGCGCGATGGTGACGATGGCGGGCAGCCCCTCGGGCACGGCCGCCACCGAGAGGGAAATCCCGGTGAGGATCATATCGAACACCGGCTCGCCGCGCAAAATACCGGTCGCCGCGACCACGGCGCAGATCAGCAGGCACCCGATCCCGATATACTTGCCCAGCTGCGCCAGGCGTTTTTGCAGCGGGGTGGTCCCGGTCTCGATCGAGCCGAGCATGCCGGCGATCTTGCCCATCTCGGTATCCGCGCCGGTGGCGTCGATCCGGCAAACCGCCTTGCCCTTGGTGGCGAGCGTGCCCATATAGACCCGGCCGTTTTTATCGGCCGCGCTGCGGGGCGGCGCTTTTTCCACATTGTCCGACTCGCCCGAAAGCATGGATTCGTCGCACATCAGGCCGTTGGAGGAGAGGATCACCCCGTCGGCGGGAATCCGGTCCCCGGCCTCGAGTTGCACGACGTCGCCGGGCACGATGAGCCTTGCCTCAAGCTGCTGCACCTGCCCGTCCCGGATGACGCGGGCGGTGGGCGCGGCCAGCTCGCCCAGGCGCTCCAGGGTACGCTCGGTTTTAAACTCCTGGATAAATCCCAAAACGGCGTTGAGCAGCACGATGGCGATGATGGTCAGCGCCTCGGTGGTTTCGCCCATGAGCACCGAAAGGACGGTGGACGCCAGCAGGATCAGGATCATCACGTCCTTGAACTGGCCGACGAAAATCTGGGCGGCGCCTGTTTTCTTATGCGCTTTCAGCTTATTTTCTCCGTACTGTGCGAGCAGGCGCTTGGCCTGCTGCTCGCTTAAGCCCCGGTATTCCTCCATATTGTTCTCCCAATCCCTTCTTGCGCTTTTTGCAGGCGCGTGCAGACACGCTCTGCCTGTCCGTTGCTATGTTTATTCAAACCTCATCCCCATTATGCGGGCGGCAGCGGGGCGCTGCGGCCGATTCGCGAATGAACTTGTGGTAGGTGCGGCAATGCTCAGCCCGCGTCCTGAATTTGGGGAAAGGGCTAAACAAAAAACGCAGTGGACTATCCACTGCGTTTTTCTGTAATGCGTAAAACTGGGGTTCCAAGGGGGCGACGCCTCCTTGGTAGGTGTCCAGCGGGCAAAGCCTGCTGGCCGCTCCCCGCAGGGAGCGGAACACTTTAGCGCCAGCGAAGCGCAGGGCGGCGAGCCGCCGCCCCCGATTCGCGAAAGGGCTCATGTGCGTGCGGCAATGCTCAGCCCGCGTCCTCCAAGACGTTCAGGCGCAGGGAGGGGAGGCAAACCTTCCAGTGGAAGGTTTGACGGGGAACCCCCAAGAGGGGGTGCCCCAAAGCGGCGAGCCGCCGCCACCGATTCGCGAAAGAACTAGTGTGCGTGCGGCAATGCTCAGCCCGCGTCCTCCAAGACGTTCAGGCGCAGGGAGGGGAGGCAAACCTTCCAGTGGAAGGTTTGACGGGGAACCCCCAAGAGGGGGTGCCCCCAAAGCGGCGAGCCGCCGCCCCCGATTCGCGAAAGAGCTAGTGCGCGTACGGCAATGCTCAGCCCGCGTCCTCCAAGACGTTCAGGCGCGGTAAGGGGTGAACCCCCAAAAGGGATTACACCAAATTTCTAATATGTTTTAGCACAATTTGAGCTAAATAAAACAAATCTCAAATTTTAATAGTATAATACGTGTAATAACACCCGTGGTTCAGTATAACACGATCCAGGAGGCCCATCCATGCGCGAGAAAAGAAGCACCGTCTCTGTGTACATCCGCTCATCACTGATGGAAGGGGTGCGGGAAATCGCTTACCGGGAGGACGAGTCGCTCAGCGGCGTTTTCGACTATTTTCTGGGGCAGGTGCTCCAGGCGCTCGAAATGGGAAGGGCGGAAATCGTTTTGGGCGAACGGGAGAACCGCACCCGGCTTACCCTGCAAAAGCAGGTGCTTACAAGAAAAAAACGCCCCGGCCCGGGTGACCCCGAAGCCGGAACGCCAATTCCATGAACCTTTACAGCAGCCGCATGAACGCAAGGCCCAGCAGCACCAGGCCGCTCACCCAGGAGAGGTTTAATTCCTCGTGCCGCGCGGCGATGTGCCGCCCGAGATAGCTTCCGCCCGAAACCATCAGCGCGCCGATGAAAAAAGAAAGCAGGATCACCGGCAGGTAGTGCAGCCCCATGATCCCCGCGCCGAAACCCGCGGCCAGCCCATCGATCGACAGGGCCAGCGAGAGCGGGGCCGCCTCCAGGGGCGCGAGCACCTTGGAATGGTCGCAGTCCGCCTCGGTGCTGTCCGCGTAGATGCGCAGGATAAAATCGAAGCTGAGGAATTTGAACTTGATCTGCGCGCGGCCGCTCTGGCTCTTGCGGATCAAATTCTTGATCCCGCTGTCCAGCAGCCGGAAAAGTCCCAGCAGCGCCAGAATGGCGAAGCTGATCCCGGAAGAGAGCGCGTGCGGGATATAGGGGCGCAGCGCCGCCCCGAAGAAGAGAGAAACCGCCAGCACCAGCGAGCACATCCCGCTGATGACCGCGACCGAGAGGGGCGGTATCCTGATGCGCTCGGCGCCGAAGGCAAAGCTCGCCGCGAAGGAATCGAGGCAGAGCGCCGAGACCAGGAAAACCGCCTGAAGGGACAAAAGCATACCGTATGCACCGCCAAACTTTTCGTTTAAACCATCTTATGGCGATGCAAAGGTTTTGGTTCGGAACCGCTAGAAGCGGAACACGATCCCCACGACGGCGGCCCCGGCAATATAGAATATGGGATGCTTATTGAATTTCTTGACCAGATAGAAGAGCAGCGCAAAGAGGATGATCGCCTTAAAATTGAAGAGGTCGAGGATGTTCCCGCCAGCGCCGAACAGGTCGGCGTTAAAGAGCGCAATGCGGAAAATCTCCCATCCGGCCACGGTGATCAGCCCCGCCACCGCCGGACGCAGGCCGTAGAAGGCGGCGTCGACCAGCTTGCTGTCCCGGAACTTCTCCAAAAACCGGGAGATCAGGATGATGATGATATAGCTGGGCAGCACCAGCGAGAGGGTCGCCAGCACCCCGCCGAGCACCCCGGCGGCATTGAAGCCCGCATAGGTGGCCATGTTGATCCCGATCGGGCCGGGGGTGGACTCGGCCACCGCGATCATGTCGGGGATCAGCTCGATGGGCAGCCAGTCGTACCGCTCGGCAATCTGGTAGAGGAAGGGCAGGGTGGCGAGCCCCCCGCCGACCGAAAAGAGTCCGGTCTTGAAAAACTCGAGAAACAGATAGAGATAAACCATTACGCACGCCCCCTTACCTTACGGATCACAACGCCCGCCACGGCGGCGAGCACCACGATGAGCACCGGCGACGCGGAGAGCAGGATCCCGCCCGCCACCACCAGCAGGAAGATCACGAGCCCCGCCTTGTCCTTGATGGCGTTTTTCCCGAGCTTGATGACCGCGGTCAGGATCAGCACGCAGACCGCGACCCGGATCCCGGCGAAGGCATGCTGCACCGCCTCGATATGGGCAAAATTTTGGATGAAGGCGGCAATCACCGTGATGATCACCAGGGAGGGGAAGACCATCCCCAGCGTCGAGAAGGCCGCGCCGATCAGCCCGCGCCGCTTATAGCCGATGAAGGTGGCGGTGTTTACCGCGATGATCCCCGGCGTGCACTGGCCGATGGCATAGTAGTCCATCAGCTCGTCCTCGGTGGCCCAGTGGTACTTGTCCACCACCTCTTTTTGCAGCATCGGCAGCATGGCGTAGCCGCCGCCGAAGGTCAGCGCGCCGATCCTCGCAAAGGCCAAAAACAGGTCGAACAACTCTTTCATACACATCGCTTCCTTGTTAATTATTTCACTTATTGCGTCAAAAAATTTTATCTGTAATTATTTCCCATCGGTAAACCCGGTCAAAGCGGCGAACACTAACCTTGGAGGTGAAAGTCATGCCGATCAATTTTTCCCAGAACCCCCAGCTCAAGCAGGAGTTCGACGCGCTGCCCGCTTACATCCAGGAGAGCATCAAGCAGTCCGGCGTGGACATCTGCACCGTTGAGGAGCTTCGCTGCTGCGCCGAGAATATGATGAGCGCCGAGCAGTAAGCCCCGGGAATAAAAAGCCCTCGCCGACCGGTGAGGGCTTTTTATTGCCATGCAAGGAAAACAGATTATCCCAGCCCCAAAATCAGCTTTGCCCCTTTTTACTTATTGAGCATGATTTCATATTTCACCCGGTCGCCGCGCACCGTGCTGCTGCAATACTCCACCACCGCGCCCGCACAATAGGCCACCCGGTCGATATGCAGCACCGGCGCGCCGGGGGCCACCTCGAGGTATCTGGCCGCCTTCTTCTCGGCGATGACGGCCTCGAAGGACTCGCGCGCGCTGTCCACCGTGAGCTGGCCGCCCAGCTTGAGGGAATTATAAAGCCCTTTTTGCTCGATGTCCCTGGCCGTCAGCGCGGGGCAGACGGCGCAGGGGACATAGGAAATCTCATAGGCGAAGGGCACGCCGTCCAGCGAGCGCACCCGCTCGATGCGGAACACCTCGGTGTCCGTTTCGACCTCCAGCCGTTCGGCCACCCGCTGCGGGCAGCTTTGGCGCCGCAGGCCGAGCACCCGGCTTTTGGGCTTGCCGCCCGTCGGGGTTCCGTCCGAAAAGCTGTAAAACGCGGGGAGGCGCTGCTGGATCGGCGGCTTTGTCACAAAGGTCCCCCGGCCCTGCTTGCGGTAGAGATAGCCCTCGCTTTTGAGCTTATCCAGCGCCAGGCGCACCGTGATCCGGCTGACCGCATGGCTGCGGCAGAGCTCCATCTCAGGCGGGAGCTTATGGTCCACGCCCCAGCTCCCGTCGAGAATATGACCCAAAAACTCCTGATAGAGCTGCATATACAGCGGGGTCCCGCCCCTTTCGTCCAGCATTTTTCCACCCACCCCTCGCGTTCATTATTCTTTCCTATCATACACAAAAAGCGGGGAGATGGCAAGAAGAATCCATCAAACTATGTCATAACATTATAATCTTTTCGCGGTTTTTTGTCCGATCCAGGCAGAGCCGGCAGCGGCGGCCGCACCGCAGGCAACGGCCAGCACGATTGAGAACTCATCCGTAAAATTCGAGGCCAGGATCGAAAGCAGGTTGGCGGCGGCGTGGAAGAGCACGCAGGTCCAGAAACGCCCCGTGCGCTCGTAAACCCAAGCGATCAGCAGCCCGAGCAGGAAGGCGTAAATCCCCTGCGTCAGGTTGCCGTGGAAGGCCCCGAAAATCAGCGCGCTGATCAGCGCCGCCGGCCAGAAGCCCATTTTCCGGCGCAGGCGGGAGAAGGCCAGCCCGCGGAAAACCAGCTCCTCCACCAGCGGGATGACCATCCCCGGGCCCAGCAGCTGGATTAGCAGGCCCTCCCCATAGAGGACCTCGCCCGCCTCCTGGAACGAGGGCATCTCGAGGAGGCCCAGCCGGTCCATCAGGAAATTGAGCGAATAGGCGAATCCGCCGCCGGCGGCGAGCAGCGCCGCCGCCAGCGGGGCAAGCGGCAGTGCCATCGGCGCGCCCCTTTGCTCCCGGCGCCGGTCCCGGCGCAAAAAGAACAGCAGAAGCGGCAGGGCGAGCAGCGCCGCCAGGGAGGTGACCAGCAGCAGGTTGGAGCTTACCGTGCCATAGGCCCGCGCGAGGGCATTTTCGCGCTCCCCCGAAAAAAATCCGTAACGGATCGCACAGGCATAGAGCCCGCCATAGAGGGCCAGATAGCCCGCCAGCATGTAAACCAGCAGCGGATAGACCGTGCGCCAGCAAAGGAGCAGCAGGCGCGCCGGCCTGCTGCTCAAAATGGTTTTTAGCCGGCCCATCGCCCGGCCTCCTTTCCGATGTCAGAGCAGGGTGAGATATTCGCCGTACCCCTCGCGCTCCATCTCCTCCTTGGGGACGAAGCGCAAAGCGGCGCTGTTGATGCAGTAGCGCAGGCCGCCGAGAGGCGCCGGCCCGTCGGTGAACACATGCCCGAGATGGGCGTCCCCGGTCTTGGAGCGCACCTCGACGCGTTCCATGCCGAAGCTTTGGTCCCGCCGCTCGGCGAGCAGCGCCTTCCCGATCGGGCGGGCAAAGCTCGGCCAGCCGCAGCCCGACTCGAACTTGTCCGCCGAGCAGAAAAGCGGTTCCCCGGTGGTGACGTCGACATAGATCCCGGGCTCGAAGTGGTCGAAATACTCGTTTTGAAAGGGCGGCTCGGTCGCCCCCTCCTGGGTCACCCGGTATTGCAGGGGGCTCAGCCGGCGGCGCAGCTCCTCCGGCGGCCGCCTGCTCCAGCGCGCCTCGCGCGCCGCCTTCGCGCGCGCAAAGGCGGCCGGGGGGATGTGGCAGTAGCCGCCCGGATTCTTCTTAAGATACTGCTGATGGTACTCCTCGGCCGGGGCATATTGGGCGAGCGGGGCCAGCTCCACCGCGAGGGGCTGCTCGTATTCCTTTTGCAGCTCGTGCAGCGAGCGCCGGATCACCGCCTCGTCCTGCCGGTCGGTGTAGTAGACGCCCGGCCGGTACTGCTTCCCCCGGTCGGGGCCCTGCCGATCGGCACTGGTCGGGTCGATGACCGAATAGAACATCCCCAACAAAAAGGGGAGCGAAACGCTCTGCGGGTCATAGATCACCCTGACCGTTTCGGCGTGCCCCGAGCCGGAGCAGACCTCCTCATAGCTGGGAGCGGCGCTGCCGCCATTGGCGTAGCCCGCCTCGGTGGAAAGCACCCCCGCGATACAGGAGAAGAACTCCTGCACGCCCCAAAAGCAGCCCCCTGCGAAATAAATTTCCTTTTCCATCCCGTGCCCTCCTTGCTGCCGCACGCATATTTACTAGTAGTATGCACGGATTTTATAGAAAATCCGCCTGCCTGGGCGGGATTGGCCGGGGCGCCCGCCTGCCCCGTCAACCGATCGTTTCGATGTGCGGGTAGTAGCTTTGCAGCGCCTGCACCTCGGCCCGCTTGCCCCGCCAGGCGGTGAGCCAGCTCTGATAGTCCGGGTTCTTCCACACGCTGCCATCCTCGAAGGTGATGGACTTATAGCAATAGAGGGCGTACGCGACCTTCTTCGCTTCGGGGTCGTCGCCCCGGATGTCCAGCGTCCAGCCGCCGGGCTCGTTGTCGGTCTCGCCGGGGGCCGGGCCGCTTCCGCCCCAGTCGTAGAGATAGTCGTAGCTTGGCTCGTAGTCGGAGTCCAGGCTGAACCAGTCAAGGCTGAGCGGCGCGCCGTTTTGATCGAAGGCCAGCATCCCGCACTCGTAGGCGGCGATCCGCTTCCCGGTGTGGTTGGTGACCACCTCGTGGAGATAGGAGTAGCCCCCCTCGCCCGCCGCGGGATGGTAGACCTGCACCCCCTGCAGCACCAGCGACGGGGCGCTTGGCGCGGGGTCCGCCGGCGGCGCCTGCTGCGGGAAGGTCAGCTTGCCTGTGAGATTCTTCGCCGACGAGAGGGAGCAGTTGCGCACGGCGACAGTATAATCCCCCGCCTCCTCGATCACGAAGGCCCCGGCGCTCGGGCCGTCTTTCAAGATGGGATATTCGAGCCGTTCCCCGTCCCGGGTGCTGCAGACCGCCCAGAGCGAAGCGCCGCCCTCCCAGCTGAGTGCGGGCAGGCAGATCGTCCCCGCGGGGAGATGCCGCGCGCCGAGTGAAACCTTCCCGCCGGGGGCGAGCTGGCCGAGCCCGATCGTGATTTCTTTTTCTCCCGCGGGAGAAGCGAAGACGGCAGCGCCGGCCAGCACGGCGGCAGCCAGGGCCGCCAGCAACGAGAGCATCCTGCGTCCGGTCTTTTTCATAGATACTTCCTTTCCGCTCACGCTTGAAAAATTTCCAATTTGTACTACAATTGTACTGGACGGTATTGCGCTTGTCAATCAGCGCACCCGCATAAAAAGGAGGAAGCCCACATGAAGGTACTTCTCGTCAACGGCAGTCCGAACGAGCAGGGCTGCACCTACACCGCGCTGAGCGAGGTGGCCGGCACCCTGCATAAGCACGGTATTGAAACCGAGTTCTTGTATCTCGGCAAAAAGCCGGTCGCGGGCTGTATCGCCTGCGGCAAGTGCTATGAAAGCGGGCGGTGCGTCTTCGACGACCCGGTCAATGAGACGCTCTCCCACCTGGACGGGTTCGACGCGCTGGTAATCGGCTCCCCGGTCTACTACGCGGGGCCGAGCGGGCAGGTCACCGCCTTTCTCGACCGGCTCTTCTACGCCGGCGGCTCCCGCATGGCCGGGAAGCTGGGCGCCTGCGTCGTCTCCTGCCGCCGGGGCGGAGCCAGCGCCGCCTTTGATAGGCTCAACAAGTATTTCGCCATCAGCAATATGCCCATCGTCCCCTCCCAGTATTGGAACCAGGTGCACGGCAACTCCCCCGAGGAGGTGCGCCGCGATGCGGAGGGGCTGCAGACCATGCGCACGCTGGGCGAAAACATGGCCTGGCTGCTGCAATGCCTCGAGGCGGGCCGCAGGGCGGGCGTGCAGCCCCCGCAGTACGAGGAGCACCTCTGGACCAACTTCATCGAATAGCCGCGTATCTCCCCCGGCGCGCGAAAATTTTCCCACCCTCTTGCAATTTTCGCGCGGGCCGTGCTATAATAAACCGAAATCAAAACAGCGACTTCTTTGCCGCCGGGTAAAGAAGTTTTGGCGCCAGACTTTCTATCGTTAGGCCATTGAAGATAGAAAGCACTGGCGCTTTTTGTGTTGAGGAGGGGAGCGCAATCGAAAGGTCCGGCTTGCGGGAATTCGCCCGCTACTGCACGCAGAGCGTGCTGGGGATGCTCGGGCTGTCCTGCTATATCCTGGCGGACACCTATTTCATCGCAAAGGGCCTGGGCGCGCAGGGGCTGGCCGCGCTGAACCTGGCGATCCCGGTCTACAGCCTGATCCACGGCTGCGGGCTGATGCTGGGCATGGGCGGCGGCACCAAGTACGCCATTAAAAAAGCCCAAGGGGATGAGCAGGGGGGCGGCCGGTGGTTCACCGACACCCTTTGCCCTGCGGCGGCGCTGGCCGTCCTTTTCCTGCTGGCGGGCCTGTTCTGCTCCCAAGGGATCACCGCGCTGCTCGGAGCCGACACCGAGGTTTTTTCCATGACCGAAACCTATTTGCGGGTGATCCTGCTCTTCGCCCCCGCCTTTCTCTGCAACGACATCCTGATCTGCTTCGTGCGCAACGACGGGGCCCCCCGCCTCTCGATGCTGGCCATGCTGGGCGGGAGCTTTTGCAACATCCTGCTCGACTATGTCTTCATCTTCCCGCTGGGGATGGGGCTCTTCGGCGCGGTGCTGGCGACCGGCCTCGCACCGGTGGTCAGCATGCTGATCCTCTCCCTGCACTGGCTGCGGGGGAGGAGCGGCCTTCGCCCCGCGAAGGGGCCGCCCCGTCTTTCGGCGGTGCGCGCCATCTTTTCGCTGGGGCTTCCCTCCCTCGTCACCGAGGTCTCCTCCGGGATCGTGATCATCGCCTTCAATTTCATCCTCCTGGAACTTTTGGGGAATGTCGGCGTGGCGGCCTATGGCGTGATCGCCAACCTGTCGCTCGTGGTGGTCGCCATCTTCACCGGGCTCGCGCAGGGGATGCAGCCGTTGGTGAGCCGCGCCTTCGGGCGGGGAGAGGAGGCGGCGGCGAGGCGGGTGCTGCGCTATGCGCTGAGCGCCATGCTGGCGATCGCTCTCGCCGTCTATCTGTCGGTTTTCCTGTTCGCCGGTCCGATCGCGGGGACCTTCAACAGCCAAGGCGACCCCACGCTGCAGCGGATCGCGGTCTATGGGCTGAGGATCTACTTTTTGGCCGCCCCCTTCGTGGGCTTCAACATCGTGGTCTCGATGTACTTTACCTCGGTCGGCCGGGCCCTTCCGGCCCACCTGGTCTCGGTTCTGCGGGGGCTCGTGCTGATCCTTCCGCTGGCCTTCCTGCTCACGGCTCTGATGGGGGTGAGCGGCGTGTGGCTGGCCCTCCCGGCGACGGAGGGGGCCGTATCCATCCTGAGCCTTGCCCTGCTTATAAAAATAAGAAAACCATATTAAGGGAGGACTTTCCTATGAACGAATTTTGCTGCAAGGATATCTATCTCAGGGAGGGCAGGCGGGTGCTGTCGGTCGACATCCTGCCGCAGAAGTGCTGCAACTTCGACTGCATCTTCTGCCCCCTCGGGCGCTCGCGCCAAAAGACCGACGCCCCGCAGGCCTTTGGCGACATCAGCGGGGCGCTGGCGCAGCTTGGACGGCGCATCGACGAAACCGATCCCGACCTGGTCTTTTTAAACTCGAAGGGCGAGGCCCTGGTGCACGAAAACCTCGGGGAGATCATCCGCTTCATCAAGGACAAGGGACGCCGCATCAAGCTGCAATCGAACGGCTACCTGCTCGGCAACCCGCGGTGCAGGGAGCTCGCAAACCAATGTGACGAGGTGATCGGGGAGCTCAAGGTAATCACCGAGGAAGGATTCCAGAAGGTGCAGCGCCCCGCCCCGGGCTACACCCTGGAAAAATACATCGCCAACATGGAATCCTTCCGCAAGCAGTACGGGGGAAGGTTCATCCTTGAAGTCACCATCCTCCAGGGTTACAATGACAGCGACGGGGCGGTGCGGCAGATGACGGAGGCCGTGCGCCGGCTCGCTCCCGACACGCTGAAGGTATCCCGCATGGAAGGGGAAAAGTTCCAGAAGAGGTTGGGGATCAGCGAGGAGCGCCTGCGGCAGATCACTGCCGCGCTGGAAAGCGCCCTCCCGTGCAGGGTATAAACGGAAGAGGGGCCGCGCAAACCATAAGGTTTGCGCGGCCCCTGTTTATTCACAGGTTCTCGCGGATGCGGATTCCCAGCTCGGTATAGAGGTATTCCTTTTTCGGCAGGACTCCCATCGTGAGGTATTCGTAGAGCAGGCCGAGCGGCTTGCTGCCCTGCACGAAGGGCTGCTGGTCGATGGTGGCCGCAATCACGCCCTCCTTGATCAGGCGCACGGTGGTGGGGACCGTGTCGAAGCAGACCACCCGGATGGGCGGCGTGCGCCCGAGCGACTGGATCGCGCGCCCGGCCCCATAGACGCCCGCGGCGGTGATATAGATGGCGTCGATCTCGGGATGGGCCTCCAGCAAGTCCTTCGTCACCGTGTAGCTCTCGATGTCGTCGTCGTTGTTTTCCACAAGGCCGACGATCCGGATCCCCGGCTCGTGCGCGGCCATATGCTCGGTGAAGCCCCGGACCCGCTCGGTGTGCCCGAGGATGCTCCCCGAGCCGCTGACGATCCCGACGTTCGCGCGCCCGGCGGTGATCAGGCCCATCACCCCGGCGGCGGTGCGGCCGCCTTCATAGTAATTGCTGCCCACGTAGGCCAGGCGGTTCGAGTTTTCGATATCGGTATTGGAGGTCACCACCGGGATTCCGGCGGCGATCAGCTGGCGGATCTTCTTGGCCACCGACGGATGGTTGACCGGGGCGATGGCCACCCCGCTGATGCCCTCGTGCGCCAGCGTGTCCAGCAGCTCGACCTGGGCGGCCGGGTCCGCGAAGCGGGAATAGTAAAACTCGACCGACACCCCGTATTCACCGAGGTCCCGGGCCTTGCGCTCGGCACCGGCGACCACGTCGTTAAAAAACGGGTTGCTGGAAACATAATCCGGAAGGATGAACGCAATCTTGTAATTCTTCTTGCGCACCGCCAGGGATTTGGCGGCCTTGTTCGGCTTATAATTGATCGCGTCGGCGATCTGGCGGACCTTGCGCTCGGTCTGGGGATTGACGGCGCCGCGGTTGTTCAGCACCCGGTCCACCGTTCCCCGCGACACGCCCGCCAGGGTGGCGATCTCTTTGATTGTAGCCATTGCGGCAGCACCTCGATGTGGGGGGATAATACTTACCGCTATCATACAAGAGAAGCGGGGGCTTGTCAATATGTGGGCGGACACGTTCCTGCCTTTTATCCGGCATTTTATTGACAATACCGTGTTCGAGCACGCAAATATTGAGTTTGACTTATTTTGCCATATTTTTAGTTATAATAACCATAAAATAATACTATTATTAATAAAATAAGTCGAAATTATTATAAAATTGTTGACTTTCTGAAATGGCCTCGATAGTATAAAAGTGCACGAGCAAATTATTTCAGAAATTGTCCGCAGGATCAAACGAGCCGGGCCCAACCAGAAGGAGGAGTGTGCAGTGGGAGAATTCTTTGAAAGTATTCCAGCAGTCAGATACGAAGGGCCAAAGAGCCAAAACCCCTTTGCCTTTAAGTTTTATAACCGGGACGAGGTCGTCGCCGGAAAGCCGATGAAGGAGCACCTGAAGTTCGCCATGGCCTGGTGGCACACCCTCTGCGCGGGCGGGACCGATATGTTCGGGTCGGAAACGATGGACAAAAACTTCGGCGCCGCGCCCGGCACGATGGAGCACGCCAGGGCGAAGGCCGACGCCGGCTTCGAGCTGATGGAGAAGCTGGGGATCGAGTACTTCTGCTTCCACGACCTCGACCTGGCGCCGGAGGGAGCGACCCTGCAGGAGACGCAGCGGCGGCTGGACGAGATCGGCGACTACATCCTGGGGAAGATGGAGCGCTACCCCGTCAAATGCCTCTGGGGCACGGCCAACCTCTTTGGGCACCCGCGGTATATGAACGGGGCCGCAAGCTGTGATTCCCCGGAAATTTTCTGCTACACGGCGGCCCAGGTGAAAAGGACGCTCGACCTGACCGTGAAACTTGGGGGGAGCGCCTATGTCTTCTGGGGCGGCCGGGAGGGTTACGACACCCTGCTCAACACCGACATGAAGCTCGAACAGGACAACATCGCCCGGCTTTTCCACATGGCGGTGGACTATGGGAGGAGCATAGGCTTTCAGGGTGACTTCCTGATCGAGCCCAAGCCCAAGGAGCCGATGAAGCACCAGTACGACTTCGACGCCGCGACCGCCATCGGCTTTCTGCGGCAGTACGGGCTGGAGGGGGACTTTAAGCTCAACCTGGAGGCCAACCACGCCACCCTGGCGGGGCACACCTTCCAGCACGAGCTGCGCACCGCCGCGATCAACGGGATGCTCGGCAGCATCGACGCGAACGAGGGGGACATGCTCCTGGGCTGGGACACCGACGAGTTCCCCTGCGACGGGTATGCCGCCACCCTGTGCATGTATGAAATTTTAAAGTCCGGCGGGCTGCGGGGCGGCCTCAATTTCGACGCCAAGACCCGCCGCGCCAGCAACACGCCCGAGGACCTGTTCCACGGCTTCATCCTGGGGATGGACACCTTTGCGCTCGGGCTGCGCAAGGCGGCGGCCCTGATCGAGGACGGGCGGCTGGACGAATTTGTGCAAAAACGCTACGCCGGGTACACCGAGGGGATCGGGAAGAAGATCGTCAGCGGGCAGACCGACCTGCGGGAGCTGGCCGCGCTGGCCCAGGGTTTGGAGGGCTTTCGTCCCGCGCCGGGAGAGCGGGAGTACCTGGAAGGGATTCTCAACCAGGTGCTGTTTTCAGGAGAATAACAGGAAACTGATTTGATAGGGCAAACCGGAAAGGGGGGCGGAGCAAACACACCCGAGGAAAGACCGAAACGACAGTCAGGCAGACGAAAGGAGAATTATTTTGAAAAAGCTATTGGCCGTATTTTTAACGATGGGCATGCTGCTTTCCACGGCAGCCTGCTCCACCGGCAGCACACCCGCCGAATCGGGTTCGGCGCCCGCCGGGAGCGACGCCGCCCCCGCGAGCAGCGAGGAGCAAAGCAGCGCAGCGCCCGCGTCTTCGGGGGATACCCTGGCGCTCTGGCATTACTGGAACAGCGACCTGCAGCAGGGCCTGCTGCAGGACATGGTGGATGGCTACGAGCAGGAGAGCGGCGTCAAGATCGAGGTCTCGTATATCCCCTACGGCGAATATATGCAGAAGATCCTGGTCAGTGCCGCGGGCAATGTGCTGCCCGAGCTCTTCCTCTATGACGCGAACTCCACCGCGACGCTGGTGGAGGCGGGGGTGCTCGCAGACATCACAAGCCAGATCGAAAGCAGCGGAATCATGAAGAACACCCTCCCCTACGTCGTCGAGCAGCACACGGTGGGCGACAAGCTCTACGGCTTCCCCTGCTATGCCAACTGCGTGGCCTTCTTCTACCGCACCGACCTGATCGAGACCCCGCCCACCAACTGGACCGAGCTGTATGAGACCGCCAAGGCGGTGGCGACCGACGACATGTACGGCTTCGCCATGGCGGGCGAGGGCGAGGACGGCGTGTTCCAGTTCCTGCCCTTCCTCTGGTCGGCCGGAGCGGACCTGGACAACGTGGCGGCCCCGGGCGGCGTCGAGGCGCTCGACCTGCTTTCCAAAATGATCGACGAGGGGCTGATGTCCAAGGACACTGTGACCAACAGCCAGGAGGACGCGCGCGTCCTGTTCGAGACCGGGCGGGCGGCCATGATGCTCAACGGCCCCTGGAACGTGCCTCCCCTGCAGGAGAACGCCCCCGACATGAAGTGGGACATCACCATGATCCCGAAGGCCGACAACGGCGAATACACCTCGATCCTGGGCGGCGAGAGCTTCGGGATCGGCAACGGGTCGGATGTGGAAAGCATCTGGAAGTTCGTCGAGTATGTCCTGGAGCCGAGCCGCTACGGCCAGTTCCTCAAGGACATCGGCCAGCTGCCCGCCGACACCGAGCTTGCCAAGGACCCCTATTATCAGGACGACCCGATCAACAAGATTTTCATCGACCAGCTGGTGGTTGCAAGACCCCGCGCCTACGGCCCGCAGTACAACGAGATGTCCAAGGCCATCCAGGTCGCCATGGGGCTTGCGATGGGCGGGCAGGAGACCGCCCAGCAGGCGATGGACGAGGCGGCCGCGACCATCACCCCCATGTACAACGCATTTTTCGGGTCCTAACAGACCCACTTTAGAGGACGGCAATAGGGCAAGGAGGGCTTCCTTGCCCTATTGCGTGGAAAGATGAACGAAGAGATGGAAGGTGGAGTGAAATGAAAGAGAAAAAGCCGGGGCGCATAGCACTGTTTTTTAAACGGGGGAAATGGGTGGACTACACCTTCCTGCTGCCGGCGGTTTTGTTCATCGCCGTATTGATGATTTATCCGATCTGGTATAGTATAGACATGGGCTTTCGGGATGTGACGCTCAAAAATTTCGTCTCGGGCGATCAGCCCTTCGTATTCCTCAAAAACTTTCAGGCCGTGCTGTCCGACCGCTTTTTTAAAAATGCACTGGGCAACACCTTTGTGTTCGTATTTGTCTGCCTGGTCTTCCACTTCTTGTTCGGCTTTGCTTTCGCCCTTTACTTCAACAAGAACTTTAAGGGCGCCAAGTGGATGCGGGCACTCTTGCTCATCGCCTGGATGAACCCCACCGTGATCACCGGTACGATCTTCGAGTGGATTTTGGCGGGAGACATCGGGATTCTCAACTATATGCTCACCAGCCTCGGGATCATCCCCCACGCGATCAACTTCCTCTCCAGCGCCCAGACGGCGCTCGGAAGTATTATCTTCGCCAACATCTGGGTGGGCATCCCCTTCAATATGATCATCCTGCTCTCGGGGCTGCAGGGGATTCCCGGCGAGCTGTATGAGTCGGCGGTCATCGACGGGGCGGGCGCCTGGCGGCGCTTTCGGGACATCACCTGGCCGATGATGCTGCCGACCATCTCGGTACTCTTCCTGCTCGGCTTCATCTACACCTTCAAGGTCTTCGACCTGATCTACGCCATGACCAAAGGGGGCCCGGCCAACTCCTCCCAGATCCTGTCCTATTATTCGTATGAGAAGTCCTTCACCATGTTCCGCTTCGGGGAGGGCGCGGCGGCCTCCAACATCTCCTTCCTGATCATCATCGCGCTGGCGCTGATCTATGTGCATATCTCCAAAAAGGAGGATGTGGCGGCATGACGACATACAAATTCGCACACCGGTACGGCAAGGCGCTGCAGAGCCTGCTGGGGCTGCTGATCGTGCTGGTCTACCTGTTCCCCATCTATTGGATGATCGTCTCGTCGCTCAAGACCTCGGGCGAGATTTTCTCCAACCCTCCCACCCTCTTCCCCAACGAGCTGTACCTGGGCAATTACCTCAGCCAGCTTCGCAACAGCAACCTGTACCTCTATTTAAAGAACAGCTTCATCATCTCGGTGTGCGCCATGATCGGCGGGGTCCTCCTGGCGGCGCCCGCCTCCTATGCGCTGGCCCGCAAGCCGATCCGGGGGATCGGGGTCATCATGTTCCTGGTCATCATCATCCAGATGGTGCCGAGCAACTCGCTGGTGCTGCCGCTCTACGCCATGTTCAGCAAGGCGCATATGACCGACAGCTATGTCGGGGTGATTTTGGCGAACATCACGGGTTCCCTGCCTTTCGTTTTGCTGCTGCTGCGCACGGCCTTCCTGAACGTTCCGAAGGGGCTGGAGGACGCCGCCGCGATCGACGGCTGCTCCAACTGGGGCACCTTCTTCAAGGTGATGCTGCCGCTGACGCTCCCCTCGCTGCTGACCTGCGCGGCCTTCGCCTTCATCTTCGCCTGGGGCGAGCTTCTCTATGCGCTGGTGCTGCTGCCCAACCAGACCTATTGGCCGATCACTCTGGGGATGCGCACCTTCATCAGCCAGTACGGCACCGACTGGGGCGGCCTGATGGCCACGGCGGCCATCACCTCCGCGCCGATCCTGCTCATCTTCATCTTCACCCAGAAACACATCGTCGGCGGGATCACCGCCGGTTCGGTCAAGGGTTAACATTACAGAAAGGGGACATTCGATGGCTATCCTAAAGAAAGAGGGAAACCGCCTGATCCGGGAATACGACGGGGAGAAGCTCTGGATCGAGCCCTGGGGCGGGAGCGCCCTGCGGGTGCGCTGCACGCGCTGCTATAAAATGGACGAATCCCAGGACTGGGCGCTGCTGCCCTGCGAGGGCGGGGAGGCGAAGATCACGATCGACGGCCAGGAGGCCGCCATCCAAAACGGCGGGATCACCGCCAAAATAGAAAAAAGCGGCAAGGTGCTCTTTTATAATCGTCAGGGCGGGCTGCTGCTGGAGGAATACCTGCGCACCGAGGAGGCCGTCGGGGGATTTAACAGCCTCTTAAAGGTGAAGGCGCGGGACCTGCGCCCGGTGATCGGCGGGGAATACTCCCTCACCATGCGCTTTGAGTCCAAGCGGGACGAGCGGCTCTACGGCATGGGCCAGTACCAGCAGAGCATCCTCAATCTGAAAGGGGCCACGCTGGAGCTCGCCCAGCGCAATTCCCAGGCGAGCGTGCCCTTCCTGCTGTCCGACTCGGGCTACGGCTTTCTGTGGAACAACCCGGCCATCGGGCGGGCGACCTTCGGCACCAACCTGACCGAATGGGAGGCGAAGAGCACCCAGCAGCTGGACTATTGGATCTGCGCGGGGGACGCCCCGGCCGAGATCGTCGAGCGCTACAGCGCCGCCACCGGCCGGCCACCCATGATGCCCGACTACGCCACTGGCTTCTGGCAGTGCAAGCTGCGCTACCAGACCCAGGAGGAGTTGCTGCAGGTGGCGCGGGAATATAAGCGCCGCGGCCTGCCGCTCTCGGTCATCGTAATCGACTACTTCCACTGGCCCAATCAGGGCACCTGGCAGTTCGACCGGGAATACTGGCCCGACCCGGAGGGGATGGTGCGCGAGCTGCGGGAGCTGGGAGTCGAGCTGATGGTCTCGGTCTGGCCGACGGTGGACTCCGAGAGCCCTAACTTTCCCCTCATGCTCGAGCGCGGGCTCCTGGCCCAGACCGACCGGGGAGTGCGCACCCAGATGCAGTTTTTGGGCAACGAGACCTTCTTCGACGCGACCAACCCCGAGGCGCGCGAGTTCGTCTGGAACGAATGCAAAAAGAACTACTATGACTACGGGATACGCTCCTTCTGGCTGGATGCGGCCGAACCGGAGTACTCCACCTATGACTTCGACCTCTACCGCTACAGCCTGGGCAGCAACCTCAAGGTGGGGAACATCTACCCCGCGCTGTACGCCAAGGCCTTTTACGATGGGCTGAGGCGCGAAGGCGAGGACCCCCTCATGCTCATACGCTGCGCCTGGGCCGGCTCCCAGCGCTACGGGACCCTGGTCTGGTCGGGGGACATCCACTCGAGCTTCGAGTCGATGCGGGACCAGTTCGCCGCGGGGCTAAGCATGTCCATCGCGGGAATCCCCTGGTGGACCACCGACATCGGCGGCTTCAACGGCGGGGACATCCACGACCCGTATTTCCATGAGGTGCTGGTGCGTTGGTTCCAGTACGGCGCCTTCTGCCCGGTCATGCGCCTGCACGGCAGCCGCCTCCCCTGGAAGGAGCCGCTCAGCGACAAGGTGGGCGGGGGGATGTGCTCCTCGGGGGCCGAGAACGAAGTCTACAGCTTCGGCGGGCCGGTCTATGAAATCTGCAAGGACTATATGCAGCTGCGCGAGCGGATCCGCCCCTATGTCACCGGGCTGATGGCCGAGGCGCACAAAAAGGGCACCCCGCCCATGCGCCCGATGTTCTACGACTTCCCGCACCAGAAGGAGGCCTGGGAGACGGAGGACCAGTACATGTTCGGCCCCGACGTGCTGGTGGCCCCCGTGATGTACCATGAAATGCGGGAGCGGGGCGTCTGGCTCCCGGAAGGCCGGGAGTGGATCGACACCGCCACCGGCGAGCGCTTCGCGGGCGGTCAGCGGATCGTCTGCCAGGCGCCGATCGAGCGCATGCCGGTGTTCTGCTCAAACGAGGCGCTTTCAATTACAATTCGCGGCTCACACTGATGAAAGGAATGGTCGTATGAGCATGGACAAGCTGCTGTTGGGAATCGACGTGGGCACCTCGGGCACCAAGACGGTGCTCTGCGCGGGCGATGGGACGCTCCTCAGCTCCAAGACGGTGGATTATCCCCTGAGCCAGCCGCAAAACGGCTGGGCCGAGCAGGATCCCGAGGATTGGTGGCAGGCGGTTCTGGAGGGGATCCGCTGCGTACTGAAAAAGAGCGGAGGGGACCCCCGACGGATCGCCGCCGTCGGGCTGACCGGCCAGATGCACGGGCTCATCATGCTGGACCGCGACGGCGCGGTGCTGCGCCCGGCCATCCTCTGGTGCGACCAGCGCACCGAGCGCGAGTGCCGGCGCATGGAGGAGCTGGCGGGCCGGGAGAGGATCCTCGAAATCACCGGGAGCCCGGCCATGACCGGCTTCACCGCCTCCAAAATCCTTTGGGTCAAGGAGCACGAGCCCGCGCTCTACGCACGGTGCGCGCACATTCTGCTGCCCAAGGATTATATCCGCTACCGCCTGACGGGGGAGTTTGCCACCGACGTCAGCGACGCGTCGGGGATGCAGCTGCTGGACATCCGCACCCGCCGCTGGAGCGAAGAACTGCTCTCCATTTTCGACATCGACGCGTCGCTCCTGCCGGCCCTCTATGAGTCCGCGCAGGAGTCGGGCCGGGTCAGCCGTAAGGCCGCCGATGAAACCGGGCTTGTCCCGGGCGCGATCGTGGCGGGCGGGGCGGCGGACAACGCCGCCGCCGCCGTGAGCGCGGGGGTGGTCAAGGAGGGGAAGGCCTTTACCACCATCGGCTCCTCCGCCGTGATCTACGCCATCAGCGACCACGTCCGGGTGGACCCCAAGGGGCGGGTCCACGGGCTCTGCGCGGCGGCGCCGGGGAAATGGAGCGTCATGAGCTGCACCCAGGCGGCGGGGCTCTCCTTAAAGTGGCTGCGGGACACCTGCTGCGCGCCCGAAACCGAGCAGGCGCAGCGGGAGGGCGTGGACGTCTACACGCTCATGGACCGGCTGGCGGAGAAAATCCCGATCGGGGCGGGGAAGCTTATTTACCTGCCCTATCTGATGGGGGAGCGCTCGCCCCATCCCGACCCGCACTGCCGGGGCGTGTTCTTCGGGCTGAGCGCCATGCACACGAGGGCCCACCTGATCCGGGCGGTGATGGAGGGGGTGGCCTTCTCCCAGCTCTCCTGCCTGGATGTGCTGCGGGAGCTAGAGCTCCCCGTCGGGGAGATGACCGTCTGCGGCGGCGGGGCGAAGAGCCTCCTGTGGCGGGGGATGCTCACCGACCTGTACGGCTGCCCCACCGACATTTCCCTCTCGGACCAGGGGGCCGCCTGGGGCGCGGCGCTCCTCGCCGCGGTGAGCGCCGGGCTCTACCAGTCGGTGGAGCAGGCGGTGGCGGCGACGGCCCGGCCCGGCCATTGCCTCTTGCCGGACCGGGCGCGGCACGCGCGCTATCTGCCCTATTACCAGCTCTATCTGAAGCTCTACGACCAGCTCGGCGGCAGCTTCAAAGCCCTGGCCGGGATCGAAGAATAAAAGGGAAGCCCGTGCGGGTGCATAGCACCCGCACGGGCTTTTTGTTTTCGGGGCGCACCCGGCCCAAACCGCTAAAACCAGATTGCCTTCACAATCAGCCATAGGAATAAAAACCATATGGCAAGGATGGGGACGGCAAAGTACCACTTCTTCGGTTTCCCGTTTTCCCACAGATGCTCCGCCCGCGCGCGGCTGCGCTCCCAGACCCGGCCGGGAATCAGCCGGACCGTCAGCGCCACCAATGCCGGCAGCAAAATGACGTCGTCCAGATAGCCCAGGATTGGGATGAAATCCGGGATCAGGTCGATGGGGGAGAGGGCGTATCCCACTGTGACGGCCGCCATGACCTTGGCGAGCACCGGCGTCTCCCGGTCCCGCAAGGCCAAAAACACGGCGGGTATATCCCTTTTCAGCTTTCCCGCCCGCTCTCTTAAATTGCCCATACCGCCCGCTCCATTCTTATCAGTTGAAATAGCGACGATTCCACAGTCTTAGGTGTGCAAACGCGCCCCCCACTTCTTGTGGGGGGCGCGTTTGGGAACGGCGGCTTGCCGCTGGCGCGCCTAAGGGGATTCGAACCTCCGACCTACCGCTTAGGAGGCGGTCGCTCTATCCTGCTGAGCTATAGGCGCATAGGAGCGCTCCTAAAAGCGCTCAATTATTGTACAACAGTTTGCCGGCCCTGTCAACCGGACTAGTAGCCGACGATGGTCAGCTCTCCGAAGCCGGGCTTTGCCAGGAAGGAGCGCACCTGCCCCTCATCGCCCAGATCGAACGGGGAACAGGGGAAGAGGCAGCCGAAGTGGTCCCGCCCCGTCTTCCCCCCGTGCAGGGATTTAAAGACGTTGCCGCGCATCGTCATGCCCACCGCCGGCGTGCGGCCGAGCCGGTTGGAGAGCGGCGCCAGAGGCAGCGCGAGGTCCGCGCCCCAGTAGATCCCCTGCAAATCCTCCGAACCGATCTCCTGCGCCTTCGCGCCGAGGCCGCCCCCGCCCAGCTCCTCGAGCCGCCCGCCGGGAAAGCAGGAGAGCAGCACGCCCCCCTCGAGCGCGACGCTCAGGCGGCTTTGGGGGTCGGGGCCCACCTCAAAGGCCATCAGCCGCACGAAGAGGGCCTTTTCTCCCAGCGCGAACTGCGCCTGGGCGAAGGGGCGGAAGTCCCGCTTCTCGCCCGGATAGTCGAGCAACTTGGCGATGGGCAGCGCATCGAAATCGGGCGCGCTGCCCACCCGGTTAATATAAACGGTCATGCCGTTGCCTCCCTTGTCAGTCTAATCCTGGTCCGGGTGGTTCTTGCGCCAGGCAAGATAGCTCTCCAGAATCAGGGTGGCGGCCACCTCGTCGATGACCTCCTTGCGCTTCCTGCCCCGGGTATCGGTCTCGTTGAGGATGTTATGCGCCGACACGGTGGTCGAGCGCTCATCCCACAGCACCACCGGGATTTCCACCCGCGCGCGCAGCGCCTCGGCGAAGCGCTCGCACTTTTCGGCGCGCTCGCCCACGGTGCCGTTCATGTTGACCGGGTAGCCCACCACGACCTTCTTCACATCGTATTCCTTGGTGGCGATCGCCACCTTATTTAGTATGCTCTCAAACACCCGGTCATGAATCACCCCGACCGGGGAGGCCAAAAACTCGGTCCTATCGCACACCGCAAGCCCGGTACGCGCGTCCCCGAGGTCCACCGCCATGATTTTCATATCGTTCCTCCAAAAATGTGGTTTTTAAAAGCCGCGCGACGAGCCGCCGCCTCCGGAACTGCCCCCGCCGCCCGAACTGCTGCTCGAGCTGCTCGAGCTCGAAGACCCGGACGAGCCGCCCCACGAGCCGCCTCCCCGGGAGGAGCGGGACGACTGCTTACACGCCTCCCTGAACCCTTTGCGGATTCCTCCCGCCCTGATGATTCCGATCACAAACCTCAAAAGCGGAATGGTGAAAAACAGGATCACCAGAACCGCAAAAATCATCCCGGGCAGATTGGAAAGGACCTTGCTTTTGGCCGACTCGGGCAGCACCTCCACCCCGTCCGGCGGGGCGTAATCCCAGAAGGTGAGCAGGTCGGCCAAAGCCGCGTCATAGACCGCCAGGAAGGTTTCGGCGGGCGTCTGCCCCTCGGGCGCTTTTTCCAGGCGCTGCTCGATAATATAGTCTGCCCGGCCGGCGCTGAGCATATGATAGTCGATCACCTCGCCCATGGCCATCCCGCAATCGTTCTGCGCGGGGGAGTAAAAGAGGATCATGCTCTCCCCGTTCCCGCCGGCCTCCCGCGAGATCTTCTGCTCCTCATACAGCGCGTCGGCGCATTCCTGCGCGCTCTTCGAGCCGGTCTCGTCCGAGATCACGCAGGCGATCCTGATCCCGGTGTGGTCGTAGAGCGCCCCGCTGTAAGCGAGGACGTGCTCGCGCACCTCCCCGCTCAGGAGCTGCGCCTGGTCCAGCAGAAAGTCCTCGTCCCCATAGTAGCGCGGCTCCTCCGGCTCCGGCGGCGCGAAATCCTGGAGCCCCGCGCCCTGCGGCGGCTCGACCTCATATTCCCGGTAAACCTCGGCTAGCAGCGCCCGGTAAAGGGAATAGACGCCTCCGTCGAAGTCGTCCTCCCGCAGGGAGGGGACGGCATATTCATCCATCAGCCGGCCGGTCTTCGCGTCGTTGAGCGCGCCCTCCAGCCCGTAGCCGACCTCGACCTTGATCTGGCGCTCGTTGGGCGCGAGCAGGATCAGCAGACCGTTGTTTTCTTCCTTATCCCCAATTCCCCAATCGTTGAACAGGTCGTTTGCATACTGCTCGACCGTCTCCCCCTCCAGCGAGGGGACGCTGACCACCGCGATCTGCGCGCCCGAGCAGGATTCCTGCAGCAGCTTCCCCTGCTCGATGTAGTACTCCTCATGCTCGGCGGAAAAGACGTCGGCAAAGTCGCCGGCATAAAACTCTCCGGTCGGC
Organism: Harryflintia acetispora; assembly: GCA_004340125.1. Taxonomy (GTDB): domain Bacteria; phylum Bacillota; class Clostridia; order Oscillospirales; family Ruminococcaceae; genus Harryflintia; species Harryflintia acetispora. The sequence goes on along the minus strand of SLUK01000001.1, from coordinate 279,637 downwards.
TTTTCGAGCGCCGAAACGCTCACCAGCAGACAGGAAAGCAGCATGACACAGCCCGTTAACAGGGCGCCCCCCCGGCGCACGGTTAAGACCAGGGCCGCACGGTGCCGACGATTTCCCCTACGTCCGCAATCCCGTGCCCGCTAAGCCAGCTTTCCATTCCCTCGATGATCTTGACCGGGGCCATCGGGTCCGAAAACATCGCCGCGCCGACCTGCACGGCACTGGCCCCCGCCATCATCATCTCGATGGCGTCCTTTGCACTCGCGATCCCGCCCATCCCGACGACCGGGACCTTGACGGCGTTTGCCACCTGCCAGACCATGCGCACTGCCACCGGGAAGACGGCGGGACCCGACAGCCCGCCGACGTTGTTATAGAGCACCGGGCGGCGGCGCTCGATATCGATCCGCATTCCGAGCAGGGTGTTGATCAGCGAGATCCCGTTTGCGCCCTCGCTCTCGACCGCCTTCGCGATCGATACGATGTCGGTCACATTGGGGGAGAGCTTGACCAGCAGCGGCTGCCGCGCATGCCGCTTGACCGCCCTCACCACCCCGGCGGCCCCCTCGCAACTCACCCCGAAGGCCACCCCGCCCTCCTTGACGTTGGGGCAGGAGATGTTGAGCTCGAGCAGGTCGACTTCGCTGTCCGCCAGTCGGGAGGCGATCTCGCAGTAATCCTCCACCGTGCTGCCCGCGATGTTGGCAATCAGCACGGTATCCTTGGTTTTGAGATAGGGGAGGTCGTCCCGCAAAAACGCGTCCACCCCGGGGTTTTGCAGCCCGACGCTGTTGAGCATCCCGGCGGGCGTCTCCGCAATGCGGGGCGGGGGATTGCCCAGCCGCTTCTTTGCGGTCATCCCCTTGAGCGAAATCCCGCCCAGGCGGGAAATGTCGTAAAAGTCCTCGTATTCCCGGCCGAAGCCGAAGCAGCCGGAGGCCGTGATCACCGGGTTTTTCAAGGTCACCCCGGCAATATTCACCGAAAGGTTCGCCACTTCTGTTCCCCTCCTATTCAAAGACGACGCTCTGCGCCTCGAAGACCGGCCCGTCCTTGCAGACGTGGGCGTAGTTTTCCTGCCCGTCCTCTGCACGGGTCTTGCAGGCGCAGACGAGGCAGGCCCCGACGCCACAGCCCATGCGCTCCTCGAGCGAGAGCTGGCAGCGCACCGGATACCGCGCGCACAGCTCCTGGATGCCCTTCAGCATGGGCTTCGGCCCGCAGGCGTAGACGATCTGCGGACAAAACCCCTGCAGCGCAGCCTCCAGCGCGGGGAGCACCGTCCCCCGCACGCCCCAGCTCCCGTCGTCGGTGCAGACGACGGTGCCGCAGGCCGAGGCGAAGTCTTGGTCGAGGATGACGTTCTTGACGCTGCGGAAGCCTAAAATCGCTTGGCAGCGCTCGCCGTAGTGCCGCGCCACCTCGAGCAGCGGCGGGGTGCCGATCCCGCCGCCGACCACCACGGCGCGCGCGCCCGGGTCGAGCAGCTCGAAGCCGTGCCCGAGCGGGCCGAGGATGTCCATCCGATCCCCGGCCGCGAGGTGGGAGAGCTCCCTCGTCCCCTCGCCCCGCACCTCGAAGACCAGGCGCAATTCACCCGTCCCGCGGTCCAGCGCGCAGATCGAAATCGGCCGGCGCAGCGAACGCTCCCCGCAGCGGATATGTACGAACTGGCCCGGGGAGGCTTCTGCCACCAGCTCGGGGCAATGGATTTTATAATCGAACACCCCGGGGATAGGCTCCTGCCGGGAGACGATTTCAAATTCCCTGCAAATCAATTTTGACCCTCCTGAAAATCTCTTCGGTTGTTTTTACAGTATACCATACTTTTACAGTCCTGTCATCGGCACTTGCAAAGAAGCCCCGGATCGGGTATGATGTCCTTCGCGGGAAAATCCCATCTTCCTGCAGTCAGTCGAAACCTCCTGACTTAAAACAATACTAGGAAGGAAGAACACAAATGACAAGAAGCAAAACCAAGGCGATGGTGATCGCCTCCCTGATCGCGGCGTTCTACACCGCGCTGACCCTGGCGCTCGCGCCCATCAGCTACGGGCCGGTGCAGATGCGCCTGTCCGAGGCGCTGACCATCCTGCCCGCCTATTCCCCCACCGGGATCGTGGGAGTGACGCTCGGGTGCGCCGTCGCCAACCTCGTCGGGTTCCTGACAGGAGCCAACATCCTGGGGGCGCTGGACATCCTCTTCGGCACCCTGGCCACCCTGGTCGCGGCCATGCTCAGCTGGCTGCTGCGCAGGGTCCGCTTTCGGGGGCTGCCCATCCTGGCGCCGCTTCCGCCGGTGCTCATCAACGCGGCCGTCATCGGGGCGGAACTATATGTGGTGATGGGCGCGGGCAAAAACCTGGCCGTTTTCTGGACCCAGGCGCTGCTGGTCGGGCTCGGGCAGCTCGTGCCCTGCTATCTGCTGGGGCTGCTGCTCTTTTACACGCTCTCCCGCACCGGGCTCGACAAAAAGCTGTTTGATTAAGTTGCATTTAAAATGGGAGAAACCCCCTTGGGTTTCTCCCCTCGGGCCTCCGGTGGAGGCCCGATTCCCCTCTTCCGGGCTTTTGGACGAGCAGGACCTTGGAGACGCTGTCTCCAAACCTCTGCCAAAGGGTGCGTCGCACCCTTTGGAAACCCTTGATAAAAGAAGCCGCCCGTCGGGAGCACGCATAAAAAGTTTACAGGCAGCAGATTCCATCTGCTGCCTGTAAACTTATAAAGGGCGCACCCTTCTGAAATCACACATATGGAAGGATTGGAAGCGCAGCTTTCAATCCTTTGAGAGGGGTGCTGCGCCAGCCTCCGCGCCGAAGAAAACAGGCGCGCCCCTTCCGGGAGCACTCATATGGAAGTATTGAAAGCTCTGCTTTCAATACTTTGAGAAGGGCGCAGCGTCAACCCGCGCCTTGAAGAAAAAGGAGTGCGCCCTTTGAGCGGGTGGCTTCTCTTTTTAGAAATATTCCACATCCACGCGTTTTCCCGTTTTCTCAAGCTCGGCGGCCAGCTCCTTGATCAAATTGAGCTTTAGCCCCAGCGAGACCGGCATGCCGGGATTCTGGTGCGCCGGGTTGAGCGCGCGGCCCACCAGGAAGTGCACCTCGGTGCTCTCCTCGAGCAGCACCCGGGCCAGCAGGGTGGCGCCGTCCTTCTTATTGAGGGTGAAGGTGTCCAGCGAGGCCTCATCCTTGCTGTCGGTCAGGTTCTTGATCAGCTCCAGCGCCTTGCCGATGGTGAGCACCCCCTCGGTCACCAGGTCCACCCCGGCGATCTTGGCGGTGGGGGGGATGGCGGGGTTCTCGTAGTCGATGGATACCTGCACCTCCCGGCCCGTCACCTTCGAGACGATCTGCGAGGTGGTGCCCCCGCAGACCACCTTGACCCCCTTGGAGTACATCAGCTTGTGGACCACCGTCTCGTCGAGGTCGGCGTTCATCGGCGGGCCGACCATCACGGTCGCCGGCCGGCTGGGCTTCAGGCGCAGGCAGCAGGCGGTCGAGTCGTCCCCCGGCTGTTCCATATACAGGGTGTTGACCGCCGAGAGGAGCTTGCGGGTGAGCATAAGGGGCGAAATGTCGGGGGTGATGTTCTCCTTGACATACCCCACGATGTTGTCGTACTGCCACCCGAGGTCGAGCAGCCGCCCGACCCCCGCGTGGACCACCCCGTCCGAGAAGGTGACCAGCATGTCGCCCTCCCCGGCCTGAAAGCGGCTGACATAGATCGTCTTGCCGTCCATCTCCAGGGTCTCGCGCGGGATGTCGCAGACCTTGTTGTCCTTAAAGTATACGCAAAGGGGATTGTCGAACTCGGCGATATAGACCCACCCGTCGTTCTTCACCTTGACGATGGTGAAGGTGGAATAGGCCACCCCCCGCTCGGAGCAGACCGGCAGGGTGCTGGCCATGGTCTCCACCACATCCCCCAGCTTGCCGCCCTCGGAAAACATGGTGGAGATGATCTTGCTGGTCATGGTGGAGAGGATATTCGCCTTCACCCCGCTGCCCAGTCCGTCGGCGAGCACCGCCATGGTATAGTCCTCGCCGCGCACGATCTCCACCTTGTCCCCGCACAGCTCCTCGCCGTAGTGGTTGAGGCTCTCCCAATAGGCGTCTACAAACAGGTTCATCGCGATTCCTCCGATTGGGCCTCGGTCATCGAGCGCTTGAGGTTGGTCAGCGCGACCTTGGTCTCGGCGGTCGTCTCGCCGAGGAGGCTTGCGATCTCCTGCGCCACGCGCATCTGCTTGTCGATGACCTTCTGCGCGGTTTCGACGGTGTGGTGGCGCATCTCCTCGAGCTTCTGCGCCTGGTGCTGCTGCTCGGAGATGTCCTTGACAAAGGCCAGGTACATGCGGTGCTCCTTTATGTAGACGATCGACTTTTCCACGCTGCGCCCGAGCTCGTCGAGATAGACCTTCTTTTCGATCGGCCGCTCGCTCTCTCGCGCCTGCTCGAAGCCGTCCTCGCCGTAGAAGGCGGCCATGAAGGTGCCCAGCACGTCGGCGCGCTTGACGCCGTAGATCTCCTCGGCGCGCGGGTTGAGCTCGATGACGTTCATCTCCTCGTCAAAGGCGATGATCGCGTTGGGGCTGTGCTCGATGACCATACTCGAAATATTCTCGGCGCGCTGGCGCAGGTAGGGCATGCACATGCTGACGTCGGCCTTGCCGCGCAGCACCGCAATCGCCTTGTCCCGGCAGGTGGGATAGCCGCAGGAGGAGCAGTTGAGCTCGTCCTCGGGCCCGAACTTGCCGATACTTTCCAGCACCCGGCGGATATCCTCCTCGCTGATTTCCTCGTATTGGGGCGCGCGGTTCTGGAAGACCCGCGGATAGGTGCTCTGCATTTCGGCGCTGCCCGCCACATGGCGGTCCTGCGCCTGATCCCGCTCGGTGAGCAGCGCCTCGCAGAGGGTGGCGTTGCGGTGATGCATGCGCAGCAGCGGGCCGCCCATGCAGCCGCCCGGGCAGAGGTTCATTTCGATAAAGAGCCCCTCGGGCTGCTCATCCCGGATCGAATCGAGCAGGGCGATACACTTCTCCGGCCCGTCCACCGCGATGGGCGTATACCCCGCGGTATCCTCGGGCGCCATCGTTTTTAAAATCCCGGTCGGCTTCGGATAAAGCCGCGCCACCGGGCTTTTGACGCCCACGGCTTCGGGGTCCTCCTCGCCGAGCTCGATTCCTTCCTCCTCGAGCCAGCGCCCGAGCGCCTCGAAGGTCAAAGCAAAGTTGACCATCCCGCCCGCGAGCGGGTCGTCCGACTCCTCCATCTTGGAGAGGCAGGGCCCGGCGAAGACCACCTTGATGTCCCCGTAGCTCTCCCGCATGAGCTTGGCGTGCGCCATCATCGGCGAGGAGACCGGGGCGAGGAGCTTGATGAGCTCCGGGTAGTGCCGCTCGACGAGCATCACGGCCGACGGGCAGGCGGTGGCGATAATGTTTTTCATCTGCCCCTGGCGCATGAGTTCGCCATAGCTGCGCGAGCACTCGGCCGCGCCGATGGCGGTCTCCTCCACCCCGCAAAAGCCGAGACGCTTGAGGGCGGCCGACACGGCGGAAAAGCTCTTGCCGCGAAACCAGCTCACCCAGGAGGGGGCCAGCGAAAGGTAGACCGGCTTGTCGCCGCCCACCAGCTGCCTCACCTGCGAAAGGTCGTCGCGCAGGATCCTGGCGTTCTGCGGGCAGCACTCGACGCACCTGCCGCACAGCACGCACTCGCCCGGGATGACCTGGGCCTTGTTGTCCTTGAATTCGATCGCCTTGACCGGGCACTCCCGGATGCATTTATAACAGCTCTGGCAATTTTTCGTGTTGAGCTTGATAATACTGCTGCTCATTTACGCGTCCTCCCCGTCGTTTTTCTTGGCCAGCGGGTAGATGTGCTGGTAAAACACATCCTGCGCGTTGGCAAAGCCCACATTCTGCACCGGCTCGCCGTTCACCGTGATCGAAATCCCCTGAAGGCACTGCCCCATGCAGAAGGAGGCCTTGAGCGCCACCTCGTCCTTCAGATCGTTTTTCTTGATCAGCTCCTCAAAGGTCTTGATCACCTGATAAGACCCCTTCATATGGCAGGAACTGCCCACGCACACCTTTACCTCCACCATTTGTCCGGTCCCTCCTGAACATGATTGTTAATAGTTTCACATTCTATTCCCATTGTACCGCATCCTTCGCCGCAGCGCAAGCCTTGGGGCGGACTTTTTGCAGGAAATCTTTCAAATTTTTCCCTTTTCCGGCCCGGCGCTTTGCGGCCGCGGCATAAACCTTACCCGGCTGTCCAAACTACCGGGGCGGCATACCTTTGGCCCCAGTATAACGGAAAGAAGGCGTGAAGGCAACCGGAGCTTTTCAATACCGAGAAAAAACCAGAAATGGACGGGATTTCATTTGACAGGCCCGCCGGGCTTTTAGTATAATAAGGTTAACAATACGGTGCGCAGCCAACCGGTGCATAAGGGGCGCTTTTCCCGGTATTTTACACGGGGAGGGGCCTTGACTTTGTATGGGGCCGGGGATATAATAGGAACTGATTGTTAAATAAATAACAACCTTCCGATCAGCTCCTGCCGCCAGGGACCGGGCGGCCACAAATCAAGCAGAGGGGCAAAGTTTGAAAGCTTGGTCTTTTAAACTTATGGTTTTTGCGCCTGGACGACGCCCGCCATTTCCTCCTTGCCGGCGGCGCAAATTCCCGAGAAAGGAATGGTCATAAGCATGAAAAAGGTTAACGTCGAGGTCTGCGTCTGCACACAGTGCGTGCTCAACGGGGCCATGCACATCATCGAGTCGATCGAGAGCCTCAAGAAGCTCAAGGTCCAGCTCAGGCTCAACACCCAGGTCAACATCACGACCTGCACCAACCTCGTCGAGGGCACCCATCCGGATATTTCCCCGGTGGTGCGGATCAACGGCGACCTGATCGAGAACGCCGACAGCGAAACGGTCATGGAGAGGATTATTGCAATGGGGCTCCCGGCAAAGAGCTGAGGGCCGGCTATTTTTTGTAGAAATGGGGTTTCATAGTTGAAAGGCATTTATACTCCCGTAACCAAGATCCGCCGCCAGATCTTCCAGGAGATCGCAAAGCTGGCGTTCGAGGGCGGAGACTATTCCCGCATCGAGGATATCCCCTATAAGATTATCCCGGGCGAGATCGCGACCTATCGCGACAGCGTCTTCAAGGAGCGGGCCATCGTCGGCGAACGGCTGCGCCTGGCCTGCGGGCTGGACGTGCGCCCCGCGGACAAGCATGCGCCCATCTCCCAGGGGATCGAGGAGAGCGCCATCGACGAGCTGGTCTACGAGCCGCCGCTGGTCAACGTGATCCCCTTCGCGTGCGAGGCCTGCCCGCCCAAGCAGTACTACGTCACCGACAACTGCCGCGGGTGCCTCGCGCACCCCTGTGTGAGCGTCTGCCCGGTCAAGGCGGTGTCTCTCAAGGACGGCAAGAGCCACATCGACAAGGACAAATGTATCAAATGCGGGCGCTGCGCGGAAAGCTGCCCCTACAACGCGATTGTTAAATTCGAGCGCCCCTGCGCCGCCTCCTGCGGGGTGGACGCCATCGAAAGCGACTACCTCGGACGGGCCAAGATCAACTACGACAAGTGCGTTTCCTGTGGACAGTGCCTGGTCAACTGCCCCTTCTCCGCCATTGCGGACAAGTCCCAGATTTTCCAGCTGGTCCACGCCCTCAAGGAGGGGAAGGAAATTATTGCCGAGATCGCGCCCTCCTTCGTCGGGCAGTTCGGCCCGCTCGCCACGCCCCAGCGGGTGAAGGACGCGCTCATCCAGCTCGGCTTTTCGGACGTCTATGAGGTGGCCATCGGCGCTGACCTCGGCGCGATCGCCGAGGCGGAGCACTACGTGCACGGGCTTTCCGAGGAGCAGCCCTTCATGGCGACCTCCTGCTGCCCGTCCTGGTCGGTGATGGCCAAGAAGTTTTTCCCCGAGATTGCGCACTGCGTCTCGACCGAGCTGACCCCGATGGTCGCCACTGCCCGGATCATCAAGAAGGAGCACCCGAACGCGCGGGTGGTCTTCATCGGGCCCTGCGCCTCCAAGAAGCTGGAGGCCCTGCGCCGCACGGTGCGCAGCGACGTGGACTTCGTCATCACCTACGAGGAGCTGATGGGCATCTTCGCCGCCAAGGAGATCGACTTCGGCCAGATCGAGGACGCGCCCGAGATGGAGGACGCCACCGGCGGTGGGCGCGGCTACGGCGTTGCCGGCGGGGTCGCCGGCGCGATCGAGGCGGTCATCCGCGAGCGCTACCCGGACGTCGAGGTCAAGATCGATAGGGCCGAGGGGCTCTTTGACTGCCGCAAAATGCTCACCCTCGCCAAGGCGGGCAAGCGCAAGGGCTACATCCTCGAGGGGATGGCCTGCCCGGGCGGATGCATCGGCGGCGCAGGCACCATCGAGCCGATCAAGAAGGCTGCCGCCGCGGTCAAGAAGTTCGCGGACGAGGCCGAGCACCATGTTGCGACGGGGAGCGACTATATCGGCGAGCTGCCCGAGGAGCACGAGCATAAATAGAATAGATGATTTAAGGGCCCGGGGAAGTTCCCCGGGCCCTTTTTGTTTCCTGAAATGGCGGCTTTGCCGCCATGGGGAAACCCCTTGATAGGGTTTCCCCACGTGCCAACGTTCCACTGGAACGTCGCCACTCCCCTTCCTGATCTGAGGGGGATTCCATCAAGGCGAATACCAGCAAACCACACTGAAAGGGGGTACACGGGGGAAAACGAATCGTTTTCCACCCGTGAGACGCACCGCTCGCAAAGCGAGCCTGCATTTTGGGGCGGGCGCCAAAAATGCGTGCGCCCAAGCTCCCCTTCCTGATCTTTGGGAGGATTTGTAGCCGTGAGTTGTAGCAAGCCGGAAAAGGCCGCGGGCTCTGCCCGCGCCCGCCAGAAGGGCATGGTGCCATCGGCGCCTTGGCCCTTTGGAATCCCGGAGCGGCAGCGGCAAATCTACAGCTTATACTTGTTCTCGTTCTTCTGCCCCATTAGCTTGACCATAACCGCCTTCTGGGCGTGCAGGCGGTTTTCCGCCTCCTCAAAAATCTCGCTGGCGTGCGCCTCGAACACCTTGGCGCTGATTTCCTCCTCCCGGTGCGCGGGCAGGCAGTGCAGCACCATTGTGCCCGGCGCGGCGGCTGCAACCATCTCGTCATTGATCTGCCAGCCGGCGAAGGCCTTTTTGCGCTTTTCGGCCTCGCCCTCCTGGCCCATCGAAGCCCAGACGTCGGTCACCAGCACGTCGGCCCCGGCCGCCGCCTGCAGCACCTGGTCGGTCAGCAGGAAGCGCTCCCCATACCCCGCCGCGAAATCGAGCACCGCCTTGTCCGGCTCGTAGCCCTTCGGGCAGGCGGCCGCCATCGACATGCCGGTCTTGAGCGCGCCCACGATCAGGGAATTGCACATGTTGTTCCCGTCCCCGACGTAGCACATCTTGAGCCCCTTGAGGCCGCCCCGAAACTCCCGGATGGTCATCAGGTCGGCCAGCACCTGGCAGGGGTGGCAGAAGTCGGTCAGCCCGTTGATGATCGGGATCGAGCCGTGCTGCGCCAGGCTCTCCACCTCGGACTGCGCGAAGGTGCGGATCATGATCCCGTCGAGGTACCGCGAGAGGACCCGGGCGGTGTCCTGCACCGCCTCGCCCCGCCCGATTTGCATGTCGTTGGCGCTCAGAAAGAGCGCCTTGCCGCCGAGCTGGTACATCCCCACCTCGAACGAGACCCGCGTGCGGGTCGAGGCCTTCTGGAAGATCATCCCCAGCGACTTGCCCGCTAGGATGGGATGCGGGATGTCGTGGTGGTGCTCATATTTGAGCTGGTCGGCGATCGAGAGCAACTCTTCGATCTCCTCGCCGCTGAGGTCCAGCAGCTTTAAAAGATGTTTCATGACGATACCCTCCAATCAGTAAAGCATGGTGCCGATGCCCTCGTCCGAGAACATCTCGATCAGGATGGAATGGGGGATCCGCCCGTCGATGATGAAGGTTTTCTTCACCCCGCGGCGCACCGCCTCCACGCAGTACTCCACCTTGGAGCGCATGCCATCCGTCACCGTGCCCGAGCGCAGCAGCGAAGGCACCGCGCTGACCTGGATGGCCGAGATGAGGGAGCCCTCATCCGTTTTGTCCTTTTGCACCCCGCGCGCCTGGGAGAGCATGATCAGGTTCTCGGCGTGCAGGCAGCTGGCCACCGCCGAGGCCGCCGCATCCGGGTTGAGCGCGCAGGCGCCTCCGTCTGCGCCGCAGCCCACCGCGGCCACCACCGGGATATACCCGCTCCCGATGAGATCGAGAAGGATGGACGGGTCGATCCTGGCCACCCGGCCCTCCTCGCCGTTTTGCTCGACCTGGATCATCCCGCCGTCGATTCCGCAAAGGCCGATGGCCCGGCCGCCCTGGGCTTGCAGGCTCGCCACCAGGCTCTTGTTGTCCTGACCCATCGTCTCGGGCAGGCTAGCCCCGCCGTGCACCAGCACCGCGTGGATCCCGACAGCACCGAGCAGCACGATGTCGCTCATCACCGCCTCGTACACCCCGCCCTGCTGCAGCGCCGGGTCGTACTGGATGACCACCGTCTTGTCAAAATACTTCTGCATGTAGGGCAGCGCCTGGGTCAGCACCAGCGCCTTGTCCGCATTGGATAGATTCATAACCGTTCCTCCCACTTTCATTAAAACCCGGCGATCACGTCGCACAGGATATCGCTTGCTCTCGTCAGTTCCCCGCCGGTGATGACCAGCGGCGGCAGCAGGCGCAGCCGCTCGTGCGCCGTCAGGGGGATCACGCCCTTGGCAATTGCGGCCTTGACCACCTCGGCGGGGGAAATCCCCTCCCGCAGCGCCACCCCCAGCATGAGGCCGCGGCCGCTGACCTCCCGGACGTTCGGAGTCGCCAGGAGCCGGCCTCGCAGGTAGTCGCCCTTTTTCTCCACTTCCGCGAGAAACCCGTCATCCAGCCGGCGCAGCACCGCGCAGGCGCCCGCGCAGACGGCGGGGTTCCCGCCGAAGGTGCTGCCGTGGTCCCCGGCTTGAAGCGTCCCGGCGGCGCGCTCCCCGAAGAGCGCCGCCCCGATGGGCAGCCCCCCGCCAAGGCCCTTGGCCAAGGTCACAATGTCGGGGCGCACGCCGCTGTGCTCGCAGCCCAGCAGCTTACCCGTGCGCCCGATTCCGGTCTGCACCTCGTCGGCGATCAGCAGGATGTCCTGCTCCCTGCACGCCGCGGCGAGCTTTTGCAGGTAGCCGTGGTCCAGCTCGACCACCCCGCCCTCGCCCTGGATGGGCTCGAACAGCAGCGCGCAGACGTCGCCGCGCAGCGCCGCCAGCGTGCCGGCGAGGTCGTTGGCCGGCGCATAGCGGAACCCTTCGGGGAAGGGATCGAAATGCCGGTGAAACACGTCCTGCCCGGTGGCCGACAGGGTCGCCATGGTCCGCCCATGGAAGGAGTTTTGCAGCGTCACGATGACGTGTCGTCCCGCTCCGTAATGCGTGAAGCTGTATTTGCGCGCGGCCTTGATCGCGCACTCGTTGGCCTCGGCCCCGGAGTTGCAGAAGAAGGCCTTTTCCTGTCCCGTGCGCGTGCAGAGCTCCTCGGCGAGCCGCGCGCAGGGGGCGGTGTAGTAGAGATTGGAGGTGTGCGCGAGCTTTTTCAGCTGCCCGGTGACCGCCTGGAGCCACCCCTCGTCGGCGTGGCCGAGGGCGTTCACCCCAATCCCGCTGCCAAGGTCGATGTACTCCCTGCCGTTTTCGTCCCAGACCAAGGCCCCCTTGCCGTGATCCAGCAGCAGGTCCTGCCGGGCGTAGGTATTTTCCACATACTGCCGGTCAAGCTGTTTATCATCCATCCTTCACCACTCCTTTTCAGTGGAACAGGGTGCCGATCCCCTTGTCGGAGAAGAGCTCGATCAAAATCGAATGGGGGATCCGCCCGTCGATGATGACGGTGTGCCCCACCCCCTCGCGCACCGCCGCAGCGCAGCATTCGCACTTGGGGATCATGCCCCCGCTGACGATTCCCTGTTCGATGAGCGCGGGCAGGCTTGCAATCCCGACATCCGCGATCAGGGTGCTCTCATCCCCGGGATTTTCCAGCAGCCCCCGCACGTCGGTCATCAGGATCAGGTTCTCCGCTCCCAGGCTCCCGGCCAGGGCCGCGGCCGCGGTGTCGGCGTTGATGTTATAGACGTTCCCCTCCCGGTCGGTCCCCACGGTGGCGATCACCGGGATGTAACCGCTGTGCAGCGCATCCTCCACCACGGCGGTGTTGACCGCCGCGATCTCCCCGACGAAGCCGAGGTCGGTATCCGACTGCTTTTTCCGCGCCTCGAAGAGGCCGCCGTCCATCCCGCAGAGCCCCACCGCGCGGCCCCCGTGCCGCCCGATGGCGGCGACCAGGTCCTTACTGAGCTTTCCGGCCAGCACCATCTGGGCGACCTCGGCGGTCTCCCGGTCGGTGTAGCGCAGCCCGCCCACAAAGCGGGACTCCTTGCCCATTCTTTGCAGGGTCGCGGTGATCTCGGGACCGCCGCCGTGCACCAGCACCACCCGCACCCCGACGGCGGCGAGCAGCACGGCGTCGCACATCACGGCGCTTTTCAGCTCCTCGTCGATCATCGCGTTCCCGCCGTATTTGATGACCACGGTCTTGCCGTCGTATTTCTGGATATAGGGCAGCGCCTGGGTCAGCACCCGCGCCATATCCGCATTGGAAAGCTCCATCACAATCCCATCCCTATCTATGGCGTGAAAGGGTCCTTTCACGCTCCTTAAGTCCGGTAGTCCCCGTTGATCTTCACATAGTCATAGCTCAGATCGCACCCGTAGGCGGTGGCGGCGGCGCCGCCCTCTCCCATCTCGATCTCGACGGTGACCTCGTCCTCCTTGAGGACCGCCAGCGCCTCGTCCTCCGAGAAGGGCAGACCCGCGCCGTTTTGGCAGACTTGTACCCGCCCCGCCCTGGAGGCGAGCCAGACGGCGATATGCTCCACCGAAAACTCGGCGTCGGTATAGCCGATGGCGCAGAGGATCCTGCCCCAGTTGGCATCGCACCCGAAGACGGCACACTTGAAGAGGGTGGACTTGACGACCGATTTGGCGATTTTTTTGGCGGTCTCCCCGCCGTTTGCCCCGCGCACCGTGCAGGTGAGCAGCTTGGTCGCCCCCTCGCCGTCCTTGGCGATTTGGCGGCAGAGCGCGGTGTTGAGCGCATGCAGCGCCGCGCAGAAGATGTCGAAGTCCTCCCCCTCGGCGGTGATTGGCGCGTTGCCCGCCGCACCGTTTGCCAGCAGCGTCACCATGTCGTTGGTCGAGGTGTCCCCGTCTATGCTCACCATGTTGTAGGTGTCCTGCACGCTGCCGAGCAGTGCTTTCTGCAGCAGCGCGGGGGAGATGGCCGCGTCGGTGGTCAGGAAGGCGAGCATGGTGCAAAGGTCTGGCTCGATCATCCCGCTGCCCTTGCACATCCCGCCCAGATGGCAGGTTTTGCCCCCGAGGGTGAATTCCACCGCCGCCTCTTTCGGGTGGGTGTCGGTGGTCATGATGGCCTGCGCCGCCTCATTGGCGGCGCTCTCCCCGGCGCAAAGGCTCCGCGCCAGCCCCGGCAGGGCCGCCTCGATCGGTCTAATCGGCAGCGGCTGCCCGATCACCCCGGTGGAGGCGACGATCACGTCGTCCTCCGGGATATGTAGCGCCGCAGCCGCGGCCTTGCACATCGCGGTCGCCTTCTCGACCCCGTCGGCGTTGCAGGTGTTGGCGTTGCCGCTGTTGCAGACCACCGCCCTGGCGCTCCCATTTTGCAGGTGCCGGCGGGTCACGGTGATCGGCGCGCCGAAGACCTTGTTGCGGGTATAGCAGGCGGCGGCCGCGCAGGGGAGATCGCTACAGAGCAGCATGAGGTCCCGCTTGCTGGCGTTTTTGCGTATCCCGCAGTGGACCCCCGCGGCTTGAAACCCCAAGGCGGCGCAGACGCCGCCGGGTATCATTTTGATTTCCATGTCCGTCTCCTCCTATCAGATTGCGGGCGGCACGAACAGCAGCCCCGCCGTCTCGTCGAGCCCCAGCGCGATGTTCATGTTCTGCACCGCCTGGCCCGCCGCGCCCTTGACCATGTTGTCGATGGCGGACACGACGATTAACCGGCCGGTGTGCGCGTCCAGGTGCAGCGAGATATCGCAGTAGTTCGAGCAGCGCACGTTTCGCAGATTGGAAACCTCCCCCTCGGGCAGCACCCGCACGAAGGGGGCGGACTCGTAGAAATCGAGGTACCGCTGCCGCACCTCGGGCAGGGAGGCCCCGCCCTTTAATTTCGCATAGATGGTCGAGACGATCCCGCGGCTGACGGGCAGCAGGTGGGGCACAAAGGTCACCGCCGCCGGCTCCCCGGCGAGGATGGATAGGGTCTGCTCGATCTCGGGGGTGTGCCGGTGGCAGGCCACCTTGTAAGGGGCGAAGCCCTCGTTGCACTCGCAAAAGTGGGTGGTCTGGCTGAGCCCCCGCCCGGCGCCGGTGGCCCCGGACTTCGCGTCGATGATCAGGTCTTCGCTCCCGATCAACCCGCCTTTCAGCGCCGGGGCCAGCCCCAGCGCCACGCTGGTGGGGTAGCAGCCGGGATTCCCGATCAGCCTCGCCCCCTCGATCTCCTCCCGAAAGAGCTCGGGCAGGGCGTAGACCGCCTGTCCATGGAGCTCCGGGTCCTCATACTTCTTTTGGTACCAGCTCTCGTAGGTATCCGGGTCGTGCAGCCGAAAGTCGGCCCCCAGGTCGATAAAGAGCGCGCCCGCCTGCAGGCATTTCCTGGCGATCGGCTCGCTGAGACCGGCGGGGAGGGAGGCGAAGACCACGTCTGCTCCGTCGATCGCCTCGTCCTCGCTCACCAGCCTTTCATCACAGAGCCCGCGCAGGGCGGGATACACCTCACTGATCGCCTTCCCCGTAAAGCTGACTGAGGAGAGCCGATGAATATTTGCCTGCGGATGGGTGAGCAGGATCCGGCAGAGCTCGACTCCGGCGTAGCCGGTCGCCCCGATGACAGACGCCTTTAGCATCTCTCTTCCTCCAGCTGGGCCTTGATCCAGTCGAGCTGATGTTCGACCTGCTCCCTGGCGGGGCCCCCGAGCACACGACGCCCGTTGACGCAGTTCATCAGATCAATCGCCTCGTAGACCCCCTCCTCAAAGAGCGGGTGCATGGCCTGATACTCCTCGAGGCTCAGCGTCTCGAGGGTCTTGCCCTGCTCAATGCAGGACGCGACCAGCTGTCCGGTCACCTTGTAGGCGTCCCTAAAGGGGAGGCCCCGTTTCACCAGGTAGTCGGCGCAGTCGGTGGCGTTGATGAAGCCCTTCGCCGCCGCCGCGCGCATGTTGTCGCCCAGCACCGTCATGGTCTCCACCATCGGGGTGAAGGCCGCCAGCGCCATCTTCACGGTGTCCAGCGCGTCGAAGACGGCCTCCTTGTCCTCCTGCATGTCCTTGTTGTAGGCGAGCGCCGTACCCTTTAACATGGTCAGCAGGGTGATCAGGTCCCCGAAGACCCGCCCGGTCTTGCCGCGCACCAGCTCGGCGATGTCCGGGTTCTTTTTCTGGGGCATGATGGACGAGCCGGTGGCGAAGCGGTCGCTCAGCTCGACGAATTTAAACTCCCACGAGCACCAGAGGATGATCTCCTCGCAGCAGCGGGAGAGATGGGTCATGATCAGCGAGATGGCGCAGCAGAGCTCCACGCAGTAGTCCCGGTCGGACACCCCGTCCAAAGAGTTCATCATCGGGCCGCGAAAGCCCAGCAGCTCGGCGGTGCGCTCCCGGTCGATCGGGTAGGTGGTCCCGGCCAGCGCCCCGCACCCGAGCGGGCAAACATTCATCCGCTCCCCGGCGTCGCGCAGCCGCCCGAGGTCGCGCAGGAGCATCTGCGCCCAGGCCAGGAGGTGGTGCGCGAAGGTGACCGGCTGCGCGCGCTGCAGGTGGGTGTAGCCGGGCAGGATGGTGTCGAGGTTCTCCCCGGCCTTTTTGCAGAGCACCCCGATGAGCTCACGCAGCTGCCCCTCCAGGGCCGTGATCTCGTCGCGCAGATAGAGGCGCAGGTCCACCGCCACCTGGTCGTTGCGGCTGCGCGCGGTGTGCAGCCGCTTGCCCGCGTCACCGATCCGCGCGGTGAGCTCGGCCTCGATGAACATGTGGATGTCCTCGGCCTCGGGGTCGAACGGCAGCTTTCCGCTCTCGATGTCATGAAGGATCCCCTCGAGCCCCTCAATGATCGCCTCGCTGTCCTCCTTTGCAATCACCCCGCACTCGGCGAGCATGGTCGCGTGGGCGATCGACCCGCCGATGTCCTGCCGGTACATCCGGCAGTCGAACGAGATGGAGGAATTGAAGTCGTCCAGCCTCTTGTCCGACTGCTCCGAAAACCTGCCTGCCCATAGCTTCATTGGTGTTCCCTCCGTTTAAGAAAGGCGTCGGGCCGCATCTGCATGCGGCCCGACAGCCGGGTTTTGATCGTTTCCCTTATTTGCCGCGCTTCTCATCGAGCAGCGCCTTGACCTTGATGGGCAGCCCGAACAGGTTGATGAAGCCCTGGGAATCCATCTGGTCGTAGACGTTGTCCTCGCCGAAGGTCGCGACCTCCTCCGAGTAGAGGGAGTAGGGCGAGGTCATCCCCGCGCCGATGATATTGCCCTTGTAGAGCTTGAGCTTGACGTCGCCCGTCACCGTCTTCTGGGTGCTCTCCACGAAGGCGGACAGCGCCTCCCGCAGCGGGGTGTACCACTGGCCGTTGTAGACGATTTCGCTGAATTTCTGCGCCACCAGCGCCTTGTAGTGCTGGGTCTCCTTGTCCAGGCAGATCTCCTCGAGCATACCGTGCGCGTGGTAGAGGATGGCGCCGCCCGGAGTCTCGTAGACGCCCCGGCTCTTCATCCCGACCAGGCGGTTTTCCACCATGTCGATGATCCCGATCCCGTTCTCGCCCCCGAGCTTGTTGAGCGTTTTAATCAGCTCGACGCTGTCCAGCTCCTTGCCGTCGAGCGCAACCGGCACGCCCTTGACAAAGGTGAGTGTGACGTAGGTCGCCTTGTCCGGCGCCTTTTCGGGGGAGACGCCCATCTCCAGGATCTTGTCGTAGTCCGGCTCGTTCTTGGGGTCCTCGAGGTCGAGCCCCTCGTGCGAGAGATGCCAGAGGTTCTTGTCCTTGGAGTAGTTGGTCTCCTTGGTCAGGGGAATCTCGATGTTATGCTTTTCGGCGTACTCGATCTCGTCCTCGCGGGACTTGAGCTCCCAGGTCCTCCAGGGCGCGATAATCCCCATTTCGGGCGCGAAGGCCTTGATGGCCAGCTCGAAGCGCACCTGGTCGTTCCCCTTGCCGGTGCAGCCGTGCGCGATGGCGTCCGCGCCCTCCTTCTTGGCGATCTCGACCAGCCTCTTGGCGATGATCGGACGCGCAAACGAGGTGCCCAGCAGGTACTTGCCCTCGTAGACCGCCCCGGCCTGCATGGTCGGGATGATATACTCGTCTACGAACTCCTTGGTCAGGTCCTCGATATAGAGCTTGGACGCCCCGGTTTTCAGCGCGCGCTCCTCGAGCCCCGAGAGCTCCTTGCCCTGGCCGACGTCCCCGGCGACCGCAATGACCTCGCAGCCGTAGTTGTCCTTGAGCCACGGGATGATGACCGAGGTGTCCAGCCCCCCCGAATAGGCAAGGACTACCTTTTTATATTTCTTCTCGGTTTGATTCATAATGTTCTGCCTCCGCTTCTTCATTTCCATCTTCGTTATAAGCATAATTATACACCAGTTTTGCCAGAAATCAAGATATTCTTGAATATTTATTCATTAAACATGTAATTTTGTTCAACCTGAGCAAATCTTTTTTCCCGGGCGGCAAAAATGGTGTAAAATGAATAAAAATTCACTACCTGCTTATAAACAGTCCCCGGTCCAGGTCGTCAAAGTCGCGCAGCAGCACATCCACCCCCGGGGTGGCCGCAAGCTCCGTGCGGCGCTCTTCGGGGGCGATGGCCGCGATCAGCCCGGCCCCGGCGCGCCGGGCGGACTCGATCCCCGAGAGGGCGTCCTCCACCACCACGCAGCGCCCCGGCGCCAGCCCCAGGCGCCGCATGGCCGCAAGATAGATGTCGGGCGCGGGCTTTCCGGGGCGGGTGCCGTCGTCGTAGACGATCTTTTCAAAATCGAACCAGCGGTCCAGCGAAAACTTTTCACGGTAGTAATCGATGTTGGTTTTCTCGCAGGCGGTGGCGATGTTGCGGGGAATTCCCCGTTCCTTTAAAAAGTCGAGCAGGCGGGCCGCCCCGGGGGCAAGCACGGTATGCGCCGGGTCCTGCTCGCAGAGGGCGCGGTAGACGCGCTCCTTCTCGAGCGAAAACGCCTGCACCTCCTGCGCGCTCAGGCGCTCCCCGGCGAGGTAGCGGATGATCTCGTCGTTGACCCGGCCCAGGACGTGTTCCTTCATTTCGCGGTCGGTAAACTCGCTGCCGCGCAGCTCCTTGGAAAAGCTCTTCCAGGCCTGCACATGCTTGGGGGAATCCCAGAAGAGGGTGCCGTTAAAATCGAAAACGATGCCGTCAAATTTCATGTCCTATCCTTCCTTCCTGCCAGTCGCCTTTACTATAGCACGGCCGCGCCCGGCGCACAAGCGTGCAGAAAAAATGCCAGCAAGCGACAAACTTGCCCCTGCCGGTTGAATCCGGCGGCATTGTTTGCTATAATACCCCTGTTGGGTTTCACGGTTTAGCATGTTAAAAACGGCGATTGAATATAGGAAATGAGGGTTTGCTGTGCCGACAAAAGTAGTGGTAGGCGTCCAGTGGGGCGACGAAGGCAAGGGGAAGGTCATCGACATCCTCGCATCCCGCGCGCAGGTGGTGGTCCGCTCGCAGGGCGGCAACAACGCGGGACATACGGTGGAAAGCGGCGGCGAGGTCTACAAGCTGCGCCTGATCCCGTCCGGGATCCTCTACCCCGAAACGCTCTGCCTGATCGGCTGCGGCGTGGTGGTGGACCCAAAGGTGATTTTAGGCGAGATCGACGGGCTGAAGGCCCGGGGGATCACCTGTGACAATCTGCGGATCGACCCGCGCGCGCACGTCATCATGCCCTGGCACATCGCGCTGGACGGCATGAGCGAGCGGGCGCTGGGCGGCGGCAAGATCGGCACCACGGGGTGCGGGATCGGCCCGTGCTACATGGAGAAGGCGGAGCGCACCTCGATTCGCATCTGCGACCTGATCGACCCCGCGCTGCTGGAAAAGAAGGCGCGCGCGTCGGGGGAGAATAAAAACGAGATCATCACGAGGGTCTACGGGCAGCCGCCGATCGACCTGGACGCGGTAATCGCCGAGTACGCCGAATACGGCAAGCGGCTGCGGCAGTACGTGGCGGACGTGTCGGTGCTGACCTACAACGCGATCAAGGCGGGCAAACAGGTGCTGTTCGAGGGCGCGCAGGGCACGCTGCTGGACCTGGATTTTGGGACCTATCCGTTCGTGACCAGCTCGAACCCGGTGGCGGGCGGCGTCTGCACGGGCAGCGGGATCGGCCCGACCTGCATCGAAGAGGTGATCGGGGTGTGCAAGGCGTACACCACCCGGGTGGGCGAGGGCCCGTTCCCGACCGAGCTGTTCGATGAGACGGGCGACCTGATCCGGGAGCGGGGGCACGAGTTCGGCACAGTGACCAAGCGTCCGCGCCGGTGCGGCTGGTTCGACGCGGTAATCCTGCGCCATGCGGTGCGGGTAAACGGCCTGACCGGCCTCGCGCTCAACAAGCTGGACACGCTCAGCGGGATCGGCAGGCTCAAGGTCTGCTCGGCTTACAAGAAGCCGGACGGGAGCGTGCTAAACGACTTCCCGCCCTCGTTGGAGGAGCTGGCCGAGTGCACGCCGGTATACACCGAGATCGACGGGTTCGAGGGCGACCTTTCCGGCTGCCGCAGCTACGACGAGCTGCCGCAGGCATGCAAAGACTATGTGGAGACGCTGGAGCGCCTGTGCGACTGCCCGATCATTATGGTCGGAGTCGGCCCGGGCCGGGAGCAGAACCTGGAGCGGCGGTGAGCCACCGCCCCCTGGACGCGAAAGATTGAATTTGCAGGTCGGCAATGCTCAGCCCGCATCCTGAACGCGAGCATGGTAAAGAACAAATAAAAAACGCGGTGGATTTCTCCACCGCGTTTTTCTGTTGCGCGCAAAACGGAGTTCCAAGAGGGCGACGCCCTCTTGGCGGGGAGTTTGAGGGCGAGGAGCCCTCATAAAAATGTAAAGGCGCGGGGAGGGGGAATCGGGCCTCCAGTGGAGGGCCGAGGGGGAACCCCCAAGAGGGGGTTCCCCTAAAAAGCCTGCTCCCCGGGAGCGTCCTGTTCCCCGGCGGAGATGGAATCCCCTGTGCGCGCGCAGGGGGATACCTCCTTTTCGATTTGGATGGAACAACCCTTGAGCAGGGCCAAGAGCTCGAGCAGGACGGCGACGTAGGAGCCGTAGAGCCGAAAGGGTTTTCTTTTCATTCTGTCTTCTCTCCGCTTGCTTTCTAACAAGTTTGATCTGCATATTATTGACTTTTTACAGTAATACTAAATACTACTTAGTAAGAAATAGCAGGATATTCTAGCATTTTATGCTAGACTAAGTACGTAGAAAGGTGGACTGTTAATGAGCGTTGAAGGTCAAGCGTATGATAAAAGGCCCTTGAAAGCGAAGGTAAGCATTTCTTTAGACCAAGATATTATTTACGAGATAAAGAATTATGCTGTGAATGGCAGAACGAGCTTTTCCGAGTATATTAATAAAGTCCTCTGGGAGCATATACAAGCGAGAAACGAAGAAGAGAAAAAGAACCAGTAGGCCGCCGAGGGTGTTCGGCGGCTTTTTTTGCGGCTTTGCCGCATTGGGGAACCCCCTCTTGGGGTTTCCCCGTCCGACCTTCCACTGGAAGCTCGGCCTCCCCTCCCTGCGCTTCGCTGACGCTAAAGAGTTTCGCTCCCTGCGGGGAGCGCCCAGCAGGCTCCGCCCGCTGGACACCCGCCAAAGGGCCTTGGGCCCTTTGGAAACCCTCCCGTTCAAAGCGCGGGCTGCGCATTTGCACCTTGTAAAACTAGTTCTTTCGCGAATCGGGGGCGGCAGCCTGCCGCCTGTGAAAAGCTGGCATTCATATTCGGCCCCCCGTTTCACAAGCTAGTGTTAGTACATTTGTGAAATCGGGGGGAATTCTTATGCAGTCCATCACCATCCGTATAGGCGGAATGACCTGCGCCGCCTGTGCCGCCGGCATCGAACGCGCCCTGCGCAAAAACGAAGGCATCGCTTCCGCGCGCGTCAACCTCGCATCCGAAAGCGCGCAGATCGAATTCGACGAGCGTGCCCTCTCGCCCGCGCGCATCCGCGATATCATCTTAAAGGCCGGCTTCTCGGTCATCGAGCCGCAGCAGGCTTCCCCCGATCAGCTGCGCGAGCGAAAGCGCCGCGAGCTCAATACCGCCCGGGTCAAGCTCTGGTTCTGCGCCGCCTTCACCCTCCCGCTGCTCTACCTCGCCATGGCGCCCATGCTCCCCGTTTCCCTGCCTTTTCCCGGCTTCCTCGACCCGATGGCGCATCCCTTCGCCTTCGCCGTCACGCAGCTTCTGCTCTGCCTGCCGGTCCTGCTCGCCGGGTACCGCTTCTATACCGTCGGCTTCACCTCCCTTTTGAGGCTGCGGCCGAATATGGACTCCCTCATTGCCATCGGCACCAGCGCCGCCTTCCTCTATAGTATCTATTCCTTGGTGCGCATCTATGCGGGGGATCACATGGCAGCGCACCATGGGCTCTATTTTGAGTCCACCGCCACCATCATCACCCTGGTCATGCTCGGCAAGTTCCTGGAGCAGCGCTCCCGCAACCACACCGGCGACGCCATCCAGAAGCTGATGGGCCTCACCCCAAAAAACGGGCTCGTCGTGCGGGACGGGCAGGAGCAGCAGGTGCCCATCGAGCAGATCGTCCCGGGGGATGTGGTGATCGTCAAGCCCGGCGAGCGCATCCCGGTGGACGGCACCATCACCGAGGGGGAGGGCAGCGTGGACGAAAGCATGCTCACCGGCGAGAGCCTGCCGGTGGACAAGGCCGCCGGGGATAAGGTCGTGGGCGGCAGCGTCAATAAAAACGGGTACTTCCGCTTCGAGGCCACCCGGGTGGGCAAGGACACCGCCCTGAGCCAGATCATCCGCCTGGTCGAGGAGGCGCAGGGTTCCAAGGCGCCGATCGCCAAGCTCGCGGACATTATCTCCGGTTGGTTCGTGCCCGCCGTGCTGCTCATCGCCGTCCTCGCCGGAGCGGGTTGGTTCCTCGCCGGGCGGGATGTGGAGTTTTCGCTCACCATCTTCGTCTCGGTGCTGGTCATCGCCTGCCCCTGCGCCTTGGGGCTGGCGACCCCGACCGCGATCATGGTCGGTACCGGCAAGGGCGCGCAGAACGGAGTCCTCTTCAAAAACGCCGAGGCGCTCGAGGTCGCGCACAAGGTTCGCACCATTGTCTTCGATAAGACCGGCACCATCACCGAAGGAAAGCCGCAGGTAACCGACCTGTGGGCGGTTTCGGGGGACGAGCGGCGGCTGCTCGGTCTGGCCGCCAGCGCCGAGCAGGGCTCGGAGCACCCGCTGGGCGAAGCGATCCTCGCGCGCGCCAAAGAGGACGGGGTGCCGCTGCTGCCCATCACCGGCTTCCATTCCCTGACCGGCCGGGGGATCGAGGTACAGATCGAAGGGGAAACGGTGCTTTTAGGCAACCGCGCCCTGATGGAGGAACGGGAGATCTCACCCGCTCCCGCGCTGGAGCAGGCCGAGCGGCTGGCGGGGGAGGGCAAGACCCCGATGTTCCTCGCCGCCGGCGGCACGCTGCAAGGGCTGGTGGCGGTGGCGGACACCATCAAGGAGCACAGCGCCCACACCGTGCGGGAGCTCCACCGCCTCGGGCTGCGCACCGCCATGCTGACGGGGGACAACCGGGCCACCGCAGCCGCGATCGCGAAAGCGGTGGGGATCCGCGAGGTCCTCTCCGAAGTGCTGCCCCACCAAAAGAGCGAGCAGGTGCGCCAGCTGATGGCGCAGGGTGACACCGTGGCCATGGTGGGCGACGGGATCAACGACGCGCCCGCGCTGGCGCAGGCGGACGTGGGAATCGCCATCGGCTCGGGCACCGACGTCGCCATCGAGTCGGCGGACATCGTGCTGGTGCGCAGCGACCTGCGGGACGTGCTCTACGCCATTAACCTCAGCCGGGCGACGATCCGCAACATCAAGCAGAACCTCTTCTGGGCCTTCTGTTACAACACCGTGGGGATCCCGGTGGCCGCCGGCGCGCTCTACCTCTTCGGCGGGCCGCTCATGAGCCCCATGCTCGCCGCCGCGGCGATGAGCCTCAGCTCGGTTTCGGTGGTGCTCAACGCCCTGCGGCTCGGCCGTTTTCGCTTATAAAAAAACAATTATGCAAAACCAACAAAAAAAAACATTTTCTCTATTCAAAACGAATCTTGAAAGTTTGCCATCCCCAAGAATATACTTAGGCTAGAGGATTTTCGGATTCTCAATTTGAGTATGGAGGGTTTTGCATGAGTCTTACCATTCTGGCCCCGGCCGGCTCGATCCTGGCGCTGCTTTTCGCACTCTATCTGGCGCGCAGGGTTTTAAAGGCCGACCAGGGCACCGACCTGATGAAAAAAATCTCGGGCGCGGTGCAGCAGGGGGCCAACGCCTATCTCAAGCGGCAGTATATGGGCGTTTTGATCTTCTTCGTTGTGATGTTCGTCGTACTCTTGATCCTGGCAATGAGCGGTTTCCTTACCATGTTCGTGCCCTTTGCTTTTGTCACGGGCGGCTTCTTCTCGGGCCTCAGCGGCTTCATCGGGATGAAGATCGCCACGGCCGCCAACTCCCGCACCGCCAACAGCGCGCGCCACAGCCTCAACAGCGGGCTGCGCGTCGCCTTCTCGGCGGGCGCGGTGATGGGCTTCGTCGTGGTCGGGCTCGGGCTGTTCGATATTTCCTTCTGGTACTATTTCCTGAAATTCTGGTATTCCAATCCCGCCCACCTGGTGCTGGCGGCGGGCCAGGCGCTCGAGGACGCCCAGGTCCAGGCGATCACCTCGGCCATGCTCACCTTCGGCATGGGCGCCTCTTCCATGGCGCTCTTCGCCCGGGTGGGCGGCGGGATCTTCACCAAGGCGGCCGACGTGGGCGCCGACCTGGTCGGCAAGGTCGAGGTCGGCATCCCGGAGGACGACCCGCGCAACCCGGCGGTCATCGCCGACAACGTCGGCGACAACGTGGGCGACGTGGCCGGCATGGGCGCCGACCTGTACGAATCCTACGTCGGCTCGATCATTTCCACCGGCGCGCTCGCGGTTGCCGCCGGGCTGGGCTTCCATGGGGTGACCATCCCGATGGAGATGGCCGCGATCGGGATTCTCGCTTCGATCATCGGCTCGTTCTTCGTCTCGACCAAGGAGGGCGCCAGCCAGAAAAACCTCCTGAGCGCCCTGCGCCGCGGGGTCTGGATCAGTGCCGGGTTGATTGCGATCGTCGCTTTCCCGCTGATCTACTTCGGGCTCGGGTCCCAGTACATAGGCCTTTATTTTGCGATCCTTTCGGGACTTTGCGCCGGTATTTTGATCGGCGTGGTCACCGAATACTACACCTCGGACAGCTATAAGCCGACGCGCAAGCTGGCGGGCTCCTCCCTGACCGGCCCCGCCACCATCATCATCAGCGGCCTGTCGCTGGGGATGCTCTCCACCGTGCTGCCGGTACTGATCGTGGGCGTGTCGGTGCTGGTGAGCTACTACGTTTCGGGCGGCGGCGCGGACTTCAACATGGGCCTTTACGGGATCGGCCTGTCCGCCGTGGGCATGCTCTCAACGCTGGGCATCACCCTGGCCACCGACGCTTACGGCCCGGTCGCGGACAACGCGGGCGGAATCGCCGAGATGGCCCACCTGGGCGAGGAGGTGCGCGAGCGCACCGACGCGCTGGATTCACTGGGCAACACCACCGCCGCGACCGGAAAGGGCTTTGCCATCGGCTCGGCCGCGCTGACCGCGCTGGCGCTGATCGCCTCCTACATCGCCGAGATCAAGGTGCTTGCGCCCGACTTTGTGTTCGATCTGTCGATCACCAATCCGACCGTGCTCGTCGGCCTCTTCGTGGGCGGTGCGCTGCCCTTCCTCTTCGCCGCGCTGACCATGGAGTCGGTGGGCAAGGTGGCGCAGAGTATAGTCGTCGAGGTGCGGCGGCAGTTTAAGGAGATCACCGGCCTGATGGACGGCAAGGTCGATCCCGACTACGCCAAGTGCGTGGATATCTGCACCCGCAGCGCGCAGCATGAGATGATCCTGCCCGCCCTGCTGGCGGTCGCCGCGCCGATCATCGTCGGATTGGTGCTGGGGGTCAACGGGGTCGCCGGGATGCTCGCGGGCGCGACGGTGACCGGGTTCATCCTGGCCGTGATGATGGCCAACTCCGGCGGCGCCTGGGACAACGCCAAGAAGTACATCGAGGGCGGCGCGCACGGCGGCAAGGGCAGCGAGGCCCACAAGGCCGCCGTGGTGGGCGACACGGTGGGCGATCCGTTCAAGGACACCTCCGGCCCGTCGATCAACATCCTGATCAAGCTCCTGTCGATGGTCTCGATCGTCTTCGCCAGCCTGGTGGTGGCCTTCTCGATTTTCTAAAATTTACAATACGCGGGCCGGCGTGGTTGTCCGTCTTTACGGGCATAATCACGCCGGCTCTGTTCATCTTAACAAGGGGGGATGGTTTATGGGTGTTCCGGTATGTTTAAAACGAAACAACCGCTTCAAGGAGGCCATATATGATCGATTTAAAGGAATACGGCTATGACGGGCCGCTGGAACCTGTAAGCGGGCTGCTGCCCGGGCGGGTCACCGAGCAGCACCGCGACCGGTACAAGGCCGTCTGCTTGCGCGGCGAGGTTTGGGCGGCGCCCACCGGTTCATTTTTTTACAGCGCCGGGCAGCAGCAGGATTTCCCCTGCGTGGGGGACTTCGTACTGCTCCAATACAATGAAACCGGGGACAGCAGGATCACCGGGCTGCTGCCCCGCCGCTCCCAGTTTTCCCGCTCTGATTTCGGCGGGCACAAGGCCGAATACGCCAAAGGTGTGCAGCAGCAGGTGGTGGCGGCAAATTTCGACTATGTCTTCATCCTGTCTTCCCTCAACCGGGACCTGCGCCTGAGCCGGCTGGAGCGCTACCTCTCGGCGGCGCTTTCGAGCGGCGGGCAGCCGGTGGTTCTGCTGACGAAGGCCGACCTCTGCTTTGAGGTGCAGCCTGTGCTCGAGGAGGTCCGCCTCGCCCTGCCGGGCGCCCCGGTTTACGCCCTCTCCAGCCGCACGGGAGCCGGTATGGAGGAGCTGGAGCGCTATCTTCTCCCGGGGAAGACGGCGGTTTTCCTCGGGATGTCCGGCGTGGGCAAGTCCTCGCTGCTCAACGCCCTGGCGGGGCAGGAGGTGATGAAGGTGCAGGGCATCCGCGAGGACGATAGCCGCGGACGGCACACCACCACCCACCGGCAGCTCTTCCGGTTGCCGGGCGGCGCGCTGGTGATCGACACCCCGGGAATGCGGGAACTCGGGCTCTGGGACGCCGACGAGGGAATCGGCAGCGCGTTTTCCGACGTCGAGGCGCTCTTCCCCCTTTGCCGCTTCCCGGACTGCCGTCACCAGAGCGAGCCGGGCTGCGCCGTTTTGGCGGCGCTGGAAAGCGGAGAGCTCTCCCGCGCGCGGTGGGAGCAGTATCTCGCTCAGAAACGGGAGAACGCCTTCACCGCCGAAAAGTCGGAATACCTGCAGGAGAAGCGGGCATGGCAGCGCTCCCTTTCCAAGCAAATCCGGCAAATGAAAAAGGGTCCGAAGTTTTAAAAAGCAAAAATTGCCCCCCGCTCAAGCTGATGGGCGGGGAGCGGCTTTTTTTAAAGCAGAATATTCAGTCCTTATCGCCGCGGCAGAAAATTTCGATGGTTTCGTCTCTTTTGCTCTCCAGTCGGGAAAAGTCCATCGCCTCGATATAGAAGCTCTCCAGCTCGTCATGCAGCTCTTTCGCCGCCGCGAGGTACTCGGTGGACTGGTGGAGCATCTCGAACGCCGCCTTGCGGTTGAAGGAGAGACGCTGCTTCTTCTGGCGCAGGGCCTCCACGTCGGTGAAGCGGCGGGCGTGCAGGGTGCGGAACGCCTCCAGCTCCAGCGGATGCACCCGGTTGGAGGTCATGAAGCCCAGCGAGAGCGCGGGGATAAAGAGGTGCTCGATCTTCTCGAACGGCGCGCTCGGGCAGTAGCAGGTGATGATGTCGTATCCCCGTTGCAGCGCGAGGGCGCGCAGATGGGAAAGCAGGATCCGCGAGGAGGCGGAATACTCGTCGTCGATGACATAAATGCGCTCGGCCAGCGCCTTGGCGGTATCCTCCAGCACCAGCACCCCCTTGTTGCAGATGGCGCTGATGAAACGGATGTCCTCGTGGGGCGGGTCGTGGCGGACTCCGCCGCCCAGCTCCCTGTTGGCGAGCCGGCCGGCAAAATCCCGGATCTTATCCTGATTGGTGCACTCCAGCGCGAGGCGGTAGTTGTCGCTGATCAGCGCACTGTAAGCGGCGAGGAAACGGGTGGACTGCTCGTGCATCCCTGAAATCCTGCGGTTGAGCTTCATGATTTCATCCCGGTGCGCGCGCAGCTTGGCGCTGTCCCAGCACTCGCACAGATTGACGATCTCATCATAGGCGCCGGGGAATTTCGGCTCCAGGGTATGCGGCGCGGTGCCGTCCGCGATGGAGGCTTTGCGGTCGTGGAAGATCACCCCGTCGAGCGAGTCGCAGTCGGACGAGCAGTATATTTCCTCTATGTAGCTGTCGTTATCCTTCATGGCGCAGGCAAGGTTCTTCATCAGGGTGCTCTTTCCGCTGCCCGGACCACCTTTTATTATATACGTACTCCAGCTGTCTTTCTGGCGTTCCAGCTGGTCAAACCTCGAAACAAAGCCCTGCGGTGTGTTTGCGCCCAGGAAAAACCGCACAAGCTTGACGCCTTCGGTCATACTGTTTCCTCCTTCAGAGAGTATTCTTACTTTCTAGTTTATGATATTCCAAACGGCTTGTTTATGATACATTGCATTTGTTTTACAGCCGCCGGACATCCCTTTAGACGCCGCAGACACGGCCTTTGCCGCCCGCACCGCGCTGGAGTCTAAGGCGAATGATTGCAATCCGCTTTGCACAGTGCTATCATGGGGACAAACCAAGGTTTACTGAGTAGGGGGGATTATAATTGGCAACCGAAACGGCGGCGCCCGAGGGGATGAGCGCCGCGGCGGTGATGAAGCGCGCGCGTGAGGCCCAGTCCCTCGAGCAGCTCGAACAGCTCTGCTTTCGCTGTGAGGGGTGCCCGTTTTGCTCGCTTTGCACCTATAAGATTTTCGGCTACGGCAACGAGCACGCGCCGATCATGTTCATCCAGACCAACCCGTCGCGGGAGGAGGACGAGTGCGGCGAAATCCTGGTGCAGGACGCGGGGGAGATCTTCGACTTTCTGCTGGAAAGCGTGGGGATGAGCCGCCAGTCGAACATCTACATCACCCAGCTGGTCAAGTGCATGCCGCTCTTTGGGCGCAGCCCGCGCAAGAAGGAATCGGCGTTTTGTATCAACACCTTCTTAAAAAAGCAGATCGAACTGATCGCCCCCAAGGTGATCGTCACCCTGGGCAGCCTGCCCACCCAGACGCTGATATTGGGGCGCACCAACCTGGAGGACATGTGCGGGCGGTGGTACAAGATCGGGGATACCTGGTTTTTCCCGACCTATCATCCCGCGTCCTTCCTGCGGGGGAAGATGGTGTATTTCCGCAACATCGGACTGGAGCATTTCCGCATCTTCCGCGCCAAGCTCGACGAACTGGGGATCGATCCGAACGCCTGAAAGCGGGCGCAAAATTACCTCTTGCAATCTATGCAGAGAGGCTTTAAAATGTTAAGTGGAAACGGCGCCTTTAGAAAGCGCCGCACGGCCGGGCTTTCGCAGAGGCCTTGCCGCAGACCCGCATACCTCTGCGAGGAAATGGAGTACAGATATGGACAACAAAGTATTGGTTGAAACCTCCGCACGCCATGTGCATGTGACCGAGCAGGACCTCGAAACCCTCTTTGGCAAGGGCGCCAAGCTGACCAACAAGAAGGACCTTTCCCAGCCGGGGCAGTTCGCCTGCGTCGAGCGGGTGACGGTGGTGGGCCCCAAGCGCGAGCTTGCCGGCGTGACCATCCTCGGGCCGACCCGTAGCGCGACCCAGGTCGAGCTCTCCTTGACCGATGCGCGGAGCATCGGCGTTGCCGCCCCCATCCGTGAGTCGGGCGATATCAAGGGCAGCGGCGCCTGCAAGCTGGTCGGGCCCTGCGGCGAGGTGGAGCTTTCCGAGGGTGTGATCGCCGCCAAGCGCCACATCCACGCCACCCCAAGGGACGCCGAGGCGCTGGGGCTTTGCGACAAGCAGATCGTCAAGGTCAAGGTCGATTCCGACGGGCGCAGCCTGGTGTTCGACGACGTGGTGGTCCGGGTGCGCGGCGACTTCGCGCTGGCCATGCACATTGACACCGACGAATCCAACGCCGCCGGATGCGCCGGCGAGGTCTACGGCGAGATCATCAAATAATCTTCTGTTAAAAAACCCGCCCCGGGCGCTTAAAGCGTCCGGGGCGGGTTTTTTGCATGCAAGTCCTGATTACATCCAAGGCATAATGGGAGGAAGCAGACAGAACGGATGTCCCGCAGGGTCGAGCATCACCCGCCAGCGATCATCGAATTGAATTTCAGACATGGCGGCGCCACATGCCAGAGCATGCTTCACGGCTTCCTCCACATCCTTGACATGGAAGTCCAAATGCGCCATCTGCTGTTGTTCTTCCCGTTCCGCAGGCCAAACGGGCGGCACATAATCGTCCGCCTGCTGAATGGTAATCCAGGTTGGAAGGCCCTTCTGCTCCAGGTCCGTCAAGACTGTATATTCTTCACCTTTGAACCGCGTCCAGCCGAGCAGTCTTTCATAAAATGCAGACAGCTCGTCTGCATGATCGGAATCCAGGACAACATTCCATCCCACAAGATCAAGCGCCAAAATATCCCCACCTTCTGTCGGGCTCGCCTTTTCTGCCGACGGCGAGCATCCCTTTTTACTGCCCCTAGCGTCCGTACTCCTCAATGGCCTGGTAAAGCTGCTGCCACTGCTGGAAGAGGGTAAGGCCTGCCTGTTCCTCCCGCACCTGCCGCCGCAGGCGGGTGGAGGGCCCGACCCGGTCCGGCAGGGCTGCGGCGATCTCCTCGTCCAGCTGCCGGTAAGCCGCCTCGCAGGCGGGGCGCGCGATTGCCGCCGCCTCCAGCACGGTGGCGTAGTCCCTTTGGCCCAGCTCCTTTTGCAGGCCCTCGCGCAGGCAGAGCATCCCCGTTTGGTAACGGTACCCAAGGTCGCAGAGCACCAGCTCCCCGGTTTGGGGAGGGAGGAGGCCGGCGAGCGTCTCGGTATCGGCATAATACAGGGTATCCTTGGGGAAGGAGGCGCCCACGGTCAGCGCGCGCAGTTCGATCGTGCCGTCCCGCACGTCCCGCACCGCCCAACGCATGGCGTCCGAATCGTCCGTGCGCACCGCGCCCGTCAGATCGTTTCGCACCCCCAACAGGTACTGCCTGCCGCAGTAGAAGGCGCTCTGCACCTCGTAGCCGTACCGGCTTCGCAGCGGAGCTGACAGGAGCTCCTGCACCGTGGGAGCGTTCAGCGCGTCGTTCATCTGGGAGAAGGAGCTGAAGGTGAAGTCGGCCTGCAGCGCGGCGAAGGCCGGCAGCGCCTGCGCCAGCGTGTCGGACCCGGCAAAGACCACCTGCGCGCCGCTCAGCATCGGATCCTCCCAGTGCTGCAGCTGAACCCCCAAGCGGTTCCCCGAGAGCCGCTCGATGTCGTCGCAGAAGTCCTCCAGCACCCGCAGCGCCGCTTCGGGGCAGTCCTTCGCCACCGCCACCGCCAAAACCGCCGCCTCGGGCTGCTGCCCCGCGTTCTTCGCCTGCCGGCCGCAGGAGCACAGCAGCAGCGCCATGGCCAGCAAAAGGGCCGTCAGCCGCCGCCTCATACCTTGCTCTCCTTTTCCTGCTGCTCGCACCGGGTGCTCTCCACCAGAGCGCGGATGCGCTCATACTCCAGCTGACGCACTCCGGGCGCCTTCGGCTTGCGGGGGCGCCCCCCGCCCTCGGCGCGCTCCTCGGCGCGGCGCTGGGCGCGCAGCATGCGCTCGCGCTTTTGCAGCACGTCCTGCAGACCGCGCACGGGCTGCTTATCGCTCTGCGGAATATCCCGGAACGCCAATATTTTTCGCACGGCGGTCAGCTTGGTCTGATCGCAAAGCCCCGAGCGCACCAAAAACCGGCCCGTCTGCTGCGGATAGCTGCGCCAGGCGTAGGAAAGCAGCCAGGCCTTGGCGTACTCCACGAAATGCTGCTCGGTGGGATAACGCTCCATCACCTTGCAGATCCGCTCAAAATAGGCCGGCTCGTCCAGATAGTAATAGAGCATCAGCACATACCCCAGCCGCGCGCGGTACTCCTCGCCGCTGGCCACCAGGTCTTTGACAAAATCCCAAAACAGCTCCCGGCGCTTGCCCACGATCTTGAGCGCGGCGGCAAAGGTGTCGCAGACCGACCAGTTGTCCACGAAATCCATGAACGAGTCCACGATATACATGTACTCCACCAAATCGTTGTAGGTCGCCCTGCCGATCACCATCGCCGAGAGCATGGCGTGCTCGTAGGAGGTGGGCACCATATAGAAATCCACATAGGCCGCGGCATCCGCCCCGCTGATCGTCTTGGCCAGCGCCCGGATATCCCGCAGCGGCACGCCGTAGACCGGCAGGCTGGTGCTCACGGTGTTCTGCACATAGGCGCGCACCGTCTCGCTGGTGTGGGATTTGAAATACTTTACCAGATTGAGCTGGAACACCCGGCTCCCTCCTTTTGATTTAGTCGTCTCTCTTCTTTTCCCAGTAGTCCCGGTCATACCCGCCCGAACGCTTCTCGGGCTTCGAGGAGCTGGATGCCTTTTCCTCATCCTCCCCGCCCTCGGAGGAGCTCTCCTGCGAGGATGCCTCCTCCTTTGGCGCGGGCGGGTTATAGGGCAGGAAGGTCTGGGTGCGCAGCCGCTCGATCTCCGAAATGCGCACCGCGGTGTTGGCGGCGAAAATATTGTTGATGAAGAGCAGCTCGTTGATGCCGTGCTCCTTCATATAGTCGACCAGGTTGAGCTGGAAATAGCGCTGGTCCACCACGTAGACCTCCTCATAGTGGTTGACCAGGAAGGGGGAGAAGGCGTTACCGAAGGATTCCTTGACCACCGCGATCTTCCGCCCGTTCTTGATGTTGGTGGTGATCTTGGTCAGTGGATAGTCCCCCTGCAAAAAAACCGAATAGCTGTTGGGGCTCTTGGCGTACTCGCCCAGCAGGGTGGTCTCCCGCCCCTGGTAGGGCGAGCCGCGCAGGTATTGCTCCACCTTGTGCGGGGTGGGGATGATCCAGTAATCCACATGGTCGGGGTTCTTGAGCAGCGAGGAGTTCTGCGTCTGGGTATAAAGGCTGCCGATAAAGTTTTCCAGCGTGCGCTTCTCCATACTCTCCAGCGGCACCGGCTCAAAGCCCGCCTGCTCACAAAACGCCTGATAGGCGTAGTAGGCCCCGAGCCCCGTCCAGTGGTGGTCGGTGGCGAAATAGAGGTACTCGTCATTGTGGAGCAGGAGGTTTGTATAGGCGTCCACCGGCTTGATCCCGGGCTCCAGAAGGGAGTAGATGAAGTCGATGTTCGGCTTCTCGGGCGAAGTGATGTCCTGCAGCCGCTCGGGCAGCGCAAACTCGATGTGCGCGGGGACAATGAGATTATAGATCTGCGCCGAATCGCCCAGGGCGGCGTGATAGTCGTTGATCGCCTGCGCATAGCGGCGGGAATTCTGCTCACTGGGTGAGAAGAGCGGCAGCGCCTGGCCCTTGTAGATAAAGACCGAGCCGTACTGCTCGCCCATCGCGCCGTCGTCCGCCACCGTGGGGATCTCGGGCGTCTCCTCGGCGGGGGTCTCGTATCCATTTTCCACCGGCACGGCCGAATCCTGGGGCTCGGGCCGGGACGGCGCGGGGGAGGGCGTCTCGTCCTGATGAACCGGGTCGGGCGCGGTGTGCAGCCGCCCGCCCAGGTCCACCCCGAAGTCCTCCTGGATATTCGCCGCCGCGCGCACGAAATTCTCGCGCAGCGGGAAGCTGTCGGAATAGTAGAGCTCCAGCTCCTCGATGTACTTCCCCGAGACAAGGCCCTGCAGCGAAAAGTGTGGCATCTCCTGCAGGCTGCGGTTCTCATACTCCGACACGGTGGGCTTTGGAAGCACCAGCGAGAGCACGCCAAAGGACGCGAGCACTCCCACCAGGAGGATCACGTTGAGCTTGGAGGTCACCCGCCAATGGCTGTCCCGCCGCCGCAGGGCGGCCCCGGTGTTGACCAGGTCGGCGTAGCCGGCGTTATATTTGCGCGTGCGCTTGCGGTTTTTGGGGGTGTACATGTGTTTACCTCTAAAAGCGGAAATATAAGAATGGATTGAAGCTCTGGCCCACCAGCAGCGAGGTGCACAGGAAGAGCAGGGCGAAGTTCATCACCGTCTCGCAAAGGCGAACCAGGACCATCTGGCGGTGGCTGGCGTACCGGGCGATCAGCGCCTTGACGTGCGGCACCACCGGCAGGCAGAAGAGCAGCGCCACGATCAGCCAGAGGAGGTTGTTGAGGATTACCAGCCCCACCTTGGTCTCCCAGAGCGGCGCGCCCGAGAGGCCGAACATCACGCCCAGATACCCCCGCAGCCGCCCGAAGTCCTCGAAGTAGAAGAGCGTCCAGCCCAGCAGCGCCACCACGAGCAGGTAAAGATGGGAAAAAACGAGCGGGAGCCGCCCCAGGACCTTCGAGAGGAAGAGGCGCTCCAGGGCGATGAACACCCCGAAATAGAGCCCCCAGAGCACAAAGTTCCAGCTCGGGCCGTGCCACAGCCCGGTCAGGAACCAGACGATGAAAAGGTTGAGATACTGGCGGCGGCGGTTGCCGCCCAGCGGGATATAGACATAGTCGCGGAAAAACGAGCTCAGCGAGATGTGCCAGCGCCGCCAGAACTCGGTGACGCTCCTGGAAACGTAGGGGTAGTTAAAGTTTTCCTGGTAGTGGAAGCCGAAGACCTGCCCGAGGCCGATCGCCATATCCGAATAGCCCGAGAAGTCGTAGTAGA
Source organism: Harryflintia acetispora (assembly GCA_004340125.1). Taxonomy (GTDB): domain Bacteria; phylum Bacillota; class Clostridia; order Oscillospirales; family Ruminococcaceae; genus Harryflintia; species Harryflintia acetispora. The sequence goes on along the minus strand of SLUK01000001.1, from coordinate 245,296 downwards.
TCTGCAGACCGAAGAGCAGCATGCCAAACCATGCCCCGGCCACCGACAGGGTGCCCACGGGCGCGCCGGTGAACCCTTCGAGCAGCTTGCCGGCGACGTTGGCGATCACCACCTTCTTGGTCAGCCCGCAGAGCATGCGCGTCAGCCCCAGGCTCACGTCCTGGCTGGTGGTGCGGCGCTCGTCTATCTCGACGGCGATCTGGCTGTAGCGCACGATCGGGCCCGCGACCAGCTGCGGATAGAGCGAGACGTACATCAACAGCTTGTAGTAGCTCTTCTGGGCGGCCACGTCCCCGCGGTAGACGTCCACGACATAGGAAATCGCCTGGAAGGAATAAAACGAAATCCCGATGGGCAGGATGAACTGCGGCACCGGCAGCGAGAGGCCGAAGGCGGCGTTGACGCTCGAGACGAGGAAGCCGCTGTACTTGAAGAGCCCGAGCAGCGAAAGGTTGACCCCCACCGAGACCGCCAGCGCCAGCTTGGCGGCGAGGCGGCCGCGGCTGCGCTCGATGATCCGGCCGTTGCAGTAGTCCACCCCGACAGAAAACATGAGGACAAAGACCCAGACCGGCTCTCCCCAGGCGTAGAACAGGAGGCTGAAGAGAATCAGCACCAGGTTGCGGTATGTCTTGTTTTTCGACAGGTAATATAGTATGATATTGAGCGGCAAAAACAGGTAAAGAAAAATGAGATTTGAAAACACCATGAAAGCAAAGCCCGCCCTTACATTTGTCCTATCCGCCCGAAAAAACGCGCCGCGGCGGATGATACTCCCTTTAAAAAAGAGCGCTAATACTGTTATTATACTATCTTTGCCGTTTAATGAAAAGCATTTGCTGGAAATTTTGTATTGCGGCCCAACCGGCCCAAAGGAGGAGCCCGCCATGCCGAAAACCGCTGTTTTTCCCCTTCGCCGCCTGGGCGCGCTCTCACCCGCCGGCGCCACCGGCTGCATGCTGCTGTGCGGCGTGCTCTGGAGCTTTGGGGGACTGTTCGTCAAGCTGCTGCCCTGGCACCCGGTGGTGATTTCGGGCGCGCGCGGGCTGATCGCCTGCCTTTCGCTGCTCGCCTTCTGCAAGGCAGCCAAAATCCCGGTGCGCCTGACGGGCCGGGGCGTACTGGGCGGGGCCTTCCTTTGCGCGACGCTGCTGAGCTACGTGCTGGCCACCAAGCTGACCACCGCGGCCAACGCGATCGTGCTGCAGTACACCTCCCCGGTCTTCGTCATGCTGCTGTGCGCGCTGATCTACCGGCAGCGCCCGCGCGGCGCCGACGTGCTGGTGGTGCTCGTCACCCTCTCAGGTATAGCCCTGTTTTTCCTCGAACAGCTGACCCCCGGCGGACTTGCGGGGAATCTGGTGGGCATACTAAGCGGTGTGGCCAACGCCTCGTTTTACGTCTACTGCGCCAATGCCTGCAAGGAGGAGAGCGGCCCGTTCGGGGTGATCATCCTCGGGCAGGGGATGACCTTCCTCGTTTCGCTGCCCTTCTGGTTTTTGGCCCCGCCCGTTCCCGGCGCGGCGCAGATCGGCTCCATCCTCTTTTTGGGCCTGGTGCAGCAGACCCTGCCCTATATCCTCTACGCCTATGCCATCCGGCGTTGCCCGGCGCTCACCGCTTCGCTGGTGTCGGTCGCCGAGCCGCTGCTCAATCCCCTGTGGGTGCTGCTGGCGGTGGGGGAGCGCCCGGGAACGCTCTCCCTGATCGGGGCCGGGGTGGTGCTGCTGGCGGTGACCGCCTGGTGCCTGAATAACCAGCGCCTGGGAGCCAAAGTTTAAACTATATACATGATTTATTCAAGATATATTTGACATATTGGAGGGGAAAAGTGTACAATAACAATATGTGCATTTTTGTCCGTATTCACGGCATGATGATAGGATTGGCGTCCATAGCGGCGCCGGATAAGAAAGTTTTGAGGTGAGGCATTCGTGGGATTGCTCAATAAGGTATTTGGTTCCTATTCCCAGAGAGAGGTAAAAAAGATTCAGCCCATCGCCGACAAGGTACTGGCGCTGGAGGAGGATTTTAAGCGCCTCTCGGACAGCGAGCTGCGGGGGATGACCGATAAGCTCAAGGGGCGCCTGGCCGCCGGCGAGACGCTCGACGACATCCTGCCCGAGGCGTTCGCCACCTGCCGCGAGGCGGCCGACCGGGTGCTGGGCATGCGCCACTTCCCGGTCCAGATCATCGGCGGAATCATCCTGCACCAGGGGCGGATCGCCGAGATGCGCACCGGTGAAGGCAAGACCTTGGTGGCCACCCTGCCCGCCTACCTCAATGCACTCAGCGGCAAGGGCGTGCACATCGTCACCGTCAACGACTACCTGGCCAAGCGCGACAGCGAATGGATGGGCAAGGTTTACCGCTTCTTGGGGCTCAGGGTGGGCCTGATCGTCCACGCCATCGAGCCGGATGCGCGCAAGGAGATGTACGACTGCGACATCACCTACGGCACCAACAACGAGTTTGGATTCGACTACCTGCGCGACAACATGCAGATCTACAAGGAGCGCATGGTCCAGCGCGGCTTCAACTACGCCGTCGTGGACGAGGTGGACTCCATCCTCATCGACGAGGCGCGCACCCCGCTGATCATCTCGGGCAAGGGGGACAAGTCCACCGACCTGTATAAGGTCGCCGACCAGTTCGCGCGCACCTTAGGCTACATCAAGGTCAAGGAAGTCGACACCAAAGAGGACAACGACGACGTCGACGCCGACTACATCGTGGACGAGAAGGCCAAGACCGCCACCCTGACCCGGCGCGGCGTCAAAAAGGCCGAGAAATATTTCAACGTCATCAACCTGATGGACGCGGAAAACACCACCCTGCAGCACCACATCAACCAGGCCATCAAGGCCCACGGGATCATGACCCGTGACATCGACTACGTGGTGCGCGACGGCGAGGTGCTGATCGTCGACGAGTTCACCGGCCGCCTGATGATCGGCCGGCGGTACAACGAGGGGCTCCATCAGGCCATCGAGGCCAAGGAAGGGGTCGAGGTCAACCGCGAGAGCAAGACCCTGGCGACCATCACCTTCCAGAACTACTTCCGCATGTACGACAAGCTCTCCGGTATGACCGGTACGGCGATGACCGAGGACGCGGAGTTCCGCGAAATCTACGGCCTGGACGTGGTGGAGATCCCCACCAACCGCCCGGTGCGCCGGATCGACCACACCGATGTGGTTTATAAGACCGAGAATGCGAAATTTAACGCCGTCATCGACCAGATCGTGGAGTGCCACGAAAAGGGCCAGCCGGTGCTGGTGGGCACCATCTCGATCGAGAAGTCGGAGCACCTGTCCAAGATGCTCGGAAAGCGCGGCATCAAGCACGAAGTGCTCAACGCCAAGTACCATGAGAAGGAAGCGCAGATCGTCGCCCAGGCCGGTAAGTACGGCGCGGTGACCATCGCCACCAACATGGCCGGACGCGGCACCGACATCATGCTCGGCGGCAACGCCGAGCTGATGGCCAAGGAGGACCTGGTGAAAGCCGGCTACTCCGAGGAGGTTATCAACGAAGCCACCGGCTTCGCGGACACCGACAACGAGGAGATCATCGCCGCGAGAAAGCTCTTCCAGGAGCAGATGGCCGCGCACAAGAAGGTGGTCGCCGAGGAGGGCGAGAAGGTCAAAGCCGCCGGCGGGCTCTTTATCATCGGCACCGAGCGCCACGAGTCGCGGCGTATCGACAACCAGCTGCGCGGGCGCGCCGCCCGCCAGGGCGACCCCGGCGAGACGCGCTTTTACCTCTCGCTCCAGGACGACCTCATGCGCCTGTTCGGCGGCGAGCGTACCGCGGGGCTGATGGACACCCTCAAGATCGAGGAGGACATGCCCATCGAGCACAAGATCCTGGCCAACACCATCGAGGGGGCGCAGAAGAAGGTCGAGGCGCGCAACTTCGGGATCCGCAAAAACGTGCTGCAGTTCGACGACGTGATGAACAAGCAGCGCGAGATCATCTACGGCCAGCGCAACAAGGTCCTCAACGGCGAGGACATCGCGGACGTCATCTCCAAGATGATCGACGACACCATCGAGAAGGCGGTCGCCCTCTACCTGCCCCAAGGGGTCGCGCACGACGACTGGGACTTCAAGGGCCTGCGCACCCATTTCCTCGGGTGGATCACCGTCCCGACCGACTTCAGCGAATATGAGGACGTCGAAAAGCTGGCCGACGCGAATGCCGACGACGTCTGCGAGATGATCAAAAAGCGCGCGCACGAGATCTATCAAAAGCGCGAGGAGATGTTCACCCCACGTTTCATGCGCGAGCTCGAGCGGGTCATCCTGCTCAAGAACGTCGACCTGCACTGGATGGACCACATCGACAACATGGAGGAGCTCAAGAAGGGGATCTACCTGCGCTCCTACGCGCAGAAGGACCCGGTGGTCGAGTACCGCCTCGAGGGCTTCGAGATGTTCGACGCCATGATCGACTCCATCCGGGAAAACACGGTGCGCCACCTCTTCACCGTGCAGGTGCGCACCGACTCTGAGGAGCCCAAGCGCGAGAAGGTCGCCGACGACAAGGACATGGTTGCCTCGGGCGGCAGCACCGAGCCTGAACAGAAGCAGCCGGTGCGCAAGGGCCAGAAGGTCGGGCGCAACGACCCCTGCCCCTGTGGGAGCGGTAAAAAATACAAGAAGTGCTGCGGCCGCTGAGCGGTGTCGCAGCAAAACCGGGCCCGCGGCAAATGCCGTGGGCCCGGTTTTTGGATTTGATAACTTTTTCTCGCCAAACCACAGAAAAAAGGATTTACAAACCGGAAAATCATGCTACAATAAAGGCATACAAGAAATTTTTCTCACAGAGAGGGGCTGGGAGCGTTGACTAATCGTGAACGTCTCGAGCGTTATTTCCCGATTGCGGATTTCATCCAGGCGATGACGGGCCCCAACTGTGAGGTGGTGATCCACGACCTGAGCGATTTATCGCACTCGATCATCTACATCACCAGCCCCGGCGTGACCGGGCGGATGGTGGGCGGGACCATCACCGATTACCTCTTGGGGCTGTTTACCGAACGGCAGTACGAGCAGAAGGACTTCCTCGTCAACTACACCGGCCGCGGCCCGAAAAACCGGCTACTGCGCTGCTCGACCTACTTCATCCGGGAGGAGGGCGAGCTCATCGGGCTGATGTGCGTCAACATCGACATCAGCGAGCTGATTCACGCCCGTGAGGTGCTGGACGCCGCCCTAATGATCGATGAAAGCCAGCTGCCCGAGCACCGCGCCAAGGAGGATTTCACCCTTTCGGTGGGGGAAATTATCGCGCACGCCATCTCCGAGGCGACCATGGGCGCCGATGCGTCGACCCTTTCCCCCGAGCAGAAATGCCGGGTGGTGCAGGACCTTTCGGGGCGGGGCGTCTTCCTGGTCAAGGGGACCATCCCCTCGGTGGCGGGGCTGCTGGGCGTTTCGGAACAAACCGTATACCGTTACATCGGCAAGATGAAAAATGAATAGATTGGAGCGTGTCAGAATGAAAACAGTCATTGATACCAAAAAGGCGCCCGGTGCGATCGGGCCGTATTCCCAGGCGATCGTGGTGAACGGGATGCTCTATACCTCCGGCCAGATTCCGATAAACCCGGCCGACGGCAGCATCCCTGAGGGGATCACCGCCCAGACCGAGCAGGTGATGAAGAATATCGCCGCCATCCTCGAGGAGGCCGGCACCTGCTTCGAGAACGCGATCAAGACTACCTGCTTTATCGCGGACATGGGCGATTTCGGCGCCTTCAACGAGGTCTATGCCAAGTACTTTACCGGGAAGCCCGCCCGCTCCTGCGTGGCGGTCAAGACCCTGCCGAAGAACGTGCTCGTCGAAGTCGAGGTCATCGCGGTCATCTAACTATGAAAAAGGCGTGCCGGGAGTTTCCTCCCGGCACGCCTTTTTGTTTTAGTGACAGGTTCCGCCGCAGCTGTGTCCCTGGCAGTCCCCGTGACCTTCTCCGTGATGGTCGTGGTGGCTGCAGGTGGTGCCCGGGTCGTATTGCAGCCTGCCCGCGAGCAGGTCGCGCACCGCCTCGTCCGCACTTCCGCTCGCCCCGGGGTAGAGGGTGATCCCGGCCTCGGCCAGCGCCTGCCGGGCCCCGCCGCCGATCCCGCCGCAGATCAGGGTATCCACCTTCATGTTTTTGAGCGCGCCCGCCAGCGCGCCGTGGCCGGTGCCATCCATATGCACCGTGGTGGCAAGGGTGACCGCTCCGTCTTCACAATCGTAAATTTTAAAGCGCTCGGTATGCCCGAAGTGCTGAAAAATCTGTCCGTCCTGATAGGTTACTGCAATTCTCATAATGACTCCTTCTTTTCCTGTTCTTCACGCTCCGCACAGCAGGGGACCGTCCGCCCCATCCTGCGGCAGTGGCGCCGGTGACGATGGGGCCGCTCCTCCTCGCTGCACAGGCGGTAATTTCCGCCCTCGATGGTCAGCCGCCTGCCACCGACAATGGACTGGGCAATTTTCTTGCGGGCGCTGTCGTAGATGGCGCTCACCGTCGAGCGGGCCACCTCCATCTGCTGCGCGCACTCCTCCTGGGACAGCCCTTCCAGATCGATCAGCCGGATGGCCTCATATTCGTCCACCAGCAGCACCACGGGGAGCAGCGCTTCCCCGTCGCCCCCGTCGGGCAGGAAGCGGCTGGTGCGCGGCAGGGCGCAGACCCGGCGGCATTTTGGGGGTCTGGGCATCTTGATTCCTCCTTATTCCTGACATATGTCAATTATTATTATACCCCATTTCCGGCATATGTCAAGAATAAATTTTAGAAAACAAGAGAGGCGGGCGGCAGATAAAATCTGCCGCCCGCCTTCCTGCCGTTTCGCCGGGGACCGCTATTTCCCCGGGCGCTGCGGCATGACGAAGCCCGTAAGCGCCTCGTTGAGAAAACCGTTGAAGGGCCTCATGGCCGCGAAGGTTTCGATAGCCTCGTCGAGAAAGCCCTCCCCGAGCAGCTGCCGGTCGGTCACCGGCACCTCGAGATACCAGCTCTTGTACTTTAAATACTCCGCCTGCGGATGATCGCTCTCATATCCCTGCGGCACCCTCTTGAGGCGGGAGCCTTGCGGGGTAAAGCGGCTGGCGAACGCGGGATCGCTTAGCAGCCGCTGCCATTCGCCGCCTTGGGCCGAGATCCGTTGGCGGACCATGTCGGTGGCGTCCTTGAAGCAGTCGGCGAAGAGCCCGCCGCCCAGAAAGGAGCGGTCTCCCGGGCGCAGGAAGAGGAAATACCCCACCGGGATGGGCAGCTTGCCCTTGGGACCGATGTGTGCGCGAAAGGCGGGGTTGTAGGGGGACTTGTCGTGGCTGAAGCGGGTGTCCCGCATGAGCTTAAAGCAGAGCTCCCCCGGTTTTGCGGGCGGGATGGACCCGTCCAGCTCGCGCAGCCTTAGCAGGAGCACCCCCACCAGCTCCTCGAACTGCCGGGCGGCCGCGCGGTACTCCTCCTTGTGCGCGTGAAACCATTCGCGGTCGTTGTTCTGCTCGAGCGCCGCGAGGTAGTCGAGAATCTGTTTCATCCGCACACCGCCTCCTCCCGGTCCTGAAGTACCGTGCCGAACTCCCGAGAGGCGATCAGGGAGCGCACCCAGTCCCGCGTCTGCTGCGGCGCGCGGTAGTGCGGCAGGGCGGCGAAGACCTGCGAGGCGTCGTCGAGCTGCTCCATCGCCTCGGTAAAATCATCGAGCCGCTGCAGCGACTGGAAGTCCAGCCGGCCCGGGTCGATCCGGTGCTGGGCGATGGCGTAGTCCACCCGCCGCTTACATGAGCAGCGCCCGGTGCCGCTCAGGCCGCAATATTCGCCCAGGAAGTTCGCCACCTTGCGGCGGATGCGCGAAAGGCGCTGGCGGTAGGCCTCGGGGGTCGTCTCCAATATTTCGGCGGCGATCCGGCTGTCCAGGCGGAACATCGTGCCCAGCACGAAGATGCACCGGCTCTGCGGATCCAGGCACTGGAGCATGACGTTGGTGCAGGAGTATTTCAGTTCCTGCTCCAGTAACCGGCGGTCCACGCCGCCGCTGAGGTCCCCCACATCCTGCTCCCGGCCCCCGGCGATGTCCGCGCCGTAGTGCTCGAAGCTCAGCGGCCGCTCATCAAACCGGCTCTTGTGCACGTCGCGCAGGTGATTGACCGCGATCCGGAACACCCAGGTGGATAAGCTGCTCTCCTGCCGGAAGGTGGAGAGGCGGGTCATCACCTTGATCAGGATTTCCTGGGTGGCGTCCTCGGCGTCCGGGACCAGCCCCAGCATGCGCAGCGAGAGGCCGAACACCATGTCCTGCACCCCGTTAAGAACCTCCGCCAGCGCCTCCTGTTCTCCAGCGACGGCCCGCGCGATCAAATCCTTTTCCAAATCCATGTTTTTCATTTTTTATTCCTTTCCTGAAAGCAGTGTCTATACTTCCGATTTATTAGACCGCGCCGGAGGAGGCGTGTGACAGATTTCGTGAAAATTTTTAGCAAGAAATTTCGCGCTCCCAATCGAAGTCCCCGCTCGCCTCCACGCTCTCCGGCCAATGGCTGCACCAGACGGGCACGGCGGGGTGCTCCACCCGGTCCAGGCTGGGGGTATAGGGCTTTATGTCCAGCACCGGACTACCGTCGTCGGCATCGAGGTAATCGAGACGGATCACCCCGTTTTCCTCGTCGAGCCCGATGATTCCGGCACAGGAGAGTGCGAGCGGATTGGGCCGCCGGGGCGAACGGGTGGCAAAGACGCCAAGGCTCTGCGGCCCCTTCGCATAAGGGTGCTCCTCGCTCAGGCTCGCGCGGGAGGCCGGGTCGTCGCAGCCACTGAACCACCAGAGGGTTGTCAGATGGCCAAAGCCCACAAGACCCGTAAGCCCTGCGCGATAGGCATGGAAAAGCTCGATTTGGAACCCGTTTTCCGAAACGTGCACCGTGCCGATCGGGTTGACTGTCAAAAAATCCATAAAAATTTCCTCGTTTCGATTTGATTTTTACGGTACCGTGTCTCCAGTATAGCAGGGCTTGCTTATACTACAAGCCCCAATTTCTGCAAAATTACCCGGCGGGATTTTGGCTGACATTTGGGTAGGCTTCAATCTGGTCCTCGCATTGCCGGCCGCGGGCCGGGCCCCCGACTGCAGGGGGCTTTTCTAGCGCGTATCATTAGGGGGCTGACGGAAACCGTCAGCCCCCTTAATCGTTGTTTTATTGTTTCACCAAATGTTTGGCAAACCGCTGTCCGGACCCAGTGAGCGCGGGGAGCAGGTACTCCCGATTGAAGCGGGTGACCGGCGGCCGGTCAAGGGCGAACATCGCCATATGGTACAGCGTCTGCTCAAGCCGATCCAGGCGCTGGATCGCTCCGCTCAGGCAACGAGCAGACAATTTTTCCTTACGTATGGCGATTAAAAATAAAAACGATTTGTTTTACAAGTCGTTTTTATTTGCAGTAAATAGAAAAAGGCCCGGAGCGCGAATTGGCTCCAGGCCCTTGCCTGGTGGTCCGAGTGCTCATAAGGACAAACTCCACCCCCTCGCATAAAATCAGTGTTTACTGACTATCAACAAACAAATATTATACGACAGGCACTTGTTTGGATAACAGGTGCTTTGTTCATGTCCTTATTCAGAAGAATGGAAACGGTCTTCATAGAGGAGCTTGTTATATTTTACCATGCTTACGAAGCATTTCTTTTAAAAACCGTTCTTCTAGTTTAGCATGGTTTCCATTTTCAAAATAATAATCAGTAAAATGGCTTAACAACAATTTGGGTATCCCCATATCTGCCAAATCGGACTCATAACTACGCTCGAGAACTTCAACTAAAATTTTAGGACGCCTCGAATCACTATTACGGTTATTTTCACTGAAACGCAAATTAAGGAACGATAAAAACGCTTTAAAGTCATCATCGCTGCGACTGTTTAATTTGAGCAAAAGGGAATGCCATGCACTTGGCTTGACAACTAAAGGGACGGTCCCAGGCATAAGCCCGCGTGACCAATTGCATAAATTCCCATCTGTTGAAATAAAAAAGTTGTGTATAACAAAAGCAAAATTCCCTTTTCAAAAGAACAAGAAAACTCAAGTTCTTCCGAAAAGGGAATGGTGCGAGCATTCATAACGACAAACTCGTAAAACCGCATGAAATAAAACATCCGGCAGCAAGCAGACGAATATTGGAGCTAAGTAAAATATTTAGCTATTTATACGAAGTTCCCATACGCCGGAGCTAACCCTATGAAAAACATCATCTTTTCCAAGGTATGCTGTTACATCACTTGAGTGTTGGTAGATTGTCCTGCGAATAGTGCTATCAATTGTAGCGTTACTAAACTTATCCGGATGGAATAGGGCAATTAAATCTTTACATTCCTCATAAATTTCCGCTAAAGTTGCCCTTCCTCCAAGTTGTTCAAGCGCCTGAATAATAATATCTACCCACCGAATATTGTCCTCGGCCTCCATTGCACGCTGGTCCATTTCAATATCAATCATAGAAAAGGCCAAGTACACAGTATCACATATTACGAGTTCACTTCCTGTTTTTGTACGATAATCATATTGCAAAAATTCTTTATTCTGAGTGTATGTTCGATCTTTGCTAACAATAATTAGATTGCATTTTAATGTGTTAATCAAGGTCTCCCATATAACTTCGTCTCCACTGGAGTATTTATCCCCTCCGGGAGGATTCCCCAGAGTTTTTCTTTTTGTTGCAAGGTCGATGTACTCATCTGCTGTGGGTATAGTATTATTGCTTTTCCACAGTTTTACAAAGCTCTCATAGATGTAGTCTTGCTTTGTATCAGATAGAACAGTGTCGATTTTGCCTATAACTTTTTTGCGACAGCTTTTTAATTCTTTTACACACCGCAAATAATCCTTGTATTCCGAAAAGGAGCTAACAAAAGATGATGTATGGGTAGTCGCGGTAGGATCGAAAAAGGTGTTTTTGAAATCGCTGATTATTCTTGTCCTATTCCTCAAATACTCGTTTACGGATTGCTCGGTCGTGATTAAAATCTGCTTATTCTTAAAAAGGGTTCTCATAAAGGCTTTTACATTCCCGGAGTCGTTTGAATTATAAAGCCCAAGAAAGATATTGGTATCAATAAATATCTTGGTGTTTTGTTTTGTAATCACAATATCTCTCCTTTTGTCTTTTGATAAAATGATACCATAAAAATGCAACGGAGGCAAACAAAAAGCAGGATGGCAAAATACCAACCTGCTTTTTTGTCGTTATGACCGCTCGAGGGTCATTCGTAGTGGTCGGAGTGGAATTATAGGATTTGAAAAAATCAAATTGTATCAATGGTTTGTAGGCAATCGGCAAGCAGTATTTACACATTATATTCCCGTGTCATTTCTTTAGTAAATGTATTATCCATTCATTCATAGTATACTCTTGCTTTTGCTTCCAATCACAGATTAAACCAAGAAATCCAGGGAATTCGTATGCATCTAACGTTTCGTCCCAGTCAGCAAATTCAAATGTATGGAGGAACGCACTGTAGAGACAGACTATAGCCACGAGTTTACCGTCCTCACTACGCATAAAGAAGCAAAAGTGTGCTTTTTCAGGGAATTTAAGAACTCTCATACCACCAAACCCTTTTGGCAATGATACAAACCTATCGGTATCCGATTTCCCCAAAATCCAATTACGAATTTCTTTGAATCGAATATCTTGGATAAACTCTTCTCCTCTAAAGTATGCAAGTACATTATATGCTATTTTCGCATAAACTCGACAAGAATCCGCACTTTCCATCAGATGCAACTCAAATTTTCCGAGAGTGTCCCGTTGCAAAACTTCTTTTACCTTTGCCTTTTCACAAAACAAGGCAATTTGGTCAGCTAGAAATTGAACTGTTGGAGGCGATTCGGAAAACGCAACGTAAAATTTGCCACTCCAAGTACCGACGATTATCGAAGAAACTCCAAGTTCAGATGCACGGATAGAAACAAATTTACCAGAGAATTTTGACAAAGCATTTTTGAACGAAGTTAAAATCTCCTCTGGCTCATTTTCACACCTGGGTGTTATAAAATGGAACTCAGTTTCCGCCATATTTGTACTGATTCTTATCTGCGGTATAGAATATGGCTTCCCCGCTTTTATGTACCCTAGCTCAAAAGTTTTATCATCCGATTCATATATACAAATTTCACTTGTTGATGCTTTCGAAGGGCTTGAACTCCCCCTTTTCCCGGGGCCCTCCATCGCTCTTATTATAGAAATTGTGGAGCATCGCATTAAGTCCAATTCCCATTGAGAAAAAAGTTCATTTGCCTGATCAGAAACACATCCTTGAGGAAGCATCATTTTACCGCCCAAACCTGCCGGGAAAATGTGCTCTCGCTTTATGTACGTTAAGTCAGGCATATCTCCATAGTAAATGCACATTGTCAGTTACCTCTCTTCTAAATGAGCCTTGCATTTTTAGATGTACTAATTATATCATTGTCAGTAAGTCCTGTCACTCAATTTAGCTTTTGAGTGTAATTATAGGACTTTCCAATCTTTGACGGTCTACAAACCCGCATGGATACAGGCATAGCAAAAAGCCGTCGACAAAAGTCGACGGCCTTTTCAATGGTCCGAGTGACAGGATTTGAACCTGCGGCATCGTGCTCCCAAACGTGTGTCTGAACCTTCAGGGAGCCATTTACAGCTCTCTTTGGCCCTTTCCGCTGCTCCGGCCCTTCCTCTTTGGCACTCTTTTGCCCTGGTTGTTTCAAGGAAAAATCTCGCCTTTTGGGATTTGTGTGGGATGGGATTCTGTGTATTAAAAGATGTTCCGTCCGGTTTGAGGGGGAGATGACAGACCAATCACCTCAGAGGAGCGGCGCAGGAATTGCACCGCATAAACAAAGAATAAAGCTCTTATAACATCTTTTGTTCACTATCTCAGTCGTATGAGACTTTCGAAAATTAATTGTTATTCACCAGAGCACCATTAGGAGGCGGAACATCATTTGCATCGATGCCATTGATTTTACAGAAGTGCTCGAAAAATCGCTGGGCAAATTCCTTTTCCTTTGGATTGCTCTTGACAGTAACGATGTCCCGTAAGATTTGCGCAGCCTGCTCGTCAGTTAAGTACCGATGAAGCCCAGACCCGAAGACTATTTTTTGTGGAGCGTTTCGGTTGATGTAATAGTTCCAAAAAAGTATTTTATGAGCTTCTGCTGGAACAAGTTCAATTTTCCATTCAGAATTTGTCGTTACATAACCTACATCTCGGTTATCACCTTCATAACTCTCATCAACGAGGAATACTGCAAAAACAAACCGCGATTCGTCTGAAGCGGCATTAGGTTCTCGTGTGGTCAAAACCGCGAGACTGTTTTTCTGTACTTTCAAGAGACGCATTGGTTTTCCTTTGTCGGTCCCAGTCTGGACAACCCCAGCGCTTGCCATCCAGTCTCGCAGCATATGACTCTCATAGCAGACAGAATCCAGGCCATGGCCGCCACTCATCATAGATTCCAATTCTTTTCTGGTAATTTCCCCATCTAAGTACCAACGACAAGGAGAGTCTTCGGAAGAACACCAAACATGGCGGGCTTTCTCAATATTGAATCTTAATATAGAATCAGAACAAACGCCTTGGAATCCTATATGATTCTGCTCTTTCCCTCCATCACAGTAATTGCATTTGAACGCTATATTAGAGCGTTCTACTTTTTTGGCATGCTTCTGTGACCGCATCTGCGGCTGTGTTGGTGTTGCAGATAGGTGATTGGCAGACAGAACAGAATTTGAGTGGGCAGATTTTTTGGATTGGATATCTTTATCAACCTGTTCCATAAGTTCCGGATCTGTACTCGTCAGGTATTTTTCAAATGCATCCGGGTAGACAAATTTCTTTTCGCTATCCCCAAAATTGACGGTGAGATACGCACTTGTGAGTTCAGTAATTGTTCCACATCCAAAAACCTTGTGGTTCACTTTTCGCCCGAGCATATCAGCACCTCCTTTTGTTAGACATTTTATCATCTGCTATCAAAAAAGGCAAATTGCAACAAATGATATCAGCAGTTCAGCATCGTTAGAATGTAGTTAAGGCTTCCACTCCAAAAGAATTCCGTTCTTTCCAGTAGCTATTTCCCTCGTTCTGTGGTATTGTTCGGTTGCCGAAAGGAGGCAACGATATGCAGAAAGGAAACAGCTACACCGTAGGCCAGTGGTGTGACCGCTGGTTTCGTGTGAATCAAAGCAGATGGAACGGCAGCACCGTGGGCGGATACCGCAACCTGATCTACCGCCACATCCTCCCCGGAATCGGGAGTATCCCACTGGAAGAACTGACTGAAAACACCGTCGCCAGCTTCTATGACAGCCTGCGGAGCCAGGGACTGAGCACCAGAAGCGTCTGGTGCGTCCATCTGCTCCTGCGGCGCTGCATGGACGACGCGGCCCGTGACCAGCTTATTCCCTGCAATCCGGTGCGGCTTTGCAAAGAACCGAAGACAGAAGAATATAAAACGGTCCCTTTGCGTCTGGGGCAGCTTCAGCGGTACCTGAACGCGGCGGAACAGTTTGGCGTACTCCCGCTCATCTACACTGGACTTTCCAGCGGCCTGCGGCAATGTGAACTCATCACCTTGTCGTGGGCTGATTTTCATATCCGCTGCCGGTACATCCTCAAGGGTCAGCGGTTGCTGACGCTAAACGGCAAGGCGGAGCATCTTCTGGAACGGATACCGAAAACCGACTGCTATGTGTTTCTCAACCCCAAGACCGGAGCGCCGTATCAGCTCTACGAGTTTTACTACCTGCACAAGCGGATACTGAAACAGGCCGGCCTGCCGTGGGTGGCCTTCCGGAACCTGCAACGCCAGTGTATGGAGGTGGGGATATGACGCTGAAAGAGTACATCGTTCACTGGCAGGAGGTCTACGACAAAAACCAGAGCAGGCCGACCACATACGCAGCTCATGGTTATCTCTTCAAAAACCACATTCTCCCCGGCTTGGGGGATATACCACTGGAGAAATTAACTACAAAACAGGTGGGAGATTTTCTGGAGGAGCGAAAACACTTTGGCGGTCACCGCCCGGAGAGTCCCGAATACCCAGGACTGGGCGAACACACCATGCGGCATATCCACCGCCTGCTCCAGCAGTGTCTGGATCAGGCGATGCGGGATGGCCTGATAACGGACAATCCCGCCCGAGCATTCCGCTATCCGAAACCCAGGAAGGTCAGCGCCAATGTGCTGACGCCCTCAGAAGTGGAGGACTATCTGGACGCGGCGGAGCGGTTCGGCCATCTCCCCATGTTCCTGCTGGCGCTGACAGCAGGGCTGCGGCAGAGAGAGCTGATTGCCCTGAAATGGAGTGACCTTAATGTTAAGAAACGAACGCTGACTATTTCCGAGGGCCGCTCAATGGAACGGCGGGAACTGGTGGAGTATAAAGGCGGAACCAGATCCATCAGCCTGACCCCGGAAGTGGTGAAGCTTTTGCTTGAAGAACATGCCAGGCACCCCAGCAGCCCGCTGATGTTTATGCATCCGGCGACCCAGAAACCCTACTCACCCCAGATGGTGCGTCGGTTCCACAGTGAGATTATCCGGGAAGCAGGGCTGGACCATATCCGGTTTGAGGACCTCCGGCATACCTGTGCAGTCCTTTCATTGCAGAATGGAGTGGGAGTGGAAGAAGTAGCGCAGATGCTGGGCCATTTCAGAGCAGCGATGACCCGGCAGAACTATGAAGATTATCTGACCCACGAAACATCCAAAAGGATGGATGAGTCTGGCAAGGCAACGGAGAAAGAGCTGCAGCAGGCGGCAGATCTGCTGGATGGACTTCTGAAATTCTGATAGCTATTTTGCAGAAAGTGTGGTATATGTTTGGGTCACAAAGAGGCAATGGCCATGGAAAAGAAACTGCTTCGGACGCTGTATGATTGCTTTTATATCCGTCCGGAGTTTGTCGAACAGGAAGAAGAAGTGAAGGCGTGCCACAAAGCGTTGATCACCGCTCTGGAAAAACCGGAGCGCAAACTGGTACTGAGGATCATTGATGCTCAAGATTATATCAAAACGGAAACCTCCCTGGATAGTTTTATAGCTGGGTTTGAATTGGCGTGCAAACTTTCCAACGAGATACATCATGATGAAAATGGGAGGTCAGCCTCCTATAAAGCCAGGAGATTGGGCGTTCGTTTGATATCTGAGGAAGAACCGAAATGAAAAACGAATTGCCATAACCGCAGCGATTACCGCCAGTTTCTTCCTGTGGGGCCGCTATGTCACCTCAAATCCCCGGTGGGCAAGAAGTATCCGCACCAAGTCCAACACACGGTGGCTGCACCCCGGGCGACGCTTCCAGGGCTGCCAGAACGGTGCCACAGACAACAGCGATAGAAGAAGTGGTAAATGGAACGATGGTTAAGCGTGTTTGGAGGGAGTTAATGAGGCAGCTTCCTGCTCCATAGCCTACAGCAGAAAACCAGGCTAAACCAATGCCGGAGCTGCCACCGCAGATAGAGACCAGCAGCAGTAATTCAACGGGTGTGGTCTATGTATCAGGCTTCGGCTAGATAGAAAGCCGATTCCCCAACTAGGTAGAATACGATAAGGATATGTATGAGAACGGAAAGAAAATTGGAATTATGGGCTGACGCAGCGAATGCGCCGCATAAACAAAGAAATAATCGCAGGAGTATCAAGGAGCATTCCTATATGGAAAAGTGCTCAACAATTTTACGACTTATCTCAAACAGTCACTCCAATTTCGCATAAAGTTGCGAAATTCTCTTGAAAATAGCCAGATACTAGTAGTAAAATATAAGTTAAAGTGTCGTATTATACATTTTTGAGAAATGCCTTACAAAATACATTTGCTGCTTGAAAAAAGGAGAGAATGCATGGCTCTATCTTATAACCGTATGTGGAAATTGCTTGTAGACAAGAAAATGAGCAAAGCAGATTTGAGAAAGGCCGCAGATATTGCGCCGAATACGATGACAAAGTTAAGGCGAAATGAAGCGGTAAATCTCGCTATTTTAGGTCGTATATGTGAGACCCTCGATTGTGATTTTGGCGATATTATGGAATATGTAAAAGAACCAAAATAAAGCAATGCAATTAAGAAATTCGAACATCTTCAAGGGAGTAGTTATGTATGGTAGAGAGGCAACCGTCCTGGGATAAATATGAAGCAGTCATCCTATTAGAAGGGCTTCTTGCCTCTATGAAAGGCGAACTCACACGTTCGGACGCAATTAAGGCAGTATCTCGTGACTTGAGGGCAATGGCACTTCATCGAGGTATGGAAGTTGATGAAGTGTATCGCAATACAAATGGTATTTCATTTCAAATGAAAAGCATGGAGTCAGCGTATCTCGGTCGCACAGTTTTCAAACCAGCCACCAAACTTTTTGCAGATGTTGCAGGTTTGTATCACGAATCCTATGATGAGTACCAAAAATTACTGAAGGAGGCAAGGGCAATGATAAGCAATAGAAAAATCGTTGAAGACGACTTCATGCGGTATCTTGCTGAACGAGTGTCTCCTGCACAGCTTTCGGAGCTTTATAGATGTTATTCTGAAATAGAAACTTTTTGTCTGAGAATAAAAGTCCTACAGAATCCACTGTTCGAGACAACAGATTTTGAAACCATAAAAAAAGTGCAACGCACCATTGAACAGAACAAAATCTTCAGAATAACCCGTAGACGGCAAATAAATAAGATTGTTGATGCGGGTCGGTATTACTATAACTACATAAAAGAAGGCCTTTACGCTCGCATTACTGATGGAAAGGCCGTTGAAGATCGTAGCACCATCGATCATGAAATGTCGAATCAAAGCCCGTCCGATATAGAGATGGCCGAGGCAGAATCACCTACTACTGCATACACAAAAACCGAGCAAGACGAAAGGCTGTTGCAAAAACACCCTGCTGTATATAATCAAATTTATAATGTACTGAAAGCTTCTCACGAAAGTCAGAAAGTCACAATTCGAGAGATATGTGAGGCCATTAACCATACTGTTCGTCCCGCTGTTGTTGAGGAGATTCTCGATAATGTGAGCTGGGCATCAAATATTGGAGATTCCTACATCTTTTCAGAAAACACTCCTGCAATCGAATCAGATACCTCCAATACGGAGAGTTCACATAGTCAGGATACAACTTTTGAAATTGATTTTTATGCGGACTTTGACTTGGCATACACTAAGCCAGAGCGGTTCAGTTACTTTGGTGAGAGAAAAGCGTGTGGTGATTCGTGGACAGCTCTCTATGTTACTGTGATGGCTTCTGTGATGGAAGATTATCCGCACATATTCAAGCCAGGAATGTCTTTTGCGCAAAAATCTGGCCGAATCGAGCTTGCGAGTGATGATAATTACAGTTTTATGATTGCTCCTAAACCTATACCGGGAACCGCATATATGCTGGAAACCAATTTGAGTGCAAACGATATTGCGGCAAAAATTCGCTATGTCTTGGACTTGTGTAGTGTAGACTACGAAAATATTGTTATCACATATAGAAAAAAAGAGAAGGAAACTTTTGAACAAGTCAATCAAAGAAAGTCGTTTGAAAAGGCTGCGATTTGTGAGATAAATAGCAGAAGCTTCTCTCGCTATCTATCTGAAACACTGAATATGGCTGATGCCACCTGCCGGAGTTATGCTTCTGCGATAAACAATTGTGAAGCATTTGCCCAAGAACACCAGCTGGCCTCCTGGCAGCTTTACGCAACGGACAAACAAACGGCGCAGGAGACAATTCAGTTGCTCTTAAGCAATGCGGATTTTCTTTCCTATAATGCAAGGCAGCACAACCGTTTCCGTGCAGCTATACAGAAATTTCTCGGATTTATTGGCTCGGACCTGATTTGGACTGCACCTACAAAGGACGATTCGGAACCGGCAGAAACCTACAGAGATGAAGGCTATGAGGAGGTCCTTAGGCAATACTTTAAAAAGGGATTCCGCATGGATTCGCCACTTGAGATACGCAAATTCAAGAGATATTACACGGCAACCCATGATAGAGAGCTAACTGATCCTGATGATGACATTAGCAAAAAAATCAAGCAGCTCTGCATTATTTACGAGGGAAAAGCATTTCTCCCGGATGTCATGCTGAGCGAAGAACTAAAGGACGAATTGCTAAATTACATCGAGTCCGCTTTTGCGGACGGTAAAGTCGCTATCTACTATCAAGCGATTTTTTCCCAATTTTCCGATGCTTTCTTGGACTACCATATCCACGATGCCGATATGCTGAAGTCGTACCTGACTTTTATAGGAAACGGTAGATTCTTTATCAATAGGAGTTTTATATCAAAGACGCCAAATGTCAGTATGGACCCGTTACCTGAAGTTCGTTCTTGCTTGCAAGATTATGGCAAACCAGTGACCTATGATGAGCTTTTCACTGCTCTGCCTCATCTCCCGCAAAGTAAAATAAAGTTTATTCTTGCCAGCAATGTTGAATTCGTTAACAACGGCCACAGCGAATACTTTCACGAAAGTATTGTCCATTTGTCCGATGAAGAACTGGACGGAATTGCCCAAATTATCCAGAGAACCATTGACGAGAAGGAATTTATTGGCGGAAATGAGCTCTATGACGCAATCCGTGTGAAATACCCCTATATTATAGAGGAGAATCACACCCTCTCTGTGTATGGATTCCGGGATGCGCTAAAGGCAAAATTAGGCGATAAATTTTCCTTTAAGGGAAATATTATCAGCCGCTCAGGGCAGGAACTTTCAATGGCAGATGTGTTTGCAAAATATGCGAGAAGTCATGATACTTTCACGCTGTCCGAGCTTCAGAGTTTGGCAAGTAACCTCGCAACTCCCATATATTTTGAGGCGATTTACGAAAATAGCCTGCGAATCAGCCGAGATCAGTTTGTAACAAAAACTGCCGCTCATTTTCCCGTTGGAGCAATGGATGAGGCTTTGGATCGTATCTGCATGGGAAAGTATATTTCTCTGCTGGAAGCGACGAACTTCGGCGCATTCCCCTATGCCGGATTCCCTTGGAACATCTTTTTGTTAGAGCATTATGTGGCGAGCTACAGTCAAAAATATATGCTTCTGCACAGCAGCTTTAATGGGACCGAATGTGCTGGCGCAATCGTCAAGCGTTCTGCAGGCATTGACAGCTTCGATGACTTAATCGTTGACTTATTGGCAAACAATCAAATAGAGATGAAAAAAGCCCCCGTGCTTCAGTTTTTGAGTGATAAAGGGTATCTTGCCCGCCGTAGATACTCAGAAATAGAATCGCTTATTATCAAGGCGAACGCACAAAGGCAAAGGAAGGACACCGACTAATATGTACTCATACACTTGGGATGCCGAGACGGGTGGATTGCTGCTAAACAGTTCCCCACTTTCCTTTAGCAAGGAACCCCGTCCGGTGTATTATAAAGAACTGGATATTCTGGGATTTGACCGGTATTGGAATTATGCAAAGAATGACTCTTACCCATATATGTGGGCGGAGGCCAACAATTATTTCTACCGGGGCCGGCAGGTTGCCAAGACAAAAGGCGGGAGTCTTTACACGGCACCCGAAATCGTCATTTTGGATGACCCAGAACCAAATGGACAACCTCTCCGCTTTGTTGACATCCCTGCAATGGTTGAAAAGAACCGGGATCTGTTGGAGAAACTGGCCGCAGAAACAATTAAAAAAATATACAACACTTATGTAGACTACATGGATCGAGTCGATGTCTTCTATGTGGCGTTCAGTGGTGGTAAGGATAGTGTAGTAGCCCTCGATCTGGTGCAGCGGGCTTTGCCGCACAATAAGTTTGAAGTTCTCTTTGGCGACACCGATATGGAGTTTCCCACAACTAAAAGCCTTGTTACTCAAATTGAGAGCTTCTGCCAAGAGCGAGACATCGCTTTCTTCACTGCCAAGGCCACTATGTCGGCTTCGGATTCGTGGGATTTATTCGGCCCGCCAGCCCGCCGTTTAAGATGGTGCTGCACTGTGCATAAGACTGCTCCAGTCATAAATAAACTGTGCGAAATTCATAATATCAACCGGATTCATTCCATGATGATAACTGGT
Organism: Harryflintia acetispora; assembly: GCA_004340125.1. Classification (GTDB taxonomy): domain Bacteria; phylum Bacillota; class Clostridia; order Oscillospirales; family Ruminococcaceae; genus Harryflintia; species Harryflintia acetispora. The sequence goes on along the minus strand of SLUK01000001.1, from coordinate 224,228 downwards.
GTTCGTGGAGACGAGAGTGCATCCCGTGCAGAATATGATGAATTAAGCTTAGGAAAGAAAATGCCAGGACAGCATAGTTTTCATCCTCTGCTTGAATGGTCGTCCGCAGAAGTATTTCTCTATATCTATTCGCAAGAACTGCCATTGAATACGGCCTATAAATATGGTTTCAATCGTGTCGGATGCATCATGTGTCCGAATTCATCCGAAAAGCATGAGTACATTAAGAAGCAATGCTTCCCAGAGACGGTTGATTTCTTTTGCAATAAGATTATTGAAAACAGTCAAAAAGACTTATCCGGAGATAATGCAGCTCGTTTTCTTGAAAGTGGCGGATGGAAAACTCGGTTAAGTGGTAGAGAACTTAAATTTTCTCAGGAAGAGTTGTTTGAATTTGATGAAGAAAAAGGCCTTTTAAAGTTTACCGCTAAAAACCTCAGACCTGAATGGAAAATATGGTATAAGACTTTAGGAGACATCCATGAGTGTTCCGAAAGCGAATATCATCTTGAATACGATGGCGTTGTTCGGAAGTGCGTTTTGCATACCAATGGCGATAAAACTATCTTTGAAATCGAGACATCAGGAAGATCAAAGAACTCGATAGAGTTTGTTTATTACTTCAAAAGTATCCTTGCGAAAACACAGTATTGTATCCAATGCATGACTTGTGTTGCAGAGTGCCCAAGCAGGAATATTCAAATGAAGGACGGAGAACTAACCATTTTAGACACCTGTGTACGCTGTCGTGCTTGCTTGAAAATCTTAAGTGGTTGCCTTTATTATAATTCAGTGAAAGGAAGTAAAGCTATGAAGTCGTTAAAAGGAATCAATCGCTATTTGAGCGTTGGCGTCGATGCAATGTGGATTAAGGAATTTTTGAAAGACCAGTCATTTGAACCCGGAAATCGCAAAACAGATGTTATGTTTGGCATGATGAACGATGCGGGTATGACTGCCAGCAAAAAATTGACTGCTTTTGGAATGTTTATTCAGAACCAAGATATGGAAGCGGCATATACATGGGCGCTTATTCTGTGCAATCTTGCTTATACTCCCGCTTTTGGATGGTATATCCGAAACATTCCTTTTTCCCACAGATACATTGAATCGAATCTGCTGCTTGATATGGGAGAAGATAGCAGCAAGAAAGATGGCGGTAAAAAGGCCAGAGGAGAATTCTGGAATGGCTTCAAAACAATATTGGATACAAACGGAGCATTCAAAGAAATTGGTTTTGGTATCCCTGAAATCGAATCCAAGGAAAACAAAAACGGAGAAATTAAAAAAAGCATGATTTCTATCATGAGAATGCCCTGGCAAAATCCGAATCCGCTTGTCATCCTTTACAGCTTATACAAATTTGCCGAGGCTTGTGGCGATTATTACCAATTTACCCTGTCCCGGCTCTTGAATCACGATATTGATAGTGACGGTATCAGCCCTACTGAGATTTTTGGGCTGGATCGCAATCAGATGGAAAAGATTCTTAACGGCCTGACTATCAACTATCCAGACTTTATCAATGCCAGCTTTACACTTGATCTGGATAACATCACACTCAACAGCGAAAAGACATCCCAGGATGTGCTGAGTCTGTTCTAAGGAGGAAGAAGCAATGCCGATGTTGGAAAAATACCGTCATTATTTCGATATTGACCCAGATTATTTTCCTGCCGTAAATGAAGCGGTCATTACGAAGAATCCAGAAGTGTGGAAAAAATTCTTCCCCCACGAGACCTTTGTGAAACTTCTGAAGAATACAATCAGTGTCCTTGAGCGTAAGCAGAAACTCTGCCTGTGGGTGGAGGGAGCCTACGGTACAGGCAAATCTCACGCTGTCCATACTCTCAAGAAGTTACTGGACTCCAGTGAGGAAGAAACTCGTGAATACTTCCAAAGGCACAAGTTGGATAATGATCTATGCAACCGCTTCCAGGCTGTGAAATCCAGTGGTCGCATTTTAACCGTGCATCGCTACGGCTCTGCCACTATTCGCAGCGACCACAACCTTGTTTTTGCTGTCCAGGAGAGTATAGAAAAGGCACTTGTCGATGCCGGAATTGAAAACAAGGGTGGGAACGCGCTAAAAGAGGCCACTATCGCTTGGCTTTCTGACAAGGACAACAAAAATTATTTTAATGGCTTGATTACGGGTACATACTCTAACCTGTTTGGTGGAGATGACGCCGATACCGTAATTGAAAAGTTGCGCACATTTTCTGGCGATGCGCTGGCAAAGGTTATGGACAATATCTTTAAGGTGGCCGATGAGCGTCAGGTAAAAGCTCTCTCGTTGAGTGTAACCGATTTGAGCAACTGGATTCGTGAAGTGATTCAGGCAAACAGCTTGAAAGCTATTGTCTTTATGTGGGATGAGTTTACTGAATACTTTTACAACAATGCTCGCAATCTCACCGGATTCCAGGAGCTTTGCGAAATCAGCGAAACCGATCCTTTCTATTTCCTACTGGTTACCCATGTTACCCAAGGTTTGTTCCATGAGCGTGACCAAGATTTCATTAAGCTGAACGGACGCTTTGTTAGTCCGCATAGCTTAATCAGTCTGCCCGAAAATATCGCATTCCAGCTCATGGGCGCAGCTATGGAGAAAAACCCGGATGAAGCCGTACTCGAAGATTGGGAGCTTGCTCTCGGAGACCTTACCGCCAGAACACAGGAATCCCGCAAGCTGGTGAAGTCGGTAGCCCGCATTACCGACAAAGAGATGGTGGATATCCTCCCGATACACCCCTATGCTGCCCTGCTCTTGAAACATATTTCCTCTGCGTTTGATTCCAACCAGCGCAGTATGTTTGACTTTATCAAGAATGACCGTGGCGATGAAATCAAGGGCTTCCAATGGTTTATTGACAATTTCGGGCCGGAGGATGATAACCCGCTACTCTCTGTTGATATGCTTTGGGAATTCTTCTATGACAAAGGCAAGGAATATCTGGCACATGATATTCGCTCCATTCTCGACTACTATAACCGTGCCGGAAATCAGCGACTTGATTCTGACCAAAAACGAGTTTTGAAAACGGTTCTTCTGTTGCAGGCAATTTCCCAATACGCCGGCGACTCTGTTGAACTGTTTATTCCCAATGAAAAAAATCTCGACAATGCGTTTGAAGGGACCGATATGGAAGGCTCTGCAGCGAGATGTGCTGAGCAGCTTGTTCGAGAGAAAGTGCTGTTCTCCAAGTCCCTCGGCGGTGGAAAATCGCAGTATGCAGCCTACAACCATGAGGATGAAATTGATGTAACGCCTTTTGAAAAGCAAATTGACCAAAAAAGCACTTCTGCTTTTATTACGGAGGAACTCGCTGATAGGACTCGAATCGTTGACGCTATTACCCTTGGAGGTGCCCTGAAGCTTCGCTATGAGCTGCGCTTTGTTTCTGCTTCCGACTTCGATTCTACGATCAAGCAACTTCGCAACACGGAAGAAAAGTATGAAAACAAAATTGTTGCCGTAGTGTGTTTTGCAAAAGATGATGCCGAAAGCGTTGTCCTGGGTAAGAAAATCCATGATGCCCTTTCTACTGGAACCTACAACATGATTTTCATTGATGCCAGCCGAACCCCGTTCGGAGCGGATGGCTATGGCGTTTACCGTCACGATATGGCACTGTCTATGTCCCAGCAGGGCAAGGATAATACATTGGCAACTCAATACGCCAACAATGCGAAGGATTCTTTGAAAAAATGGAAAACCCGCATTGTTGCTGGTGAGTTTATGGTTCACACCGCCGATAAGCCGGATGGTGAGCGGGCCACTACGCTTGACGCTCTGTATGGGCTTCTCGCAGAAATCAACAAGAAAAAATTTGTGTCCTGTCTTGAGGGTTCTTACAATGTAATCGCCAATATGTATACACCAAGCAACCTGAAGCAAGGTGTTGAGTGTGCTTTCAACGAGAAAACTGCCGGAACTTTCCAGTCTGGCAATCCTACCACAAAGTTGGAAATCGCTCTTGATGGTGCATGGAAGGTGCCTGAATACTGGATTTCCAACCCTCATCTTTTGATTTCCAAAATCAAGTTGTGCGTTGATGGAATCATAAATGATGGCTTCCAAAACGGCGGTGGCCGTGTATCAATTAAGAAAATTTATGATGTTTTGAAGGCTGCACCCTACGGTTTTATGCCATGTAATCTGTCTGCATTTATTTTGGGCTTTGTACTTAAAGAGTACGCTTCCGGAACATATAGCTGGAGCGATACACTTACCAACGATGTTTTGAATGTCAACAAGCTCAAGGAAATGATTGATGAGGTCATTCGTCTCGAAATTACACCAAATCCTCGTTACAAGGACAAGTATATTGTTGCGATTACCCCGGCAGAGAAGGCTTTCAATGAAATTACTTCTGTAGCATTTGGTATTCCGCTCAATATGTGTACCTCTGTTCCGAACACAAGAGAACGCATCCGCAGTAAGATGAAGGAGTTCTCGTTCCCGATTTGGACCTTGAAGTACATTCTTGAGAAAGAGACGCTTCAAACAGAAACCGCTGTGCTGTCTGAAATCATCGATTCTTTCTGCGGGATTGCCAACAGTAATAACATGGGAGCCGGGACGACGGACAGCGATATTGCCACGGCAATCGGAAATCTTGCCCTCACCAATGGAAATGCTGCAAATGATTTGCAAAGCATTTTGACCAAAGAGAAGTGTACCCAAGGCATGGCTGCCTACCTTGAAATTTTTGAAAATGGTACTCTTGTCTCCCTTGCTCAAACGGTCGGCGATGGAGGTCAATACATCAATGTCCTTCGCAAAAAGTTTGATGCAGATGCAGCAAACTGGGTGTGGAATGTCGAAACCGCACAACAGAAAATCCGTGAGGTTATTCTGGAGTATCAAATTATTGTAGAAAGCAATAAGATTATCTCTAAAAGCATCTCTTATGATGCGACCATACGGGAATGGTGTGACAAGTGTGGATATATTCGCATCTCCTATGCGGCTGCAAAAAACTATCTCGATGAGTTGGGGTCATTCCTTGGGATGCTCTATACCCTGAAAAAAGCCGGGACTCTGTTGGATTCCCAGAAGCAAACCTTCTTGGAACTCGTTCAGACTAATGAAAGCACATTCCGCAATTTCTATAATAACCAGGTTGATTTGTTTAAGCGTGTATGCGGATACTATCTTGATGATCTGTCGGACGATGAAATTAAGGAAGTATTTGCCACAATGCCTGCCGGCTCGTTCACCTACGAAAAAGCGGACTATTTGAACCAGGTCGAGGCCAAAGTTGCCGCCTACAAAGAGGGACAGAAGAATACGCAGTTAAAGAAGCTGTGGAGAGAGAAAACCCGAACAGAGTCTCCCCGGGATTGGTCGAAAAAACATAAGATGCCCATTTTGTGTCTTGTTCCAGACAGCGAGGTAGCGAAAGCAAAAGCCGCATTCGGCGCTGTCAATCGTCCAAAGGCTGATGAGCAGTCAATTGACCGTGCAATGGAGTACTTTGATTCTGCAAAATTCTTTGATTTGCTGGATGATGCCGCAGCTTTGGATAAAGCGTTCCAGGGCAGCATTATTGGAAGTTATTCTGTCATGCTGACGGATATTCAGGAAGTGAAAGATTATCTTGACTCTCACATCACAGCAGAGCCGTTTGATTGGTTTGGCCTTCCTGAGATTGAAAAGAAGCTTCGTCAGATGGCGGAAGCAAAATACAATCAGGGCGGTTGTGACCGTGCCCTTGCCAAGATTGATGAAATGGATATTGCTGATGTGAAGAAGTATCTAAAGGACCTCATTCGGGATAACATGGTTGTTGGCATGGAGATCATCAAAGGGAATTAAGGAGGTGCAAAATGACCATTCAGGAAGTCATTAAAAAAATTGACCGTTATCTGAAGAAGGATAATGTCGAACCTCTTATTGTCGATGTTCAAAACAAGGTGGATTTGGACGCTATCATACTCCATTACAAATTGCCACAGAATGTCTTTTTGTGTGCTTCCGACACGGAGTTTTGTAAAGCAGACGAATTTCCTATAATCTCAAATATTCTTGAGCGTCTTGCCAATGAAAACAACAGTTTTTTCATCAGTGAAGTTTCGAGTTTCTTCATGTTGAAAGGCGAAAAGGCATTGGTGCAAGAATTAAAAGAACTTCTATCCATGAGTATTGCAGGTCATGCGGTTATTCTCACTTTTCAGTGCGCTGAATACCTGCGTATCCTTATCAATAATGACCGGCGTCTTGACGGAAAAGTTTGTATTTTGGGTGGCGAAAAATCTGTTCGGCCAAGACTTGTTTTTACTGAAGAAGGCATCAAACTTACGGATAAAAGTGCAACGGTAAAAGGGCTTCGAGGCATAGCAAAGGCAGTGGAATCAACTACTGCAGAAGTGCTATACATCGAAACCCACAAAAGCAAAGACAGTTATCCATTTTCTCTCTATACAATCTCAGACCTGAAGAATCCTTATGAGGTTTTGTGCCACCTGGATGGAATGACAGCTGGATTGGCAGAAGGTTATGGCAGCAAAGAAGAGTGGCAGTATGCCCTGACAGAATTTCAAGTACACCCTTCGTGGCAACAACTCATTTCTGCAAAAATAGGGAGTATTTACAATCTGGATATTGTTATCTCCACCTACCAGCAGAAGAGTGCAGACAAAAAGTGGCTTTGGTTGTACTTTATTGGGCTTAAACTGTTCCATGCGGGCAACGATTCGTACTTAAACAAGGTAGTAGAGGCAGCTTCTTCCCCTGTGGGGCTCGTACACAATTTGTATCGCACTATTTTAGAAGTCGAGCCAACAGATAGTATATTTGCGTCCATATACGATCGCAGAAAAGCACATTTGAATGCCATTGGCAACCCACTCGATGAAGTTAATAATTTCTGTAAGATTGTCCAAAGCAAGGGAAAGTATGCGCTCTACTATCTAACAGACAATACCATTCAGGAAAAAGAGCTTATTTTCAAGTTGCTGGATAGGTACAGTGAAGACTTTGAAAGAGCTGAACTTTTTAGTATATTGGGGCACGTCTATCCTGACCTTCGAGCTTACCTGACACCATACCGTTTCAAAAACGAATTGCTTGATAACTATTTCCAAGAGTATAAATATCAAAAGGTTGTCAACAAGATTTTTCCGAACTTTATGGAGGTCGTTGAAAAGCAGGCAGTCGATAGAGATTATAATATCATTCTTCAGCCCCGGAGTTCTGTAATTGAAGGAATTGATGTAACAAATGCTCAGACCTATTTCACTGATGCAATGGGTGTTGAATATCTTGGTTACATTCTGTCCAGATGTCACACCCTTGAATTGATGGCGAAAGTTACAGTGTGCAGATGTGAACTTCCCTCCATTACGAGCCGGAATAAAGAATTTTGGGATGTGTTATCCACAGAACAGTTCCCGATTATTACTGTTGATAAAATAGATAAAATCAAGCATCACGGTGAAGAAGGATATGATTATAGTCGTGAGGATAGAAAGCTCCCCATTCATTTGATTCGTGAACTGGAGCTGATTGATGAACTTCTAAAGAAAATCAAAACAAACCTCACAAACGGAGACTACCAAAAGGCCATCTTAATTGCAGACCATGGTTCCAGTAGACTTGCAGTCATTCATGAGACTGAAAATCTGTGGGAAATGGAATCAAACGGAAAGCACTCTGGAAGATGCTGCCCTAAAAGCGAGGTTGATGAAAGACCAGCTAGTGCTACTGATGCGGAAGATTTCTGGGCACTTGCTAATTATGACCGCTTCAAAGGAAGCCGGAAAGCCAATGTTGAGGCTCATGGTGGAGCAACATTGGAGGAAATTGCTGTTCCAATTATTGAGATTTCGTATCTTAACACCGCTATTGAAGTGAAAATAATGCCGATTGATTCTACGGCGCTGTTTATTGGTATCCCCGAAATCACTGTCAGCTTCCGCAAGAGAGCTGCAATTAAAGTATTCTCTACTGAAAAGTTAGTAGATGTCAGTGTTGTAATAGATGGTCATGTCTATGAAGCAAAGCCAATTGATGATAATTTCTATGTTGTAGAAGAGATGACCGAAATCCGCCGTGCCAAAACATACAGCGTAGATGTACTTGCTGGTGGAATGCCTGTGGCCACTGCCCTGCCTCTAAAAGTAAAGAAGGAAAGCGGCAGCGAAAAGAACATTCTGTAAGGAGGGATACTCGTGACAGAAAAACTTAGAGATTGTTTCGATGAAATGGTTGTCTACAAGGATTTGAAGAAAAGCAACTTCTTTTCTGCGTTGGGTTTGCCATCGTTTTTGAGAGACTGGCTGCTTAAAAAGTTTGCAGATGATGAAGGGAATCTGGATATAGACGAGCTCACGGATTTCATCCACACCTATCTTCCAAATAAAGAAGAATGGATCAGGATTAAAGATAGAATCATTAACGACAATGAGCGTGTCAAAATTCTCACGAAAATTTCTGTGGATATTAGCATCAAAACAGGAGAAATAACATTTTCGTTGCCTGACTTTGGGTTAACAAACAAGGAAACCATGATTGATGTGTCCGTATGGGACCAATACCGTGGAGAACTGGTCAGCGGACAGGAGGTTTGGGGTGTAGTCGAACTTGGCTATCGTCCTCCTGATGACACTGTGAAGCCTAAAATTCCAGGGAAAATTCGTCTTACGGGGTTTACAAATTTCTGCCCTTATACCATCGATCTTGATTACTATAAGGATGTGCGAAATGAATTTACAACTTCCGAATGGATAGATGTACTGTTGGGGGCAATTGACTACAATGCCGGTGGATACGAAAGTGAAGAACAAAAACTTTCGATGCTAACTCGCATTCTGCCTTTTGTAGAAAAGCGTCTTAATCTAATTGAGCTGGCTCCGAAAGGAACTGGTAAGTCCTATGTATTTGGTCATGTGAGTAAATATGGTCTTTTAACAGATGGCGGAAAGGTAACTCGGGCAAAAATGTTTTATGATACCGCTCGGAAGACTCCTGGCTTTGTCACCGGACATGACTTTATTGCAATCGATGAGGTAAAGTTGGTACAGTTCGGCGATGTAAATGAAATGCGATCCATTATGCAGGGATATATGGAGTATGGACAGTTTAACATTGGCGGTTACGAGGGGAAATCTGATGCGGGCATCATCTTCCTGGGTAACATCGCACAGAATAATATGGATGAGTGGCAGAATATGTTCTCCGAGCTGCCCTCACTATTTCAAGAAAGTGCATTGGTAGACCGAATCCATGGTTTCATCAAGGGTTGGGATATACCGAGAATGAATGATGATTTGAAACTGTCCGGCTGGGCGTTGAATTCAGAATACTTCTGCACCATTTTGCACGAGCTTCGCAATGATGTCAGCTACAGAGCTATCGTAGATCAAATCGTTGATGTTCCAGATAGGGCAGACACTCGTGACACAGAAGCCGTAAAGCGGATTGCTACAGCATATCTGAAGCTTTTGTTCCCGAATGTGCGTAGCGCACAGGATATTAACCCCAAGAGATTCCAACAGTATTGCCTCCGGCCTGCTGTTCGTATGCGGAAAATCATTAAACGGCAACTTGGGATTCTTGATGTAGAGTTCAAGGGTAAGGATGTGCCTTCCTTCTCGCTGAAGGAGATTTCATATGAGAACTGATTGCATTATTTGTGGACAAAGGGACCTCAGCAAAAATACCGTTGGCATCAACAAAAAACTTTTGGGTGAAGATATAGAGAATTTCTACTGTATGGATTGCCTTGCTGAGTATCTGGGATGTACTGTCGAGGAGCTCCTTGAGAAAATTGAGGAGTTCAAAGAAGAAGGATGTAAATTGTTTGAGTGAGGTGGGATTGTGAAGCGATTCATTTATGCTGACAATGCAGCTACAACACAATTGGATATGGATGCTTTTGAGGCAATGAAGCCATATCTTTTAGGAGAGTATGGTAATGCTTCACAACCTTACTCATTTGCGAGAACGGCGAAAAAAGCACTAAAGAACTCGAGAGAAACAATTGCTCAATGTATCGGCGCTGAACCCGAAGAAATATTTTTCACCTCGGGTGGTACAGAGAGCAACAACTGGGCCATAAAAGGAACCGCATTTTCGGGCTCTACCAAACACGCTTTCATAACTTCAGTCATTGAACATCACGCAATTCTGCGTCCGTGTACTGATATAGAAAGTATGGGGTATCCTGTATCCTATCTCCCTGTTGATTGTACTGGCACAGTGAATGTCGGAACTCTGTCAGAATATATCAATTCTGACACTCGATTGGTGTCCATCATGACAGCAAACAACGAGATTGGCTCTATTCAGGATATTTCTGCTTTAGCCACTGTTGCACATTCCTATGGTGCCATATTTCATACAGACGCTGTTCAGGCAGTTGGGCATATTGAAATAGATGTGAATTTGCTTGGTGTAGATATGCTTTCCGCTTCTGCTCATAAGTTTAATGGCCCAAAAGGGATAGGTTTCCTGTATGTTCGAAAAGGGACGCCATTGATGCCATACGCAAGCGGAGGTGGCCAGGAACACCACATGAGAGCCGGAACGGAGAATGTTGCATCTATAGTTGGTATGGCCACTGCACTAAAAAAGAATGTGGCTGCAATGAAAGATATAGCGTCACATTTAGCTTTGCTGGAAAACAGATTGCTTGTAGGGTTATCTAATGCAAATATACGATTCTCCCGAAATGGGAGCGAGGCACATATCCCCGGAAATCTAAGCCTTTCGTTCCCTGGCTATAGCGGTGAAGCCCTTTTGCATAGATTAGATTTAATGGGAATTTGTGTTTCTACCGGCTCTGCCTGTAATAGCCAAGAAACTCAGATATCTCATGTATTACAGGCTATTGGACTGAATGAGGAGAAGGCAAAAGGAACAATAAGGTTGTCGTTTGGAAAAAATAATTCCGAGAATGATATTGATGTAATCATTGATGTGCTGCGAAAAATATTGGAAAACTCAGTTACCAGATTCTAAAGTTGAAGAAAAGTTCACCTCCTTTTATGTAAAAAAGTTCGTTGTATTCATCTTTGCATAATGAGATTTAATTATGTGAATACAGCAAAAGAAATAGTTCGGAATGAAATCTTCAAGAACTAAAAGTATACCAGAGAAATAATAAGATTCTGTAGTTCGGAAACAGCTGACCTGGGAGGAAAAGCAGGAGATCGAGCGGATCTGCGATGAAAAATTGGAGAAGTACTATGGACGCTTAAATTGATGACCCAAGAACATGGAGCTATGAGGAATCACGCAGCTATGGAATATACAGAATTTCAGGGCAAGGACCAATATGCTCAGAAAGCAACTGCATTGTTTGCCGACTGGAAGCGGCAACACGGCCATATTTCCGAAAGCAGCGAGTACAGCACGGTCCCGATTGAGATTAACCACCGCTCAAATATATTCATTCGCGATGGAGTTATCTGCCCGGAGCAGTGATTTTCCCCGTCACAAAAAGTCCGCCCGCTTTTTCTACTGAAGGAGGCATATGGTGGTGACAAGGACTGGGATCTGGTACAAGATTATCTGATGAGCCGGGAGAAAATCACAAAGATGTGGAGCCGCATCTCACATTGGACTTGCGGATTAACGGCTACTACGGCAGATTGCATTGCGTCCTATATTCCAGACTTGCCAGTCGACAGCTTTGGAAACATATATTTGCGCCAGGCTGCAGCAGTCAACATCCGAAAAAGCGGTGGTGGGAAAAACTCATCCATGGATGTGATCCGCAGCTATGCAGCCTTTGATGCAAAGCGGCTTTTGGAGCAACTGCAACTTTATAATCCTACGGTGATCGTTTGCTGCTATACGGGTTCGGCTCTGGATATCATATGGAAAGAGGCAAACGGTAGTGTTGTGCGGACTCCGCACAACGAAAATCTCTACTATACCATTCGCCTGAACCATCGGCGGCGGTGCCTATCAGCAGATCACCCAGGAAGAGGCCAAAGAGATGATGGATATCCAGTAGGTTATCATCCTGGATGTACTGGAGCAGGACGAGTATGACAGTAGCCACATCCCCGGCGCCGTGCTGCTGCCGGTGGGCGCCATTAATCAGGATACCGCTGCCGAGGTGATCCCCGAGAAGGATTCCACGGTGCTGGTCTACTGTCGTAGCGGAAACCGCAGCAAAACCGCATCTTCCGCGCTGGCCGAACTGGGATACACCAACATCTACGAATTCGGCGGCATCAACACCTGGCCCTATGAGACGGAACCGTAAGGCCACTGTCCGACTCCAAGGAAAAATCCCGATATAGAAAGACGCCTTAAAAGGCTACACAGAACTCCCGAATAAATCGTATAGAATCTGCGCCGCATAAACAAAGAATACCCGCTGTGGCTTGGAAAGGAGGTCTCCTCATGGCAGACCGAAAAATTCGTGCCGGGTACTACCGCCGGTATGACGGGAAGGTGTTCTATCTGGTCACGACCGCCAAAGATCTGGAAACTGGTGAGGAGACAGTCATCCTGCGGCCATACGTCTACGGGGATGTGGCCCAGTACTATACCATGAGCAGAGAGGCCTTCTCCGGATATGTGGAGGTGGACGGCAAACGGAAGCTCAGATACAGGCGGCTTCTGAACATGATCATCAGCGAAGAGGTCATCGAAAATCTGGAAGAGGATGGCCTGCGGGGGCCGATCCGGAAAGAGAAGCGGGATCGGGACGTGGAGTATAGTTCCAGAGTGTATCAGAATGCCCCCACCTACTATGCGTACGCGAAAGATCTCTGCGAGAACTACCGCTTTGATCTGGGCAAGTACCGTTTTTGTATGAATGAGAATCGGTATGCTGCCATCAGCCGGGAGGATTTTGCCAAGCTGAAGGAAGATCTGATTTTCCTGAACAAGGCACTGAAAACAGTGCTGCGGGACTACAAGGATTATTTCCAGGAGAGATTTGTGCAGGGCCTGTCCATCCGAAAATATGCTGAGGCGCATCAGATAAACCGCGGAAGTGTGGATCATCAGCAGAAAAAATTTTTCAGCGTGCTGGCACAGCTGCTGAAAGAGCGGGACGAAGCGGAAGGAAAATGCCGTCTGCGTCCTCAAAACAATTGAATCTGTTTCCTCAGACCAAGAGCGTTTGCCTACGGGCAGGCGCTCTTATTTTATGTCAAAACTATGTCATACGGCTACAGTGCTTGGATGAGTAGTGAGGGGCTTTTTACGGACAGGTCCCGAAAAGCCCGGATCAGCAATATGAAAACCAGTGGAAAGCGGGAGGTGAGAGTCATGTGCAGGTAAAGATTTCTGCCAGGGAAGGCGGAAGAACAGAAAGGGAGTACCCGATTACTGCCGGACCTTTCCGGCGGCAATGCGGAAAGAAATTGATACATCAAACAGAAAAATTGTCAGGAGGTATTTTATGGGGTTTCAAAAGTGGCCGAAGCGGGAGCCGCTCAAAAACTTTTTTCCAGTTCCCAATGAAATTTTTATTCTGGGGCTGAGCCCTGGGGAGATCGCTGTCTACTGCTACCTGCTGCGTACAGAGGACCGGCAGACCTTCCAGTGCTACCCCAGCTACGAGGCCATCGGCAAAGCGGTGGGGGTGAGCAAGAACACCGTCGCCAAATATGTCCGCAGCCTGGAGGAGAAGGGGCTCATCCGTACCCAGCGCACAAAGGTGCTCAGCCGGGACGGTAAAACCCTCAACGGCAATCTCCTCTTCACCATCTGTCCCATCCAGGCTGCTGTCCAGGCCTTTTATGAGCGGCAGCTGAGGATGGCAGATCTGGAGATGGAGCGGTATCAGGCGCGGCAGCGAATGGATCATCTGCATAAGGAAGAAGGTGAAACGGTATGCTGAAAAATCTGATGGAAGAGGTGATCCGGCAGGACCTGCTGCTGTCGTCCATGCGCGCGGTGGATACCAGGCGGTACATCGTCAGCAGCTGGAACCGTACCCATCAGGAGCCCATCGATGAAAATGCTGTGGCACTTTTCCTCTGCGATGAGAACCAGGGAGGTCTCACCGATGAGCAGAAAGCCTTTGCCAGGGAGCGCCGGGGAGAGATGTCCGCCTGTTATGAGAGGGTGGTGTTCCGAATCCTGCTGTGGGGAGAGATGACCCGCTTGGGGGTAGTGTCCGGGTTGGATGAGTACTGCCGGCTGTTTCTGCCGCAGGGCGGGACCCTTCGACAAAGGGAGAATCGCCCCGCATAACGGCCTGTGAGGGGCTGTGTGCCCTCCTTGGGGGCGGGGCAGAGTCCCTGGTCCCGCCTGGGCTTTCCGGACGGATTTGGGCCAATTCTGGCCAGCAATTCAGGTTGAAGTGGTCGGAAAAACGAGAAGCAGGAGAAAGCCCTGACGCTGTTATGCGTCAGGGCGGGCACAACCTCCCGCGGTGCGGGCGGTTTTCGGGGATCGGGACTGACGCTTTTTCCCTGCTCCAAAGGGAGCCTTGACGCTGATATTGGGAAAAAGCCCCTAAATACGGCTGTTTGGCCGGGATGGGGCGACGCTGTTTTGAGAAAGGAGGAGTTTTGAAAGATGAAAGGAGAGAAGAACCGGCACACCGTCTGGCTGACGGATGCTGCCTGGGAACTGGTGGAGGAGCGGTATCAGAAGGACAACTGCTCCACCAAAAATGAATACATCGAAAAGGCCATCCGATTCTATTCCGGCTATCTGGACGCAGAGAGGGCGGACGAATATCTGCCCCGGGTACTGGCTCAGGTGCTGGAGGGAAAACTGGATGCCTTCGGGAAACGGATCGGCCGCCAGCTGTTCAAACAGGCGGTGGACGAAAACCTGATGGCAAATCTGGTAGCTTTCTATTTCGAGATGGACGAGGATATGCTGCAGAAACTGCGGGTCAAGTGCGTGAAAAATGTGAAGGAAACCAACGGGGAGATTGACTTCCTGGATGCGCTCCGGTATCAGAAGGGGGCGAGAGAATGAAGGGCCTGATTCAAAAGTCCGGCTACATCCAGCCGGGCAGCGGCGGCGAACAGTATGTACGGTACATCGCTACCCGGGATGGTGTGGAGCGGATCGAGCCCGGGGCGGGAAGCGGCTATCTGGAATACATGGCGGAGCGTCCCCGTTCCCATGGATTGTTTTCCGCGGATGGCACCGCGGACCTGGCGGAGATGATGAAAGAGATCAGCAGTCACAACGCTCCGGTGTGGACCTTCATCTACTCGCTGAGACGGGAGGACGCCGTCCGACTGGGATACGATACCGGCGAGAGCTGGCGCAGGCTGCTGCTGGCTCACCAGACAGAACTGGCGGCGGCGATGAAGATCTCACCCGGGGACTTCCGTTGGTGCGCCGCCTTCCATGACGAGAAGCACC
Source organism: Harryflintia acetispora (assembly GCA_004340125.1). GTDB lineage: Bacteria > Bacillota > Clostridia > Oscillospirales > Ruminococcaceae > Harryflintia > Harryflintia acetispora. The sequence goes on along the minus strand of SLUK01000001.1, from coordinate 208,924 downwards.
ACCCCCACATCCACATGATGGTCTGGTCCAGGGACCCGAAGCAGGGGTACCTGACCGGGAAGGGAATCGAGAAGATGCGCTCGGAGCTGTCAGAGGCCATCTTTCAGGACGAGCTGCTCTCCCTCTATCGGGAGAAGGACCTCTCCTATCAGCAGGTGCGGGATACAGCCATGGAGGCCATGAGCCGTCTCATCGGGGAGATGAAAACGGGGCTCTGCGACAGTCCGGTGATTGCGGAGCAGATGGACAGGCTGTCCCAAATGCTGGGGGATACCAAAGGGAAAAAGATCTATGGGTATCTGAAGAAACCGGTGAAGACACAGGTGGACGCCATCGTGGATGAGCTGGCAAAGCTGCCGGAGGTGGTGGCCTGCTATGAGGAGTGGAACCGGCTCCGGGACGAGGTGGAACGGTACTACAAGGATACACCTCGGGAGCACCAGCCCCTCTCCCGGCAGAAGGAGTTCCGTGCCGTCAAGAACTTGGTAATCCGGGAGGCGGAGAATCTGCGGTTGGAGGTGTTCACCTTCGAGGACGAAGACAGGACAGAGGAGATGGACGGGGAACAGGAAGCGGCACTCCGGGAGGAGGACTCCTGGCAGGAGATGTGGGAAGTCTACCGGAACGCCAGGGAAGTCCTGTCACGGTGGGACAGCGCAGAAACCGAAAAAGCAAAACAGGTGCGGGCATTGGAACAGATCTGGGAAGATGGCTTCCCGGCGGCTGCTCACCAGCTTGGAAAGTGCTGGCGGGACGGGCTGGGGGTGTTTCCAGACGATGAACAGGCGGAACTGTGGTTTCGCCGGGGTGCCGAAGCCGGTTATGATTTCTCCCAGTATGCTCTGGGAAGGCTGCTGGAAACGCAGAAGCGGATGGTGGAGGCAGTCACCTGGTACGAAAAAGCGGCAGCTCAGGGGAATCCGGCTGCCGCCTATCGGTTGGGAAAACTGTATCTTCAGGGAGAGCTGGTTTCCAAAGATGTGCCGAAAGCGCTGGGGTACCTGACCGTCTCTGCTAAACAGGGCAGCTCGTTCGCTCAGTACATTCTGGGCAAGCTGTATCTCATGGGAAAAGATGTGGAGCAAGACCGGGAAAAGGCATACCGCTGGTTTGAGATGGCGGCAGAACAGGGAAATCCGTATGCCCGGTTCTTCCTGGAACACGCCGGTGAATCCCAAAGCCCTCACCTTCTGCTGACCGCCACCAGGCTGCTCCATCAGCTGGGGCAGATCTTCCAGGACAACTCGGTACCCCCTGTCCCGCCGGGCAGCCAGCGGACCGACCGGAAGCTGCGCCAGAAAATCCGTCAGAAGAAGATCGCCCTGGGCCAAAAGCCGGACGATCCGGGAGAACAGGGTCCCGCTCAAACTCTGTAAGCAGTGCAGTAAATGAGCCGCATAAACAAAGAATAAGCCCTTCCCACTGGGAAGGCAGAAAGGAGTTCCATGAAGCGATCCAAATATCACTCTTTTGAGGAGCTGCCCCTGATGCTGACCGTGCAGGATGTGGCTGATGTGCTGGGCATCGGGCTGGCCCACGCCTACGAGGTGGCCCACCGGCAGGATTTCCCCACCATCACCCTGGGCAGCCGGATCATCGTCCCCCGTGATAAGTTCATGGCGTGGATCGATGAGCAGGCGGCTAAAAAGACTGAAATATTTTAGTGGCTATTTCAAAGATTCTGTGGTATTTGTTTGTGTTGCCAAAGGAGGGATGAACAATGGCAAAGAAACGAGCAAACGGCGAGGGCAGCATCCGCAGAAAGCCCAACGGCCGCTGGGAGGGCAGATACACTCAGGGCATCGATCCCAACACCGGCCGCGCCATTCAGAAAAGCGTGTCCGCCAGGACACAGGCCGAGTGCAAGGAAAAGCTGGCGAAAGCCATCCGGGACAACCGGGGCATCCCGGTGAACCACAACGAGGACTACACGGTAGCGGAGTGGTGCCGGCTGTGGTTTGAAACCTACAGCAAGCCGGTGATCCGGCCCAATACCGCAAAGACCTATGAGAACATGATCGAAAACCACATCGTACCGGCTATCGGAGGAGTAAAACTCAAACGGCTCACCGCCATCCAGATCCAGAAGATGTACAACGATTCCAAGACAAAAGGGCGGGTGCAGCGGTTCGAGAAAAAGACCGACACGGCCCTGTCTGGAAGCACAGTGCGGCGCATCCATATGGTGCTCTCCTCGGCGCTCAAGCAGGCGGTCAAGGAGCGAATCATTCCCTACAATCTCTGCGACAACTGCCGCATCCCGCCCAAGGAGAAAAAGGAGATGACCATCATCCCGCCGGAGAAACTGGGGGTATATCTCAGCGAGGCGGAGAAGTACGGTGTCCTGCCCATGTTCTACCTGGAACTGTCCAGCGGCCTGCGGCGGGGGGAATTGCTGGCGCTCCGGTGGGACGACCTGAATGTGAAAGATCGTATCCTCTCAGTGAGCAAGCAGGTTACCCGCATCGGCGGGGAGCTGGTGGTGACAGAGCCAAAAACCAAGAACTCCGTCCGCAAGGTGGCACTGTCCCAGCAGGCGGTGGCCTTGCTGGTGCGGGAGCATGAACAGCACCCCGACAATCCCATCCTGTTCCCGTCGCCCCGCACCGGCGGCTACTGGAGTCCGGACGCGGTGTCCAGGATCAACCGGAAACTGCTGGCGAAGGCGGGCATTGAGGAGCATGTTCGCTTCCACGATCTGCGTCACACCTTCGCCACCATGGCCCTCTCCAGCGGCGTGGATGTGAAGACGCTGTCCAGCATGCTTGGCCACTACAGCGCCGGATTTACCCTCGACACCTATACACACATCACCAATGATATGCAAAGAGGTGCAGCGGAGAAAATCGGCGGCTTCATGGAAACGGCCACGGCCAAGCCAGAACCGGAGCCTCCCGAACCTCCGGAGGAGAGCCGGTGCAAGGTGATACCGTTCGAGAGGGTGGGATAAGAAACAAGCATAGCGCCAAAGGAGGTATTACCATTCCTTGGCGCTATGCTTTGTTTTAGGGTTGAATATTCCAAAGTGTTTCTGCTATCTCATGTAGCCACTTAGCTCTGGCATCAATTTTTTCCTCTGTCCATTCGTCTTCCAATAAAACGGCATTTAAGGTAACCAGTCCCTTGGCGCAGGCTTCAAGCCCTGGCTTATTTGCACCTTTTCCAGACTTTTTTGTAGTCCAATCACTATCTCGTATTGACGCATTTAGCGCTTGAGGAATGATCGCAAGATTTCCTAATGTCAGTAGCTTTGAATCTCTTTGCTTTGCAATTTCATCTGAGGCGCAGGCGGACCAGTTGTTTCTCCATTTCTTTGGCATGAGATGTTCCAAGCTATACCCATCAAAACCAAGAAGCAAAGTTGCACTATTTGCAGGGCGGATATAGCTTTCGATGAGGTAAAGAATACCTCTGGTTTGCAGGTTGGTCAGCTTAGATTTTTGGAACCCGTCCAATAACTCCTCATTAGTAGGAATATATGTTGTTGCGTCATTTCCGCTGTGGAGCTTGGCTACCAAAGAGGCGGAATCCAAAACCTCATTACGAATCAGAGAAGTGAACAGGTTGTTATAGTTTTTTGTTAGTGAATGAACGACCATTCTGCGCATGATGTAGCTTTCCAGAATGCCATACATGGCATTTCGTTCATCCTCACTATACACATTCTTGGCAATATACAGTGTGTAGGGAATGAGCGTAGATGTCTTTAACCCAAAGATTATTATATTTAAACGCTCAATACCAAATGTGCCCGGAACACTTACCCCACAGGTGTCTGGATTAAATATGGTTCTAAAACAGAGGGCATAATCCTTCATTTGGCTAAGTATAACGCTTTTGTCTCCACCGCAATAATGGTCGATAAAATGTTGATAGGATTGTGCCAAACTATCAACTCTGGCATACATGATCTTATCGTCATTGCTGATATTGTATCGCTTGTCCTGAATAAAAATCTGGAAAAAAGAGTCAAAAAAGATGTCAATGATGGCACGCTTCATTCGACCAGTTTCAATCTCTGTATCCCAATAGGATTTTGCATCGTCATCTTTTTCAAAAACAGAGGCCCATTTTGCCTCATATTCGCTAATGGTATCTCTGCTGAAAAAGTAGTTTTTCAGCAGCTCCGAGGTTGTTAAATTAACGCCAAGAGAATTGATTGTGTTAAAAATTTGCTGTTCGTCTTCGTCTGCATTCAAATCAATTCGCACGAATTGGGCATTCATCATGACCATCATAATGTTGAGCTTATTCTCATCAATATGGTCAACAAAGTAATTATACGCTTCAATAATTCTGGACTGAGGCGCAGGGTTGTCTATTTTATCTGCGGATGTAGAAGCCATAACTCTTTCGAAAGCTTCAATATCATTTCTCCCGTGGCGCAAAGCAATTGACTGCCCCATAATTCTAAACTGGCAATCAAAAGTCGTAGATTGGCCGAGTTTCAAACACAGAACTTTCATAAAAAGAAGAAAGGTTGTCAGTCGTTGCTGCCCATCTACAATCGTTCTGCAGTCAGTAAAATTTTCGCCAGGATGTGGTCTGCGGCCTTCCTTCAGAATGATAGATCCAAAGAAGTGAGGCTTATTTGTCTTGACGATATACTCCATATCTTCAATCATCCGTGCCCAAAGATCCGCTTTCCAAACATAGGATCGCTGGAAGAAGGGTACTTCTATAAGCGTAGAGTTATTGAAAATATTTGTGATAATTGCTTTATGTGCATCCATAGCGAAACTCCTTGCAAAACAATCCTAATAGTCTATGCGAAAGACAATGCTGTACAGACTATCGGCATAATGTGACAATCTTGCCTTTATGCTATCATGTAACTAATATGAAAGCAATATGATGATCGATTGTTATACGCCTCAAAAGTACGATATTTAGCCGTTAGGGATGGGTTAGGGATTTGGCTGTTCCAGTCGCTCGTACCCCAACCACTTTTTCGTCTCAAAACCACCACGAAACAGCAATCGTCCAAACCGCAAAAAGTGAACTAAAAACGAAGAAAAACCGCCTATTTAGACGGTTTTTCTAAGAAAGGTGGTCCGAGTGACAGGATTCGAACCTGCGGCATCCTGCTCCCAAAGCAGGCGCGCTACCAACTGCGCTACACCCGGATATGAAGTTGTGGGGTGGCCTGGGCGTATTCTCCCAAAGCACGCGCGCTACCAACTGCGCTACACCCGGCAATATCATCTTTTCGCCTTTAAGGCGCTCAAATATTATACAATATTTAAAATTTCATGTCAACGAAACAAAATGTCCGTCCGCCGCGCTGGCAAGTTTTGCAGCGGCCTGTTTCCTGATAATTTGCAGGAGCCTCGGAAAAACTATTCTAGACCAAATTCTAAAACAGGAAGTGGGGCATTTTCATGAAACTGACTCCCAAGGACTATCAGGGTATGGCCGACAAGGCCGCCCCGTCCACCAAAAGTTATATTACCATCCCCAGCGCCTTCGTGATCGGCGGCGCCATCTGTATGCTGGGGCAGGCGATCCAGACCCTTTACATCACCATGGGTCTCGAGCGGGACATCGCTTCCTCCTCCACCTCGGTTACGCTCATCCTGCTCTCCGCCCTGCTCACCGGGCTGCAGGTCTATGATAAGATTGCCCGCTACGGCGGGGCCGGCACCCTGGTGCCGATCACCGGCTTTGCCAACGCCATGGTCTCCCCGGCGCTCGAATTCAAGAGCGAGGGCCTCGTGCTGGGGTTGGGCGTCAAGCTGTTCACCATCGCGGGACCGGTGATCGTCTATGGCACCGCGGCCGGGTTCGTATATGGATTAATCATCTTTTTCTTTAGGCTTTACTGAGCGGGAGGGGAAAACTATGCCTACTAAAATCGGGAAATACACCACCCGCCTGGACACCAGCCCGAGCCTGGTCTCCTTTGCATCGGTGGTTTCAAAAAAAGAAGGGGAGGGGCCTCTGGCGCCCTACTTTGACATGATCTGCGACGACACCTCGTTCGGCGAGCAGACCTGGGAGAAGGCCGAAAGCCGCATGCAGAAGGACGCCGTCTCCAAGGCGCTGCAAAAGGCCAACCTCTCTTCCTCCAACATCGACTACATCTTTGCCGGGGATCTGCTCAACCAGTGTATCAGCTCCTCCTACGGGCTGCGCGACCTCGGCGTCCCCTTCTTCGGACTATACGGGGCCTGTTCCACCATGGCCGAGAGCCTGTCGCTGGCGTCCCTCTTTGTCGAGGCGTCGCTTTGTAACACCGCCGTCGCGGTGACCTCTTCCCACTTCTGCTCGGCCGAGCGGCAGTTCCGCTTCCCGCTGGAATACGGCGGCTCGCGCGCGCCCACCTCCCAATGGACGGTGACCGGCTCGGGCGCGGCTGTGGTGGGCAAACAAGTCTCGCCGCCCTATGTCAAGCATGTCTGCGTGGGCACCATCGAGGACATGGGGATCAAGGACATCAACAATATGGGCGCCGCGATGGCGCCCGCTGCCGCCGCCACCCTCTCCCGCTTCTTCGAGGACACCGTCACCGGGCCGGACAACTACGACCTTGTGCTCACCGGGGATCTCGGGCAGGTCGGCTCCCAGCTCTTGGACGAGCTGTTGGAGCGCGAGGGATATACCCTGGGCAAGAAGCATAACGACTGTGGGCTGATGATCTACGACCGCGAGACCCAGGACGTGGCCGCCGGCGGCTCGGGCTGCGGATGCAGCGCCTCGGTGCTCTGCTCGTATATCTGCCAGGCGATCCAGGCCGGACGGCTGCGGGACGTACTCTTCGTCGCCACCGGAGCGCTGATGAGCACCACCAGCGTGCAGCAGGGGGAGTCCATCCCCGGGATTGCCCATCTGGTCCACCTCTCATCCACACCGCACAAAGGAGGAAAATAACCGTGGAAATCTTTCTGGAATATCTCAAGACCTTCTTGGTGGGCGGCGCCATCTGCGCCGTGGGGCAGGTGCTGATCGACTACACCAAGCTGACCCCGGCGCGGATCCTGGTGATCTTTGTGGTCGCAGGGGTGGTGCTCGGCGGGCTGGGGCTCTACCAGCCGCTGATCGACTTCGCGGGGGCGGGGGCTACCGTGCCGCTGACCGGCTTCGGCGCGCTGATCGCCAAAGGGACCATGGCCGCGGTGCGCACCGACGGGCTGATCGGCGCCATCTCGGGCGGGATCTGCGCGGCGGGCGCCGGGATCGGCGCCGCCATCATCTTCGGGCTGATCGTGGCGCTGATCTTTAAACCCGGCGACAAGATGTAAATGCGCTTGCACGGCAACCCGTACAAGCGCAAACAAAAAGCAGTCCCACTTCCACTCTCATGGATGGGGCTGCTGTTTTGACGAAAGTATTCTGCCGCTTTAGCCGACGGCATTCAGCTTGCGGGCGAGGCTGGACTTTCTTCTGGACGCGGTATTTGCATGAAGAACGCCTTTCGCGCAGGCCTGATCGATCGTTTTGATCGCGACGCGCACGACCTCCTGCTTGTCGGCAGCATTGTTTTCAACCGCAGCGTTCGCCTTCTTGATCGCGGTCTTGAGGTCGCTCTTTACCGCCTTGTTCGCCATCGTTTTCGTAGCGATAACCTTGACTCTCTTCTTCGCAGATTTCACGTTTGCCATTGTGCCACCTCCTTGCCTACATGACAGTACAAGTTATAATAGCATTTTTTATGGGAAATTGCAAGTGTTTTTTCATCTGTACAACAAATTCTCCGAAAGGAAGCACAGCCATGAATTTTCGCAGCGACCTCGCACTGGAGGAAACCGAGTCCCTCGGCCGTGACAACCTGCCGCAGGGGGTGAAGGTTGACGCGCTCCAATACGATAGTATAACCGTCAACATCGTCGATATTACCAGCGAGCAGGGGTCTAAGGCCCTCGGCAAGCCGGTGGGGCGGTACCTCACCGTCGAGCTTCCGCCCTTCTACTCCTCCAACCAGTCCACTGAAAAGGAGATCGAGGCCCTTGCCCGGGAAATCCAGAAGCTGGTCCCGGAGCAGGGGACGGTGCTGGTGGTGGGGCTGGGAAACATCCACATCACCCCGGACGCGCTCGGCCCGCGCACCTGCGACCTCTGCCTCGCCACCCGCCACATTTCGGGAGAGCTCGCCAAGTCCGCGGGGCTTGGAAACCTGCGTCCGGTCGCGGCGCTGGCCCCCGGCGTGCTGGGCCAGACCGGGATCGAGTCGGGGGAGATCATCCGCTCGATCGTTAAGGACCTGCGCCCCTGCGCGGTGATCGCGGTGGACGCCCTGGCCGCGCGCAGCCTGGAGCGCCTGGGGTGCACCATCCAGGTTTCCAACTCGGGAATTTCCCCCGGCTCGGGGGTGATGAACCGCCGCTTCGAGCTCTCCAAGGCGACCCTCGGGGTAGAGGTCGTCTCGATCGGCGTGCCCACCGTGGTGGACGCCGCCACCATGGTCTATGAGCTGGCGGGGCAGGAGCCCTCCCTGGCGCAGCAGGACAAGGCGCGCATGATGATGGTCACCCCCCGCGAGGTCGACCTGCTCATCGAGCGGGCGGCCAAGGTGCTGTCCCTGGCCATCAACCATGCGTTGCAGCCCCACATCTCGGTGGAGGACATCGGATACCTGGTCAGCTGACTGTTTCAAACATATCTCTTTTATGAAAACCTTCATGTATACTCCCGCCCGGGCGTGAATATACATGGATTGGTGCTCAACTAAAAAGATAAAGGTATGTTTGAAATTGAGAAGATATCGTAACCCCAAAAAGTTCATTCTGCTCTTTTTCACCATCGCGGTGGCTGCGCTCAGCTTTCCCCTGATCAAATCCGGACTGTATCATTCCATGCCGTTTATACAGTCGGTAGGGGAGCGTCTGGCGCTTTTTTCCGCGTTTTCGGATATGCCGGCCCAGAGCCTGGATCTGCTCGAGCAGCGCTTCAACTCGGAAATTTTTTACGGCGATGAGGAGATTGACGCGCCCGAGCCCAACCCAAACCCGGTTCCCTCCCCGCAGCCCAAGCCGCAGGAGGAGTCCTCCTCCGTCCCGGAACAGGGCGGGGAGGCCTCGAGCTCGGGGCCCGGCGAGGAGTGGGAGGCAGACGAAGGGGACGAGGAGACCCAAAGCAAGGAAGCCCCGCCCGAGATCCCGGCCCAGTACCGGGGCGACATGATCGAGGAGGATTTGTCCGGCTACGACTCGTCGAGCTATTATCATCTCGAACCGGGATACCTGCGCAACTACACCAAGCTGGATTTTGACGACATCGAAGAAATCCTCGAGGACGCCCCGGCCTTGGGGCTGGGCGGCAACGGCGAGCCCCAGGTGCTGATCATGCACACCCACGCCACCGAAGCCTTTGAGCGGTATGACAATATCTTCTACGACACGCGGAATACCTGGCGCAGCACCGACAATAATATGAACATGGTGGCGGTGGGGGAGGAGCTGGCAAAAACCCTGCGTGAAAACGGGGTCAACGTCCTGCACGACAGCACCCAGCACGACTACCCCTCCTACAACGGCTCCTATGAGCGCAGCGCCGAGACGGTCAAAGGGTACCTCGAGGAATATCCCTCGATCAAGATCGTGCTGGACGTCCACCGGGACGCCATCGACCGAAACGGCACCCTGGTGCGGCCCATCACCACCATCGACGGAAAAAAGGCCGCCCAGCTGATGATCATCGCGGGCAGCGACGACGGCACCATGAACATGCCCAACTGGCGGGACAATCTGCGCTTTGCCGCAGCCATCCAGCGCCAGGCGGAGGGCGACTTCGAGCATCTCATGCGGCCGATCTTCTTCTGCTACCGCAAATATAACCAGGACCTGACCCGGGGCTCGCTGCTGCTGGAATTCGGCTCGCACGGAAACACCCTGGAGGAGTGCCTCTACACCGCTCGTCTGGCCGGACAGTCGATCGCACAGGCGATCAAGGACCTGGAGGAATAGCCGAAAGGACGTAAAACCACAATATGAAGTTTAACGTACGGTCGTTTTTTATTGGATTTCTACTTTCTGTAATTTTCACCATCCTGATGCTGGGCCTGGCGTTCGTCAATTACCATGCCTACCAGACCGGGACGCCGGACTATGCGCCCATCGTTTCGTTGGAAGAAGCGCAGAGCGTCTATACAATCAGTATTGTTGGCAAGGAAATATACTTCGATCAGGGGCTGGTGCAGGATATGGAACCTACTTTGCAGAAGCTGTCCGTCTTCCTGCCGACGGATTTGCGGATGCTTGCCGCCGGATACCGCAGTCTGGGAGAGGCGGTAAGGGAATATCTGCCGCACTTATGGTGGAAATCGTGAGCGCCGCCAGGTACGGATCGTTTTGCGCGACTATTTTTGAAAACATTGCGGGCCTGTTGCCTGCAATGTTTTTTTTGTGGTATAATTTCTACAGTAGAATTAATTTTGACTTCATTTTAATAGACCGGAGGTACCCCGACCTATGCAGGACCACGCTCATATTCGCAACTTCTGCATCATCGCACACATCGACCACGGCAAGTCCACCCTGGCCGACCGCATCCTCGAGCTCACCCAGGCGGTCAGCGCCCGGGAGGCCCAGGACCAGCTGCTGGACAATATGGACCTCGAGCGCGAGCGCGGCATCACCATCAAGGCGCGGGCGGTCAGCCTGCGCTACCATGCCGACAACGGGGAGGACTACCTCTTCAACCTGATCGACACCCCCGGACACGTGGACTTCAACTACGAGGTTTCCCGGTCCCTTGCCGCCTGCGAGGGGGCGGTGCTGGTGGTGGATGCCTCACAGGGCATCGAGGCGCAGACGCTGGCCAACACCTATCTGGCGGTGGACCACGATTTGGAGATCGTCCCGGTGGTCAACAAGATCGACCTGCCCAGCGCCGACCCCGAACGCGTCTGCCACGAGATCGAGGACATCATCGGCATCCCGGCGATGGACGCGCCGCAGATTTCGGCCAAGACCGGGGTGAACATCCGCGCGGTGCTCGAACAGGTGGTGGCGCTGGTGCCCCCGCCGAAAGGGGAACGCGACAAGCCGCTGTGCGCCCTGATCTTCGACAGCTATTACGACTCCTATAAGGGGGTCATCGTCTATATCCGGGTGATGGACGGGGCGCTGCGCGCGGGGGAGCGGATCAAAATGATGGCGACCGGCGCCGAATTCGACGTGGTGGAGGTCGGCTTCATGGGCGCGACCTCGCTTCAGCCGCAGGACGAACTCTGCGCGGGGGAGGTCGGGTATCTGACCGCGAGCATCAAGACGGTGGCCGACACCCGGGTGGGCGACACGGTCACCCTCGCCCGGGACCCGGCCGCCCAGCCGCTGCCGGGCTACCGCAAGGTAAACCCCATGGTCTACTCGGGGATCTACCCGGTGGACGGGGCCCGCTACCCGGATTTACGGGACGCGCTCGAGAAGCTGCAGCTCAACGACGCTTCCCTCTCCTTTGAGCCCGAGACCTCGGCCGCGCTGGGCTTCGGCTTCCGCTGCGGCTTTCTGGGCCTGCTGCACATGGAAATCATCCAAGAAAGGATCGAGCGGGAGTTTTCCCTGGAGATCATCACCACCGCGCCGAGCGTGGTCTATCAGCTCACCCTCACCGGCGGGGAGGAGCTGCAGATCGACAACCCGACCAATTACCCCGATCCCGCCACCATTGAGAGCGCCCGGGAGCCGTTCGTCAAGTCGAGCATCCTCACGCCCACCCAGTATATCGGCACCATCATGGAGCTCTGCCAGGAGCGGCGGGGGGAATACAAGGATACCAAGTATCTCGACGATACCCGGGCCGAGCTGCACTACGAGCTGCCGCTCAACGAGATCATCTATGATTTCTTCGACGCGCTCAAGAGCCGCACCAAGGGCTATGCCTCCTTCGACTATGAGCTGTGCGGATACCGGGATTCCAAGCTGTGCAAGCTGGATATCCTGTTAAATAGCGAGGTCGTGGACGCTTTTTCGCTGATCGTCCATGCGGACAGGGCCTATCCGCGCGCGCGCCGGATGGCCGAAAAACTCAAGGAGACCATCCCGCGCCAGCTCTTCGAGATTCCCATCCAGGCCGCGGTGGGGGGTAAGGTGATCGCCCGCGAGACGGTCAAGGCCCTGCGCAAGGACGTGCTGGCCAAGTGTTACGGGGGAGACATCACCCGCAAAAAGAAGCTGCTCGAAAAGCAGAAGGAAGGAAAAAAGCGGATGCGCCAGTTCGGCTCGGTCGAAGTGCCGCAGGAGGCTTTCATGGCAGTCCTCAAACTGGACTGATGGCAGGGGACGGCCGCGCTGCAGAAGCATGGTACTATCACACAGGGAAAGAATTGCGGGCTGTAGGATCTACAGCCCGCAAGCTGAATCAGGACAGGGCCGGGCGCAAAGTGTTTTGCTCAAATAGTATAAATATTTAATTATAATACAAATAGTAAACAGCATGTTGGGAGGTGCCGTTATGCCGAAACCGGAAGGCCTTTATATCCATGTGCCCTTCTGCCGCAAGAAATGCGGATACTGTGACTTTTATTCCGTACCCGGGACGCAGGAGGACTACGACCGCTATACCGACCAGGTCTGCCAAATGCTTTTGGATTGCCCCTTTGGCAGCCGTGTCTTTGACACGGTGTATTTCGGCGGCGGCACGCCCTCGCTGCTGGGCGCGCGCAACATCGACCGGATCCTCCAGGCCGCCGCCTCCCGCCACACCCTGACCGGGAGGGAGATCACCCTGGAGGCCAATCCCAACACGGTGGACGGAGCGTTCTTTGGGGATATCCACCGCAGCGGCGTCAACCGGGTTTCGATGGGGCTGCAGGCGGCGCAGCCGCTGCTGCTGCACACCCTGGGGCGTTCCCACACGCCCGGGGACGTAACAAGGGCGGTCGAGCTGGCGCGGGGGGCGGGGATCGAAAACATCTCGCTCGACGTCATGCTCTCACTGCCCGGACAGACGCTGGAGGACATCCTGCAAACCCTGCAGTTTTGCATCGAGCTGGAGGTGCCGCACATCTCTGCCTACCTGCTCAAGATCGAGGAGGGGACGCCCTTTGACTGCCAGGACGTGCGCGGCCTCTGCCCAGACGAGGATCTGCAATCCGAGCATTACTACCGCATGGTTTGTTTTCTCGAGCACCACGGCCTGCTGCAATATGAAATTTCAAACTTCTCTAGGCCCGGCTTCGAGAGCCAGCACAATCTGGGCTACTGGAAGCTGGTGCCCTACCTTGGGCTGGGCCCGGCGGCGCACTCCTTCCTGGACGGGAAGCGGTTCCATTTCGAGCGCGACCTGCCTGCCTTCCTGGCGGCAAAGGACCCCTGGTCGCTGAGGCAGGACGACGGGCCGGGCGGGGATTTCACCGAGTTTGCCATGCTGCGCCTGCGGCTGCGCGAGGGGCTCAACCTCGACGAGGCGCAGGCCTATTACGGGGTGGACAAGGAGCAATTTCTCTTTCGGGCCCAACGGTTCATCCCGCTGGGACTGGTCCAGCAAAGCGGCTCAAGCCTGCGCCTGACCCCGCGCGGCTTCCTGCTCTCCAATCCGCTCATTGCCCGGCTGCTGGGCGACTGACCGTCCTTTTCAAAGAATAGTCCCATAAAGCGACACAGCAGAAGAAGCCACCAGCCTTTGATTTCCAAAAAATGTAATAACTTTGATAAAAACGAATTCCTCCCTCAGCCTCCTTCACCGCAAAGGCCGATGTTTGCGCAGGATCGGCAGGGGAGACCATCGCTTTCCATCGTACTTTGGTTTGTTTTGATGCCGTGGAAGTCAATCATCCATTTTTATAGCCGGCCATTCGTTTTGGAAAGCCTTGCGCACGGGGCGGGGGCGGGGTATAATAGAGGTATCGATTTTTGTCGCCAAAGGAGGAGATTTCCCCCGTGTCCAAGATAAATGTCTGTTTTTCTTACCCCTTTGTCAAGCCAAAGGAGCCGGCCAACCTTGTCATCTTCTGCGAGGGGAACGCCGCTGTCCCCGAGCGGGAGCTGCCGCGCTACCTCAAGCAGGCGATGGATTATGCGAAGGCTTACCAGGTTTATCTGGTGCCGGGGCGGTTTGTGCTCAAGGGCCGGCTCTGTATGACCCTGCTCTCTCCGGCGGGGAAGCCGGTGGCGCTGCAGAAGGCCTGTCACCTCAACCTCCTCCATCACGCCTCCCTCGAGCCGGGCAGCGCGATCGAAGTGTTCGATACCGAGCTGGGGGCCATCTGCCTCATCGCGGACGTGGACATTTACCACCCCGAGGTGCTGCGCTCGGCGGCCATGCTCGGGGCCGAGACGGCGATCGTATCCCAATATTTTGACCTATACGATGTGAATGTGACCCGGATCATGAGCGGCTGCTGGGACATGGCGCAGCAAAACCAGATGTATGTCCTCGGCGCCCACAACGCGGGCTGCTGTGTCTGCGCGCCCTGCGCGCTCACCGAGGACGAGAGCGGCTTCCTCTTAAAGCCGCAGGCCGAGTTCCCCGCCCTGGCGACGGTTTATCCCCACAAGCTGCAGAAGCTGAGGGAGCAGCAAAACCTGCTCTCGATGATCAACCCGGATTTCTGCGCCGCCAGCGCGTCCCTGCTCGACCGCTGAGCCCATCTTGAAAAGGAGATACGCGCATGCTGTCACTCAAGACCATTGCGGCATCCTACACGCTGTCGGCCAAGCTCGACCCGGAAAAATGCGAAAAGCTGATCGAAGCCCTCGGAATCCGCCGCAGCACCATCCTGGACTACGTCTATCCCAACAACATCAAGCTCTCCGCCGCCCATCTGCGGCTGACGCCATATAAGGACATCAAATCCTTCATCGAGGACTGCTGCCGGTTGATCGACATGGCCATCCAGTCCGGCTCCCAGCTTTTGCTGCTGCCCCACCTGCTGGGCCTGGTGCCGCTGAGCGTGGACAAGCCCTCGATGTCGCTGGCAACCTCCCTCATCGAGGACCTCTGCAAGGGGCAGACGCCGCCCGCTAACCTGCGCGCGCGGTTCGGGTCGGTCATGGACAAGCTCTCCGACTTTTTATTCGATTGCTACTACAACATTTTCCTGCTGCTCGCCCACAAATATAACATCTATATCGCCGCGGGGAGCACCTACGTCGCCACCTCGCAGGGAATTTTTTGCCGCTCCTATCTCTTTAGCCCGGACAGTGATGAGGCCTTTTTTCAGGATAAGATTACCCTCAGCCCGACCGAACGGGCCCTTGGCATCCAGCCGGGAAACGAACTGAAAATTTTCGATTCCAAAATCGGCAAGCTCGCCATCCTGGCCGACACCGACGGCTCGTTCTACGAGTGCTACAAGGCAGCCAAGGCCCTCGGCGCGCAGCTGGTGCTCACCCCGGCGCTGAGCAGCGAACAGTTTTCCCACAATCCGCGCTACAACGCTTCGCTGATGAATGCGCAGCATTATAACCTCTATACGGTGCGCTCCTCCTTCTATTCCACCGGCGAAACATTGCCCGCCTTCCGGGGGGCCAGCGGGATCTATGCGCCGCTTCTGATGACCCGGGATCTCAACGGGGTGGTGGTGCACAACCACGAGAGCGATGAAACCGGTGGGGTTCTCTCCTCCCGGATCGATCCGCCGCGGCTACTGGATAATATGGACGTCTATTCCCACCACCGCAACCCGCTCTTCTACGAACGGATGATGAAGGAGACCTATCCCGGCTTCTTTAAGGGCACTCTGCCCTCGCCCACGGTGGTGCCCTCCTATGTGCCGCAGGAGAAGCCGGAAGAGGCAGGGGCCGCGCCGCAGGAGACTGCAAACGAGCCCGAGGCTTCCGAGGAAAACGCCGCTCAGGTTTAAATTGAAGGCAGACAAAAGGGGTTCCCGGCCAATGAAAGGCCGGGAACCCCTTTTCCTGTCGCTTTTTATTCCAGGGTCAATAGCGCTTCAAAGCAGCAGAGCGTTTCCTTCTCTCCCCGCAGATACCAGCTTCCCTCAGGAGTTTTGCCGCGCAACAGGGAAATACGCTCGCCCTCGCGCACCTCGTTTTGGTAATGGAGGTAAAGCTCCTTCGCTTCCCGCTCCAGCTCCCCAAAGGGAAGGGCATCGCAGATTACATCCGCATAGCCGGCATTGTTCATATGCCGGTTGATGTCCAGATCGGAATAGCGAACCTCCCGCACGCCGGCAGGCTCCAGCCCCTCGGGGGGGAGGGGGCGGTACCGCGTCAGGGTGGTCGGTTCGAGGTCCTCGGTCATCGGCAGCACGCCGGTGAATTCCTTCGGACGCAGAATCCTCCTGCTCTGCGGGTCGACCAGCAGCCAGGTGGTATCCGCAACCGCAAGGCGTTCGCCAGCTTCCGAAAATATCTCGTTGGTACGGATAAACTGCGCCTTGATGGGCAGCTTGGGCGTGGTGAGCAGCCGCAGCCGCTCCCGACAGCGGGGGAGACGTTCGATCTTCAGGCAAAGTTTGGCCAGAAGAAATACCTGTCCCAGCTCGGCCAGCCGCTCATAGGGGAGGCCCAGCTCGTCGAGATGCTCTCCGCTGATTTCCTGCATATGCCGCAGAAGGTAGGAGAGCTTGATCCGGTTTAATATGTCGCATTCATAGCTCTGTACCTGGATGTTCTTTTCATATTGCTTGTTGTCATTGATCAGGGGCATGTTCTTATCCTTTTCTCCGTTTGTTCCATGTGAAACAGTCAGTAGGAAATCTTCTGTCCGCTCAGCCGCTCGGCGATGTCGCACAGATCCTGCTGGCTGAGGAAGTCCAGCTCGATCGAACCGTGCTCGCCCGCCGTATGGCGGATGGTCACCTTACGCCCGAGCTCCTGGCGCAGCGCAAGCTCCAGTTCCCGGTAGAAGCTCTCCTCGCCAAAGGCAGGCTCCTTCTTTTTTGGGGAGGTCTTCTGCCTTTTGCACTTCTTTGCCAGCTGCTCGAGCTCCCGCACGGTGATCCGGTCGGCCAGCACCTTTTGTACGTTTTCCTCGATCAATCCGCTGTCTTCCAGCGCCAGCAGGGCGCGGGCATGGCCCGCCGAAACCTGTCCCCGCCGCACCAGGTCGAGCACCGGGTCAGGGAGGTTTAAAAGCCGCAGGGCGTTGGCCACCGCCGGCCGGGACTTGCCGACCGAGCTGGCCACCTTCTCCTGGGTCATCCCGTAGCTCTCCATCAGCTGCCGGTAGCCCAAGGCCTCCTCGATCGGATTGAGGTCCTCGCGCTGGAGATTTTCGATGAGCGCCAGCTCCATCGCTTCAAGGTCGGTCATTTCCCGGACGACCACCGGCACCTCGGAGAGCCCGGCCATCCGCGAGGCACGCCAGCGGCGCTCCCCGGCGATCAGCTGATAGCGCCCGCTGGGGAGAGGGCGCACCAGCAACGGCTGGAGCACCCCATGTTCCCGGATGGAATCGGCCAGCTCGGCCAGCGACTCCTCGTCGAACTGCTTGCGGGGCTGGTCGCGGTTGGGTTCAATCTCGTTGATGGGCAGCGCCGCGGCGCTGCTGCCCGTGCTGTTATCCGCAAAGAGGGCGTCCAGGCCCTTGCCCAGCCCCCCCAGTCTTGCCTTCGCGATGACGTCCGCCTCCTATCACATATGATACATGCCGATGATTTCCTGCGCAAGCTCGTTATAGGCCTGGGCCCCCTTGGATACCCGGTCGAAATAGATGATCGGCTGGCCAAAGCTCGGCGCCTCGGAAAGGCGCACATTTCGGGGGATCACCGTCTTAAACACCTTGTTGGGAAAATATTTTTTGACCTCCGCCACCACCTGCAAGGTCAGATTGAGGCGGGAATCGTACATGGTGAGCAGCACCCCCAAAATCTCGATCGTGGGGTTATACAGCCGTTTGACCTGACGCACCGTGGTGATAAGCTGGGACAGCCCCTCAAGCGCATAATATTCGCACTGGATCGGTACCAGCAGGTAATCGCTGGCTGCCAGGGCGTTGAGGGTGATCAGCCCGAGGGAAGGGGGGCAGTCGATCAGCACAAAATCATAATTCAGCTTCAAAGGGGTCAGCAGCTTCTTGAGGCGCATGGTCCGGTCCTCGAGCTCGATGAGCTCGATCTCCGCCCCCGCCAGCTCGATGCTCGCGGGCAGGATATCCACATTCTTGAACTTGGTGTGGACCAGCGCCTTGGCCGCCGGCTGGGTGCCGATGATCAAATCATAGGTGGAGGCCTCGCAGGTCCGCTTGTTAATCCCAAATCCGCTGGTAGAATTCCCCTGCGGATCCATATCCACCATCAGAACGCGCTTCCCGGCAAAGCCGAGCGCCGCCGCTAGATTGACCGCGGTGGTCGTCTTTCCAACGCCGCCCTTCTGGTTGGCGATCGCAATAACCTTTCCCAACGCTTCTCCTCCTACGCCTTTACTCACACACAAGGAATTATAACATAAAACCGACGGTTTTCATAGCTGTTTCACATGAAACTAGGGCAAAAACCATCAAAAAACGGGCCAAAGGTCAAAAAACCTCGGACCCGCTTATCAAAATACCAAAAGGGCCGCGGCAAAACGGCCCTTTCGGTAATCAGCCAGGGAATGTGAGTTATGCTAAAACCGGTTCGGTTATAGCCAAGTTTCAGGCCGAGGTACGGCTGCGCTGGGCATGCTTTTTGGGGATGCGCACCGTCAGGTTGATATACTCGTCATCCTCGCTCTGCTGGGTTACAGCGGGAATCCCGGCGAGCTTCATCGTCTCGACCGCCTTGTTGATGGTGTTCAGAAAAATCCGCACATCCTTGAGGATAAAGATGCGGGTGGGCTTGGGGCCGTGGCTTTCGAGTAGGGAAGCGATATACCGCTCGGTCTGGGCCACGTTGAGCTGGCGCTGGGCAATTACTGCAATCACCTCGAGCTGCCGCCGCTCCCCGGAAATCTGGAGCAGGCAGCGCGCGTGCCGCTCGGTGAGGCCGTTTTCCTGAATTTTGCGCCGCACCAGCGGCGCAAAGCGCAGAAGCCGCAGCTTGTTGGCCACGGTGGACTGCGCCATCCCAAGCCGCTCGGCCAGCTGCGCCTGGGAGAGCCCATGCTCCTGCAGCAGGGAGGCCATCGCCTCGGCCTGCTCAAAAAAGTTGAGGTCGGCCCGTTGGAGGTTTTCGATCAGCGCCAGCGTCTTGCTGGCGTAGTCGTCCATCTCCTCCACAATGGCCGGGATCACGCTGTAGCCCAGCTTGCGGAAAGCGCGAAGCCGCCGTTCGCCGGCGATCAGCTGATATTCTCCCGGCGCCCGCTCCCGCACGCTGATCGGCTGGAGCAGGCCGTTTTGCGCGATGCTTTGGGCCAACTCGAGCAGCGCCTGCTCGCCAAACACCCGGCGGGGCTGGTCGGGGTTGGGAACGATGTGCTCCACTGGAAGAAGCACCACATTGTTGACCACCCTGCCGTCCGGAATCTGTTGCATCCGCCCGCCTCCAATCTGCCGGTTATAAGATATCATTCTCTTACAACAAAAAATCCTATTGCTTGTCCACAATAGGATTGTAACAGATTATTCCATTTATTTCCATTCTTTTTGATCGCAAAATTCTGCTTGTTGCGCTGCAATCTGTTTTTTCACAGCGGCTTTTTTGCAATTTTGGCGGCGGGCCGGGGATATTTTGCCGAAGTCTGCGATATTTTCTTGATCAGTATGATGTTTCGCTCGCTCCCGTCCGGCAGGGTGAAGTGCTCGATCCCCTCCAGCTTGCCGCCCAGCAGGCGGATCGCGTTTCCCGCCGCCCCGGCCTCCTCTTCTGCACCCTTGGACTTTAAAGCGGCGAATATGCCGCCCACTCTGACGAAGGGGAGGCAGTATTCGCAGAGGTTGCTGAGATTCGCTACCGCCCGCGCTGTGGCCAGGTCGAAGCGTTCACGCAGCTCAGGGTTCTGGCCGCCCTCCTCCGCCCGCGCATGGATACAGTCCGCCTGGAGTCCCAAGCGCTCGCAGAGCTGGTTTAAAAAGGTGATCCGCTTGCCCAAGCTGTCCAGCAAAGTGAGGGAAATGTCCTCCCGCGCCAGGCGCACCGGTACCCCGGGAAACCCCGCGCCGGTGCCGACGTCGATCAGGCTGCCGCCCTTAGGAAGGTTCGCCGCCTTTAAAAGCAGCAGGCTGTCCAGGAAATGCTTGCAGGCGATCTCCTGCGGCTCGGTGATGGCCGTAAGGTTGACCTTCTCATTGTACTCCACCAAAAACTCGGCGTACCGGTCCAGCCTGTCAATCGCGCCCTGCGGCAGCTCGATCCCATATTCCCGGCACCAGCCGAGCAGAAGTTCATTCGGAATCATCGCGGGATTCCCCCTTCCTACGTTTGCTCTCCAGATAGATAATTAAAATAGAGACGTCCGCCGGGCTGACCCCGGAAATACGGCTCGCCTGTCCCAGGCTGCGCGGCCGGATCTTTTGCAGCTTTTCGGCGGCCTCCAGCCGCAGGCCGGAAACCTCGCTGTAGTCGATCCCCTCGGGCAGCAGCCTGCTTTCCAACCGCCGGGCCTGCTCCACCTGGGCGAGCTGCTTTTTGATATACCCCTCGTATTTGATCTCGACCTCCACCTGCTCGATCACCGCGTCCGGCAGGGAAGGGGCTTCACCATCAAAGGGGAGAATATCCCGGTAGCTGATCTGCGGACGGCGCAGCAAGGCCGACATGGTGGTGCCGGTGGAAATCGGGGCTGTTTCATGTGAAACAAGCATCTCATTGAGGCGATCATCCGGCGCCAGTACCCGCCTTTTCAGGCGTTCCAGCTCCTGGTCGCGCGCGGCCACCTTCTCCAAAAACTCCCCGTAGCGCTCCGCACTGATCAGCCCAACCGCATGCCCGAGCGGGGTGAGCCGGATGTCCGCATTGTCCTGCCGCAGCAGCAGCCGGTACTCCGAGCGGGAGGTCATCATCCGGTAGGGGTCCTGGCAGCCCTTGGTCACCAGGTCGTCGATCAAGGTGCCGATATAGGAGGAGGCGCGTTCCAGCACGAGCGCTTCCTTTCCCTGCACCTGGCGCGCCGCATTGATCCCGGCGATCAGGCCCTGAGCGGCCGCCTCCTCGTAGCCCGAGGTGCCGTTAAACTGCCCCGCGCCGTAGAGCCCCCGCACCGGAAGAAACTCCAGGGTGGGCCGCAGCTGCAGCGGGTCCACGCAGTCGTACTCGATCGCGTAAGCGTCCCGCATAATTTCAACCTGTTCCAGCCCTTCAATGGTCCGATAGAGCGCGACCTGCACCTCCTCGGGCAGGGAAGAGGAGAGCCCCTGCAGGTACATCTCCTCGGTATCCTCGCCCATCGGCTCGACAAAGAACTGGTGGCGGGGCTTGTCTGAAAAACGGACCACCTTGTCCTCGATGCTCGGGCAGTACCGCGGCCCGATCCCCTCAATCTTTCCACCGTAGAGCGGAGAACGGTGGAGATTTTCTCGGATCACTTCGTGGGTTCTCCCGTTGGTGTACCCGATGTGGCAGAGCACCTTGTTGTGCAGCTCTCCCTTGGTGGTGAAGGAGAAGGGGACCACCGGTTCGTCGCCCGGCTGCTCCTGAAGCTGTGTAAAATCGATGCTCCTGCGATGCACCCGCGCGGGGGTCCCGGTCTTGAAGCGACGCAGCCGCAGCCCCAACCTTTCGAGCGAGGCGCTCAGGGTATTGCAGGGATGCATCCCGTCCGGGCCGCTGGCGGCGGTATACTCCCCCACAAAGATTTTTCCCCGCAGGTAGGTCCCCGAACAGACGATGGCCGCCTTCACCCGGTAGACGGCTCCCATCGCAGTCACCACTTCCTGCACCCGCCCATCTTCGGCACGGATATCCACAATCTCGGCCTGGCGCAGGTCCAAGCCCGGCTGGGATTCGACCGCCTGCTTCATATAGGCGTGATAGGCCCGCCGGTCGGACTGGACCCGCAGGCTGTGCACCGCCGGCCCCTTTCCGCGGTTGAGCATCCGGCTCTGCAAAAAGGTGGCGTCCGCCGCCTTTCCCATCTCGCCGCCCAACGCATCGATCTCCCGCACCAGATGGCCCTTGGCCGTCCCGCCGATTGAGGGATTACAGGGCATGTTGGCGATCGCGTCCAGCGACATGGTGAAGAGCACGGTGCTGGCGCCCAGCCGCGCGGCGGCAAGCGCGGCCTCCACCCCCGCGTGGCCCGCGCCGATCACCGCAACATCATAATTTCCCGCCTGATATTCCAAAACGATTCCTCCGTTTTACTTTCCCACACAGAATTTGGAGAACACCTCGTCCACCACCGCCTCGCTCGCCCGCTGGCCGGTGAGCACCAGCAGCTCGTCCAGCGCACAGTCCAGGCAGACGTTGATGGCATCGAAGGTCATCCCGTTTTCCAGCGCTTCCAGCGCCTCGGCCAGCTGGTCGTGCGCCGCCTGCGCGCAGAGAAGCTGCCGCTCGCTGATCAGGAGATCCTGTCCCGGTGTGAGCTGATCGAGCTCCATCACCCGCAGCACCGCCTCCTCGAGCTGCTGTACCCCATCCCCGCTCTGGGCGGACATCGCCACCGTCTCCCGCACATAGGGAAAAACTTCCTGCGGCGCAATGTTCTGCCCGGCGTCGGTCTTGTTGATGACCGCGATGGCCGGTTTTCCGGACAATTCTTCCAGTATTTTCCTATCTTCATCCTGTAGCCGGTCAGTGCTGTCCAGCACCACCAGGACCAGCTGGGCCGTTCTTGCCGTGCTGCGCGCGAGATCCACCCCCGCGGCCTCCACCGGGTCGTCGGTCTCCCGGATTCCGGCGGTGTCGGCCAGCTCGAGCAGGATGTCCCCGAGCATCACCCGGCTCTCCACCACATCCCGGGTGGTGCCGGGAATGGCGGTCACGATGCTCTTCTGCCGCCCGGAAAGGAGGTTCATCAAAGTGGACTTCCCTACATTCGGCTTGCCGACAATGGCGGTGACGATCCCGTCCCGGAAAAGCCGGCCTCTTTTATAGCCTTCCAAAAGGCCATGCAGCTCCTGTTGCTCCTGCCGCATCTGGGCGGCCAACCGCTCTCCAAAGACGGCGTCCTGCTCCTCGTCGGGATAGTCGATCCAGGCCGCAAGCGAAGCGCTCAGATGGACAAGATTCTGTGCGATCCGCTCAATCCTTTGCTGAAGCGCACCGTCGCGCGCCGCCAGCGCCGCCGCGGCCGACTGGCTCCCCTGTGCGGCGATCAATCCGGCAACCGCCTCCGCCTGGGTAAGGGAGAGCTTGCCGTTTAAAAAGGCACGCTTGGTAAACTCCCCCGGACCCGCGGGAGAAGCCCCCAGCTGAAAACAGCGGCTGAGGGTCCGTCTGAGCAGATAGGCACCGCCATGGCAGCAGACCTCGGCCACGTCCTCGCCGGTATAGCTCTTGGGCGCGCGGTAGACGAAAACCACCGCCTCGTCAAACTCCCCGTCCTGGTCGTAAACCCGGCCATACAGCCCGCTGTAACCCGGCAGGGAGGCGGGGGAGCGCTTCGGATCGGCCGGGCGGACGAGCCTCTGTGCAATATCCAGTGCGTGTGGGCCGGACAGGCGCACCATCCCGATCCCGGCGGGGGAGAGGGGGGTCGAAATCGCCGCAATGGTAGTCTGTGAATCCATGGTACACCTCCAATAAGAAAACGGAAGCTTCTCTTACAAGAAACTTCCGTTGCCAAAACTTGTTCCCTGCAGGGAAACTGATTATTCTGGTAAATCGATCTGGGAGTAGAGGGGCATCTGCGGCTCCTCCTCCACGGCCGGGGCCTGTACCTGCGGCTTCTCGGTCTTCGGTGCGGGCGGGGGATTGAGCCTTGCCAGCTCCTCTGCCGTGATCTGATCGTCGATCCGCGCTCCCGGTATCACCGGCTGCGCATTCCCTTGGCGCCCCTCGCGTTCCTGCCGCTCGCGTGGCTCCCGGTTTTCCCGCGGGCCGCGGGAGCGGCTGCGCTCCCCGCCGCGGCGGCTGCCGCCGGCAGAACGGCCCTCCTTCGGCGCATCGGTGCGCTTACGGGGGTTCTTCGAGGAGATGACCACCCGGCGGTTGGGCTCTTCGCCGATCGACGAGGAGGTAGCGCCCTCCACCTTGGAAACCGCCGCATGGATGATCCTGCGCTCATAGGGGTTCATCGGCTCGAGCTTGGTGGAGCGTCCGGTCTTGACCGCATTCCTGGCAAGCTTGGTGGCCAGACGCTCCAGCGTCTCGGCGCGCTTTTTCCGGTAATCACCCGAATCGATCGAGATGCGCATATAGTCGCCGCCCATCCGGTTGGCAACCAGGGAGGTCAAATACTGGACCGCATCCAGCGTCTCGCCGCGGCGGCCGATGATTACGCCCAAGCCGTCCCCTTCGAGGCGGATTTCAATGCTTTCCCTGGTCTGACGGGGGGTCACCACCGCGTTCTTCACGCCCATCTGCTCAAGGATTTCACCCACATACTGGGCGGCGACCTTCGCCTTTTCGCTGAGCTCCAGCTCCTCGAGGGGCTCCTCGGCCGCGGCAGGCTCCGCTTTGGGCGTGGGAGCCTCTTTTTGCTGCACGGGAGCCGCCTTCTTCGGCGGACGGGGCTGCGACTCCTTTTTCTCCCGCTTGGGCGCTTCCTTTTGGGGTGCCGGTTTCGGGCTCTCCTTCACCGGCTTTGCCGGCTCCTCGGCCTCGAGGCGGTAGACGCGCACCTTGGCAGGTATGTTGCGCAGGCCGAGAAATCCCTTTTTCGGCATCTGCAAAATTTCAAAGCTGGTCTCGTCACTGGTGGCGCCCATCTCTTCATAGGCGCGCTCGAGCGCTTCGTCCACCGTTTTGGCCGTCATAATGATCTCGTTTTGCACCGCTTTTCCACCTCTTTCTATTTCAGGTCCTCATCCGTGACTTCCACGTATTCCTCGCCGTACCGTTCGGCGTCGCGGCGCCTGGCCTCGGCCAGCTTGCGGCGGTTGATCTCCTTTTGAGAAAGGGCCTCTTCAACTTCCTTCTCCTCGACCTTGCCTTCCTTGAGCTTTTTCTTGGCCTCGATCTTCTGCTGACGGGCTTCCTCCCGCTTTCTCTCCGCCTCAGCGGCGGCCGCTTCGGCCATCTCCTTGGGGTTATAGAACTTGTTGAGCAGCACGGTCTGCACAAAGGAGAAGAGGTTGGTCAAAATCCAGTACATACCCACGCCCGCCGGAACCTGGAATGCGATGAACAGAGACATCAGCGGCATGGCCCACATCATGGCGTTGGTCATCCCGCTGCCCGCGGCGTTCTCGCCCATGGTGGCCTTGCTCTGCCGGATGGAGGCCATCGAAAGCATCACCGAGGTGACGCCCGACAGGATCGGGATAAGGATGAGCAGGTTTAACGTAAAGGTCGGCACCTGCGACAGGTCGATCCCGAGGAACACAAAGTTGAAGTCCTGGATCTTGCTGACAAAATCCGAACCCATCGAGGAGAAGGCGCCGGGGTTCTGCTGCACCGCGTTGATGACGCTGATTTCCGAGCTGTAGGGGTTGACCGTCAGCCCGAGGTTGTTAACGATATCGGTCGCCTGGGTGATCATCTCGCCCGAAAAGCGCATGATGTGCTTAAGGGGATGATAGATGACGTCGATCAAACCGAAGAGGATGGGGAACTGGATGAGCATGGGGAGGCACCCGGACATCGGGTTGAAGCCCTCTTCCTCATACAGCTTCATCATCTCTTCGTTCATTTTCTCTTTATTGTTTTTGTACTTGTTCTGGATCTCTTCCATCCGCGGACGGAAGGCGGCCTGCTTGGCCATCGATTTTTGCTGCTTGATCATCAGCGGGACCATGGCCAGCTTGGTGATCAAGGTGAAGAGGATCAGCGCAAGCCCGTAGATCGGCACGACCTTGTAGAGCAGCCACATGATCCAACCGAGCGGGTAGCCGAATATCGCATTGATAAAACTCATGTTGACCTCCGTCTTTGCCCGCCGCCCGGCACTCAGGCAGAAGACAAGTTTGGTATGGAGCAAAGCCAATGATAGCCGCCTATTGTTGCGGCTGTTTCTTCCTGTTTTTCTGCTCCTGCTTTGGCGGCACCGGATCATAGCCGCCTTTAAAGAGAGGATTGCAGCGCAGGATCCGTTTCATCGAAAGAAACCCGCCCCTGATTGCTCCGTATTCAGATACCGCTTGCAGAGCATATGAGGAACAGGTTGGATAGAACCTGCAGCAGGCAGGCTTATAAGGAGAAATGTGCTTTCGATAAAATTGGATGAGCGCCAGCAACAGCTTTTTCATAACGTTCTTTCATCCGCCATCCTTGCGGCGGCCTGCGGCAGCAGCTCGCCGAGCTGCCGTTTCATGACCGGGACGATCCTGGTCGATTTGCTGTACACCGTCTTGACCCGGCAGACAAAGACCACGTCCCAACCGGCCGGGATTTCACCGCACTCCCGCAACGCGGCGCGCACCACGCGGCGCGCACGGTTGCGGCTGACGGCCTTGCCGATCTTCTTCGAGGACACCACCCCGACCCGGGCGATGCCAAGGCGGTTTTTCATGGCATAGGTAACAAGCAGAGCGTGCACTCTGCTTTTCCCCTTTGCATAGATCCGCTTAAAATCCCGATTTTCACTCAGTGTTACGGTCTGCGGCATAGCAAAGCCCCTTATTTGCGCGCCGTTTTCGGCACGCCAGCTTGTCCCACAACGGGACCCCTTTTACTGCGCCATCCGTTTTTTTACGAAAGAACGCAATAAAATGAAAGACCACAATGTCTGTGGTCAGGTCATTAGTAGCTCAGACGGGCTCTTCCCTTTGAACGTCTGCGGGCGAGTACCTTGCGGCCGTTCTTGGTAGCCATTCTCTTGCGGAAGCCATGCTCTTTTTTACGATGGATCTTCTTGGGCTGATACGTTCTAAGCATCCTGTTCCCCTCCCTTCGAGGCAAAACCTTGCAAGGTAATATTATATCCGAACCATTCCCCTCTGTCAAGCCGTTTGCGCGGGATTTTTGGAAAAGTGCTTTAGTATAATAAAGTTTCTACATTATTTATATATATAGCAAATTACCCCGTTGAAAAACTTGAACGCCCGTCCCTTTTATGATAAAATAAAGAGGTTGAAAAACGGTTGACTTTTCTTTTTCCACCGTGATTTCACCCCTTTTTCGCAGTCTTTCCCCAACTTAAATTTTGTTTTTCATCCTTTGGAGGGTCATATTAGAATGGAATCCTTTCACGAAGTTTTCGAGCTGGTCAGCGAATACTGCAAGGGCGAGATCAGCGAGGTTGCCCACAAGGTCTGGATCAAGGACATTGAGCCGCTCAAGCTCGAAGGGTCCACCGCATATCTCGGTGTCAAGACCGATTTCAAAAAGAAAATTCTCGAAGAGCGGTATCTGGGGCTTCTGGCCACCGCCTTTGAAAATGTGCTTGGCTTTGAAGTAAAGGTTGAGATCGTCTGCCAGCCCGATCTTTCTCCCGCCCCCGAGCCGGAGGCGCCCTTCCTGTCCAAGCCCTCCGGGAATGGGGACTATGAGTACACCTTCTCCACCTTCATCATCGGCCCGTCCAACAAATTCGCCCACGCGGCCTCCCTGGCGGTGGCGGCCAACCCGGCGAGCACCTATAATCCCCTGTTCATTTACGGCGCCTCGGGGCTTGGCAAAACCCATCTGCTCTACGCCATCTGCAATGAAATTCAAAAGAATTCCCCCCAGAAAAAAATCATCTACGCCAAGGGTGAGGAATTCACCAACGAGCTGATCAACGCCATCGCCACCCAAACGACCAAGGAGTTCCATGACAAGTACCGGATGGCCGACGTGCTTCTGGTGGACGATATCCAATTTATCGGCGGCAAGGAAAGCACCCAGGAGGAATTCTTCCATACCTTCAATACCCTCTACCAAGCCGGCAAGCAGATCGTCCTGACCTCGGACCGGCCGCCCAAGGAGATCAAAACCCTGGAAGACCGGCTGCGCACCCGCTTTGAATGGGGGCTTTTGGCGGATATCCAGCCGCCCGATTTCGAGACGCGCATCGCCATCATCCGGCGCAAGGCACAACTGCTGGGCTCCACCATGCCGGACGAGGTGGCCGAATACATAGCAAACCGCCTCAAGAACAATATCCGCCAGCTCGAGGGCGCGGTCAAAAAGATCATCGCCTATGAGGAGCTGGCCCATACCCCGCCCTCCATCCTGATCGCCCAGAACGCCATCCGGGACATCCTCAACGACAACCAGCCCATCCCGGTCACCGTCGAGCGGATCATCTCGGAGGTCAGCCGCACCTATTCGGTCTCCGCGCAGGACATCCGCTCCAACAAGCGCTCAGCTCAAATATCCAGTGCAAGGCAGATCGCCATTTACATCGTGCGGGAGATCACTCAGATGTCGATGTCGGCCATCGGGGAGGAATTCGGCGGGCGGGACCACTCCACCATCGTTTACGCCATCCAGCAGGTGGAAAAAAACATGCAGCACGATTCAGTCTATAAGGAAACCATTGAGGACATCATCAAAAACATCCGCAACAATTGAGTTTCCACTATTTTTGTTTTTCACCTTTCCACCATCAGGTTCTTTTGTGAAGAATTTACTGCTCTTTTTTGGTTTTGCCCATTCTTTTCCACAAATTATCCCTCTTTAAAGGCTCTTTTCCACTGCCCTGTCAATTTTTAAAATCTCTTTCAACCTCTAAACAAATTATCCCTTCCCGTTTCAAGATACTCTTATTGCCTCAAAACGGCACATTCAAGCCATTTCAGGGCTCTCATCCACTTTTGCGCGGCCCCTACTATTACTACTAAAATATATTCTTTTCTTTTCTCGCGGTTTTCCCCGCTTCCTTTGCTGTTAAAAACTTCGGTCTCTCTTTGAGGGAACAGAAAGAAGGTAACATATGAAAGTCATCTGCAATAAAGATAAGCTCTGTGACGCGGTCACCAACGTCTCACGGGCGGTATCCTCCAAATCGACCATCCTGGCGCTGGAAGGCATCCTGCTGCAGGCCAAGGGGGATTCCCTCTCCCTGACCGGGTACGACCTGGAGCTTGGGATCACCACCACCATCGATGCCAAGGTCGAGAGCGAGGGTGAAATCATCCTCTCGGCGCGGCTGCTTTCGGACATGATCCGCCGCATGCCCTACGAGGTGATCGAGATCTCCAGCGACGAAAAGCTGTTGACCCAGATCGTCAGCGGCGCGGCCGAATACACCATTTTGGGGCTGGATCCGCAGGAGTTTCCCGAGCTGCCCACCGTCAGCGGCGAGCCGCTGCTTGAAATGGAGGCGGGCGCGCTCAAGTCGATGATCGACCAGACCCTCTTTGCGGTGGCGGTCAGCGACGCCAAGCCGGTTCACAAGGGCTCCCTTTTTGATATCAAGGAGAGCGTGCTCACCGTCGTCTCGGTCGACGGCTACCGCCTTGCCCTGCGCCGGGAGCCGGTCAAGGTCGGGGAGGATGTCAGCTTCGTGGTGCCGGGCAAGACCCTGTCCGAGGTTTCCAAGCTCCTGGGCGATCCGGAAAAGCAGATCTCTCTCACCATTTCCAAAAAGCATATTATCTTCCATATTGAAGGGTATTTTGTCATCTCCCGGCTGCTGGAAGGAGAGTTTCTCGATTATAAGGCGGCCATCCCGGCCGACCAGACCACCGAGATTCTGATTTCCACCAGGGCCTTTATCGACAGCATCGAGCGCATCTCGCTGCTGATCTCGGATAAGCTGCGCTCTCCGCTCAAGGTAAGCTTCCTCGACGAGGTGATTAAATCCTCCTGCTCCACCACCATCGGCAAGGCGCACGATGAAATTGCCTGTAAAAAGACCGGCGACGACGTGGATATGGGTTTTAACAGCAAATATCTGCTGGATGCGCTGCGCGCTTGCAGCAGCGACGAGGTCCTGCTCCAGGTCAACGGCCCGCTCTCCCCGATGAAGGTGGTGCCCAAAGAATCGGACGGCTTCCTCTTCCTGGTGCTGCCGGTCAGGCTGAAGAGCGAATAAAGGAGACCATATGCAAAAAATCAAGGTGCCCATCCGAACCGAATACATTAAAATGGATTCCCTTTTAAAATTTGCCGGGGTGGCGGATACCGGCGGGATGGCCAAGGAAATCATCGAGCAGGGAGAAGTAACCCTTGATGGGGAGACCGTCGTCCAGCGGGGCAAAAAGGTGCGCCCCGGCATGACGGTCCAGGTGGGGCTGGATGTGCTCATCGAGGTCACCTCGGCGTGAGGATCAAGAGGATCGCGCTGCAAAACTTCCGCAACATCGAGCAACTCGAGCTTCGGCCCGGCGAGGGGATCAACCTCATTCACGGCGAGAACGCCCAAGGAAAGACCAATCTGATCGAGGCGGTTTGGCTGTTCAGCGGAATGAAGAGCTTTCGCGGCGCGCGGGAGAGCGAGATGGTCCGCTTCGGACAGGAGAATGCGCGCCTTACGGTCGAGTTTTTCAGCGAAGGGCGCGATCAGAGCGCAAGCCTTACGTTGGGCGGAAAACGGGGCGTATGGGTCAACGAGATCAAACGGGATGCGGTGTCCGACCTGTGCGGTGTCCTGCCTGCGGTGGTATTTTCTCCGGTCCATCTCTCCTTGGTCAAGGACGGACCGTCCGAGCGGCGGCGCTTTCTTGATACGGCGATCGGCCAACTGCTGCCCTCCTATAACAGCGCGCTTTCCTATTATCAAAAGGCTCTGTTTCAGCGTAATGCGCTGCTGCGGGACGTGCAGTACCACAGCGAGCTGCTGGATACCCTGGAAATCTGGGATCAGAACCTGGTGCGCGCAGGCGCGCAGGTCATGCTTTTGCGCCAGCGGTATATCGCGCGGATCGGGCAGGCTGCCAAAGAGGTATACGAGGGGATTTCCAAGGGCCGCGAGGAAATGAACGTTTTCTACCAGTGCTCGGTCGAAGGATACGACCCTGACTGGGACTTGCCGAAGCTGCGCGGGGAGCTTGAAAAGGCTCTGCGCGCGCACCGCGCGGAGGACATTCGCCAGGGGGTCACCTCGGTGGGGATTCACCGGGACGACCTGGCGATCACGTTGGGAGGGCTCAGCGCCCGGCTTTACGGCTCCCAGGGCCAGCAGCGCAGCTGTGTGCTGGCATTAAAATTGGCAGAATGTGGCATAATAGAGGAAAGTATGGGAAAGGTACCGGTCATCCTGCTCGACGATGTGATGAGCGAGCTGGACCACAGCCGCCGGGATTACCTGCTCAATCGGATCGGCGAGCGCCAGGTGTTTATCACCTGCTGCGAGGAGGATATTTTCCATGTCCTGCAAAGCGGGCGCTCTTTCCTGATCGAAAACGGCGCCATCAAAGGCGGGGAGGCATAGCATATGTACCTTCATCTGGGGCAGGAGATTGTGATCCGGCTCTGCGATATCATCGGCATCTTTGACATTGAAAACTCCACCGTCAAAAAATCCTCAAAGGATTTCTTAACCACCGCGCAGCAGCAGGGAAGGGTGGTCAACGTATCCAGCGAGCTGCCCAAATCTTTTGTGGTCTGCCAGGAGGACGAGGAGACGGTTGTGTATATTTCTCAGATTTCAAGCGCGACTCTGCGCAAGCGGACCGGTTTTTTAAAGGACTTTTCCTGTTTCTAAACTGTTAAGACCTTTACCCTGGCTGAATATCAACATCTCGGGAAAGAGATTTTGTATCCTAGAAAAGAGACGGAGGAACGAAACGTGGCGAATACTCCCAACAACGAAGAATACGGCGGCGGACAAATCCAGGTCCTGGAGGGGCTGGAGGCGGTCAGAAAACGCCCGGGCATGTACATCGGCTCGACCGGGCCGAGAGGGCTGCATCACCTGGTCTACGAGGTGGTGGACAACTCGATCGACGAGGCGCTCGCCGGCTACTGTACCCACATCGAGGTGGACATTCTGCCGGGGAACATCATCAAGGTCTCGGATGACGGGCGGGGCATCCCGGTCGGCATCCAGCCGAAGCTCGGCATTCCAGCGGTGACGGTCGTTTTCACCGTGCTGCACGCGGGCGGCAAGTTCGGCGGCGGCGGATACAAGGTATCGGGCGGCCTGCACGGCGTTGGCGCCTCGGTGGTCAACGCCCTGTC
Source organism: Harryflintia acetispora (assembly GCA_004340125.1). Taxonomy (GTDB): domain Bacteria; phylum Bacillota; class Clostridia; order Oscillospirales; family Ruminococcaceae; genus Harryflintia; species Harryflintia acetispora. The sequence goes on along the minus strand of SLUK01000001.1, from coordinate 177,072 downwards.
CGAGTGGCTGGAGGTCGAGGTCTGCGACGGGAAGCATCGCTACTACCAGCGCTTCGAGCGGGGTAAGGCGGTGGACGACCTGAAAATTGTGGGAGACACCGACAAGACCGGAACCAACGTCGCCTTCAAGGCGGACAGCGAAATCTTCGAGACCACCGACTATGAATTCGACGTGCTCGAGACCCGTCTGCGGGAGCAGGCCTTCTTAAACGCGGGGATCAGGATCACCCTGACCGATCAGCGCCAGAGCGAGCCGGTGCGGGAGAGCATGCAGTACGAGGGCGGTATTAAGAGTTTTGTCGAGCATATTCATAAGCGCCGCAGCCTCGAGGTACTGCACGATGAGGTGATATACTTCGGCGTGGAGAAGGAGGATTGCACCGCCGAGGTGGCGCTGCAATACAACGACAGCTACAATGAAAATATCCTCTCGTTCGCCAACAACATCCACACTCCCGAGGGAGGCACCCATGAGGACGGCTTCAAGCGGTCCCTCACCCGGGTCTTCAACGACTATGCCAGAAAGAACAACATCCTCAAGGAGAAGGACAAGAACCTCTCGGGCGAGGATGTGCGCGAGGGGCTGACCGCCATCATCTCGGTCAAGCTCACGGATGCGCAGTTCGAGGGCCAAACCAAGAGTAAGCTCGGCAACACCGAGATGCGCGGGGTGGTAGACTCGATGGTCTACGACAAGCTCTCCACCTTCTTTGAGGAGAACCCGGCGGTGGCCAGGACCATCCTCGACAAGGCCCTCACCGCCTCGCGGGCGCGCGAGGCCGCCAAGAAGGCGCGCGAGGCGACCCGGCGCAAGTCGGCGCTCGACGGGATGAGCCTGCCGGGGAAGCTCTCCGACTGCTCGGAAAAGAATCCTGAGAGCACCGAGCTTTTCATTGTGGAGGGAGATTCGGCCGGAGGCAGCGCGAAGGAAGGGCGGGACAGCAAGATCCAGGCCATCCTTCCGCTCTGGGGCAAGATGCTCAACGTGGAGCGCGCGCGCATTGACAAGGTCTACGGCAACGACAAGCTCATGCCGGTGGTCACCGCGCTCGGCTGCGGGATCGGGGACGAATTCGATCTCACCAAGCTGCGCTACGGCAAGGTGGTCATCATGGCGGATGCCGATGTCGACGGCTCGCACATCCGCACCCTGCTGCTGACCTTCTTCTTCCGCTACATGCGCCCGCTGATCGAGGGGGGGCACGTCTATATCGCGCAGCCCCCGCTCTATAAGGTTTCGCGCGGCAAGAAAATCCGCTACGCCTTCGACGAGGACCAGCGCGACGAATACGTCAGGGAGCTGTATCCCGACCGGACCGATGCGACCAACGTGCCGATCCAGCGGTACAAGGGCCTTGGTGAAATGAACCCCCAGCAGCTGTGGGAGACCACCATGGATCCCAGCAACCGCACCATGCTCAAGGTGGAGATGGAGGACGCCATGGCGGCCGACGAGATCTTCACCATCCTGATGGGGGACAAGGTGCAGCCCAGGCGCGAATTTATCGAGACCAACGCCAAGTATGTCGTCAATCTCGATATCTGACCCGGACAGGAGGAGGATGCCGGATGGACGATCAAAAGAAGAATCCCGCACCGCAAAACGACTACGCAAACGACGCGCCGCTCCAAAAGCCGAAGAAGCTGCCCTGGACGGGGGACCTGTCTTTACGGTTTCCTCTGGAGGAGGGCCAGCTGATCGGGTGGCTGAACCTGTCCGACCGGCACAACGGCTCCTATAACCGGCATGTCATTTTCATCTGCCTGCTGGTGCTGCTGGCGGTTAACTACGCGTTGACCATCCCGCGCGCGGAGAGCAAGCTCGGCCCGGTGCTGATGACGATTCTCTGCGCGGTGATGATCGGGATGATCGGCTACAACACCGCGACCGGAAACCGGCGCGCCGCGCGGCAGATATTGGCCGACGGGACCGCGTTCGGCTTCACCTTCCAGGAGGAGGGCTTCGTCATCGATTTCCCCAACGAGACCCGGCGGGTGGAGTGGCACGAAAAGGTGACCGTCCACGAATTTGAGGACTTTTATTCCATCCGCTACCGGGACAGCCGGGCCTTTGCGGTGCCCAAGGAGACGCTCAGCGAGGAACAGCAGGTGCAGATCGGCACCCTTCTGCGCGAGCGGCTTGGGAAGGATTACAAGTATTGCGCATAAAGTCAGCCTGCGAAAGGAATGAATCCAGAAAATGAGCAACGAGATAAACGACAACGAGCTCTCCCGCGATCCAATGGAGGAAGAAGGCGGGGATGGCGGGGACGGCGGCACCAAGGTCATTCCCGTAGAAATCCGCAAGGAGATGAAAAAGTCCTTCATCGACTATTCGATGTCGGTCATCACCTCCCGCGCCCTGCCGGATGTGCGCGATGGGCTCAAGCCGGTGCACCGGCGCATCCTCTACACCATGTACGACGAGGGGATCACCCCGGAGAAGGCCTACCGCAAGTCGGCTTACACCGTGGGCGCCGTGCTCGGTAGCTATCACCCTCACGGCGACGCTTCCGTTTACGACGCGCTGGTGCGCCTGGCGCAGACCTTCTCGATGCGCTATCCGCTGGTGGACGGCCAGGGTAACTTCGGCTCGATGGACGGGGACCCGCCGGCTGCCCAGCGTTATACCGAGGCCAAGATGAGCAAGGTCGCGGTGCATATGCTGACCGACATCGAAAAGGATACGGTGGACTTCGTGCCCAACTACGACGACTCGACCACCGAGCCGTCGGTGCTGCCGGCGCGCTTCCCGAACCTGCTGGTCAACGGCTCGGCGGGCATCGCGGTCGGTATGGCCACCAACATCCCGCCCCACAACCTGGGCGAGGTGATCGACGCCACCATCCACCTGATCGACAACCCGGACGCCGAGCTTGCCGAGCTCATGGAGTTCGTCCAGGGCCCGGACTTTCCGACCGGCGGCCAGATCATGGGGCGCAGCGGGATCCGCGCGGCCTATGCGACCGGGCGGGGGAAGATCATCCTGCGCGGCAAGGCCGACATTGAGGAGATGAAAAACGGCAAGCAGCGCATCGTGATCACCGAGACCCCCTATATGGTCACCCGAAATAGGATCGTCACCGCCATCGCCGATCTGGTCAAGGACAAGCGGGTGGAGAACATCACCGCGCTGCGGGACGAGAGCAACCTCAACGGCACCAAGATCGTGGTCGAGCTGCGGCGGGATGCCAACGCACAGGTGATCTTAAACCAGCTCTATACCTTCACCCCGCTGCAGGATACGGTGGGGGTCATCATGCTCGCCCTGGTGGACGGGCAGCCGAGGATCCTGACCCTCAAGGCCATGCTCACCGAGTACTTAAAGCATCAAAAAGAGGTCATCATCCGGCGCACGCGGTTCGACCTCAGGAAGGCGCAGGACCGCGCCCACATCCTCGAAGGCCTCAAGAAGGCGATCGACTTTATCGACGAGGTGATCCGCATCATCCGCGGCGCGCCCGATATCCCCGGCGCCAAGGCCGCGCTGATCGAGCGCTTTGCGTTTTCCGATCTGCAGGCGGCCGCCATCGTGGCGATGCGCGTCGGGCAGCTTTCCGGACTGGAGCGCAAGAAGATCGAGGACGAGCTGGGAAACCTGCAAATCCTGATCCAGGAGTTGACCGAAATCCTTGGGGACGAGGGAAAGGTCTACGACATCATCCGCAAGGAGCTGCTGGAGGTCAAAAACAAATTCAACAATCCCCGCCGCAGCGAGATCCTCGCGATCAGCGGGGAGATGGACATCGAGGACCTCATCCCGGTCGAGGACTGCGTGATCACCCTGACCCACTACGGTTACATCAAGCGCCAGGTGATGGACGTTTACCGCACCCAGCGCCGCGGCGGCCGCGGGGTGTCCGGGATGACGCGGCGGGAGGAGGACTTCGTGGAGGAGCTGTTTATCTGCTCCACCCATGACTATATCATGTTCTTCACCAGCAAGGGCCGGGTCTTCCGCCTCAAGGGCTATGAGATCGCCGAGGGTTCCCGTGCCAGCCGGGGCACCAATATTGTCAATCTCCTCCAGCTCGACGAGGGGGAAAAGGTGTCGGCAATGATCCAGGTGGACGACATCGAGCAGGACAAGTATTTGACTATGGTGACCAAGCGGGGGATCATCAAGCGCACGGCGCTCAGCGCGTTCAAGAACGTGCGCAAGATCGGGCTGATCGCCATCAGCCTGGATGAGGACGACGAGCTGGCTTGGGTGCGCCTGACCGGCGGCGAGGACGAGCTGGTGGTGGCGACCCGCAAGGGAATGGCCATCCGCTTTAATGAAAGCGACGCCCGCCCGCTCGGACGTACCGCGCGCGGCGTAAAGGCCTTAAACCTCGGAGACGAGGACGAGGTCGTGGGGATGGAGCAGGTGCGCGAGGATGCGACGCTGCTGACCATTGCGGAAAACGGGCTCGGGCGGCGCACGCCGATCGAGGATTACCGGCTGCAGAGCCGCGGCGGCAAGGGCATCACCAACTACAAGGCCGAGAAGAAGGAGACCGCGGTCGCGGGGATTAAGATGGTGGACGAGGACGACGATTTGATCCTGATCACCGACGACGGGGTTATCATCCGGGTACCGGTGGAGCAGATCACGGTGCAGTCGCGGTACGGCGGCGGTGTAAAGACGATGCGGATCGGTCCGGACTCCAAGGTGGTCTCCCTGGCGCGCGCCCCGCACGAGGAAGAAGATGAGGGTGGCGAAGAAGAGACTGGCGAGCCGCAGGGCGAAGAACCCGGCGGAGAGCCGCAAAGCCCCCAGGAGGGTGCGGACGGCACAGGCGGCGAGCCGCCGCTCCCGATTCGCGAAACGCCTAACGTACAAGAATAGACATGCTCAGCCCGCGTCCTGAATGCGAGCGGCGAAAAACGAACAAAAAACGCAGCGGGAAATTCCCGCTGCGTTTTTGCGCAGTCCGAATTCTAGGGTTCCAAGGGGTCAATGACCCTTTGGCGGGGCGTGGGGCAGCGCCCCACGGTCTTAAAGCGCAGCGAAGCGCGGGGCGGCGAGCCGCCGCTCCCAATTCGCGTAAGTACTTTTGTGCTCCCGGAAACGCTCAGCCCGCGTTTTCAAAGACTTCTAAGCGCGGGGAGGGGGAATCGAGCCTCCAGTGGCCATGTCCCAAGCAGAGCTTGGGACAGTGGGGAAACTCCAAGAGGGGGTTCCCCTCGTTTCCGGAAAAGATCACTCTGCCGGTGGCAGGTATTCCAATATATCCGAAACTGCGCAGCCAAGGACCCGGCAGAGGCGCGCAAGGATGGCGAGGTCTATCCGTTGAAGGCTTCCCGCTGGAACTATAAAAAAATTTTTCAAAAAACCCTTGACAAAACTAAAATCTAATTGTACTATTGTATTACGCTATTAATACAATAGTACAAAGGAGGCGGACCTATGAATTGGGAACTAAAGTCCGACCGACCCATCTACGTACAGCTTATCGAGCAGATTCAGCTCAGGATCGTGTCGGGCCTGTATCCGGCAGGGTCGCGATTGCCGGCCGTGCGGGATATGGCGGCCGAGGCGTCGGTCAACCCGAACACCATGCAGAAATCATTGGCAGAGCTGGAGCGCAGCGGCTTGGTTTACACCCAGCGCACCAGCGGAAGATTCGTTACGGAGGACAGGGCTATGATACAATCTGTAAAAGAGTTGCTGGCTAGGGATCAGCTCAAGGAGTTTTTCATCAAGATGGGCCAGATCGGCTTCACGAGGGAGGAAACCATCACCCTGGTGGAGCAGGCGAGGGAAGGAGAGGATAGACATGACACCGATCTTGCAGTGTAAGGTACTCGGCAAACGCTACGGCGCGAAGGAAGCGCTTTCCTCGGTGGACCTTCAGCTCGGGCGGGGGCGGATCGTCGGCCTGCTCGGGCCGAACGGAAGCGGCAAAACAACCATGATCAAGCTCGCCAGCGGGATCTTGACCCCGACGAGCGGCGAAATTTTAATCGATGGGAAGGCCCCGGGCATCGAAAGCAAAAGCCTGGTCAGCTACCTGCCCGAACGCACCTATCTGGCTGATTGGATGCGGGTGAGCGACCTGCTGGGCTTCTTCGGGGATTTTTATCAGAACTTTAATCAGGAAAAGGCCAAGGAGATGCTCGAAAGGCTGGATATCAATCCCAACGACCGGCTCAAGACCATGAGCAAGGGCACCAAGGAAAAGGTCCAGCTCATCCTGGTGATGAGCCGGGAAGCCGGACTCTACCTGCTCGACGAGCCGATCGGCGGCGTGGACCCGGCGGCGCGGGACTACATCCTCAACACCATCATCACCAACTACAGCGAGAACGCCACGGTGATCATCTCCACCCACCTGATCGCGGACGTGGAGCGGGTGCTGGACGATGTGATCTTTATTGCAAGCGGCAAGATCGTGATGACCTCGTCGGTGGATGAGATCCGCGAGGAGCAGGGCAAGAGCGTCGACGAGCTCTTCCGGGAGGTGTTCAAATGTTAGGCAAGCTGCTAAAATATGAAACCAAGGCCACGGCGCGCATCTTCCTGCCGCTCTACGGCGCGCTGGTGCTGCTGGCGGTCATCAACCGCTTTTTCATGGCCATCCGCCCGGAGGGCCACTCCAACCTGGCTTTCAGCATGACGTTGGGAACCACGGCGACCGTCTATGGAATTTTGATCTTCGCGATCTTCATCCTGACCTTCTTCGTAATGATCCAGCGCTTCTATAAAAATTTGCTGGGGGACGAGGGGTATCTGATGTTTACCCTGCCGGTGCAGCCCTGGAAGCACATCGTCTCCAAGATGGTCGTATCCGCCCTCTGGATGGTCGCGAGCGTGATCGTGACGATGATCACCGTCTTCATCATGGCGCTGGATTGGGAGGACCTGCGGATGTTCGCCGAAATTCCCCGGGCGCTGGCCGTGCTTTATCAGCAGATGGGGGTACACGGCTACCTGTACATCCTGGAGTTCTGCACCCTGTGCGCGGCGGGGCTCGCGATGGGAATCCTCAACATCTACTTTTCGATCAGCGTGGGCCAGCTCTTTAACAAGCACCGGGTGCTGGCGGCCTTCGGGGCGTTCATCGCCACCGACATCGTGACCAACATCATCACCACCATCGGCATCTGGCTGATCGGGCACGTTCTGGACGGGATGCCCATCCAGGTCGGGATGATCGGATCTGCCCACCTGATCATGTGTACGCTGATCCTTTACTGCCTCTTCTACGGCGCGGCCTATTTTGTCGGGACCAATTACATCCTCTCCCGCAGGCTGAACCTGGAATAGGCCCTTAAATCTGATTGCTTCTAAAACCCATAAACCAAACCGGAAAGGGGCGCCGCGAATTTTCGCGGCGCCCCTTTCTATGTATTATTTTTAGTTGATCTTCTCGCCGTGGCCGAAGGCCCCGGAGACGAAGCAGTTGCGGATGGCGATCAGGTTGCCCACGCTCATCGAATATTCGATGAGGGATTCCTCGTAGTCGAGACGGTCGGCCTCGGTGGTGTACTTCTGGGGCTCGCCCTTGACCATCGCCTCGAAGATGCGCTGGCCGTCGAAGTAGGTGGTCATAAACCCGGTCAGGAAGCTGTCGCCCGCGCCCATGGTGTCGGTGACCTTACCCTCGAGGTTATAGGGGGGCTTGATGAAGAACTTGTGGCCGTTGTAGATAAAGGCGCCCCGCTTGCCGATGGTGCACATCGCCAGGCGGCAGCCGAGCTCGTCGACACACTTTTTGAGATAGCCCTTGATTTCCTCGTCCGGGAGCTTCTTGCCCGAGAAGAACGCGACGTCGATGTTCGGGCAGACGCGCTCGAAGTCCTTTTCCTCCCAACCGTCCGAGAAGTCGTAGACGATGGGCACGCCGGTGGACTTGATCTTGCAAAGTTGGTCCTCGATGAAGCTGTAGCAGCTGGAATGCACCACGTCGAAGCCCTTGATGTATTCAAGCATTTCATCGGTGATCTGCAGGGGGTTCGACTTGCAGAGCCCCAGGTCGTTGTCGTCCCCGATCACCCGGTCGCCCTCAACCAGGTTGGTGCTGCAGCGACCGGTCTCGCCGTGCATGGTCGGGCACATCGAGAAATCGACGCCCATGTCGGTCAGGGCGCGGCGCAGCACGTCGGCCTGGCGGTCGTCGGCCAGGACGCCCAGATAAGCCGACTGGTGGCCCAGCTGGCGGCTGAAAGCGGCGATGTTCACGCAGTTACCGCCGGGATACATGGTGTTCTGATGGATGTAGCAATCCACTACGTTGTCGCCAACGCCGATTACCTTTATCATGGGAGACCCCCTGCCGCTGCCGCTGCGGCGTTGTTTGCGCCGGACCGTCATGCGGCTGTATTTTAACGATCCTACTACCCTCTATTCTACCCGGTAGCGGGGAATTTTTCAAGTCCCCGCCTCCCTACTCAGCAGCTCGGCCAACCGCGGGGGAAGGGAATGCCGCCCGCCTGGCCGCCACATCCCGGAGCCCGCGGCCGCCGGGGGCCAGGCCTCCTCGGGAAGGAGCAGAAGCGCCGCGAAGAGGTCGGCCTCCCGCTCGTACCGCCCGGGCACGCAGCAGGTGCACTCGCGCAGGAAATAGGAGTTGTGGCGCGGATGCAGGCGCAGATGCCCCAGCTCGTGCGCGCAGGTGGCCTCCAGCTCTTCCTCCAGCCGTTCGTTGAGAAAGATCTGCGCCTCTTCCCCATAGCGCAGCGAGAAGCCCGCCACCCGCCCGGGCAGGGGGTAGCAAATTACCCGCACGCCCAGTGCATCGCAGAGCTCGAAGGGGTCGCGGGTGCCATATTCGTTTACCAAGGAGCGCACCTCGTCCTTGATCCAGTCGCCGATCATGCTGTCACTTCCTGTTGTCGTCCTTTCGTTTTTCCCGCCGCCGCTCAAAGGCAAGCCTTGCCCCGAAGCGGATCGCCTGGGTAATCTCCTCGATGTCCCCCTCGTCCAGCGTTTCGCCGCAGAACATCAGGGTGTCCGCGCCCCGCAGCTCGTCGTGCAGGCGGGAGAGGATGTCGTCCAGCTCGTGCAGCGGCCCGTAGTCCTTTCCCAGGAAATAATCCGCGCTCACCCCCAGAAGTTGGCAGAGCTGCGCCAGCCGCTCGGGGGTGGGGCGGCGCCGGTCCTGCTCATACATCCCCACAGCGCTGGGGCTCACCCCCAGCCGCGCGGCCAGTTCGGCCTGGGACAGCCCCTCGCGCCTGCGCAGGACCTTCAGTTTTTCTCCCAGCGTCAAGCCGGACACCTCCTTGGACCAATGATCTCTTTGTGAATATGATAACACAAATTGTGTGAAATAACAACTATATTTGGTAATTATTCCTTGACAACACACAATACGTGTGATATAATCATAATTGCAGGAGATGATCCTGCTTTTTCATTCCATTATATAGAACATACGTTCTTTTGTCAAGAGGAGGGGTTTGTCAAGATCAATCAGAAGAAAAACAGCAAACCGGGCAGCGCCGCCTATCCGCCCGCGCGGGAGCTGCCACACGTTTTGGGCGGAGAAAAGGAGGGGCAAATGGAACGGTTGGCGGATGAATACCGCCTGGGCGCGGACCGGCTCTCCGAGCGGCTGGTCCTCCTGCGCCGGGAGCTGCGCACCGCGCGGGGAGAGACGGCCTTCCTGCTCGAGCGCAGGATCGAAACCATGCGCCGGGAGCTGGGGGACCTGCGCAGGATCGGAGGGTACCTGGCGGGCTATTACCGGCAGGCGGACGGCAGCGGCAGGCGGGAGGTGTAGGCATGCCGCTCAATCTTTGGAGCAAAAAGCAGATCAAGGTGGACAACTTCGACCTGTTTTCCCTGCGCCGCTTTAACCAGGAGGGGGAGGACAACCGCGCGGCGCGCCAGAAGTATAAAACCCTGCTTTCTCTGATCCTGCGCGACTATGTCACCGAGCGGCAGCGGCAGGTGGTGCTCTGCTATTACCTGGACGGGATGAAGGTCAAGGAGATCGCCAGGATGCTGGGGGTCAGTCCCCCCAGTGTCTCCCGCACCCTGGCGCGGGCGCGGGGCAAGATGCAGCAGGTGGCGAAGGGGCTGATGGATTCGGGAATTCTTAACTGAAAACAGGCGCATCGGTGGAAAACGGGGAGCGGCGAAGCCGCTCCCCGTTTTAATGTTACCGTAATTCGTTACCGCACCCGGCAGCCGGAATAGTAATGCCGCAGGATGTCGCGGTAGCTGTCACCGTCCTCGGCCATCTCCTGCGCGCCCATCTGGCTCATGCCCACGCCGTGACCGTTGCCGTAGCAGGTGAACTCGAACACCTTGTCCGAGCTGTCGTAATACACCTCGAAGGCGGTGGACGGGATCTTCATGCTCAGCAGGGTTTCACGCACCCAACGCCCGGTCTTCTTCTTTCCGCAGACCTTGAGGGTGTCGACGTAGAGGTCGTTGTCGCACATCTTGAAATCGTCGAACCACTCGTCCTCGTCGTCCATCTTCTTGGTGCTGATCCCCTGCTTGTCCAACAGCTCCCTCATGGTGGTGCGCTTGATCCGCACGATCTTCTCGGGCACGTCCTCGTCGCTGTCCACGCTCTTGAGGTATTCCACCTCCGAGCCCCAGACGTCCTCGGCGTTGTTGGTCGCCCCCGCCGAGGAGGCGAAGTAGACCGCGTTGATCGGCTTGCCGTCGTAGAGGATCTGCTCCCCGATGACCTCCTCGACCGCATTCTTGATCTTGGAGGGGATGCTGGCGTTCTTGTCCAGCGTCACCGACGCTTTCTGCCCGCGGGAGCCGTAGTAGTTGATGTAGGTGAAGGCCGCGACCGCCTGGGCCTTGAGCGCCTCGGTGTCGAAGCTCTTGCCCATCTCGGCCAGGACGATCCGCCCGATCACCTCTTCGGCCGGGGCCTTGTAGTCCTTGCCGTTCACCTGCACGGTGATGTCGTCGTCCGCATCGTAGGTGTAGACGTCGAAATCGTCCCACCACTTGTCTTCATCGTCATCCTCATCATCCTCGTTGTCGTCCCACCAGTTGTCCTCGTCCTCGTCGTCCTCATCCTCCGACGACGAGCTCTTGCCGGCGCTGGTGCCCTTCACGTTGAGACGCGGGGTCACGCCGCTGCTGCTGGATTCGTCCTCATCATCCTTGGAGGAGGACGAATTGCTGAGCTTAAGGTCGGGGGTCGAGGAACTCTGTGCCTTGGACGAACTGCTGGCCTTGGAGGAGCTGCTCACCGCCGAGGAGGAGCTCTGTGCCTTGGAGGAACTGCTCACCGCCGAGGAGGAGCTTTCTGCCTTGGAGGAGCTGCTGGCGGCCGAGGAGGAGCTCTCTTCCTTGGAGGAACTCGACTCCTCCTTGGAGGAGCTGGATTCCTCCTCCTCATCCTTGGACGAGGAGCTCGGGTCCTGCGCGGCCACCGGCCCGGCGGGCCCGGCCGCGCCGCCCTCGGTGCCGCTGATCACCCCGCCGCTGGTGGGGGTGGTGCGGGATTTGCTGTTCGAGGGAGCCCAGGCGCCCATCCCCTCATATTTGGCGGGCTTCTGGCTCTTGGTGACTTCGTAGTACACGTCGGGCATCAACGGCTCGGGATTGACCTCGATCTTGGAGGTGTCCACCTCGCTGTCCTCGTCGTCGCGCACCTTGCGTCCGACCACCACGAAGCGGGCCTCCCAGAATTCGTAGGAACAGGTGGAAAGGGTCAAGAGCTTGTCGCCCTCTTCAATATCCACCCCGGTGTTGATCATCGAGCGCATTTGGATCTGGTCGACGAAGTCCATGAATTCCTCGTCGCTCGCCGCGTTGACGAACTGCTCATAGCGGAATTTCGGCCCGTGGTCCTGCTCGGTGCTGGCCAGGAAGACCGCCGCCACCTTATAATCGGCGTTTTCGTAAACGTTGTCGAAGTGGATGATGGGATGCTCCTTGAGGTACTCCACATCCTTATAGCCCAGCAGCTCGCCGAACATCTGGCCGTCCTTCATGTTGTGGCCGTAGATGATCGCGTTGTCGCTCTGCGGATCGAGCTCGACCTCATAGTCGAGGAAGGGCACGCCGTGCTGGTTGTCCTTGCGCTCGAAGTCGCGGCGCAGGTAATAGTCGTTGTCGGCGGCCTGGACCACCGGGTAGTTGACCTGGGTGCCGTCGATCGAAAGCCATCCTTTAAAATCGCGGTTCTGCTCCCAGTAGGCGGCGAATTTCGGCTGGTACTCCTCGGGATAGCCGTCCACGTCGCCGGGGTCCTTGCCGCTGTCGATCAGGTCGGCCAGGGACTGGTAGAGGCTCTTGGTGGCAAAGCGCTCGTAGTAGTAGCTGCCGATATAGATGCTCGAGCCCACGAACACTCCCAAAAAGACGATCACGAGCAGCTTGCGGATCACGTCGAAGGCGCCGTCCCCCTTGCAGGGGAGGATGACATGGTACCAGCGGCGCCGTCCCGGTCCTGCCGCCTTTCTGGCGCCCTTGGCGCGCCGCCCCGCCTCGGGGATGACGGCCGCGGCGGCTCCTGCCGCCTCGTCGCAGAGCTCGGCCTTGCCCTTGAGCGCCGCGCCCAGCGGGACCGCCCCGGGATAGGGCTCGGGGTCGTAGTCGAGGATCAGGCGCACCAGGTTGAGCGCGTGCATGGCCGCCTGCTCCTGCAGCTCGGCCGGGCTGCGCTCAGGCGAAAGGCTCAGCTTGCGCACTACCACGCTGTCCTTGTTGCAGACCGCGATGTAGACGAGCCCGACCGGGCGCTCCCCATCGGCCTGCGGGCCCATCACCCCGGTGACCGCCACGCCGATGTCGGCGCTGCCCGCGTCCATCGCGCCGCAGGCCATATGTACCGCCACCTGGTCGCTGACCGCGCCGAACTTCTTGATCAGCTTTTCCGGGACTTTAAGCACCTCGTGCTTGACCCGGTTGGCATAGGCCGAAACGCCGAACTCGAAGACCGCGCCGGCACCCGGCACCATATTCAGCTTCTGGGTCAGCGGCGTGCCCGAGCAGGCCTCGGCCACCGCAATGTGAAGCCCCTTCTGCTTTAAGTGGGTGACGACCGCCTGCTGCAGAGAGGAGATGTCGATCCCGTAGACATAGTCGCCCAGACGGTTCACGACCTCCTTGAGCAGCGGGGTGCACATGTTGGCCGCCTGGGCCTTGGTATTGGCCCGCGCCGAAACGTGCACCAGCACCTCGCCGCAGCACTGGTAAACCACCGCCACGGGATTGCGGCTGCCCATCAGGTCGCCGAGCATCTGCTCCACCTGGTGGTCGGGCAGCCCGAAGATGCGCGCCGTGCGGCTGACCACCACCGCCTGGGTGAAGCCCGCGAGATAGGCGTAGACGTAGTCGAGAAACATCGGGACGATCTCGTCCGGAGGTCCGGGCAGCATGATGATACACTGGTCCCCCGCCGAGATGGCGCACCCTGGCGCCAGGCCGGTGTTGTTGGGGAAGACAACGCTCCCCTGGGGCAGATTGGCCTGCTCCTGCGCCTCGGGCGGCATGGGACACCCCGCCGCCTCGTAGTAGGCGCGCACCCGCGCGAAGGATTCCGGGTGCAGCTCGAGCGGGATCCCCAGCCCCTTACAGATGGTTTTCTTGGTAAAATCGGTGGGCTCCATACCGAGCCCGCCGGTCGTGATGATCACGTCGCTGCGCCGCAGCGCCTCGGCCATCGCCTGCTGCAGCCCCTGCTTGCTCGCGCCAACCGCGCTTTGATAACGCACCTCGATCCCGAGCAGCGAGAGCTCCCGGGACAGCATCTGCGAATCCGCGTTGACGATGTCGCGCAGCATGGGGCCTGTGCCCACACCGATAATTTCAGCGATCATTGCGCCATGCACCTCCTCGTGAATGTGGAGTAACTTCCCTTAAACTTTTTTATCTATCTGTCTGTGCCATGGTGTCTTATAGTTCCCGTATCCAGACCGTTTCGGTGGCGGCGAAGGCCTCCTCGACGAGCGCCCCGCCCTGCAGCGCCTGCTCGGCCTGCTCGACCATCTCCAGCTTCGGCCTCGTGCGCGGATGCCGCGGGGTGAAGACGGTGCAGCAGTCCTCGTACGGCAAAATCGAGGTCTCGAAGGTGTCGATTTTGCGGGCGATGGCGACGATCTCGTTTTTGTCCATCCCGATGACCGGCCGGAAGATGGGCAGGTCGGTCACGGCGCCGGTGCAGGCCATGGCGAGCATGGTCTGGCTGGCCACCTGCCCCAGGCTCTCGCCGGTGACCAGGGCCGAGAGGCCGCCCTCCTTGGCGATCCGGTCGGACAGGCGCATCATATACCGGCGCATGATGATGGTGAACAGGTCCTCGGGGCAGTTTTTGCGGATCTCCTCCTGGATTTTGGTGAAGGGCACCACATAGCACTTGATCCGCCCGCAGTAGGGCACCAGCTTTTGCAGCAGGGCCATCACCTTTTCCCGGGCCCGCTCGCTGGTGTAGGGCGGGCTTTCAAAGTGGATGGCCGAAAGCTCCAAGCCCCGCTTGGCCATCATGTAGCCAGCGACCGGGGAATCGATCCCGCCCGAGATGAGCAGCCCGGCACGCCCCGAGCTCCCGACCGGGATCCCTCCCGCCCCCGGCAGCTGTCCGGCGTGCAGGTAGGCCCCCCGCTCGCGGATTTCCGCGATCACCACCACGTCGGGGTTCTGCACATCCACCCGAAGATGCGGGAAGCTCTCCAGCAGAAAGCCGCCCAGCTCCCGGCAGATTTCAGGCGAGCGCATGGGGAAGCTTTTGTCCGAGCGCTTGGCCTCGACCTTGAAGGTCTTGACCGCGCGCAGGGCGGGGGCCAGATACTCCCGCGCCGCTTCGCAGATGGCTCCGTAGTCCTTTTCGACGACGCAGGCGCGGCAGTAGGCCGCCACGCCGAACACCCTGCCCGCTACCTCGAAGGCCTCGTCCATGTCGATCCCGTCGTCCTCGGGGGTGACGTAGATGGTGGACTGGGCCTTGAAATAGGAAAAGGGCCCGAGCGCGCGCAGCCGCCGCTTGGCGTTTTTGATCAGCAGGTCCTCGAACGAGGACCGGTTCTGTCCCTTGAGGGCGATCTCGCCCTCCTTGAGCAGCAATATTTCTTTCAAAGGGGTTCCTCCTGCCCGGTTGATTTCATAAATCGACTGGCGCCGTCAGGCCCGCGCCAGGGAGCTTGCCCCCTCGCAGAGGGCGGCAATGGTCAAGTCGAGGTCCTCCTCGGTGATGTCGGGAGAAAAGCTCAGGCGCAGCGCGCTGTCGACGAGGCGGTCGGGCAGCCCCATGGCGGCGAGCACATGGCTTTTGGCCCCCTTGGTGCAGGCCGAGGCGCTCGAAACGTAGATTCCGCGCCCCTCCAAAAAATGGAGCATGGTCTCGCTGCGGATTCCCGGCACCGAGAGGTTTACAATATTAGGTGCGCATTTTAAGGGGGAATTGCTGCAAAGCTGCGGGGTTTCCGCGATTTTTTTCAGCAAATGATCATGCAGGCGTTCCATCTGCGCCAGGCGGGCGGAAAATTCCTGCCGCGCCAGCTCGCAGGCCAGCCCCATCCCGGCGATATAGGCGGTGTTCTCAGTCCCCGGGCGAAGGCCGCCCTGCTGCTTGCCGCCGTAAAGCAGGGGCAGCAGGCGCACCCCCTTCTTTACCACCAGCGCCCCGATTCCCTTGGGAGCGAAGAGCTTGTGGCCGCTGAAGCTCATCAAATCCACCGGCAGCTTCTTAAAGGAAAAGGGTACCTTGCCCAGCGCCTGCACCCCGTCGCAGTGGAAGAGCAGCTGGGGGTTTTTGGCCTTGCAGCGGCCCGCGATGTCCGCAACGTCGCACAGCGCCCCGGTCTCGTTGTTGACCAGCATGCAGGATGCGAGCACGGTCCCTTCGTCCACCGCTTCGGCGAAGGCCTCGGGGTCCACCGTGCCGTCGGAACGGGGCGGTATTTTGACGATATCAAAGCCGTCGGCGGCGAGCGAGTCCAGCGCAGAGAGGACCGAGGCGTGCTCAATTTGTGAGGTGACGATCCGACGCCCCCGCCGCGCCTTGGCGCGCGCGGCGCCGATCAGGGCGAGGTTGTTCGCCTCGGTCGCGCCGGAGGTGAAATAGACCTCCTCCTCCCTGCAGCCGGCGAGGGAGGCAACCTGCCGCCGCGCCGCCGCCACCCGCCGCTCGGCGCGCAGGCCCATATTGTGCAGCGAGGAAGGGTTGCCGTATTCCTCGCAGAGCATTTCATGGATCAGGCTTGCGACCCGCCCATCGGTGCAAGTGGTCGCGGCGTTGTCCAGATAGATGGTGCGGGCCGCCTCTTTTGGGGCCGCGCGGGAGGGCTGCATGGCGAACAACTCCTTTGATATTACAGAAAGGCAATTTTAATATTAAAATTACTTTTAGTTAATTTATGCTATACTATCCTATTATAATCGTGCTTATTATACCGCATCCCGGTGGATTTTTCAAACCTCGACCCGATAATATTTACATAAATTTTGTTTTTGGGGGGAATCCTAACCACATCCAGATGAACCGGCTCATACGGCCGGTGGGACATTGGTTGAAAGGACGGACCTTTATGAGCGAGCTTTCCAAAAGAAACAGTGTGCGGCTGGCGTCGTTTATTTCGGCGGCCGCGGTGGTTCTGGTCGCCTTTGCGGCCAACGCCAGCTACGAGCGCGACCTCTACCGCCGCCAGTTGGAATACACCTATATGCGTTCCCTGCAGGACGCGGCAGACTTCGTATCGAACATTTCGGTCTCTTTAGACAAGGGGATGTATGCCGGGACCCCGGCGCAGATGACGGGACTTTCCGCCACGCTGTGGAAGGATTCCAGCGCGGCCAAGGCCTCCCTCTCCTCGCTGCCGGTCTCGCAGTTTGAGCTGGGCAACACCTACAAGTTCCTCGCCCAGGTGGGGGACTACTCGATGGCCCTGACCCGCAAGGTGCAGCAGAACCAGCAGATCACCGATGAGGAAAAGGAAAATTTCAAAAAGCTGCGGGACTACGCCTACACGCTGAATGACCAGCTCGCCGGGATCGAGCGGCAGCTGCGCCAGGGCCAGCTGACGCTCGAGCAGATCCAGGCCGAGGCGCAGCAGGTGGGCAACGGGGCGGATCAGCCCGCCGAGGGCGAGGACGATCCGGCGGCGCAGGTGGAGACCGCCGGCTTTAAGGAGATGTCCGACGAGTTTTCCGGGTACCCGAAGCTGATCTACGACGGGCCTTTCTCCGACCATATCCTCGAGCGGGAGCCCGAGCTGACAAAGCATAAGGCGATGGTCACCCGCGAGCAGGCCCGCTCCCTGGCGGCCAAGGCGGCCGGGGTCGCGGCAGATACGCTGGAGGACATGGCGGACGAGGCTTCCAAGATGCCCTGCTACAACTTCCAGTCGGGCCAGAAGTCGGTCTCGGTCACCAAGAACGGCGGGCTGCTCAACTATATGGTGGACGGGCGGATCCCAGGGGAAGTGAAGATCGAAGACGATAAGGCCCTGCAAAGCGCGGCGGCCTACCTCGACAAGCTGGGGCTGAAGTCACTTCGCAAGACCTATTATGAGAAGTCCAACAACATCATGACCATCAATTTTGCCTATTACCAAGACGGCGTGACCTGCTACACCGACCTCGTCAAGGTGGGGGTGGCGCTGGACGACGGCTCGGTGGTCTCCTTCGACGCGCGCGGCTATATCACCAACCACCGCGAGCGGGAACTGGGAACCCCGAAGCTCAGCGCCGAGGAGGCGCAGAAGTCGGTCAGCCAGAACCTCACCGTGCGCCAGAACAAGCTGGCGCTGATCCCCACCTCGGGGCTCCATGAGGTGCTGGCCTACGAGTTTTACGGCACCGGGAGCGGTGGGGACGAGATGCTCGTCTACGTCAATGCCGACACCGGCGCCGAGGAACAGATCCTCAAGCTGATCAAAAGCGATACCGGCACCCTGACCAAATAGCGGGGCCGCGAGAAGATTAGGGGCCGCGGTGGGAATCTTATCCCACCGCGGCCCTTGACGCTGTGCGGGTTTGCGGGAGGGGGAATTTGCGGGCTTTTGTTGACTATTGTGGGAAACGCACCTATAATAATAGGTATTGACCGGGCGCTAGCCCGGGCCCGAAGCGGGAAAAATACGCCGCGCTGCGGGCTTGCTTTGTGATCGCCGGCCTGCGCCCGGTGAGAAATGGAGGTTTGCATGAAGCACATCGGTACCCTGCTCTTTAGCCTTGCGCTCGCCCTTGCGCTCACCCTCGGCGCCGGCGCCGAGGCGGCGCCGGAGGAAAACAGCGTCACCCCGGACATGGCGGCGCCTGGGGACTACGCGGTCTATGAGGCCCCGCCCACCGGCCTTGGGGAGCTCTATGGGCTCGATGAGGGCTTCAGCGAGCCGATCCTGGCGAAGGTGGTTTCGATCGTGGAGGACGACGGGATCGCCGCCGACCTCTTCCCGCAGAAGAGCGAAGAGACCCGGGTGTTCGAGGCCAGGCTCCTGCGTGGGCCGTATGCCGGCACCAGTGTGCTCTGCACCCAAACGATGGGCCCGACGACCGCCCGGTTCCTGCGTCCGGTGGCGGTGGAGGACCGGGTCTTTTTGACCCTTTACCGGGACGACGCGGGCGCGATCCGGGCGAGCTTCAGCGACTTTTACCGCACGCCGGTGCTGCTGATCGCGGGCGTGCTGGCCGCGGCGGCGTTGATCGTGGTCTGCAAGCGAAAAGCCGGGCTTAAGCTGGTCTTTGCGGTGGGGCTCTCGCTGTGTACGGTGCTCTTCGTTCTGGTGCCGCTGTTGCTGGGCGGTATGCAGCCGCTGCTGGCTGGGGCGCTTTGCTGTGCGCTGATCCTGATTTTGTGTGTCTGGATCCTCTATGGGATCAAATATCATACCCTGGCTGCGCTCCTGGGCGCGCTTTGCGCGCTGCTTGCGGCGGGCGCGCTGGTGGGCCTTACCGACTGGCTGCTGCGCCTGTCGGGGATCGCAAGCCTCGATATGCTGCGCCGCTACTACAGCGGTGGGGCGGCAATCGACCTTGGCGGGGCGCTCTGCACGCTGGTCATGCTCTCCTCGGTCGGGGCCATTCTGGTGGTCTGCCGCACCGCCGCGCTGGGGGCCGAGCCGCGGGAAGGGCAGCCGCGCGACTTTAAGAGCGTGTTCGGCGCCGGGATGCGCGCCGGAGGCGGCGCCATCTCCCCGGTGGTGACCACCCTCGCCTTCTCCTCGATCGGCTGGGCGGCCGGGTTCATCCTGCTGCTGCGCATGGGCGGCATGCCCTATGAGCGGATCATCAGCGACGAAAGGGTTTCCACCGAGCTGCTGCGCCTCTTCGCGGGGCTGTGCGGGCTGCTGCTGTGCGTGCCGCTGACCAGCTTCTTCGCCGCGCTCCTTATGCGCGTGCGCCAAAAGGAGGACGGCTCGCTGTGCGAGTTCAGGGTCAAGGAAGCCCTGATCGAGCGAGAACATCAGATTTTCGGCAGGATCGCCGAGCGGCTGGACCGCTCCGCAAAAGCGATGACCAAGGCCGCTACGCCGGAGCCCCGCGCCGCACAAGCGCAGAATGAGGGAGCGAATGAGCCCGCAGGGGAGGAAGAGCCGGCGGCTGCCGCGGCCGGAGACGGACAGTCGGATGGTGCGCATGAGCAGGCGCCGCAGGAGGCGGCTATGCAGGAGGGCGGCGCGCGGCCAAACGAAGGGAAGGGCGAAAAGCCCGCCAAGCGGCATAAAAAATAGGATTTTTCTGAGGTATATCCCGCCCAGGACCGGGGTATACCTCGGTTTTGTTTTGCAATTGCCCATAAAATGTGTATAATAGTACTGTTGCGCCTGTTTGGACAGGGCCGAGAAAAGAGACGAGAGCATGTACCGGATCATCGACGCACATACGCATATCTACCCCGACAAGATCGCGCAAAAAGCCCTGCGCCAGATCGCGACCTTCTATCGGATGGACGACCGCATCGCCCAGCCCGGGGAGGCCGGCACGGTGGGCTACCTGCTGCGGCTGCAGGAGGAGCTCGGGATCGAGCGTTCACTGGTCTGTTCGGCGGCCTATGAGCCGCGGCTGGTGCCGGCGCTCAACCGCTTCCTCACCGAGAGCTGCAAGGCGGCGGGGGAGCGCTTTTGGGGCTTTTGCGCCATCCATGCCGGGTGCAAGGACATCCCCGCCATACTGGCGCAGTGCCAAAAGGATGGGCTGCATGGGGTGAAGATCCACCCCGACTACCAGAAGTTCAATATGGACGATCCCCGGCTCGACCCGCTTTATGAGTACTGCACCGGGCATCATTTCCCGGTGCTGATCCACTGCGGGGACGAGCGGCTGGACCACTCTTCCCCTGCGCGGCTGCAGCGGGTGCTGGACCGGTTTCCCCGCTGCCCCATCATCGCGGCCCACCTGGGCGGCTACCGGCGCTGGGACGAATCCATCATGCTGCGTCCGAGCGAGGGGCTCTGCTTCGACACCAGCTCCGCCCTCTTCGCGCTGCCGCGGGAGCGTGTGATCGCCTTTTTTGAGCGCTTCGGCTACGAGCGGTTCCTCTTTGGCAGCGACTATCCGCTCTTCGACCCGCGCGAGGAGCTGCGGCGCTTTCTGGCGCTGGGGCTTTCCGAGGGTCAAAACCGGCTGATCCTCGGGGAAAACTTTCTGCGGCTCTTCGGCGCAGGTGGGCAAAACCCACAACCGGCCCCCGCGCGGATTGGATAACCTACACGAATTGTAAATTTTGGCGCCTCATTTTCTTTATTTTTTTTAAGGTTTGGTAACAAATCACTGGAAAGCATTTGCTATCATTTGTATGGTTGGTTTATGGATTTGGTAGAATCCATTATAAAATATACAGACTGTATATTTGTAGGAGGTAAAACAAGAATGCTAGAGGTCAAAAACCTCACCAAGGCATATGGCGAGAAGCGTGCTGTCGACGACATCACCTTCACCGTCAACCGCGGTGAAATCCTCGGATTCCTGGGCCCGAACGGCGCGGGGAAATCCACGACCATGAACATCATCACCGGGTACCTCTCCTCGAGCGAGGGGACGGTCACGGTGGACGGGCATGACATACTGGGCGACCCGATCAAGGCCAAGGCCAAGATCGGCTACCTGCCCGAGCATCCGCCGCTCTATCTGGACATGACAGTGCGGGAATACCTGGATTTCATGTTCGACCTCAAGAAGTGCAAGCTCCCCAAGAAGGCGCACATCGCCGAAATCTGCGAGCTGGTCAAGATCACCGACGTGTACCAGAGGATCATCAAGAACCTCTCCAAGGGCTACCGTCAGCGCGTGGGCCTGGCGCAGGCACTGCTCGGAAACCCCGACCTGCTGATCCTGGACGAGCCCACCGTGGGGCTCGACCCCAAGCAGATCATCGAGATCCGCGGGCTGATCAAGAAGCTGGGGGAGAAGCACACCGTCATCCTTTCCTCCCACATCCTGCCCGAGGTGCAGGCGGTCTGCGAGCGGGTCATCGTGATCAATAAGGGCAAGCTGGTCGCGGACGACACCCCGGACAACCTCTCCCATGCCATGAGCACCGACCACAAGCTCACCGTGCGCGTAGACGGGCCGGAGGACGGCGTTTACCAGCTGCTGCGCGGCCTGCCCTCGATGGTCGAGGTGCAGAAGCTCGGCGTGCGCGAGGGCAGCGCCTATGAATATTCCCTCGAGGCCGAGCCCGAGGCCGACGTGCGCCGCGAGATGTTTAAGAGGCTCGCGGACCGCGGCTGGCCGATCCTGGCGCTGCGCTCGAGCGAGCTGTCGCTCGAGGACATCTTCCTCTCGCTGACCTCGGACGACAAGCCGGGTATCGCGCTGCAGGACGAGGCGGGGCAGGAGGAGCTCTCTAAGAGCGCGCACGAGCTGGCGGACTCCCTCGACGGGGACGCGGGCGCAGAAGAAAACGGAGGTGAAGCGTAATGTTCGCAATTTTCCGCCGGGAGCTGAGAAGCTATTTCACCTCCCCGATCGCTTATATCTACATCGCGGTGTTCTACGCGCTGGCGAGCTTTTACTTCTTCGGCACCGCGCTGCTCTCCAACAGCACCAACCTTTCCTACGTGTTCAGCTACCTGTTCACCATTTCGATGTTCCTGATCCCGATCCTCACCATGCGCCTGCTCAGTGAGGACAAGAAATACAAGACCGACCAAGCGCTGCTCACCGCGCCCATCAGCCTGCTTTCGCTGGTGCTGGGCAAGTACCTGGCGGCCCTGTTCGTCTACTTCATCGGGATCGCCATCACCCTGGTCTTCGGGGTCATCATCGCGGCCTTCACCCCGCCGGATTGGGCGGTCATCTTCGGGCACTTCATCGGCCTGCTGCTGCTGGGCGCCGCGCTGATCGCCATCGGCACCTTCATCTCCTCGCTGACCGAGAACCAGGTCATCGCGGCGGTGGGCGGCTTTGCGGTGGGGTTTGCCCTGATGCTCGTCGAGGCGCTGACCTCGGTGGTGCAAAGCCCGCTGCTGCAGAGCGTTATCTCGGGGATATCCTTCACCAGCCGTTACCAGAGCTTTACGGTCGGGGTGCTCAATTTTGCCGATGTCATCTTCTTTTTGAGTGTGTGCGTCGTGTTTATCTTTTTCACGGTGCGCGTGTTTGAAAAAAGAAGATGGAGCTGAGGAAGGGGTGGATGAATATGGATATGAAAAAAGCATTTACGTCCAAGCGCTTTAAATACGGAACCGTCTCTACCCTGATCTCGGTGATTTTCCTGGCGGCCGTCATTATCGTCAACGTGCTGGCCTCGGTGCTGGTGGACAAGTTCCCGATGAACATCGACCTGACCCAAAACCACGCCTTCGAGCTCTCCGAGGCGAGCGCCAATTTTGTCAAGGAGATCGAGAAGCCGATCACCATCACCGTGCTGGCCAACGAGAAGCAGCTTGAGAGCGGGGGGGACATCTATTCCTCCCAGGTCAAGAACGTGATCGACCAGTACGCCAAGTACAACAAGAACATCACGATCAAGTATGTGGACATCGTGTCCGACCCGACCTTCGCGGCCAGCTATCCGGACCTGACGCTCAACTACAACGACATCGTGGTGGATTGCGGCGGAAAAACCCGCAAGATCTCGATGTACGACATGTTCAACATCAACTATAACCAGTATACCGGCCAGCAAACCATCCAGTCCTCCAAGGCCGAGCAGATGATGACCTCGGCCATCATGGGGGTCACCAGCGATGCGCTGGTAAGGGTGAGCATCCTCACCGGCCACGACGAGACCGAGCTGCCGGCCCTGCAGGAGCTGCTGGAGCAGAACAACTTCGAGGTCGTCACCCAGAACCTCTCCACCGAGGACGTGGACCCGACGGCCGACGTCGCCTTCCTGCTGGCGCCCGGCCGCGACCCGGACGCCGAGATGCTCGACAAGCTGGATAAGTGGCTGGAAAATAACCAGGAGTACGGAAAATCCCTGATCTACGCCGCCGACGCCCAGAAGCCGGTGGAGACCCCGAACCTCGACGCGTTCCTCGCGGACTGGGGCATTGGGGCCGGCATGGGCGCAGTGCTCGAGACCGACCAGAACAAGGTCTTCAATTACAACCCCTTCTTCTGCACCGTGGAATATGTCGCGGACGAATACCAGGACGACATCACGGGCGGCGTCAAGGTGTCCATGCCCTTCGGCCGTCCACTCGAGGCGCTGTACGAGACCCAGAGCGGGCGCAAGGTGACCACCCTGCTGCAATACTCCGAGAGCGCCTGCGTGCGCCCGGTGGACGCGGCCGAGGACTGGCAGCCCGCGCAGGGCGACCTCGGCGCGGTTCCCGCGCTGCTGCGCTCGACCTATACCCGCTATGAGGGGAACGAGCCGCTTTCCTCCAACGTCTTTGCCTTCTCGGCGGTTTCGGCGTTCGAGAGCGTGGTCTTAAACAGCAAATCGGTCGCCAATGCCGAATACGCCATGAACATGCTCAACACCTTAACCGAGCGCTCCGACGTGATCACTGTGGCGCCCAAGGAGCTGGGCGGCAGCGAGCTTGGGATCAATCAGCTGCAGGCCAATATCATCTCGGCGGTGCTCGTCTACGTCATTCCGATCCTGATCATCGTCGCCGGCCTCGTCATCTGGCTGCGCCGCCGCCATAAATAACGGAGGGGCCCATGAAAAAACAAATTATCATTCTCGTTGTCTGTATCGTATTCGCCGCCGTGCTCGGCGGGGCGCTCTACTTCCTCATGCAGTATGAGCCCGAGGGGGAGGAGAGCTCCTCGAGCGAGTCCACCGCGGTGGCCCTCGTGGAAAAAACCGAATACGATGTGGACACCGTCACCATCGAAAACGGGGAGGGCAGCTTCACCATCAAAAACCTCGGGGACAGCCAGTACGAAATCCCCGAGGTCCAGGAAGCCCCCCTTAACACCCTGGCGGGCACCGCCCTGAAGCGGATGGCCACCTTGAGCGCCACTTCCACCGTCAGCGAGTCGCCCGAGGACCTCGGCACCTACGGGCTGCAAAGCCCCTCGGCCACGGTCAGCGCCAAGTACACCGACGGCAGCAGCTTCACCCTGCTGCTGGGCGACGACGCGCCGGGGAACAACGGCACCTACGGCAAGACCCCGGACAACGACACCGTTTACCTGTTTTCCACCTCCGAGGTGCAGAACTTCAAGAAGAGCGTCTTCGAGTTCGTGGACAAGACGGTGACCAACCAGCCGGACGAAAACTACCAGCAGACCGGCAACATCGTCTATCCCGACAAGGTGACGCTGGGAGGGAGCTTTCGCAGCGAGCCGGTGGTCATGCAGATTGTCGACGCTGAGGAGGGGGCCGAGAGCGAGCTGGCCAATTACGGCCTGACCATGTACACCATGACCTCGCCCAAGGTGCGCCCGGTCGATTCGGACAAGGGGACCGACGCGCTCACCAACCTGATGACCATCACCGCCGACGCCATCGTGGCCTATGAGCCGACGCCTGAGCAGATGAAGGAGTACGGCCTCGACGAACCCTACTCCACCGCCGAATTCACCTATAAGGATTTGGAGGAGAGCGAGCACAAGGTGAACCTGCGCCTGAGCGCGCCGGACGCCGAGGGGAACGCCTACCTGCTCAAGGAGGGCACCCCGCTCGTCTACAAGATTGCGGTTTCCGGCCTGCCGTGGTATGAGATGAGCTATGGCGATTTCATCTCGACGCTGCTGTTCACCCCCTTCATCGACGACATCAAAACCCTCACCGTCTCCACCCCGACGAGCTCCTACGTCTACGAGATGAGCGGCGAGGGGGATGAGCTCAAGGTCACCTGCAACGGGCAGGAGGTGGACACCAAGCTCTTCCGCTCCCTCTATCAGACCCTGATCGGGATCCCGGCGGAGGAGTACACCGAGGAGAAGCCGGCACAGGATGCGGCCATCCTGCTGGCCATCGAATACGCCTACCGCGACGCCAGCCGGGAGCACAACACCGTGCAGCTGATCGCGGGCCCGACCCGCAAGGCCTTCCTCTTCAACGACGGGGACGGAGAATTCTTCACCAAGGCGGGCTATGCGGACACCATCCTGCAAAACTGCCAGAACCTGCTCGAGGGGAAGGACATTAAACCGCTTTACTAAGGAATCTGTTTTTCGGGGCGGCCTGTCAAGTCTTTTGACAGGCCGCCTCAGTTTGTCGACAGAGGAAAGGCGGGAGAACCCCTCTTGGGGTTCTCCCCTCAAACCGTCCACTGGACGCTTTGATTCCCCTCTCCTACGCTTTTTACGATTTATGAGGGCTCCTTGCCCTCAAACTCCCCGCCAGAGGGGTACGGCGCCATTGGCGCCGTTTGCCCCCTTGGCGCCGTTTGCCCCCTTGGGAGCCCTGTTTCTTGTTGAAAGTGCGCACCTTTCTGCAGGCGGCCTATCAAGTCTTTTGATAGGCCGCCCTTTGTGTTATAATAACAGGGTGTTACAAGGATAAGGTTTTCCACCGAGGTGGAACCGGAAAGAGGACATGTTCATGGATTTGATCGCACAGCTGTCTAGAGAGCTGCACCTGCGCGCACCCCAGGTCGAGGCCGCCGTCGGCCTGATCGATGCGGGGAACACCATCCCCTTCATCGCCCGCTACCGCAAGGAGGCCACCGGCTCGCTGGACGACGGGGCCCTGCGCGACCTGTACGAGCGGCTGCGCTATCTGCGGACACTGAGCGCACGCGCACAGGAGGTGCGCGAGAAAATCGAGGAGCAGGGCAAGCTGACCGGGGAGCTTTCGGCCGCCATCTCGGCGGCCGCGACCCTGGCCGAGCTCGATGATATTTACCGCCCCTACCGCCCCAAGCGCAAGACCCGCGCTTCGGTCGCTAGAGAGCGGGGGCTGGAACCCTTGGCGGACTTTTTGCAGGCGCAGCGCCCCGGCTGCCGGGACCCGAAGCAGGAGGCGCTGCGGTATGTGGACCCCGGGCGCGATCTGCCCGACGCCGGGGCGGCGCTGGCGGGGGCGATGGACATCCTCGCCGAGCAGGTGTCGGACGACGCGGCGGTGCGCGGCAGGCTGCGCCGGCT
The DNA here is from genome assembly GCA_004340125.1 of Harryflintia acetispora. GTDB lineage: Bacteria > Bacillota > Clostridia > Oscillospirales > Ruminococcaceae > Harryflintia > Harryflintia acetispora. The sequence goes on along the minus strand of SLUK01000001.1, from coordinate 150,731 downwards.
GCTGCAAACGAGAGGCAAGCTGCGCAGCGTGGGGGACAAAGAAAAGGAGAGCGTCTACGCCCTCTACTACGATTTCTGCGAGCCGATCCAGAAGCTGCCCTCCCACCGGGTGCTGGCGATTGACCGCGGGGAGAGGGAGGGTTTCCTAAAGGTCTCGCTTGAGCTCGAGGAAGAGCCGGCGCTGGACGTCCTCTACCGCGCGCTGATCAAGGGGCGTTCCCCCTGCGAGGAGTACTGCCGCGCCGCGGCGCAGGACGGCTACCGGCGGCTGCTCTTCCCCTCCCTGGAGCGGGAGGCACGCGCCCTGCTCACCGGGCAGGCGGCGGCTGAGGCGATCAAGGTATTTTCCAAGAATTTGCGCCAGCTGCTGCTGGGACCGCCCTTAAAGGGGAAGGTGGTGCTGGGGTTGGACCCGGCCTACCGTACGGGATGCAAGATCGCGGTGGTGGACGCCACCGGCAAGGTTCTGGATACGGCGGTGGTCTATCCCACCCCGCCGCAGAATAAAAAAGAAGAAGCGGCCAACATTCTAAAAGGGCTGATCGCGCGCCACGGGGTGCAGGTAATCTCGATCGGCAACGGTACCGCCACCGGCGAGGCCGAACAGTTTATCAGCGGGCTGATCGCCTCCCTGCCCGAACGTGCGCTCTCCTATGCGGTGGTCAGCGAGGCGGGCGCCTCGGTCTATTCCGCTTCCAAGCTCGCGGCCGAGGAATTCCCCCAGTACGACGTGTCGCTGCGCAGCGCCGTTTCGATCGCAAGGCGGTTACAGGACCCGCTGGCCGAGCTGGTCAAGATCGACCCCAAGGCCATCGGGGTGGGGCAGTACCAGCACGACATGCCGCAGCGTGAGCTCGCCGAGAGCCTGCACGGCGTGGTCGAGGACTGCGTCAACAGCGTGGGGGTGGACCTCAACACCGCCTCGCACTCCCTTCTGGGCTACGTCGCCGGGATCGGCGGAGCGCTTGCCAAAAACATTGTTTCCTACCGGGAGGAAAACGGCGGGTTTCACTCCCGGCGGCAGCTGCTCGCGGTGCCAAAGCTCGGGAAGAAGGCCTTCGAGCAGTGCGCGGGCTTTCTGCGCATCCCGGGGGGCGAGAACGTTTTGGACAACACCGCCGTCCACCCCGAGAGCTACGAGGCGGCGAAGGGGCTTTTGACCCTGTGCGGCTGCGGGGAGGACGACCTGCGCGCCGGGGGGCTTCCGGACCTTGCCGGGCGGGTGGAGCGCCTCGGAAGCGAAGAGCTCTGCCGCCGCCTTGGGGTGGGGGAGCCCACCCTGCGCGACATTGTGTCCGAGCTGCAAAAGCCGGGGCGGGACCTGCGCGAGAGCCTGCCGCCGCCGCTGCTTCGCACCGGTGTGATGGACATGAAGGACCTTTCCCCCGGCATGGTCCTCACCGGGACGGTGCGCAATGTCATCGACTTCGGCGCCTTTGTGGACATCGGGGTGCACCAGGATGGGCTGGTGCATGTCTCGCAGCTGAGCGAGCGGTACGTGCGGCACCCGCTGGACGTGGTGAGCGTCGGGGACGTGGTCAAGGTGCGGGTGCTCGAGGTGGACCAAAAGCGCGGGCGGATCAGCCTGACCATGAAACAGGTCGAAGAATAACCGGGTGAAAAGGAGGAAAAGCGGATGGAAAAGAAGATCGGTCGGCGCGCGCTGCTGCTGTGGCGGGTGCGCCTGTGCCTGTGCGCGCTGCCCTGCCCCTTCCTGGTCGCCCTCTTTTTCCCCGGCGCAAAGATATGGAGCGCGGCGCTCACCGTTTTGTGGGTGAGCGTCTTTCTGGGGCTGTTTTTGCTCTATTACCCCATCAAGTACCAGCGGTTGGGTTACCGGGTCCATGGGGGCAGCCTGGCGGTGCACTGCGGGGTGTTCTATAACCGGCTCAAGGCAATCGATCTTGGGAATGTCCAGCATGTCTCCTCGGTCGCCGGGCCGCTGCAGCGCCTGCTCGGGCTCGCCTCGGTCTATGTGGCCGGGGCGGGCGGGGTGATCGTCCTGCCCTGCCTGGAGGCGGCAAACGCGCGCGCCCTCTGCGAGCGGCTGCTGGAGGGGGAGAGGGGGGAGCGCCGGTGAGCGATACCCGCCACAGGCCCCACCCCTATATGGTGATCCACAACCTGCGCCGCTTCCTCGCGCTGCTGGTCATCCCGCTGGTGCGCGGCTTCGCCACCGCACTGGGCGGCGGCTTTGCCGCCTGGCTCGCCGGCGCCTGGGCGGACATCCTGGTCCTCTCGCTGATCCTGGGGCTCTCAACGCTGCAGTGGGTTTTCTGCTTTTATTCGTGTGATAAGAAGGGGCTCTACTTTGCACGCGGGGTGCTTTTTCGCAAGCGGATGTTCATCCCGATGGAAAAGATCTCCACCCTGTCGGTGGTCCGCCCGTTCTATCTGCGGTGGCTGCATGTGGTGCGGCTGCGCGCGGACACCCTGGCCGGACCGAGCGACCAGGAGGACTTCTCCCTCTTTGTGGGCCAGGGCGAGGCCGAGCGGATCCTCGGCGTGCGCAAAAAGGAGCTGGAGGAAGGCAGGCTCACCCGCCAGTACCGGCCCCGCAGCCTCTATGTGGCGGCGCTGGCCGCCTTTTCGTCGAGCTCGTTTGCCGGGGTGTTCTTCCTCTCCACCCTGATTTCCCAGACCGGACAGCTGTTGGGCAACGAATTTAGCGACCGGCTCTACGGTACCTTCGAGCACATCACCCAGCTGCTGGCCTTCGGCCTGCCGCCCGCGGCGGCGGCGCTGGGCTATCTGCTGCTCTTCGGCTGGCTGATCGCGTTCACCATCAACTTTATCCGGCATAAGAATTTTTGCCTGCGCCGCCGGGCGGACTGCGTGCAGGTCAGCGGCGGGATCTTCACCAACCGGGATTACTCGGTCTCGGTGGACCAGATCAACTACCTGGACATCCGCCAGAGTGTGCTCAGCTTCCTGCTGCGCTTTTGCTCGGTGCACATCAGCGCGGTGGGCTACGCCAAGCGCAAGGAGGATGTTTCGAGCGTTGTCCCCGCCGTGCGCACCCGGGACGTGGGCAAGACGCTGGGGATGTTCTTTCCCGAGTTCGTCGCACAGCCGCGCCAGGTCTGGCACAATCCCGGCGCCCTCTTCAAATTTATCGGCGACCCCTCCTGGGGCTGCGTGCTGATCCCGGGAGCGACATTGCTGCTGCGGTGGATCTTTCCGGATTGGGGTTCCTTCATCGGCTGGGTCGGATTCATGCTCTGCTTCCCGGCCTATTGGTTTTTGATCGTGCGCCTGATCGACTACTTTTCCGCCGGCATCGCCAGGGATGGGGAGCACTACACCCTGCACTACTCCGAGGGGTATTACCTGCATACCGTGGTCATCCCCCGCAGCCGGATCGCCTACGTCTGCCTGCGCCAAAGCCCCATCCAGTCGCTGGACAAAAAGTGCGACCTGCTGATCTACTCCTATTCCGAAAAGAAGCACCGGCACCATATCCGCAACCTGGACCGGCAGGCGGCGATCGAGCTGTTCGATTTGAGTCCGGAAAACTGAGGCTGAAAAAATTGCCCACCCAGAAAACTGCGGCCCAAAACGGGATTCGCAAGGGGCCTTGCCCCTTGCGTGGAGGTTTGGAGGCAAAGCCTCCGAGGTCTTTTGCTTTCAAAAAAGGGGAAAGGGTGAATCGCGCGCAGCGCGAGGGGGAAAACCCCGAGATGGGTTTTCCCCACTCTTCATATAATTTTTCAGTATTTTTTTAAAAAAGGTATTGTGTATTGCAAAGTAGTGTGCTATGATAGGGACACAGAAGGTTCCACGTCTCCCCGGGAGACGCTAACCCATGGCAGAATGGAGGGAGCTGTTTGAACACCCAGTTTCGCAAGGGCGTGATCGAGATGTGCATCCTGGCGCTGATTGACCGGCGGGACATGTACGGCTATGAAATTGTGCAGTCCATCGCCCGGTACACCGAGATCGGCGAGGGAACGGTCTATCCGATCCTGCGCAGGCTGACGAGCGAAAATTATTTTCGCACCTATCTGCGGGAGAGCTCGAGCGGGCCCGCCAGAAAGTATTATGCCATCACCGACCAAGGGCGAGAGTTTTTGCAGGCGCTGAAAAAGGATTGGTTCGAGTTTTCAGAGATCGTGGGAATATTATTGAGGGGTGAAGATTTATGAACAGAGCGGAATATATCAGCCAGCTGGAGTTTTCCCTGAAGGGGAAGCTGCCGCCGCGTGAGATAAACGAGATCCTTCGCGACTATTCCGAGTACTTCGAGGCCGGAAAGAGCGAAGGGAAGACGGAGGAGGAGATTTCGGTCAACCTGGGGATCCCCTCCATGGTGGCCGAGCAGATCCTCAGTGAAAACGAGGAGGAGGCGCCGCAGGAGCGGCATGGCCTGCGCTATTACTGGAACCGGCTGATCGAGAAGATCAAGTCCTTTTTGGAGAAGCCTATGGAGCCGGACGGGTACGCCGCACCACAGCCGGCGCCCGAAGGGGAAGAGCCCCCGAAAAAAGTGGAGAAGGCGAGCGCACAGCGCGCCTCGGACATCAGTATTATCAAGACCCTGCTGATCATCCTGCTCTGCCTTTTGGCCCTGCCGGTGTGCGCCCTGCTCATCCCCGCCGGGCTCGCCCTGATCGCCGGGCTTGTCGCCGCAGTGCTCGGGATTGGGGTGGCGCTGGTGATGGTGTTCGGCGCGCTGGTGTTCGGCGCGGTGGCCGCGGCGTTCATGCTGGCCTCCCTGGCGGTGGGCACGGTTTCCCTTCCCGGCAGCTTCGTGGCGCTGGGGGTCTTCGGGATCCTGCTTTGCCTGGCGGGGGCGGTGCTTTCGATCTGCCTCATCATCTACCTGATCCGCTGGATCGTGCGGCTGGTGCGCAGCTGCTTCGGGCGGCAAAGGAACCCGAACTCCGCGCGCAATCCCGCTTATCAGGCCCGCAACAGCGCCGCGCGCAAAGAGGGCGGCGGCTACGGCTACGGCGGCCTACCCTATGGGGAGGAGCCCTCGGTGCAGGGGGACGAGGAGGACTATGAAGAGGAGGAACAGGCCGATGCTTAAAAAGGTAACAATTATATCCGTCTTTGTCCTGATCGCCAGCATGTTGGTCTGTGTGGTGGCGGCCCCGCTGGCCGTCAAGGATTTCCTGACGAACGGGGACAAGATATTCAGCCAATTTTTCAATGCCAGCGAGGTTTATTCCTTCGAGGAGGCCGATGCGATCCGGGTCGACTTCCCGGGCGACTACTATCAAATTCTCGTCGAGCAGTCGGAGGACGACAACAGCTACCTGCGTGTTGAGGGCGTGATGGCGAAGGAGTACACCATCACGCCCCGCGAGGAGACCATCGGCAGCTCGCAGGTGGTCACGGTGCGCATCGGGGACGACTCCTTCTTTGACCCGGACACCTCCTCCTACCTGCTGCGGCGCAGCCTGCGCAGAATGGCGCAGACCACCGTTATTTTGCGGGTGCCCGAGCGCGTGGCGGTCGAGACCACCGGGAGGCCCTACTATGTCTACTACAATGACAGCGTACGGTTTGCCAACCGCTCCTACTACGACGACCGGGAGTGGGAGGAGAACACCGAATATGAGTCCGGGGGCGACCGCTCCGAGAGCCGCCAGGCGCTCTATCAGAAGTACGACGCCGGAATCGCCGCCTTCGGCTCCGAGCTGGAGACGGCCAGCGCGCGGATGATGACCCAGGTGGACGTTTACCCGACCGAGAACTTCTACCAGGAGGTCGACGGGATCGTGGAGCGGTACCAGCAGAAGCTGCGCGGGCAGCTCTTCCCGCTGCATTCCGAAATATTCGACATAGACACCCTGTCCTCCCTGCTGAACAACTATCTGGAGCTGGTTGGGCAGGAGGAAAAGTACCGCACGGTGATCGACCTCGACCGGGGCGACGAGAGCACCGAGGAGCAGTATGACAAGGTCAGCGAGCTGGCCGGGAACGCCAGGGAGCGCTTCGAGGAGATGTACGAGCGCTATCTCGACGACGCGGCGCCCGCCGAGGAGGGCGAGGACTTCGCTTCCTCCGAGGCCGAGCCGGCCGGCATGATCGTGCAGAGCGAGGCGGCCGAGGCCTCCTCCGGGGAGATGATCCCCCTCTCCTCCTCGAGCATCCCCGGTTGACACAATTCAAAAGGGCGGGACCGAAGGATATCCCTTCGGTCCCGCCCCTTTTTTTGAATCCAATTATTCGCGCGGCGCTTGCGGCCGCTCGGCGGACGCCTGCCGCTCCTCGCGGGGCGGGCGCTCCCTGCGGGGCCTGCCGCCCCTGGGCGGCCTCTCCCGCGCCTCGCCCTCCCGGACGGGCTTGTCCTCTCCGGCGGGCTTATCCTCCCGGGGAGCTTTGTCCTCCCTCTGCCTGCCCTCGCGGGGCGGGCGGCCTTCCTTTTGCTCTTTCTCCTTTGGCCGCTCCTTGCCTTCATTCCCCGGCCGGGGGCCGAGCACCCGCACATCCTTGCGGTTAAAGGGCACCGGCACATGGTCGGCGTTTTTGTCCAGCATCACCTTGAGCTCGCCGGTCAGAAGGCTCACCTCGCTGACCACGCCGCGTCCGTCCTTGGTGGAAACCACGCTCCCCACCTTCGGGGTGATCCTCAATAGGTCCTCATAGGCCTCCTGCTCGTATTTGAGGCAGCACATCAGCCGCCCGCAGGTGCCGGAAATCTTGGTGGGGTTTAAGGAAAGGCCCTGCTCCTTGGCCATCTTGATCGAGACCGGCTGGAACTCGCCCAAAAAGCTGTTGCAGCAGAACGGCCGCCCGCAGATCCCCAGACCCCCGAGCATCTTGGCCTCGTCCCGCACGCCGATCTGCCGCAGCTCGATCCGGGTGCGGAAGACCGAGGCCAGGTCCTTGACCAGCTCCCGGAAGTCGACCCGCCCGTCGGCGGTGAAATAGAAAAGGATTTTGTTGTTGTCGAAGGTGTACTCCACGTCCACCAGCTTCATGTCGAGCTTGTGCTTCTGGATTTTCTCCAGCGCGACCTTGGCCGCCTTCTCTTCGTTTTGGCGGTTCTGCTCAACCCGCTTGAGATCCTCCTCGTTGGCCGCGCGGATCAGCGGCTTTAGGGGCTTGACGATCTTCTCGTCCGGGATCTCCCGGATGCTCATCGCCACCTGGCCGCACTCCACCCCGCGGGCGGTCTCCACGATCACGTAGCCGCCCAGCGGCACGTCGTAGTGCAGCGGATCGAAATAATATACCTTGCCGACGCTTTTAAAGCGTACGCCGATTACCTTTGCCATCTTGTTCTCCTAACTTTACTACCGGTGCCCTCAGCCGAGGACCGCTCCGGTGAGCCGCGCGCCCAGCCGGGTGAGGGTGAGCGGGAGGTTGAGGTTAAACTGCCCCGTGCGGCTCATGTCATCTATTATATCAAGGATTTTGATCCCCTGCAATGCCGTAAGACGCTGGGAAAGAGCGGACAGCTCTTCATCCTGCGGCTGGTATTTTTGCTCCACGAGCTGGGAAAAGATCACCCGCAGATCGCAAAGCAGCTCGCGGTAGCCGGCGCGGTCCCGCTCATAGCGCTGCAAAAGCCGCAGCACCTGGTAGCGCTCATGCCCGATGAGGGCTTTGGAAAGCGCGAGCGCGTCGGCCATCACCCTGGCTTCGGGCGTGTCGGAGAGGAGCTGCGCCGTGCGCCCGATGTTCCCGCCGCAGAGCCGCGCCATACGAAGCGCTTCCTGAGCGCCCACACCGCCCTCCAGCAGCTCCTGGACCCGTCCCGCACATTCCTCGGGCGATGGGAGCTCCATGCGCAGCAGCAGGCAGCGCGAAAGGATGGTGGGCAGCAGGTTCTCCCGGTTGTCCACCGTGATGATGAACATCAGGTATTCGGGCGGCTCCTCGATCACCTTGAGCAGGGTGTTGAGGGTGCGCGCCTGGGCGATGTCCTGGATGTCCCGCAGGATGACCACCCGCCGCCGGCCCTGGTTGGGCGGGGTGGCGACCGACTGGTTGATGGTGCGCAGGCTCTTGATGGTCAGCGTCCCCTGCCCGCCGCTCTTCGCGAAGACCTCGACGTCCGGGTGCTGCCCCTCGAGCGCCATTTTGCAGTCGGGACATTCCCCGCAGCCCGCGCCGCTGCGGCGGCAGACCGCCATGGCCGAAATCAGCCGTGCCAGGGTGAAGCGGCCGCTGCCGCGTTCCCCCTCCAGGATGATGGCATGCGGCAAGCGCCCGTCCGCGCCGAGCCGGACGAGCGCCGCCTTGTTTTGTTCATTGGAAAGGAGGGCGTCAAGCAGCATGGGTTACAGCTTTTCGAACTGCTCGACGTTGATGACGAAGATGGTCGCGCCGCCGACGGTGACTTCCACCGGGTAGGAGGCGTACATCCCCACGCCGTAGGAGGCGGAGGAGGGGATCATCTGGGTGCGCTTCTTGGAGTGCTTGCCGATGATCTCGATGACCTCCTGCACCTTTTCATCGTCGGTACCGATGATGAAGGTGGTGTTGCCCGAGAGCAGGAAGCCGCCGGTGGTGGCCAGCTTGGTGACCGAAAACTTCGCCTTGGTGAGCGCGGAGGATACCTTTGCGCTGTCGTCGTTGGAAACGATCGCGAATATCAGTTTCATAACAAAACCTCCCGTTTGTCGAAAATCAAGTCCGTACAAAGAGGCAATCCCCTCTGTATGGCTTTATTTTACCACATTGACCGCCGTTATGCCATAGCTTTTTAGCAGGAAAATCGCCTCGTCATCCAAAATTTCCCCGGGCATGACGACCGGGATGCCCGGCGGGCAGGGGGTGACCATCGCCGCGGCCACCCGCCCGGCGGCGCTTTCAGGCGGCAGCGCTTCGCTCTCCTTCAGCATGGCCTCCCGGATGGAGAGGCGGCGCGGCGGCGCATGGAAGGCCAAAGGCGCCTCTTCGGCCTCCCCGTCCTCCCCGGCGGGCAGCGCGCCGAGCAGGCATTGCAGCCGCTGCCAGTCCTCCCCGGCGGTGTCGGCCCCGGCCAGCAGCACCGCGCCGAGGGGGGAACAGAGCTCGGGCTCGATCTTCTGAGCGTAGAGCAGGCCGAGCATCTCCCCCGCCGCCATCCCGAGCGGGCGCAGCGGCAGGGTCAGGCGCAGCGGGTCGCACCCCGCTCCCCCGATAAACGGGACCCCGCGCGCCGCGCCCGTTTGCATTAGATCCGCGAGCCGCCCGGCCGCCGCTTGCAGCCGCCGGGGGAGCTCCCCTTCCAGCTGGCCGCAGCATAGGTCCATCGAGAGCAGGATCAGATAGCTCGGCGAGGTCGAGCCGAACCAGGACATGCGCACCTTTGCCTGACGAAAGAAGCGCTCCTCCCGCAGGTGGAGCAGTGCCGCCCCGGTCAGGGCGGGGAGCATCTTGTGTAAGCTGTCGCAGCAAAGGTCCGCCCCCTGCGCAATGGGGTGGAGGGCCTGTCCCATAAAGGGCAGGTGCGCGCCGTGCGCGCCGTCCACCAGCAATGGCTTCTGATGGCGGTGGCAGACCTCTGCAATCCCCGCAATGTCCGCCAGGAACCCGTAATAGGTCGGGGAGGTGATGTAGACGGCCTGCACCTGCGGGTGCGCGCAAAGCCCCGCCTCGACCTGCGCCGGGGTGAGAGGCAGCGGGATGCCGTACCGGGTATGGTCTGGGAAGAGCCAGTGCGGCCCGATCCCCAAAAGCCCCATGGCGCTGACCGCGCTGGTGTGCACCCCCCGCTCGCAGAGGAGCTCCCCGCCCGCGGCGGCGAGGGAGAGCATGGTCTGGATGCAAAGGGTGCTCCCCCCGGCCGAGAGGAGGCTGTGCGCCGTACCGTAGAGGCGGGAAAAGCGCTCCTCCAGCTCGCGCAGCGCCCCGTCGGCTTCATAGAGGCTGTCGGTCAGGGGGACCTCGGTGAAGTCGTAGGGCGCGCAGCGCTCCAGCGGGGCGGGGAGCACCCCCTTGTGCCCCGGCATGTGAAAACGGGAGCGCCCGGTGGCCATCTGCTCACCGAGCGCCTGATAAAGGGGAGTATTCATAGCGGTCAGTCCTTTTTTTCTGTCAGCTTGTTTTTGAGCTTCACCGCGGCGCTGCGCGCCTCGATGGCCTTATCCACCATCGCCTTGACGGCAGGATGGTACACATAGTCGAATTCGCCAGCCAGCTCGTCGAGCTGGCCGTTAAAGCCCCGCTTGAAGCGGTAGAGCCCGTAGAGATGGTCCTCCTCGTCCAGCACGCCGGACACCCCCTGGAAGTCGTAGACCGTGCAGCCGGTCTCGATCGCCCAGCGGATCATCTCCCACTGGATGAGGTAGTTTGGCATCACATTGCGGTAGACGTTGTCCGACGCGCCGTAGACGTAGCAGGTCTTGCCGGCATAGTTGGTGGTGATCGCCCCGGAAATCGGCTGTCCCTCATAGAAGGCCATGTAGAGGCGCACGTTTTCCCCCAGCGCGTCGAGCATCCGTTCAAAGTATTCCTTCGGGCGGGTGGAAAAGCCGTCCCGCTCGCCGGTGGTGCGCATGATCCGCATAAAGTCGTCCATCAGCGCCGGAAGCTCTTCCTTTTCGACCACCCGGATCACGACCCCCTTCTTCCGGGCCAGGCGCACGTTGTAGCGGGTCTTCTGGGTCAGGTTCATGAAGAGCTCCTCTTCGCTGCGCCCCTGCAGATAGAGCCGGTAGTTGAAGCGGCACTGGATGGTCTCGAAGCCGGTGGGCCCGGCCAGGCGGGAAAAGCCCAGCTCCCGCATGGCCGAGAGGAATCCTTCGTCCGAAGCGAGGACGTCCGGGTCCCATTTAAAGGTGTGGGCGTGGTAGCGCCCGGCCAGCGCGTCGGCCCCTTCCTTGAGGTCGCGCAGCGTTTCGGTATCGTGGGGATCGCACACCGGGCCGCGCGGGGCGTAGAGAAAGCTGGTGTGCAGCGCCGGAATCTGCTGCACCAGCACCCCGCAGGCGCCTTTGACCGAACCGTCGGGCGCGCGGGAGACGATCCCCTCCCATCCCCAGTTGTTTTTGACCAGCCGCCAGCGGGGGGACTGGGTAAAGCCGCCCTGGGAATGGCGGCTGACAAATTCCTCGAATTCGGGGTACTGCTCGGCTTTGATGATTTCCAACTTGTCGTCTCCTTTATCGGTGGGCGTCAGGCGCCGCTGAATGTTCGATCAGGCCCAGGTTTCGCCGCAAAACCGCCTGGCCCTTGTAGGCGTAGGCGCGGTCGGCGATCATCGCGTCAAGGTTAGTATCGCGCACCACGGCGCAGATATTCCGGTAGAAATCCGGGATGCCGCTGTAGGCCTTCCCCCGGTTCATCGGGCAGCAGTCGGTGCAGATGTCGCACCCCCAGGCCATCCCGCCCGCCGAGATTTGCGCCCTCTCTTCGGGGTCCGTGAGCTTCTTTTTCTGGGTCAGGTGGGAGCGGCAGCGCCCGCGCACAAGGCCCCGATCATTCAGCGCCCCGGTGGGGCAGGCGGCAAGGCAGCGCCCGCAGCGCAGGCAGCCGCCCTCCTTCGGGCGGGACGGGGGAAAGCGCACTGTGGAGACGATCGCTCCGATAAAAATATATGACCCGTAGGTTTCGTTTATGAGCTGGCCGTGCAGCCCGCGCACCCCCAGCCCCGCCCGCCTGCCGGCCTCGACCTCGTCGATGGGGGAGGCGTCCACCAGTGCCAGGAACTGCTCCCCGGGGAAGGCCTCGCGCAGCCGCAGAGATACCCTTTCGAGCAGCGCGCCGCTCACCGTGTGGTAGTCCTGCACCATCGCGTAGCGGGAAACGTTGCGGTGGGGGAAGCGCCCCACATAGTAGGGGACGGCCGCCATCACCAGGGAGCGGGCCCCCGGCGGCAGCCGCTTGCGGGAGGGCAGGCGGCAAAGGGCGGGGTCGAAGTCGCACGTCCCGTACTCGCTGAGCCCCGCCTCCTGGAACAGGGCGCGCAGCAGTTCTCCGGTCGGCTCCATCGGCACTCCACCCCTTTTCACACACTCTGACTTCTTATTAATTTACCATGTTTTGCGCGCTTATTCAACCGCCCCGCCCCGCCTGCGGGTTTCGGACAAAAAGAAGGGTGCAAAAATTCATGGGTTTGTCAATGTTTTGACAACCTCACGTCTTGTAAATTGGGCCCCCGCATATTATAATAGCCTTGTACAATGGATTTCCCGCGTCGGTCGGGTAGGACATTTGTTGAAAGGAGCCAGAAGGAATATGAACTATTCTCACGAAGTTGAGAGCATGTGCACTCTCACCAAGGGCCCGCACCACGGACCCGCTCCCATCCCCGAAGAGGGCAGATGGGTCAAGGCATACCAGATCAGCGACATTTCCGGCCTCTCGCACGGCATCGGCTGGTGCGCACCGCAGCAGGGCGCTTGCAAGCTGACCCTGAACGTGAAAAACGGCATCATCGAGGAGGCGCTCGTCGAGACCCTCGGCTGCTCGGGCATGACCCATTCGGCGGCGATGGCGGGCGAGATCCTCCCCGGCAAGACCCTGCTCGAGGCGCTCAATACCGACCTGGTCTGCGACGCGATCAACGTTGCCATGCGCGAGATCTTCAAGCAGCTCGTTTACGGGCGCAGCCAGACCGCCTTCTCCGAGGACGGCCTTCCCATCGGCGCCTCGCTCGAGGACCTGGGCAAGGGCCTGCGCTCCCAGGTGGGCACCATCTTCTCCACCGGGCTCAAGGGCGTGCGCTACCTGGAGCTGGCCGAGGGCTACATCCTGAGCGTGGCGGTGGACGAGAACGGCGAGGCCATCGGCTACAAGTTCGTAAAAGTCGGAAAGATGTTGGAGGATATGAGACACGGCGTTGACCCGAAGACTGCGTTCGAGAAGAACGTCGGTACATACGGCCGTTACGAGAATGCTCCTAAGTACATCGACCCGCGTGAAGAATAAGAGAAAGGGAGGGATTTCGCAATGGCACAGTTTGAAGGTAAAGAGAGAAGAATGCCTAAAATCGAGGCATGCTTAAAAGAATACGGCCTGGAGTCGCTCGAGGCGGCGCGGGACCTCTGCAAATCCAAGGGGATCGACGTGGAGACCATCGTCAAGGGCGTGCAGCCCATCGCGTTTGAGAACGCGGTCTGGGCCTATACCCTGGGCACCGCGGTCGCCCTCAAGAAGGGGGCCTCGAAAGCCGCCGACGCCGCCGAGGCGATCGGAATCGGCCTGCAGGCGTTCTGTATCCCCGGCTCGGTCGCCGAGCAGCGGGACGTGGGCAAGGGCCACGGGAACCTGGGCGCCATGCTGCTCAGAGATGAGACCAAGTGCTTCTGCTTCCTGGCCGGGCACGAGTCCTTCGCCGCGGCCGAGGGTGCGATCGGCATCGCCCGCAACGCGAACAAGGCCCGCAAGGAGCCGCTGCGCGTCATCTTAAACGGTCTGGGCAAGGACGCCGCTTACATCATCTCCCGCATCAACGGCTTCACCTATGTCGAGACCGACTACGACTTCAAGACCGGCGAGATCAAGATCGTGCGCGAGGTCGCGTTCTCGGACGGCGAGAAGGCCAAGGTGCGCGTCTACGGCGCGAACGACGTGCTCGAGGGCGTGGCGATCATGAAGCTCGAGAAAGTCGACGTTTCGATCACCGGCAACTCCACCAACCCGACCCGCTTCCAGCACCTGGTCGCGGGCACCTATAAGAAGTGGTCCTACGAGAACGGCGTCAAGTACTTCTCGGTGGCCTCGGGCGGCGGCACCGGGCGCACCCTGCACCCGGACAACATGGGCGCCGGCCCGGCTTCCTACGGCCTGACCGACTCGATGGGCCGCATGCACGGCGACGCGCAGTTTGCCGGCTCCTCCTCCGTCCCGGCGCACGTCGAGATGATGGGCCTGATCGGGATGGGCAACAACCCGATGGTCGGCGCCACCGTCGCCTGCGCGGTTGCGGTCGAAGAGGCCTGCAAATAAGAAAATAGCGTATTTATGGAAAACCCGGCGGGCCGCAGATTGATCTGCGGCCCGCCGGGTTCTTTCGTGCGGGAGGGCTTGCGGGCCCGCCGGTGTGCGCACCGCGGCCTCAGCGCAGGAAGACGCGCAGCTGCGGGGCCTTGCCCGCCTCGAACTGCCAAACGCCGGTGTCCCAGCCGGGAAAAGGTACGCCGCTCTCAAAGTCGGAGAGGGAAGCGAGGCGGTAGTTCCCGCTTGGGGTCACGCCACCCGACCCCTCTGCGTAAAGGGGCCCGGCCAGCCAGTAGCAGCCGTCCATGGTGTAGGAAAGGCCCGTGTTCAGGCGGGCCACGATGCCGCCGGTAAAACGGGTGCTCTGAAGCGTGGCAAGGGAATAGCAGTTGCGGATGGTATTTGTGCCGCCCCAAAATGCCCCGGCAATTCCGCCGGAGGCAACGGAGCTCGAAATGTTGCCCCGGCCGCAGCAGTTCTCGATCGTCGAGTCATAGAGTGTGCTTACTACGGGACCGCCCATCGGGTCGCTTGTGCTGCCCGTGATGTTCACATCGGCGTAGCAGCAGGCGATGTGCGAGTTGATGGCCGTCCCCACCACGCCCCCGATGTCGCTGTCGGTGAGGATCTCCCCGCTGACCACCCCGAGATTTTCGATGGTGCTGCTTTGAATTGCCCCAAACAACCCGGCGGTGTTCTCATCCAGGGTCAGATGAAAGGACATATTTTGCACCAGATGCCCGTTCCCGTCGTAGTGGCCGATGAAGATGCCGGGGTAGTCGGGATAGGTCGTGTAGCCGATCGGCCTCCAGTTGCCGTTGGCGGGGTCCCCGTCGCTGTCGTAACCACGAAGGTCGATGTCGCAGGTCTGGAGGAAATACTGCCCCTGCTGGAGGTGCCGGCCATTGTTCAGGTGCTGGAGCTGCTGCGGCGTGCTCACCAAAAAGGGGTTCCTTTCGGTGCCGTCGCCGTAGTAGAAGGGTTGTTCGTAGGTTGACAGCCCGGTGCAGCCGCAGCCGCCCGAAAGGGTGATTTTCTGCTCCCGCATGCCGGGGGTATCCAGTCCCTGACGGCGCGGGTCCACGCTGGCGCTCACCCGCAGCCAGAGGACGGTCCCGGGAATCGAGGGGTCGAAGCCGTAGGCCTCCAGGAACACCGGAGAGGCGGTGACGCCCTCCTTCCTGTCCAGCAGGTTTTCGGGCAGCGCGTCGGCGGCCGAGGAGCCGAGATAGAGCTCGAAGGTGTAGTCCGCCCGGCTGTCCGGGGTGAAGGGCACGCTGATCCCCCAGCCGGCGCCGTTTGGATTGCGCTCAAAGGCGGCTCCCTGCGCGTTGGCGCTCAACGCGAGCGCACAGGCCAACAGGACCATAGCGGGGAGCGCGGTGCGAAGTTTTTTCATCTGTTCTGTCCTCCTTCGGAAATAGGTACGGAAAAAACCGTTAGTAACCTTGTCTGCCGGTCAACGGGGAGGGAGCAGCCCCGGCAGAAATGTGGTTTTCTCTTGCAGAAAGCGGAAAAACAGGATATAATTAGGAAAAATAAACGGGTAGAAAGAAGCCCGTTCTAATTGAAACGTGGTTTTTCACATGGAAATGACCGCCAGACAAGGTTACTACGGGTCTTTTTTTGATTCGCCGCGTGCGTGTCCTGCCTGGAAAAACGGTATGCAGCAGAAGCCGCGGCTGAGAAAAAGCCTTTTAAAAAAGTGGATTAGGACGTGGGAAACCGGGGTAAACTTTCTGTAAAGGATGGGCAATACCACTTGATTTTTCGGGATGTTATGGTAAAATGACTGTAGTATTTTTAATGGAGGTGTATCACCAATGGCATATAAAATTTCTGACGAGTGCATCAGCTGCGGCGCCTGCGAGCCCGAGTGCCCGGTTAACGCGATTTCCGAGGGCGATGGCAAGTATGTGATCGATGCGGAGACCTGCATTTCCTGCGGCGCTTGCGCCGGGGTCTGCCCGGTCGGCGCTCCGAAAGAGGACTAATCCTGTCCCGGACAAGCTGAATAATGAACAAAAAAGGAACGCTGCAAGGCTTTGCAGCGTTCCTTTTTTGCTCTTTTGCGCGGGGGAATAAAAATGGGGCCTGCCTGTAGGGCGGTGCGCGGAACCTGCCCTCGCGCCCCTGGGCAGATTGTATGGATTTTTTGTCGGGGAAATGGTGAAAATGTGTGAGAATGTCATTGACAAAACAGTATTGACTGAGTAATAATATTATACAGCTTATAATATAGATAAAATGATAGGATCAAGAAGGGGGCGGGATTTTGCAGCTAATAGGGTCCATGATGCTGGAGGCCTGCGTGCTGGCGATTCTGGCGCGGCAGGACAGCTACGGCTATGAGCTGACCAACGGGATCAAGGCGCTGATGGAGATTTCCGAATCGACGCTCTATCCGATCCTGCGGCGCCTGCGCCGGGAGGGGCTGCTGGAGACCTATGACATGGCCTGCCAGGGGCGAAACCGGCGCTATTACCGGCTGACCGAGGCGGGGCGAAGCCGCAACGAACTGTATTTAAGCAAGTGGCGGTATTACCGCACGCTGCTCGACCAGATTCTCGAAGGGCAGCCGGCCGTGGTCATCGGCAGACAGGATACCGAAAAGTGAAGTTTTTAAATTGTTCACGGTTCCATCACGAATTTCCCATATTCGTTTTTTATTGTTAGAAGGCCCGCCTTTTTATATGCACAGGGCCTTTACCGGGTGGAATGACGGCAAAGACGCAGTTTTCGCAACAGATTATGAATTTAGCTAAAAGGGGTACATAACGGTGAAAAAGAACAAGAAAAAGATTTTGATTGTCCTTGGCTGCGCCGCAGTGGTGATCCTCGCGGCAATCGGCGTGGGGATGATGGGAAGCAAGGCCCCGGCCGTGCCGGCGCAGGCCGAGGCCGAGGATGAGATCCGCGTCAGCGCGCTGAACCCGCAGGTGGGCGATCTGGAGGTCACCACCGAATTTATCGGGAAGGTCCAGCCCGACGAGTCGGTCAACATCTTCCCCAAGATGGCCGGCACGGTGCTGACCACCTACTTCAAGGTGGGCGACACCGTCAGAAAGGGCGACCTGCTCTACGAGATCGACCCGTCCGATGTGCAGACCCAGGTGCAGACCGCCCAGGCGGCCTATAATCTGCAGGTCGCCCAGGCCGAGAGCACCAAGGGCAGCGGGATCGCCAGCCAGAAGCTGCAGAGCTCCTCGAGCTTCTCCCAGGCCAAGAACGGCTATAAGACGGCGCTGGACAACCTGGATACCTACAATGAGGACACCAGCCTCGACAAGCTGGAGGATGATATGGACGATCTGCAGGACGAGGTCGACGAGATGGAGGATTACGTCGCCCGGCTGCAGGCGGCCGTCAAGCAGGCGGCGACCGTGGGCAGCAGCAAGGAGCTGCAGAGCCTCAAGGAACAGCTCGCCTCGGCCCAGACCGACTACGCCAAGCTGAAATCCACCTATGAGACGGTCAAGGCCCAGTGGCGGGCGACCAAGGATGGGGACGACCCGACGCTCAAGAACCTGCGCACCGCCCTGCGCAACGCGGCCACCGCCATGGAGACCGCCGAGGAATCGGCGCGCATCACCGAGGAGCTGGCCATTCCCGAGACCGAGAACATCGTGGACGCCACTTTGGCCAGCGCCAAGGCGGGGCTGGATGCGGCCATGAAGCAGATGGAGTATACCAAGGTGACCTCCCCCATCGACGGGGTGATCGAGCTGAAAAGCGTGGAGGACCACGGACAGACCGCCCCCACCAGCCCGGCCTACGTGGTTTCCAACAAGGAGATCATGGTGGTCAAGTTCGGCGTGCCCGCCAGCGCCCTGGAGCACATGGCGGTCGGCGACCAGGTAACGATTGAGAACGGCGGCAGGACCTATACCGGCTCGGTGGTCGAGGTGGGCTCCCGCCTCGACGAGCAGAGCGGCCTGTTCCCCTGCAAGGCGCGTATCGATGCCGACCCGGGCGAGCTCTACAGCGGCATTTCGGTCAAGGTGACCGCGCCCACCGCCAAGGCCAAGGAGGCGGTGCTCCTGCCGGTGGACTGCATCTATCACGACGGCGGGGAGACCTTCGTCTATGTGCTGACCGCCGAAGGGACCGCCAGGAAGACCCCGGTGGAGACCGGGATCACCAACGACGAAACCATTGAGGTGCTCTCGGGGATCAGCACCGAGGACCTGGTGATCGACAGCTGGAATGCCACTCTGGTCGACGGGACCAAGGTGAAACAAGTCGGGTCCGAGGGCGCAGACAGCCCCCAGGGGCCGGCGGCCCCGCAGGGGGAGGCCCAGAGCGAAGCCGGGGAGAGCTCCTCCCAGGCCGGGGAAGCCCCGGGTCAGGAGGGTTAACCTCGTATGCGTAATTTGACAAAGATTGCATTAAAACGTCCTGTTTCAATTTTGGTTTGTATCATCACCCTGGTGGTGTTCGGCGTATCCTCCTTGATCGGCACGCCGCTCGAGCTGACGCCGAACATGGAGATGCCGATGTTCATCGTCACCACCATCTACCCCGGCGCGGGCCCGGAGGAGGTCCAGGACCTGGTGACCAAGGAGCTGGAAAGCTCGGTCTCCACCCTGTCAGGGCTCAAGAACGTCGATTCCCGCTCAATGGAGAATATGTCCCTGCTGATCCTGGAGATGGAGTACGGCACCGATATGGACGTGGCCCACACCGACCTGCAGAAGAAGCTGGACATGGCGGAAAACGGCCTGCCCGACGAGGTGACCACCGCCCCGACCATCATCGAGATGACCATGGATTCCATGCCGGTCATCCAGCTGGCGGTCGAGCAGACGGGGGACGTCGACCTGCTCAACTACCTGAACGACAACATCGTGCCCGACTTTGAGAAGATCACCGGCGTGGCCGAGGTAAACGTCTACGGCGGGCAGGAGAGCTACGTGCAGGTCCGGCTCGACGAGCAGAAGCTGCGGCAGTACGGACTGGATATGTCCACGGTTTGCAGCATGGTGGCCAGCTCCGACTTCTCGCTGCCGGTCGGCTCGGCCGACCAGGGCAGCCTGTCGCTGAGCCTGCGCGGCGGGGTGAGCTATCCGAGCCCCGAGGCGCTCGCAAAGCTGCCTCTGACCCTGAAAAGCGGGGACATCATCCACCTTTCGGACATCGCCACCGTCAGCCAGACGCAGAAGAAGTCGGACAGCGTCAGCCGCTACAACGGCCGGGATGCGGTGAGCATGAGCCTGACCAAGCGCGCGAGCGCGTCCACCAACGCGGTCACCGGCGCGGTGATCCGCCAGGTTGAGCAGATCAACCAGAAGGACAAGGCGATCCAGCTCGACGTCATCTTCAACCAGAGCGACGAGATCTGGAACTCCCTGTGGGGGGTCATCGAGTCGATGATCCTGGCCATCGCGATCTCGATGGTGGTGCTCTACCTCTTCCTGGGCGACATCAAGGCGTCGCTGATCGTCGGCACCTCGATGCCGACCTCGGTGCTGGTCACCCTGATCATCATGTCCTTCTCGGGCATGACCTTCAACATGCTCTCCCTGGGAGGGCTCACCATCGGCGTCGGCATGATGGTGGACAACGCGATCGTCGTGCTGGACAGCTGCTTTAAAAAGCGCGACGAGCACCGCACCTTCAAGGACGCGGCGCTCGAGGGCGCGGGGATCGTGGCCAGCGCGGTCACGGCCTCCACCCTGACCACCGTCGTGGTCTTCCTGCCCATCGCGCTCATGCAGGGCATGTCCGGCCAGCTCTTCAAGGACGTCGGTTTCACCATCGTCTTTGCGCTGACCGCCTCGCTGATTTCGGCGCTGACTTTGGTGCCGCTGCTCTTCTTAAAGTTTAAACCTGTGGAAAAGAAGGACGCACTGGTCAACCGCGCGCTACGCAAGGTTGAGCAGAAGTACGCCGTCCTCATCAAGAAATCCCTCGGGCACAAGAAGCTGGTCGTGCTCGTGGCGGTCGTGCTGCTGGTGGTCTCCTTCATGCTGGTGCCCTTTATCGGTGTGGAGCTCATGCCCAGCACCGACAGCGGTCAGATCAGTATCAGCATCTCCACCCGTCCCGGCCTCAAGCTCGAGGAGACCAGCAAGATTATCAGCCGGGTCGAGGGCCTCATCGGGCAGTACCCCGACGTGGACCGGTATATGGTCTCCGGTTCGGACGGCGGCGGCGAAGGCGCGGCCTCCTTCTCGATTTATCTGAAGGACGAGCGCAAGATGTCCACCTATGACATCGTCGACGAGCTGCGCCAAGAAACCAAGGACTATCTCAACTGCGACGTGCAGGTCTCGGCCGCCAGCATGATGTCCATGGGCGGGACCGACACGGTGGTGGTCAACCTGATCGGCAACGACCGCGACAAGCTTCAGGATGCGGCCGGCCAGGTCAAGGAGCTGATGTACCAGAACCCGGGCGTTGTGACCGTCACCTCCAGCCTCTCGGACGGCAGCCCGCAGGCCGAGATCGTGGTCGATCCGGTCAAATCCGGCGCGGTCGGCCTCACCCCGGTCCAGGTCATGGGAACCCTAAACAGCATGATCAGCGGCAAGAACGTCACCAACATCCGCATGGGCGACCACGACTATGACATCTGGGTCGAGTTCCCCGAGGACACCTACCAGACGGTCGGGGACCTTGGGGCGATCAACCTGACTGCCCCTTCGGGCGCGCAGGTGCCGCTGCTGGACATCGCCACCATCGAGTATTCCAACAGCCCGCAGATGATCACCCGGCACAACAACCAGTACACCGTGTCGATCACCGCGCAGACCACCACCAAGAACGCGGCCAAGATCAACAACGAGGTGACCACCGCGGCCATGGGCATGCAGCTGCCCGAGGGCGTGGACCACTACATGGGCGGCCAGAACGAGCAGATGGCCGAGGAGTTTTCAGCCATCTTCGCGGCGCTCGGCACGGCGATCTTCCTGGTCTTCGTGGTCATGGCGATCCAGTTCGAGTCGATGCGCTTCTCTCTGATGGTTATGATTTCGGTGCCCTTCTCGCTGATCGGCGCCTTCCTGGGATTGCTGCTGACCCGGACCACCATCAGCATGACCAGCCTGATGGGCTTCATCATGCTCGTGGGCATCGTGGTCAACAACGCCATCGTGCTCATCGATTATACCAACCAGCTGCGCGAGGGCGGCATGAAGGTGCGCAACGCCCTGATCAAGGCGGGACGCTCCCGTCTGCGCCCGATCCTGATGACCACCCTGACCACCGTGCTCGGCATGGTGCCGCTGGCGGTCGGACTCGGGAGCAACGGCGAGATGATGCGCGGCATGGCGATGGTGGTCATCGGGGGCCTGAGCGCCTCGACCATCCTCACGCTGGTGCTGATCCCGACCTTCTACCTGATCCTGTCCAAGCGGGACGAGAAGAACCCGAACCTGCGCGGGGACGACGACTTCGACCCCGAAAAACCCAAGATCGAGTATCACCAGGAGCTGCCCGACGACCTCAACCAGTCGGACGACTTCCCGGAGATCCAGCCGATCTGACGGGCAAACAGATAAAAGAGGCCCGGCGCAGAATCTCTGCGCCGGGCTTTTTACAGGTTTTCTTCGATGAAGTGCTCCGGGTACTGCTCCCAGTATTTTCGGTAGACCCGCCCCTCCCGCCCGTCCAGGTTGAGCTGGTACATCCGGAAGGTCACGGGGAAGTTTTTGGGCTGCCACTGCTCCACATAGGAATAGCGGTAGGTCATGCCGAGCTTTCGCATGATGGCGCCGCTGCGGGGATTGTTGACGTCGTGGGTCGCCGTGATGTAGGGGAGGTCCGTGCACTTTAGCATCTCCACCACCGCGCGGCAGGCCTCGGTCATGATCCCGCGGTGCCAGTAGTCCTTATGCAGCCCGTAACCGAGGTCGTGGCTGTCCTGCCCGCTCACATGCAGGTAGCCGACCGGCGCGCCCTCCTCCCGCAGGCAGACGGCGTAGTGCCAGCCGTCCGGGTTGCCCAGGTAATGCTCTTTTAGGTATGCTTTTGCCTGCGGGAGACTTGCGAGCGGGAACATCGGCAAAAACCGGTTGACCTGCACGTCGCTCAAAATCTCGAACAGGGCCTGCGCGTCGTCTTCATGGAATTCGCGCAGCAGCAGGCGCTGTGTTTTTAAAACAGGGAATCTTTCCATTTGTAAGTTCCTTTCCATGGTGCCGCGCCCATTTTACTCTGTTGCGGGGAAAATGGCAATGCCCCCGCATTCGGCACAAGGGGCTTGCGCTGTCCGGATTTTTTTTGTATAATAGAAAGGTATCAGCCGGTATGGCGGAATTGGCAGACGCACGGGACTCAAAATCCCGCGGTAGCGATACCGTGTCGGTTCGACCCCGACTACCGGCACCAGCGGCGGGCCGCCGCACCCGATTCGCGCTCCTCACGAAAATGGGGGGCGCGATTTGCTTTGCCCGCGCCGAAAGTTTTATTAAGATATAAAAAATAGGTATTGACTTTTATCCGTACATAAACTGTTGTAAATGTACGGC
Organism: Harryflintia acetispora; assembly: GCA_004340125.1. Classification (GTDB taxonomy): domain Bacteria; phylum Bacillota; class Clostridia; order Oscillospirales; family Ruminococcaceae; genus Harryflintia; species Harryflintia acetispora. The sequence continues at coordinate 128,436 of SLUK01000001.1, read as the reverse complement.
AATAAGTGAGGTGATGACTTGAGCCCGAGAATAGGACGACCTCCCAGTGCTAACCCAAAGCAAGAAAGAACGGAAATCCGTCTAACAAAAGAGGACAAGGAGATTCTAGAGTATTGCTGCAAGGTGACTGGAAAGTCGAAGTCTGACATTGTTCGAGAGGGCATATACGAAGTATATGCAAAGTTGGACAAGTCGGATAAAAAATGAAGGAAGCGGCGCTCTCCCACAAAGACAACACCGCTTCCTACACACAAACCGGCACCGCCCAAAGGCAGATACAGCGTAAATATTATACCACGCTTGCCCACCTAAAACAAGCGTGCATGCGCTGCAAAACCGCTTGTGCCGTGCCGGGTGACAGAATGAAAGGGAGTATTTGTTGTGGTCATCCGTGGAATCAGGAAAAATTTATATGAGCCGCTGTGCAAGGCCTTGCTGGAGCGCGCGCAGCTCGAACCGCTCAGCGCCAGCTTTACCGTTACCATGCAGATCGACGGCGAGGAACTCGTGCTGCGCCTGCAGCCGGATAGCCATCACCGCCTGGTCATTTTGCAGGCGCTGCTCATCGAGCGCCAGGGCGGCGCGCCCCGCGTCACCCTGATCACCGACGGGCCTTCGCTCAGCGCCTATCTGGGGATCCTGCTCGAGCAGACGCTGCGGCGCTGCAGGGCTTCATAAGCTGATCTGAACAATGTCCCCATCCCGGCTGGTCACGTCCACCAGATCGAGGTGGGGATATTTTTTCTTGAGCCGCAGGATTTCGCCGATCAGCCGGTCCAGGTCCTGGGCGCCGATGGCGCCGAGATTGGTTTTGGTTTCCCGCTCGATCTGCTGGATCAGCAGCCTCGCCAAGGGCCGGTTGACGAGCATCCGGGTGGGAAAGCGCAGGTGGATGGGCGGGGCGCCCTTATGGCGGATCAGAATTTTCATAATGACACTTTCCTCTCTGGACGTTTCGTTCCGGTTTCGCTTTGCGAAATTGCCGCCGTTGGCGGCAAAGGAGTGAAACTCCCTGTTTGAAAGCTTGCTTTCAAACTTTCCTCTCTGGACGTTTCGTTCCGGTTTCGCCTTGCGAAATTGCCGCCGATGGCGGCAAAGGAGCGAAACTACTCCACCACGATCTCGACCAGGTCCCCGTTGGCGGCCTCCACCTCGACCAGTTTGCCGATGACCCCTTTTTCGACCATCAGGAGCAGCTGTCCGATGTCCAGCGAGCGCAGCGCCTCGCTGCCCGCGAACTGCGGAATCTGGGTGCCCATCTCCAGCGCGATCTTGATCAGCGGCAGGGGCAGGTTGACCCGCACATGGTCCCCGGCGACGGTGTTCACCACCACCTTGAAGAGCATGTCGTCCAGGTTTTTGCGCCCCTCGGCGGGCTGCAGGCTGGTCTCGGGCTTGGGCGCGGTGTGCAGCAGGTCGTCCACCGTGGTGTCGAACAGCTCGGCGAGCTTGGGCAGCAGCAGGATGTCCGGACAGGAGAGGTCGTTCTCCCACTTGGAGACCGCCTGGGCCGAAACGCCCAGCAGCTCGGCCAGCTCGTCCTGGGTCAGGCCCTTGTCCTTGCGGTATTGTGCGATCTTCTTTCCAATGGTATATTCCATGGTCAATGTCTCCTCCAAATCTAATTGGCGCCAAACGGCGCGGTAGGTTTCTCATGTTCCAACAAGTTGCGCTTCCTGTTGTCCTTAGTTTAACGCAAACAATCCGCCCGGGGAATGGATCAAAGGTTGTATCGGCGCCGATTTTTGAAACCATCGGTTGAGAATTCCATCAACCACCGGTTGAATCGCGGGGGACAGAGGAAATTCCTTGTACCATCATACCGCATAATCTTGCGCGTTGCCAGCGAAAACCATCGCTTTTGCCGCTGTTTTATGATAGGATAAAGAAAAAGGAGGCGGCAGTCATGCAAAAGGCTTGGACTTATCAGACGGAACTTGGCGAACTCACCCTGGCCGAAAATGGGGAGGCGCTCACCCGCCTCTCATTCGGCGGCGGCCTGCCGCAGGGTGCCGCGCGGGAGGAAACGCCCCTGCTGCAAAAGGCGCACGGCCAGCTCACCGAGTACCTGGCGGGGGAGCGCCGCCGCTTCGAGCTGCCGCTCGCGCCGGAGGGCACCCCCTTCGAGCAGGCGGTCTGGGCACAGCTTTTAAAGATCCCCTACGGCGAGACCTGCACCTATGGCGGGATCGCCGCGCGCCTGGGCAAGCCGGGCGCCTCGCGGGCGGTCGGGATGGCCAACCACCGCAACCCCATCGGGATCATTATCCCCTGCCACCGGGTGATCGGGAAGGACGGGAGCCTGACCGGCTATGCCGGCGGCCTGGGGATCAAGGAGCGGCTCTTAATATTGGAGGGGGCGCTGCCGCAGCGGCTGACGGTTTAGCGGCCCGGGTGCTGGGGACGCCGGTCCTCGATGTTCAGCGTGAGAGTGCCGGGCAGATGAAAGATTTCCTCCTTGATGAATTCGGGGTAGAGGCAGCAATCCCTCAGCTGCTGGAACGGCAGCCAGGAAAAGGCGAACCGGTGCGCGCCCCCCTCGGTCGTGACGAAGCGCTCCCCCCGGTCGAGCAGCCCGGTGCCGGAAACGTCCACCAGGAAGTACAGGCACAGCTCATGGTAGCGCTCGCCGCTGACCTCCTCGGTGAAGAAGGCCTCGTTGATCCAAAGCGGGCGGACGATATGCGCAGTGACCATAAGCTCCTCGCGCAGCTCCCGCAGCAGGGCGACCTGCGCCTGTTCGTGCAGGGCGACCCGCCCGCCCGGGAGGTAGGAATAGGGACTGGTTTCGTCCTTCATCACCAGCAGCCGCCCGTCCTGCGGGATGACCGCGCAGACCCGGTAATTGAACCGGCCCTCCGGCGTCGGAAAGGATATATCCATACTTCTCTCTTCTTTCCTGCTTTTTGGCTTGAGTGTACCATATCCCGCCGGCGCGCACAAGGCGGGGAGTCCGGCCGGCAAAAATCAGGCGGGAAGACGATAGCTTTTTATTTCGCCCTGTAGTATAATGACAGAAAGCAGAGCAGGGAGGTGAGCGGGATGAAACGTCTGCGTCTGCGGCGGGTGGATTTGCAGGTCACCTTCTTCACGGCGGCGATCGTGCTGGTTTCCAGCATGCTCATTTCCTTTTTTTATTACCGCTTCGCCTACGACGATATGATCGGCACCCTGAACGAGCGGGTGGAGTCGATCTACGGCTATCTGGACCAGACGCTGGACAAGTCCACCTTCACCGAGATCAACACGCGAGAGGACCAGCAGAAGCCCTCCTACCAGCAGACCAAGCAGCTGTTGGCCGACCTGCGGGCGACCACCGGGGTGCGTTACCTCTATACCGCCAAGCAGAACGAGGCGGGCGAGTTCATCTATGTGGTGGACGGGCTGCCCTCGGATGCGGAGGATTTCCGCTTTGCCGGCGACCCGATCGAGCCGGAGATCAAGGGGGACATGCAGCGCGCGCTGGACGGCGAGGTGGTCCTCCCGGACAATATCAAGAAGACCGACTGGGGGAAGATTTTCATCACCTACGTCCCGATCCATGACGGGGAGCGGGTGGTCGGGGTGCTGGGGATCGAGTTCGAGGCCGAGCACCAGTATAACACCTACCGCAATCTCCGGCTGGCCACCCCGCTGATCGTGCTGTTTGCCTGCTTGGTTTCGGCGGGGCTAGCGCTGGTGTTCTTCCGGCGGGTCTCCAACCCCACCTTCCAGGACATGGCCAATACCGACCAGCTCACCCAGCTGAAGAACCGCAACGCCTACGACGTGGACATCGAAAACATGATTGCCCGGGGCGAGGGGAGCGGCTACGGCGTGGTTGTGATGGATCTCAACGGGCTAAAGTCGGTCAACGACACGCTGGGCCACCATGCGGGGGACCTCTATATCCAGGCGGCGGCCGGCGCTCTGCGGCGCGCCGCACAGGGCGGGGAGGTGCTCTACCGGATCGGCGGGGACGAATTCGTGGTTCTGATCAAGGACGCCACCCGCGAGCGGCTGGACTTCTTTATGGAACGGGTGCGCCAGGAATTCGAGCGTTCCCGGAAGGACTGTGTGAGCGAGCTGTCGGCGGCGATGGGCTGCGCGCTGCACGATGAAACGCAGGGCGAGACGATCTATGCGACCTACTGCCGGGCGGACAGTGAGATGTATCGGGACAAGCGGGTTTTCCACCGCGCATCCGGAATGCCCCTCTGACCGGGAGAATCCATACCGGCCCGGGCTGCCCATGGACGGCCCCGGAACCGGCTGTATGTGTGTTTGCGGCGGCTTGCCGCTAAAAAATTTTGATCAGGCGAAATTGCGCCGCCCTCTCAAAAACCGGGAGGGCGGCGCTGCTTTTTCGTTTTTTTGCATGCACTGCAATAAAATACCGGCTGCCGGCCCGCCTTGCGGACAAGGCAACAGCCTTTCCCATGCGTCATAGGATAGACCGGAGCCTCGACCGGGCTCCGGTCAGGAATACATATCGTAGCGGGCGAAGCCCGCCGAAAAGGGTGAGGAAACATGCCATACGATACCCGGGAGCTGTTTGCCCGGCTGCTGCAGTGCGAGGCGGGCGGCGAAGGGGATAACGGTATGGCGGCGGTGGCGGCGGTGGTAATGAACCGCGCCACCGTGCCGTACGGAGAATTTTTCAGGATCAGCCAGGGCGGAAACGTCCGCAATATTATCGAACAGCAGGGACAGTTCAATTGTATGAAGGATGTGCTCGCGGGGCGTTACAATTCGCAGAACGTCTGGAACATGGACCCGCAGGAAATCCATTACGCGATCGCCGACTGGGCGCTGGGCGGCAACACTATGCAGGGGGTCGACAATTCCCTCTTCTTTTATAACCCCTACAGCCCCCGGTGCGCAAACTATTTCCCGCCCGGCGGGGCCGGGGTGATCCACAACCGGATCAACCAGCACTGTTTTTACGTTCCAACAGAAAAATATGCCAGCACCTGACGGTGCCTATTTCGGCGGGCCGCCCGCCGTCAAGAGGCGGCGGCTGCGGCGGCATGCGTTACATAAGGCCGCGGCCGATGGAGAATAAGATGGACCAAACTACCTCTATGCCACAGCAAACCTTTACCGGATACCCCATTACGCCCTGCGTCACGCCCGAGTGTGTGCGCGCGCTTAACCTCCCGCCGCTGGCGGGCGATACCTATGCCGGCGCGGCGCCGGTACCCTCGACCTCGAACATCGGCGCCTTCCAGGGAATGGCGGGCGGGCAAACCCTGGCGCAGGGCGGGATGGTTCCCCAGTCCACCGCCATGCAGCAGAGCAGCACGCCCATCACCCCGATGAACCAGCCCATGCCGCTGACGGTGGAGAACCTGATGTATCTCAACGGCTATCTGCGCACCCAGATCGGGCGCAAGGTGACGGTGGAATTTTTAGTGGGAACCAGTACCATTGTGGATCGTACGGGTATCTTGCTCGAGGTCGGGGCAAACTATATCCTGATCAACGAAACCGAAACCGACGACATCCTCGCGTGCGATTTCTACAACATCAAATTTGTCCGCTTCTATTATTGATGGCCGCCTCCCGGCCCGCCGGCCGGCGGGCCGGGAGAGGACCTGTCATACCGAGAAAAACAGGGAAGAAAATAGAAGAATTTGTATTGACTTATTTTTTTGTGTATGCTATCATATTATACGTCGCTGGACGGAGATTGACCTTCTGCGGCGATGAAACCATGATATGCTGGTGTAGCTCAGTTGGTAGAGCAGCTGATTTGTAATCAGCAGGTCGGGGGTTCAAGTCCGTCCACCAGCTCCACTTTCTGGCTGGACAGGCCGTCCAATTGAATATGGGAGAGTTCCCGAGTGGCCAAAGGGGGCAGACTGTAAATCTGTTGTCATCGACTTCGATGGTTCGAATCCATCCTCTCCCACCAACAAAATCTTCATTTGTCCCTTTGTGGGGTGGATGAGGATTTTTTCTTTCCCCCGTTTACACGCGAAAGTTTACGGGTATTTCGACATGGGCGATTGACAAAAATACTCTCTGGCTATAATATTAGCAGGTGTTGTCCAGACGACGAATTTCTTCTAGCGAAAATTGATTCATCGGCCTGAATGGCTAGAGTCGAACAATGCGCTAATTATCCTCCCTTGTGCCACGCGTCTGGCAGACGGCAATAGAAAAAACACCCGTGGAAGGGCGGCCAGAAACTGTTCCGTGCCCTTTATCGTTTACAGGCAGCAGATTCTATCTGCTGCCTGTAAACTTTTTTATGTACTCCTCGAACGACGGTGCTTTTTCGCGCTCTCAAAAAATTTTAGCTCGCCTGATACTGCTCCATCTTCACACGAAGGCAGCGGCGGATGTCAGTCAGGCTCTGGCGGTCGAGCTGATAATAGTCCATGATCTCCGCATCGGTGTACCGGTTGATATAGGCCCAGGCGACCCGCTTTTCCCGGAAACCCAGGTGGGAGAGATAGTCGCGCAGCATGACGGAATTTACAAAGTCCCCCTGTACGGCGGCCAGCCGCCCGATGGCCGGCTCATCCCGGTCCGGCGGAATATAATCCAAAGAAAAACCGCTTTCGGGGCGCTTGCAGCGGTTGTATTCCCGTTTGGCCAACAGGACATGGTCGCGCACACAGAAGAAGGCGTATTCCCAGAATTCGTAACTCCCCTCATGGGCGGGGTAGGAGTGGAAAGCAAAGACAAAGCCTTTCCAGCCCTCCATCAGACAGTCCTCCCATTCCAGGCAGCCGCCGTAGAGCCGGCAGACCCCTTCGACAAAATGCATTCCCTCCTGTACGAGGCCGGACGGTATGTGCTTTCTCTGTTTCATTTGGCCTCCTTTTTGCGTCCCTTGTCCAGCTTCTGAGCCAGCTCAACGGGATTCGGGGCCTTGAGCGGGCGTTGCCGGGTGCCTACCCAGAGCTGGTTCTTTTCGCTCCATACGACCTGGTAACGCGCGGGCAGAGAAATCCCCCGCTCGACCAGACCACGGGTAAAATCGACCGCTTTCACCGAGCCGTCCTTGGGGAAGCGGAAGGTTGCCTCTCCCTGCTCGTCCAAGAGGATCGTTTCTTTGTCCCTGCTGACGAGGACGCGCAGCTCCCGGGTATGTAGGCATGCCATCAGCTTGGCGTTGAGCGAGATGTGCCCGCTTGAGTTGATGTTGATGCAAGGTCCGATGCCGGGGGCCCTCGGCTGGGTGAGGACCTCGAAGTCGTCTAAATTTAATTTGACGTCCTGTGTTGACAAAACATCACGTCCTTTCGTCCCTCTTTGATCCTAGCATAGCTGGAATACCCGGCAAATACAATTCGTATTTTGAATGAGATAACGGGCAAATGATTGTCTGCTTTTCCACTGGTATTCGACTTTCCGGAAGTGGTACAGTAAAATGTTGACGGCATGCGAATAATATCGTGACAGCGCTGTGATCACTGTTATGGACGGCGTCCGGTTGTGCTATAATGGTATAAAAGAATGCAGATCAAAAAGGCGGTGAAGCGATGAAACAGCAATCCTTATTTGAATCCCCGGCGGCGAGCCCCCTGGCCAGCCGGCTGCGTCCGCGCAATCTCGAGGAGTTCGTCGGGCAGCGGCACCTGCTTGGGGAAGGAAAGGTGCTGCGCCAGCTGATCGAGGGGGACATGGTCTCTTCAATGATCTTCTGGGGGCCGCCCGGGGTGGGGAAGACCACCCTTGCGCGGATCATCGCCAACAAAACCAAGGCGCAGTTCATCGACTTCAGCGCGGTCACCAGCGGGATCAAGGAGATCCGGGAGGTGATGAACCAAGCGGAGAAGAGCCGGATGCTGGGGGAGAAGACGATTCTCTTCGTGGACGAGATCCACCGCTTCAACAAGGCCCAGCAGGACGCCTTCCTGCCCTTCGTGGAAAAGGGATCGATCGTCCTGATCGGCGCTACCACCGAGAATCCGTCCTTCGAGATCAACTCGGCGCTGCTCTCCCGCTGCAAGGTGTTCGTGTTGCAGGCGCTGAGCGGCGAGGAGCTCACCGAGCTGCTGCAAAACGCCCTGCGGGACGAGCGCGGCTTCGGCAAGCAACAGATCGAAATTGCGCCCGAGCTGCTTTCCATGATCGCCGTCTTTGCCAACGGGGATGCGCGGGTTGCGCTGAGCACCCTGGAGATGGTGGTCCTTAACGGCGAGCGGGAGGGCGAACGCACCGTGGTAAAGCGCGAAACGCTCGAGCAGTGCACCAGCAAAAAATCCCTTCTTTACGACAAGAACGGGGAGGAGCACTACAACCTCATTTCGGCGCTGCACAAGTCAATGCGCAACTCCGACCCGGACGCGGCCATCTACTGGCTGGCGCGCATGCTCGAGGCGGGGGAGGACCCGCTCTACGTGGCGCGGCGGCTGGTGCGCTTTGCGAGCGAGGACGTGGGGATGGCGGACAGCCGCGCGCTGCAGCTGGCGGTATCCGCCTACCAGGCCTGCCACTTCATCGGCATGCCCGAGTGCGACGTGATCCTGACCCATATTGTGACCTACCTCTCGCTGGCGCCCAAGTCCAATTCCCTCTATGTCGCCTATGGAAAGGCCAAGGGGGATGCGGCCAAGATGCTCGCCGAGCCGGTGCCGCTGCAGATCCGCAACGCGCCCACGCGGCTGATGAAGGAGCTGCACTACGGCGAAGGGTACCAGTACGCACACGACACCGAGGACAAGCTGACCGACATGCAGTGCCTGCCGGACAGCCTGCAGGGGCGCAAGTACTACCAGCCCACCGAGCAGGGGAGCGAAGCGCGGGTAAAGGAGCGCCTGCGTCAGATCGAGGCTTGGCGGCAGCAGCGGCAGCGGGGCGCTGCTGCCGATTCGCGCAAGGAGTAGGGCACAAGGCGGCCATGCTCAGCCCGCGGCAGCGGGCCGCTGCTCCCTATTCACGAAGGGGCTTGCCATGCGCGGCGCTCTGAACGAGGGGGTTCCAAGGGGGCAAACGGCGCCGATGGCGCCGTACCCTTCTGGCGGGTGTCCAGCGGGCGGAGCCTGCTGGGCGCTCCCCGCAGGGAGCGAAACTCTTTAGCGCCAGTGAAGCGCGGGGAGGGGGAACCCCCAAGAGGGGGTTCCCCAAAAAACATGACGCTTGGCTTTTGGGCTGAGAGGGCGAGGAGCGCTAATCGCGCTCCTCGCCCTCTTCTGGTTTCCGTTTGTTTTATCGCAGCACAGAGAGTGTGATTTGCATATGCTCAATAAATTGACCATATGGTGCCTTAATTCGCAAACTTTTTGTAAACATCTTCCTACCCCTTTAAAAATATGACAAAATACGCTAGAATAAGAGGGTACGTACGCCCAGCAACCAAACCCAAAAAGGAGTACCATGATGGCACAGATGAAACACCGCATCCTCTCTTTCGTGATGAGCGCCGCGGCGGCCCTTTCCCTGATGGCGCCCCTGACAACGACGGCCTATGCACTCAATGTCAACGACCCCAAGCCGGGCCAGCAGACATTCAATGTGCGCGACAAAAATTCCTCCTCGTCCGAGCCCAAAATCAATATCAAGAACGGCTCGTCGAGCTCCAAGAAGGTCCAGATCAAGGACAGCGGCTCGTCGAGCAGCGCGTCGCCCAAAATCAACGTCAAGTCCTCCGGGAACGCCGGTTCCGGCGGCCGGGACGGCGACACCTTCTCGGTGGCGAAGATCAAGGAATACGCCAAGGAGATCGACAACGTATCCGATGACTTCCTCAAGGTCATCCGCAACAAGTCCACCATCTCCCTGTCGCAGTTTGAGGACTATGCGGTCAAGTACAAGCTGCCCATCGAGCTGATCCAGCGCTTCTACGACGACCGGTTCGTCTTTAAGAGCGGGAACAAGTTCCAGTTCATCTCCCTCGACCCGAACCTTTCGCGCAACGTCTACGACTGGGACAACCTGGTTTATAAGGACAACAACGAGGTCAAGTACGTGCGCGACGGCGCTTCCCGCGCGCTCAAGGGGATCGACGTTTCGACCCACCAGGGGACCATCGACTGGAAGAAGGTCAAAAACGACGGGGTCAAGTTCGCCATGATCCGGGTGGGCTACCGCGGCTACGGCACCGGAAAGATCATGCTCGACGATCAGTTTAAGCGCAACATCAAGAACGCCACCGCCAACGGGATCAAGGTTGGGGTCTATTTCTACTCCCAGGCCATCACCACCAAGGAAGCGGTGGAGGAGGCCGAGTTCGTGCTCGACAACATCAAGGGCTACGACATCGACTATCCGGTGGTCTTCGACATCGAGGACGCCCCCTCCGCCAGCGCGCGTACCCGCAGTCTGACCGCCTCCAAGGCGACCCAGGTCGCCAAGGCATTCTGCGAGCGGATCGAGCAGGGCGGCTACCGGCCGATGATTTACACCTATACCAAATATTTCGTCACCGAGATCAACATGGGCAGCCTGACCAAATATGACAAGTGGGTGGCCCAGTATTACAAGCGTCCCTTCTTCCCCTATAAGTTCCAGATGCTGCAATACACCAGCAAGGGCAAGGTGGACGGGATCAAGGGGAATGTGGACATGAACCTCTGCTTTACGAGCTATCCCAAGTAAAATTTCCCCCAAAGATGAATAACCCGGCCCCGGTTTGGATAAACCTACCATAAGGAAGGAAGTGCCGCCCATGAAATGGCTGTACAAGCTGGAGCGCAAATACGGCAGGTTTTGCATCCCGAACCTGATGCTCTATGTGGTGCTGACCATGCTCTGCGTCTATGCCATGACATATATCTTCGGGGTGCCGCTCGTGTCCTATCTGGGGCTATCCCTGCCCACGCTGCTCAGCGGGCAGGTCTGGCGGCTGGTGACCTTTATTTTCATCCCGCCGGCGACCTCGGTCATCGGCCTGGCGTTCACCCTGTATTTTTACTATTTTGTGGGCAGCGCGCTGGAAAACGAATGGGGCTCGTTCGAGTTCAACGTCTACTACCTGTTTGGGATGGTCGGGGCGATCATTGCGGCGCTGCTCAGCGGCTACGCGGACAACACCTATCTCAACCTGTCGTTGTTTTTGGCCTTTGCGCAGCTTTTCCCGGAGGAGCGGCTGATGCTCTTTTACCTGATCCCGGTGAAGGTCAAGTGGCTGGCCTATGTGGATTGGGTGCTGTTCGGGCTGGCGTTGGTTTTCGGGAACTGGAGCACCCGTGCGGCGGCGCTCGCTTCGCTGATCAATTTCTTCATTTTCTTCGGGCCCGGCTTCATCCAGCGGATGAAGCAGAACCGGCAGTACGCCGCGACCCGGAAAAACTGGAAGCGCCAGATGAACCAAAACGACCGGTTCCGGCACTACTAAGGAATGAATCAAAAACCGCTGCTGCCGATTCGCGAAAGAACTCGTTCGCAGGGCGGCAAAGCCCAGCCCGCGCTGTGAATGCGAGCGCGGCAAAGAACAAATAAAAAACGCGGTGGAGAAATCCACCGCGTTTTTCTGTTGTGTGTAAAACGGGTTTCCAAGCGGCGGGCCGCCGCTCCCTATACGCGAAAGGACTAGCGTGCAGGGCAGCAATGCTCAGCCCGCGTTCTGAATGAGAGGGTTCCAAGGGGGCAAACGGCGCCGATGGCGCCGTACCCTTCTGGCGGGTGTCCAGCGGGCGGAGCCTGCTGGGCGCTCCCCGCAGGGAGCGAAACTCCTTAGCGCCAGCGAAGCGCGGGGAGGGGGAATCGGGCCTCCAGTGGAGGGCCGAGGGGGAACCCCCAAGAGGGGGTTCCCCTAAAAAGCCTGCTCCCCGGCGGCGGAACCCTCTCCGGCAGCGGAACCCTCTCCGGCAGCGGAACCCTCCCCGGCAGCGGAATCCTCCCCGGCGGGCGGGAGGTAGTGGAAAATGTCGGTAAACTGACATTCCAGTGCGAAGCAGAGGCGTTCGGCCACATCGAGGGTCACGAATTTTATTTTGTTCTGGCGGTAACGGCGGAGCTGTTCGGGGCGGATTTGGGCGCGGCGGCAGAGCCCGGCATCGGTGAGGCCGCGTTTGCGCATGATCTCGTCGGGGTTAAAGACGATGCGTCCGCAATCGTCTCCCGGGTGGTAAGCACGCAAGGGGATACCTCCTTTTCAATCTGAATGGTACAGCCCCTGAGCAGGGCCAAGAGCTCGAGCAGGACGGCGACGTAGGAGCCATAGAGCCTAAAGGGTTTTCTTTTCATTCTGTCTTTTCTCCACTGCACGGATGTGCCGCATAAGAACAAAATTTATGTACTGCGAAAAGTTCCTTCCGTCCATACGGGCGTATTGGGTAATTTTATCTACAACATCGCTGTCCAATGTGATGCTGACTTTTTCTTTTAACGGGCTGGTAACCGGGCTCATCGTTTCCCCTCCTTGATGCCCCTATAATATCCTAAAAATATGAGAAGCGCATACAGAAAAAGATAAAGTAAGACGGGGTAGTGAAAAGTAGAATAATATACATTCTTCAATAGAAATTAGTATAAAGACTACCATTTTATTTTTTAAGGGGATATAATCCCCCCTTAAAAAATAAATACTGTGTTGGGGAACCCCCTCTTGGGGGTTCCCCGTCCGACCTTCCACTGGAAGCTCGGCCTCCCCTCCCCGCGCCTCGCTACGCTTTTAAGACCGTGGGGCGCCGCCCCACGCCCCGCCAAAGGGTCTTTGTCCCTTTGGAAACCCGTTTTATACGCAACAGAAAAACGCGGTGGATTTTCCACCGCGTTTTTTTATTTGTTCTTCTCTTTGCTCTCATTCAGAGCGCGGGCTGAGCATTTCCGCGTTGCAACCTAGTCCTTTCGCGAATCGGGGGCGGCAGCCTGCTGCAGAATTTCCAGCACCCGCAGCGTCTCCTCCCAGGGCAGGATGGGACTTTGCGTCAGACCCTGTTCAATGCATTCCTCCACATGCCGGGTTTCGTACTCGTACCCGTCGCACTCGAACTGCCGCTCGAATACCCGCACGCTGCCGTCCCGCAAATGCGCCGTCGCACGCCGGCAGTAAAAAAAGTTTTCCAGCTCCACATACCCCTTCGAGCCGTATAGGTATGCGTTGTCCGGGATTTCATGCACAATGCTCGCGTAAAGCAAAGCCTGCCTGCCGCCGGGATAGTCGAGGATCGCACTGGTATAGAGATCCACCCCGCGTTCGCTGAGCGTGCGGCTGCTCTGAACTCTCTGCGGGCTGCTGCCGAATAGCATGCAGGCGAGCGTCACCGGGTAAAAGCCCCCGTCCAGCAGCGCACCGCCCGCCAGGTCAGGGTCAAGCAGCCGGTGGTTGGGGTTTTGCAGCACGTCGTCAATCCCAAAGTCCGCTTTCATGGCCCCGACCTCGCCGATCAGCCCGCCGCGCACCGCATCGAGTACCTCCAGCAGCAGCGGGTGGAACCGGCACCATGCCGCTTCCATAATAAAACGGTTCGCCGCCCGCGCAGCCTCGAACACCGCGCGAGCCTCGGCGGTGGTCACCGTAAAAGGCTTTTCGCAGAGCACATGCTTGCCTTCTCCCAGGCAGAGCGCGCACATCCCGGCGTGCAGGTTGTGCGGCAGCGCGATGTAACAAATATCCACCTCACCGCTGCGCGCCACCTCCTCGTAGCTTTGGGCGGCATGGGGGATTCCGTATTTCTTCGCAAATTTCTTTGCCTTCTCCGGATTGCGCGAGGCTACCATCGTCACCGGGGCCCCGGTAAATTGCAGCGCCTCGGTCAGCTCGCCGGCTACCACCCCGGTCCCAAGGATTCCCCAGCGCAGGCGTTTTTCCATCTGTATCCCCTCCGTCATCAAGATAAAATTTTAGTAAGATTTTAGTTCGAGTTCATGGCCGGTCTTTTCCATACCGTACTATATTACCCTTGATATTGTCAAGTTTCTGATCGATTTGTCATAAAAAAGACAAATGAAAAAGAAAAAATCTATTGACATTTACGAGGTAAAATGATATTTTTTAGTAAACTAAAGCATAAATTTTACTAAAATTTTTAAAAGGAGGCGGAGGGATGGCCAGACTTAAGGATATTGCGCAGCAGGCTGGCGTATCGCTGGCGACCGTCTCACGGGTACTCAACCATGACGAGAGCTTTTCCATTTCCAACGCCACCAAGCAGAAGGTCCTCTCCGCGGCGCAGGAGCTGGAATATCACGTCTCCGAGCGCGCCAAGGAGCAGGAGAGCGAGCTGCGCCTGCAGGTGCTTTTGCTTTATGACGAGCTGCAGGAGATCGGGGACCCGTATTATCTCACCGTGCGCACCAACGTCAAGGACGAGGCGAAGAGCCGTGGCCTGCGGGTGAAGGAGTATTTCTGCCCGCCGGGGCAGGACCCGCCGAAAAAGCTGAGCGAATATGACGGGATCATCGTCATCGGCAGCACCGACAGCTGGAGCCGCGAGCTCGAGGAGCAGGTACAGATCAGCCGCCGTCCGGTGGTGTTTGTCGATTTCCTGCCCGACTTCCCCGGCGCGGACTATGTGGTGCCCGACTTCCGGGACCTGATGGAGCGCACGCTGGGCTACCTCTTCTCGCTGGGCTATGAGGAGGTCGGCTACATCGGCGGGACGGATTACGACAACCGCAACCGCTGCCCGATTCTGGACCTGCGTGAAAAGTATTTTGAGGAGATCATGAAGCTACGCGGGTGCTTCCATCCGGAATATATCTATGTGGACGGAAAGGTGGAGTGCTCCACCGGCCACGAGCTGATGGAGCGGGCCGTCGCCGCGGGGAAGCTGCCCAGAGCCTTCTTTGTGGAGAACGATTCGATGGCGATCGGGGCGATCAAGGCGCTGCGTGAGCATGGGATCAAGGTGCCGCAGCAGGTGGCGATCGTCGGCTGCAACGACAACCCCATGGCCCAGTTCATGACCCCGGCGCTGACCACCGCCAAGATCCACAACGACCTGATGGGCCGCATGGCGGTGCGCACCATCGAGGAACGCATCCACACCGGCAGGGAGGTCGGGATCAAGATCGTGGTCCCCAACACCCTGAAGATTCGCCAGAGCTGCGGCGGCGCGCTGCCGCGGGCCCAGGCGGCCAACCTCTAAATTTCTCATAACAGGGAGGAACCCCATGAAAAAGGTATTCGATTTAACCAGCTGCGACTGGTGCAACCGCGATGTGCTGCAGCGTTCCCGGCTGGCGCCCCGCCCCTTCTATGTGGGCTACCGCAGTGAAAAGATGGCGCTGGAATACGAGCGCGCCCAGTCCGGAAGCTATACCCTTTTAAACGGCGAATGGAAGTTTAAGTACCTCGAGACCCCCTTCGCCTCGGATGAAGATTTTTACCGGCCGGGCTACGACGACAGCGCCTGGGGGACCATCCCGGTCCCGGCGCACTGGCAGCTGCACGGGCACGGCCGCCCGCACTACACCGACGCGACCTCGGTCTTCCCGATCCAGGAGCCGCCGGTGCTCCAGGCCGAGAACCCGACCGGGCTCTACCGGCATTTCTTTACGGTGGAGGACCTCTCGCGGGAGGTGCTGCTGCGCTTCGACGGCGTGGAGAGCGCCTTCCACCTCTGGGTCAACGGGCAGCCGGCCGGCTACTCGCAGGGGAGCCGCTGCACCAGCGAGTTCGACGTCACCGCCCTGGTGCACGAGGGGAAAAACGAGCTGGCGCTGCGCGTCTACCAGTTCTCGGACGGCAGCTACCTGGAAAACCAGGATATGTGGTGGCTGGCCGGCATCATCCGCGACGTGTCGCTGATCACCCGCCCGCGCCTCCACCTGAGCGACTACAAGGCCGACGCCGTGCTGCAGGGCGATTTGCGAAGCGGGGCCTTCTCGCTGGCGCTCACCGTCGAGGACCACACCGAAGCGCCGCAGGGCTGCAGGGTACAGGTCAAGCTGCTGGAGGACGGGAAGTGCCTCTATGAGGAGGAACGAGCCCTCGCCCCGGGGGAGGGCGAAGCCACCTTCCGTAAGGAGTTTAAGCAGGTGCGCCCCTGGAGCGCCGAGGACCCCCATCTCTACGACCTGCTCATTGAGCTGCGCACCCCGGCCGGGGAGAGCGTGGAGTTTTACTCCCAGAAGGTGGGCTTCAAGCGTGTGGAGCTCAAAAACGGGCTGATCTACATAAACGGCGCGGCGCTAAAGTTCCGGGGTGTCAACCGTCACGACTGGGACCAGGACCTGGGCCGCGCCATCACCAAAGAGCACATGGTAAAAGACCTGCGTCTGATGAAGCGCAACAACGTCAACGCCGTGCGTTCCTCCCACTATCCGAACCATCCCGACTTTTACGACCTGTGCGACCGGATGGGCTTTTACGTCGTCGACGAGGCCGACCTCGAGTGCAACCAGGTGCAGATCATCGGCAACATGAAGCTGATCAGCGACAATCCCGCCTGGGAGGAGAGCTATCTCGACCGCTGCCGGCGCATGGTGCTGCGGGACAAGAACCACCCGTCCATCGTCTTCTGGTCGTTGGGCAACGAGTCCGGCTTTGGCTGCAACTTCAAGGCCTGCTACCGCTGGATCAAGGGATACGACCCCACCCGGCTGGTCCACTACGAGGAGGACCGCGGGGCCGAGGCGGCCGACATGTATTCCAGCATGTACACCACCCATGCGCGCCTCGAGGAGCTCGGGCGCCGGGAGGACCTCTGTAAGCCCCATGTGATGTGCGAGTATGCCCACGCGATGGGCAACGGGCCGGGCGGCCTGCAGGAGTATTGGGAGCTGTTCCGCAAATATCCGAGGCTGCAGGGGGGCTTCGTCTGGGAGTGGATCGACCAGTCGATCCGCCGCGAGGGGGTACAGACCTACGGCGGGGACTACGGCGACTGGCCGAACAACCTGAACTTCTGCGCCGACGGCCTCTTAAAGGCCGACCGCACCCCCACCCCGGGGCTGAGTATGCTCAAAAAGGTGCTCGAGCCGGTGGCGTTCTACGATTATTCCCCTGAGAGCGGGGAGGTCACGGTGGAAAACCGTTACGATTTCAGCACCCTCGACCACCTTCGCGCCGTCTGCACGGTACAATCGGCCGGGAAGCGCTATTTCGAGCGGGAGCTCGGGATCGGCGGGATCGCCCCGGGCGAGAGCAGAAAAGTCCGGCTGCATGAGCCGGGAGAGCCGGCGGCCCTCGCCGGCGGGCGGGAGGTGTTTTGCGACATCAGCGTTGCCTACCGCGAGCCCCCCGAGTGGAGCGAGCCGGGGGACGAGGTGGCGCACGAGCAGTTCTTGGCCGCCAAGCAGGCGCCGCGCGCGGCGCAAAAGGCGGCGGGCCAGGTGGAGCTTGCGGTGGAGGGCGACGCCATTACAGTCACCGCCGGGCAGGCGATCATCACCTTCTCGGCCTGCAAGGGGTCGCTCACCTCTTACCGCTGCGGCGGGCGGGAGATGATCGGCCGGGGGCTGGACTTTAACTTCTACCGCGCCCCGATCGACAACGACATCAACCTGCGCGCCGAATGGGACCAGTTCATTCTGCCCCGCCTGACCAACGTGGTCAAGGAGGTCGAGGTGGATTGCGACGGGGAACGCGCGACGGTGCGGGTACAGAAATGCTACGCCCCCTTCGTGATGGATTGGCAGATCGACCTTTCGGTATGCTATACCATCACCCCGGACGGCGGGGTGCGAATCGAGGCGCAGGGTACCCCGCGCGGTAAGCTGCCGGGCACTCTGCCCCGGATCGGGATGCGCTTCGTGCTCGACGAAGCGCTCGAAAAGGTGAGCTGGTACGGCCGGGGCCCGGGGGAATGCTACCGCGACAACAAGCTCGGCTGTCCGGTAGGGCTCTATCAGAGCAGCGTCAAAGACCTGTACTTCCCCTACGTCGTGCCCCAGGAGTGCGGCTCCCGCGCCGACGTGCGCTGGGTCTATCTTTCGGACGGCAGGCAGGGGCTGTGCGCGGTGGGCAGGGAACCGCTCAGCTTCAGCGCCCTGCACTACTCGATGGAGCAGCTTACCGAGGCCAGGCACACCGACGAGCTCTGGCCGCAGAGCGATATTCACCTGCAGCTTGACTTCGCCCAGCAGGGGCTGGGCAGTGCGAGCTGGGGCCCGGGGGCGCTCGAGCAGCACACCCTGCGCCCCGAACCCTTCGCATTTTGCTGGCAGCTCTTCGGCTGCGAAAGCGAAGGGATCGTCGACAGGGCAGAGGCCGCGCGCGCCGCGCTGTAGCGCGCCGGCTCCCCAAGCAGACAAAGGAGGGAAAACTTTTGAGCACGCAGACCGCAACTTCCAAAGAGACAAACGCGCAGACTAGGCCGCCAAAGCCGAAGGCGGGGTTTTTCAGCCACTTCAAGCTGAGTATAAAGACCGCGCCCTACTATTTCCTGCTGCCGGCCATCCTGGTTTTCGGCGCCTTCATGGTCTATCCCGTGATCAGCTCGCTGATCCTTTCGTTCCAGACCTTCGACATGGGGGAATATTCCTTCGTGGCTCTGGACAACTACAAGACCCTGATGGGCGACCCGATCTTCTGGCAGGCGCTGGGCAACACCTGTATCTATCTGATCATCCAGGTCCCGGCGATGGTGGTCCTTTCGCTCACCTTCGCCACCCTGCTGGACCAGAAGTTTTTAAAGGGGCGCACCCTCTTTCGGATGTCCCTCTTCCTGCCCTCGATCACCGCGCTGGTCGCCTATGCGCTGATCTTCAAGCTCCTCTTCAACACCGAGTACGGCATGATCAACTACATGCTCAGTATGTTCGGGGTCGATAAGATCGACTGGCTCAACACCGCCTGGGGCGCCCGGTTCACCATCATTGCCGGGATCACCTGGCGCTGGACCGGCTACAATATGATCATCATGATCGCCGGGCTGCAGGCCATCCCGCTCGAGCTCTATGAGTCGGCCGACATCGACGGCGCGGGTGCCTGGAAGAAGTTCTGGTACATCACCGTGCCGATGATGAAGTCGATCATCCTCTTCGTCTCGATCACCTCGACCATCGGCACCCTGCAGATGTTCGACGAGTCCTTCATTCTGACAAACGGCGGGCCGGACAACGCGACCATCACAGTGGGGCATTACCTCTACAATTCGGGCTTCCGCTACTTCAAGTTCGGCTATGCCGCGGCGATCAGCTATGTGCTGGTGCTGGTGATCGGGATCCTCTCCTTCCTGCAATTCAAGTTCACCAACGGAGGTGAAGACTGATGGCTAAAAAAGTGATTCCGAGGGTGATTACCTACCTCTTTTTGATCATAGCGGTCGTCGTCTCCCTCTTCCCGTTTTACTTCATGTTCGTTTCGGCGACCAACACCAACCACGAGATCCTCGCCGCCCCGCCGACGCTGATGTTCGGCAGCAGCCTGATGAGCAACCTGGCGACGCTGAGCAAGAAGATCGACTGCGTGCGGGTCTTTATAAACTCCCTCTTCGTCTCGGTCACCTTCACCGCGCTGGTCATCCTCATCGACTCGATGGCGGGCTACGCGCTGGTCAAGTATCAGTTTAAGGGCCGCGGGATCTTCTTCGCGGTCATCATGATGACCATGATGATCCCGATGGAGGCCATGTACATCCCGCTGTTCACCCTGATGACCAACATCGGCTGGGCGAACAGCTACCAGGCGGTCATCCTGCCGCCGCTGGCGAATGCCTTCGGGATCTTCCTCATGCGGCAGAACTTTATCGCCTTCCCGACCGCCATGCTTGAGGCGGCCAGGTTGGACGGGTGCAACGAGTTCCAGATTTTCGGGCGGATCGTCATGCCGAACATGAAGCCGGCGCTGGGGGCGCTGGGGATCTACATGTTCATGAGCGTCTGGAACAGCTTCATGTGGCCGCTGATCATCCTGAGCACCAAGGATATGTATACCTTCCCGGTGGCGCTCTCGATGCTCGAGGGCAACCAGTGGCGGCGCGACTATGGGGTGATCATGCTGATGGCCTCGATCACCACCCTGCCAATCATGGCGATCTTCTTGATTTTCCAGAAGCAGTTCGTGGCGGGGATCATGGGCGGGGCGATCAAAGAATAGCCCCTTTCGGTACGGATTGGACCCGTTTCCCGGGAAAACCCGGGCGCGGCTTTCCAGTATAACGGATATACAATTAAAGGAGGAAAACACATGAAAAAGCGCATATTGGCTTCCCTGCTCGCCGGCGCCATGGCCCTGTCCATGGCGGCATGCTCAGGCGGAAAGTCCGCCGAGAGCTCGGCTCCCGAGTCGCAGGCTCCCGCCGGGGAGAGCTCGGCGCCGGCCGAAGAGGGCGGGGCTGAGGCAACCGGCGCCCTGTCGGGCGACCTGCTCATTTGGAGCTGGGACGTTGCGCTCAACTTCTTAAGCGAAGTGAGCGAGACCTTCATGGAGCAGAACCCCGATCTCAACATCCAGTGCGAGGAGATGGGGACCGACCAGGTCTACAACAAGCTGACCACCTCTCTGGCTTCCGGCTCCGGCCTGCCGGACCTGGTGACCATCGAGGGCGAGCAGATGCCCAAGTTCGCCAACAAGTTCCCCGACAGCTTCGTCGACCTGACCGAGAGGATCAACAAGGACGATTGGCTGCCCATCAAGCTGGCCGAGGCGACCGACAGCCGCGGCAAGATCGTGGCCTATCCGTGGGACGCGGCCCCCTGCATGATGTTCTACCGTCGGGACTTCTATGAGAACGCCGGTGTGAACCCCGAGGAGATCAAGACCTGGGATCAGTTCATCGAGGCGGGCAAGAAGATCACCGCCGCCAACGAGGGCGTCGCGATGGTTCCGCTGGCTACCTCCAGGCGCGACCACATCTACCGCATCATGCTCATGCAGCAGAACAAGTTCTACTTTGACGACGCGGGCAACTCCTGCATGGATACCCCCGAGTCGATCGGCGCGATGGAGATGACCAAGAAGATTTACGACGCGGGCATCACCGTCAACGACACCAGCTGGGACGACTATGTGACCTCCATCAAGGAGGGCAAGGTTGCCTCCGTGCCGGACGGCATCTGGATGGCCGGTACCATCAAGGACCTCTCGCCGGAAGACAGCGGTAAGTGGGGCGTGATGGATATGCCGCAGTACAGCGAATCCACCACCGGCGAAGCCAGCAACGGCGGCTCGGTCCTGGCGATCCCGGCTTCCACCCAGAATGTCGAGGCGGCCATCGCCTTTGCCGAGTACACCCTGACCGATCTTGAGAACGTCAGCAAGGGCCTGGAGGTTGCGCTCTACCCGTCCTACGTCCCGGCGTTCGAGCTGGACGACTTCAACGCGACCGACGATTATTTCGGCGGCCAGAACGTGCTGGGCATGTTCAAGGACATCGGCGGGCGCATCCCGCAGGTCAACTACACCGAGAACTTTGCCGAGGCGTATGAGACCAACAAGAATGCCGTCGCCAAGGTCCTGCTCGAGAACGCGGACGTCACCACCACCATGCAGGATGTCCAGAAAGAGTTTGTCACCAAGTTCGGCAAGTAAGCAAGGCCGGTAAATAAATACAAGAAGCAGGCCGCACCCATCGGGTGCGGCCTGCTTTGTCACAGCCGGAAAGGCGTGGAGACGCCAGCGTTGTTGTCACCCCTCGACGGGCGCGCCCCGCAGCGGCAGCCAGTCGAGCGCCTGGCGCAGCCAGCGGTCCCAATAGGGCCAGTCGTGGTCGCCCTCCTCCTCGACGTAGCCGCAGGGCACCCCGAGCCCGTCGGCCAGGGCCTTGAAACGGTGGTTGGCCTCCAGCAGGAAATCCTGCCGCCCGCAGTACATCTGCAAGGCGGGCAGGTTGTTTTTTGCCGCGGCATTCGCGCGCAGCAGATGCAGCAGGTCGTTTTCACTCCCCCCGACCGAATCGAGGTTCCCGAACACCAGCGAAAAGGGCGGGGCCATCCCCTCCATCTGCTCCGCGCCGAAGTGGGCGACCGTGGCCATGTCCAGCGCCCCCGAGAAGCTGACCGCCGCCGCATACCGCTCGGGATGGCGCAGCGCCAGCTTGAAGGCGCCGTAGCCGCCCATTGAATTCCCGGCGACGAAATTGTCCTCCCGCCGCGCGGACAGGGGGAAATAGGCGCGCGCCACCGCCGGCAGCTCCTCGCTGATATAGGTCCACCAGCGGTCCCCATAGGCCATGTCGGTGTAGAAGCTCTTGTCCGCGAAGGGGAGCACCAGCGCCAGGCACCGGTCGCAGGCATAGCGCTCGGCAGAAGATTTGCGCAGCCAGTCGGACTGGTTGTCTGAGAAGCCGTGCAGTAGGGTCAGGGTCTGAAACTTCGGCGAAGAGACGCCGGGGAAGTTTTTGGGGTCGGGCAGGACGACACAGAGGTTGGTCTCTGTCCCCAGGACCTCGGAAAAGAAGGTACAGCTCAGTTGCGCCATGGCGAACGCTCCTTATCATCATAAATTGGTTCTGCACCTATTATACGGGGTTTGGGGCGTGTATGCAAGCTCAGCGCAGGAAGACGCGCAGCTGCGGGGCCTTGCCCGCCTCGAACTGCCAAACGCCGGTGTCCCAGCCGGGAAACGGCTCGCCGCTCTCAAAGTCGGAGAGGGAAGCGAGGCGGTAGTTCCCGCTTGGGGTCACGCCACCCGACCCCTCTGCGTAAAGGGGCCCAGCCAGCCAGTAGCAGCCGTCCATGGTGTAGCTTCCCCGCTGGAGCCCGGCGATCCCGCCGGCCGCGGTGGCCCCCTGGAGAGCGGAGAGGGAGTAGCAGCAGCGCACGGTGTTCGGCCCGTCCCAGAGCACTCCCACCAGCCCGCCCGCGTACTGGGAAAGCGATATTTCGCCCAGGCTGTAGCAGTTTTCCATAGTGGAAGAAAAGAGCGAGCCTGCCATCGAACCGCAGATGGGTGCGGTAATGCTTCCTGAAATTTCCACATCGGTATAACAACAGGAAATTTTGGAGTTGGTCGCCGCACCCACCAGTCCGCCGATGTCGCTGGCGGAAAGGGTCTCCCCGCTGGCCACCCCGAGATTTTTGACGGTGCTGTTTTGAATGGCCCCAAACAACCCGGCGGTGTTCTCTTCCAGGGTCAGATGAAAGGACATGTTCTTGACCAGATGGCCGTTCCCGTCGTAGTGCCCGGTGAAATAACCGGAGTCGTAGGGATAGACGGTGTAGCCGATCGGCCTCCAGTTGCCGTTGGCGGGGTCCCCGTCGCTGTCGTAACCGCGAAGGTCGATGTCGCAGGTCTGGAGGAAATACTGCCCCTGCTGTAGGTGCCGGCCATTGTTCAGGTGCTGGAGCTGCTGTGGCGTGCTCACCAAAAAGGGGTTCTTTTCGGTGCCGTCGCCGTAGTAGAAGGGCTGCTCGTAGGTTGACAGCCCGGTGCAGCCGCAGCCGCCCGGGAGGGTAATTTTCTGCTCCCGCATGCCGGGGGTATCCAGCCCCTGACGGCGCGGGTCCACGCTGGCGCTCACCCGCAGCCAGAGGACGGTCCCGGGAATCGAGGGATCGAAGCCGTAGGCCTCCAGGAACACCGGAGAGGCGGTGACGCCTTCCTTCCTGTCCAGCAGGTTTTCGGGCAGCGCGTCGGCGGTCGAGGAGCCGAGATAGAGCTCGAAGGTGTAGTCCGCCCGGCTGTCCGGGGAGAAGGGCACGCTGATCCCCCAGCCGGCGCCGTTTGGATTGCGCTCAAAGGCGGCTCCCTGCGCGTTGGCGCTCAACGCGAGCGCACAGGCCAACAGGACCATAGCGGGGAGCGCGGTGCGAAGTTTTTTCATCTGCCTTATCCTCCTCGGGATCATGCGTACAAAAGACCGTTAGTAATCCCAACTGGGGGTCACGGCTTCCGGGGGTGGCGCGGTTTTTTGGCCGGTTTTGCTTGCAGAAAGCGGAAAAACAGGATATAATTGGAGTAAAGGGACGGAGAAACAACCCCCAACCAGAAAATAACCATGGATTTTTGCGCACAGAGGACCGGTAGCTGGGATTGCTATAGGTCTTTTTTTGTTGCTTTTTGATTTCTCCCATTAAAACGCTAAAGAAAATTTATTTTCCCCCCTTGACTTTCCCCCGTGGCAGCGGATACAATGGAATCCGTACTGTTAAAATCCCGTTAAGGCGGGCTTATATAATAAGGTAAGAAAGGGGAGGCGTATATGGCGAAAGGAAAGGACAAGGAATTTTTCAAACTGATTCTCAAAATCGCACTGCCGCTGGCACTACAGAACCTGATCACCTTCCTGGTGGGAATGATGGACACCCTGATGCTCGGAAGGCTGGGGGAGGTGGCCATCTCCGCTTCGGCGCTGGGGAACCAGGTGTTCTTCATCTTCATGATCACCAACTTCGGCCTGGCCAACGGGGCGAATATTCTGATCGCCCAGTACTGGGGCAAGGGCGATACCAAGACCATCAAAAGGATTTTTGCGATCACCTATAAGATCGACTTCTTCCTCGCGCTGATCTTTGCCTGCATGGCGTGGTTTGCGCCGGAGTTCCTGCTTTCGATCTTTACCGAGGACCCGGCGGTCATCCTGGAGGGAAGCAAATATCTGCGGATCGTCGGCGTTTCCTTCTTCTTCTACGCCATTGCCTGTCCCACGACCATGATGCTGCGCGCGCTGCAGACGGTGCGCATCTCGATCGTGGTCTACACCACCTCGCTGGTGGTCAACGTCTTCTTCAACTGGGTCTTCATCTTCGGCAACCTCGGCGCCCCGCGCCTGGGTGTGGCCGGCGCCGCGATCGCGACCTCGATCGCCCGCTTCTGCGAGATGGTGGTCGCCGTGGTGTACCTCTTCGGGTTTGAAAAGAAGCTGAGGCTCAAGCCGCGCGAGCTGCTCAGCTTTGATAAGAGCCTGCTGCCCGATTTTAAAAGCTACGTTATGCCGGTGATGTGCAACGAGATCCTCTGGAGCTGCGGCGCGTCTCTCATCGCGGTCATCGTGGGCCGGATGGGCACGATATACGTCGCCGCCAACAGCATTTCCACCGTGCTCAACAACCTGGTGACGGTGGTCATCTTCGGCGTGAGCTCCTCGGCGGCGGTTATCACCGGGAACACCGCCGGGATGGGCGACCTCGAGCTGACCCGCCAGCGCGCGCACAAGTTCATGGCGCTGAGCGTCGTGCTGGGCGCCTGCGCCTGTGCCGTCACCATCCTGGCGCGGCCCTTCGTGGTCTCGCTCTACAGCGTCAGCGACGAGACCAAAGAAATCGCCATGCAGATCATGTTCTCGATGGCGATCATCGTCTTCTTCCAGTCCTTCGCATCCACCAGCATGATGGGGATCCTGCGCGGCGGCGGGGACGGGAAGTTCGTCATGGTGGCGGACGTCATCTTCCTGTGGACCCTGTCCGCGCCCATCGGCTCGCTGCTGGGGCTGGTCTTCCACCTGCCCGCCTGGATCGTCTTCCTGGCGCTCAAATGCGATGAAATTTTCAAGTGCGGGATCGCCTTGTGGAGGCTCAGCGGCGACAAATGGCTGCGGGACGTCACCCGCTGACGGGATTTCCCTTGTGGTAAAAAGGCATAAAAACGTATCCGGGCCACCAGATATGGTGGCCCGGTTTCCTTTGGCGGGCAAACCGCATGTTTTCGGCGATATTTAGGGGACAAAGTTTTGGAAAATGATTGACAACGGAACATTTTTACTATATGATATGAGGGTATCAACGGGTAGTTTGAGGGTTGGCATGAACGGTAGTTCCGAGTTTGCGGAGTATGTCTCATATTCCGATGAAGAATTGATCCGCCTGATCCACGGCGGGGACGAGCAAGCGTTCGGCTGCCTGTGCAGCCGGTATATTCCGGTCTGCCGCTCCCTGGCGGGACGATACGCCGGTCCGGCCATCGAGCCGGAGGACCTGGCGCAGGAGGGTATGCTCGGGCTTATCGAGGCGACCCGCCGGTTCGACCCGCAAAAACAAGTACCCTTTCATCTCTACTCCAAACGGTGTATCGTCTCGAAAATGCTCTCCGCCCTGGGCGCGATGAACGCCAGCAAGCGCCGTGCGAACGTCGGCAGCCTGCCGCTGGATGAGCAGGAGGGCCTAACGGCCCAAAGCGCCCCTCTTCCCGAGGAGGTGCTCATCGAAAACGAGGAGATGCGCCACCGGGGAAGAGAGATCACATCCCTTTTGTCAGCATTTGAGAACGAAGCATTAAGGCTCTATCTTCGCGGCTGCTCCTACGCGCAAATTGCGGCGCATTTCGGGATCCCGCAAAAATCGGTAGACAATGCGTTGCAACGAGTGAGACGAAAGCTAAGGGCGGTATGGACCCAGTTCCGTTAGACCGCGCCTGACCCAATTCAGTTGGCGGCCGAAAGGCTTCTGATAGTAAGTGCCCTACCTGACGCAGAGCAATTGTTCCACAATGGCAATACGGACTAGGAGTGGCAAATCCAATCGATCTAAGTGAGGTAAAGAAAATGTACGAAGACAAGACCTTAGTATGCAAAGAGTGTGGCTCCGAGTTCGTGTTCACCGCCGGGGAGCAGGAGTTCTATGCGGAGAGAGGCTTCGAGAACGAGCCCCAGCGCTGCAAAGCCTGCCGCGATGCCCGCAAGAACAGCAAGCGTGAGAGAGAGATGTTCACCGCCACCTGCGCCGGCTGCGGCGGCGAGGCGAAGGTTCCCTTCAAGCCCCGTGAGGACCGTCCGGTCTACTGCAGCGAGTGCTTCGCCAAGATGAACAATCAATAAGATTGTAAATAGAATGAGGCCGCCCATCGGGCGGCCTCATTCTTTGTGCTTCCGTTCGGCTTCACAGCTCCTTGACAAAACAGATGATCCGGCCCGCCTCGCGAAAGCCAGTCGCCAGATGAAAGCGCAGACTCTGCGTATTGGACAGCGTGCAGTCGCTGGCGAACTGGCGGCAGCCCTGGGCGCGCGCGAAGTCCTCGCAATGCCTCACCAGCTCGCGCGCAAGCCCCTGGCCGCGGCAGGCCTCGCGCACGTAAATGCCCTCGAGGTAGCCCACCGGGCTGCTGTCGGTCCCCTCGACATAGTCCTGCCGCAGCTGGCACTGGGCAAAGCCCACGGCTTGCCCCGCCAGGAAGGCGAGGAAGACGGCTGCTTTCGGGTCTGAGATCAGCTCCCCGAACTCTTCGGCCAGCTCCTCTCCGGAGTGCCCGGGCCAGAGCAGCGCCGCCAGCTCCAAGACGGCAGCAAGGTCGCGTGCCTCGGCTTTTCGGATCACTTTCATCATCCTTTCCGTATGGGCGTCTATCATGGCCAATTGCCAGGGTAATGTGCTATAATAAAAACAGTTATCGGCAAAGAGGAGGAATTACAATGGAGAACCTATCAGCGGCAACCCTTTCGCAGCTCGAGCGTGCCCAGCGCGACGAGGTGACCGGCAGCCTCATCTACCGCGCGATGGCAAAGCGGGAGAAGGACCCCAAAAACAGGGCCATCCTCGAGCGGATGAGCGCCGAGGAGACCGAGCACGCGGCGGTCTGGCAGCGCTATACCAAAAAGACGGTCCGGCACAGTGCGCTCAAACTTTTCTGGTACAAACTGGTGAGCGTCATCATGGGCTTTACCTTTGTGCTCAAGCTCATCCAGAAGGACGAGGAGCTCAGCGGCGCCGAATACGACCGGCTGAGCCGCGAGGTGCCCGAGGCGGCGCGCATGGCGCTCGAGGAGCACGCGCACGAGAAGGAGCTCATCAATATGCTCGACGAGGAGCGGCTGCAATATGTGGGGGCGATGGTCCTCGGGCTCAATGATGCCCTTGTGGAGCTGACCGGCACCATCGCGGGCATGACCTTCGCCATGATGAATACCCGCCTGGTCGCCCTGTCCGGGATCATCACCGGCGTGTCGGCCACCCTGTCGATGGCGGCCTCCAACTACCTGGCCGAGCGCAGCGACGGCAACCCGAACGCCCTGAAATCCAGCCTTTACACCGGGGTCGCCTACCTGATCACGGTGGCCATCCTGGTGCTGCCCTACCTGCTCTTCCCGGTGAGCCTCTATGTCCCGGCGCTGATCACCATGCTCGCCGCGGTGATCCTGATCATCCTGTTCTTCAACTACTATATCTCGGTGGCCAAGGGGCAGCCCTTCCTGCGCCGCTTCGGCGAGATGGCGCTGATCAGCCTCTCGGTCGCGGCCATCTCGTTCGTGATCGGTATCCTGGTCAAGCAGTTTTTGGGGATCGACATCGGTTAATCGAGCATGTCGGGGGCGAACCCTCGGGGAAGCAGTTCCCCGAGGGTCGTTTTCGTATAGTCCGTTTCGCTGACGGCGAGAAAGACCGGCATGCCGGGCGGGCAGAATTCATAGAGCATCTGCCGGCAGACCCCGCAGGGCGCGGTCTCCTGCAGCGCGCCGCGCTGTTTGCCGCCCACCACCGCCAGCGCCAGAAAGCGGCGCTCCCCCTCGCTCACGGCCTTATACAGGGCGGTGCGTTCGGCGCAGTTGGTGGGCGAGTAGCTGCAGCTTTCGATGTTGCAGCCGCCGTAGATTTTCCCGCTTTCGCCCAGCAGGGCGGCCCCCACCGCAAAGCCGGAATAAGGGCAGTAGGAATATTCCCGGGCCGCGATGGCCGAGAGGATCAATTCGCGCGGGTCCATCAGTTTTCCTCCACGGCTTCGAGGGCGACCTGCATCATCGCGGTGAACGAGGTCTGCCGCTCCTCGGCGCTGGTCTCCTCGTGGGAGACGAAGGAGTCCGAGATGGTCAAAAGACAGGCGGCGTTTTTGTGGAGCACCGAAGCGTTGTGGAAGAGGGCGAAGGACTCCATCTCGACGCAAAGACAGCCCTGCTCGTCGTGCAGGCGCTGATAATAGGGGGTCCTGTCCTCCCGGTAGAAGACGTCGCTCGAATGCACCACGCCCTCGATCAGGGGGATCCCGAGATGCCCGGCGCTCTGGCGCAGCCGCTCGCAGAGCCCCTTGTCGGGGTAGGTGAAGGGCTCCTGATAGCCGCTTTGCACCCGGGCGAAGGAGGACTCGCTGAAGGCGGCGGTGGCGAGGACCACGTCGTAAATCCTGGCTTCCTCGCAGTAGGAGCCGGCGCTTCCGATGCGGATGATGTTCTCCACCCCATACTGGCTGTAGAGCTCGTAGGAATAGATCCCGATGCTCGGCATCCCCATCCCCGAGCCCATCACCGACAGGGTGCGCCCGCGGTAGGAGCCGGTGTAGCCGAGCATCCCGCGCACCGAGCTGAAGAGCACCGGGTTTTCCAGGTAGGTTTCGGCGATGTACTTCGCGCGCAGCGGGTCGCCGGGCATCAGGACCGTTTTGGCGATCATTCCGTTTTCGGCGCTGTTGTGAGGGGTCGGCATGGACAATCACTCCTTTTTGACTTTGTTTCTATGATACCACATCTGCCCTTAAAAAGCACGGCTGCCGGATTCTGGCGGCCGAAAAAGGGAAAAGCTAGGGGAGAATTTGTAAAATTTATGTGAATGTCTAAAAACCGTTCAAAATTTGTCCCTATCTTCTGTCAAAAATCACATTGCGTTCTTGTGAAAATTGCACTATAATGAAGGGTATATTCAGGGCTGTACTGTGCTAAAGCGGCCCCAGGATATGACGGTATGCTTTCAAACAGGAATTGATCCAGAGTAAAAGCTACAAACAGGAGGTACGAATTCATGAAAAGAATGTTAGCTACTTTGCTGGCGGCGGCCATGCTCGTTTCGATGAGCGCCTGCTCCTCCAGCTCTTCGACCGAGAGCAGCGCCCCGGGTGGGGAGCCCGCTTCGTCCGAGGACGCCGCGGCGCCCGAGGAGCCCCCCGAGGAGGATGACGCCGCTCCCACCGCGGACGGCGAGACCATCAAGATCGGCGGCCTTGCGCCCCTGACCGGCGACGTGTCCCAGTACGGCACCGCGGTGGACAACGCGGTCAAGCTGGCTGTCGCGGACATCAACGCCGCGGGCGGCGTGCTCGGCAAGCAGGTCGAGTACATCTGCTACGACGAGAAGGGCGACGCCAACGAGGCGGTCAACGCCTACAACAAGCTGGTCAACGACGACGGCGTGGTTGCGCTGGTCGGCGACGTCACCAGCAAGCCCACCGAGGCGGTCGCCCAGCGCGCGCTGGACGACAACCTGCCGATGATCACCGCCTCCGGCACCGCCGAAGGGATCACCCAGGGCCGTCCGAACGTCTTCCGCGCCTGCTTCATCGACCCCTTCCAGGGGCAGCTGATGGCCAGCTACGCCATCAACAAGCTCGGTGCCAAGACCGCCGCTATCCTCTTTGACAACGGCGACCCCTACTCCACCGGCATCGCCGACGCCTTCGAGGCCTATGCGAAGGAAAACGGCCTCGAGATCGTGGCCAAGGAAGGCTACCAGACCGGCACCCCGGACTTCAACTCCCAGCTGACCACCATCAAGGAGAAGAATCCCGACGTGCTGATGATCCCGGTTTATTACCAGGATGTCGCGCTGATCGCGGTGCAGGCCAAGAACCTGGGGCTCACCAGCAAAATGCTCGGCGCCGACGGCTGGGACGGCGTGCTCGAGAAGATCGACGCTTCCAACGTGGACGCGCTCAAGGACGTTTATTTCTGCAGCCAGTACTCCGCCGAGAGCACCGACGAGAACCTGCAGTCCTTCCTTGCGACCTATAAGGAGACCTACGGCCTCGAGGCGAACATGTTCGCGGTGCTCGGCTACGACGCCATGCAGATCATGGCCGCGGCCATCAACAAGGCCGGCTCCACCGATCCGGACGCGATCATCGCCGCCCTGGGCGAGACCAACTACGCGGGCCTGACCGGTACCACCACCTTCGACGAGAGCAACAACCCGGTGCGCGAGGCGATCATCACCACCGTGGCCGACGGGGCTTACAAGTTCGTCGAGAATTACAAAATGTAACCAATAGGACCTAAATTTTAATAGCCGGTCCGCGACGCCGAAAAGAGGGGGCCAGCCCCCTCTTTTCGGTTGTTGCATTATAGGGTACTTATCGTTTATAATGGGGTTGTCCTTTCTTTGCAGAGAGAAACTTAGGAAATGGAAGGTGCGAGTATGAACGTATTCATGACGCAAACGCTCAACGGGCTGGGGCTCGGCAGCATCTACGCGCTCATCGCCCTGGGATACAGCATGGTGTATGGCATCGTCAAGCTGATCAACTTCGCCCACGGCGACATTATCATGGTGGGCGGCTATGTCGTATTGCTGATGATGGTAACCATGGGGCTGCCCCTCTGGATGGCGGTCATCGGGTCGGTGCTCTTCTGCGCGCTGGCCGGGGTGCTCATCGAGCGGATCGCCTACCGGCGGCTCCTCAATCACGGCGCGCCGCGCATCTCGCTGCTGATCACCGCGATCGGGGTAAGCATCTTCCTGCAAAACCTCTTCCAGCTGATCTTCGGCTCGGACGCCAAGAGCGTGCCGCAGATGTTCGCCTTCCCCCCCATCGCCATCGGGAGCCTGCAGATCGCCTCGTCCACCATCATCAACATCGTCGTCTCGGTGCTGATGATGATCGGGCTGCACCTGCTGGTCAACAAGTCCCGCATGGGCAAGGCCATGCGCGCCACCAGCGAGGACGCGGGCGCGGCCATGCTGATGGGGATCAACACCAACCATACCGTCGCCTTCACCTTCGCCGTCGGCTCGGCGCTCGCGGCGGTGGGCGCGGTGCTCTACTGCAACACCTATCCGCAGTTAAAGCCGGTGATGGGCAACCTGCTGGGGCTCAAGGCCTTCGTGGCGGCGGTGCTCGGCGGGATCGGCTCGATCCCCGGCGCCATGCTCGGCGGGTACATACTCGGCGTGGCCGAGAGCTGGACCAAATCCTACATTTCCTCCAACCTGACCGACGCGGTGGTCTTCGGCATCCTGATCGTGGTGCTGCTCTTAAAGCCCACCGGCCTACTTGGGAAAAATGTGAAGGAGAAGGTGTGACGGTATGAAAAACAGTCATAAAAAGGCGGCGGCCAGCTACGCCGTCAACCTGGTCTTGGTCCTGCTGCTCTTCGCGGCGCTCTACTTTTTGGTTTCGAGCGGTACGGTCAACCGCTATTACGCCGACCTGATTTCGCTGGTCTGTATCAACGTCACCCTGGCGGTCAGCCTGAATCTCGTGACCGGCGTGCTCGGCCAGCTGGTGCTCGGCCATGCGGGCTTCATGCTGGTGGGCGCCTACGCCTGCGCCCTCTTCACCAAGAGCAGCGCCCTGCCGATCAGCGTGTCCTTCCCCATCGGGCTGGTGCTCGCGGGGCTGATGTCCGCCGTCTTCGGGGTGGTCATCGGCGTTCCGGCGCTACGGCTGCGAGGGGATTACCTGGCGATCATCACCCTGGGCTTCGGGGAGATCATCCGGGTGGTGGCCAACAACCTGAAGATTACCGGCGGGGCGATGGGCCTCAGCGGAATCCAGGCCATCGCCAACCGCAAGAACCCGGCCGGGATGCTGCCCTATGCCTTCTTCATCGCGGCGGCGGCCATCTTCATCTCCTTCGCCTTCGCCCGCTCGCGGCACGGAAGAGCGGTCATCGCCATCCGCGAGGACGAGATTGCGGCCGAGGCCTCGGGGATCAACACCACCTATTATAAGCTGCTGGCCTTCGTGCTCGCGGCCTTCATCGCCGGGGTTGCCGGCGGGCTCTACGCCCATCACCTCGGGGTCATCGACCCGGCCAAGTACGACTTCAACCGCTCGGTCGAAATCCTCATCATGGTGGTGCTCGGCGGCATGGGCTCGATCACCGGCTCGGTGATCTCGGCCTCGGTGCTCACCGTGCTGCCCGAGGCGCTGCGCAGCTTCTCAAACTACCGCATGCTCGCCTATTCGATCGTGCTCATCTGCGTCATGCTCTTTCGGCCAACAGGGCTGCTGGGCAAGTATGAATTTTCCCTCTCGGGGACGGTTGCCCGTTTCACCGGGAAGAAGAAGCCCGCCGCGGCAGGCGGCGTGAAGGGAGGCGGCGCGCAATGAGCAAAGCGGTACTCAAGGCCGACCATCTGGGCATCACCTTCGGCGGGCTCAAGGCGGTCACCGACTTTAACGCCGAGATCGGCGAGCACGAGCTCGTCGGCCTGATCGGCCCGAACGGCGCGGGCAAAACCACCATTTTCAACCTCCTCACCGGGGTTTACCAGCCCACCGAGGGCTCGGTCTACCTCGACGGCAAGTCGATGGCCGGCAAGAAGCCCCATCAGATGGTCAAGGCGGGGATCGCGCGCACCTTCCAGAACATCCGGCTCTTCAAGGACATGACGGTGATCGAGAACGTCAAGGTCGCCTTCAACCAGCATATGAAATATTCGGTCTTCGGCGGGATGCTGCGCCTGCCCTCCTTCTGGAAGGAGGAGGACGGGATCGACGGGAAGGCGCGCGAGCTGCTGCGGGTCTTTAATATGGAGGACCTCGCGCAGAACACCGCCAAGAACCTGCCCTACGGCCAGCAGCGCAAGCTGGAGATCGCCAGGGCCCTGGCGACCGGCGCGAAGGTGCTGCTGCTCGACGAGCCGGCCGCCGGCATGAACCCCACCGAGACGATGGAGCTGATGAACGCCATCGCCACCATCCGGGAGCGCTTCGGGATTTCGATCATCCTCATCGAGCACGACATGAGCCTGGTGATGAAGATCTGCGAGCGAATCATCGTCATCGACTACGGCCAGATCATCGCCACCGGCACGCCTGCCGAGGTCGCCAACAATCCCAAGGTCATCGGGGCCTATCTCGGGGAATAGGAGGAGTGCATATGTTAAAGGTCAAAAATCTCAACGTCTCCTATGGGGCGATCCATGCCATCCACGATGTGAGCCTGGAGGTCAACGAAGGGGAGATCGTCTCTTTAATCGGCGCCAACGGTGCCGGGAAGACCACCACCCTGTCCACCATCACCGGGCTCAAGAAGGCCGCCAGCGGCGAGGTCACCCTGGACGGGCAGAACCTGCTGGCCATGCCCGCGCCCAAGATCGTGGGGCTGGGGCTCGCGCACGTCCCGGAGGGGCGGCGCATCTTCGCCGAGATGACGGTGGCCGAGAACCTGGAGATGGGCGCCTATACCCGGCGCGAGCGCGCCGAGGTGCAGCAGTCCATCGAGGACGTCTACGGCCGCTTCCCCCGCCTCAAGGAGCGCTACCGCCAGGTGGCGGGGACCCTCAGCGGCGGCGAGCAGCAGATGCTCGCCATCGGCCGGGCGCTGATGTCGAGGCCCAAGATCCTGCTGATGGACGAGCCGTCGATGGGCCTGTCGCCCCTGCTGGTCAAGGAAATTTTCGCCATCATCGGGGAGGTCAACGCCTCGGGGGTGACGGTGCTGCTTGTCGAGCAGAACGCCAAAATGGCCCTTTCGATCGCCAACCGCGCCTATGTGCTGGAGACCGGGCGGGTGGTCATGGAGGGCGACGCCAAGGAGCTGATGGGCAACAGCGAGATCAAGAAGGCCTATCTGGGGGCGTAGTATAAAAAAACAAAGCGGGGGACGCCTTTATAGAAGGCGTCCCCCTTTCGCATGTTTATAATTTGTAAGCCCTACGCCTTCTGCGGCTCGGGATACTCTTCGCCGAAGGTTTCGACGGTGACTTTTTTCATCACCTCGTCGGCCAGCGGCCTGTCGGAATGATTGCGCTTGACCGAGACGATCCGTTCGGCCTCCTCGATCCCTTCGGTCACCTTGCCGAAGGCGGCGTACTGCCCGTCGAGATGGGGCGCGCGCGCCACCATGATGAAGAACTGGCTGCCCGCGCTGTCCGGGTTCATCGCCCTGGCCATCGAGAGGACGCCCTTCTCGTGGGCCAGAGCGTTTTGGAAGCCGTTTTGGGAGAACTCGCCGGCTATACAGTAGCCGGGGCCGCCCATCCCGGTGCCCTCGGGGTCGCCGCCCTGGATCATGAAGCCGGGGATGACCCGGTGGAAAATGGTGCCGTCGTAAAAGCCTTTGCGCACCAGGGAGATGAAGTTGTTGACGGTGTTGGGCGCGATCTCGGG
Organism: Harryflintia acetispora; assembly: GCA_004340125.1. GTDB lineage: Bacteria > Bacillota > Clostridia > Oscillospirales > Ruminococcaceae > Harryflintia > Harryflintia acetispora. The sequence continues at coordinate 93,761 of SLUK01000001.1, read as the reverse complement.
ATAGAGCTCGGCGACGATCTTGCCGCCGCTCTCCATTTCAATGGTCACGATCGGATTTTTCATAAAAAGACTCCTCTACAATATTGTTGATTGCCGGGGTCAGGCTTCCTGCGCGTCCGGCTGGCCGCCCTCGATCAGCTCGCCCTGCTCGGTGACGGTCAGGGGGATCACCTCGGAGCGGGTGTACTTGATGATTTCCTTGAGATGCTTTGCTTCGTCCAGGGAATAGAAGACGTAGGAGGTGCCCTCCCGCTTGGCCCGCCCGGTGCGTCCGATGCGGTGCAGGTAGTATTCGTTTTCCAGCGGCACCTCGTAGCTGATCACCACGTCCACGTCGCTGATGTCGATCCCGCGCGCCGCCACGTCGGTGGCCACCAGGATCTGAAAGCCCCCGTCCCGGAAGGCGGCCATAATCTTGTTGCGGTCCTGCTGGGTCTTGTCGCCGTGCAGGCTGTCGCAGGAAAAGCCAAAGCCGCCCAGCTGCTCGCACAGGCGCGCGGTGGTGTACTTGGTGTTGCAGAAAATCATCGCCCGCAGGAAGGGACGCGCCTTTAAGATGGCCACCAGGTCCCGCAGCTTCTGGCTGCCGGTGCTCTGGATGGAGTACTGCTTGATCTTGGGCTTGCTCGCCTCCACGGGCTTTACCGTCAGCTCGACCTCGTCGCGCTGGTAGAGCCAGGAGATGTCCATCACCTCGCGGGAGATGGTGGCCGAGAACATGGCCATCTGGCGGCCCTTGGGCAGCCGGTCGAGGATTTTGCGCACATCCTTCATGAAGCCCATGTCGAGCATCTCGTCCGCCTCGTCGAGCACCACCATGCGGATATTGTTAAGCTGCACGGTGCGCCGGCTGAGATGATCGAGCAGCCGGCCCGGGGTGGCGACCACCACCATGGGGGACTGCTTGAGGGCGCTAATCTGCTTCCCAATGGGCTGGCCGCCGTAGACCGAGACGACTTGCACCCCCTCCAGGAACTTGGAGAGCGCGCGCAGGTCGTCGCTGATCTGGGTGCACAGCTCGCGGGTGGGGCAGAGCACCAGCCCCTGCGGGCCGCGCGCCTGGGGATCGAGTTTTTCAATCAGCGGGATGCCGAAGGCGCAGGTCTTGCCGGTGCCGGTGGGCGCCTTGGCGATGACGTCGTGCCCCTCCATCAGGACGGGGATCGCCTTCTCCTGAATTTCGGTCAGCTCCTCAAAGCCCATCGCCTCGACGGCACTTCGTATCTCGGGGGAGACGTTCAGCTCTTGAATATCCATACCTCGTAAATTCCTTCCTTTTAACAGCTCCTGTATAAACAGAAACAGTATACCATAGATTGCGCGGCAATTCAATTCGCCGCACCTTGTGCACGCACACCTTGTGCACACGCACCTTGTGCGGAGGGAGAATTCATGCTAGAATGGGAGCAACATCAGGGAAAGGGGCAATCGTCATGGGAATGAAAATGTACGGCTACATCAGCCAGTCGCCCAAAGCAATGGAAAACATCCTGCACACCCGAAAAGAGCATGCAAAAGCCTTTGTGGACCTCTTTATGCAGAAAAGGCCCGACCGGATCTATCTGTGTGGCTGCGGCACCTCCTACAACGCCTGTGCCAGCGCCTGCCGCTTTATGGAGAAGGTGCTCGATACCGAGGTGACAATCTTTACCCCCACCCTCGCCCCCGGCGAAGAGACCGTCAGGAAGACCAATCCGATCTTTATCGCCGTTTCCCAGGGCGGCTCCTCAACCAACACCACCGCCGCGGTCGAGCGCTTCTGCGATTACCCCTGGGTGGCGCTGAGTGCGCAGGAGGCCTGCGTCTTAAACGACAAGTGCGGTGCGAGCTGCCTGATCGCCTGCGGCGAGGAGGACAACGGCGCCAAGACGATGGGCTACTACGCCACGGTGCTTTCGCTCTATGTGCTGGCGCTCGAGGCGGGGCAGGCGGCCGGCACAATCGCACCCGAGCGCTACAACGACTATATCCTCAAAATTGAGCGGGAGGTGCGGGCCATGCCGGAAAACGTCCGGCGCACCCGCGCGTGGTACGAGCGCAACCTCGAGGAGCTCAAGCAGATGAGGAAGATCACCATCATCGGCAAGGGCGTGGCCAGCGCCATCGCGGCCGAGAGCGCGCTCAAGCTGGTGGAGACGGTGCGCTATCCAGCGATGGGCTACGAGTTTGAGGAATACCTCCACGGGCCGGACGATCTGCTGGACGAGGAGCTCTACACCCTCATGCTGCTCAGCCGCGGGGAGCAGCACGACCGGATGCTGAGCCTCATTGAATTTCAGAAAAACGGCACCGAGCACAACTTTGTCGTCTCCCTCGGCGAGGACCTGGGGGAGGGACGCAACCTCAGCCTGCTCAGCGTGGAGGACGAGGACTTCACCCCCTTCGAGCAGATGCTCCCCGCCCAGGTGATCGCGGCGCTGCTGCCGCCGGTGATCGGCCGGGAGGAGAGCCCGAAATATTTTAGTAATTACTATGACCTGATGGGCACCAAGGCGCCCGGCGGGAAATAAATGTAAATGAAGGGCGGGACCGGATTTCCGGTCCCGCCCTTTCCCTAGATAGCCGTCTTGCTTTCAAACAGCTTTTTCAGGGTGCCGATCGCCTTTTTCTCGATGCGCGATACATAGGAGCGCGAAATTCCCAGCTTGTCGGCCACCTCCCGCTGAGTCAGCGGCTTCTGGCCGCGCAATCCGTAGCGCAGGTAGATGATCTCCCGCTCCCGCGGGGCGAGGTTTTGCGCGATGAAGGTGTGCAGCTGTTCGGATTTGATCCGCAGGTCGATCTCGTCATAGATGTTGCTGTCGTCGGTCATGATGTCCTGGAAGGTCAGCGAGTTGCCGTCCTTGTCGGTGTCGATCGGGTCGTTGATGAAGACGTCCTGCGCGAACTTGCGCCGCCCGCGGAAGTGCATCAAAATCTCATTTTCGATGCACCGGCTCGCGTAAGTCGCGAATTTGGTCCCCTTCTCGCAGTCGAAGGTGGAGACCGCCTTGATCAGCCCGATCGTGCCGATCGAGATCAGGTCGTCCTGGTCTTTGAAGTTGGAGTAGTACTTTTTGATGATGTGCGCCACTAGGCGCAGGTTGTGCTCGATGAGCTGATTCTTCGCCTCGGTGTCCCCCTCCCGCGCGCGTAGCAGGTATTCCCGCTCCTCCTTGGCGCTGAGGGTACGGGGGAAGGAGCCGCTGCCGGTGACGTGCAGGGCAAAATATAAAAGGTTGCAAAGAGAGAGCAATATCAAGGCCGAGTACATATCCGATTTCCCCTTTTCTCTAATTACTCATATATAAGTATATATATGGGGCGGGCGGGTTGTACTATACGGGGCGGCGCCGGACAAACGGGCCCGGGAAAACGATCAAAAAACAGCGGATGCCCCCTGTTTTTGAGCGAAAAATATGGTACACTAAGACCAGTGGGATCCGGCAGTAAAAAAGGTGCAAATTTCTTGATAATTTTTTAACGAATACACTTGACATGCAGGCTGGAGCATGATATATTGTTGTTAAAGAATTAACAATCATTGTAATTCCGAACCTTTAGGCCGCAAGATAAACCCAAGATTGATTGAGAAAGGAACGAAGAGAAATGGCAGAAAAGAAAAACCAGGCTCCCGTTGAAACCGGCCCGATGATTGACAAGCTGGTGGCAAACGCGAACAAGGCGCTCGAGGCGTTCATGCACATGACGCAGGAGCAGATCGATGAGATCGTCCATGCGATGGCGCTCGCGGGGCTGGACAACCACCAGAACCTGGCCAAGATGGCGGTGGACGAGACCGGCCGCGGCGTGTTCGAGGACAAGGTCATCAAAAACATCTTCGCCACCGAATACATCTGGCATTCCATTAAATATCAGAAGACCGTCGGGATCGTGGACGAGAACGAGATGGAGGGCTACGTCGAGGTAGCCGAGCCGGTCGGCGTGGTCGCGGGCGTCACCCCGGTTACCAACCCGACCTCCACCACCATGTTCAAATCCCTGATCTGCATTAAGACCCGCAACCCGATCATCTTCGGCTTCCACCCCTCCGCGCAGAAATGCTCGGTCGAGGCGGCCAAGATCCTGCGGGATGCGGCCATCGCCCACGGCGCCCCGGAAGGGTGCATCCAGTGGATCGAGTACCCCTCGATCGAGGCGACCAGCGCTTTGATGAACCATCCCGGCGTTTCGATGATTCTGGCCACCGGCGGCTCCGGCATGGTCAAGAGCGCCTACTCCTGCGGCAAGCCGGCGCTCGGCGTCGGCCCCGGCAACGTGCCCTGCTACATCAACAAGAATGTGGACGTCGAGCGCGCCTGCAACGACCTGATCCTCTCCAAGACCTTCGACAACGGCATGATCTGCGCTTCCGAGCAGGCGGCCATCGTCGACAAGGAGATCGCGCCGCAGTTTGAAAAGATCATGACCTACTACGGCTGCTATTTCCTCAAGGGCGACGAGATCAAGAAGGTTTCCGATTACGTCATCAACGCCCAGAAGCAGTCGGTCAACCCCGTCGTGGTCGGTCAGCCGGCCTGGTGGATCGCCGAGCAGGCGGGCGTCAAGGTTCCGGAAGGCACCAAGATCCTGCTCGCCAAGCTGGACGACGTGGGCCCGGATTACCCGCTCTCCCGCGAGAAGCTCTCCCCGGTTCTGGCCTATTTCGTGGTCAAGGATGCCAAGGAAGGCTTTGAGAAGGCCAAGAAGATGCTCGAATTCGGCGGCCTTGGGCACAGCGCGGTCATCCATTCCAACGACGAAGAGCTCTGCCACGCCTACGGCGAGGAGATGAAGGTCGGGCGCGTGATCGCCAACTCTCCGTCCTCCCAGGGCGCCATCGGCGACATCTACAACACCAACACCCCGTCCCTGACCCTCGGCTGCGGTTCGTTCGGACACAACTCCACCACCTCCAACGTGTCCTCCGTCAACCTGATCAACAAAAAGCGCATCGCCAAGAGGAGAGTCAATATGCAGTGGTTCAAGATTCCGCCGAAGATCTACTTCGAGAAAGATTCCATCCAGTATCTTGAGAAGATGCCCGACATCTCCCGCGCCTTCATCGTCACCGACCCGATGATGGTCAAGCTCGGGAACGTCGATAAAATCCTCTATTACCTCAGAAAGCGCTCCGAATACTGCCACGCTGAAATCTTCTCCGAGGTCGAGCCCGATCCGTCGGTCGCCACCATCATGAAGGGCGTACAGGCGATGAACGCCTTCCAGCCGGATGTGATCATTGCGCTGGGCGGCGGCTCGGCCATGGACGCAGCCAAGGGTATGTGGCTCTTCTATGAGCATCCCGATACCGACTTCGACGGCCTGCGCTTAAAGTTCCTCGACATCCGCAAGAGAACCTATCACTTCCCGCACCTGGGCGACAAGGCCAAGATGGTCTGTATCCCGACCACCTCGGGTACCGGCAGTGAGGTCACCTCCTTCTCGGTCATCACCGACAAGGAGAACGGGAACGTCAAGTACCCGCTGGCCGACTACGAGCTCACCCCGGATGTCGCGATCATCGACCCGCAGTTCGTCATGTCCCTGCCCAAGAGCGCGACCTGCTACACCGGCCTGGACGTGCTGACCCACGCGATCGAGGCTTATGTTTCGATCCTTTCCTCGGACTACACCGACGGCCTTGCCATGCAGGCGATCGAGATGGTGTTCGAGTACCTGCCGCGCGCTTATAAGAATGGCAACACCGACGAGGAAGCCAGGGAGAAGATGCACAACGCCTCCTGCATCGCCGGTATGGCCTTCACCAACGCGTTCCTCGGACTCAACCACTCGATGGCCCACAAGCTCGGCGGCGAGTACCACATCCCGCACGGCCTGGCCAACGCGGTGCTGCTGCCCAATGTGATCGAGTACAACGGCTCCAAGCCCACCAAATTCGCCACCTGGCCGAAATACGGCAAATTCGTGGCCGACAAGAAATATGCCAAGATCGCCAAGCACCTCGGGCTCAAGTTTAACACCACCGAGGAGGGCGTCAAGGCCCTGGCCGACGCGGTACGCGCCCTGATGAAGGAGATTGATTGTCCGATGTCCATCCGGGAATGCGGCGTGGACGAAGCCGTCTTCATGGCGGGGCTCGAGAAGCTCAGCTATCGCGCCTTCGAGGACCAGTGCACCACTGCCAACCCGCGCTACCCGCTGGTTACCGAGATCGAGGAAGTCTACAAGAAGGCTTTCAACTAGCGGCAGGCGGCAGGCTGCCGCTCCCAATACGCGAAGGAATCAGCGTGCAAAGCGGGAGTGCTCAGCCCGCGTCCTGAATGCGAGCGGCGAAAAACAGATAAAAACGCGGCGGATACTTCCGCCGCGTTTTTCTGTGATATAAAATAATGGGGTTCCAAGGGGGCGACGCCTCCTTGGCGGGTGCGGGCGGAGCCCGCGACCTTTCCTGGGTTGCTGGCGCTCACGGCTACAAATCCTCCCAAAGATCAGGAAGGGGAGCAAAAAGCTCCCAGTGGGAGGTTTTTGCGTGGGGGAACCCTATCAAGGGGTTCCCCCAAAGCGGCGGGGCGCCGCTTGCCTATTCGCGGCGGCGAGTCGCCGCTGCCTATTCGCGCTCTCTACTTTCGTGGAGGGCGCAAATTTTTCTGCACGCGCTGGAAATTTTTTAAAAAAACCTTGACTTTTGTTGCTACGTATCATATAATACTATTGTCGCTACGAAAGGAGGGGAATCATATCAGCGAACAGAAAAAAATGGGGCGTCCAACGAACAACCCCAAATCGACGATGTTCCGTGTACGACTCGACGACGAAAGTATAAAGAAACTTGAAGAATCTGCCGAGGCGTTGAGCACAACAAAATCGGACGTTGTTCGTGAGGGGATTGATCTTGTTTACAAAAGCCTCAAAAAATGAAGGAAGCGGCACACCCCTCACAAGGAACACCGCTTCCCCCGCACACAGCCTCCGAAAGGAAAACTGCGTAAATATTTTACCATACGTAATTTCTTCTTTCAAGGGGCGTGTGCTGAAAGGAGTAGAATTATGAAAAGTATATTGGAGCACTTTGCAAACGGAGACCTCAACCCCTTGGCCAGGAAATTCAGCCCCGGCTCCCCCTACGCCGAGTCTATACACGTCCTGGGCGAAAAACGAGACGAACTGGAGGCCCTTCTTTCCCCGGAGCAGTCCCGGCTCCTGGAGGAATACGCCGTCCAGCACAATGAAACAGACGGGCTCAACGGCATCGACGATTTCATTTGTGGATTTAAGATCGGTATGCGTATGGCAATCGAGGTGTTCGAAGAGCAAAGCCCTATTATGGGAGTAGGAATGTTCGACAATTAGCAGTCAGCCGCTGCGGGAGCTCCCGCAGCGGCTGAACTTTTCCGTTGTTTGAAGAGATCGTTTTTGAGGGAACCCCCTCTTGGGGGTTCCCCGTCAAACCTTCCACTGGAAGGTTTGCCTCCCCTCCCCGCGCTTCGCTGGCGCTGAAGGTCGCGGGCTCTGCCCGCACCCGCCAAGAGGGCGTCGCCCCCTTGGAACCCTCTTATTCAGGACGCGGGCTGAATATTGCCGCCTCGCACGCTAGTCCTTTCGCGAATTGGGAGCGGCAGCCTGCCGCCGCCTCGTATCGGGAGTGGCGGCTCGCTACATTTTTTCATTTATTTTCCTCGTTTCTTTCAGCGCAAGAACACGAAACGGTCACGTTCCCCGGGTATCCTGGAAATGGATTCGGGAGAGTCCCAAACCTCTCCCCGCCGGAAAATGATTTTAAAGAAGAAAGAGGAGGAATCTCCACAATGAAAAAAGTAATGGCAACCTTATTGGCCGGATGCCTGCTGTTGGGCAGCGTACTGAGCGCTTCGGCCGCGTCTATCAGCAAGAGCAGCTCCAGCGTCTCGGGCTATTCCCTGACCGTGGGCCCGGGGGATGACAATGCGGAGTACTCGGACGGCGCGCCGGAAATCTATACCTACGGTACCGACAGCATGAAGGAAGCGGAGATCGCAATCATTCCCGAGAGCGGGTATGAAATCACCGACGTGGACGTTTCGGTGAACACCAGCAACATCTCGGCGAGCTACAAGAAGAACGACGGTACGGTCAGCGACCCCGGCGTGCTCACCATCAAGGGTAAGGCGGGCGTGCGGGTATTCGAGCTGGAGGATTACGAGCTCGACCTGGATATCACTCTGGAGGACGACGCCACGGGGGATGAATACGATGTGACCATCACCATCTATGGCGAGGAGCTGACCGCCTATTCCCCCTCCCGCGAGGTGGAGAGCGATGAAACCTACACCATTACCAAGTCGCTGGGATGCATTTTCGAGTTTGACGAGTATATCGACGAGGAAACCCGCATCCGGGTGGACGACGACATCGATCTCTACTTTAACGGCAATTACGGCACCGACTATGAGAACCTGCGGGTGGTGACCGACTCGATCAGCGAAATCGACAAGGCGCTGAGCGATCTCTATGTCGATTACTATGACTTTATCGCCAGCCCGAAATTTGCGACCGCGGTCGAGGTCGAGATCCAGGCGGGCACCGAGGCCTATATTTACGAATATAATAAGAAGACCGGCGATCTGACCCTGGTCGACGCCGAGTATGACGGCAACTGGATCTTCGAGACCAAGACGCTGGGCACCTACATCGTGACCGACGAGGAGATCGACGAGTCCATGCTCTCCACTTCCACTGCCGATGAGGACAGCACGGATGACACCGAGTACGACGATGTCGATTCGGTGAGCGATTCCGAGAAGACGAACCCCGGCACCGGCGCCGCCGGCAGCCCGGCCCTGGCCGTCCTGTTGGGCATTGGCTCCCTCTGCGCCGCCGGGCTGGCTGCTTACCGCAAGGCCGCGCGCTGAACCTACCCCCTCAGACAGGTTCATACACTGTTTTTTGAAGAAGGGCCGCAGTAAAGCTGCGGCCCTTCTTCTGCGCGGATACGCCGATTTTGTCACCAACTTGTCATTTTTTTGCCGCTTCCACCATATTCTGTGGACGGGCCTGAAACGGAAGCCCAATTGCTGGTGGAGAGCGCCAAAGCGGGTCGCCGTCCGCCTGGCTTGCGAGCGCACAAAACCATTATTTTCCTTGCAAAATTTGTCAACTGCGGATATACTATAAATAGAATATTGTACCTTGTGAGGAGCTTAAAAGGGTCCGAAGGGGGAGGAGACATATGAAAAAGACGTTATCAATCCTGCTGGCGGCGGCAATGGCCCTCGGCTTGGCTACGGTCGGATTTGCGGCGGACATCGAGCGCAGCAACCATATTTCCGGTTTCTCGCTGATTGTCAGCAGCCGGGATGACAATGCCGAATACCGCAGCGGCGCGCCCTATCTGGTCACCTATGGGCCGGACAACGGGGCTGCCACCGACGAGGAGAACGCGGCGAGCAAGGTGAAGATCGAGATCGAGCCGGCCAGCGGCCAGCGGATCACCAAAATCAGCACCCATGCCAATTCCAAAAACGTCAAGGTATCCTCCAAGATCTACGACGGCATGAGCCCGAACCCGCCGGTCGTCACCATCAAGGGCAACGCCGGTGTGCGGGACCTCGACTGGGAGGACTACGAGGTGGAGATCGACCTCGAGATCGGCGACTACAACGTCGCGGACGGACGCACTTATAATGTAGAGGACGTCACCATCACCATCTACGGCGACGAGGCGATTGCCTACTCCCGCATCTGCGAGGTGGAGGACGATACCAACTATACCATCTCGGAGAAGAAGGGCTGCGTCTTTAAGTTTATCGAGGACATCGACGAGACGGTGCGCATCCGCTGCAGCGACGACGTAGACGTCTACTTCCGCGGCGACTACGGCGACGACGAGCTGGTCAACTTGGGGATTTCCACCGATGCGATCAGCCGGGTGGACGATTTCTACTTCAATACCAACGTGAACTATTATAAATTCCTTGGCTCACCCCGGCCGGGCTCCAAGGTGCAGGTCGCGATCGAGGCGGACCCCGACACCTATTTATATGAGTTCAAAAACAATAAGGTTTCTGAGATCAACGCCGGCTACGACAATGGGCAGTGGTATTTCTCCACCCGCCAGCTTGGCACCTACTTTGTGGCGGACGAGGAATATAAGGGTCCGGACGATCTGAATTCCGACTCGAGCAGCAGCGAAGAAGAGACAGAGAAGATTCCGCCCTCCGGCGATGCCGATAACGCCAACAAGATCCAAAACCCGTCCACCGGCTCCAACGACTATATGGGCGTGGCCTCGGTGCTGCTGGTGATTTCGGTGATCGTGGTGGCCGGGTTGCTCTTCTACCATAACTACCGCAAGCGCCGCCGCAGCTGAGCGCAAGAATAGACAATCATGAAACCACCGGCATATGCCGGTGGTTTTTTATTGTGGGGCGCAGCAATAAAAGTGGATGTGCCAGTGGGACGGCCATAAGAATCGATATCCGATTGTCCCTGGATAAAGCGGCGGGATTTCTAGCGCATCGCAGGTTACAAATTGTAATTTTTTAGAGTTTTTGTAACCAAAATTCCAAAAAAACCAGAATATTCCTATGGCATATAAAAAGAAAACATTGCGGATAAACGGCTTAATTATGCGGATTATAAGCAAAAATAAACGGTAACAAATTAATTACAAAAAAGTATCAAAACCTCTTGCAATTTGAAACCAGATACGCTATACTATAGTCACGGCAAGGGTAGGAAATGGAGAGCCACCCGAACCGAGATTGATTTTAAAGTAAAACCTTAAGAGGAGGAAATTCCAATGAAGAAAGTACTTTCTACAGTACTGGCCGCCACCATGATTATGGGTACGGCTTCGATTGCCTTCGCGGGCACCATCCAGAAAAAGTCCGGTAGCACCCACGGGTACTCCCTGACCGTCAGCAAGGACGACGACAATTCCACTTTCGAGGACGGCGCGCCGTTCCTGGTGACCTACGGTCCCGACAACGCGGGCACCGATGAGGACACCGCCGGTAATAAGGCTGAGATCGTGATCGAGCCCTACGCTGACGCTGTCAACAATGTGTATCAGAGAATCTCCGATATCAAGGCTCACGTCAACACCAGAAACGTGACCGCTTCTGTCAAGAAGAACGACGGTATCGAGTACAAGGATGTCAACGACAACAACAAGCAGTACAACGCTCCGGTCCTGACCCTGAAGGGCAACGCCGGCGTGCGCAACTTCGAGTTCGAGGACTACGAGGTTGAGCTGGACATCACCATCGGCGACGCGAAATTTGATCAGACCTCCAAGAAGCTGGTCAAGGGCGTTGAGAACGAGAAGGACATCACCGTCACCGTCCGTCACGACGAGGCTGCCGCTTACTCCCGCATTCAGGAGTTCCAGGAGGACACCAACTACACCAACAACAAGAACAACGGCGTTGTCTACAACTTCGACGAGGTCATCGGCGAGGAGTCCAGAATCCGTGCCAACGACTATGTCGACGTGTACTTCAAGGGCAACTACGGTACCGACTACGAGAACATGAGACTGGTTGACGACGATATCTCCGAGATCGTTGAGTTCTTCGGCGACGTCGATGTTGACTGCTATGACTTCGTCGCTACCCCGAAATTCGCTTCCAACGTCAAGGTTGTCATCGACGCCGACGAGAGCTCTGTGCTCTACGAGTACAACAAGAAGACCGGCGATGTGACCCGTGTCGACGCTGAGTACGAGAGCAATGGCTGGGCGTTCGAGACCAAGACCCTCGGCACCTACATCGTGGCTGAGGAGGAGTACGAGGAAGGCAATGTGTCCAAGGACGAGTCCTCCTCTTCCGAGGATGAGAAGGAGCCCACCGACAGCGACAAGCAGAACCCCGGCACCGGTGCCAACGACATGGTCGGCGCTGCCGCTGCCATGGCGGTCGTCTCCCTGGTCGCTGCTGGCGCGATCTCCCTCAAGAAGGCTTCCAAATAAGAATCGATCTCTGGTAATCAGAACGGTTTAAAACGAATCAAACCCGGCCCACTCTCCAGGGCCGGGTTTTTCGTCGTGCAAGGCAGATGCGTCTTTGTAATCTATGGATAATTTTGTTACGCAAAACGAAAATAAAACAGGAATGGATAGAAAAAATGCTGGATAATATCCTTGGAAAACGGCATGTTTATGCGGAGAAATCCAGCAAGGAAATGGGTAACAAAATAATTACAAAAAAATTTCAAAAACCTATTGCAATTTATTCCTCCATCGGTTATACTAGGGTCATGGCAAGGGCAGGAATGGAGAGCCGCCCTTGACTTAGCGATTTTAAAGTAACAATTAAGAGGAGGAAATTCCAATGAAAAAAGTACTGGCTTCAGTGCTTGCTGCTGCGATGGTTCTCGGCACCGCTTCTGTTGCGTTTGCTGGTAACATCAAAAAGACTTCCAAGGGCAGCTATGCCTATTCCCTCATCGTCGACATGTCTTCTGACAACGACGAGTATGAGACTGGCGCTCCGTACCTCGTGACCTATGGTCCCGACGATGCCGGAACCGACGAGGATACCGCTGGTAACAAGGCCGAGATCGTGATCGAGCCGGATGGCACTCTGAGAATCAGCGACATCAAGGCTCACGTCAACACCAAGAATGTCACTGCTTCTGTCAAGAAGAACGACGGCTTCAACTATACTGATCCCGTTACTGGCAAGCGCTATGACGCCCCGGTTCTGACCCTGAAGGGCAATGCCGGTCTGCGTGACTTCGAGTTTGATGACTATGAGGTTGAGCTCGACATCACCATCGGTTCTGCTGATCTTAGCTCGGCTGGTGAGGTTCTGTCCAAGAGCGTGAACAATGACAAGGACATCACCATCACCGTCCGTCATGACGAGGCTGTTGCTTACTCCCGTCTCCAGGACTTCGAGGAAGACACCAATTACACCAACAGCAAGACCAACGGTGTTGTTTACAACTTCGACGAAGTGATCGGCGACGAGTCCAGAATTCGCGCCAACGACTATGTTGACGTGTACTTCAAGGGCAACTACGGCACCGACTATGAGAACATGAGACTGGTTGACGACGACATCGATGAGATCGTTGATTTCTTCGGCGACGTTGACGTTGACTGCTATGATTTCATTGCCAACCCGAAGTTCGCTTCCAAGGTCAAAGTTGTGATCGACGCTGACTCCGGCTCTGTGCTCTACGAGTACAACAAGAAGACCGGCGACGTGACTAAGGTTGACGCTGAGTACGATAGCGACGGTTGGGCGTTCGAGACCAAGGTTCTCGGCACCTACATCGTGGCTGAGGAAGAGTACGAGGAAGGCACCATCTCCAAGGACGGCGAGACCTCTTCTGACGAAGAGACCGAAGAGCCCACCGATGGCGACAAGACCAACCCGGGCACCGGCGCTAACGACATGGTCGGCGCTGCCGCTGCTATGGCTGTAGTCTCCCTGGTCGCTGCTGGCGCTGTTGCGTTCAAGAAGGCTTCCAAGTAATTAATCGAAAGATTAAGATTACAAGCTAACTAAATGATAAACCCGGCCCACTCTCCAGGGCCGGGTTTTTCGTTATAGAAATGAAGAAGGCATGCTGTAGTTTTACAGCATGCCTTCTTCCATGCAATTGATTCATATTGCGTCCGGACATCCCAGGCAGGTTCAGGAAGGAAATGGCACTTTTGCCCTCATTTTTTCAGGGTTTTGAGCGAAGTGGTTTATTTGGGCCCCTGCAGGTCAAAAATAACTCCCATGGAGGGAAAACGATATGCTTCGATATATACTAAAACGCCTGCTGTCCATGCTGCTGACCTTGTTTTTATTGGCGACGGCGGTTTTTTTCCTGCTTCGCTTCATACCCGGCAGCCCGTTCACCCGCGAGCGGACCCTCTCGCCTGAAATCGAGGCGCTGCTGCGGGAAAAATATAATATGGATGCCCCGCTCTGGCAGCAGTACCTCGACTACATGGGAGACCTGCTCCATCTGGACCTCGGCACCTCGATCCAAATGCTCGGAGTGCGGGTCAACGACATGATCAGGAACGCCTTCCCGGTCTCGGCCGCCCTGGGCTTTTGGGCGATCCTGCTGGTGATCGTCATCGGGATCCCGCTCGGGGTGCTCGCGGCGCTGAAAAGGGGCCGGTGGCCGGACTACCTGATCTCTTTCCTGACCACGCTGGGGATCGCGGTGCCCAGCTTTGTGATCGGCTCCTTTATCCTCTATGTCTTCGGCGAACGGCTGGGCTGGCTGCCGCCGGGGGGCCTCTATGGCTGGCGCTCCTATATCGGCCCGGTGCTGGCGCTGGGCGGCTTCTCGATGGCCTTTGTCACCCGTCTCACCCGCTCGTCCATGCTGGACGTGACCAGCATGGACTATATCCGCACGGCCAGGGCCAACGGTCTGCCACGGGGGAGGATCGTCTTTCGCCACGCACTCAAAAATGCACTGATCCCGGTGGTGACCTATCTCGGCTCCACCTTTGCCGCGATCATCACCGGCTCGTTCGTGGTGGAGAAAATTTTCGCCGTGCCCGGGATGGGAAAATACTTCGTGGAAAGCATCAACAACCGCGATTACACCGTTATCATGGGAACCACCCTGTTCTTCGCCGCGCTCTATGTGGTGATGGTCTTCCTGGTCGACGTGGCCTATGCGCTGATCGACCCGAGAATAAAACTTCAGGATTAACCGAAACGTCCGGAAAGGAATGGTCATTCTTATGCAAAACCTCTGGGAATTCGTGGACCGCTCGGGCGCCGGCGCCGGGGAGCAGCCGCGGGAAAGCCTAACCTATTGGAAGGACGTCTGGCGGCGGTTTCGCAAAAACAAGCTGGCCCTCGTGGGGCTCTGCCTGATCGTGCTGATCCTGCTGCTGGCCCTCGTGGGGCCGGTTCTGAGCTCTCACAGCTATTCCGACCAGAATCTGGCGCTCGGCAATATCCCGCCCATCCTGCGGGTGACCGATCTCGGGCAGGGCAGCAAAATCTATGTGCAGGAGAGCCTCTATCAGATCATCCGGGTGACCGATAAGGGCGAGGTGCTCGGGCCCGCGGCTCTGCTGAAGAATGACACCATCGGCCGGCGCAAGGTTTTCGAGGTGGACGGGAATGAAGTCACCCTCGATTACAGCATGGTGCGCGAGGCCGGCAGCACCAAAAAGTACGAGCTCTACCTAAACGGCAGCAAGGTGATGGGTGGGAGCAAAACCGTCCTCAACCGCTCCAACCTGCTGGGGACCGATAAGCTCGGGCGGGACGTGCTGGCGCGCACCCTCTACGGCGGGCGGATCTCGCTCTTGGTAGGGATCGTTTCCGCGCTGATCACCATGCTCGTGGGGGTGGCCTACGGCGGCGTCTCGGGGTATGAGGGCGGGACGGTGGATAACGTGATGATGCGCATTGTCGACCTCTTGAACTCGATCCCCCTCATGCTGATCGTCATCCTCTTGATGGTAGTCACCAACCGCAGCGACGTGGGGATCGTGATCCTCACGATCTCGCTGGTTTACTGGCTGCCGATGGCGCGCCAGGTGCGCGGGCAGGTGATGAGCCTCAAGGAGCAGGAATTCGTGCTGGCCGCCAAGGCCCTGGGCGCGCCCAAGAGCCGGATCATTTTCAGGCACCTGATCCCCAATGCGATGGGGCCGATCGTGGTTTCGATGATGATGAGCATCCCCCAGGCCATCTTCACCGAATCCTTCCTGAGCTTTGTGGGGCTGGGGGTCGCGGCCCCCGCCGCCTCCTGGGGGACGCTGGCCAACGACGCGCTGGGAGGGATCCGCAGCTATCCGTATCTGCTGATCGTGCCGTCGGTGGCCATCGCGCTGACCATGTTCGCCTTCAACTTCGTGGGGGACGGGCTGCGCGATGCGCTTGACCCGCGCCAACGCCAGTGAGGAAAGGAGAGGTAGGAGTGTCGGATAATTTGTTGCAGGTGGACCACCTGCGCGCCTCCTTCTTTACCCATGTGGGCGAGGTGCAGGCGGTGCGGGACGTCAGTTTCAGCCTGAAGAAGGGCGAAATCCTGGGACTGGTCGGGGAATCGGGCAGCGGAAAGAGCGTCACCTGCATGTCGGTGATGAAGCTGCTTTCCCACCCCGGGCGGATCACCGGGGGCGCGGTGCATTTCCGGGGCCGCGACCTGGTGCCGCTGGGCGAGCGGGAGATGCAGCAGGTCCGGGGAAACGAGATTTCGATGGTCTTCCAGGACCCGATGACCTCCTTAAACCCGGTCTATACCGTCGGCAGCCAGATGGTCGAGGTGATCCGGCAGCACCGTCCCCTGGACCGCCGGCAGGCGAAGGAGGCCGCAATCAAGATGCTCTCCCTGGTGGGGATCCCCTCACCCGAGGAGCGCTTTCATAATTATCCGCACGAATTTTCGGGCGGCATGCGCCAGCGCGCTCTGATCGCGATGGCCCTCTCCTGCGACCCCGGGCTGCTGATCGCCGACGAGCCCACCACCGCGCTGGATGTGACCATCCAGGCCCAGGTGCTCGAGCTGATCGGGGAGGTGCGCGAGCGTCTGGGCACCTCGATCATTCTGATCACCCACGATTTGGGGGTGATCGCCGAGAGCTGCGAGCGGGTGATCGTGATGTACGGCGGGATGATCATGGAACAGGCGCCGGTGGAAAAAATCTTTTTCGACCCGCGCAATCCCTACACCCTGGGACTTCTGCAGTCGGTGCCCGATCCGACGAAGGAAACCCGCGAGCGGCTGCAGCCTATCCCGGGCAGCCCGCCGGATCTGCTGAATCCGCCGCGCGGCTGCCCCTTCAGCGGGCGGTGCCGCTTTGCCATGCACATCTGCGAGCAGCGGCTGCCGCCGCTCTATGAGGTCGAGGAGGGCCACCAGTCCCGCTGCTGGCTGCTGGACGAGGCGGCGCCGCGGGTGCCCGAGATCAGGAAAGAGGGGGCAAAAGGATGAGCGAGCCAATTTTAAAGGTTGAGCACCTGAAAAAATATTTCGTGGCGGGCGGCGGATTCCTCGGCGGGAATCAGCGGGTGATCAAGGCGGTGGACGACGTTTCCTTCACCCTCCTCCCCGGCGAGACGCTGGGGCTGGTCGGTGAGTCGGGCTGCGGCAAGTCCACCACCGGGCGCACCGTGCTGCGCCTGTACGAGCCGACCGACGGCAGGATTATCTTTGAGGGCGCCGACATCACCAACCTCTCGGGGCGGGAGCTGCTGCCCTACCGGCGCAAGATGCAGATGATCTTTCAGGACCCCTACGCCTCGCTCGATTCGCGCATGACGGTGGGGGATATCGTGTCCGAACCGCTGGACATCCACCATCTCGCGTCGGGCAAGGAGCGCGAGGAGCAAGTGCGCTCCCTGCTCGAGAGGGTGGGGCTGAAACCCGAATATGCCAGCCGTTACCCCCACGAATTTTCCGGCGGGCAGCGCCAGCGCATCGGGATCGCCCGGGCGCTGGCGGTGCGTCCGCGCTTCATCGTCTGCGACGAGCCGATCTCGGCGCTGGACGTCTCGATCCAGGCACAGGTGGTCAATATGCTCGAGGATTTGCAGGAGGAGTTTGCGCTCACCTATCTCTTCATTGCCCACGACCTGTCGATGGTCAAGCATATTTCCACCAGGATCGGGGTGATGTACCTCGGCAAGCTCGTCGAGCTCGGGCAGAGCGACCAGCTCTACCACGACCCGCAGCACCCCTATACGAAAGCCCTGCTCTCGGCCATCCCGGTCCCGAACCCCAAGGCGAAAAAGGAGCGGATTGTGCTGCAGGGCGACGTGCCCTCCCCGCTCAACCCGCCCAGCGGCTGCCCGTTTCGCACCCGTTGTCCCCATGCGATGAAGGTCTGCGCCGAGGTAGAGCCGAGGCTGCAAAACATTTCGGATGAGCGGCAGGTCGCCTGCCATCTCTTCCGGTAGGGGATAATTAGGCCGCCTCCCAGAAATACTAAGAAAAAGTGTATTTCCGGGAAAGGAATGATGCTGTCTATGAAACGAATCGGCTCTTTGCTTCTGGCGCTGGTTCTCTGCGTATCCATGGCCGCCTGCGGCCGGAAGGAGGAGGGGAACGGCTCCTCGTCCGGCGCCTCTTCGGCCCCGTCGGGGAGCGGTGCGCCCTCGCAAAAGCTCGAGGGCACGGTCGCCAAGATCAATCTCGGCGCCGACCCCAAGACCCTGGACCCGAGCCTCAACTCGGCGTCGGACGGGAACAACGTGATCACCAATACCTTCGAGGGACTGCTGCGCGACTTCGGCAACGGCCCCGAGCCCGCCACCGCCGAGCACTACGCCGTCTCGGACGACGGGCTCACCTGGACCTTCACCCTGCGCGAGGGCGCGAAGTGGTCGGACGGGCAGCCGGTGCGCGCTCAGGACTACGTCTTTTCCTGGCGGCGCACCGTGGACCCGAAGACCGCCTCGGAATATGCCTACTTCCTTTATCCGATCCAAAACGCGCAGGAGATCACCAAGGGGGAAAAGCCCGCCGAGGAGCTGGGGGTGCGCGCGCTCGACGAGCGCACGCTTGAGGTCACCCTGGCCGGGCCCTGCGACTATTTCGAGGAGCTGGTCTGCTTCCCGACGCTCGCCCCCGAGCGGGAGGACGTGGTGGATGAGAGCGGACTCTGGGCCAAGGACCCGAAGAAGGCCGTCTCGAACGGCCCGTTCTACCTCACCGACTATAAGCTCGGCTCCCACCTGGTGCTTTCCAAGAACCCCTATTACTGGGATGCCGAAAACACCAAGCTCGACCATGTGCTCTGCCGGATGATCGTGGACGCCTCTACCATCCTGACCTCCTTCAAGGCGGGGGAGATCCAGTGGACGGACAAGGCCCCCACCGAGGAGATCCCCGGGCTGATCGCCTCGGGAGAGCTCGAGGTGCTGCCCTACATCAGCACCTATTTCTACGTCATCAACCAGAATACCCCCGTCGAGGCGCTGAAAGATGTGCGGGTGCGCAAGGCGATCAGCATGGCAATCGACCGGCAGGCCATCTGCGACATGGTGACCCGCGGCGGACAGACGCCCGCCATGGGCTATATCCCGCCCGGGCTCACGGATGATCAGGGCCGGGATTTCCGTGAAACCGCCGGGGACTATTACCTCGCGCCCACCGCCCAGGCCGCCCAGGCCCAGGCGCTGCTGGCCGAGGCGGGTTATCCGAACGGCGAGGGGATCGGGACTCTGGAAATCCTTTATAACACCGACGACAAGCACAAGGCCATCGCCGAGGCGGTACAGGAAATGTTAAAGCAGAACCTCGGCCTCTCGGTCAAGCTGGTCAACCAGGAATGGGCGGTCTTCCAGGACACCCGCAACTCCGGCAACTACCAGGCCCTCGCCCGCCACGGCTGGACCGGGGACTACCGCGATCCGCAGACCTTCCTGGACATGTTCATGACGGTCGGCGGCGCGCCCAACCCCCAGTCGGGCAACATGTATCAAAATGAGGCGTTCGACGCTTTGATGGAAAAGGCGCTCGCCTCCACCGGCGCCGAGCGGTACGACGCCTTCTATCAGGCCGAGGAGCTGCTGATGGAGGACGGCTATATCATCCCCATCCAGTACAATGTTCAGACCGTGCTCTCCTCTCCGAAGCTCACCGGCTGGTATCTCAGCTCGATCGGCAAGCTCTACCTGGGACGGGCTCAACTGGAGGAATAGGGGAACACCTTTCACGCCGCCGCATATGATAGAAGCATAGGACCCATCGGCCAGTCTGCGGCGCAGCGCGCCGCGGTGGATATATCCGTCCGCCGCCATCCCGGCGGCGGGCGGGCTGTGGCAAATCCGCCCGCCCCAAAGCCGGGCTGGGTATAAGTCGGCGTACAGGCAGCGGGAGGGGAACCGGTTTCGGTTCCCCTCCCGCTATTTTTCGCTATTCCACGTCATACCCCGCCTGCCGCAGCGCGGCGAGGGCCCGATCAAACTGTTCCTCTTTCGTGAGGACGTAGTCGGTGTCGTAGGTGGACAGGGCAAAGATGGAAATCCCGTTCCTTGCCAGCACCCCGGCGATCCCCGCGAGCACCCCGACCAGGGAAAAGTCGAGGGCGCCCGCCACCCGCAAGGCGCGCCAGCTGTCCTCCCGCGCCAGGGTGCTATCCGGGACCCTGTCTGTGGGGCAGACCAGTGAGAGCTCCCGGTCCGTCTTCCCCAAAAAGCACAGTTCACCGGAAAGGTCCACCCCCGAGAGGTCCGAAACCTTGCAGACGCTCAGCCCGGCGGCAAGGACCTGCAGCGTCATGCCTTCACCTCCCCGCCCACCAGGGAAAGGATTTCCTGCGGCTCGCGCAGGAAATAAGCGGCCCCCTCGCAGCCCGCGGTGGTGTAAGCGCCCCAGAGCGCCAGCGCGAAGTCCACCCCCGCCCCGGCGGCGCAGCGCAGGTCCTGCTCGGTGTCCCCGATGTAGAGCACCTCCCGCGGGTCGGCCCCCGACAGCTCGAGGTATTTTTCCATCGGCTCGGGGTCGGGCTTGTGGCGCGCGGTGAGCTCGGCGGTGGAGAGCACGCCGAAGCAGTCGTAAAGCCCCCCGAAGGGGGCGAGGGCGCGGCGCAGCTCACCGCCGGTGCGGCAGGTGACGATCCCGGGGCAAATGCCGCGTTCCCTCAGCGATTCGAGCACCTCACAGATCCCGTCGAACACCCGCACGGTGTGCAGAAGCTCGGCGTAATAGCGGTTGCGCAGCCGCAGGGCCTGTTCCAGATCGGTGATCCCGATCATGGGATAGGCCTCCTCGTCGAGCATCCCGAGCGAGAAGGCCAGATCCTCATACCGCAGCTTCCTGCCCAGCATCTCCTCGGCCGCGCGCTGAAAGGAAACCATATTCGCCTCCTCCGAATCGAGGATGGTGCCGTCCACATCAAAGACCACGTACCGGTACATACCGTGCCCCCCTTGCAAAAAATTCCTTATCAGTATACCAAGCGAAGGGGGATTTTTCAAGGATTCACCGAACGTTTACAAAAAAGCCATGCGCCGGATACTATTTTCCATATAATCTATAATTAATAGATAATATAAGGGGGAAAGCGAAAGTGGACGCTTTGCAGTTTCGCCGGGAGCTTTTGGCGCTCTCCCGCAGGATCAAGGGGAATTTTGAAGAGCAGCTGCGAAGGTGCTGCGAGCCCTGCGGGCTGACGGCGGTGCAGATGCGCGCCCTGGTCGAGCTGCGGGAGCGCCCCTGCACGGTGGGGGAGCTGGGCCGCGCTCTTTTGATGGCCAGCGGGAATATCTCGCCGCTGTGCAAAAAGCTCGAGCGGGAGGGCTACCTGCAGCGCAGGCGCGACGGGAGCGACGAGCGGGTGGTGCGCCTTGAGCTGACGGCAGAGGGCCGCGCGCTGGCCGACCGGCTCGAGGAGCGGATCGACTGCCGGGTGATGGGACGGATGAACCCCAGCGGCGAGGAGATGGAACAGATCATCAAGGGCTTTGAGGTCTTTGTCTCCCTGCTGGAGCGGGGCATAGATACAGACGAAGAGAAGGGGAATGAAAAATGAAGGAACAAAAGACTCCGAAAAAGCCGCTCATTTTTTACTATATGGTCGTACTGCTGGTGCTCATGGCGCTCAACGCCTTTGTATTCCCGATCCTGATGCGCGCGCAGGTGACCCAGGTGGACTACGGAACCTTCCTGGACCAGGTGGATGCGGGGAACGTGACCACGGTGGAGATCCAGGAGAACCAGATCGCCTTTGCCGCAAAGGGGGAGGAAGGCAAGGAAGCGCTGTACATCACCGGGAAGATGGAGGATCCGCAGCTCGTCGAGCGGCTGCACGCGCGGGGGGACGTAAAGTTCAGCCAGGTGATCCCGAAGGAAAACTCGCCTTTGATGAACTTCCTGCTCACCTGGATCCTGCCGCTGGTGATCCTGATCCTGCCCAGCTTCCTGCTGATGCGGTTCATGAAAAAGCGGATGAGCGGCCCGAACGCCATGCAGTTCGGCAAGAGCAACGCCAAAATCTACGTGCAGGCCCAGACCGGCAAGACCTTTGCCGACGTGGCCGGGGAGGACGAGGCCAAGGAGGCGCTGCAGGAGATCGTCGATTTCCTCCACAACCCCGATAAGTACGCCGCCATCGGCGCGAGCATGCCGAAAGGCGCCCTGCTCGTCGGCCCGCCCGGAACCGGCAAGACCCTGCTGGCCCAGGCGGTGGCGGGGGAGGCGAGTGTCCCCTTCTTTTCGATCTCCGGCTCGGAGTTCGTGGAGATGTTTGTGGGCATGGGGGCCGCCAAGGTGCGCGACCTCTTCAAGCAGGCGCAGGAAAAGGCACCGTGTATCGTCTTCATCGACGAGATCGACACCATCGGCAAGAAGCGGGACAGCGGCGCTATGGGCGGCAACGACGAGCGCGAGCAGACGCTCAACCAGCTGCTCACCGAGATGGACGGCTTCGACGGCAAAAAGGGGGTCGTGATCCTGGCGGCCACCAACCGTCCCGATTCGCTGGACAAGGCGCTGCTGCGCCCCGGGCGGTTTGACCGGCGCATCCCGGTCGAGCTGCCCGACCTGGCCGGGCGGGAAGCGATTCTGCGGGTGCACGCCAAGGATGTGAAGATGGAGGAAAACATCGACATGGGCTCCATTGCGCGGGCCACCAGCGGCGCGTCGGGAGCGGAGCTGGCCAATATCGTCAACGAGGCTGCGCTGCGCGCGGTCAAGCTGGGAAGGACGCTGGTGAACCAGAGCGATCTGGAGGAATCGGTCGAGGTGGTCATCGCCGGCTATCAGCGCAAGGGCGCGGTGATCAGCCAGCGCGAGAAGGAGATCGTGGCCTACCACGAGATCGGCCACGCGCTGGTGGCGGCCAGGCAGACCGAGTCGGCGCCGGTGCACAAGATCACCATCGTGCCGCGCACCTCGGGGGCGCTGGGCTACACCATGCAGGTGGATGAGGAGGAGCGGGTGCTGATGACCCGCGAGGAAGCGCAGAACAAGATCGCCACCCTCACTGGCGGCCGGGCGGCCGAGGAGCTGATCTTCGGCACCTTTACCTCGGGCGCCTCGAACGACATCGAGCAGGCCACCCGGATCGCCCGCACCATGGTCACCCGCTACGGGATGAGCGAGAGCTTCGACATGATGGCGCTCGAAACGGTGCATAACGAATACCTGGGCGGGGACAGCTCTCTGATCTGTTCGGGCGAGACCGCCTCAAGGATCGACGGCGAGGTGCTCTCCCTGATCCGCCGAGCGCACGAAAAGGCGAGGGGAATCCTCAAGGAGAACGTCCAAAAGCTGCACGAGCTGGCAAGATACCTGCTGGAGAAGGAGACCATCACCGGCGAGGAGTTTATGGAAATTCTGAACAGGGAGTGATTGACCGTTGAAGGAGCCGATTCACATTCTGGTGACGCTGGACCGGGGATACCTGCGGCAGCTGCTGGTGATGCTCACATCGCTCACAACCAGCGACCCGCACAGCCGCTTTGAGGTGCATGTAATGAACAGCTCGCTGAGCGAGGGGGACTTGCACTATCTGCGCGGGCGGCTGCGCCCGGGCAGCTGCGGGGTGCACGATATAAAAATCTCGGACGGCATGCTCGCGGGGGCCCCGGTCGAGGAGCGCTACCCGCGCGAGATGTACTACCGGCTCTTTGCCGCGCAGTTCCTGCCGGCAGAGATTCCGCGGGTGATCTATCTCGACCCGGATTTGGTGGTGCTGGGGAGCCTGCGCCCGCTGTGGGAGATGGAGATGGGCGAATCCTTCTTCGCCGCCTGCTCCCACCTGCACCGCACCTTCCGGCGGCTCAACGAGCTGCGCCTCGACCTGCCGCACGAGAGCGCCTATGTAAACTCGGGCGTGCTCCTGATGAACCTCGACGCTCTGCGGCAGCAGCAAGACATAGGGGAGGTCCTTCGCTACATCGGGGAAAACCGCCAGAAGCTGCTGCTGCCCGATCAGGACGTGATCAACGTCCTCTACGGCAAACGGATCATCGAGCTCAATTCCCTGGTCTTCAACCTCAGCGACAGATATTACCGCTTTTATAACCTCAACCCGCAGAACGTCAGGGTCGACCTGGAGTGGGTGCGAAAAAACACGGTGATCGTCCACTACTGCGGGCGCAACAAGCCCTGGAAGCCGGGCTACCACGGCAAGCTGGGGGTGTTCTATCAGGAGTTCGAGCTCCGCACGCCGGTTTGAGGGCGAAAGAAATATAAAATCGAAGAGCAGCCTTATAGAATTCTCCTGGCCGGGCTAGGGACACGGCCATTTCTATTGCCGCGGCCGTGCCCGGCAATAGAAAAAAGGGGGACGCGAAGAGAAAACTCTTCGCGTCCCCCTTTCGGATTTTACTCCTGAAAGGTAAAAATCTTGAGCTTGGGGGCGGTGACGTGCACCCGCTCGCCGGGCTTGCCGTCCTTGTGGTTGTAGTACCACACGTCGCCCATTTCCCACAGGCCGCTCGGATCGTTCAAGCCGAAGCTCGCCGGGAAGTTGGCTGGGTTCGAGAGGTTGGCGGCGGTGAGGGGGTAGCGCTGGACGTTGGCAACGACAGGATTGTCCCCATAGTTGCTGGAATATGCCGTTTGAGGGCCGTCAAACCAGCGGCAGTCCGTCAAGGTGCTGCTGGCGTTGATATTTGGCCGCCCGACCAGCCCTCCGGTTTCCAGGGAGGAGCCGGAAACGGCGCAAATTCCGTAACAGCGCTCCACCGCTCCAATGATGTTGGCTGCCACGCCTCCCGCCTGTATGGCGGCGTCCGCCTTTCCATATGCCGCACAGTCGCGGATAACGGTGCTTTGCTGCCCAACGCCCAGCAGGACTCCCGCACAGGAGCCGCTTACGGAAACGTTTGCATAGCACTGGGAGAGCGTAACAGACATGCGCCACTCTCCGACCAGCCCGCCGCAGAATCGGGCGGTTTCATCATCGAGAGTGGTGCCAACGACGGAATAGGGCGTCTCGATTGCCAGGCGCTGGATCGTGGAGTGATTGATGTAGCCGAACAGCCCGGCGGAACGGGGGGTGTCCACACTGAAGTTTCGCACCCAATGGCCGTCCCCGTCGTATTGCCCGCTGAATTGGGCGCTGTAGTTGCCGATGGGGGTCCAGAGGCTGGTGCCCTGCTCGGCCTCGACGTCGATGTCCCGCACCTGTTTAAAACACTGCCCCTTGCCGAGATGGTTTGGGCTGTTGATGTGCTGCAGCTGTGCGGCGCTCGCCACCTGGTACGGCTCGGCCGCCGTGCCCTTCCCCGCGTAGAACGCACCCGCCGTACCCGCCGGGCATCCGCAGCTCGGCGCGGTAATAAAGGGCTTGTCGACGCTCGCCTCCTGGTCCAGCCCCTCCCGCCCCGGCAGGACGTGAGCTCTCACCCGCAGGGTATATTCCTGCGGCCCGGACGGGTCGTAGCCAAAGGGGAGGTAAATGTCGGTTTTGCCCCCGCTGACGGTGACTCCGGCGCGGAACACCTCGGCGCCGTCCTCCAGGACGGAAAAGGTGTACCGCTCGGTGCGCGGCGACGGGGTAAAGGGAATGTGCACCCCGTAGCTACCGTTCTCCCCCAGCTCCACCTGGACCGTGGCGGCGGCCGCTGCCGAGACGGGAAAAAGGACGGTCAGGCAGCAGGAAACCAGCAGCCGGGCAAGGGACCTTGCTTTCATCAGAATATGCTCCTTTCGCGCGGTGAGGCCCATGGCTGGCAGCGGTCCGGTTATCCAGAAGGGGCGGGGACAGAATGACCGTTAGTATAGGCAGCCAGGGGCCATCCCGGCCGCAGGTCCGCGCAAAAAAGCGGCGGTTGGCTTGAAAAAGCAGGAAGGATAGGATATAATTGGGGTGCGGTTTCAAAAAATAGGGAATTTTATCGGGGTTTTCCCCGCGAACAGACGAAAAAAGACCCATAGCTGCCTATGCTATGGGTCTTTTTCTCTTGTTTCATTCTGCCAGCGCCTGGGGGTTAAAACCCGCGGGAACCGCCGCCTCCGCCCGAGGAGCCGCCCCCTCCGGAAAAGCCGCCGCCCCCTCCTCCGGAGAACCCGCCGCCAAAGCCTCCTCCATGGAAGCCCCCGCCCCCATAGAATCCGCCGCCCCAGTGGCCGCCGAAGTGCCGCCGGCGCCTAAAAAAGACGCCGAAAACCAGCGCCACAAGGACCAGCGCAATAATAAAATCCATGGGAGAGGAATCGTCCCCCTCTGCCGCCACGGCGGACTGTACACTCTCGGGCGGGGTCAGGCCGTATTCCTCATAAACTGTGGGGAGCAGGGCGTTATAAAGGTTATAAATCCCCTCGTCGAACTGGTCCTGCGCGAGATAAGGCACGGCATATTCGTCCATATAACGGGTGACCTTGGAATCGTTGAGCGCGCCCTCCAGGCCGTAGCCCACCTCCACCCGGATCTGCCGCTCGTTGGGTGCCAGCAGGATGAGCAGGCCGTTGTTTTTTTCGCTGTCGCCGATCCCCCAGGAACGGAACAGCGTGTTGGCGTACTCCTCCACCGTGCGCTCGTGCAGGGAGGGGACGCTCGCCACCACGATCTGCGCGCCGGTGGCTTCCTGCAACGCCGCCCCCTGGTTGACGTAATACTGTTCGTGCTCGCTTTCCAGCACGTCGGCATAGTCGGCGGCATAGAAGTACTGGGTCGGCGCTTCGAGCTCAAAGGCGTGAGCCGTCAGCGAGAGGAGCAGCAGCCCGGGCAGGAGGAGAAGCGTTCGTCGGATACGTTTCATCGTTTACGCTCCAAAGTCCACGGTGGGCGGCGTTTCGGCGCCCTCGGCCGCCTCGAAGTAGTCCGCCTGCGAGAAGCCGAGCATCCCGGCGTAGAGCACGGTGGGGAAAGTGCGCAGCTTGCGGTTATACGACTGCACCGCGTCGTTATAGTCCTTGCGGGCCACCGCGATCCGGTTCTCGGTCCCGGCCAGCTCGTCCATCAGGGCGGTGTACTGGGTGTTGGCCTTTAAGTCGGGATAGTTTTCCACCACCATCAAAAGGCGGCTGAGCGCACTCTGCATGGCGGCGTCGGCGTCGGCCAGCTCCTGCATGTCGCCGCCGGCGCCCGCGAGCCTGGCGCGCGCATCCGATACGGCGTCGAATACCTCCTTTTCGTGGGCGGCATACCCCTTGACGGTATTGACCAGGTTGGGGATCAGGTCGTTGCGGCGCTGCAGCTGGGTCTGGATATTCGCCTGCTGTCCGGTGACGTTTTCCCGCATGGTCACGAGCGAGTTATAGCCGGAAAATACCGAGACGACGAGCACCACCAAAACCAGCAGTACCGCAATCAGGGCAATTTTGCCGGCGGAGAGTTTTTTCATAGTATGAATCATTCCTTTATCGATTGATTTAACAGATTGTACCATCTATTGGAAAGGGATGCAAGAACGCTTTTGTAAATTATTCTTCCCCGCCATAAAAGCGATATGAAAAAGCCGCGCCGAAAGAATTTGGCGCGGCCCGGCCGGAACAATAAAAGTATTTGTTATTTGCCGCGTGCGCGGCACGTTGTGATATAATAAAAAGAGTGCCACACTGGGGAAAGGAATGTGAAAATGGAAGTTTTTGTGCAATCGCTTCAGCAGTACGTCTCATCAATCTCGATCCACACAGTTATCCTGTCGGTGACCATGATTTTCATGCTCGTTGGCGCGGTGGACCGCATTCGCAAAAACCGCCATGGCTACGGGGAAAAGTTTGAAGAGGGCTTCAAGGCGATGGGCCCGCTCTCGCTGGCCATGATCGGGATGCTGGTGCTCACCCCCATCCTGCGCCAGCTGCTCGAACCGGTGCTCACCCCCGTCTATCAATTCTTCGGGGCGAGCCCCGCCATGTTCGGCGGGACGCTGCTCGCCTGCGACATGGGCGGGTATCCGCTGGCCATGCAGCTGGCGGGCCCGGACGAGGCCATCGGCCAGTTTTCGGGGATATTGCTCGGCTCGATGCTCGGCTGCACCATTGTGGGGAGCGTGCCCATCGGGCTCGGCATCCTCAAAAAGGAGGACAGGCCCTATTTTGCCTACGGCATCATGGTCGGGATGGTCACCATCCCCATTGGGATGCTCGCCGGCTGGGCGGTCATGCTGTTCACCGGCTACCCGATCGGATTTGTTTCCATGCTCAAAAATCTGCTGCCGGTGCTGCTGATCGCCCTGCTCATCATCCTGGGACTGTGGAAAAAGCCGATGGCCATGCTGCGGGGGTTCACCATCTTCGGCAAGGGGCTGACCGCGCTGATTACCCTGTCGCTCGCCGCCGCGGTGCTGCAATATGAAACCGGGCTGCGCTTTCCGCTCCTTTGGCAGATGGTCGAGCCGGGCGATTCGGGCGTGTCGCCCCTGATCGAGGCGCTGCAGATCGTCGGGCTGATCGCGATCGTGCTGATCGGCGCCTTCCCGATGGTGGAATTTATCACCCGGCACTTTTCCAAAGCCCTCGGCGTCCTGGGCAGGAAGCTCGGGCTCGACGAAAGCGGCTGCGCCGGGATGGTGGCATCCCTGGCCAACGGCATCGCGACCTTCGGGCTGATCGAGAAGATGGACCCGCGCAGCAAGCTGATCAACATCGCCTTTTTGGTCAGCGCCTCCTGCGTGATCGGGGACCATCTCGGCTTTACCGCCGGGGTTTCCCCGGGGATGATCCCGGCCATGATCGCCGGGAAGCTGGCGGCGGGCGTGACGGCGGTGATCCTCGCCTGCGCGATGGCGCCTATGCTGCTTGAAAAGATCGGGGATCAGAAAAGCTAGGCCAGCAGGTCCTGCTGGTCCGGGTGCTTTTGAAACCATGACAGAGCGTAGGAGCAGACGGGGGAGGCCTTGATCCCTTCACTTCTGAGATGCGCCGCCAGTGCCGCCAGCAGCTGTCCGGCCATGCCCTGCCCGCGCAGCGACCCGTCCACAAAGGTGTGGTCGATCTGCGCGACGCCGCGTTCATCCAGGGGGAAGGTGACCTCGGCGAGGACTTTGCCGTCCTCGCCGGGCAGCCAGATCCGCCCGGGCTCGGTGATAAAATTCATACGATGACCTCCTAAAGAATTATTCGAGACTCTCGCTGTAGGGGCAACCGGACAGCACCTGAAACAGGGCCTCCCTGCGCACCGGGATCATGTCCGGCGGCAGCGAATCGAGATCGAACCAGCAGAGCGCCGAGGACTTCTGCGGCTCCCTGATTTCGGGCGCGCCGTCATAGCGCAGGACCTCGAAGTAGATGTCGTAGTAGGTGCGCCCGCCGGCGCTGGCGCGGTGGGAGAGGTGGCGAAACTGCACGTCCTGCAGCGCGACCTCGATCCCCAGCTCCTCTTTACATTCCCGGGCGACGGCCATTTTAGCGGTCTCCCCCTCGTCGACGTGCCCGCTGCCGGCAAAATCCCATTTCCCGTCCATGAAGCCGGTGTTCTCCCTGCGGTGGAGCAGGATCTGCCGCCGCCCGTCCCGGGTGCAAAGCAGGATCGGGAATACGGCGGAATACGAGCGAAAATGATCCATACGATGACCTCCCTTTTAAATGTCGTCCAATCGAAGCTCGCCGTCCAAAAAAATGCGCGAGCCGGTCGCGCCGCGCTGGCCCTGGTACTTTCCGCGGTAGGCGTTTTGAGCGCGGGCGTCCAATCTCGCGAACACCAGCTGGCCGATCCGCCGCCCGGCGCGCAGCTCGATGGCGCAGCGGTTGGCGTTGAAGAGCTCGAGGGTGATCTCCCCCTC
This sequence comes from Harryflintia acetispora, assembly GCA_004340125.1. Lineage (GTDB taxonomy): Bacteria > Bacillota > Clostridia > Oscillospirales > Ruminococcaceae > Harryflintia > Harryflintia acetispora. The sequence continues at coordinate 64,242 of SLUK01000001.1, read as the reverse complement.
GAAGCCCGGGTCCACCCAGCCTGCGTTCTGGATGAAGAGCCCCAGCCGCCCGACCGAGCTGCGCCCCTCGACAAAGGCGGTCATGTCGCCGGGGAGCTTGACATACTCCATGGTGCTTGCCAGCACAAACTGACCCGGGAGCAGCAGATAGCGCTCGGCCCGGATCGTTTTATAATGGATCCTTTGATCCAGCCGCAGCACCCCCTCGCTCCCGTCCTCCACGATCCCATAGGTGTCCCCCAACCGGATGTCCACGCTGGCGGGCTGGACCTGGCCGGGCGTCAGGGGGGAGATGCCGAGCTCCCCGTTTTGCAGCAGCGAGCGGATGGTGCCGTCCGACAGTACCATGTCGCGTCCTCCTTTGCAGCTTTCTGCTGCTATTGTACCACAATGGGAGGCGATCCAACCACAACATTTGAAAGGAAGGGTTTCATATGCCGGAACTGCCTGAGGTTGAAACCATAAAAAGAATCCTCGCGCCGCAGCTGTGCGGCCGCCGCATTGCGGCGGTACAGCTCGTCCGGCCCGAGGTGGTGGCCCATCCCGGCGCGCGGCGGTTTACCGACGTGCTGACCGGGAAGAAAATTATGGGGATGGATCGCCGGGGGAAGTTTTTGCTGTTCGAGCTGGAGGGCGGCGGCAGGCTGATCCTCCACCTGCGCATGACCGGCCAACTGCTGGCGACCCCGTCCGATTATCCGAAAGAGAAGCACACCCACCTGGTGCTCGGGCTGGAGGGCGGCGGGGAGCTGCGCTACATCGACGTGCGGCGCTTTGGGCGCTTCTGGCTGCTCGAGTCCGGGGAAGAGGACAGCTACAGCGGGATCGAAAGGCTTGGACCCGAACCCTTCGGCCCGGCGTTTTGCGCCGGCTACCTGCAAGAGGCGCTGCAAACCCGCCGCCGGGCGATCAAGGAATGCCTGCTCGACCAGGGCGTGGTGGCGGGGATCGGCAACATCTACGCCGACGAAATCCTCTTCGCCGCAGGGATTCTCCCCACCCGCGCGGCATGTACGCTCGGTCAGGAGGAGTGGCGGCGGCTGGAGAAAGCGATCCCCCATATCCTGCGCCAGGGGATCGAAAACGACCGGATAACGCCGGAGCAGTACCTGGCCTTACAGGGCAGGGAGTACCGCGATGGGCCCTCCTTCGCCATGTACGGCCGGCAGGGGCAGCCCTGCCCCCGCTGCGGCGCGCCCATCGAGCGGATCATCCTCTCGGGGCGCAGCAGCTGCTACTGTCCGCGCTGTCAGGCCTGAGAGGCTATAAAAGCGAGAGTACCTCGCCGATGTCCTGCTCGATGCAGATCGCGCGCGGCAGGATTTCCTTTGGCGCCTGGGCGTCGGTGAGGTTCAGGCAGGCGTAGGCGGCGCTTGGATTTTGGGCGGTCAGCTGCCAGAAGGGGTATTTGATGATCCCCGGGGTGTTGCCGCCCACTCCCAGCTCGAGATAAAGTAGCTTCTCCTGTTGCCTGCTGCGCAGAAATTCCTCGTACCGCCCATGGGCCGCGTGCCATCCCGCGTCCTCCACAAAGGTGAAGTCGCAGCGCAGGTTCATCGACATCGGCCGCCCGCAGACGGGACAGCGGGGAATTAATTCGGATGGGATGCGCATGTCCCGCTGCCCGGCGAGCATGCGGCGCACCGCCTCCTCGTTGTCATAGGTCTTCTGGTGGCAGGGCAGGGAGCACTGCCAGAGCCCGTAGTCCCCCTGGGTGTAGAACAGGCGCTGCTTGTCAAACCCGGCGCGCTGGAAGCAGTGGTCCACGTTGGTGGTGATGACAAAATAGTCCCGCCCCTCGAGCAGCCGGAGCAGCTTGTGATATGGCTCGCCCACCGGCGCTTCATAGCGGTTGTAATAGATGTGGCGGCTCCAGTAGGCCCAGTATTCCTCGGGGGTCCCATAGGGGTAGAAGCCCGCCGAGTACATGTCGGAGTAATGGTACCGCGCGATGAAATCGCCAAAGTGCTCCTCAAAGCGCGGCCCGCTGTAGCAAAGCCCCGCCGAGGTCGAAAGCCCGCTGCCCGCGCCGACGACGATGGCCTGCGCCTCACGGATCGCTGCGCGAAGACGCTCGATCTGCTCCGAGCAGGGCGCGGTAGAGGGCGTAATCTTCATCTTTGAAAACATTGAAAATCACCTTCAGGTCGCTGCCGGTCTGCCGCAGGAACCCTTCCACGGTTTCGACGGCGATGGCGGCGGCTTTGTCGTTTGGGAAATGGAACTCCCCGGTGGAAATGCAGCAGAACGCCACGCTCGAGAGGCCGTGCTCCGCCGCGAGGGAGAGGCAGGCGCGGTAGCAGGAAGCGAGCAGCTCGCAGTCCTCCTGCCGCAGCGGGCCGCGTACGATCGGCCCGACAGTGTGCAGGACATGCTGGGCAGGGAGGTTGTAGCCCGCCGTCAGCTTGGCGCGTCCGGTGGGCTCGGGATGTCCCTGGGCGGCCATGATCCGGCTGCATTCGTCGCGCAGCTGGAGCCCTGCCGCCGAGTGGATGGCGTTGTCAATGCACCCGTGGCAGGGAACAAAGCAGCCCAGCAGGGCGCTGTTGGCCGCGTTGACGATGGCGTCGGCCCCAAGGCGGGTGATGTCCCCCTGCCAGAGGGACATCCGGGGGCCGCGCGCGCAGGCGGGCAGAGCGTCGGCTTCCACCACCCCGCGCGCCTGGCGCTCCGCGATAAGCAGCTGGTCCTGCACCGCCAGAAAGTCGCCGCGCAGCGGCAGCGGGGGGCGCAGGTTCATCAGGCCGCGCAGCAAGCGGCGCTGGGAATCTTCGTCCTGCGAGCGGCGGGCCGCCTGCTCGCGGTATTGCGGCAGCTCGAAGAGCAGGATGTCGATCAAATAACGGATCTGTTCCAATCGGTCCATAGCATGACCATTCCTTTCCGGACGCTTCACACTGGTTCTCCGCGAAAAACTGCGGGTTATCCCAGCCGCTCGACCGCCCGCACCGGGCAGACCTCGGCGCAGTTGCCGCAGTGGATGCAGTGGCTGGGGTCGATGGCGCGGGGCAGGGCGTCCCGAATGCAGCCGACGGGGCAGATTTCCCGGCAGGCCCCACAGCCGATGCACCGCTGCGGGTCGATCCGGTAGCCGCTGCCGCTCGTCTGCTGCCCGCCGAAGGAAAAGGCTTCCCGCAGAGGCGGCAGCTGGGAGAGGTCGAAGTATTCGCCCTCGCCGCGATAGAGATGGAACACCTCCAGCGCCCGGCGGCTCTCTTCGCTGGGATAGATTTTCGCCATGTAGGGGTTCTCATGAAAAATTTCGTCCAGCTTCTCCCGGCCGATGTTTTTCACCGCGCCCCGCACCGAGACGGCCAGGGTGGAGAGGGTGCCCGATCCCTTCATCCCGCTGACCGCCACATAAGGATTTGCCGTCAGCCGCCGGTAAAAGGACTTGCCCCGCGCGGTGAGAAAATAGAGGCCGCTTTCGTCCGAGAGCATCATGTCGATGACGCAGGTACAGGGCAGGCCCTCCCCGTCCACCGTCGCGCAGACGGTGGAATGGATGTCGCGCTGCAAAATCTGCAAATAGTCCCTTGCTGTCATTTTATCACACACCCTCCTAATAAAATAGGCCCGCCGGAAAAACCGACAGCCCCCGGGGCGGCCGGCGGGCTGTCAGTCTTGGATCGGGAGGTTTTACAGGTCGTATTCCTTGGGCGGCTCGCCGGAAAAGTCGGCGATGACGGCGTGGGCGCCCTCGAGATAGAACACCTCGAAGATGGGGTTTTGGGCCTCGCCGTACTGCCCTTTGACGATGGGGTTTTGCAGGCACATCTCCTTGACGGCGCGGTTGTTCTGGAACACCGCCTTGCCGGCGAGGCGGATCCAGGCGAAGGCCGGGCTGGAGACCGAGACCTCGACGTAAGGGTTCTGCTGCATATCCTTGTATACGTCCTTTTGGTTGTTGGTGCAGAACCACAGCTTTCCGTCCTGCTCGCCCGCGAACATGAAGGGGCGGCACTTGGCCTTGCCGTCCCGGCCGACGGTGGCCAGGTACTGGACCGGGTTATCGGTTAAAAATTTGATGACTTCGTTCATGATGTTACCTCCAATTCGGCATGTGTGTGAGGCGCCGCCTCTCTACACCCTTATGGTAATGCGCCGGGGCCGAATTGTAAAGTAAGCACTTTTTTGTGCGATAGTTACCCAAAAGATACCGTTGGATGTTTACAGGGATTGCGGCTTGCATCGGAAGGCCATCCCAGCTATAATGGGGCTATCTGAAATAAAAGGAGGAGGCTGCCATGCCCGAGACCAGGGACCTGCCCGCCTGCCCGGTGGAAACCACCCTGACGCTGATCGGCGACAAGTGGAAGGTGCTGATCCTGCGCGATTTGTTGGCGGGGACCAAGCGCTTCGGGGAGCTGCGCAAATCCATCGGCCATGTGACCCAGAAGGTGCTGACCGCCCAGCTGCGCGAGATGGAGCAAAGCGGACTGCTCACCCGCAAGGTCTACGCCGAGGTGCCGCCGCGGGTGGAGTACACCCTGACCGAGACCGGCTATAGCCTCAAGCCGATTTTGGACGCGATGTATCGCTGGGGCGAAGGCTATAAAAGCAAGGAGCCAAAGGAGTAGCTGCACCGGTCGAGGCGCGTGCCAAACAAATCGCGCTCCCCACTTTCGTGAGGAGCGCGAATCGGGTGCGGCGGCCCGCCGCTGGAGCTACTGGTCGGAATCGAACCGACAACCTGCTCATTACGAGTGAGCTGCTCTGCCATTGAGCCACAGTAGCATGGTATGTTTCCCTACAAAACTGCCGATACTATTATACCGATAAGGCTTGGCGAAGTCAAGGGAGATAAGGGGTTTGTTCACAAAATGTGGTAGACAGCCGGGATGTTACGGTGTATAATAAATCAGTTACCATCACGATTAGGAGGACAGTTTTATATGAAGTGTAAAACCAGGGCGGCAGCCCTGCTGATGAGTGCGGCCATGGTCTTTTCCCTGGCGGCCTGCGGGGCGGATACCAGCTGGGTCGCGGAGCATGAGGGCAACAAAATGAGCGCCGGGGTGTACATCCTTTCCGAGATCGACGCGTATTACGATGCGCTCGACAAGGCGCCCGACGGGGTCACCTCTCCCAAGGATGTGATGAAGGCGCAGATCGACGGGAAAACCGGCAGCCAGTTCATCACCGAGCGGGCTGTGGAATACGTCAAGCAGTTCTACACCATCGAAAAGCTCTTTAATGAGAAGGGGCTCACCTTCAGCGAGGACACCGAGCAGAATATCGTCAAGAACACTGACTACCTCTGGGAGTATTCGCAGGAATTCTACGAGAGAAACGGGATTTCCAAGCAGGCGGTCTCGACGCTCAACCAGAATCTCTACAAATCGGACATGCTCTTCTTCGATTTATACGGCGAGGGCGGCGAGCGCACCGTCGGCGACAGCGAGATCGAGGACTACTATGTCTCCACCCGTGCGCGCGTGCGGTATATCCCCTTCGCGTTCTTCGACCAGAGCAAGATGGAGATGCTCCCGGACGAGGAGAAAGCCAAGGTCGAGGAAAAGGCCAATTCCTACTTTGAGCGGGCCAAGGCGGGCGAGGACATGAACGACCTGATCGCCGAGTACGAGACCGAGCAAAACGGCGGCACCGCGCCCCACGAGCACACCCCCGGCATGCACGACGCCATCATCAAGGAGACCTCGCTTTCCCCCTCCTCCGACTTCGTGAAGGAGATGTTCTCCGCACCCATCGGCGAGGTAAAGCTCTTTTCGGACAGCACCTCCTATTATGTGGCGGTGAAGGTCGATCCGCTGGCGGACGACCGCTCCGACTTTGAAGGCAACCACGCCAAGTTGCTGCAGGAGATGAAGAAGGACGAGTTTGACGAGTACCTGCTCGAGCAGTCGAAGGACGTGCAGGTGACCTTCAACGATGCGGCCATCAAGCGCTACACGCCCGAAAAGCTCAAGTTTGACGAGCCCGAGGAATAAGCGGCGGCGGTGGCGAGCCGCCACCCCCTATACGCGAAAGGACTAGCGTGCGAGGCAGCTGTGCTCAGCCCGCGGCGGCAGGGTGCCGCTCCCAATTCGCGAAAGGACTCCTTTACAAGGCGGCAATATTCAGCCCGCGTCCTGAATAAGAGGGTTCCAAGGGGGCGACGCCCTCTTGGCGGGTGCGGGCAGAGCCCGCGACCTTCAGCGCCAGCGAAGCGCGGGGAGGGTGAATCGAACCTCCAGTGGAGGTTCGAGAGGGAAACCCCAAGAGGGGGTGCCCTCAAAAACGATCTCTTCAAACAGCAGAAAAGTTCAGCCGCTGCGGGAGCTCCCGCAGCGGCTGTTTGCTAATCGTCCAGAATCCTTGCGCCGGTGATGGGACTGCTGTCCTGGAACACCTCGATCATCATGCGCACGCCGAAGGTGAAGCCATAGATAAAATTGTCCGTGTCATCCAGCTCTTCGAGATCGCTTTGCGTGTCACAATACTCGTTCAGGAGCCGGATTTGCTCCTCGTCCAGATGGTCGCGCAGCTTCTTTTCCTTTTCATTGTTTTTGAAAAAAGCATGCGCATAGAGGGAGTCATCTTTAAATTTGTAGTTTTCGGAGAAAAAATTGCTGTGGGCCAATTCTTCTAACGCACTTTTCATCATTCTACTCCTTTCGGCACACGCCCCTTGAAAGAAGAAACCGCGTATGGTAAAATATTTACGCAGTCTTCCTTTCGGGGGCTGTGTGCGGGGGAAGCGGTGCTGTCTTTGGTAGGGGAACGCCGCTTCCTTCATTTTTTGAGGTCGTCCTTTAACTTTTTAATCCCGCGCCTTGCCGCTTCTGCTTTTTTCACTTGTTCCTGCTCACAGTAAGCCTCTAACACTTCGTAGCTTTCGTTGTCTAAACGAATAAAAAGTGCTTTGTCTTTGGGGTTATCAGTGGGACGGCCCATTTTGGGACATGCCAAATATTCACCTCCTTTTGATATACAAAACTACAGCACAATTGTATATCAAAAGTCAATGTTTTTTCGACAAAATTTTCCTTAAACTTTGCAAGTAGCGGCTTGCCGATTTGGGGAACCCCCTCTTGGGGGTTCCCCGGCCGAGCTTCCACTGGAAGCTCGGCCTCCCCTCCCCGCGCTTAGAAGTCTTGCAGGACGCGGGCTGGACGCTTCCGGCCCCATACGTGGTCTCTTTCGCGAATCGGGGGCGGCACCCTGCCGCCGCGAATCGGGAGCGGTAGATTGCCGCCGCTCGCTGGCGCTGAGGATTTCGCTCCCTGTGGGGAGCGCCCAGCAGGCTCTGCCCGCTGGACACCTGCCAAGGGGGCGCCGCCCCCTTGGAACCCTGTTTTTGCACACACCAAAAAAGCGCTGTGGAAATTTCCACAGCGCTTTTTATTCCTTAGACCAGGTGCTTGATGTGCTCCTCCCGCTCGCCGGGGAGCAGATCCACCGGCGGGATCTCGATGAGGGTGTAGCAGCCCGGCTGCTGGCGCACGGCCGCCCGGGCGCTGGAAACCATCACCTGCGCGGTGAGGGCCGGGTTGTTGATGGACATCCGAAACTCGAAGCGCTGGTTGGGGGTCACGCCGGACACGCCCTTGCGCTCGAGCAGCACGCCGTGGCCGGAATCCCGGATGTCGTCCACACTGCGCACGAATTTGACGTGGGTCTCATCCTTCTTGAAGTAGTCGTCCTCCTTGATCCGGCGCTTGATGTGCTCGGGGTCATAGCCGTCCTCGAGCTCGACGTAGCACATGCGCCGGTGCATGCCGCTGCCCACCGGCACGGTGACCGACAGCGCATCCCGTACCCCCTCGATCGCCTTGATGGCGACGGTGTGGCCCATGCTCATGCCGGGGCCGAAGTTGGTATAGGTCAGCCCCTTGGGCGCGCAGGCGAGCAGGATGGCGCGGATCACCGAGTCGGTGCCCGGGTCCCAGCCGGCCGACATGACGGCCACCCTGCCGTGCTCCTTGGCGGCGGCCTCGAGCGACTGGTGCAGCGCCGGGATTTTCGAGTGGATGTCGAAGCTGTCCACGGTGGAAATCCCCAAGGAGAGGTAGTCTTTCGCGATGGCCTCGACCGAACGGGTGGGCACGCAGAGGATGGCCACATCCGGCTTCTCTTTGAGCTTCCGGATGTCGTCCACCACCTCGAGCCCCTCGAGCGCGGGCGGGGGGTTGAGCGCCGAGCGGCGCACGATGCCGCAGAGCTCGAAGTCCTTCGCCTGGCTGACGGCCTCCAAAACGGCCTTTCCGATGTTGCCGTATCCGACAATGGCTGCCTTGATCATAAAATCTCCCTCTTTCTATAAGGCTTTGGCGGTGTAAGGGAACCTTCTGATCAAATTATAGCATCCTGCCGGGCTGTTAGCAACCGCTGACCGTGACTTAGGCGCTGCGATGCCGGGCGGTATCCGAAACGATATGCCCGTCGCGCAGGCGGATGACCCGTCCGGTGCGTCCGGCCAGGCCCGGGTCGTGGGTGATCAGCACGATGGTGCGCCCTTCCTCGTGCAGGGCGCGCAGGATGTCGATCACCTGCTCGCCCGACTGGGTATCGAGGTTGCCGGTCGGCTCGTCGGCTAAAATCAGCGCCGGGGCCGCGGCGACCGCCCGGGCGATGGCCACCCGCTGCTGCTGCCCGCCGCTCATCTGGCCGGGACGGTGGTGCATGCGGTGGGAAAGCCCCACCCTTTGGAGCGCCTCGCGGGCCAGGCGCTCGCGGGCCGCGCGGGGCAGGCGGCGGTAGATCAGCGGCAGCTCGACGTTTTCCAGAGCGCTCAGCGAGTCGATCAGGTTGAAGCCCTGGAAGATAAAGCCGATCTGCCGGTTTCGGATGTCCGAGAGCCGCTCATCCGTCGAGTGGGCGATATCCACCCCGCCGAGCAGGTAGCTCCCGCTCGAGGGCAGGTCCAGGCAGCCCATAATGTTCATTAAGGTGCTCTTGCCCGAGCCGGACTGCCCCACGATCGAGACGAATTCCCCCTCGCCAATCGACAGATCCACATCGTGCAGCGCCTCCACCTCGGCCTCGCCGCTGTCGTAGGTTTTGCACAGCCGGCGCAGCTCGATCAGGTTTTCCATGGTAAACCATCACTCCGTTTCCCTTATTTGTTCTAGTTTTCCGCTCCTGCGGGGAAATATCCACCGCTTTGGCAAAGCCGCTGAACGTGCGGGTTTTTCACCTTTTCCACCTTCCTTTCCACACAAATCATGCGGTTTTCCCGATTCATTGTGGAAAACCCGGTGGAAAGGGTTAAAAACCTGATATTTTATTCGAATAATACTATTCGTAAATCTTGGCCCCGACTTGTGGACGGGTGCCGCAGGAATTTTTGGGGAAAATAGTTTGGGTTATCGTTGCGCGGCATGCGGGGCATCTGATATAATAGATTTTAGACCCTGACTGGACTCACACGAAGGAGGAAGCGAGGATGGATGTGCGGGTGGGGGACACCCTGGTCATGAAGAAAAACCACCCTTGCGGGGAGAACCGCTTCGAGGTTCTGCGCAGCGGGATGGATTTCAAGCTGCGCTGCGTGGGGTGCGGCCGGCAGGTGATGGTCGCGCGCAGCAAATGCGAAAAAAACATCAAGAAGATCATCCATCAGGACGAGGGGTAGCGCCGCCCCCGTTTTTTGATTTCATTAAGTTTACAGAGTAACGGAGGAAACAGCATGTTTGATCAGTTGGAAGGCGTGGTCGAGCGGTATGAAGAAGTGGGCCGCCAGCTCATGGACCCCTATGTGGTCAGCGACAACCTGCGCTACCGCGACCTGATGAAGGAGCACAAGCGCCTGACCCCGATTGTGGAGAAGTATCTGGAATACAAAAAAGCGAAAGCCGACGCCGAGGAGGCGCGCGCCCTGCTCGAGGAGGGCGGGCTGGACAAGGACTTTCGCGAGATGGTGGAGGCGGAGTACGCCGAAAACCGCGAAAAGACCGAACGCTTTGCCGAGGAGCTCAAAATCCTGCTGCTGCCCAGCGACCCGAACGACGACAAGAGCGTCATCATCGAGATCCGCGGCGGCGCGGGCGGCGAGGAAAGCGCCCTGTTCGCCAATTCCCTCATGCGCATGTACACCATGTACGCCGAGAGCCAGGGCTGGAAGTGGGAGATTTTGTCCGCAAACCCGACCGAGCTGGGCGGCTTCAAGGAGGTCAGTTTCTCGATCGAGGGGGAGGGCGCCTATTCCCGGCTGAAGTTTGAGAGCGGGGTGCACCGGGTGCAGCGCGTCCCCGAAACCGAGAGCGCCGGGCGGATCCACACCTCCACCGTGACGGTGGCGGTGCTGCCCGAGGTGGAGGACGTCGAGGTGGACATCAATCCCGGGGATTTGCAGATCGACACCTACCGCGCCTCGGGCGCGGGCGGGCAGCACGTCAACAAGACCGAGAGCGCGATCCGCATCACCCATCTGCCCACCGGGCTGGTGGTGGAATGCCAGGACGAGCGCAGCCAGCACAAGAACAAGGACAAGGCGATGAAAATCCTGCGCTCCCGCCTCTACGAGCAGGAGCAGCAAAAGCAAAACGACGCCATCGCCTCGCAGCGCAAGCTGCAAGTCGGCACCGGGGACCGCAGCGAGCGGATCCGCACCTACAACTACCCGCAGGGGCGGGTGACCGACCACCGCATCGGGCTGACGCTCTACAAGCTCGAGCAGGTGCTAAACGGCGATCTGCCCGAGCTGATCGACGCGCTGATCACCTTCGACCAGGCCGAAAAGCTCAAGGAGCAGACCGAGGCGCAGTAGACCTTTTTTGGAAAAGAGGATTTTGCTTGGATACCCGTATGTTTGACTGGAAGGCGGACAGGATAGAATCCGGGGAGCTCTGCGCCGTCTGCGAGATATTGCGCCGCGGCGGGATCGTGGCCCTTCCCACCGAGACGGTCTACGGCCTGGCGGCCAACGCCCTGGATGAGCGCGCCGTCGCCAAAATATTTGCGGCCAAGGGCCGCCCGCAGGACAATCCCCTGATTGTGCACATCAGTGATCTTGCGATGCTCGGGGAGCTGGTCACCGCCTTTCCGGAAGGGGCCCGGCGGCTGGCCGGGCGCTTTTGGCCGGGCCCGCTGACCATGGTGCTCCCGAAAAGCGATAAAATCCCCGCCGCCACCAGCGCGGGGCTGGATACCGTCGGGATCCGCATGCCGTCGGGGGAGATCATCCGCCGGGTGATCGAGGAGAGCGGGCTGCCGCTGGCGGCCCCGTCGGCCAACCGCTCGGGGCGGCCCAGCACCACCAGCGCGCGGCACTGTATCGAGGACCTCTGGGGCCGGGTGGACGCCATCGTGGACGGGGGCGAGTGCGAGGTCGGGGTGGAGTCCACCGTGGTCTCGCTGGCGGGGGAGACGCCCCGCCTGCTGCGCCCGGGGGCGGTCACCTACGAGCAGCTTTGCGCGGTGCTCGGCGAGGTGGAGATGGACCAGGCGGTGCGCGGGCAGGCCGACCCCGAAAGCCGGGTGAGCGCGCCGGGGATGAAGTACCGCCACTACGCGCCCAAGGCGAAGGTGCGCCTGCTGCTCGGCGGCGGGAAAGAATTTTCAGACTATGTCAACGCCCGCGCGGGCGAGGGGACTTACGCCCTCTGCTTTGCGGGGGAGGAGGGCGCGCTCTCGGTCCCGGCTATCGTGCTGGGGAAGGAGAGCGAGCCGCTGACCATCGCGCACCGCCTCTTTTCGGCGCTGCGCGAACTCGATGAGAAAGGAGCTGGAACGGTGTTTGCCCACTGTCCCGCGCCGCAGGGCGTGGGGCTGGCCGTCTACAACCGGATGGTGCGGGCTGCGGCGTTCGATGTGATCAAGCTATGAGCTATGTATTGGGGCTGACCGGCCAGACGGGCGCCGGCAAGACCACCGTCTGCGACGCGCTGCGCGCGCGGGGCGTGCCGGTGATCGACTGCGATCTGCTCGCGCGCGAGGTGATCGACAATTCGAAAAGCTGCCTGGGGGATTTGGTGCTGGAATTCGGGTGCGATGTGATCGACCACAACGGCGAGCTCAACCGCCGCAAGCTGGGCTCGGTGGTCTTTTCCGACAAGCGGCGGCTGCGCCGGCTCAATGAGATCACCTATCCGCACATCATGCGCCAGATCGAGGAGACGGTCGGAAGCTACCGCGAGGCGGCGGTGCCGCTCCTGGTGCTCGACGCGCCAACCCTCTACGAGGCGGGGGCGGATAAGCTTTGCGACGCCGTGATCGCGGTGCTCGCCCCCGAGGAGGCGCGCCTGCGCCGGATCATGGCGCGGGACGCGCTGCCCGAGCCGGATGCGAGGAACCGGATCAAGAGCCAGCACAGCGACAGCTTCTATAAAAAGCGGGCCGACTTCGTGGTCGAGAACAGCGGGACGCAGGCCGAGCTGCTCGGCTATGTCGACGAGATTCTCGCCCAGGTCTGCCCGGCGCAGGATGGAATCCATGAAACGGCAAACGTCTAAATACTTTTTTTATACCGTGATCGTGGTGGTGGTGATCGCCGCCTGCGGGCTGCTGCTCAGCTTCGGGCTGCAGAAATATTACAACGCGCGCTATCCGATGGAGTACCAGGGCGTGATCGAGTCGTACAGCAAGGAGTATTCGCTGCCGCCCTCCTTCGTCTTTGCGGTGGTCCATACCGAGAGCCGCTTCGATCCGCAGGCGGTCAGCGAGGACGATGCGCGCGGGCTCATGCAGATTACGAAGGATACCTTCGACTGGGTGCTCTACCGCATGGGCGAGGAGGAGATGGACTACGACGAGGTCATCTTCGACCCGGCGCTCAACGTGCGCTGCGGGACCTTTTTGCTGCGCTACCTCTACGACGAGTTCGGCTCGTATGACCTGGCGCTGTGCGCCTATCACGCGGGGCGGGGGAGCGTCAACGGGTGGCTCGCGGACGAGGAGTTTTCGGACGACGGGCAGACCCTCAAGGAAATCCCCTTCAGCGATACCCGCTGGTATGTCGAGCGGGTGAACGAGACCCGTAAGATTTATCAGGATTTATACGATTTGGAATAATATTATTAATTTATACTTTTGATAGAATGGGAGGTTCTATTATGCCGGAAAAAACCAAGGGTGAGCTTTTGCAGGAAAAGCTCTGCTATGAGGTCAAGAACGCGGGCGAGGAGATGAGCGAGCAGGAGCTCGCCAAGGCGGACGGCTTCTGCGAAGCCTATAAGGCGTTTCTGGACTACGCCAAGATGGAGCGCGAGGCGGTGGAGTTTGCCGTCTCGGTGCTGGAGGAGCGCGGATACCGCGCCTTCGAGCCGGGGAAGGAATACAAAACCGGGGATAAGGTTTACTACAACAACCGCGGCAAGGCGCTGATCGCCGCCGTGATCGGGAAGCGCCCGCTTTCGGACGGGGTCAAGATTCTGGCCTCCCACGTCGATTCCCCGCGGGTGGATTTAAAGCCCCGCCCGCTCTATGAGGACGGGAAGCTCGGGTACTTCAAGACCCACTACTACGGCGGGATCAAGAAATACCAGTGGGGCGCGATCCCCCTCTCGCTGCACGGGGCCGTCGTAAAGCGGGACGGCACCCTGCTGCCGGTGCGCATCGGCGAGGAGGAGGACGACCCGATCTTCTGCATCACCGACCTGCTGCCCCACCTTTCCCAGGAGCAGAACAAGCGCCCCCTCTCCCAGGGGCTCAAGGGGGAGGAGCTCAACATCCTGATCGGCTCGCGCCCCTTTAAGGATGACAAGGTGAGCGAGAAGGTCAAGCTCAACCTTTTAAACCTTCTGTTTCAAAAATACGGGCTGGTGGAGGAGGACTTCCTCTCGGCCGAGCTGTGCTGCGTGCCGGCCTTCCCGGCGCGCGACCTGGGGCTGGACCGCAGCATGATCGGCGCCTACGGCCACGATGACCGGGTCTGCGCCTACACCTCGCTGATGGCGCTGCTCGACTTGGAAGAGATCCCCGATTACACCGCGCTGGTGGTGTTCGCGGACAAGGAGGAGATCGGCAGCGACGGGAACACGGGGCTTAATTCCTCCTTCCTGCGCTATTTCATCGCCGACCTGGCGGCCCCGCACGGGGTGGAGGCACGCACCGTTCTGCACCATTCGATGTGCCTGTCGGCCGACGTGAACGCCTCGTTCGACCCGACCTTCCCGGATGTGAGCGACAAGCGCAACGCCTGTTTCCTGAACGGCGGCGTGGTGGTCACCAAGTATACCGGCAGCGGCGGCAAGGGCGGTACCAACGATGCCTCGGCCGAGTTCATGGGCAAGGTGCGCGGCATCTTCGACGACGCCAAAATCCATTGGCAGGTCGGTGAGATGGGCCGGGTGGACCTCGGCGGCGGCGGCACGGTGGCAAAATTCGTGTCGGCCCTGGATGTGGATACGGTAGACATCGGGATCCCGGTGCTCTCCATGCACTCCCCCTTCGAGGTGGTCTCCAAGACCGATATCTACGACGCCTACCTCGGCTTTGGCGCCTTCCTGCGCGCCGAATAGGCCGCAGCCTTGACAGCATGAGAGGAGGAGCGGCATGATCGAGACCGAACGGCTGCTGCTGCGGCCCCACACCCTGGACGACTATGGGGCCCTGTGCGAGATTTTGCAGGACCCGCAGGCGATGTACGCCTATGAGCACGCCCTGCCGGACTGGGAGGCGCGCGAGTGGCTGGAGCGCCAGATCGCGCGCCAGGAAAAATTCGGTTACAGCCCCTGGGCGGTGATTTTGAAGGAGAGCGGCAGGCTGATCGGCCAGTGCGGCCTCTCCTGGCAGGAGACCGACCGGGAGGATGAGCTGGAGATCGGGTATCTTTTAAACCGCGCCTACTGGCACAAGGGGTATGCCGCCGAGGCGGCCATCGCCTGCCGGGACTACGCCTTCGATGTGCTTGGGCAGGAACGGGTATGCTCGATCATCCGGGACAATAACCTCTCCTCCCAGGTGGTGGCCCGGCGGATGGGGATGAAACCGGAGCGCACCTTCGTCAAGCACTATTACGGGATGGAGATGCCGCATATCATTTTTACCGTGCACAGAAACGAGCGATAAAAGAAACCGGCGCCCGCGCGGGGAATTCCCCGCGTGGGCGCCCTTTGGGAGTTGACGAAGTTGGAGCTGCAGGAGCTGCTGGATCAAATCACACGGGAATACCGGGCGGTGCTGGGGAGGAAGCTCCGCGGGCTCTACCTGCACGGGTCGGCCGCGCTGGGAGGATTTCACCCCGGGCGCAGCGACCTGGATTTCCTGGCGGTGGTGGACCGGCCGCCACATATCTGCGAGAAGCTGCGGCTTCTGGGGTTCCTCTGTGCCCTCTCGCCGCAGGGACCGAAAAAGGGGATCGAGATGAGCGTCGTGCTGGCATCCGTCTGCCAAAGGCCGGTACTGGATATGCCCTTTGAGCTGCACTATTCCCCGATGTGGCGGGAGCTGAGCGAAAGCGATCCGTTGCGGCTCTGCATAACGGTCGGGCGGACCGACCTCGACCTGCCCGCCCATTTCAGGGTGGCGCGCGAGCGGGGCAAGGCCCTCTTCGGCCCGCCGCCGGACGAAATATTCGCCCCGGTGCCGGACGGGCTCTACCGGGAGAGCGTTTATTTGGACCTGCGCGCTTCGCGCGAAGAGCTCGGCGGCGACGCGGCCAGCGTGCTGCTCAACCTCTGCCGTACCCTCGCCTTCGAGCGGGAGGGATTGCTTCTCTCCAAGGCGGGCGGCGGCGAGTGGGCTCTGAACAATCTCGGGCTGCGCGACCCTGCTCCGCTTCGCCGGGCGCTCGACTGCTGCATTGGCGGCCTGCCGATGGAGGCGGATTTCGCCTGCGAGCAGCTTTGCGGTGAGCTGATGGGATTATTGGGGATCGAATAAGTGCCGCTTCAGGGCAGGGTGCCCCGCCTTCTCCTTTTGCCGCGGACGGCAATGCCGCTGCGGGGCTGTCCGCCCCGCGCCCCGAGTCCTCTTTTCCACGTGGAAAAGAAGAGGACGGAAAAGACGCAAAAGGAGGGGGATTCCCCCTCCTTTTGATGACCTCCCCGCGCGACCGCGCGCGGACTATACACGTTTTGTGCCCGCCGCATATGCGAAGCCCCGCTCCGTTTTTGGGAGCGGGGCTTTTGGCCCGCGCAGGCGACTGATGGCAACAACGATTGCACCCCCTTCGGGGGCCCTTTCCCGTGAGAACGCCGGCGGCGGTTTGTGCCTCTTTCGCGGGCTGAGCATGGCCGGCCTGCACTCTGGTCGTTCGCGTATAGGGTGTGGCGCCCCGCCACCGCGGGCTGAGCATGGCCGGCCTACACCCCAGTCGTTTCGCGAATTGGCCGCAGCGCCTCGCCACCGCGGGCTGAGCATGGCCGGCCTGCACCCTGGTCGTTCGCGTATAGGGCGTGGCGCCCCGCCACCGCGGGCTGAGCATGGCCGGCCTGCACCCTAGTCGTTCGCGTATAGGCCGCAGCGCCCCGCTGCCGCGAATCGGCTGCAGCGCCCCGCTGCCGTTAGCTGCAGAAGAGGTGGTTGCCGATGCGCAGGATGACCGGGCGGGTACGCATCCACTTGTTCGAGGTCTTGTCGGGGTTGAAGTAGTAGATCGCGCCGCCCGAGGGGTCCCAGCCGTTGAGGGCGTCCTTGGCCGCACGGTAGGCGGATTCGGAGATCGGCTCGTTGATCTGCCCGTCGGTGATGGCGGTGAAGGCGCCGGGCTGATAAACCACGCCCGCCACCGAATCGGGGAAGGAGGGATGCTCCACCCGGTTTAAGACCACCGCGCCCACCGCGACCTGGCCGGTGTAGGGCTCGCCGCGCGCCTCGGCCGAGATGATCCGCGCGAGGAGCTGGTAGTCGGCGTCGTTGGTGACCCCGCCGGAGGAGCCGCCCGAGGCGGAGCCGGAGGGCAGGCCGAGCGCCGCGAGGGTGGCGCTGCCCGCGATTCCGTCGACCGACAGGCCGTTCTGCCGCTGGAAGTAGCGTACCGCCTCCTCGGTCTTCGGGCCGTAGGTGCCGTTGACCTCGTCAAAGAAATAACCCCAGTCCTTGAGGCGCTGCTGAATTTTGCGCACCTCGTCCCCGGTCGAGCCGCGCTGGGAGTAGACCTGCGCGGCCTCCTGGGAGAAATCGTTTTCTGCGGCGCGCACGCGGCCCTGATTGATCGCCTGGGAAACCAGGCCCAGCATCACGATATTGAGTAGGATGATGATCGCAACCTTTAGGGTTTTGATTCTGCTCGATTCCATTTAGAAAAACCTCCATTACGAAAGAGCTAACAGAAGTTTTCCCAAAACCGCCACTTTTATGAATCAAAATCCGCCTGCCTTTGCTAGGCCTCCCAAAACGGGGAAAACGCGCGAAAAATATTTGTTTGGAACCGATCCGGCCCTATAAAAATATAATGGTAGTACGAAAGGCAAAAAAGGGGGCCCTGACAGTGGAACTGCTATGGATCATTTTTATCACGGCATTCGCCGCGGTGTTCGCGTATTATTGCGGGGGATACATCGACCGGCGGGCTTCGGCGCGGCAGCATGTCGAGGAGGAACGCGAGCGCACGCAATACATCTGCGACCTGGCGGGGTACAGCCTGGGCTTCGCCGAATTTTTGTGCGAGCGCGCCTGGCTGCCAGCCGCACAGCTCACCGCCGCGGCCAAGGACCTGGCGCGGTACACGGTGGAGTATAACGGGGAGGACTTCTCCCCCGAGGAATACGGCGCGCTCTTTGAAGAGATCGAGCGCGCGGGCGCGCGCGGCTGAGAAAAGCGGTCCGCACTCCGGGAGTTGGAGTGCGGGCCGCTTTTGCATCCCCGGGGCCTTCATGCTATAATAATTGCGTTATTATAAAGGACAGAAATTTCCGTTGGAGGCGCCCTCATGCTGATCGATTTCCATATCCATATGTTCCCCGACGCACTGGCCGAGAAGGCGATCGCCCGCCTGGCCGCGGCCAGCGGACTGGCCCCCGAGACCGACGGGACCAAGGACTTTACGCTCCAAAAGCTGCGCGAGTGGGAGGTGGACCGGGCGGTGGTCCTGAACATCGCCACCAATTCCCGGCAGCAGACGAATGTCAACAATTTTGCCATCTCCTGTAACCACGACCCGCTGATTCCCTTCGGCAGCGTCCACTTTGAGAGCGAGTGCGCCCTCGAGGAGCTGGAGAGGATCAAAGAGGCCGGACTGCGCGGTGTCAAGCTGCACCCGGACTACCAGGGCTTTGAGATCGACGAGCGGCGGCTCTACCCCATCTACGAGCGGATTGCCGAGCTCGGGCTGGTCTGCGTCTTCCACACCGGCTTCGACGCCATCTCGCCCGACCACATCCACGCCACCCCGCAAAAGATCGCCCGGGTGCTGCGCGACCTGCCGCAGCTCACCATGGTCTGCGCGCACATGGGCTCGATGGAGCGCTGGGACGAGGTGGAGCAGTACCTCTGCGGGAAGCGGGTCTACTTTGATACCGCCTTCACCGCCGGCTACCTTTCGCCCGCGCAGGCCGAGCGGATCATCTCCCGCCACGGGGCCCAGAATATCCTGTTCGGCAGCGACTGCCCCTGGCAGGCGAGCAGCGCCACCTACCGCTTTATTGATTCGCTGCACATAAGCAGCGCACAGAAGGATATGATATTTTATCAGAACGCCCAGCGCCTGCTGGGGCTGTAAAGCGGGGGAGGCCTTTGGAACTAGAACTCATTCGTCAGCTTCAGTCCATCGCAACGCCGGCGCTGGATCTTCTGTTCCAGCTGCTGACCATGCTCGGCGAGCCGGTCCCCAGCGTCCTGATCTTCCTGGGCCTCTATTGGACGGTGGACCGCGAGGCGGGGGAATTTCTCGGCTACTGCCTGTGCAGCTCCCTGCTGCTGGGCAACGCCGTCAAGGATATCGTGCAGGCCCCCCGCCCGATCGGGGAGGAGGGGGTGCGCTCGCTGCGGGTGCATACCGCCACCGGGCACTCCTTCCCAAGCGGGCATACCCAGTCGGCCGCTACCCTCTATACCGGCCTTGGGATGTATCTGAAAAGGCGGGGGCCGCAAATTGCTTTCGCCCTGCTGATCCTGCTGGTGGGACTCTCAAGGGTCTATCTCGGGGTGCACTATCCCAAGGACGTGCTGGCGGGGCTGGCGTTGGGCGTGCTGGTCCCCTTCCTGGCGCGCTGGCTTCTGGCGCGCGTGCCCCGGCAGCGGCTGTATCTCTTCACCGCGCTGGCTTTCCTGCCCATCCTGCTGATTTCGCCCGGGCACGACTTCTACGTCGCCACCGGTTGCATGCTGGGTTTTCTCATCGCCATGCCGCTGGTGCACCGCCGGTTGCCGTTTCGCACGGATGTGCCGAGGCACGCGAAGCTGCTGCGCCTCCTGCTCGGGTCCCTGATGGTGGGCGGTTGCCACCTGCTCCTAAAAATCCTGCTCCCATCGGGGGAGGGGATGACCGTTTTGCGCTATGCGGCCACCATCTTTTTTGCGCTGGCGGGCTGCCCCTGGCTCTTTTTGCAGTTCCCGCACGTTTTTGGCGGCGGGACAAAAACACAAAAATGACCGCAAGCAATCCTATCTTGCGGTCATCTTTTTGACTATTTTTCGCAGTCTGCGCGAATATTCTGCTGGATGTGCCATCATTATACCAGTTTCTGGGCGGCTTTTCAAGGGAAGCCGCCCTTTTTCCCGCCATCCCCCTGGAAGGAAGGCCGCAAGATAGGATTGCTTGCGGACAATTTAATAGGGGGATTTTTAAATGAAACAGGGTGTGATCGCGGCGTGTTTGCTGATTCTGTTGTCGCTGGGCGCGTGGGCGGCGGGGAGTACGGTCTCCCTCGCGCCGAGCGCGGGGGAGGCCGCCGCCTACGGAATCAACATCCCCTTCACGGCGAGCGCGCACACCGGGCGGTACCGGTTTGAAATCTACGATGGCGGGAGCGCGTCGGGCGCGCCGCTCGCCTCCTATGGGGAGGCGCGGCTCACCCCCGGAGCGCGGGTGAATCTATATCTCCCCTTTTCCTATGACCCGGTGGCGCCGCACACCTATACCTTGCGGGTGCAGGCGCTGCCCGAACCCGGGCGGGAGGGGCTGGACCGGCCCGGCGAGCAGGCCAAACCCTTCACCACCGGGACCATCCCGACCTGCGGCAGCGGCGCGCAGCACGCGGTCTCGGCGGGCGGCTTCCTCGCCGGGGACGGGACGGCGGCGAGCCCGTTTATCGTGGCGACTCCCGAACAACTGGATCATGTGCGGCTGCACCTGTCAGAGCATTTTTTGCAGGTGCGGGACATCGACCTGCAAGGGCAAGGCTTCACGCCCATCGGCGTGTTCTCCGGCGTTTACGACGGGGGAGGATACGTGGTGCGCAACCTGACGGTGAATACCGCACAGGAGTTTGCGGCGCTCTTCGGGCAGCTCTCCGGCGCGGCAATTCAAAACCTGGGGATCGAAAACTACGCCATCTATTCTTCCTATCTCTATGGGCGGGGCGCGCCGCTCGCCGGCAGCAGTGCCTCGGGCGGGCTTTCCACCATTTCCCGCTGCTATGCCGACACCGGAACCGTGACCGCCAATGACGACGCGGGCGGACTGGTCGCCTATACGAATATGGCAATCACCGACTGTTATGCGGTGGGCGGCACCCTGCGCTCCACCCGGAACGGCGGGCACCGCACCGGAGGGATCGCCACCAGCTCCAATTACGGGAGCTCGATGACCCGCTGCTTTGCCGTTCCCTCCAGTATGTCCTATCACGCGCCCAACCAATCGGACGGCACCGGAGGCCTGGTGGGGATGACGGCCAGTTCTTTTGAAAGCTGCTACTGGATGACCGGGCGCGGCGCAAATTACGCCGTCGGCCAGTCCTCGGCAAACCCGGCGGGCACCACGGCGTTCTCCAGCCTCTCGAGCTTCAACTCCTTTGACACCATGCAGGGCTTCGACCCGGCGGTCTGGCGGGTGGGGGAAGAGCACCTGGTACTGCGGGTTTTCGACCACTGAATTATTTTTTTAAAAACGGCAAAACTCTTGACAAACCGCCGGGCGATCCTTATAATGGTTCTGTGACGTCTGAAAGAGGGCGTTTTCTGCCGTTTTTTGATTTCTGACGAAGTCGTAAAAACGGCGGCGTATGCCTCTGAGCGGGGAAAAGAGGTGTCCTGATTGATCCTGGATTTAACGCATCTGTTCGAGGACGAGGGCGGGGAGGTCCCCTTCAGTCACCTTCTCGACCTTTCGCAGGTAGAGTTTTTTGGCCGGCACATCCTGCAAAAACCGGTGGAGGTCGAAGGGCGGGCGGTCAACACGGCGGGCGTCGTGTCGCTGCAGTACGAGGCGCGGTATCGGATCGACACGGTCTGCGACCGGTGCCTGGAGCCCGTTTCCCGGGAAATGGCCTTTCGGCGCGAGCAGGTGGTGGTCAAGGGGCTCTCCGGCGAGGAAAACGACGAATATCTCGTCGTCCCGGACGGGCTCGTCAACCTGGACGAGCTGGTGTATGCTGACGTCGTTCTTGAGCTACCAAGCAAGAACGTATGCAGCGAGGATTGCAGGGGGCTGTGCGAGTGCTGTGGCGCCAATCTCAACCACGGAGCCTGCGGCTGTAAGAAGCCGTCGGTCGACCCGAGGCTGAGCGCGCTGCAGGATCTGCTCGAGCAATGATACGGTCCCATCCCCAACCGGTAACACATACACAATTAATATAAGGAGGTGCTGACATGGCAGTACCAAAGAGAAAGGTATCGAGAGCCCGCAGAGACAAAAGACGTTCGAACGTTTGGAAACTCCCCATGCCCGCTTTTTCCAAGTGCACCCAGTGCGGCGAGCTGAAAGCTCCCCACAAGGTTTGCTTGAACTGCGGCTACTATAAAGGAAGAGAAGTCATTTCCAAAGAGGCGTAAGCGAACAGCTTTCGATGATCGATGGAATAGAGGGGGAACATGAAGCTTCCGCCTCTATTTTTTTTGCAACACCGGGGAAAGGTAATGTAAGAAGGGCAGAGAGGAGGGCGCGTATGGCGGTCACGGTGACCGGGGTGGACGAAGGCTCCATCGCCGAGCGGCACAGGATAGAAGCGGGGGATAAAATCGTTTCGATCAACGGCCATCTCATAGGCGACGTGCTCGACTACCGCTTTTATATGACCGACTCCCTGCTGCAGATCGGCCTTGCCTGCCAAAACGGGCGGGAGAGGAAGGTGCGGGTGCGTAAGGAGGAATATGAGGACCTGGGGCTCCAGTTCGAAACCTACCTCATGGACCGCAAGCACACCTGCAAAAACAAGTGCATCTTCTGCTTTGTCGACCAGACGCCGAAGGGGATGCGCGAAACGCTCTACTTCAAGGACGACGACGAGCGCCTCTCCTTCCTCTTCGGCAACTATGTGACGCTCACCAACATGTCCCTCGAGGAGATCGAGCGGATTATCCGCATGCGCATCAGTCCGATCAACGTTTCGGTCCACACCATGAACCCGTCGCTGCGCGTGAAGATGATGAAAAACCCCAATGCCGGGAACGTGCTGAGCTATCTGCCAAAGCTCGCGGCGGGCGGGATCAAGCTCAACACCCAGCTGGTGCTCTGTCCCGGGATCAACGACGGGGACGAGCTGCGCCGCTCGATCGAGGAGCTGGGCGCGCTTTTCCCGCAGCTCGAATCCATCGCGGTGGTCCCGGTCGGGCTGACGCGCTACCGCGAGGGGCTGCCCGAGCTGCGCCCCTACACCAGGGAGGGCGCGCGCGAGGTGATCGCCACCGTTCATGAATATGGCGAGCGGTGGCTGCGCGAGCGGGGCGAGCGGCTGGTCTATCCGGCGGACGAGTTCTTCCTCGCGGCGGGGTACGAGCTGCCGCCCTACGAATATTACGGCGAGTTCCCCCAGCTCGACAACGGAGTGGGGCTGCTGCCGCTGCTCGAGCACGAATTTTTCGAGGCGCTGGAAAACCCGCCGTCGCTCGCGCGGGAGCGCGCCGTCTCGATCGCCACCGGGGAGGCCGCCTATCCGCTGATCGCCGCCCTGGCCGCCGCCGCACAGGAGAAAGTCGCCGGGCTGCGGGTGCATGTGCATAAAGTGGTCAACGACTTTTTCGGGCACACGGTCACCGTGGCCGGGCTTTTGACCGGGCAGGACCTCATGCGCCAGCTCGGCGGCAAGGCGCTCGGCGAGGAGCTGCTGCTGCCGCAGGTCATGCTGCGCCACGAGCAGGACCGCTTCCTCGACGACGTGACGGTCGGGCAGCTGGAGGAGGCCCTCGGCTTGCCGGTGCGCACCGTGCCAAACGACGGATACGAGCTGCTCGACGCGCTCATACTAGCAAGGGAAGGATAGTTTGGAAGTAAACTTTCAAACAAGGAGTGATATTTATGTCCAAACCATTGATCGCAATCGTGGGGCGGCCGAACGTCGGCAAGAGCACCCTGTTCAATAAGCTGTGCGGCAAGCGGATGGCTATCGTGGACGACACCCCCGGCGTGACCAGGGACCGCCTCTACGCCGAGTGCGAGTGGCGGGGCAAGGAGGTCATGCTGGTGGACACCGGCGGGATCGAGCCGCGGGCCGACGACGTGATTTTAAAGCAGATGCGCTTCCAGGCGCAGCTGGCCATCGACAGCGCGGATGTGATCGTGCTGGTGTGCGACCTGCGCTCGGGCGTGACCGCCTCGGACGCGGATGTGGCCGCCATGCTGCAAAAGAGCGGCAAGCCGGTGGTGCTCTGCGTCAACAAATGCGACACCCTGGGCAACCCGCCGCCCGAGTTTTACGAGTTCTATAACCTCGGCCTGGGCGACCCGATCGGGGTGTCTTCCACCCACGGGCACGGCACCGGCGACCTGCTGGACGCCTGCTACGAGCACATCGACTTCGAGCACCGGGAGGATTACGACGAGGAGTACGTCAAGGTGGCGGTCATCGGCAAGCCCAACGTGGGCAAGAGCTCGCTGATCAACAAGATCGCGGGCAGCGAGCGGATGATCGTTTCGGACATCGCCGGGACCACCCGGGACGCCACCGACACGGTGGTGGAAAACGAGTTCGGGAAGTACGTCTTCATCGACACGGCGGGGATCCGCCGCAAGGCCAAGGTGGAGGAGGCGGTCGAGCGCTACAGCGTGCTGCGCGCCTATATGGCGGTGGACCGCTGCGACGTGGCAGTGATCGTCATCGACGGTACGGTGGGCTTCACCGAGCAGGACTCGAAGATCGCCGGCTACGCGCACGACCAGGGCAAGGGGTGCGTGGTGGCGGTCAACAAGTGGGACGCCGTCGAGAAGGACGACAAGACGATGCAAAACTTTACGAAGGATTTGCAGGAGGACTTTTCCTTCATGTCCTACGTGCCCTTCGTCTTCATCTCGGCGCTGACCGGGCAGCGCCTAAAAAGCATGTTCGAGCAGATCAACCACGTCAACGGGCAGAACGCCATGCGGATCACCACCGGCGCGCTCAACGACGTGCTGGCCGTGGCCACCGCGCGCATGCAGCCCCCCTCGGACAAGGGTAAGCGGCTGAAGATTTATTACATGACCCAGGCGTCCACCCGGCCGCCGACCTTCGTGTGCTTTGTCAACCGCGCCGATCTGTTCCACTTCTCCTACCAGCGGTATCTGGAAAACCAGATCCGGCAGACCTTCGGCCTGACCGGCACCCCGGTGCGCATGGTGGTGCGTGAGCGGGGGGAATAATCCTTCCGTTTCTTTCGTATGATGCAATACGGGCCCCGGGACAGGCTCCCGGGGTCCGTTTTTGTATATGGGCGCGGGGTTGCGTTTGGCGTCCAAGGCTGGTAAAATAAAAACAGTATTTTGTTAAGAAGAGAGACGCACAAGGGGGCGTGACGGTTGATCACGATTTTGGCTTCGGTAATCTGCCTGGTGGAAGGGTACCTTTTGGGGAGCCTCAATTTCTCCATCATGGTGAGCCGGCTTTTTAAGGGCGAGGACATCCGCAACTTTGGCAGCAAAAACGCCGGGATGACCAATATCCTGCGCACTTACGGGAAAAAATATGCGGTGATGGTCGGCGTGGGTGACTTCTGCAAGGGGGTCTGCGCCGTCTTCATCGGGCGGCTGATCTTCTCCCTGATGGGAGTGACCCTCTTCGATGCAGGCTACGCCGCGGGCGCAGCCGCCCTGCTGGGACATCTGTTCCCGCTTTATTTTGGCTTTAAGGGCGGAAAAGGGGTGCTGACAGGCCTCGGCGTGGTGCTGACGCTCAGTCCGCTTTCTTTCGCCATCATCGTGCTGCTTGAGCTGCCGCTGCTCTATTTTACCCGGATCGTCTCCCTCGCCTCGGTGACGGGCGCGATCCTTTATCCCATCGTAACCTGCGTGGTGCATATCCTGCAGCGGCGCCCCTTCATCCTGGACACCGTCTTCTCGGTGGCGCTGGCGGGGGTGGTGCTCTACATGCACCGGGCGAACATCAAGCGGCTTTTGAGCGGGACGGAATACCGGTTCGGTCAGGACAAAAAGAAACAATAGAAAGGGGTGGCGCTTTGGCGACGATTATGATTCTGGGCTCGGGCGGCTTTGGCTGTGCGCTGAGCATCATGTGTGAAAAGATGGGGCACAAGACGGTTCTCTACTCCCCCTTTGAGGAGGAGCTTTCGGACATCCGCCGTGACGGCGAGCACAAGAGGCTGCTGCCGGGGGCGAAGATCCCGCCCACGGTCGAGCTGACCAGCGACCTTAGCCGTGCGGGCGAGTGCGAGCTCGCCATCATTGCGACGCCCTCCTTCGCGGTGCGCTCCACCGCCGGGAAGCTCGGCGGGCACCTGCGCGAGGGCGCGGTGGTCGCCTGCGTCTCCAAGGGGCTGGAGGACGGCACGCTTAAAACCTTCTCCCAGGTGATGGACGAGGAGCTGCCGAAGAATCACAACGTCATCATTTCCGGGCCCTCCCACGCGGAGGAAATCGCGCGCTTCATGCCCACCACCGTGGTGGCGGCCTCGAAGGTGCGCGCGGCCGCGGAATTCGTGCAGGACACGCTGATGAACCCGAGCCTTCGCATCTACGTCAACGACGACGTGACGGGGGTGCAGCTCGGCGGCGCGCTCAAGAACATCATCGCCCTGGCGGCAGGCGCCAGCGATGGGCTGGGGCTGGGGGACAACCCCAAGGCCGCGCTGATGACGCGGGGGATCACCGAAATCGCCCGGCTCGGGGTGGCGATGGGGGCCAAGACCGAGACCTTTGCGGGTCTCTCGGGGATCGGCGATCTGATCGTCACCTGTACGAGCATGCACTCGCGCAACCGCCGTGCGGGCATTTTGATTGGGCAGGGGAAGAGTGCCGGGCAGGCGATCGAGGAGATCGGCATGACGGTCGAAGGCTACAAATGCGCCAAGACCGCCTACGATCTTGCGCAGCGCACCGGGGTGGAGATGCCCATCATCACCGAGGTGTACAAGGTGCTCTACGAAGGCAAGTCGCCCAAGGACGCGATCCGTGCGCTGATGGACCGGCCCAAGCGCCACGAGTCCGAAGTCATCTGGCTACTGAGCAAATAGCGGCGGCAGCGGGGCGCTGCGGCCTATACGCGAAAGGACTAGCGTGCAAGGCGACAATATTCAGCCCGCGGCGGCAGGCTGCCGCTCCCAATTCGCGAAAGGACTAGCATGCAAGGCGGCAATATTCAGCCCGCGTCCTGAATGAGAGGGTTCCAAGGGGGCGACGCCCTCTTGGCGGGTGCGGGCAGAGCCCGCGACCTTCAGCGCCAGCGAAGCGCGGGGAGGGTGAATCGAACCTCCAGTGGAGGTTCGAGAGGGAAACCCCAAGAGGGGGTTCCCTCAAAAACGATCTCTTCAAACAGCAGAAAAGTTCAGCCGCTGCGGGAGCTCCCGCAGCGGCTGACTGCTAATTGTCGAACATTCCTACTCCCATAATAGGGCTTTGCTCTTCGAACACCTCGATTGCCATACGCATACCGATCTTAAATCCACAAATGAAATCGTCGATGCCGTTGAGCCCATCTGTTTCATTGTGCTGGACGGCGTATTCCTCCAGGAGCCGGGACTGCTCCGGGGAAAGAAGGGCCTCCAGTTCGTCTCGTTTTTCGCCCAGGACGTGTATAGACTCGGCGTAGGGGGAGCCGGGGCTGAATTTCCCGGCCAAGGGGTTGAGGTCTCCGTTTGCAAAATGCTCCAATATACTTTTCATAATTCTACTCCTTTCGGCACACGCCCCTTGAAAGGAGAAACCGCGTATGGTAAAATATTTACGCAGTCTTCCTTTCGGGGGCTGTGTGCGGGGGAAGCGGTGTGTACTTTGATAGGTGCGCCGCTTCCTTCATTTTTTGAGGCTGTCGTGTATCGTATCGATTCCCCTGCGTACAATGTCCGATTTTGTTGTTTTTAATGCCTTGGCGCATTCTTCCAATTTGACGAGCGAATCATCACCAAGCCGAACACGAAACATTGTATGTTTGGAATCAGGCGACACAGGACGTCCTGTCTTCTTTTGCGACCTACTCACCTCCTTCCTGTCGCTACGACAATTATATTCTAGTGGCGACAGGAAGTCAAGAGCTTTTTTAAAAACTTCCAGCGCGTGCAAAAAAATTTGCGCCCTCCACGAAAGTAGAGAGCGCGAATAGGTAGCGGCGCCTCGCCGCCGCGAATAGGTAGCGGCGCCTCGCCGCCGCGAATAGGTAGCGGCGCCTCGCCGCCGCGAATAGGCAGCGGCGCCTCGCCGCCGCGAATAGGCAGCGGCGCCTCGCCGCCGCGAATAGGCAGCGACGCCCCGCCGCCGCGAATAGGCAAGCGGCGCCCCGCCGCCGCGAATCGGGAGCGGCAGCCCGCCGCTTTTGGGGGAACCCCTTGATAGGGTTCCCCCACGCAAAAACCTCCCACTGGGAGCTTTTTGCTCCCCTTCCTGATCTTTAAGAGGATTTGTAGCCGCAAGTGCCAGCGACCCAGGAAAGGTCGCGGGCTCCGCCCGCACCCGCCAAGGAGGCGTCGCCCCCTTGGAACTCTTTTTTACGCTGCTTACATATTTAATAATCCCGCCAATGGGAGCAGGCGCTCAGCGAGGAAAACCATCGCCACTGCGCCCAGTGCAACGGTCAGCAATCCCTTTCCCCGTTGGGCCAGGAGCACTGCGGTAATCAGACCCGCCAGCGCGGAGAGCATGGAGGCGGTGGAGTATAGGATGTCTGGTAAAGTCATCGCCGCAAGCACCGCGTAGGGCACGTAGGAGAGAAACGAGATGACAAATCGGTTGCGGATCTTTTTACGAAAAATCGCCAGCGGCAGCATGCGCACCAGATAGGTTACACCCGCCATGATGGCGACGCAGACCAGCACTCTTGTGAGATTCATGAGGCGCCCTCCTCTCCCTCGGCGTCGTCCACCGGGTAGCGCAACGCCGCGAAGCCCGCGGCGATCAGGGCACAGATGATGATCACCCAGCCGGCGGAAAGGTTTCGCAGCAGCGGGGTGTAGCGGAACACGCAGCTGACTGCCGCTGCCAGCGCGACGGTGACGGCCACCGGGCGCAGCTTTCGCGCCGGAGGCACGATGATGGCGAGAAACATCCCATAGATGGCGATCCCCAGCGCGCTGCGCACCGAAGCGGGCAGAAAGCCGGTGGCGGTCGCGCCCAGCAGGGTGCCCGCCGCCCAGCCGAAATAGGGGGTCAGGATCAACCCGGTGAGGTATTGGGCGTTTACCTCCCCTTGCTGCTGCATGGCCACCGCGAAAATTTCGTCGGTGTTGCCGAAGGCCAGCACGCAGCGCTTCCAGGTGCTCATCCTGGGGTCGAGCTTCTGCGAGAGGGAGAGGGACATGAGCATATAGCGGATGTTGATCACAAAGGTGGTCACGGCGACTTCCAGATATAGACCGCCCGAAACGATCAGCGCAAGGCCTGCAAACTGCCCGGCCGAGGTCAGGTTGGTCATGGAGATCAGCAGCGCGACCCAGGCGGGCAGTCCGTTCTCGGTCGCCATCATGCCGAAGGTGAAGGAGACGGACAGGTATCCCAGGCAGATGGGCAGCCCGTCGTAAAGCCCCTTGCGCAGGGTGAGGAGCGAATTGCTGTTGGACATGGGTGTCGGCACCTCGCAATGTTGATACAATTCCTCCCGGCGAGCGCCGGGAGGTCATTCAAATATTATAGCGTGATAATCCATACAAAGCAAGCGCCCGGGCCCCCTTACAATTGGTCAATCTACGGATTGAAAGAAGGCGGGCGGTGTCGTATAATAAAACACGGACTGAAATTTATCGAGGAAAGGGCTGGTACCAATGAGCAAGCTGCTCAAACCCTATTTGTACGCCGACATGGACGGAACCCTGCTGACCGACACCAAGGATATCTCGGATGAGAATGTCGCCGCCATCAAGCGGTATATCGACGCGGGAGGGAAGTTCGCCGTCGCCACCGGGAGAAGTGAGCTCATCGCCAAGCCCCTGCTGAAGGGCGCTCCGCTCAACATGCCCTCCATCCTCTACAACGGCGCCGCCGTTTACGACTTCGAGGGGAAGAAATTCCTGCACCAGAACTGCCTTGACTACGACCTGGTCGAACGGCTGGGGAGGCTGGCGATCCGCGTCTGCCCGACCGCCTGCGTCGAGGTTTACTGCGAAGGGCCGATTCAACTGCTCAACCGCGACTGCGTGATCGACCACTACATCACCAACGAGAAGCAGGAGCACGTCTACCGCTCCTTCGAGGAGCGCAGCCGGGACTGCATGAAGCTGCTGGTCTACGGCGAGAATGCCCAGCTCAAAGAGGTTGAACGGGCCATCGCCGAGGAAATCGGCAGCGACGGGTTCTCCTGCGTCTTTTCCGCGCCCTATTACCTCGAAATCCTGCCGGCGGACATCTCCAAGGGGGACACCCTTAAGTGGATCGCGGACAACCTCGGTTACAAGCTGGAGGATATGGCGGTCATCGGGGACTTCTACAACGACCTGAGCATGATCCTGGAATCCGGCTTCGGCGTGGCCCCGGCCAACGCCCCGGATGACATCAAGGCCCAGGCCCAGCTGGTGGTGGCAGACAACAACCACAGCGCGCTGGCCGACCTGATCAACAACCATATGATCATCGAGGACTAGATATTAAAAAGGGCGTTCCGGCAAGCCGGAACGCCCTTTTTTGCTTGCGTGTCGCTTTTTTACAATTCCGGGTTCCCAATTTGGGGTATCCTAATGATAAAGGGGAGGCTGATCGCTTCCGGGAAAGGAATGGTAGAGATATGCTGTATCAGGGTGCGTTGTTCGCGGTGGAGGACATTCGCCGCGCACGTAAGTTTTATGAAGAGGTGCTGGGCCAGAAGGTAATGTTCGACTTTGGCACCAATCTGTCCTTCGAGCGGGGACTCACGTTTCAGGAGGGCTTTTGCGAGCTGGTGGGGCTCGACCCGGCCAGCCGGGTGGTCCGCTCCCACAACACCGAGATCTACTTCGAGGAGGACGAGATCGAAAAGATTTTTGAGAAGGTGAAGGCTTATCCCGGGATCGAGCTGCTGCACGGGTTGCAGGAATGTCCCTGGGGCCAGAGGACCTTCCGGTTTTATGACCTGGACAAACACATCGTCGAGATCGGCGAGAGCATGGAATTCGTCGTCAAGCGCTTTCTCAGGATGGGACTGAGCGTGGAGGAGACCTGCGCGCGCTCCCAATTCCCGCCCGAAATAGTGCGCCAGCTTAGCCTGCAGCTGGAAAACGAAAAGGATTAAGCACTCATGAAAAGAAGCGCCGGAGTTTCCGGCGCTTCTTTTTGCACATTAGATTTCGATCAGCTCGTAGTCCTGGGTGCCCAGACCGATCTGCTCGGCGTAGTCCAGCCCCACCTGCCAGTTGGTCTCGGGATGGGTGCAGCAGAAGCGGTCGTGCTCGTGCGGGCGTTCCCCCAAGTAGCTCCCCTCGATCACCGGCTGCTGGTTGCACAGGTCCACGCAGGCGCGGTCGAGCGCCACCGGGTCGAAGGAGGCGAGTATCCCCACGTCCGGGATGATCGGCAGGTCGTTGAGCTCATAGCAGTCGCAGAAGGGGGAAACGTCGATGACCAGGCTGACATGGAAGTTCGGACGGCCCTTGAGCACCGCGAGGGTGTATTCGGCGATCTTCTTGTTGAGAATGTCGTTGGTCTCGTCGTTCATCGGCTGTACCGCGTCGGCCGGGCAGACACCGATACACCTTCCGCAGCCCACGCACCTGTCGTGGTCGATCTGGGCCTTCTTCTGCGGGAAGGAGATGGCATCGTGCGCGCAGCTCTTTTTGCAGGCGCCGCAGGAGATGCAGAGCTCCCGGTCCACGAAGGGCTTTTCGGAGGAGTGCATCTCCATCTTGCCCGCGCGGGAGCCGCAGCCCATCCCGATATTTTTGAGCGCGCCGCCGAAACCGGTCGCCTCGTGGCCCTTAAAGTGGTTCAGCGAGATGAACACATCCGCGTCCATGATCGCCCGGCCGATCTTGGCCTCCTTGACATATTCGCCACTGATTGGCACCAACTCCTCGTCGGTTCCCTTGAGCCCGTCGGCAATGATGACGTGACAGCCGGTGGCAAAGGGGTTATAGCCGTTTTGATAGGCGGTGTCCATGTGGTCCAGCGCGTTCTTGCGCTGGCCGACGTAGAGGGTGTTGCAATCGGTGAGGAAGGGCTTTCCGCCATGCGCCTTGACAAGGTCCACCAGAACCCGGGAATAGTTCGGGCGCAGATAGGCAAGGTTGCCGATCTCGCCAAAATGGATTTTGATAGCGGTAAATTTGTTTTCAAAGTCGATCTGCTCGATCCCCGCCTCCTTGACGAGTTGCTCCAGCTTCTGCAGGAGATTGTGCCCTTCGCGGGTGCGAAGGTTGGTAAAATAGACCTTGGACTTCTTCATGATGTCCTCCTTTTTGACACTGGGATAGCGTTCAGCTGCATAACACAATTATACTATAACGGGCCAAAAAAAGGAAGAAGAATCTGTTTGTATCCTTATTGAAGATAGCGTGTGATTCTGCCAGATGGCCTTGAGAAGAACAAGCCGATATGATAGTATATAGTAAGGTTGCAAGTCACCTTAGGCGAAAATGAGATTATTGATACAATCTCCTCAAAAAGGTGGTGAAGGAAATGAAAAAAAGGGGTTCCATTGGCCTGATGATAGTGCTTATTTTTATGGGTCTTTTTGTTGGTGCAATCGGCGGAATTTTTCTGATGTATGAGGTGCAATTGCGCAAAAATGGTGTGGATATAGAGGGCCTTATTGTAGATTGGGAAGAATCTTATACTACCGCTGAAGATTCTATGGGACATCAGCAGCGGGAAACCAGCTATTATCCAGTGTTTTCTTTCAAATTTGATAACAGAGAAATGAGAAAGACATCCAATGTTGGAATGGATTACGAAACCTACAAACAATATGACATAGGTGATACAATGATGGTGCGCTGGTCTGCTGAGGCCGACTATTTGAGCTGGTCTTCCAGCATAGCTGGCATCATAATCCCATCTATTACATTAGGGGTTGGCATTTTGTGCATGGTTCTTGGCATCATATTTTGCCGGCCCCGGTTGTGACCCTTTAGAGCAGTATGCCTTCTTGGCACAATGCAATTCAAGCCGGAGAATCCCTACACTGAAAAAGTGTAGGGGTTCTTTCGCTTACGCCCGCTTGGGAAATCTCCGGCGAAAACGGCCCGTGAGCGCTTGTTCCCGGACAGGGATGCTGGTATAATACTGGTAACACGGTTGCGCCAGGCGCAGGGGAGGCTTTTCTATTGGACGATATGATGGGTACGGCATTGCCCAAATCCCTTTTTGTCAACCGGGAGCTCAGCTGGCTGGAATTCAACAAGCGGGTGCTGCTCGAGTCGCTCGACGACGCGGTCCCCCTCTTCGAGCGGCTGAAGTTCGAGGCGATCTATTTTTCCAACCTCGACGAATTTTTCATGGTGCGGGTCGGGTCGCTGACCGACCAGAGCCTGCTCGACGCGCAGAAGACGGACGACAAGACCGGGATGAACGCCGACGAGCAGATTGCAGCCATCATCGAGAAGGTGGCCTCCTTCGCGCCGCTGTGCGAGAGCGCCTATGGGGTGATCCGCCAGCAGCTCAAGGAGCTGGGGGTGGACCTGGTTGACGTGCACAGGATCAACCAGGTCGAGGAGCTGATCGCCCAGAAGTATTTTTTGGAGGACATCCTGCCCCTGCTCTCCCCGCAGATCATCGACCGGCACCACCCCTTCCCCTTTTTGAAGAGCAAGGAGCAATACGTCATCTCCCTGTTCGCCGCCAAGGATGAGGTGATCAAGCTGGGGATCGTCCCGGTCTCCCACCTGCCGCAGTATTTTGTGTTCAGCGTGGACAACCGCCAGAAGGTGGTCTTCACCGCCGACATCGTCTGCCACTTCGCGCAGAAGCTCTACTCGAAGTATGAGATCGTGGAGAAGAACATCCTGCGGGTCACCCGCAACGCCGACATCTCGGTCAACGAGGGGCTGTTCGACTACGACGTGGAC
This sequence comes from Harryflintia acetispora, assembly GCA_004340125.1. Lineage (GTDB taxonomy): Bacteria > Bacillota > Clostridia > Oscillospirales > Ruminococcaceae > Harryflintia > Harryflintia acetispora. The sequence goes on along the minus strand of SLUK01000001.1, from coordinate 30,933 downwards.
TTCCGCGGGATCATGCAGGAGCTCTTAAAAAAGCGCCGGCGCCTCTCGATCGTGCGCGCCCAGCTGGCGCAGGCCCCCAGCGAGCGGCTGCGCCGGCATCTGTGCAAGCGGCTGGGGATCGCGTCCGACCACATCATGGTCAGCGGGATTCCGCTGGACTTCTCCTTCGGCTTCTCGCTGCCGGGGAACCTCAATCTCTCCCGCAAGGACCTGAGCTTTCGCGAGCTGCGCCCCTCGCTGCCGATCGATTTTTCCAAGCGGGACGCCATCAAATACTGTACCGAGCACGACGTGCTGCTCTCTTACCCCTTCCAGAGCATGAAGCCCTTCATCGACCTGCTCTACGCCGCGGCGGAGGACCCGACGGTGGTTTCGATCAAGATTTCCCTCTACCGCCTGGCTAACCGCAGCCGGATCGCCTCGGCGCTCTGCGCGGCGGCCGAGCGGGGCAAGGAGGTGCTCTGTGTGCTTGAGCTGCGCGCGCGCTTCGACGAGCAGAGCAACATCGACTACGCCAAGCTCCTCGAGGACGCCGGGTGCACCGTGATCTATGGGCTCAGCGACTACAAGGTGCACGCCAAGCTCTGTCTCATCACCCGCAAGGTGCACGGCAAGATCGTCCACCTGACCCAGATTGGCACCGGAAACTACAACGAAAAGACCGCCGAGCTGTACACCGACCTGTGCCTGATCACCTCGGACGAGACGGTCGGGCAGGACGCAAACGACATCTTCGGCGCCCTGTGCATGGGCGAGACGGTCGAGCGCACCCGCACCCTCTGGGCCGCGCCGAACTGCTACCTCGACAAGGTGCTCTGCGCCATCGACGAGGAGATCGCCATCCAGAAGGCGGGGGGCGAGGGCTACGTCGGGATCAAGGTCAATTCCCTCAACTGCATGGAGGTCATGGAGAAGCTCGTCGAGGCCTCAAGAGCCGGGGTGCAGATCGAGCTGTTCATCCGCGGGATCTGCTGCATCCGCCCGGGGGTGGAGGGCTACACCGACCTCCTGACAGTTCGCAGCGTGGTGGGCCGGTATCTCGAGCACTCGCGCATCTTCGTCTTCGGCAGGGGGTCCCGGCAGCAGATCTATATCGGGTCGGGCGACCTACTCAACCGCAACACCCACCGGCGGGTGGAGGTTTTTGCCGGGGTGCGCTCCCCCGACCTGCGCGCGCGGGTACTGGAAATCCTCGACGCGTTCCGGCGGGACAACGTCAAGGCCTGGGATATGCTCCCGGACGGGAGCTACGTCAAGCCCCCGCGCACAGGGGACGAGGCGGCGCTGGAGAGCCAGATATACCTGCAGGAGTACTTCGCCGCCCCCTTTGAGGAGGAGGGCCAGCCGCAGGCCTTCGGCGGCCGGCTGCGCGGCCTGCTCGACCGGCTGGGCGGCAGGGCGCGCAAGCGGTAGCGCTCCCGGTCTATTCAAAATAAAAGGGCTGGAACCCCGGGGGGGTTCCAGCCCTTATTTCTTATATAGCGGTTTACAGCCGGTTTTCCGCCGCGGCGATCACGGTATCCAGGGTCTTGAGCCGGGCGAGCTTCTTGTCCTGGGACTCCACGATGGTCCAGGGGGCGAAGTCGGTGGAGGTGTAGCGCAGCATGTCGTCCACCGCGATCTCGTACTGGTCCCACTTTTCGCGGTTGCGCCAGTCCTCGTCGGTGATCTTCCAGCGCTTCTCGGGGGTGTTCTCCCGGTCGTTGAAGCGGCGCAGCTGCTCGTCCTTGTCGATGTGGATCCAGAATTTTAAGAGGATCGCGCCCCGGTCGAAGAGCTCCTTTTCAAATTCGTTGATCTCCCGGTAAGCCCGGTGCCACTCTTCCGGCGTGCAGAAGCCCTCGATCCGCTCGACCATCAGCCGGCCGTACCAGCTGCGGTCGAAGATGGCGACGTGCCCGTCCTTGGGCACCCCCTCCCAGAACCGCCAGAGGTAGTGGTGACTGAGCTCGGTCGGGGTGGGCGCGGCGATGGGGACCACCTCGTAGCCGCGCGGGTCGAGCGCCGCGGCCAGGCGCTTGATGTTCCCGCCCTTGCCGGCGGCGTCCCAGCCTTCGTAGACGATGACCACCGGGACTTTCTGTAAGTAGAGGCGGTTGTGGATGGCGCGCAGGTGCTCCTGCTTTTCCTTCAGCAGCTCCTTGTAGTTTTCCGGCGCCGTCTTGTCGAGGCTGACCTCGCGCAGACTGGGGATTTTCACCAGCGAGAAGGGGCCGGGGTCGATCTTTCCGTCCTGCTTGGGCGCGGCCGCCTTCCTCTCCTCCCCCTCGGCCAGCGCCTGGCGGATCGAGTCCACCATGATGTGGTAGACCTCGCTCAGCGCGCTGCGCCGGTCGGTGCAGCCGATGAGGTGCCAGGGGGCGCACTCGGTGTCGGTGGCCTCGAGCATCTCGTCGAAAACCTTATAATATTCCTCGTATTTTTCGTTGCGCTCCCAGTCCTGCCTGGTGGCGCGCCACTGGGTCTCCTTGGACTCGGAGAGCTTTTTGAGCCGCTTTTTCTGCTCCTTCTGCGAGATGTGCAGAAAGAACTTGATCACCAGGTATCCGTCGTCGGTCAGCTGCCGCTCAAAGCGGTTGACGCTCTCCAGCCGCCGCTTGGCCTGCGCCTCGCTGAGGTTCCCCTCGATCCTCTCGATCGAGGTTTCGGGATACCAGCTGCGGTCGAACACCGCGATCCGCCCGCGCTCGGGGATCCTGCACCAGTGCCGCCACAGCCAGGGGCGGCGCCGCTCCTCGGCGGTGGGGGAGACGGTGGAAAACACCTTATAGCTGCGCGGGTCCAGCGTGAGAATCATGTCCGATATGAGGCTGCCCTTCCCCGCGGCGCCCCATCCCTCGAACAGGACGATCACCGGGAGGCCCTTGTCCTTGAGGGTGTGCTGCAGCAGGGCGAGCTCCCGTTTGAGCACGTCGGTGTCCATGCGGTATTCCACCTTCGTCATCTTTCGTTGCAGGTCCACATGTTCGAGCATTGTTATGACCATTCCTTTCCTGGGAGCCGCGCCGGCTTCGGCTTTGCCGAAATGGCGGTTGTCAGACCGCCAAGGTGCAAAACTCCTCCTGATCGGGGGCAAAGGCCCTTTTCCTTTATTTTACACCTTTCGCCCCGGTTTGAACAGCTACCGGGTTCCACAATTATTGTTGGGATTTCCCGTCACTTTGTCCCGCTGCCCGGAGGGGACTCCCATTCCCCGGGCGGGACCTCCTTCTTTTGCAGCCGCTCATAGACCGTCCTGCGCAGCAGCGCGTAGAGCACCGAGCACAGCGGGATGAAGAGCAACATCCCCGCGATCCCCATGGTGCTGCCGCCGATGGTCACCGCCACCAGCACCCAGATCGAGGGCAGCCCGACCGAGCCGCCCACCACCTTGGGATAGATGAGGTTCCCCTCGATCTGCTGGAGTACCAAGAAGAGAATGACGAACCAGAGCGCGCGCATGGGGTCGATGATCAAAATCATGAACGCGCCCACCGCGCAGCCGATGAAGGCCCCGAAGAGGGGGATCAGCGCGGTAAAGCCCACCAGCACGCTGATCATCAGCGCATAGGGGAAGCGCAGCACGCTCATTGCGATGAAGAAGAGGCAGCCCAAAATCACCGCCTCAAGGCACTGCCCCGAGAGGAAGCTGGCGAAGGTGCGGCTCGAGAGCGCCGCGATCGAAAGGGCCTGGCCGGCGCGCTCCTGCGGCAGGAAGGCGTAGAGCAGCTTTTTGCACTGCGCGCCCAGCTTTTCCTTTTGCAGCAGGATATAGACCGAGAAGACGGCCGCCAATACGGCGGTGAGCAGCCCGCCCAGGATGGACATCGCCGCGCCCATCACCGAGCCGAGCAGGGTGCCCGCCCCGTTTTGCAGGAAATCCCAGGTGCTTTTGACGATTCCCGACCAGTCCAGCTCGAGCGACGAGAGCCAGGAGGAAATCAGGGGGACCTGGTCGGAATACTGCTGCAGGAGCTGTGTCGCCCGCTCGATGAAGGGTGGGATATTCGCCGCGAGCATGCCGAGGCTGCGCCCCACCTCGGGCAGGATGAGGAAGAGCACCACCGCGATGACGCCCAGCACCAGCAGGATGGTGAGTACCAGGCTCAGCGGCCGGCGCAGCTTGTAGGCGATCCGGCCGGGGCGCGATTTGGATTTTTCATACCGCGCAAAGAGCGCCCGTTCGAGGGCGCGCATCGGCACGTTGAGGATGAAGGCCACGCATCCGCCGATGAGGAAGGGCATGACCAGCCCCAGCAGCACCCCGAGAAAGGCGCCGAGGTCGTCGAGGTTTTGCAGCCCCCAGTAGAGCCCCACTCCGAAGGCCACCAACAGCAGCAGCCGCTGAAAGGTCTGTTTGTCCAGTTGCATATCGTCTCCTTATTGGTCCAGCCAGTCGAGGAAGCGCTGGATCTGCGCCTCCCATACGTCCCAGTCGTGCCGCCCGCCCGGCACCTTGCACCAGGTGAGGGGGTAGGAGCGCTCCAGCAAAAAGGAGCGCATCTTGAGGTTCATCGAGTAGCAGGCCTCGTCCGCGTCCCCGCAGGACAGGTAGGCGCGCGGGAGTTTATTCCCGGACGCCATCGCCCGCCCGGTCAGCGCGAAGAGGTCGTTTTCGCTCCCGGCGATGGGCTTCCCGCCAAAGACGTCCTGTGCCTGGCGCTCGAGCCCCTGCCCCTTTGCGGCGGCGGCCACCGCCTCGATGTCGAGCGCTCCCGAGAAGGAGCCGAAGGCGGCGTAGCGCTGCGGATAGGTCATCGCCGCCTTGAAGGCGCCGTAGCCGCCCATCGAAAGCCCGGCGATGTAGGTGTCCTCCCGCCGGGAGGACACCGGGAAGGAGGCGCCGATAAAGCGGGGGAGCTCCTCGGTGAGATAAGTAAACCACTGCGCGCCGTGCGCCATGTCAATGTAAAAGCCGTTCTCCCCGTGCGGCATGATGAGCGCGAGATTGTGGCGCTGGGCGTAGCGCTCGACGTTGGTCTTGCGCAGCCAGGCGCTTTCGTCCCCGTTCATCCCGTGCAGCAGGTAGAGCGCCCGGAGGGGCTCCCTTTTGGCGTAGAGCATATCGAGGCTTTGCGTCAGCGTTTCGCTGCTGCCCGGCGAGGGCAGGCAGACGTTGACCCGGGTGGGGGTCATCAGGATTTTGCTGAAAAAGTTGCATGTAAACAGTGACATAACGTCTCCTCATTTATCTTTGATCTCTCATGCCTATACTATACCAGCTTGGGCGGGCACTTGTAAACTCGCCCCAAAGAAATTGTGTCCCCACTGTGAAAAAGGGCGGCAGGCTGCCGCTCCCAATTCGCGCGGGAAACCGGTATGCGAGGCGGCAATTTCCAGCCCGCATTTGGTCGATCAGCATTTACAATACGGCACTTTACGCTGCGCACAAAAAAGCGCGGTGGAATTTCCACCGCGCTTTTCCGCAATCCGGACTTTGGAGTCCAAAGAGGGCAGTTGGGCGCATGCCCGCTCTGCGAGCGGCGCGCCTCTCGGACCTGAAAAAAATTTTCATTCCGAAAAGCTCTGCCGCTTCCCCGGACGTCTTTTAAGACGTCGGGCCCCTCTCTTCAAAAAAGATTGGGATTCTCAAGGGTTTACAACCCTTGAGCGGGTGCGGGCGGAGCCCGCGGTCTTTTCCGGGGTACTGACACCCGCGGCCGCAAATCCTCCCAAAGATCAGGAAGGGGAGCAAAAAGCTCCCTGTGGGAGGTTTTTGCGTGGGGAAACCCTATCAAGGGGTTTCCCCGGCCTGCCGTCAGAGCGCGGCGAGGATTTCTTTGGTAGCCTGTAAAAAGTGCTCCATCTGCTCCCGGCTGCCGATCGAGATGCGCACGTAGCCATCGATCCTCGGCTGGGGGTAGTAGCGGATGAGGATCCCCCGCTCGCGCAATTTTTTGGCGTACTCCGGCGCGCTGATCCCCTTGGGGGAGGCGAGCAGGAAGCTGGTGTGCGAGTCGGTCAGGGTGAACCCGAGCGCACGCAGCTCCTCTTTGAGCCAGTCGCGGGTCTCCATCACAGCGCCCACGCACCGGCGCATATACGCCTGGTCCCGCAGCGCGGCGGCCCCCGCCGCATGAGAGAGGGTGGAAATGCTGTCTGGGTTGAAGGAATCCTTGAGCGCGTTAAGGTCTTTGATCACCGCTTCGCTGCCCACCGCGAAGCCGACGCGCGCGCCCGCCAGGGAATATGCCTTGGAGAGGGTGTGCACCACCAGAAGGTTGTCATATTGCACGGTGAGGGGGATGCAGCTCTCGTTGCCGTAATCGACGTAGGCCTCGTCGATCAGCACCAGGCGGTCGCGATCCTGCGCGAGCAGCCGCTCAATCTGCTCCAGGGTCAGCGTCAGGCCGGTGGGGGCGTTGGGATTGGGGATAAAGACGCAGCCCCTGCGCCCCCGGTAGTCTTCGACCGCGAGCTGAAAGTCCTCGCGTAGCGGCACCTCGTGAAAGGGAACGCCGAAGGTGCGGCAGCAAACCTTATAAAAGTTGTAGGTCACGTCCGGGAAGCAGACGGGGCACCCCCTGCCGCCGAAGGCCTGGATGGCGTAACCGAGGATCACATCCGACCCCGCGTCGCAAAAGATCTTTTCCATCGGCAGACCGTAGAGCCTTGCGACCTCCCGGCGGATTTCGGTGCAGGCCGGATCGGGGTAGAGGCGCTGGGCGCGCTGGAGCTCCCCGGTGACCGAGGCGAGCACCAGGGGCGAGGGCGGGAAAGGGGATTCGTTGGCGTTGAGCTTGATGTACTCCCGGTTCTTGGGCTGCTCGCCGAGCTGGTAGCCCTCCATCCCCTGAAAGCGGTCGATTAAAAATCTGCTCACGGTTCATCAATCCTTTCTATCGGCTGTTTTGCGGGCGGCCAGGTTAGCGGAGGAGCCTTCATAGTCGAAAGTTTGCCCCTCTCCCGCGTTATCATACACGGCGCGTTTGCGATCCATCCCGCCCCTTCAAAAAAATAAAGGAGCACGCCGGAAAGCCTGCGCTTTCCCTGCGTGCCCCTTTGCACTTCCTTCATTTTAATCATGCGCCGCCCTTTTGTCAAGGCGGCGCTCCGGCATTGTGCGAAGCTCTCCGGTGTGCTAAGATGGAAGATAGGAAAATCATAATAAGGGGGAGGGCAACTGTGAGCACGGAGGAGTATTTAAACAAGGTCACCATCGGCGGCGCCACGGTGCACAACGGGCAGATCAGCCTGTGCGAGTACGACAAGAGCTGGCCCGCCGGGTTCGGGCGCGAGGAGGAGAAAATTCGCGGCGCGCTGGGCCCGCGTGCGCTTGCTGTCGAACATGTGGGGTCCACGTCGGTGCCGGGACTGTGCGCGAAGCCGATCCTGGATATCCTGCTGCTGGTCGAAAACGCGGCCAGGGAGGAGGACTATGCCGGCTTGCTCGAGCGCGCGGGCTACATCTTCCGGATCCGGGAGCCGGACTGGTACGGGCATAGGATGTTTAAGGGCACAAATCCTCCGGTCAACCTGCATGTGTTTTCGCTCGGCTGCGAGGAGGCGGAGCGTATGCTCGCCTTTCGCGACTGGCTGCGAAGCCACCCTGCCGACCGGGACCTCTACGCGCGCACCAAGCGGGAGCTTGCCCAAAAAACCTGGAAATACGTACAGGACTATGCCGACGCCAAGACAAAAGTGGTGGCAGAAATCATCGCCCGCATGAACGCCCGGAAGGCTTAAGGGGCCGCCGGGAGGACGGTAAGCCCATGGGCCCCGACTCCGGGAAGAAAGGAGCCAGACAATGCTGATCGCAGATTTACATATCCACTCCCACTACGCGCGGGCCACCAGCCGGGACTGTGCGCCCGAGGCGCTGGATCGCCACGCGCGGCGCAAGGGGATCCACCTTTTGGGCACCGGGGACTTCACCCACCCGGGCTGGCGGGCGGAGCTTTACGAAAAACTGCGCCCCGCCGAGGAGGGGCTCTATACCCTGAGGGAGGAATACCGCCTGCCGGCCGGGGTCGCGGGCGAGGGGGAGGAGCCGCGCTTCGTCGTCAGCGGGGAGATCAGCTCGATCTATAAGCAGGGCGGGCGGGTGCGCAAGGTCCATAACCTCATCCTGCTCCCCTCGCTGGAAGCAGCCGCGTCCCTCTCGCACAGGCTGGAGGCGATCGGCAACCTGCATTCGGACGGGCGGCCGATCCTGGGGCTGAGCAGCCAGGACTTGTTGGAAATCACGCTGGACGTCTGCCCCGAGGCAGTCTTTATCCCGGCGCACATCTGGACGCCGCACTTCTCCCTCTTTGGGGCCTATTCGGGGTTTGACACCATCGAGGAATGCTTCGGGGACCTGACAGGAGAAATCCATGCGCTCGAGACGGGGCTCAGTTCCGACCCGCCGATGAACTGGAGGCTGAGTGCTTTGGACCGTTACCTGCTCGTCTCCAATTCGGACGCCCACTCTCCGCAAAAGCTCGGGCGGGAATGCAACCTCCTCACCTGCCCTATGAGCTACCCCGCGCTGCGGCAAGCGATCGGCGGCGAGCGGCACGAGGGCTTTTACGGCACCATCGAATTTTTCCCCGAGGAGGGGAAGTACCATTACGACGGGCACCGCAAATGCGGCGTCTGCCTGCGCCCGGCCGAGACCGGCGAGCAGGGCGGGCGCTGCCCGGTCTGCGGCAGCAGGATCACGGTGGGGGTGCTCCACCGGGTCGAGGAGCTGGCGGACCGGCCCGAGGGGTACCGTCCCGCCGCAGCCAAGCCCTTCGAGAGCCTGGTGCCGCTGCCCGAGGTGATCGCGGCCTCCACCGGCCTTGGCAGCGGCAGCGTGCGGGTGCAAAAGCAATATGACTACCTGCTGCGCCAGCTCGGGCCGGAGTTTCAGATCCTGAGGGAGACGCCGATCGGGGAGATCGAGCGGTGCGCGGGCGGCTATGTCGCCGAGGGGGTGCGCCGCCTGCGCGCGGGGCAAGTCGAGGTGCGGCCCGGCTACGACGGGGAGTACGGACGGGTACAGATCCTCAGCGAGCACGAGCGCGGCCTGCTCACCGGCCAGCTCTTCTTTTTCGGGGAGGAGGCCGCCGCGCCCCCAAAGAAACGGGAGCACACGCCGGAGCCGCGCCCGGCGGCAAAGGAAGCGGCAGCCAGGGAAGCGCCGGGGCCCGAGGGGCTCAGCGCCGAGCAGCATGAGGCGGCCGCGAGCGCCGCTCCCGCGGTGGCAGTGATCGCGGGGCCCGGAACCGGGAAGACGCGCACCCTCGTCGGGCGGGTGGCTGAGCTGATCGGGCAGCGGGGGGCGAAGCCCTCTGAGATCACCGCCGTCACCTTTACCAACAAGGCGGCCGGGGAGATGCGGCAGCGGCTGCAAAAGACGCTCGGGAAGCGGGCGGCGAATGCCTTGCAGATCGGCACCTTCCATTCCATCTCGCTCGGGCTGATCCCACAGACTGAGCGCCCGGCGGTGGTGGACGAATACGGCGCGCTCGGCCTCGTGGAGGACATTTTAAGGGTGCGTGGGATCAAGGGGAAGGCCCGCGACCTGCTCGACGCCATCTCGCGGCGCAAAAACGGCCTTCCGGAAAAGCATGCCCTGCCGGACGGAGTTTTTGAGGACTACTGTGCCGCGCTCGCGCAGTACGGCGCGATGGATTACGACGACATCCTGCTGCGCGCGCTGGCCCTCTTCGGGGACGAGCGGCAGGCGAAGAAGCTGCACAGCCGGTTTACCCATCTGCTGATCGACGAGTTCCAGGACATCAGCGACACCCAGTACCGGCTGATCGAGTGCTGGGGGCAGAAATCGAAGAGCATTTTTGCCATCGGGGACCCGGATCAGTCGATCTACGGCTTCCGCGGCTCCTCGGCGCGCTGCTTCGAGCGTTTTTTGCAGGAGCGCCCCGGCGCGCTCACCGTGCGGCTGCGCCAAAACTACCGCTCGACCCCTGAGATTCTCGGCGCGGCACTGCCGCTCATCGAGGCGGACGGCCCGCCCCGCGGGCTTTGGCCGCAGCGCCAGAGCGGGGAGCAAGTGCGCATTTTAAAGGCCGAGGATCCCTATTCCGAGGCGATCTTTATCGCCAAGGAGATCGGCCGGATGGTCGGCGGCGTGGACATGCTCGAGGCGCACGGCGCCAAGGAGGGACAGAGCCGGGAGAACCTCAGTTTTTCGGACATCGGGGTGCTCTACCGCACCCATCGCCAGGCCGCTTTGATCGAGGAATGCCTGCAAAAGGAGGGGATTCCCTATGTCGTCGCGGGGCGGGACGGACTGCTCGCCGAGCAGCCGGTGCGCCGGGTGCTGGACTTTTTGCGCTACCTTTGGGAACCGCACGACCTGCTGTCCCTGCGCGGCTGGCTGCGTGCCGAGAGCATGGGCGCCGACGGGATTATCGGGCGCTACCGCATGGGCGAGCAAACCCCCGAGCGCCTGGCGCTCCTGCTGCAGGGCGAGGAGGAGGGGGGCGCCCTGGCGGAGCTGATCGCCCGCTTCGCCCCCCTGATCGGAAAGGGCCGCCCGGACGCGCTGCTCGAGCTGTGGTGCCGCAGCCGGGAAATCTTTGATCCCGCGCTCGAGCGGCTGCAGAACACGGCGGTGCTCTACGAGACGCTGGAAGATTTCCTTTTAAACCTCGCGCTTGGGCGGGAGAGCGACGTGGTGCGCAGCGGCGGCCGGGCCTATGCCCCGGACGCGGTGCATCTTTCCACCCTGCACGGGGCCAAGGGCTTGGAATTCCCGGTGGTCTTCCTGTGCGGAGCGCAGAAGGACCTGCTGCCCTTAAAAGGGAAGGACTGCGATATGGCGGAGGAGCGCCGGCTCTTCTATGTGGGGCTGACCCGGGCGAAGGACGAGCTGCTCGTCCTCTACAGCGGCGAGCCGTCCGAATTTTTACCCCGCCTGCCCGACGGGCCCTGCGTGCGGGGGAAAGCCGAGGTGCGCCGCCGCGCGCTGGAGCTCGGGCGGCAGATGAGCCTGTTTTAGAGCATAATACCCCGCCGGCGGGCACAGGATAAAACGGGGAGGTGATCCGCATGCAGCTGCCAAAGGATCCGGTGATCCTGCTGGGGGTGATCAACACCAGGCTGCGGGATTATTATCCAAATCTCGGCGCGCTGTGCGAGGAGTGCGGCATTGACGAGGGCCGCCTGCGCGACACCCTGCGCGGGATCGGTTATGAATACGACGGGCGCACCAACCAGTTTAAATAGCCCGATAAAAGCCGTGGCCGCCCCTCCCAAAGGGAGGGGCGGCCACGGCTTTTCGCTGGGTCTGGCGGGCCCGGCGAAGGATCAGGCGCGCCCGCTCAATATTTTCTCGATCAGGGCGTCGTCGAGCGTTTGAATGGGGGCGAAGGGGGCGGGCTCATCCCCGTGTTCGCCGATGGATTTTTCAAACCAGGACACGTCGTGCCACCCGCCGCACTTGTAGCCGGCATTGTGATACGTCCCCAGCCTTGCAAAGCCGAGGGCTTCGTGCAGCCGTTCGCTCTTTTCGTTGGGGGAGGTGACCCCGCCGTAAACATTTTTCACATTTTGCAGCCGGAGGATTCCAATCAGGATTTCGTACAGCCGCCTGCCGATCCCGCGCCCGTGGAATCCCCGGTCGAGGTAGACGGACAGCTCCGCGTTCCACTGGTACGCCGCCCGCTCCATGTGCCGGTGGGCGTAGGCGTAGCCGATCACCCTCTGCCCGGACCGGCAGACGACGTAGGGATATTCGGCAAAAATATCCGCTACCCGCCTTTGAAACTCCGCCAGGGAGGGCGGCTCGTATTCAAAGGTGATCGCCGTGTCCCGCACATACGGCGCATAGATGGACAGGATTTCCGGGACGTCCTCGCTCCTTACCAGGCGGAAGGTGCAGTCGTTCATTACAGGAAGCCTCCTTCGGTGGTGATCCGGCGGGGAAAGCTACCGGCCGCCGATCATGACGCCCACGTTTCCATGCGCCGCTATGCGGATCAATCCGCAGACAATTAAATGAAGGGGATAATATGCGTAGAAAAACCATTTCATCCCCTTCCAGCTGCCGCGTTCTCCATGATACATGCCCAGCAGGGGGATCGTCAGCGCCGTGAACAGCTGAATCGCGCCATAGAGCGGGTTGATGAAAACGGCATAGACCACGGCATAGACCGCTACCCAGCTCATCATGCCCAGCATCTGCCTTTTAAAATTCCCACGGTTTGTTCCAATTTCCAGAATTGCCAGTACGGCGATACAGCTCCAGTCCGAGCAGAAGGTGATCACCGCGATGATCAGAATCAAAAGGGTTTTTTGCCACTTTTTCAGCTTGCCGCTGTCATTGATGATGAGGGCGATCAGGCCCCAGAACAAAGGCCAGATCACGCTTGTCTGATTGAATATGGAGGTTTGAAACGGGATGAACGGGATGCCGAAGGCGAAATTGTAGGCAAAATGCCCCACAACCGCGAAGGCGAGCAATCGCGCCGCGTATTTTCTTTGGTCGTGCGTGTAATGGTAGCCTTCGGCGACAAAAAACCAAAAGATGGGCGCCGCCATTCTGCCGATGATGTGCAGCAGGACGATCCACCAGTTTGCCGGATAGCCCGGATATAAGATGCTTATGACGTGATCGGCGGTCATGGCAATCATGGCGACGGCCTTGAGCTCGTTCCCGGTCAGCGTTTTCTTATTCATGCGCCGGCCCCTGCTTCGCTATGCGCCGGCGCAGCCAGCCCCCCTGCAGGTAGTAGGCGATGAAGAGCAGGGAGGTGATCGCCCAGGTGATGGGATAGCTGGCCACCACCGTGCTCAGCTCCCTTCTGAAGGGGAGCACGCAGAAGATCCAGACCACCCGCATGACGCAGATGCCCGTACAGGTCATCAGCATGGGGATCAGCGAGTCGCCGGTCCCGCGGATGGCGCCCGAAAGCACCTCGATGCACACGTAGGTGAAGTAGAAGGGCACCTGGATCCACATGATCTCCATCCCGATGCGTAGCACCTCGCTGTCGGCGGTGAACATCATCAGCAGGAAGCGGGAGAGCAGGCACATCAGCACGCTCATCAGCGCGGTGGTGCCGAACGACATCCCCAGGCACACCCGCACGCTGCGCTTGATTCTATCATACTTGCGCGCGCCGAAATTCTGCCCCACGAAGGTGGTGATCGAGATCCCGAAGGCGCCGCTGATCATCCAGTACAGGCTGTCCACCTTGCCGAAGGCGGCCCAGGCGGCGACGGTGCTGGTGCCGAAGGAGTTGATGCAAAACTGGATGAGGATGTTCGAAATGGCGTACATATCGGACTGGATCCCCGCGGGCAGCCCGACGCTCAGGACATGCCGCAGCACGGGGCCGGTAAAGCGGATCTGCTTGATAAACAGATGGAAGGACTGGGTGGAGGTGAGCAGCGCGAAGACCACCAGTACGGCGCTCACAATCTGCGAGATCAGGGTGGCGATCGCCACCCCCAGCACCCCCAGACGCAGGAAGACGACGAAGACGACGTCCAAAACGATGTTGCACAGGCAGGCCACGATCAAAAAGTAGAGCGGGCGCTTGGTGTCGCCCACCGCGCGCAGGATCCCCGAGCCGACGTTGTAGATGAACGAGGCGATGATCCCCAAAAAGTAGACCCGGATGTAGGTGAGCGACCCCTCCAGCGTGTCGGCGGGAGTGCCCATGGCGCCGAGCGCCGCCGGGGCGATCGCGATCCCGAGCACCGTCAGACCCGCGCCGCCCACGATGGCCAGCGCGAAGGAGGTATGTACCGCCTGCGAGACCGCCTCGTGGTTCTGCGCGCCGAAGTGCTGGGCCACCACCACCGTGGTGCCCGAGGAGATCCCGACGAAGAGGTTGACCAGGAGGTTGATCAGCACGCTGGTGCTGCCGCCGACCGCGGCCAGCGCCTCGGTGCCCACAAAGCGGCCGACAATGACGGCGTCCACCGTGTTGTAGAGCTGTTGGAAGAAGGTGCCGAACAGGATGGGGAAAAAGAAGATGAGCAGCTGTTTCCAGATGACGCCCTCGGTGATCCCATTCTCCTCCTGCACGAAGAAGCGGCGCATGGACGGGCCTCCTTTATAAGCGGATTTTTCAGTGCCAAAACAGGCCTGTAAATGTACATTGTACGCGGTTTTAAAGGGGATGTCAACCGGGGGTTTGGACGGCATTTTGCCCGGCTTTCCGGAGGGGGAATCCGCTCGCGGCACACGCCTGCACGCAGAGAACGGATTTTTTATATAAGAGGTCCGTTTTCTTGCTTGCCCCGTTTCGGCGACTTTCCTATAATTGAAACATCGGGGCGGATGGATTTGTGAATTTTGATGATCCGCCCCGCGAAGGACACCCCCGAACGGCCGGGGGTCAACGCAGCGACAGTTTTTTGAGGAGTGAAAAGCGGTATGAAAAAACGGATACTGGCATTTCTTCTGACGGCGGTCATGGCGGCGAGCGCTTTTGCGGGCTGCTCGAGCAAGGGCGAGAGCGCCCCCGAGGGCGGACAGGCGGGCTCCTCCGGGGCGGCGGGCGCCGGGGGCGAGGCGGCCGAGGAGCCGTATGATCTGACCTTCATGTACATCGTGGGCGGGGACTATCCCGACCAGGCCGAGGTCGAGCAGGCGATGAAGGACCTGGCGCTCGCCGAGGTGAACGTCAACCTGAACATCGTCACCGTGCCCTCGAGCTATGAAAACCAGCTGATGCTCATGCTCTCCTCCAACGAGGCGCTGGACGTCTGCCCGCTCGGCGTGCAGTCGAACGTCGTCTCCTACGTGGCCAACGGATATCTCGAGGACCTGGGCCCCCTGCTGGATAAGTATGCCAAAAACATCAAGGAGGTCTACGGGGACGAGATGAAGATCGCCAGCATGGGCGACTTCGTCTACGCCATCCCGATGAACAAGGAGCGCGACTACGCGGGCGGCATCATCATGCGCAAGGACATCCTCGACGGCGCCGGCGTGGACGTGGGGGAGAACGCCGAAAAGCTCAAAACCCTCTCCGACCTGACGCCGGTCTTCGCGGCGGTGCATGAAAAATATCCCGACATGACCGTCTTCGGCGGCGACTACGCCTACACCCCGGCGTCGATCCACTACGGGCGCTCGATCGACAACCTGGGCAGCGAGTTCGGCGTGCTGCTCGACCCGGTCAACGACTCCACCGTCTCCAACTGGTACGAGTCGGACAAATACCGTGAGCGCGTTGAGCTCATGCGCGAGTGGTACCTGGCCGGCTATGTGCAGAAGGACCTGGCCACCTCGACCGACAGCGGCACCACCCAGATGCGCGCGGGCAACCTGTTCTGCGACTTCGACCTGGTCAAACCCTACCGCGACGTCGAGGCCGAGCAGGCCACCGGCTTCGAGTGCGTGGTCTTCAACATCGACGAGCCGATCAAGAACATGGGCACCGTGCTCGACGGCTGGAGCATTGCCCACAACTCCAAGGACCCCGAGCGCGCCATGCAGTTCCTGGATTGGGTCTATGGCAGCGCCGAGTTCAACAACCTGATGAACTGGGGGATCGAGGGCAAGCATTTCGTCTACACCAATAAGGCGGAGAACAACCTCATCGCCTTCCCCGAGGGGATCAACATGGACACCGTCGGCTACCATCAGAACCGCGGTTGGGAAATCCCCAACCAGTTCCTGGCGGGAATCTGGGAGGGCAACCCGGCCGACCTGTGGGACGTGATGACCGAATACAACAGCACGATGAAGAAGTCCCTGGCCTATGGGTTCCTCTTCAACGGCGTCGAGTTCGAGACCGAGCTGGCCACCCTCAATTCGGTGCGTGAGAAGTATGTCTACGCGCTCGGCAGCGGGTCGGTCGACCCGGCAACCGAGCTGCCCAAGTTCAACGAGGAGCTCTATGCGGCAGGGCTTGAGAAGATCATGCAGGCCAAGCAGGAGCAGCTCGACGCGTGGCTGGCGAAAAAACAGGGCTAAAGCCTATACGTTTAAAAATGTGGAGCCCGATGCGCTCTCAAGGGAAAGCTGCAGGTAGTCTGCAGCTTTCTCCTTGAGAGCGCCGAAGAGGGCCGGTATCCGGGCCCCAGGGCCGGGAAAGGCGCCTTGCGGCGACGCGCGCGGGGCCCCGGAGTAAACCGCAAAGAAGGAGGGGACACGGGTGAAGCAAAGCAGCACCCTGCCGCCCGAGCGCAAGGCGCAGCGGCGGCGCAACAAACTGAAAAAATGGGCGCCCGCCTACCTGCTCATGCTGCCGGGCGTGGTATACTTTTTCATCAACAACTATATCCCCATCACCGGGCTGGTGGTGGCTTTCAAGAAGTACCGGGTGGATACCGGGATCTATCTCAGCCCCTGGGTGGGGCTCAAAAACTTTGAATTCCTCTTCGCCACCAACGACGCCTTTGTCATCACCCGCAACACCCTGCTCTACAACCTCGCCTTTATCCTGGTGAACATGGTGCTGGGGATCGCCTTTGCCATCTTTATCTGCGAGGTAAGCAACAAATGGCTCAAGAAGATTTACCAGAGCGCCATCCTCTTCCCGTTTTTGATCTCGATCATCATCGTCAGCTACATCGTCTTCGCCTTCCTCAGCGTGGACAACGGGCTGATCAACAAGTCCCTGCTCGAGCCGCTGGGGATGGATTCGGTGGCGTGGTACACCGAGCAGAAGTACTGGCCGGCGATTTTGATTATCGTCAACACCTGGAAGACGGTGGGCTACTCGTGTATCCTCTATATCGCGGGGATCGCCGGGATCGATCGGGCGCTCTACGAGGCCGCCGAGATCGACGGCGCGGGCAAGCTGCGGCAGATATGCAGCATCACCATTCCCTGCCTCATGCCGACCATCATCACCATTGTGCTGCTCAACATCGGGCACGTCTTTTATGCGAACTTCGGCCTGTTTTACCAGGTGCCGATGAATTCGGGCGCGCTCTTTGACGTCACCAACGTCATCGACACCTACGTCTACCGCGCGCTGCTCAAGATCGGCAACATCGGCATGGCCTCGGCGGCGGGCTTCTACCAGTCGCTCGTCGGCTTTATCCTGGTGCTCGTCTCCAACGGAATCGTGCGCCGCTTCAGCCGCGAGAACGCGCTGTTTTAAGATAGGAGGAGAGAAATGATCCGTACCAGAGGGGACAAAACCTTCGAGGCCGTGTCCCACATCGTCATGATCCTGGTGACGCTCTGCGTCATCCTGCCGTTTATCCTGCTCGTCGTCTCCTCTTTCACCGACGAGAGCGAGCTGGTCGCCCACGGCTACTCCTTCTTCCCGAAGAAGCTGAGCCTGGAATCCTACCGCTACCTCTTCAAAAAGGGCGGTTCGATCATGCGCGCCTACGGCACCACCATCCTGGTCACCCTGGTGGGCACCGCACTGCACGTCACGATGGGCTCGATGCTCGCCTTCGCGCTCTCGATGAAGGGGCTGCCCGGCAAGCGCTTCTGGAGCTTCTACGTCTTTTTCACCATGCTCTTTAACGGGGGGCTCGTGCCCACCTACCTGACCTACACCAACATGCTGCACGTCAAGAACACCTTCTTCGGGCTGCTGGTGCCCAACCTCATGCTCTGCGCCATCCATGTGCTGCTCATGCGCAGTTACTTTTCCACCAGCATCCCGGATGCCATCTACGAGGCGGCCGAGATCGACGGGGCGGGGATTTTCACCATCTACTCGCGGATCGTGCTGCCGCTGGGCAAGCCGATCATCGTCACCATCTCGCTCTTCGCGGGGCTGGACTACTGGAACGACTGGCTCAACGGCCTGTACTTCATCAGCGACCAGAAAAAGTACGGGATTCAGACCATGCTCTTTCGCATCCTGGAGGACATCCGGGTGCTGGCGAGCGCTTCCCTGGGCTCGGCGGGCATGAACATCAAGATTCCTTCCGTCTCGATCCGCATGGCGATCGCCTTTGTGGCCATTATCCCGATCATCATCATCTACCCCTTCCTCCAGAAATATTTCCAGGATGGTATTGCCCTGGGTGCGGTGAAGGGATAAACTGTACTCAAAAACGGGAGGGGTCAAAAGCCTATGAAGCGCAAGCGCTCCTTTGCCTATCTGCTGCGCCTTCTGCTGGCGGTCTACATACCGCTTTTGCTGCTCAATTTCACCATCAGCTTCATGATCATCCGCCACATCCGCGAGCAGACCATCAGCCTGCTGCGCGCCAACATGGACATCTACGCGGGCGAGATCGACAACCGGCTGGAGAGTGTAAACTACATGCTGCTCAACACTCTCTTTTCCGAGCAGGCGCTGCTGCTGCGCCGCCAGCCCGAGGACGTGATCGATGAGATCAACGCCACCAACCGGCTCAAGAAGCGGTTCGCCGAGGGGCGCATTTCCTTCGGCAACGAATATAACTACTTCCTCTGGGCGCAGGACTGGGACGGTTTTATCTCCTCGAGCAGCGATTCGGCGGCGTTTTTGCAGTTCCAGGCGGTGCTCGCGCACATCAAGGACCTGCTGCACTCCCCCGGGCTCGGGGCCCTGGCCGAGAAGAACACCTGGACCGTCTTCGAGGAGGGCGGCAGCTACTACCTGATCAAAATCTACCGCTACCAAAACCAGATCATCGGCGCCTGGGCGCCCGCCGAGCGGGTGCTCTCCCCGCTGTTTCGGAGCAGCCCCGAGGACGGCTTCCTCGTCATCCTCGACGAGGAGGGGAACATCCTGACCGGGGGCGAGCAGGCGGGCGACCTCCCGCTGCCCATCGAGAAGGGGAAGGGCGCTTCGATCATCAAGAACCGCCTGGTCATCCCCGAGGGCTTTAAAAAGGGCGACTTCTCGGTCAACTGCGTGATCACCAACTGGGGCGCTTATGAAAATGCCACCCGCATATTGCTGCTGCTCACCTTCGCGGCGGTGCTGACCTTGACGGTCGGGCTCTGGCTGCTGCTCTACGTCAAGCGGGCCATCGTCGACCCGGTGCGCCGTTTTTCGGAGCATCTGCGGGACTATAACGAGAGCGGGGCCATGCTCGGGGAGGAGAACATCCTCGAGCTGGAGAGCGCGGGGGACGTCTTCAACGGTCTGATGGAGCAGGTGGAGGACCTCAAGATCGAGGTGTATGAGGAGAGCCTGCGCCGCCAGCGCGCCGAGTTCGACTACATGCAGCTGCAGATCAAGCCGCATTTCTACCTCAACTGCATGAACATCATCTACAACATGGCCCAGACGAAAAACTACCGCGAGATCCAGCGCCTCTCGCTGACGGTCTGCAAGTACCTACGCTCGATGTTCCGAAACGGCATGGTGCCGGTGCCCATCGAGGAGGAGCTTTCGCTGGTGCAGAGCTATCTCGACATCCAGCGCATCCGCTACGACGCGCAGTTTTTCTATCTGATCGAGCAGGACCCGGCCACCGCCGGAGCGTTGATCGCCCCGCTGATCATCCATACCCTGGTGGAAAATTCGATCAAGCACAACATCACCCAGGAGGGCTCGCTCACCGTGCGCGTGCGGCTGCGCCGGGTGATGGAAGACGGCCTGGAGGCCCTCTCCATCCGGGTGGAGGACACCGGCGGCGGATTTGAAGAGGACATCCTCGCGCTGCTGCAGAGCGGGCGGCGCCCGGGGCTTGCCGACGGGCGGGGGATCGGGCTCTACAACACCCGCCAGCGGCTGGAAATCCTCTACGGCGGCCACGGGTCGATCCGCTTCGCCAACCGGGAGGAGGGCGGCGCCCGGGTCGATATCCTGATCCCGCTTCAAAAGCCGCCCGCGGCGGGAAGGGGGGCGCAGCCATGAACATCCTGCTGGTGGACGACGACCGGTACGTGCTCGAGGGGATCAAAGAGGGGATCGACTGGTCGGCGCTGCCGATCGAGGGGATTTACACCGCCCAGAACGCCCAGCAGGCCAAGCGCATCCTTTTGAGCACCCCGGTCCAGATCTTGGTCAGCGACATCGAGATGCCCCGCGAGAGCGGGCTGGACCTTTTGGAGTGGGTCAACGGGCAGGGGATGAAGCTGCAAAACATCTTCCTGACCAGCTACGCCCAGTTCGGCTACGCCCAGCGGGCGGTCTCGCTGGGCAGCTTCGAGTATTTCCTAAAGCCGATCGAATACGACAAGCTCCAGCAGATCATCGGCAAGGCCGCCGAGAAGGTGCGCCAGGAGGAGCGCGCGGGGGAGTACTGCGCCTACGGCGAATACTGGGTGGACAACCGGGACAACATCCGGGACTACTTCTGGCGCGGGCTGTGCGAGCTGCCCGAGCGGGGGAGCCGGGAGGTGATCCTGCGCCGCGTACAGGAATATAAGCTCCCCTATGACGGGCAGGAGCAGTTCCTGGCGCTCTACTTTAGGCTCTGGGGCCTTCTCTCCTGGGAGGACGGACGGTGGGAATACGCCTTCCAGAACATCGCCAAGGAGCTCTTCGCCCCCTTTTCGGTGGAGACGGTCCAAGCCATGGGCGAGGGGGGATTTCTGGTGGTGCTCTCGGACTTCCGGGGACGGCGGGAGGCGCTGCTCGCCGCGGGCAGGAAGCTGATCGCCAGCTACCGCCAACACTTTTCCTGCGAGGTCTGCGGATACCTCTGCGAGCCCTTCTTGCTGGTACAGTTCCCCGCCGCGCTGGGGCGGCTCGCGAGAGCGGACCGGGACAATCTGACGGTGCGCGGCAAGATGCTCCTGCTCAGCGAGTGCCGCCCGCCCGCGGGGGAATACCTGCCGCCCGACCAGGAACGCCTGGGGCTGCTCTTCGAGCGGCACGACGCGCAGGAGCTGCACAGGGCGGTGGAGGAGCACCTCGCCGAGATGGAGCGCCGGGGCGCGGTGAGCCGGGAAAACTTTAAAAAGCTGCGCTTCGATATGCTGCAGCTGCTCTTTTCCAAGCTCTATTCGCGCCAGATCGAGGCGCGCAGGCTCTTTTCGAGCGAGCAAAACGACCTGCTCTACGCGCGCTCGCTGCGCTCGGTGGCGGGGATGCAGGAGTATCTGGAGTATCTGATCGACACCTCGCTGGCCTACGGGGACCTCGCGGGGAACGCAAAGTCGGTCGCCGGGAAGATGTGCGACTACATCGAGGAGAACCTGGGGCACAACATCACCCGGCACAGCCTGTCCGAGGCGCTCTTCTTCAGCCCCGATTACCTCGCCCGGCTCTTCAAAAGGGAGATGGGGGTCTCGATCGCAAGCTACCTGCTCGAGCGGCGCATGGAGCGCGCGCGGGTACTGCTCTCCACCACCCGCAAGTCGATCCACCTCATCGCGCAGGAGCTGGGGTATGAGAGCAGCTCATATTTCTGCAAGCTCTTTAAAAAGCGCTTCGGGGTTACCCCGAACGAGTTCCGTTCACATGAAGCATAAGCACATCCGCAGGAGGGGATTCACCATGGTACAATATCCGCATGAGCTGTTAAACGGCCTGCGCCACCAAAAAAACACCATCGAGATGTACGGCACGCAGATAGAAATTAAGGCCATCCCGGACGAGCCCCGCCCCGGGCGGCTGGACCCGCGTGAGCGGGCGTCGGCCGAGGAATACCGCCGCCAGACCGAGGCGGGCAAAATCAAACCCGAGAGCGAAATGACCCTCGAGGAGCAGCGCCTGGAGATGGGCTTCCCCGGCTGGAACATGAACACCGTGGCCATCCACACCCGCTATGAGGAGATCGAGTGCTCGGGGCGCAAGGTGGGCATTTGGGTCTACTATCCGCGGCTGCCTGTCGGCAGGCAGGGCCGCGCGGGGCTCGTCTATCTGCACGGCGGCGGCTGGATCGGCGGCGCGCCCTTCGACCTGGAGGGCGGCTGCCGGCTGGTGGCGCAGCTCGCCGACTGCGTCGTCTTTAACATCGACTACGCCCTGGCGCCCGAGCACCCCTATCCGGCGGGGCTCGAGGACTGCTACGCCGCGATCCGGTACATCCATCAAAATGCCGCCCGCTTCGGGGTGGACCCCGAAAAGCTCGCCGTCGGCGGGGACAGCGCGGGGGGCAACCTCGCCGCGCTCTGCGCGCTGCGGGACCGGGACGAGGGGGGCCGCCTGCTCAAGAAACAGTTCCTGCTCTATCCGGTGGTCACTTTTAACGGCGAAGGGGTGGGGGACTACCGCTGGAGCGCGGAGGACTACGACGTCTGCGACGAGGACCGGGAGATCATCCTCGACTCGCTCGACCTCGGGCACCCGTCCGAGGAGGGCAAGCCCTCGATGGGCAGAATCGAGGGGTACTACCTGCAGCACGGCGAGGACCCGAAGGGCCCCGCCGTCAGCCCGATGTTCGCAGACCCACATGGGCTCTGCCCGGCGGTGATCGTGGACGCGGAGTTCGACGGGCTGCGCGTGCAGGACGAATACTACGGCCGCCTGCTGCGCGAGGCGGGGGTGCCGGTGCGGATCCTGCGCTACTGCGGCATGCGCCACGGCTTCTTTGAGAAGCTGGGGCTGGTGCCGCAGGCCGAGGACCTGGCGCATGAGATCGCGCAGGAGATGAAAGCGCTCTGACCGGCCGTCGTGCCGTCCCCGGCGCCCTTCCAAGAGAAGGGCGCCGGGGTTTTTGCACGTTCAGGTGTATCCCGTTTTACATCCCATAGAAATTCGCGGTTGACATCCGCCGCCCGGATTTTACAATGGAGATAGAATCTATCATCAGAAAGGCGGCGGGAGGATGTATCAATTTGACGAGAGGATCGACCGGTACGGCTGCAACCAGGTGAAATACGATTTTGTCGGCCGGGTGGCCGAGGGGGTGCGCGCCGATGCGCTGCCCATGTGGATCGCGGACATGGACTTTGCCGCCTACCCGCCGCTCATCGAGGCGCTGCAAAAGCGGGTGGAGCGGCGCACCTTCGGCTACAGCCTGCACAAGACCGATGAGTTCTTCGGCGCGATTCGGGGCTGGCTGCGCTACCGCTTCGGCTGGGAGGTGGCAAACGGGGACATCTGCTACACCCCCGGCATGATGACGGCCATCGCCTTTTTGATCCAGGGCCTCTCGGCCCCGGGGGAAGGGGTGGTTATCCAGCCGCCGGTCTACGACTCCTTCGCCGAGGTGATCGAGCGAAATGGCCGCCGGGTGGTGAACAACCCCCTGATCCCGCGGGAGGACGGCGGATACGAGATGAACCTTACCCAGCTCGAAGCGCAGCTGCGCCTGCCGGAAAATAAAATCCTGCTCCTTTGCAGCCCCCATAACCCGGTGGGCAGGATCTGGCGGGAGGACGAGCTGCGCCGCGTCGGCGAGCTCTGTAAAGAGAACGGGGTCTTCCTCATCAGCGACGAGAGCCATTGCGACCTGGTGCGCCGGGGGCTGCGCCACGTCCCGGTGCAGCAGCTCTTCCCGGGCAGCCCCCTGATCGCCACCTGCATGACCCCCTCCAAGACCTTCAGCGTGTCGGGATTCCAGATCGGGTATGTGCTGCTGCAGGACGAGGGGCTGCGCGGCATCTGGGAGCGGGAGTCGATGAAGGTACATATCTTCCACCCAAACGCTTTGGCCATCACCGCGCTGCAGGCGGTCTACAACGACTGCCGGGAATACTACGAGCGCTCGCTCGACTATCTGGATGAAAACCTGCGCCTGGTGGACGATTTTTTAAAGACGGAAATGCCCCGGGCGCGCTACCGGCTGCCCGAGGCGACCTATCTGTGCTGGATTGACCTGCGGGGCTATGGCTGTCCCCCACAGGAGATCATGGAGCGCTGCCTCTACCGCGGCAACGTCGTGCCGGACCCGGGCGCCGGCTTCGGGCAGGGGGGCGAAGGCTTTATCCGCCTTAACGCCGGCTGCCCGCGCGAAACGCTCATGGAGGGGCTGCAGAGGCTCAGGAAGGCCATGGAAGACTGAGAGAAAGGGAGGGACCGAGATGGAAGAAAAATTAGCCGCCCTGCTGGAGGAGGCCGTCGATGGGGTGATGGACGAGGTGATCGCCTTTCGCCGCCAGCTGCACCGCCGGCCCGAGCTGGGGTTTGAGACCTTTGAGACGATGGAGCTGATCTCGAAAATACTGACCGAAGCCGGGATCGGGCACAAGACCCATTGCGCCGAGAGCGGGGTGGTCGCGCGCATCCCGTCGAAGGGGAGCGGCCATAAGCTCGCGCTGCGCGGCGACATCGACGCGCTGCCGGTGACGGAACAGACCTCGCTGCCCTTCGCATCCGAGATCGAGGGGCGCATGCACGCCTGCGGGCACGACAACCACGCGGCCATCGCGCTGGGCAGCGCCCTGGTGCTCAACCGGCTGCAAGGGCGGCTCCCCGGCGAGACACTGGTGGTCTTCCAGCCCGCCGAGGAGGGGCCCACCCTGCCGACCGGCGCGCGCCGTATAATGGCCGAGGGACACCTGGACGGGGTGCGGGAAATCTACGGGCTGCATGTCTCCAACGAGCTGATGGTGGGCCAGATCGGCTGCCGCTGCGGCAATTTCATGGCCTCGGCCGATATGCTGAACGTCAAATTTACCGGCAAGGCCAGCCACGCCGCCTACCCGCACAAGGGGGTGGACGCGCTGCTGGTGGCCTGCCGCTTCGTGGACGCGGTGCAGACCGTCGTCAGCCGGATGAGCGACCCGCTCGAGCCGATTGTGATCAGCTTCGGCAGGATGATAGCGGGCGAGGCGGGGAACGTCCTGGCCGGCGAGGCGCAGCTGTGGGGGACCATGCGCACCTACAACAAGGAGCTGCAGCGCCGGGCCCTGGCCGCCATCGAGCAGATGGCAAACGAGACCGCCGCCATGTACGGCGCTACGGCCGAGGTGAAGATCACCCAGGCAATCGGCTCGGTGGTAAACGATAAGCGCACCACCCAGAAGCTCGAGCGGGTGGCGCGGGAGCTGCTCGGCGAGGAGCAGGTCGTCGCGCTGGAGAACCCTTCGATGGGCGGGGAGGACTTTTCGGGGTATCTCGACGCCATCCCCGGCACCTTTTATAACCTGGGCACCTCGGACGGGGTCAACCGCGAGCCGCTGCACAGCAGCACCTTCGACGTCGACGAGCGGGCTCTGCGCGTGGGGGTGCGCCTGATGTGCGCCCTCGCCCTGGATCCGGAGCGGTAAAGTTTATCAAGGGAGTTCCCGCCTGCTGCGAAGTGGGCGGGAACTTTTTCTAATTTTTCCATGATTTGTGTTGTTGACATAAGGACAATTGTATATAGTGTAATAAAAGTATGGGCGTAATTTGACGGGGTAAAGTATTCCGTTTAATACCCGCCTGAAAATGAACTTGTTATAATGAGGGTGAACGCACCTCAAAAGGAGGAGTTTCGGTGAGCGCAATGCCTCTTTCATCCCCCTGGATCATGCAGAACATCAACCTTTGGGACTGCGTGACCGGCGGGGCGTCGCTCGAGAGCTACGAGCGGGAGGAGATCATTTACGAGCAGGGCGAGCAGATGGACTGCGTCTACGTCGTCAAGTGCGGGCGGGTGCGCCTGAGCTCGGTCGGCTGCGGGGGCAACGAGCAGATTTTCATGTTTATGGAGCAGGGGTCGATGTTCGGGGAGACCGACTTTTATGAGCGGGGGCTGCGCATCTGCCGGGCCACGGCCATCTGCAAGACCACCCTCTACCGCGTGGAGCTCGACGACTTCCGCCGCCAGCTCGAGGAGAACCTCGACTTCTGCCACAACCTGATGGCGCTCTGGTCGCAAAAGCTCAACCTGCTCACCGGGCGGATCGAGTCGCTCGCCTTCACCGACACCTACAGCCGGTGCGCGCAGGTGCTCTTAAACCTCATGGAGATGTACGGCGAAAAGGTGGACGGCGGCTACCGGATCGGGGTGGAGGTCACCCACCAGAACATCGCCAACCTCGTCACCTCCACGCGGGTCACCATCAACAAGATCATCCGCCGGATGGTGCAGGAGGGGCTGATCGACCGGGACAGCCGGCACTACGTCATCCGCGACGTGGAGGGGCTGCGAAAAATCGTGGGCAGCCAGTATACAGGCAGCGGACTTTGATATTTTGCCGCGCGGCGGTGAGATAAGAATCGAAACGGGAGGGAATCAGTATGGTCATTACCAGCGTGGACGTCTATTTGCTGGACTGCGGCACCACATCCTGGCGGCCGATCGTCTGCCGGGTGAACACCGACGAGGGGATTTCGGGGTTCGGCGAGGCGTCGATCGGCTTTGACAGCGGCGCGCCCGCGGCCTACGCCATGATCAAGGACATCGCGCCGCTCATCATCGGCATGGACCCGATGGCGCACGAGGTCGTCTTCGACAAGCTCTTCTGCCAGACCTTCTGGGGCCAGACGGCCGGGGTGGTCGTGATGGGCGCGATCAGCGCCATCGACACCGCGCTCTGGGACATCAAGGGCAAGGCGCTGGGAGTGCCGCTCTATCGGCTCCTGGGCGGGAAGTTCCGCGAAGGGCTGCGCTGCTACGCCAGCCAGCTGCAGTTCGGCTGGGGCTATGGCATGGGCCGCGCCGCCAAAACCGAGGAACTCGTCGAGGCCAGCGTCAAGGCGGTCGAGGAGGGCTTCGACGCGATCAAGATCAATTTCATCACCTTTACTCCCGACGGGGGCCGGGTGGGCTTTTTGCGCGGCCCGATCCCGTATGACATCCAGAAGCTGATCGTCGAGAGGCTCGAGGCGGTGCGCAAGGCCGTGGGCGAGCGGGTGGACATCATCGTGGAAAACCATGCGCGCACCGACGCGGTCTCGGCGGTGGAGATGTGCCGGCTGATCGAGCCCTACCGGATCATGTACATCGAGGAGGTCGCCACCCCGCTCTGCCTGCAGACCTTTAAGACCATCCGCCAGAAGACGAACATCCCGCTGGCCGGGGGCGAGCGGATCTTCTCGCGGCAAAATTATATCAACTACTTTAAGGAGGACGCCATCCAGATCGTGCAGCCGGACATCGGCACCTGCGGCGGGATCAGCGAGGCGAAGAAGATCAGCGACATGGCGCACGGCTTCGACACCGGGGTGCAGATCCACGTCTGCGGCAGCCCGATTTCGATCGCCGCCTCGCTCCATCTGGAGGCGTCGATCCCGAATTTCGTCATCCATGAGCACCACGTCATCAACCGCAGCAAAATGAACATCGACCTGGGAACCCACGACTACCAGCCGGTGGACGGCTACTGCGCCGTGCCCGAGCTGCCCGGCCTTGGGCAGGAGCTCAGCGAGCAGGCGATGGCCGGGGCCTTGGCGCATGAGTGCGTCACCGCCTGAGCCGATAAGCGTATATAACCGGCGCCCCGCCCAGCGGCAGAGCGGGCGGCCCCAACACGTCCGCAAATCTGGGGCGGGGCGCCGGGAAATTTGATAGAGGAGGAACGATCATGTCCAACAAATCAAACAAAAAAATGGGCCTGTTCTCAGCCATGATGATCCTCGTTGGATCGGTCATCGGGTCGGGAATCTTTATGACCCCCGGCAAGGTGGCCGCCGCCGCGGGATCAATCGGCCCGACCATCATCGCCTGGGTCGCGGCGGGCGCGTGCGGCATACTCTGCGCCCTGGTTTACGCCGAGCTGGCGCCGATGATGCCGAAAGCCGGCGGCGCCTACGTCTTCATCCGTGAGGCGCTGGGCGACGGACCGGCCTTCGCCTACGGCTGGTCGATGACCTTCGGCTCCTTCCTGCCGGTCATCGCCATGCTGGCGACCGCCTTCTGCACCAACCTGGCGATCTTCTTCCCGGGGCTCACCGTGACCGGGCAGCGGATTGTCGGCACCGTCATCATCCTGGCGCTGATGGTCGCCAACCTGTGCGGGGTCAAGTTCGGCTCCCTGATTCAGAATATCTTCACCGTCGGCAAGCTGGGCGCGCTGGCGCTGGTGATCTTCGGCGGGCTGTTCGTGCTCAAGGGAGGGAATTTCCTCTCGATGACCACCGAGACGGTGGAGTGGGGCAACAGCCTGAACGCGGCCGTCCCGGCGCTGCTGGCCTTCGGCGGCTACTACACCCTGGCCTATATGAGCGAAGAGATCGACAACCCCAAGCGCAACCTGCCGCTGGCCACCATCTTCGGCATGGGGATCGTCATCCTGGTCAACGTCCTGCTCAACCTCTCGTGCATCGGCGCGGTCGGCTTTAAGGAGCTCGCCGGCGCGGACACCCCGGTGAGCATGGCCGCCATGACCATCTTTGGACCGATCGGCGCCGCCATCGTCACCCTGGGCGCGCTGATCTCGATCTTCGGCTCCCTCAACGGGGCCATCATGGGGCCGCCCCGGGTGGTCTACGCCATGAGCAAGGACAACATGCTCTTCGGTTTCTTCAGCAAGCTCCATCCGAAGTTCAATACCCCTTACATCACCCTGATCATCTTCGGCGTGGTCGCGATCTTCTTCCTGTGGACCGGCTCGTTCATGACCCTGCTCATGATGGGCACCTTCGTCTCCCGTCTGCTGGAGTGTATCGTCGCCCTCTCGCTGATCGTGCTGCGCAAAAAGAAGCCGGATGCCGAGCGCCCGTTCAAGATGTGGGGCTACCCGGTCACCGCGGTGCTCACCATCCTGATCACCGGCACCCTGGTCTGCATGGTCGATCCCACCCAGATCCTGCACGGCCTGCTGCTGATGGCCACCTCCATCCCCGCCTATCTGATCTTTAAGCATACCCTCAAGAAGAAGGCGCAGGAGCCCGCGGCCAAGTAGCGAATCGAAACCGGATGCGGCGCAGGGGGCGGCGCGGCTGATTACGCCGTGCCGCCCTGCGCTGACGAGTAAGGAGGAACGCATGTGAAGAGAATATCGCAAGAGCTCGTGCAATATGCCACCGAGATGCGGCACCTGCTGCACCAGAACGCCGAGCTCTCGTTTCACGAATACAAGACCACCGAAATCATCCTGAGCGAGCTGCGCAAGCTCCCGGTGGAGATCACCACCTGGGAGGATATCTGCGGCGCCGTGGCGCTGCTGCGCGGCGGGTCGCCCGGCCCGACGGTGGCGCTGCGCGCGGACATCGACGCGCTCCCGCTGCAGGAGGACAGCGGCTCGCCCTACGCCTCCAAGAACCCGGGCGCCATGCACGCCTGCGCCCACGACATGCACACCGCAATCCTGCTGGGGGTTGCGAAGTACTACAGTGAGCATAAGGACGAGCTGCGCGGCAACCTGAAATTCATCTTCCAGCCGGCCGAGGAGGTCCCGCCCGGCGGGGCCAAGACCCTGATCGAGAAGGGCGTGCTGCAAAACCCCAAGGTGGACGCCGTCTTCGGGCTGCACCACGCGACCGAGAACCGCACCGGCGAGATCGGGATCCACTACGGCCAGTTCCTGGCGAGCGCCGACTCCTTCACCCTGACGCTGCACGTCAAGGGCGGGGGCGGCTCGGCCCCGCACAAGGGGGTGGACGGGATCATGGTGGCCGCCGAGATCATCACCGCCATCGAGGTGGCGATGACCCGGCGGATCGACCCGGTCAAGGTCGCGCTCATTTCGTTCGGCACCATCCACGCCGGAACGGCCTTCAACATCCTGGCCAACACGGTGGAGATCAGCGGCACCGCGCGCACCCTCGACCCCGAGGCCATGCGCCAGATCCCGCAGATCATCGAGGAGACGGCCAGCGGGATCGCCGCCGTGTATGGGGGCACCGTCGAGCTGGACTATAAGGCGGGGTACCCCTGCGTGGTCAACGACATGCGTATGACCAAAATCCTGGAGACCGCCGCCGTCAAGGCCATCGGCAGCGAAAAGGTGTTTAACGCCGACGCCATCATGGCCGGGGACGACATGGCCTATTACCTGCAGGAGGTGCCGGGCTCCTACTTCTGGCTGGGGATCACCCCGCAAAGCGGGATCATCGCCCCGGCGCACACGCCAAAATTCGACATCGACGAGGGCGCCATCGAAACCGGGCTCGAGGTGATGGCCGCCGTCGCCGCCGAGGCGCTCGAGGAACTGGCATAAAGTAAAAAAGCGGTCCGCCGGATTGCCGGCGGGCCGCTTTGCTGCGTTATAAGAGGTGCTTGACCAGGAAGAGGCAGGGGTTGTCCTCGTCCCAGAAGAGCGGGAATACCTCTAGGGGGACGAACCCCATCTCGTAATAGAAGCTGCGCGTGCGCGCGTAGGGCTCATAGTCGGCCGAGCCGTCCAGCGTCTTGACGCTCAGGTACTCCTGGCCGTTGCCGCGGCAGTACCGTTCGGCGGCCTCCATCAGCGCCTTGCCGATCCCCTGCCGGTGGTAGCGGGGCAGAACGCCCATCACGCAGACCTCGGCCGTATAGCGGTTATGCACCTTGATTGCCAAAAAGCCAACCGGCTGGCTGCCGTCGAAGGCGGCGTAGAAGGGGAGGCCGCGCGCCTGGTTTACATAGTCGACGATCGACTGCTCGACCCCGAACCAGTCGGGCAGCGCCCGGAGGATGTCATTGCAGATCATGAAGCGCCGCTGCGGGTCCAAAATTTCTTTTATCTGCATAGGACCGTGCCCCTTTCATGAAAACAGTCCCGTGCAAACCATGGTTTGCACGGGACTTGGTGCGCCCGACAGAATTCGAATCTGCGGCCTTTGGAGTCGGAGTCCAACGCTCTATCCAGCTGAGCTACGGGCGCATAACAGCCCGCCTTTTCCCGGACGGGCTTTTATTATTATAGCACAGAATTTAGAAAAAGGAAGGGGGAAGTTTCAAAAATTTGCTTGGAGCATTTCCGGGAGTATATATAAATAGGAAAAAGAAAAGGGAATGTAAAAGAAGATAAAAATAAAGGTATAATTTCTCTTGACATCGCATAGTGCGTTGTGCTAATATAAATAAGCTGTCCGGCGGGAGGCCGTGATCTTGAGCCCGAAAGGGCGAGGGGAAAGGGTTGACAAGAAGGGCAGCGGGGTGATATAATAAAACTTACCTCCCTCGGGAGGCGGGGTTTGTTAAAAAGCCCGGGAAACGCGTCGGGCGCGGCCCGACACCAAAGAAAAGGCGTGTTGGCAAGCACGGAGTGCTTGACAGGAGGAGCAGAGCTCCGAGAACGGCTTTTCAAAATGCGAAGGAAATTGCTTGAAGCGGAAAAGAACGCGGAGCGTTTTTAGGATGCGTCGGGCAATGCCCAACGCTATAGGACCTTGAAAATTGAACAACATGAAAAAGCGAACCTTTGAAATTCTAATGAGTAATTCAAAGTAGTGCGTGGGACTTTTGGGACAT